>NZ_CP050952.1:4800000-6119238 GCF_012272955.1 Rhodococcus sp. DMU1 | reverse complement strand
GTCGCGTCCTCCCCAGTTCTCTCGATCCGAATTCCACACGATTATCCACAGATGTGGACAACCACAGGGTGGCGGCCTGTGGGATGTGGATTGGGAGTTGTAGAGAGCGGGGCACACCGAGGACGAGACGCGAGGTCCGGCTCGGACACGAAGTGCCCAGTGTGACATGTCTCGAGAAGCCCGGCGCGCGCGGCCCGGGCTAGCGACTGCGCGTGCCGGCCCGCGCGCAGACCGGCGGCCGGGCGCAGCGCCGGTGCCCGCGCGGCGGAAGCGAGTGGCCCCGCTCACCGCGGTGGTGGGCGACGAGGAACAACCCCGGCGAAACCATGAACGGGAGCGTACCGGAATGTGAACGGAGTCACACGACTTCGTGTTGCGAACGTGACGCACGGGAAAATGGGTGTGCGGCGTGTCGTCTTGCGTGTGCCGAGCCGGCGCGGTTTGATTTCGTGCTTGCCGCCGAGTAGCCTCGAACAGTCACTCATACAGCAGTGACGGATCCGTGCTGCCACGCAGTATTTTTCGCGTACGGCACGTGTCATGCGATTTCCGTACACGTTGGACCGAGGACGCCGACCGGCGTCATAGAACTTCGAGGAGTGTTGACCGTGGCCAAGGGCAAGCGGACGTTCCAGCCGAACAACCGACGCCGCGCGCGCGTTCACGGCTTCCGTCTCCGGATGCGGACCCGTGCGGGTCGTGCGATCGTGTCGGCGCGTCGCCGCAAGGGCCGCACCTCGCTCACCGCCTGATCCCCGATTCCGGGAGCTCGGGGTGCTACCTGAGCCGTATCGCCTGCGGCGCCGCGCGGACTTCTCCGAGACCGTTCGTCGTGGCCGCCGACAGGGGCGGCGAGATCTGGTCGTTCACGCGATCGAGCGGGAGCAGGCCGAGCTGGTGGTGAGTTTCGGCGGTCCGCGGTTCGGATTCGTCGTGAGCAAGGCTGTCGGGCCGGCGGTGATTCGACATCGAGTCGCACGCCGGCTTCGTCATATCTGTGCGACTCTCGTCGACGAGGTTCCCGCCGGCGCAGACGTCGTCGTCCGGGCGCTTCCGGGTGCCGCCTCGGCCTCCTCGCAGGAACTCGACCGGCAGGTTCGCTCCGGCCTCGCCCGACTGGGTCTGGTCGCGACGGCGCGGCGGCCGGGATGAACACGGACGGCGTGCTGCGGTCGGTGCGCTCCGCACCGGCCCGGATGTTGGTCTTCTGCATCGAGCTCTATCGCACGTACGTGTCTCCGACACGCATGCCGACCTGCCGTTTCACCCCCACCTGCAGCGAATACGCCGTCGAGGCGCTGCGAACCCGGGGGTTCGTGGTCGGCTCCGTGCTGACGGTCGTCCGCCTGCTCAAATGTGCGCCCTGGCACCCTGGGGGTTGGGATCCGGTGCCCGAGCGGCGGCATCGATCGGTCGACCGGGGTCCCTGACCGGCACTGAAGACTTCGGACCGACGCCGCTGGGTGGCGACCTTGGACGACCTGAGGAGTACATAGAGCCGTGCTCGACTTCATCTACTATCCCGTGTCCTGGATCCTCTGGGTCTGGCACAACGCCTTCACGGCCCTGCCCGGACTGGAGCCCGACGACGGCGCGACGTGGGCGCTGTCCGTGGTGTTCCTCGTCTTCACGCTGCGCGCGATCCTGTACAAGCCGTTCGTCAAGCAGGTCCGGACGACGCGGCAGATGCAGGAACTGCAACCGCAGATCAAGGCGCTGCAGAAGAAGTACTCCAACGACCGGCAGCGGCAGGCCGTCGAACTCCAGAAGCTGCAGAAGGAACACGGCTTCAACCCGCTGATGGGTTGCCTCCCGGTCCTGTTGCAGGCGCCGGTGTTCATCGGTCTGTTCCACGTGCTGCGCTCGTTCAACCGCACCGGTGAAGGATTCGGTCAGCTCGGCCTGTCACCGGAGGAGAACGCCCAGCTCGGAAACTATGCGTTCAGCCCGGAGGACGTGCAGTCCTTCCTCAGTGCGCGCCTGTTCGGCGCGCCGATCTCGGCGTGGATCACCCAGCCCGAGGCGTCGCTGGTGGCGTTCGAGCCGTTCGGCGGCATCCCCTCCCGCCTCGACATCGCGCTCGTGGCGATTCCGCTGATGATCGTCGCGGGCATCGCGACCCACTTCAACTCCCGCGCCTCCGTCGCGCGGCAGAGCGCGCAGGCCGCGGCGAATCCGCAGGCCGCGATCATGAACAAGCTGGCGCTGTGGGTGTTCCCGCTCGGCGTCATCGTCGGCGGCCCGTTCCTGCCGATCGCCATCCTCCTGTACTGGGTGAGCAACAACATCTGGACCTACGCCCAGCAGCACATCGTCTTCCGCAAGATCGACCAGGAGGAAGAGGCCAAGAAGCAGGCCGCGATCGCACGCCGCAGCGACAACGCCCCCAAGCCGGGTGCCCGTCCCGATCGGGCCGCGAAGAAGAAGGCTCCGTCCACCACCGGGGAGGACGCTGTCGCCGGTGCCGCGGACGCTTCGGAGATCTCGCTGGAGAAGCCGGCCGCGGACGACACCTCCGGCGGTGCCGGGCCGTCCGCCCCGCCGGCCGGAGGCCCGAAGAACGTCGCCGGATCGAAACGCCCCAGCGGCTCGAAGAACTCCAAGCGCAAGCGGCGCTGACCGAAGAAGAGAGAGCGAATCATGGCCAGTGACCTGGACAAGGCACAGGAGGATGCCGACGTGACCACCGAGACGCCGGATCTCGATGCGGATTCCGACTCCGAGGACGATCTCCTGATCGAGGAGGGCGAAATCGCCGGCGACTACCTCGAGCAGCTGCTCGACGTCCTGGACTTCGACGGCGACATCGATCTCGACGTGGAGGGCGACCGTGCGGTCGTGAGCATCGACGGCGGCAAGGATCTCTCCAAGCTCGTCGGCCGCGACGGCGAGATACTCGATGCCCTGCAGGAACTCACCCGCCTCGCGGTGCAGCAGGTCACCGGCGAGCGCAGCAAGCTGATGCTCGACATCGCGGGGTGGCGGGCGGGCAAGCGCGCAGAGCTCAGCCAGCTCGGTACGGCCGCCGCGAAGCGGGTACTCGAGACCGGGGAGCGCGAGGAGCTGACCCCGATGACGCCCTTCGAGCGCAAGATCGTCCACGACGCCGTGGCCAAGATCGAGGGTGTGTCCAGCGAGAGCGAGGGCGCCGAGCCGCAGCGCCGGGTCGTCGTCGTCAAGAACTGACCGGACAGCAGTATCGATCGGACAGCAGTAGCGATCGGACAGCAGTGCGTGGGAGGGATCTCGGCGGGTGCGTCGGGATCCCTCCTTTCTTCGAGGCCAGTGTCGTCGGGAGAGGATGTTTCACGTGGAACAGGACGAGGCGCGCATCCACGAGATTGCCGTTCGCGTCTTCGGTGAGCGACTCGGTCTTGCCGAGCAGTACCGGGATTCCCTCGCTACCGACGGTGTGGAGCGCGGTCTCATCGGTCCGCGCGAGGTCCCCCGCCTGTGGGACCGCCACCTGCTCAACTGCGCAGTGCTGGGTGAACTGATCGACGAAGGCGAACGTGTCGTCGATGTGGGCAGCGGTGCCGGGCTTCCGGGTATCCCGTTGGCGATCGCCCGCCCCGATCTGCATGTGACCCTCGTCGAACCCCTGCTGCGACGGTCGGTGTATCTGGCCGAGTTCGTCGAAACGCACGGCCTGACCAACGTGCTCGTCATCCGCGGCCGTGCGGAGCAGCCCGGCGTCGTGAAGGAAGCCGGCGGATCCGACGTCGTCACCTCGCGTGCGGTGGCGCCGCTGGCGAAGCTCGCCAAGTGGTCGCTGCCGCTCGTGCACGAGGGCGGACGGATGCTGGCGCTCAAGGGCTCCAGCGCGGCGGAGGAGATCGAACGCGATCGCGACGAACTCGCCCGTCTCGGTGCCGGCAACCTCGAGGTCCTCGAGTGCGGCGTGGGTCTGCTCGAGACCCCCACCCTCGTTGTGAAGGCGGAGCGGATGCCGCGGCCGGTGCGACGGCGCAAGAAGCGCTGATCAGGTTTCACGTGAAACCGCCCCCCTCCCCCACTCGAGCGGTCCCCCGCCTCGAGTGCGCCGACTCGAGATGTGCGCGACTCGAGACTCTCGAGCTGAACGATTCTCTCGAGCAGGCGCCACTGTTTTCGCTGCAACCCGTGCGAGCCGCCCCTCACGTCCCGATGGCGTGACGCGGAAGGCTGCATCCTGACGGCACCTGCATCGCCCGCCGCTCACCGCGTGCGCCGCGTCCGGAAATCCCCTCCTCGACTGCGAACTCCGGTTCTGCGCCGCCGAGACCGCGTGGAAGTCCGCCGTCTGCCGTTCCTTTGATCCCAGTTTCGCCCGAAGTTGTTGCTTGCCTTGGCTTTTGGGATCACGAACGGAATTCGTCCGGGAGTGCGGATCTTTCGCGGCAACCGCCCTTCCATCCACTCGATGGCATTTCGTCACTGTGACAGATAATTTCCCGCCCGCTCGGATGGCGCCCGGTCCGTCGCCGCCACCCGGTGGCGTTTCACGTGAAACGACACCGGCGGGGATCTCTGTTTCACGTGAAACGTCAGGTTTCACGTGAAACATCATCTTCGTCGGCGACGTCGGCGCACTCCTCCGGAAGGTGGATGGGATACTGGTCGAAACGAGGAAACGGAGTGGGCCGGCAGGGTCGCCAACCTGCGCCGGCGCAACCCGCTTTCCGAGTTCACGCATCAGCCACTACGCCTCGGCTCACTCCGCCCGGTCGCGGGACCGAAACGGTGGCCGGCCGGGGTGGCCGGTCGTGGACCACCGGCGTGGTTTCGCGAGGGGGATGTACCGTGCCAACCGGGTGTGTCGACAACAAAGGAGCGGTCAATGTCGGGTGGATCTGAATCCGCTGTTTCACGTGAAACCGAGGCGCAGAGGCCGACGGGAGCCGCGTCCGAGTCCGTCGAGGACGAGTTCTCTCCGATTCCGTACGAGGGGCTCTCGCCGTTGGACACACCGATCGGCGCCGCCGCGCACCGAGCCAGCCAGGTACTTCACCCGAGTTCCGTGAACGCACTCCCCAAGCCGGCGCGCCGCCGCGTCATCACGATCGCGAACCAGAAGGGTGGCGTCGGCAAGACCACGTCCACGGTGAACCTGGCGTCGGCCCTCGCCGTTCAGGGGTTGACCGTCCTCGTCGTCGATCTCGACCCCCAGGGCAATGCCAGCACCGCCCTCGGGGTGCCGCACCACTCCGGCGTCCCGTCGAGCTACGAGGTGCTCCTCGGGGAGGTGAAGGCCGCCGAAGCCATCCAGCAGAGCCCGCACAGCGAGCGCCTGTTCTGTATCCCGGCCACCATCGACCTCGCCGGCGCCGAGATCGAACTCGTCTCGATGGTCGCGCGGGAGAACCGTCTCAAGAACGCTCTCTCCCCCGCCGCGCTCGGCGATGAGGACTTCGACTACGTCATCATCGACTGCCCGCCGTCGCTGGGTCTCCTCACCGTCAACGCGCTCGTGGCGGCGAAGGAGGTGCTCATCCCCATCCAGTGCGAGTACTACGCGCTGGAGGGGGTCGGCCAGCTGCTGCGCAACATCGAACTCGTCCAGTCGCACCTCAATCCCGAACTGCACGTCTCGACCGTGCTGCTCACCATGTACGACGCCCGCACCAAGCTCGCCGATCAGGTCGCGGAGGAGGTTCGCGCCCACTTCGGCAGCGCGGTGCTGCGGTCCGTCATCCCCCGCAGCGTGAAGGTCTCGGAAGCTCCCGGTTACGGGATGACTGTTCTCGACTACGATCCAGGTTCGCGCGGTGCGATGAGCTACCTCGACGCGGGACGCGAACTGGCGGCACGCGGATACCGGAACGAGAAGCAGGGGAACGAATGAGCGCGACACGCAAAGGCGGGTTGGGGCGGGGTCTGGCATCGCTGATTCCGACCGGCCCGGCGGCCGCCCCCGGCCTCGGTAACGCTGCGGCCGACGTGATCATCGGCGACAACCGCAAGAACGCCGCTCCGAAAACCACGTCGAACAAGGCCACCGCCACCGAACAGGCGACTCCCCCGGCCGCGAAGGCCGCGGGCAACGGCGCCCCGGTGCCGGCGGACACGCCCCTCCCCTCCCCCGCCGGAGCGGTCTACCTCGAGATCGAGGCGGACAAGATCGAGCCGAACCCGCGCCAGCCGCGGCAGGTCTTCGACGAGGAGGCGCTCGCCGAACTCGTCCACTCCATCCGTGAGTTCGGGCTCATGCAGCCCATCGTCGTGCGCAGGCTCGACGGAGAGCGGTACCAGCTCGTCATGGGCGAGCGCCGGTGGCGGGCCGGCCAGGAGGCCGGTCTCGCCACGATCCCGGCGATCGTCCGTGAGACCGACGACCAGTCCCTCCTGCGTGACGCGCTGCTGGAGAACATCCACCGGGTCCAGCTCAACCCGCTCGAGGAGGCGGCGGCGTATCAGCAGTTGCTCGAGGAGTTCGGCGTCACCCACGAGGAACTGGCGGCCCGCATCGGCCGATCCCGGCCGGTGGTCACCAACATGATCCGTCTGCTCAAGCTGCCGATCCCTGTCCAGCGGCGGGTCGCGGCGGGTGTGCTCTCCGCCGGGCACGCTCGCGCGCTGCTGTCGCTCGAGGCCGGACCCGACGCTCAGGAGGTGCTCGCCGCGCGCATCGTCGCCGAGGGCCTCTCCGTGCGGGCCACCGAGGAGGCGGTCATGCTGGCGAACCGCGGCGACGGGAAGGACCCCGCACCGCAGCAGCGCCGCAAGCCCATCCAGATGCCCGGCCTCCAGGACGTCGCGGAGCGCCTGTCCAATTCCTTCGACACCCGTGTCACAGTCAGCCTGGGCAAGCGCAAGGGCAAGATCGTTGTGGAGTTCGGCTCGGTCGACGACCTGGAGCGGATCGTGGCGATGATGGAATCTCAGGCCAACCCCTCTTGACGCCTCGGCACGTCAGGACGACAGTCGAGGATACGGACTTGGAGGCTGAGTAACCCAGTGTCGACTCGAGTCACAACACTCACCCTGGGCGGAATGGATCAGCTGTCGGCACACGCCCGGCGCTGTGTGTTCTGGGAGATGGACCCCGCGGCGGTACACGACGCGGGCGGGTTCTACGATCCGGAGTTCGAGAAGGAGGCATGGCTGTCGATGGTCATGCTCCAGTGGGGTTCCTGCGCCCAGGTCGCCACGCTCGACGACAAGCCCGCCGGTAGCGCGTTCTACGCCCCGCCGAACATGGTGCCGCGCGCTCAGCTGTTCCCGACGTCCCCGGTGAGCGCGGATGCCATCCTGCTGACCACCGTCCGGATCGAGCCGCTCGCGGAGGGCAGCGATCTCGGGGCGGCACTGATCCGCGCGGTGATCTCCGATCTGGTCCGCCGCAACGTGCGCGCGATCGAGGCGTTCGGGTATCGGACTGCCGGCGAGGACGAGAGCGACGTTCCCGGGGCAACGGCCGCACGGGATTGCTCCCCCGCCGAGTGCATGGTCGAGGCCGGCTTCCTCGAGGACACGGGTTTCGAGGTCGTCGCTCCCCACCACCGCTTCCCGAGGTTGCGGCTCGAACTCGATCGCGACCACGAATGGAAGGTGGGGGTCGAGGCGGCGCTGGATCGACTGCTCGAGGAGGCCGCGCTCACCGTCGCGGGCATGTCGGGGCGTACCCCGGTGGGGGCGGCCCGCTGAGCGAACCGCTCAGCGGGTCTCGGTGATCGACAGTTCCTCGGCGAGCAGTTCGGCGAAGGTGTAGGTGCCGGTGGGCTGGTCGTCCTGACCGAGCAGGTACAGCCGCTTGACCGAGATGAGGATGGCTTCGGCGATGATGTCGCGAGAACGCGGGTTGGCGAGGACCGCGGCGTCCTGCGTGTTAGTGAGGTAGCCGAGGTCGATCTGTACGGTCGGCATGTTCGTCAGGCGCAGCAGATCCCAGGTGCGACCGTGGCTACGGCAGTCCCGCAGCGGCGTGCGGGCCGTCACCTCGCGCTGGATGAAGCCGGTGAGCACCTGACCGATCATCGACTCGGAGCCGTGCGCGTTGCCGTAATGGAAGCTCGCGATGCCGCTCGCGGCCGGATTGGGGCTGCTGTCGCAGCGCAGGGAGATCATCAGGTCCGCGCCGAACGCGTTGGAGGTGCCGGCCCGCTCGATGTTCGACGGATTCGCGTGGTACGGCCGGGAGAGGAAGGTCTCCATTCCGGTCGCGGCCATGCGGCCCTCGAGGCGACGAGCGAGGTCCCACAGGATGTCGGCCTCGGAGATGTCGCCGTGCGGGCTGCGCACGATGATGCCGTGGTCGCGGCCACCGAGGCCGGGATCGATGACGATGCGCTTGCCGCTCAGGTGCGGACCGGACCGGCGGACGATCTCCTCCTCGCTGATGGCGTGCGGCGATCCGCCGGTGACCCGGGTGCCGAGCAGTTCCAGCGACCGGAGGGTCTCCGCGCCGCAGATGCCGTCGGGTGCGAGGCCGATCTCCCGCTGGAAGGAGCTCAGGGCCTCGTGGGTGCGCGGCCCGAAGTAGCCGTCGACCCGGTCCACGTAGAACCCGAGATCCTGCAGGCGCCGCTGCAACGTCGCGACGTCGTCGCCGTAGAGCGGTGCGGAGAGCTGATAGATGAGGGTGCGGGCGCCGAGCCGATACGAGGCTTCCTTCAGCGACCGGTATGTGGCGGGACCGACGATGCCGTCGACGAGCAGACCGCGCTGCTGCTGGAACGCACGCACCGCGCTGTCGAGCTCACGGTCGAACACCGCATCGGAGCCCACCCAGCTGTCGCCGGCGGAGACGTCGGACTCGCCGTGCAGAAATCCGAGGCCGGTGAGGGTGCTCCGGATTTCGGCGACGGCAGGGCCATGGTCGCCGTAGCGCAGTCGGTGCATGTCTCGGCCCTTTCCGTGCTGCTGACCTGCTGTGCCCGGTGTGACACCAGACCATCGTTCGATTGTCGCAGATGCGCCCGGATCACGAATAATCCGGGCGCATCCGTGTCGACGGGGAAACGGTGACTCAGAGCACGTCGGCGAGGTCGCGGAGGAGAGCCGCCTTGCCCTTCGCGCCGACGATCGTCTTCACCGGCTTGCCACCGGAGAACAGGATCATCGTCGGGATCGACATGACCTTGTAGTCGCGCGCCGCGGCGGGGTTGGCGTCGATGTCGAGCTTGGCGATCTTGAGCTTCTCGGAGTGCTCCCCGGCGATCTCCTCGAGAACGGGAGCCACCATCTTGCACGGGCCGCACCAGGTCGCCCAGAAATCGACCAGTACCGGCTTGTCGGACTGCAGGACGTCCTCGACGAACGAGGCGTCGGAGATGGTGACGGTGTTCTTCTCGGCCACGATGGCTCCTACTCGATGGGTGTGGAAGGGGTCAGTATCCGGCGTTGACGGTGATCGGGTGGCGGTCTTCCTGCTCGGCGAGCCAGCGTTCGGCGTCGAGCGAGGCGGAGCAGCCGGTGCCGGCGGCGGTGATGGCCTGGCGGTAGAGGTGGTCGACGAGGTCGCCCGCGGCGAAGACGCCCGGCAGGTTGGTGGCGGTGGTCGGGGTCTGCACCTGGACGTAGCCGGCGTCGTCGAGGTCGATCTGGCCGCGGACGAGTTCGCTGCGCGGGTCGTGGCCGATCGCGACGAACATGCCGGTCACCGGGAGGGTGCTGCGCTCGCCGGTAACGGTGTCCTCGAGGACCAGGCCGGTCACGGCGGTGTCGCCGAGCACCTCGACGGGCTTGGCGTTGGTGACGATGCGGATCTTCTCGTTCGCGCGGGCGCGGTCGAGCATGATCTTCGAGGCGCGGAATTCCTCGCGGCGGTGGATGAGGGTGACGCTGCGGGCGAAGCGGGTCAGGAAGGTGGCTTCCTCCATGGCGGAGTCGCCGCCGCCGACGACGGCGATGTCCTGGTCACGGAAGAAGAAGCCGTCGCAGGTGGCGCAGGCGGACACGCCGCGGCCGAGGAGCTGCTCCTCGCCGGGGATGCCGAGGTAGCGCGCGGCGGCACCCATCGCCAGGATGACGGCGCGGGCGTGGTAGGTCTGTCCGTTGGCGACGACCTTCTTGATCGGGCCGGTCAGGTCGAGTTCGTCGACGTCCTCGGTGCGGATGTCGGCGCCGAAGCGCAGGGCCTGCTCGCGCATCTGGTCCATCAGGTCCGGTCCCGTGATGCCCTCGCGGAAGCCGGGGAAATTCTCGACTTCGGTGGTGGTCATCAGGGCGCCGCCGAACTGGGTTCCCTCGAACAGCAGCGGGGACAGCTCGGCGCGGGCGGCGTAGATCCCGGCGGTGTATCCGGCCGGGCCCGAACCGACGATGATCAGGTCGTGGATCGTGGATTCAGTGGTCATGCGAGCCTTCCGGTGTCTGCTGGTACTTCTGTCTGCTGGTACTTCGATACGGGACGGTCGAGCCTGGAGGCCCGTGACCGGGACGTCAGTGGTCCACAAGACGTCAGTGGTCCACAACATGGGTCAACAACAGGGTAAGGGGTGTTGTTCCTCGAGTGCCGTGCGTCACGCCACACCGAGGCGTACCCTGCCCACCCGGACGGCAAGCGGACGGCAAGGGAACCGCAAGGCCGAATCGTCACGCTGACGGTATGACCGTAACTCCCGCACTGCTGTACCGCCTCGGCGCGGTGTCCGTCGTCGCCGCGTTCCCGTTGAACCTCGCCGGCGGCCTCCTGCATCCCGTCGTCGACGGCGCCGCGCATTCGGTGCCGGCGCTGTCCGCTCCGATCAATCCCCTCCCCCACGTCCTCCTGCTGTCGGGAACGCTGCTGTTGATGCTCGGTGTGCCCGCGCTGTACGCCTGGGTCGCCGCCGGAACCGGAATGCTCGGTCTCGTCGCGTACGTCACATACTTCCTGTCCTCGGTGCTGGTGGCGTTCTCGCACCTGGTGATCGAAGCCTTCGTCTCCGTGCCGTTCTCGCGCGATCCGGCGACGGCAGGGGCGATCTCCGGGTCGGATACCCTCCTCGACTACGAGCCCTATGTGCTCCTGCAGACCGTCAGCGGACTCGTCTTCATGGGCAGCATGATCCTGTTCGGCATCGCGCTGATCCGTTCGCGTGCGGTACCGGTGTGGATCGGCGCCCTCATGGCGGCGGGCGGTGTCGTTCTCCTGCTGCCGATTCCGGCGATGCCGGGCGTGACCGGACTGGTCGTCGAAATTCCACGCGGTTGCGCGTTCGCGGCGATCGGGCTGTGCGTCCTGTCCGCGACACGACGGAACGGGCTCAACGCCACGCCGCCCACGCCGGGTCGTGCAGTTGTGCCGACACCGTCGCGGTGAGTGTCTCGGCCGCATCGTGGAATCGGTGTGCCGAGTCCGCATCGCCGAGCAGCGCCGCGGTCTCGGCGAGGGCAGCGTCCACGGGGCCGGCGTGGAATGAGCCGGAATCCAGGCCGGCGATGCGGCCGCTGAACGGCAGCAACTGCGCATGGCAGTCCCGGGCCGTCGCCGTGTCCGCGAGCCGGGCCGCGGCACGGGCGCGCAGGCATGTCATGGCCAGCCAGTAGTAGTCGCGCCGGAACGGCCGCTGGGCGCGCCACAACTGCCGCGCCCGTTCGTGTTCACCGCTGTCGAGCAGGGCGAGGACCAACGGGAACCGGACACTGTGCGGCCGTGCCGATTCGAGTGCGGACAACTCGGCGACGAGCGGAGCGAAGTCGTCGCGCGCCGTGGCCACACTGATGCGTCCGACGGTACCGATCCACCGGGCCGAGGCGGTGCCCTCCGCCTCGAGTTGTGCTGCGACGGTGTCATATCCGCGCTGTGCGCCGTCCTCGTCGCCGGCGAGGAGGCGCACCAGGGCGCGGAACAGTTCGACCACGCCGAGCAACTGGGAGAGCTGCCGGCCGGCCGCGTACCGCACGGCGAGTTCGGCGTGGCGACGGGCCTCGTCGAGTTCGGTGTCTGCGGCGGCGGCGAGGAACCACTGGAAGTGTGCCTGCGCCTGATACGCGGCGTCTCCCGCGTCGCCGGCGACGGTGAGGAGTTCCGCGGCGATGTCACGCCGCTGCGCCACGAGGTCCGGGCCGTACGCGACGAATCCGAGGGCGTTGAGCGCACGGCAGCGCAGCCCGGCGCCGGCGGTCCCCCGCGCGAGGGCGTGCGCGCGGCGGGCCGCGGCGAGGGCGGCCACCGAGTCGGCGCCCTCGAGTTCGAAGACGGCGGTGACGAGCAGCAGGACCCGGTCGTGGTCGCCGAGGGCGGTGGTGGCGAGGAGTGACTGCACGGGGTCGAGGATGCGCCGGTCCGGTTCGTCGTCGACCCGGACGGTCCAGGTGACCGGCGCGGACCACGAAGTGAGCGCCGCAGCGAGGGCCGGCGGGTCACCGATCCGCCGGGCGAGATCCACGGCGCGTTGGCGCACGACGCGTGCGGTGACCACGTCGCCGGTGTGGGCGAGCGCTCCGACGTATCCGGTGAGCAGCGGCAGCAGGCCGTCTTCCGGTACGACGGTGGACATCTCGTGTGCCGACACCGCAGCGCCCCACAGGGTGACCGCATCGGCTCGGGCGCCGAGAGCGTCGGCGCGACGGGCCGCCGCGGTGAGGTGCGCGACGGCGTGGTGGGCGGTGGACGGGGTGGCCGCGAGCGCCGCATGGTGTGCCGTCGCGGCCACCTCGGCCGGCCGCAGGGCGGACAACGCCGCGAGGGCCGCGCCGTGCAGACGGGTGCGCCGGAGGCGTGACTGCCCCGCGTACAGGGTTTCCCGGACGAGATTGTGGGTGAACCGGATCCGCTCGGGCGCGGGTTCCTCGAGCAGGCGGGCGCGCAGGGCCGGCTCGAGTGGCTCGAGGAGGGACTCGAGGTCGGTTCCGCACATCGCGGCGAGCACGTCCAGGTCGGCTTCGCGTCCGAGGACGGCGGCCGCGGACAGCACGGCGACGGTGGCCTCGGGCAGCGTGTGGATGCGGTAGTGCAGTACGTCGGCGATCCCGGCCGGCACGTCGTGATGGAGTGCCCGGACGCCCCGGTCGGCGATCAGCAGAGCAAATTCTCTGACGAACAACGGATTTCGGTCGGTCCGGGCGACGAGCAACGCCATGTCCTCGGGCGCCAGGGCGACGACGCCGCATTCGCGGACGAGGCGGGCGATGCCGTCGTCGGTCAGCGGGGCGAGGCGGAGCTGCCGGCCGGGGCATGCGTTCGTCGCCGCGCGGACGGCGGCGAGTTCGCTCCCCGCCTCGGTGGGCCGATAGGTGGCGACGGCGAGCAGCGGCCGGGTTCGCAGGGCGGCGAGGGTGAGGCGCAGCAGGTGCAGGGTCGGTTCGTCGGCGCGGTGCATGTCGTCGAAGACGAGCAGCAGCGGACGGTCGGCGGCGATGCGGCCGAGGTGCCGCGTGAGCGAACGGGCGAGCCCGAACGTGTCGAGGCCGGTGCCGGGCACGGCCAGCCGGGACGTCATCGTGGCCGTGCCGTCGGGGTCGGTGTGGGCGAGGGCGTCGAGGATCTCGATCCAGGGCCACCCCGGTGGCGCTCCGTCCACCTCGGGGCAGTTGCCGCGGGCAACCTGCCAGCCGTCGCCCTCGAGGGCGCCGGCGAGCAGCGTGGTGAGATGGGTCTTGCCCGCCCCGGGTTCCCCGGCCAGCCACGTCAGACGCGTCTCACCGCGGGCGGCGCGTCCGGCCTCGTCCAGCAGGACGCCGAGTTCGGCGGGGCGGACGTGGTCGGCGATCGGCGCTCGGTCCCGGGCAGGACCGGCCGTACCGGTGAGGATCTCGTGCTCGGCGGCCCGTAGTGCCGGACCGGGGTCGAGGCCCAGTTCGGTGGCCAGGTACTGCCGCGAGCGGCGGATGACGGCGAGGGCGTCGGCCGGGCCGTCGGCGCGGTACCGGGCGCGCGCCAGGAGCCCGACGGCGCGTTCGCGGCCGGGGTCCGCCGCGACGATGTCGCTCAGCGACGCGATCAGCGGCGCGACGGGAGCACCGAGTTCGAGCGCGGTCTCGGCGTACTGTTCCACCGCCGTGCGGCGCAGTTCCCCGAGCCGGTCGGATTCGATTGCCGCCCAGGGATATCGATCGATGTCGGGCAGCGGATCCCGCCACCGCTCGAGGGCCTGCCCGAGGTGCCGGAGCCGGTCGTGGGGTGCGGTGACGGCGCGGGTGACGGCGTCCTCGAACGCCCACGCGTCCACCGCGGCGACAGGCAGGTTCAGCGCGTACCCGGCGGCGCTCCGTGGCAGCGGGTCGTGGCCCGGACCGAGCACCCGGCGCAGGTGGGAGATGTGCGCCTGCAGCGCCGCCACCGGTTTGGCCGGCGGTGCCCCGCCCCACAGGTCCTCGACGAGCCGGTCGGCGGAGACCGGGTGCCCGCGTGCCGCCACCAGCCGGGCGAGCAGCGCACGACGGACGGGACCGCCGAGGGCGACGGGCTGCCCGTCGACGAGCGCGGCGACGGCGCCCAGCACCCGCACCTGCACGGGCGGGGTCGTCGCGTTCGTCACCGCCCACCGTCCATGGTGTTGCAGGATAGCTGCGGGCCGGCGCACCGTCAGGTGCTGTGCTCCACGTCGCGCAGGGATTCGCGCACGACGCACCGGGTTCCGGTGTAGATGGTGGGCATGCACTTGTTGCAGTGGATGCACAGCCCTTCGCGCACGTGCTCGTCCCGGAACTTGTTGACGAGGTACGGGTCTCGCAGCAGCGCCCGGCCCATCGCGACGAACTCGAATCCCTCGTCGAGCGCGTTCTCGATGGTGTCGATCCGGTTGATGCCGCCGAGGAGGATGAGCGGGGTGCGCAGCTCGGAACGGAACTGCCGAGCCATCGGGCGGAAGAACGCCTCCTCGAAGGGGTAGGTCGGGAAGAGCCGCGGCCCGTAGAACCGCAGTCCCAGCCCGACGAGCCTGGGCTGGGACGCGACGAACTCGGCCAGCGGGACGTCGCCGCGGAAGAAGTACATGCCGTTGAGCAGGGAGCTGCCGCCGGTGAGTTCCATCGCGTCGATGTGGCCGTCGGATTCGATCAGCCGCGCCATGGGCAGGCTCTCGTGGAGCCACAGTCCCTTGGGGACGCCGTCCGTCATGTTGAACTTGACGATGACGGCGACCGAGTCGCCGGCCGCCTTGCGGACCGCCTCGAGAACGCGCCGGGGAAACGCGGTTCGGTTCTCGAGACTGCCGCCGTAGCGGTCGCTGCGCTTGTTGAGATTCGGGCTGAGGAACGAGCTGAGCAGATAGTTGTGTCCCAGGTGCACCTCGAGCGCGTCGAATCCGGCCTCGACGGCGCAGCGGGTCGCGTTCTCGTAGTCGGTGACGACCTGATCGAGCTGCGCGAGACTCGCGCCCCGCACCAGGCCCATGGCGGGGGCGCTGATGCGGGTGGACGGGGCGAGGGTCTTCGTCCCGTTGGAGATCTGATTGGCGACGAGTCCGGCGTGCCCGATCTGCGCCGAGGCGAGCGCGCCCTCCGCGTGCACGGCGTCGGTGAGGCGGCGCAGACCCGGCACGGTGTCGCGGTCGAGGACGACGGTGTTGCGGTGTACGCGCCCGCCGGGTGCGACGGCGCAGTACGCGACGGTGGTCAGTGCGGTGCCGCCGCGGGCGACCTCGGCGTGGAACTCGACGAGTTCGTCGGTGACGCGACCGCCGGGCATGACGCCCTCGAACGTCGCGGCCTTGAGGATGCGGTTGCGCAGGGTGAGCGGTCCGAGCCGAACGGGTTCGAACACGGCGGGTCGCGACGAGGTCATGCCCCTACTTTCGATGCCAGTGGTTCTGTAACGTGTTGCAACTATAGTGCCGCGCCGTGCCGTGCACCACAATTACCGGTGATGACCGCATCCCACCGCTCCCCCACGCCCGCCGGCCGCCCCCGCGATCCGCGCATCGACGCCGAGGTCCTCGCCGTGACCCGCGCGATGCTACTCGAGGTCGGCTGGGAACACCTGAGCCTGCGCGGCATCGCGGCCCGGGCCGGGGTGAGCCGGGCGGCCCTCACCCGGCGGTGGCCGTCGAAGGCGCACCTCGTGCTCGACTCGCTTCTCGGTTCCGCGCCGGACCTGACCCCGATGCACGGGACGGACCGCCGCGGCTGGATCGAATGGGTCGTCAGGGGCAGCGCGGACCTGTTCGCCCGCCCCGACGTCCGCGCCGCCCTGCCCGGGCTCATCGCCGCACTCCGCGATCACGACGATCTGCGGAACACCCTGTGGCGCACCTTCAGCGGCCCCAGCACGGCACTGTTCTCCCACGGCGACGGCTCCTCTCCCGCCGACCTCGACGCACGTGCCGTGCTCGTCCTCGCCGCGGGTGCGGCGCTGTTCGCGAGCATCGTTGCGGCCGAGGACGATACGTCCGCCCTGCGGGAGCGGATCCTCGATCTGTTGCTGCCCGCCGCGGACGGTTGAACTCCTTGCGACTCAGCCGATCTGACGGATCACCAGAGTCGCCGGATCGGAAGCGCCGCATCCCGTGCCCACCACCAGTGCCGTCAACCGCGGCGACGCGGCATCACCCAGGACCAGCGCGACCGCCTCCCGGCCGTCGAACCGGATCGTGCGTGACCCCAGCAGTGGCCGGGATTCGTCGATGCCGTTGGCCTCGAGGCATTCTCGAAGTACTGCGTGATCCGACAGCGGGCCGGGGTCGGACGCGCCGATCATCGCGCGCCAGGTCGCCGGGTCGAGCACGTCGGCACCGAGTGCAGCAGAAGCCGGTGCAGCAGAAGCCGGCGCGGCAGCGGCGGGCGCGGCCATCGGCGCCGCGGCATCGGGGCGTCCGGCGCCGTGGGCGGTAACGGCGAATCCGATCGCCACCGCGGCCGCAGCCCCCGTCCCGGCCGCGGCGAGCAGCCACCGTCGCCGTCGACGCGCGGCGGCGTCGGCGGTCAGGGCCGCATCGATCCGGGCCGCCACTTCCGGCGGGATCGGCGGGCTCTCAACACCTTCGGCCGCACCGAGGGCCCGGAGCCGGCGGCTGACGGAGTCGAGCGCGGCGATCACCGCCATGGCGTCCGGATCCCGCCGCACCGCCGGCCACAATCCGGCGGTGACGTCGTCGTCCAGGACCCCGGCGTGCAGGTCGGCGAGCAGGTCGGCAGAATACGGCGGCCGCGGCAGCTCGTCCTCGGTCATCCGCCGTCCTCCCCGCCTTCCGGTGCCCTCACCAGGATAAGACGGCCGCCGATCACGATCGGTTCCCCGTATCCCGCAGGTCACCGAGAAGCACCGCGAGCCGACGGCGCCCGCGCGCGCAGCGGCTCTTGACCGTGCCCTCGGGAACACCGAGCCGCCGGGCCGCCTCGCTCACCGGCCAGCCCTCCACGTCGACGGCGACGACCGCGGCGCGTTGCTCCGGTGGCAGGGTGAACAACGCCGCCTCGATGTCGAGCGCGATCTCCCGCTCCGCGATGCGATCCCGTTCGTCGCGGGCATCGGTGCCGTCGTCGTACAGCGGGACGGTCGGTCGCGCCTTGTTGCGCCGGATGCGGTCCAGGCACGCGTTCACCACGATGGTGTGCAGCCAGCTGCGAACCGCCGCGGTGTTCCGGAATTTCCCCGCCGTACGATGCGCCGACAGCAACGCCTCCTGCAGGGCGTCCGCGGCATCCTCGGGCGAATAGCTGGTGCGGCGCGCCACCTGCCACAGATGGTCGTAGTGCCGTTCGAGCAGTTGCGCGAACGCGCGTCGGTCCCCCGCCGCGTGCGCCGCGAGTAACTCGGCGTCGGACACGGCAATTCCTGCGATCCCCCCCAAAATTCGCACGCGCGGATGGTAGCCGATCGAGGTGGGCGACCGGAGGTGCGTGCGCCGGGCTATTCGGCGGCGGTGAACGTCACCTCGGCGATCGAGCTCTTGTTGCCGCCGCCGGACGTGCTCAGCCCCGTGATCCACACCAGCACATCGGAGGTGCGGCCCTCGGCCTCGACGGGGATCTCCGTGACGCCGGACCGCAGCGTCGCCGAGCCGATCACCTGGGTCTGGTCCAGGGAGGCCTGGTCCGACGGTGCGCTGCGGATCTCGACCTTCGTGCCCGGGCTGTCCGACGTCACCGACACCGACGAGAGCGCGGCCGGCTCGGCGAGCGCCACCATCAGTCCCACACCGTTCTTCAGGGCGGGAAACGGCTGGAAGTAGGCGTCGGTGCTCCACTCCGTCGACGGATCACCGTCGATGGCCAACCGCGCCGTAGCCGGCGAATCCGGGGTGCCCTGCGGGGAGAACACCGAGACCGCCGATGCCGCCACCGGTCCGGCCGCTGCGGCCGGGGCCGGCGCCTGGGCGACCGGCTCCGCCGGCGCCTCGGAGGTCGGGGTGAGGCCGAAGTCCTGGCTCGTGAGCGGCTCGTCGGAGTTGCCTCCGGCGAGCAGGTTCGCGATCCACCAGCCGATCAGGGCGAGGAGCACCACCGTGGTGATGCCGAGGCCGACGAGCGCGAACAGCATCCGCTCGGATCGCTTCTTCTCCTCGGCGAGAGCCTCCGGGTCCGCGAGGGCGTGGTCGGTGGCGCCGGCACTGCGCTGGCCGAGCCGCAGCGCCGGGATCATGTCGGTCTTCTGGTCCACGACCGAGGCCTGGCCGAGGATGTGCTGCACGGTGGCCGCGGTCCGGATTCCGCCGTCGGCCGCGAGCGCACGCACCGCCACCGCGGAGATCTCGAACGGCACCTCCGGCCGCAGCGTGCGGGGCTCGACCGCGATGCCCTCGGCGGTCAGGTCCGCCGGGCGCATCCCGCCGATCGTGCCGCCGGTGTGCGCCGGGGGCTGCTCCCCGGGCGCGGCCTGCTCGGGCAGCGGCCAGCGGGCGGTGATCAGGCCGTAGAGGCTCGCGCCGAGGCCCCGGACGTCGGAGGTCACGTCCGCGTCGGCGAAGGTGGCGGGGAAGGCCAGCACCGCGTCGCCGGCGACACTGATGCGGATCCGGTCGGGGTGATCGATCGAGAGGGCGCCGCCGCTGCGGTGCGCGGCCTCCGCCGCGGCCGCGAGGGCCTGCACAGCGCGGGCCGCGCCGAGCGGGGACGGCTCGGTGCCGGACATCTCGCGCAGCGAACGACCGGGCGTCCACTCGGCGACGACGATGCCGCCCGAGCTGCCGCGGACCACGTCGAGCACGCGTGCGAGCCCCGGTGAGTTGATCCGGCCCAGCCGCAGGGTGCGCGACAGGATGGCCTGCGGACCGTCGGGACCGGTAACGTCCCCGGCGCGCTGCTCGGCGTCGACGAACGTCAGCGCCACCTCGCGGTCGAGCTTGACGTCCTGCGCCTGCCAGAAGCGCAGACCGCGCGCGCCGCCGTGCGGGGCGAGCAGACGGTAGCGGCCACCGGCGACCGACGCGCCGGGGATCAGCTTCGGCCCGCGCATCGGGGTGCGCGGCGCGGACCCCGGCACACGCAGCGGAGGCAGCTGGGGCGAGCCGATCGGGATGACGCCGGTGTCGACGTGGGGATCGCGGCGGGGCCGGCCGGCACCGGAGCGGTTCTCGGCGGGGCTGCCGGCGGACTTCTGCGGCGAGGCGGAACGGTCGGGGATGCCGGCCTGCGGGGACTGCGTCGACGTGCCGTCGGCGTCCGTGGACACCGAACCCGGGTCCGTCGATGCGGACTCATCGACCGTGGACTTACCGGTAGCGTGGTCGTCGCTCACCCTCACTCCTTCTTGTTCGACTCGCCCGCCCCGGAGGTAACCGGGAGGCCGTCCGGCATCCGCGAACCGGCGCGATCCGTCCCGGGTGGTACGAACCTGCCGTCGACCAGGGTACGGGAGTTGCCGGTGTGCATCGATGTGGCTCGGCACGTCCCTGATCGCGGGAATCACCTCGGTGACCGCGTCGTACGGGGCCACCCCGTAGTCGCCGTAGTCCAGGCGCGGCAACACGATGGTCTTCTCGGCCTCCGATTCCTCGAAGCGGGCCGCCTCGAGTTCGGCGATCTCGTCGGCATCCGCCTCGGCGACGGCCGGCTCGACGGGCGTGCGTCCGCGCAGCGCGTCGACCTTGCGCCGGACCGCCGCGGTGATTGCCAGGATCTCGGGCACCTTCAGCAACCACATCACCGTGAGGGTCACCAGCAGCATCAGCGCGCCGGTGATCGCGACCCGCACCATCGAGCCGATGCCGCCGAACCGGTCGCTCAGCGCACCGAGCCGCAGCAGCCGATCGGTGAGCAGCATCGCCGCCGAACCTGCGGCCGAGGCGATCACCACGTGCCACACGGTCCGGCCCACGTTCGCCATCCGCAGGTCGCCGAGGGCGCGGTGCAGCAGGAAGCCGCCGATGCACGCCCCGACGGTGAAGGCCAGGCCGGTCGCCACGCCCAGCAGCAGCACCACCTGGTCGTCGTTGCGGGCGACGACGGGCGCGATCGCGGACAGGCCGATCTTCACGGCGGTGATGCCGAGGATGATCCACGTGGGGGTCCACGCCTGCTCGCGTGCGTAGAACACGCGCAGATGGATGAGGACGAGGGCGTACGGGATCAGGGTGAACGCCGACCAGCTGACCGCCTGGCCCAGCCGTTCGGCGTTGCCCTCGCCGAAGCTGCCGTAGCCGTACAGGGCCGTGCCGATCTGCGGGCCGGCGACGGTGAAGAACACGACGATCGGGATCAGAGCGATCATCGTCAGCCGGGTCGCGACCGACAGGTCGTCCACCACAGCGGGGGTGTCCTCCTCGGCGGCGTTGCGGCTCAGCCGCGGCATGATCGCGGTGAGCACCGTGACGCCGAGGACACCGTACGGCAGCTGCAGCAGCAGCCACGCGTTGTTGTAGATCGCCGGACCGGCCGCGTCGGCGCTCGACGAGACGTGTGTCGCGAACACCATGCCGGCCTGGCTGATGAGCACGTACAGCACGATGGCCGCGGCCATGCCGCCGAACTGGCGCAGCCGGTCGTCGAGCCCCCACAGCGGCTTGAGGCTGATCCCCTCGCGGCGCAGCGCCGGCACCAGGGACATCGCCTGGGTCACCACACCGAGGGTGACGCCGCAGCCGAGCAGCAGCAGGTGCGGGTCGCTCATGCGCACCGGGTCGAGGGTGATCTCCCCGGGCAGCAGGAAGTACAGGACCAGGACCGTGATGACGACGATGTTGTTCAGCACCGGCGCCCATGCGCCCGGTTTGAACACCTGCCGCGTGTTCAGGATGGCGGTCAGCAGCGCCGACAGGCCGTAGAACAGGATCGCCGGCAGCAACAGATACGTCAGCGCCGTGGTCAGCGTCGTCGACACCTTGCCCGTGTCGTCGAGGAAGAACCGGGTGACGAGGACCGGCGCCGCGGCGGTGGCCAGCAGGGCGGCGAGGCCGAGCACGGTGACGGAGACGGTGAACAGGCGCCGGACGAACGCCGTACCGCCGTCCGGGTCCTCGCGTTCCGCGCGGACCAGCACCGGCACGACGATCGAGGTGAGGACGGCGCCGAGCACCAGCTCGGAGATCATGTTCGGGATCTGGGCGGCCACCGTGTACGAGCTCGCGACGGCGGCGCCGAGCAGGGTCAGCAACAGCACCTGCTTGACGAAGCCGGTGATGCGGCTGATCAGGGTCGCGAAGGCGATCGAGCCGGTCGCGGCGAGCAGGCCGGGGTTCTTGCGCGGGGCCGGCTCCGCCGCCGCGGGGGCGGGCGGGGCGACGTCCTCACGGGTGGGGTTCCCGGTCATCGTTTCTCGTACCCTTCGTCGGCTGGATCGGGCTCGCCGCGGAAGCGGTGCAGGAGACGACGGCCCGCCAGGAACAGCAGCAGCGCCCCCGCACAGCCGGTGACGATCGCGAGAACCTGGCCGTACGCGTTGGACCGTACCGTCACGTTCGTCGGGGTGCCGAGCGGCAGCCCGGACTCCGTGGTCAGGGCGAACTCGACACCGATCTTCCGCGAGTCGCTGATCTGCGCCGGCACCGTGAGGGTGCGGCTGCCGCGCGGGGGCAGCTGAGTGGGTCCGATGTCGGTGATCTTCATCGCCGACGGCGCGTCCACGTGCAGCCGCACGGTGATGCCCACGGGCAGATCGTTGCGCGCGACCAACAGTAGGGGACTCTGTTCCGAGGTCAGCGTGTAGACACCGCCCGGTGAGAGCACGGTCACTCCCGCGAACATCCCGTCGACGGCGTCGCGTACCTCCTCGCCGCGCTGCCCCGCGTCGCGCGCGGCGGCGCCGGGGTCGGGCCCGCGCCGGCCCGCCAGGCTCATCGCGCGCAGCAGGTCCTCGCGCAGCGGTGCGGTGAACTGCTGCGGTGTCAGCTGCGCCTGCGGATCCTCGACGAGCGCCTCCTGGAACGAGTCGAGCCGGGGTGCCTGCTCGCGGGCCGCGTCGATCACCTCCGCCGACGCACCGTCGACGATGGCCTGCTCCGGGTAGGACAGCGCGACGGTGGGGGCGTCCCTGGCGGCGGGTGCGAACAGGGTGTCGAACGGACGCGGGGTGGCCAGGCCGGAGCGGATCAGGGTGCCGACCATCGACAGGACCGCGGCGGCGTCGTCGCCGGACGCACTCCACGACTGCGGCGGCACGAACAGCGCGGAGCCCGGGGCCGCGGACGCGCCGTCGCCGGTGGACACGGTCCGGGTGGCGCTCTCCGACGTGCGCAGCGCGGACCAGCTCAGGGCGCCCAGCGCGTCCTGCAGCCGGGCGCCCGGGGAATCCTCGGTGAGGTCGTAGCGGGCGTCCTCGGCGGTGAACGACGGCGTCTGGGGAGCGTCGCCCAGCGCGGCGAGCGCGGTGGCGGCGGCGCTGTCGAACAGGACCGTGGACAGGCCGTCCACCCCCCGCACGGGCATCGGACCCGTGCCCGCGTCCGAGTCCGCGGCGTCGACCGCCGTGTCGGCGAGCAGGGTCGTCACCGGGCCGTCGGCGGCGAGCAGCGCCCCCGCCTGCTCGGTGAGCACCCCGGCGTCGGGCCAGACCACGTCCTCCCGGGTCGTGGTGATCCCGAGGATCGTGTTCACGATCTCGGTCGGTGCGGCGAGCGCGGGCCCGGCGAGAGAGGCGTCGTCGAGTTCGGCGAGGGCGGCCACGTCGACCTGGGCGAAGGGCACCGCGACCGTGCACATCGACGCGGCCAGGGTGCGCAGCCGTTCCAGCCACGCGACGGCCGCGGCCGTCCCCTCCCCGTCGTGGGCGTCGCCCCTCGGCTCGGCCGTGTCCTCGACCACCAGGTAGCCGCGGGTCATGTTGGCGACGGTGACGAGCAGATCGGGGTCGACGGCCAGGCACATCGCGTCGGCGACGCGGCGGTCCTCGGCGGTGGCCGCGCGCTCGGCGGCGTCGAGCAGTCCGTCGAGCCGGCCGCCGTCGGCGAGCGACGTCGCGAGGTCGTCGTCGACGAGACGGACCGGGTCCGTCGCCGATCCGGGCACCCCCGCCGCGAGGCGCGGCCGGTCCGCGAGCGGCCACAGCATGGTGACCCCCACGGGTGCGGACGTGTCCGGGGGCACGGGCCGGCTCTCGCTGCTCTCGCCCGCGGGCACCCCCAGCACGGGCAGCAGGAACCGGGCGTCGTCGAGCCGTGCCTGACCGCCGTACTCGGGAGCTCCGTTGACGTTGACGAGCAGCGGATACACCCCGGGGGTGTCGATACCCAGCGAAGGGCTGTCGGCCGAGCGCAGCGCCAGCTCGAGGCGGAACTGCCGCTCCTCACCCCGCTCGAGGACGTCGGTGACCGATTCGAACGGCCCGGTGCGGTCGTAGGCGGTCTGATCCCAGGTCAGCGCCGTGCGCAGCTCCTCGGCGGAGCCGACCGCCGGGGCGCGCTGCAGCCGCACGGCGATGTCCTCGACATCGCGGTCGCCGACGTTCTCGAGCGTGCCGGTCACGGTCACCACAGGCTCGCTGCTGGTGGACATCGTCGTCGGCGTCACCGAGTCGATGCGCAGCTCGAGGAAGCGCGGGGCGTCGGACGCGTCGCTGCGCGGCTGGGCGACGGCCACACCCGCCGTCGTCAGGACGAGCGCGAGCACGGCGAGAACGGCCGCCGCGGCCCGGCGAGCTGCCGAGGTCATCCGAGACGGGCCTCCGGTCCGCCGGGTCCGAGCAGCATCGACGGATCCATCTCGGCGATCAGCTGGTCGGCGACGTCGGCGAGCCTGCGCTCGTCCGCGTACGCCAGGCGCGAGCGCAGCTCCGGCAGCGGCACCCAGGCCACCTCGGTGACCTCGACGTCGGCGTCGGAGAGCTCGCCGTCCAGGTAACGCAGCAGGTAGTGGTGCACGGTCTTGTGGACGCGCCGGCCCTCGGTGACGAACCAGTAGTCGATGCTGCCGAGCGTGGCGAGGACGGTGCCGTGGATCCCGGTCTCCTCGTGGACCTCGCGCATCGCCGTCTGCTCGGCGGTCTCGCCCTTCTCGATGTGTCCCTTCGGCAGCGACCACAGCAGCCGGCCGCGCCGGTCCGTGCGGCCGATCAACGCCGCGCACAACTTGTCGGGGGGCCCGCCGAGGCCGTCGACCACCAGTCCCCCGGCCGATGTCTCGCGGACCGTGCGCAGGTGAGGCTTCGCCGCGTCGGAGGTGGCCCGGCCACCGGACTTGGCGCCCGCGCCACGCCGCCGCGAGGTGCGGCGGTTGCGGTTGGCACGTTCTGCGGGCGACACCTCATCGATACTAGTTGGCGGGACGTGCCCGGCGGTCCAACCAGGCACGTCCGGATCGCGCGACTGCGCGTTCGGCCACCTCGGTAAGGTTCGAAGACGTGAACTCTCCCTCCACCGACACCGAGCGGCGCGCCCGACTGCTCGCCGGCGCCGACGCGACGCTGCGTGCGCTGTCGGACATCCTGGCCCCGCTCGGTGAGCGCTTCACCGCCGCCGGTCACGAGCTGTACCTGGTGGGAGGGAGCGTCCGCGATGCGGTGCTCGGTCGCCTCGGCACCGACCTGGACTTCACCACCGACGCGCGGCCCGAGCAGGTGCAGGCGCTGCTGCGCGGCTGGGCTGACCACCAGTGGGACACCGGCATCGACTTCGGCACGATCAGCGCGGTCAAGGGCCCGGAGCAGATCGAGATCACCACGTTCCGCAGCGACGCGTACGACCGTGTCACCCGCCACCCGATCGTCGAGTACGGCACCAGCCTCGAGGACGACCTGATCCGCCGCGACTTCACCGTCAATGCCATGGCGGTACGGATCGGCCCGACCGGCGCGGAGGACTTCGTCGACCCGCTCGGCGGGATGGACGCCCTGCTCGCCGGGGTCATCGACACCCCCGCGATGCCGAGCGAGTCGTTCCACGACGATCCGCTGCGGATGCTGCGCGCGGCGCGGTTCGTCTCCCAGCTGGGGTTCGGGCTGGCGGAGCGGGTGCACGACGCGATCGTGGCCATGGGCGACGAGATCCTGCGGATCAGCGCCGAGCGGGTGCAGGCCGAGCTCGACAAGCTGATCCTCGGTGCCTACCCGATCGAGGGCATCGACATCATGGTCGAGACCGGCCTCGCCGAGCGGGTGATCCCGGAGATCCCGGCGATGAAGCTCGAGATCGACGAGCACCATCAGCACAAGGACGTGTATTGGCATTCGCTGACCGTGCTCAGGCAGGCCATCGACCTCGAGGACGGGGATCCCGATCTCGTGCTGCGCTGGGCGGCCCTGTTGCACGACATCGGCAAGCCCGCCACGAAGCACAACGAGCCGGGCGGCGGCGTCAGCTTCCACCACCACGAGGTCGTCGGGGCCAAGCTGGTCCGCAAACGGATGCGGGCCCTGAAGTACTCCAAGCAGATGGTCGACGACGTCAGTCAGCTCGTGTTCCTGCACCTGCGGTTCCACGGCTACGGCAAGGGCCAGTGGACGGACTCGGCGGTCCGGCGCTACGTGCACGACGCCGGTGACCTGCTGCCCCGGCTGCACAAGCTGGTCCGGGCGGACTGCACCACCCGCAACAAGCGCCGGGCCGCGGCGCTGCAGGCCACCTACGACGATCTCGAGACGCGCATCGAGCGGATCGCCGAGCAGGAGGACCTGGCGAAGGTGCGGCCCGACCTCGACGGCAACGCCATCATGGAGCTGCTCGGCCTGAAACCCGGCCCGCAGGTCGGGCAGGCCTGGAAGTTCCTCAAGGAGCTGCGGCTCGACCGTGGTCCCCTCGACCGCGACGAGGCCGAGGCCGAGTTGCTGAAGTGGTGGGCGCAGCAGCCGAAGCCCTAGCGGCCGGGTAGCCGGACGGGTGAGGGTCCGCGCGACCGCCACCCGCGCCACCGAACACACGCGCGAGTTCTGATCACGCTGCGGTTACCCAAAGTCGTGACTCATTCCAGAAAAGTGCGTCATAGTATCCACGTGCCCTCGACGCGGGATTACGTGGAGCAGTTGCGTACGGCGGAGCTGCGCGTGACCCGGCCCCGGATCGCGGTGCTGGAGGCGGTGAACCAGCATCCGCACGCCGACACGGAGACGATCTTCGGAGCCGTGCGCACCGGTCTGCCGGAGGTTTCCCGGCAGACCGTGTACGACGTGCTGCACGCCCTGACCGGTGCGGGTCTGGTGCGGCGGATCCAGCCGTCCGGTTCCGTCGCCCGGTACGAGTCGCGTGTCGGGGACAACCACCACCACCTCGTCTGCCGGTCCTGTGGGGCCATCGCCGACGTCGACTGTGCCGTCGGCGAGGCGCCCTGCCTGACCGCGTCCGACCACAGCGGCTTCCTCGTCGACGAGGCCGAGGTCATCTACTGGGGCATGTGCCCCGACTGCTCGGCAGCACACGCTTCGCGATCACATCCGTGATCACCGTCCGATTCACCGAAACCCGGAAGGAAGGGCCGACGTGTCCAACAGTGAAAGCGAAAATCCGGTAATCCCGTCCCCCGAGCCGAAGCCGCATCGGCCCAGGACCAACCGGGACTGGTGGCCGAACCAGCTGGACCTGCAGGTTCTCCACCAGCACTCGCCCCTCTCCAATCCGATGGGCCCGGACTACAACTACGCCGAAGAGTTCGCGACCCTCGACGTCGAGGCCCTGAAACAGGACATCTTCGAGTTGATGACGACGTCGCAGGAGTGGTGGCCGGCCGACTACGGCCATTACGGGCCGCTCTTCATCCGGATGAGCTGGCATGCCGCGGGCACGTACCGCATCGCCGACGGCCGGGGCGGCGGCGGCAAGGGCGCCCAGCGCTTCGCCCCCCTCAACAGCTGGCCCGACAACGCGAGCCTCGACAAGGCGCGGCGGCTGCTCTGGCCGATCAAGCAGAAGTACGGCCGGAAGCTCTCGTGGGCGGACCTGCTGATCTTCGCCGGCAACTGCGCCTACGAATCGATGGGGTTCAAGACGTTCGGTTTCGGCTTCGGACGCGAGGACATCTGGGAGCCCGACGAGGTGTTCTGGGGACCCGAGGACACGTGGCTCGGGGATGAGCGTTACGCCGGCGACAGGGAACTGTCCGGCCCGTTCGGCGCCGTGCAGATGGGCTTGATCTACGTGAATCCGGAAGGGCCCAACGGTAACCCGGATCCGATCGCCGCGGCCCGGGACATCCGGGAGACGTTCGGCCGGATGGCGATGAACGACGTCGAGACCGCGGCGCTCATCGCCGGTGGTCACAGCATCGGCAAGACCCACGGCGCCGCCACGGCCGACCACGTCGGTCCCGAGCCGGAGGCCGCTCCCATCGAGCAGCAGGGTCTCGGCTGGAAGAACTCCTTCGGCACCGGCGTGGGCGGGGACGCGATCACCAGCGGTCTGGAGGGCGCCTGGACGCCCACCCCCCGGCAGTGGGACAACAGCTTCCTGGAAACCCTGTACGGCTACGAGTGGGAGAAGACCAAGAGCCCCGCCGGTGCGTGGCAGTGGATCCCGAAGGACGGGGCCGGCGCCGACGCCGTCCCCGACGCCCACGACCCGTCGAAGCGGCACTCGCCGGTGATGCTGACCACGGACCTCTCCTTGCGACTCGACCCGATCTACGGACCGATCACCCGGCGCTGGCTGGACAACCCGAAGGAGTTCGAGGAGGAATTCGCGAAGGCCTGGTACAAGCTGCTGCATCGCGACATGGGACCCGTCGCGCGCTACCTCGGACCGTGGGTCCCCGAGCCGCAGCTGTGGCAGGACCCGGTTCCCGCGGTCGATCACGAACTGATCGGAGCGGACGACATCGCCGCCCTCGGGAGCAAGATCCTCGAATCGGGCCTGTCCATCCCCCAGCTGGTCGCCGCGGCGTGGGCGTCGGCGGCGAGCTTCCGCGGCACCGACAAGCGCGGCGGAGCCAACGGGGCACGCATCCGCCTCGAGCCGCAGAAGAACTGGGAGATCAACGAACCGGGCCGGGTGGCCGAGGTGCTGCAGACCCTCGAACGGATCCAGCAGGACTTCAACGGCGCGCAGTCTGCGAAGAAGGTCTCGCTCGCGGACCTGATCGTCCTGGCCGGCTGCGCCGCCGTCCAGCAGGCAGCGAAGAACGCCGGCGTCGAGATCACGGTCCCGTTCACGCCGGGCCGCACCGATGCCTCGCAGGAACAGACCGATGTGGAGTCGTTCGCCGTGCTCGAACCCGCGGCCGACGGGTTCCGCAACTACCTGCGCGCCGGCGAGAAGCTGCCGCCGGAGCGGCTGATGCTGGACCGGGCGAACCTGTTGACGTTGACCGCTCCGGAGATGACGGTTCTCGTCGGCGGGATGCGTGCCCTGAACGCCAACTTCGGGCAATCCGCCCACGGCGTGTTCACCGATCGGCCCGAGGCACTGACCAACGACTTCTTCGTGAACCTGCTCGACATGCGCACGGAGTGGAAGGTGTCCGAGTCGACCGAGAACGTGTACGAGGGTCGTGATCGCGCCACGGGCGAGGTCAGGTGGACGGCCACGGCCGTCGACCTCGTCTTCGGTTCGAACTCGCAGCTGCGCGGTATCGCCGAGGTCTACGGCAGCGCCGACGCGCAGCAGAAGTTCGTGCAGGACTTCGTCTCTGCGTGGAACAAGGTGATGAACCTCGACCGGTTCGACCTCGCCTGAGCAGCGCTCGATGATCGGCCCCCGGGGCCGATCATCCACACCCCTCGTGCGGCATCCCGCCGGCTGACACAGCCCGCGGGGTGCCGTGCGTCGTTCCGGCGCCCGGGGGCCGCCGATCGGGCCGTTCGGGCCCTCTCACCGCCGCGCGCGGCGAATCGTGAGCCAGATGTCACCGGGGACTCACCACGGTTAATGCCCACGAAACACGGTGTCGGGAGCATGAGACCTGGCCGGAGGAACGTGGCCGACCCAGGTGAGGAGCGGTTCGATGCAGGGCGAGATCACGAAGGTCAAGACCGCCTGCTCATACTGCGGCGTGGGCTGCGGCATGGTGCTCGAGGTCGGCCTCGACCCCGCCACCGGCGCCCGCCGGGTGCTCGACGCGTACGGCGACAAGGAGCACCCCACCAACCTCGGGCGCCTGTGCACGAAGGGGGCGACCAGCGCCGAGATGCTGGCCGCCGGCGGGCGGATGGAGAGCGCGTACCGTCGCGCCGAACGCGGCGGTGCGCCGGTGCCCGTGGAGGTCGACGCCGCGATCGCCGAGACCGCCCGCCGGTTGCGGGAGGTGCTCGACGAGCACGGACCCGACGCCCTGTCCTTCTACGTCTCCGGCCAGATGTCCCTCGAAGCCCAGTACCTGATCACCAAGCTCGCGAAGGGGTTCGTCGGCACCAACAACGTCGAGTCCAACTCGCGGTTGTGCATGGCCAGCGCCGGCACCGGCTACAAGCAGTCGCTCGGCGCGGACGGCCCGCCCGGCTCCTACCAGGACTTCGACCACGCGGACCTGTTCTTCGTCAGCGGCGCGAACATGGCCGACTGCCACCCCATCCTCTTCCTCAGGATGATGAACCGGGTCAAGGCCGGTGCGAAGCTCGTCGTCGTCGACCCCCGCCGCACGGCCACCGCCGAGAAGGCGGACCTGTTCCTGCAGATCGCGCCGGGGACCGACCTGGCGCTGCTGAACGGCCTGCTGCACCTGATCGTCGAGAACGGGCACGTCGACCGGGCGTTCGTGGCGGAATTCACCGAGGGCTGGGACGCCATGCCCGGGTTCCTCGCCGACTACACCCCCGCACGCGTCGCGGAGATCACCGGACTGGCCGAGGAGGACATCCGCACGGCCGCCCGGTGGATCGGCGAGGCCGGTGACTGGATGTCGTGCTGGACCATGGGCCTGAACCAGAGCACCCACGGCACCTGGAACACCAACGCGATCTGCAACCTGCATCTGGCCACCGGCGCGATCTGCCGCACCGGCAGCGGCCCGTTCTCGCTCACCGGCCAGCCCAACGCCATGGGCGGCCGCGAGATGGGCTACATGGGGCCCGGCCTGCCGGGGCAGCGCTCCGTCCTCGTCGACGCCGAGCGGGCCTTCGTCGAACAGCAGTGGGGGCTGCCGCCCGGCGCGATCCCCACCACGGTCGGCAAGGGCACCGTCGACATGTTCGAGCAGATGGCCGCGGGCACCATCCGGGCCTGCTGGATCATCTGCACCAATCCGGTTGCCTCCGTGGCCAATCGACGCACCGTCGTCGAAGCTCTCGAGAAGGCCGATTTCGTCGTCGCGCAGGACGTCTTTCTCGAGACCGAAACCACCGCGTATGCAGACGTCCTGCTGCCGGGAGCGCTGTGGGCGGAGTCGGAGGCGGTGATGGTCAACTCCGAGCGCAACCTGACGCTGCTGCAGCAGGCGATCGATCCGGTCGGCCAGGCCCTGCCGGACTGGCAGATCATCGCGCGCGTCGCCTGCGCCATGGGCTACGCCGAGGCGTTCACCTACTCCTGCCCCGAGGAGATCTTCGAGGAGATCACGCGCTTCTGGAACCCCAGGACCGGATACGACCTGCGCGGAATCACGTACGACCGGTTGCGCGAGACCCCCGTGCAATGGCCGTGCCCGCCGGACGCCGCGACCGACCGGAACCCGATCCGCTATCTCAACGACGGGGTGAGCCAGACCCTGCTGAGGTCGGAGGACGGCACCGCCCCCCGGCTGCGGTTCGCCACCGCCACCGGCAGGGCCGCGTTCCACCCCCGACCACACATGCTGCCGGCCGAGATGCCCGACGACGACTTCCCCGTCGTGCTCGGCACCGGCCGCGTCCAGCACCAGTGGCACACTCTTACCAAGACGGGGAAGGTCGCCAAGCTCAACAAGCTGAACCCCGGACCCTTCGTCGAGATCAATCCCGGCGATGCGCAACGACTCTCGATCGCGGACGGTGACCAGGTGGAGGTCGCGTCCCGCCGGGGCCGGGCGGTGCTGCCGGCCGTGGTCACCGACCGGGTACGGCCGGGATGCTGCTTCGCCCCGTTCCACTGGAACGACATGTTCGGGGAGTACCTGTCGGTCAACGCGGTCACCAACGACGCCGTCGATCCCGCGTCGCTGCAGCCGGAGTTCAAGGTGTGCGCGGTGTCGCTGACCAAGGTGGCAACGCCCGCCCGGCCCGAAGCGTCGGGTGCACCGGCCGACCGGCTCGCCTCGACGCTCGGACTGGGGGACGTCGTGCCGCCCGTGCTCGATGATCTCGAAAAGCGTTATCTGACTGGATTTCTCACGGGACTCCGGGAGTCCGGACAGGCGGGTGTGCCGGTGCTCCCGGCGTCGGCTCCCCTTCCGGCTGCCACCCGGGCATGGGTGGACGGGCTGCTCGCGGGGCACTTCGCGCACGCCGCACCGGACCGCGACGAGGCCGACGGGGCGCCGCCGGTGGTGGTGGCGTGGGCGTCGCAGACCGGCAACGCCGAGGAGTTCGCCCGGATGTGCGCCGAGCGCCTCCGCGCCGCGGGCCGGCCCGCCGCCCTGGTCGGGATGGACGACTACGACGTGTCCGCGCTGACCGGGGTGCGCGACCTGCTCGTCATCACCAGCACCTTCGGCGACGGCGACGCCCCGGACAACGGCACCGCCTTCTGGAACGCCCTCAACAGTGACGACACGCCCCGCCTTCCCGACACGCGCTACGCCGTGCTGGCGTTCGGGGACTCGAGCTACGACGACTTCTGCGGTCACGGCCGCCGCATCGACGAGCGGCTCGCCGAACTCGGGGCCACCCGGCTCACGCAACGGGTGGACTGTGAGCCCGACTACGACGAACCGGCCGGCGAATGGCTCGCCGTCGTCGAACAACTCGTGCGTCCCGACGGTGCCGCACCGGCCGCGCCCACCCCGGGACCCCCGGCGAAGCCCGAACCCGCCTACAGCCGGAAGGTGCCGCTCGTCACCCGGCTGACCCGGAACGTCCCGCTCAGTGGACCGGGGTCGTCGAAGGACGTGCGCCAGTTCGGATTCGAGCTGTACGACCCGGACTTCGTGTACGAGGCGGGAGACGCGCTCGGCGTGATGCCCACCAACGGACCCGAGACGGTCGACGAATGGCTGCAGGTCACCGCGCTCGACCCGGAAACACCCGTGGAATTCGCCGATCTGCCGACCATTCCCCTGCGCGAGGCCGCCACCCGGCACCTCGAGATCGCTCGGGTGACCCCGGAGCTGCTGCGGTTCGTCCACGAGCAGACCCAGAGCGCGGAGCTGGCCAAGCTGCTGCGACCGGGTAACAAGATCGAGCTGCAGCAGTGGTTGTGGGGCAAACAGGCGATGGACGTGATCTCGGCGTATCCGTTCAAGGCGCCGATCGAGGAGTGGCTGCCCGTGCTCAAGCGGCTGCAGCCCCGTATGTACTCGATCTCGTCGAGCCCGCGGACCAACCCCCGCGAGGTGCAGCTGACCGTCTCGGTGGTGCGTTACAGCTACGAGGGCATCGGCCGGGCCGGGGTGTGCTCGAGCTTCCTCGCCGACCACAGTCACGGCGTCGACATCCCCATCTTCGTCCAGCGCAGCACCCACTTCCGGCCGCCCCGGACGCCGGACACCCCGATGATCATGGTCGGTCCCGGCACCGGCATCGCGCCGTTCCGCGCCTTCCTGCACGATCGCCGCGAGATGGGCCACACCGGCCGGAACTGGCTGTTCTTCGGCGATCAGCGGTCCTCCACCGACTACTTGTACCGGGACGAGATCGAGGCGATGCACGCCGACGGCTTCCTCACCCGGCTCGACCTGGCCTTCTCCCGCGACCAGCGGCAGAAGGTCTACGTGCAGGACCGGATGCGCGAGCACGGGGCGCAGCTGTGGAAGTGGTTGCAGGACGGTGCCCACTTCTACGTGTGCGGCGACGCGAGCCGGATGGCCAAGGACGTCGACGAGACGCTGCGCGAGGTGGTGCAGGTGCACGGCAGGCTCGACGAGGAGGACGCCGAAACGTACGTCAAGCAGCTCGCCGCCGAGAAGCGCTACGTGCGCGACGTGTACTGATCCGCAAATTCGCTTCAGTACGCTTGATAGGTCCGCAGAAGCGGAAGTAGTGTCTGTTTTGTGACGCAGATTCGCATCAAGGATGCCGCCCGGCTGCTCGGCGTCAGCGACGACACCGTCCGGCGGTGGATCGACCAGGGCGCCCTGCCGGCCGGCAAGGACGGGGCCGGCCGCAAGATCGTCGAGGGGGCCGACCTTGCCGAGTTCGCCCGCCGTCAGGCGGACGAGGCACCCGATCTGCTCGGCGTGGGCAGCTCCGCCCGCAACCGGTTCGCCGGGATCGTGACCCGCGTGGTGTCCGACACCGTCATGGCGCAGGTGGAGATGCAGTGCGGCCCGCACCGCGTCGTGTCGCTGATGAGCACCGAGGCCGTCCGTGAACTCGGCCTCGAACCGGGCAGCCTCGGGGTGGCCGTCGTCAAGGCCACGACGGTGATCGTCGAAACCCCGGCGGGTGCGTCGTGAGACGGCGGGAGGCAGTCGTCGTCGTGCTCTCGGCGCTGATGCTCGCCGCGTGTGGCTCCGGTGGTGACGGCGACCCTGCGCCCGCCACGGCGGTCACCGGCGAGCTGACCGTGTTCGCGGCCGCGTCGCTGCAGGTACCGTTCCGGGAGATCGAAGTGCGGTTCGAGGCCGAAAATCCTGGCACGGATGTTGTTTTCGACTTCGCCGGCTCGGCCGACCTCGTCGCGCGGTTGTCCCAGGGTGCCCCCGCCGATGTCTTCGCCTCCGCCGACACGGCGAACATGACCAGGGCCGTCGATGCCGGTCTCGTGGCCGGCGAACCCGTGAACTTCGCGGCCAACACCCTCACCATCGTCACCGAACCCGGAAACCCAGAGGACGTGCAGACTTTCGCGGATCTGAGTCGTCCCGGACTCGACGTCGTCGTGTGTGCGCCGCAGGTACCGTGCGGCGCCGCGGCCGCCCGCGTCGAGGACGTCGCCGGCGTCACCCTCGAGCCGGTCAGCGAGGAATCCTCGGTGACGGACGTGCTCGGCAAGGTCGCCACCGGGCAGGCCGACGCCGGGCTCGTCTACGTCACCGACGCTCTGCGCGCCGGCGACGACGTGACCGCCGTGCCGTTCCCCGAGTCCGCGGCGGCCGTCAACACCTACCCCGTCGCCGTCCTCGCCGAGGGCGCGAACCCCGTGACGGCGGCGGCGTTCGTCGCGTACGTGACCGGCCCCGAGGGACGACGGATCCTCGCCGAGAAGGGATTCGCGGCCCCGTGACGCGCGTCCGACCGGCCGGGCTGCCGACGTGGATCCACGTCCCCGCGATCGTCGGCGGACTGTTCGTCGCCCTGCCGCTGCTGTCGCTGATCCTCGCCGTCGACTGGCGGCGCTTCCCGGAACTGGTGACGTCCGAGGCATCCCTGCAGGCCCTGACGCTGAGCCTGCGCACCGCGGTGGCCGCCACGGTGCTGTGTGTCCTGCTCGGCGTGCCGATGGCGACCGTGCTCGCGCGCAGCACGGTGCGTTTCCTTCCGGTGCTGCGCTCGCTCGTGCTGCTGCCGCTCGTGCTGCCGCCCGTGGTCGGCGGGATCGCACTGTTGTACACCTTCGGGCGCCGCGGACTGATCGGCGAGCACCTCGAGCTGCTCGGAATCCGTATCGCGTTCTCCACCACGGCAGTTGTCCTCGCGCAGACGTTCGTCGCGCTGCCGTTCCTGGTGATGAGCCTCGAGGGCACCCTGCGCACCGCCGGCACCCGGTACGAGGCGGTCGCCGCGACGCTCGGGGCGCCGCCCACCACCGTCTTCCGCAGGGTCACCCTGCCGCTCGTGCTGCCGGGCCTCGCGTCCGGCACCGTGCTGGCCTTCGCGCGGGCCCTCGGCGAGTTCGGGGCCACCCTCACCTTCGCCGGCAGCCTCCAGGGTGTCACCCGCACGTTGCCGCTCGAGATCTATCTCCAGCGCGAGACCGACGCCGACGCGGCGGTGGCGTTGTCGCTGCTGCTCGTCGTGGCCGCCCTCGTGATCGTCGTCGCCGCGCGGGGGCGGCGGATCGCGGGCGGACTGTGACCGGCCTGCGGCTGCGTGCCCGGGTCGGGTCCCGCGACGTCGACCTGGCTGTCGCCGTGGAGTCCGGCCGCGTGCTCGCGGTCCTGGGACCCAACGGCGCCGGCAAGTCGACGCTGCTGAACGTGATCGCCGGATTGCTGCAGCCCGACGACGGTCGCATCGAACTCGACGGGTGCGTGCTCACCGACACCGCGGCGGGCGTGGCCGTGCCGCCGCACCGTCGCGGGGTGGCCCTGCTCGCGCAGCAGCCGCTGCTGTTCCCGCACCTGAGCGTCCTCGACAACGTCGCCTTCGCTCCCCGCAGCGCGGGCCGCGGCCGATCGGCCGCCCGCGCCGCGGCGTTGCGGCAGCTCGCCGCCGTCGACGCGACGGAGCTCGCCGACCGCCGGCCGCACCAGCTCTCCGGGGGGCAGGCCCAGCGCGTCGCGATTGCCCGCGCGCTGGCGGCCGACCCGCGTTTGTTGCTGCTCGACGAACCGATGGCCGCCCTCGACGTGACGGCCGCCCCGGCCGTGCGGTCGCTGCTGCGCACCGTCCTGCGCGGTCCGGGACGCACGGCGCTGGTGGTCACCCACGACCCCCTCGATGCCCTGGCGCTCGCCGACCGGGCCGTGGTGCTCGACGACGGCCGGATCGTCGAGGAGGGCACGGTGCGCGACGTGCTGTCCCGGCCGCGCAGTGCCTTCGCGGCCCGCATCGCGGGCCTGAACCTGCTCGCCGGCACCGTCACCGCGGACGGACTCGACACCCCCGTCGGCCGGGTCCGCGGTGTGCTCGACGACGACTGTGCCCCAGGGAATTCGGCGGTGGCGGTGTTCACCCCCGCCGCCGTCGCGGTCTATCCCGGGGAACCCCACGGCAGCCCCCGCAACTCGTTCGCCGTCGTCGTCGGCGAGCTCGAGGTCCACGGTGCCACCGTCCTCGTCCGGGCCGCCGAGTCCGGAATCACCGCCGAGGTCACCACGTCCGCGGCCGCCGATCTCGCGCTCGCACCGGGTGCGACGATGTGGTTCGTCGTCAAGGCCACCGAGGTCCGCATCCATGCCGCCCGCTGACCGAGCGAATGTATCGTTCCGTCGGACTGAGGAGGTGAACGATACATTCGCTCGGCTTACGCTGCGCGCGAGAGTGATTCAGTTCAGTCGGGCGCGCATCAGGTAGACGTTGTAGCTGTCCCACTCGGACACGGTGAAGTACAGGTCCGCGCCGTGGGACCATGGGTGCATGAAGCCGCCGTATGCCTTCGGGTAGTCCGAGGTCCGTACCAGCGTCGCGGCATCGGACCAGGCGCCCTGCGGCGAATCCGACTCGCGGAGAACGATTTCGCCCGCGATCGGTTCCAGGTAGCTCATCTGCCAGCGGCCTCGTCCGACGTCGAACCGCACCGACAGCTCGCTCGCCGCGCCGTCGGCGAGCGGGGTGGCGAGCTGCTCGAAGACGGGCATCCAGCGGTCGTGCACCCAGTACTGGTACGCGGAGGGATCGAGCACGTCGTCGACCGGCACGCGGGCCAGGCCCACCGATCCGACGCGGCCGTTCGGAGTGCCGAACATGTAGACGTGGTCGCCGTGCGGCACCATCGTCGCGACCTGGAACCGGCCGAGCCCGAACACGTTGTCCCAGCGGGCATGCGGGTCCTTCGTCCACGTCTGGCCGTGGTCGTCGGAGTAGGCGATGCCGCCGTGGTTGGTGTACCACATGCCCGGCACGACGCTCCACCGTCGCACCGACATGTAGCTCAGGTACTGGCGGTCGCCGATCGCGAAGCCGGAGGTGGGGATGACGGTCGTCTCGAAGTTCTTCACATGCCAGGCGTCGAGGATCTCCGCGGCGTGGCAGGGGCTGTCCTGCACCATCGCGTCGATGGTGAGGCCGTCCGCCAGGTCGGTGTCGCGGCTGAATGCCAGGACGTTGCTGCGCCAGTCTCCGCCGGCCCCGCCCGGCGGCGTCCATTCGAGCCCGAACGTGTCCCCGAAGGCGAGGGCGACCTCGCCGGGGCGCGTCTCCCACATGATGCCGAGGTCGGTGCCGTGCACGGCCCAGCGCGCATCGGTGCGGTTCTCCGAGCCGGGACCGGTCAGCTGGGAGACCAGCTCGACGTCGCCCACGGCGGGGGCGGGTGGCCGGGCGGTGACGGTACCCGGCTCGAACGGCGGATTCTCCCGTGGCGGGGCCGGTGGGACGGGTGCACCCGGCGCGCCGGGCACGGGAATCGGGATCGTCTCCGGCTGCGGATCCAGCTCGACGCGCGGCAGGTAACTCGAGGACCCGCTCGGGCCGGCGGACCCACTCGAGCCGCTCGAGCCACTCGAGCCGCCGGGCAGGGCGTCGGGAGCGCCCGTCGCGAGACCGAGGTCCGGGCACGGGTCGGCGCACGGGTCGGCGGGCAACGGCTCCTGCGGCACGCGGGTGTTGTCCGGCGCCGGGCCGGGGACCGGGACCGGCACGAGCTCGGGGTACGGCAGGGGGATCTTCACGACGGGCGGGATCTCGATCCGTGGCAGCTGCGGCGCGTCGGGGTCCGGGGGCTCGACCGCGGGATCGAAGCCCGGTTCGCCGCACGAGTTGACGGGCGGGGCGGGCGACGCCTGGGCGGGCAGCGCGAACAGCGGCAGGATCGACGAGACCAGGGCGAGAACAGCCAGCGGCGTGCGGTGCCTGCGTGCCATCGCGTTCTCCTCCGGATACTCGGGGAAATGCCCCGGAGAACCTAACAAATCCGGCGCCCGAAACCGCGGAGACTCACATGCGGAGCCGCCGGATCGTCGTCGCCGCGACCAGACCGGCGACGTACACCGCCACCCCGGCGAGCGCGAGCGCCGGGCTGCGGCCGTCGGGCGCGACGACCAGGGCGCCCGCGACGATCGCCGCGAGGAACGCCATGTTGAACACGGTGTCCTGCAGGGCGAAGACCTGCCCGCGACGGGCGTCGTCGATCTCGATCTGCATCGCGGCGTCCCCGGTGAGCTTGATGGTCTGACCGACGAGACCCAGCAGGAACGCGGCGACGAGCAGTCCCGTCTCGTCGAACCCGGTGACGAGGACGAGCTGGACGACGCCCGCGCAGATCAGTGCCGTGACGACGGTGCGGGGCCGGCCGAGGCGCGGGATGACGAGCGGGGCGGCGACCGCCGCGACGAGCATCCCGGTGGCGGTGGCGCCCACGGCGACGCCGAACCCGACGAGCCCGCCCGGCAGCGTGGCCCCGTCGGCGTCGCGCAGCACCAGCACCATGATGAGTGTGTCGATGCCGAACACGATGCGGTGCGCACCGATACCGATCATCGCGACCGTGACCCCCGGTGCCTCCCACACCGCCGTGGCACCGGTGTGCAGACCGGCGGCGACGGCCCGGATCGGGTGGCGCAGCACGGCACGGTCGGGACCGAGCGCATGACGGGCGAAGCCGCCGGCGGCGAGCGCGGCGACCACGGAGCCGGAGACGCCGAGCGCCACCGCCACCCCGGAGCCGAAGTCGCCTTCCCCGACGAGGCCGATCGTGGTGACCGCGATGCCCGCCCCGAGGGCAGAGATCCCCGATCCTACCGTCGCGAGCACGGAATTGACTGGTACGAGCCATGATTGGCGCACCACGTGCGGGAGGGACGCCGACACCCCGGCGAGCACGAAGCGACTGACGCCGACGGCGGCGAGCGCGAGCAGCAGCAGCGCGGTGGATCCGCCGCCGGTGAGGAGCAGCGCCGACATGGCGAGGATGAGCACGCCGCGCAGGGCATTGGCGGCGAGCAGCACCAGCCGGCGGTCCCAGCGGTCGAGCAGCGCGCCGGCGAACGGCCCGACCACCGAGTAGGGCAGCAGCAACACCGCGAATCCCGCGGCGATCGCGGCGGGATCGGTCTGGCGCTCCGGATTGAACAGGATCGCCCCACCGAGGGCGGCCTGGAACAGTCCGTCCCCGAACTGGCTGGCGAAGCGGACGACCGTCAGCCGCGCCAGTCCCGGCGATCGGCGCAGAGCCGTCGCCGTGGATCGCCACGCCTGCCGTCTCGACTCCCGCACAGTGTCCGACACTATCCGTCCGGTGCGGGGTCGCCCCGCGACGACGGTTCCGCCTCCCCGGCGAGGTTTTCCGGCCTACCCTCGGCGCAACCGGCAACTTCCGGAAGAGGGGACGTCCCGTCATGTGCCGACTGTTCGGGTTGACCGCCGCGCCGCACCGGGTGCACGCCACCTTCTGGCTGCTCGACGCATCGGATTCGCTCGCCCGGCAGAGCCGGCGTGAACCGGACGGCACCGGGCTCGGGACGTTCACCGACGACGGCCGCCCGGTGGTGGAGAAGCAGCCGCTGGCGGCGTACGAGGACCGCGCGTTCGCCACGGAGGCGAAGGAGCGGCGGTCACAGACGTTCCTCGCACACATCCGGTTCGCCTCGACGGGAGGGCTGGACGTGGGCAACACGCACCCGTTCGAGCAGCGCGGGCGGCTGTTCGCCCACAACGGCGTCCTCGGCGATCTGCCGCGGCTCGAGGCCGAGCTCGGCCCGTACCGCGACCTGGTGACGGGCGAGACGGACTCGGAGCGCTTCTTCGCGCTCGTCACCCGTCGCATCGACGAGCACGGCGGCGACGTCGGCGCGGGGCTGACCGCCGCGGTCCGGTGGGCCGCCGAGAATCTGCCCGTCTACGCGTTGAACGTCGTGCTCACGACCGCGACGCAGTTGTGGGCGCTGCGTTATCCGGACACCCACGACCTGTTCGTCCTCGAGCGTCCCGCCGGCGGCCCGCACGGCGGCCGCCATCTCGAGCATGCCAGCGAGGCCGGCACGGTCCGGGTGCGCTCGGGCCACCTGGCACGGCACCCGGCGGTCGTGGTCGCCAGCGAGCGCATGGACGAGGATCCGGGCTGGTCGGACCTGCGCTGCGGGGAGCTGCTGCACGTCGACGGCGAGCTCCGGGTCACCCGCACCGTCGTCGTCGACGAGCCCCCGCGGCACCCGATCACGCTCGCGGACCTCGACGAGCGGGCGGCCGCCTCCCAGACCGGGAAGTGAGTGTCACCGCTCGCGCCACCATCGCACCGTCGCGGCCGCGGCCTCGGGCAGCGGCGTCGGGCGCAGGCCGAGGAGTTCCTCGCTGTACGCGGAGTCCATGACGAACGGATCGGTGAACTGGTAGAGCATCTCGGTCAGTTCGCGGGCGTCGCGGTTGACCAGCGCGGCGCCGCGCAGCATCCAGGTGGGAATCGTGCCGACCTTCGGAGCCGGCACCTGCGCGGCCGCGGCGAACGCGGCGACGAGGTCGCGCTGCGTGCCGGCCGGACCGGTGGGAGCGTGCAGGACCCGGTTCCACACCGCGGGATTCGCCGCGGCCGCGATCATGGCGGCGGCCAGGTCCGGCACGTACGTGAACGAGTGCGGCACGTCGGGTGAGCCGAGCACGCGGGGGCTGCGCCCGGCCAGGATGGCCGGCACCATCCGCTCGCCCGCGTGGGCGGTGCGGGCGTGGGGGCCGAAGAAGTCGGACGCGACCACGCTCACGGTCGGGGTGGCGCTTTCGGCGCGGCGGTCCAGCAGCCGGGCCCGCACGCCCCGCTTGCCGGTGGTGCTCGCGCGCGGCGAGTCCTCGGTCATGACCCGGTCCGGTTCGCTGTAGGAGTACAGGCTCTCGGGGAAGACCACCACCGCGCCCGTGCGCCCGGCCGCCTCGAGGACCGTGCTCTCCGCCGCCGGCAGTTCGCGCTCCCAGGTGTCGGCGCGGTAGGCCGAGCCGTGGATGCAGTGGTACACGGCACCGGCACCCTCGAGCGCGGGGCCGAGCCGGGCGGGATCGGAGACGTCGACCCGGCGGCGTTCGACGAGCGGGTGCTCGGGGCCGTTGCCGGACCGGGTGAGGACGCGGACGCGGTGGCCCAGGTCGGCGAGTTGTTCGGCGACGGTCCAGCCGACCGGCCCGGCTCCGGTGACGACCTGCAGATTCGACATGGTGGTCAGCTCCTTCGAAATGTGAGCACTGCTCTCTGTCTGACATCACGATGCGCCCCCGGGTGCGCAAAGTCAAGAGCAGTGCTCACTTTTGTTGACGGTGCTCGCACATCTGGCAGGGTGAGGGACATGACCGGAACCCCCCGCGCCCGCGCCCGGCAGCAGACGATGGCCGACATCCTGCGGATCGGCCGCGAACACCTCGCCACCCACGGAGCCGCCGCGCTGTCCCTGCGCGCCGTCGCCCGCGACCTCGGCGTCGTCTCCTCGGCGGTGTACCGCTACGTCGCCAGCCGCGACGAACTGCTCACCCTCCTCGTCGTCGACGGCTACACCGAACTCGCCGACACGGTCGACGAGGCGCTCGCCGACGTCGCCGCGGACGCCCACGCCGAGCAGTTCCGCGTGCTCGGCCACGCGGTGCGCGCCTGGGCGCTGCGCGAACCCGCGCGCTATGCCTTGCTGTTCGGCAGCCCGGTCCCCGGCTACCACGCCCCCGCCGAGCGGACCACGGGTCCGGGCACCCGCGTCGTCGTCCGGCTCGTCCGCATCCTCGACGACGCCCACGCCGCCGGCACCCTCCGCATCCCCACCACCGTCGCCGTGCCGGACACCCTCACCGCCGACCTGGGCCGGATCCGCGCCGAACTCGGCACCGGCGTTCCCGACGCCGTCCTCGCGCGCGGCGTGCTGGTCTGGGCCGCCCTGTTCGGGGCCGTGAACTTCGAGGTCTTCGGCCAGTACGGCACCGACACCTTCACCGACCCCGGGCAGCTGTTCGACCATCACCTCGCGGTGCTCGCCGAGACCGTCGGGCTGTCCTGAACAACTCCCCCGCCTTGCCGCCACGCGCCGTCGGCGACGGTGGGATGATGTCGGGGTGGCGCAGCATCAGGACGAACCCGAGGACCGCACGGCACCGGCGACACCGGCCGTCCGGCCCGGAACCCTGCTCGTGTCGGCCACCGACCTCGTCGAGCCGACCTTCCGGCGAACGGTCGTCTACATCATCGAGCACGGCGACGTGGGCAGCCTCGGCGTGGTGCTCAACCGCACCAGCGACACCGCGGTCCAAGCCGTGCTACCGCAGTGGACGGCGCTCAGCGCCGATCCGAAGGCGCTCTACGTCGGCGGCCCCGTCCGGCGCGACTCGGCCCTGTGCCTGGGCACGCTGCGCGTCGGCGTCTCCGTCGAGGGCGTGCCGGGGGTGCGCCGGATCGACGGGCGGGTGGTCATGATCGACCTCGACTCCGACCCGGCCGTCATCGGCCCGCTCGTGGAAGGCATCCGCATCTTCGCCGGCTACGCCGGGTGGAGCGCCGGTCAGCTCGATGGCGAGCTCCGCAACGACGACTGGATGGTCATCTCCGCCCTCCCCCAGGACATCCTCGGACCGCCGCGAGTCGACCTGTGGGCGCGGGTGCTGCGCCGGCAGCCGCTACCGCTCGCATTGCTGGCCACCCACCCCATCGAGGTCGAACGGAACTGAGCGACCCGGCGGTCAGTGCGCGAAGTGCTGCTCGCTGGAGTGCCGGAGCGGTCCCTCCTTGCGCAACTCGGCGCACACCCGCTCGAGGTCGGCGAACAGCTGCCGCGCGAGGTCGGCGCTGAACCCCTCCCGGACCACGATCCGCAGGACTGCCACATCCTGGGCATCGGCCGGCATCGTGTAGGCCGGCACCTGCCAGCCGTGCGTCCGCAGCTCGTGCGAGACGTCGAAGACGGTGAAGCCCGGATCCCCGGTGAGCTCGAACGCGATCACCGGGATGGCGGTGCCGTCGGAGATCAGGCGCATCCCCTCGATCCCGGCGATCTGCCCGGCCAGCCGGCTCGCGGTGGACCGTAGCGTCTTCATCACCCGGCGGTACCCGTCGCGGCCGAGCCGCAGGAAGTTGTAGTACTGGCCGACGATCTGGTTCCCGGGCCGGGAGAAGTTCAGGGTGAAGGTCGGCATGTCCCCGCCGAGGTAGTTGACCCGGAAGACCAGATCCTCGGGCAGGTACTCCTTGTCGCGCCACACCACGAACCCGATACCGGGGTAGGTCAGGCCGTACTTGTGCCCGCTGACGTTGATCGAGACCACCCGTGGCACCCGGAAGTCCCACTCCAGTTCCGGATGCAGGAACGGCACGACGAATCCGCCGCTCGCCGCGTCGACGTGCAGCGGCACGTCGGGACCGCCCTCGTCGGCCACGTCGTCGAGCATCCCGGCGATCTCGGCCACCGGTTCGAGCTCACCGGTGTACGTGGTGCCGAGGATCGCGACGACACCGATCGTGTTCTCGTCCAACGCCTCCCGCACCTGCTCGGGGGTGATCACGTAGCGGCCGGGTTCCATCGGCAGGTACCTCGCCTCCACGTCGAAGTAGCGGCAGAACTTCTCCCACACCACCTGAACATTGCTGCCCAGCACCAGATTCGGACGTGAGGTGTCCTCGCCCGCCGCCTGCCGCCGGGCCCGCCAGCGCCACTTGAGCGCCAGGCCCGCGAGCATCACCGCTTCGCTCGAGCCGATCGTGGACACACCCGTCGCGGACGCCGGATCGACGTCGGACAGTCCCGGCGCGTGGAACAGGTCGGCGACCATCGCCACGCAGCGTTCCTCGATCGCCGAGGTCGCCGGGTACTCGTCCTTGTCGATGAGATTCTTGTCGAACGTCTCGGCCATGAGCACATCGGCCTGCGGCTCCATCCACGTGGTGACGAAGGTGGCGAGATTCAGCCGCGAACTGCCGTCGAGCATCAGCTCGTCGTGGATGTACCGGTACGCCTCCCCCGGATCCATCGAGTGCTTCGGCAGCCGCAGCGCCGGAACCGGCTCACTGTCGATGCGCCCGGTGTACGCCGGTTCGAGGACTCCGTCTGGGTGCAACTGCTTCCGATGGCTCACGTCGGCCTCCGTACTCGTCGGCAATCGCTCCCATTAGACCGGATCAGCCGCGTACGCGCGGGCTGTTCGCGTAGCCCGCGTCCTCGGATCGCACCGGTCAGCGACGATCGGCGAGGGTGTTGAGCGCGCCGGCCATGCGCTCGGCCTGCGACGCGGTGACGGTGAACTCCTGCCCTCCGGCGACGGTGACCACGAGCGCGGGACCGGTGATCGTGACGAGGCCGTACCGGCCCCGGCCCTTGGCGCGCAGTCCCCACCCGCCCCAGTCCTGGAAGGGACGCACGTGAGCGACCTTCGCGCCGACGATCTCGTCGAGACCGTAGTCCACCGCGGTCATCCCGAGGTTCTGCACCCGCACGCCCGTGTCGTCGACGACGACGCGGAACCGCAGCAGGCTCAGCACGAGCACGGCGACCGGCAGGAAGATCGCCAGCGGCCACCAGCTGCGCGCCGCGCCGCACACGAGGCCCGCGGGGGCCAGGACCAGCGCCGCGAGCACGAGGGTGGTGCGCGTTCCGGTGCCGACCTGCTCGACGATCGGCAGCTCGACCGGGCCGCGCGGCAGCGCCGGATCGGGGCGGGCGACGGCGGATCGCCGGACCCGGTGGTCCCGCAGCAGCGACGCCCCGAGTATCCCGACGGCGACGCCGAGCGCGACGCCCGCCCCGATGCTCCACATCGGCAGCTGCGCCTGCTCGGCCGGCGCGTCCAGTTGGCCCACGAGCACCGTCGCGCACAGGGTGAACAGCAGGCCGGTCACCCCGAGACCGAGCACCAGCATGTAGCGCCGCATCATCAGCATTGCGGGGGCCAGCGCCGCGATCGCGCTGCAGCCGCCGCCGACCAGCAGGATCACCAGCGCCATCGTCCACGAGAACGACGCCGGGTCCGAGAATCCGTCCGGTGCCGACCCGGACCAGTGCGTGGCGATCCGCGGGGGCAGGCGCGACTCCCACAGTCGCGGCAGCAGCAGCGCCGCCCCGACGGCGACGAGGGGCAGCCCCAGCCCGAACAGGGCCCCGGCGGGGTCGATCACGCGGCGGGTGGTCACGGGCCCAGCGTAGGGAACGGCGAACCGCCGCCGCCCGCCTCCCGATCTCCCCCGAATGTGGGATTGAGCGCCGCCCTCGCCGGTCGCACGCTCGAAAGCAAGGGTTCGAGCACGACGGGATCGAGGTCGACGACATGACCACCACCAAGTCCACTGCATTGACCGACGACGACATGGACGTGATGACGCTGCTGCACGCCGCGTTCCGCCGCGACGCCACGCGCCTGGCGCACGTGGCCCAGACCTACGGCACCGAGAACGACGAGACGCACGACGCCCTGCTCGTCGGGTGGCGCGGCTTCAGCCGGGAACTGCACCACCATCACCGGATCGAGGACACCCACATCTGGCCGCTGATGCGCCGCAAGCTCGCGGACCGCCCCGACGACCTCGCGGTGCTCGACGACATGGAGGCCCAGCACTCCCTCATCGATCCCACGCTCGCCGCACTGGAGGACGCGTTCGACGACCGGGAGCACGGCCCGCGGCAGGTGCCGCATCGGATCGACGACCTCGTGGCGCTGCTGCAGTCGCACCTCGCGCACGAGGAGCGCGACGCGTTCCCGCTCATCAAGGAGGTGATCACCGCGCAGGAATGGCAGGCGCTGTCCAAGGCCGCCGTCAAGGAACTGGCCTACAGCGACATCGCGCAGCTGGGTCCGTACGTCGTCGAGGGGGCCACCCCCGAGCAGGCCCGCCGCGTGCTGAGCGAGCTGCCCGTGCCGCTGCGGCTCGTGCACCGGTTCTGGTGGAACCCGCGCTACCGGCGCGTGCGGCGCTGGGAATGAGCTTCGCAGGCCGAGTCGCCGAGGGGCGCGCGGTTCAGCTCTTCGGGGCCGAAGCCGGCTCCGGGGAACGTCGTTCGGTGAAGAAGCCGTCGGGGCCGATGCGCTGACCGAGGCGCGGTACGTACTCGGTGTGGGCCAGCTTGGCGACGAGACTCGCGCGGCTGTTGACGCCGGTCTTGGCGAACACGGCCTTGAGGTGATCCTGCACCGTGTACGGGCTGATGCCCAGGACACGGGCCATCTCGTGACGGGTCCTGCCGGCGAGAACCTGCGTGAGTACCTCCGACTCGCGCCGGGTCAGCCCGTGCGCTGCCGCGGCCAGGCTCACGATCTCCGGGAGTTGCGCCCGCTCCACGGTCATCAGCACGCGCCGTGGCGGGTGCTCGCCGTCGAACCGCCCGACGCGGATCACGACCCACTCACCGTCGAGGGTGCGGGCCCGCAAGACCGCGGAATCCGTCCCGGATCGCCGCAGCCACAGTGCTGCCGACACCGCGGGCGCGGTGGGCACGGGCCTGCCGGGCGGCCCCCAGCCGAGCCGTTCGAAGTACTCGAGTGCGGGGACGGTGATCGACTCGAACTCGTCGTCGGGGCCGACGATCGCGACGGCAGGTCCCTCGGAGCCGGGGTGGGGGGTGCGGGTGCCGTCGCGGAACAGGGTGGTGCGCAACCCCTCCCCGATGTCGGTGAGCACCGTGCCCAGGGTCTCGAGCTCCTCGTCGGCGAACTCCGGGCCGGGCCGCCTGCTCATCGTGCACGCGCCCCAGCAGGCTCCGTCGCGGCCGCGGAAGAGCATGCGTACCTCGTCCTGCATCCCGTAGGGCGCGAGCAGTTCGGCATACTGCCGGCTGCTCCTGACGCGGTTGCCGGTCACCTCGCGGAGCGTCCGGATGGGGACCTCCCGGTGCAGCAGCGAGTCGAACCGGCCCGGTTGGGGATCCTCGCCGTACTCGAACTCGAGGGCGGACGCATAGGCCCGCGGAACCTCGTATCCGCGGGTCGTCAGTGTGGTCGGGACGAGAGCCGCGGGATCGATGGTGGCCAGACAGACCCCGTCGTACGGCACCCGGGCGCGGATCGCGTCCAGGACGACCTCCCGGAACTCGGCGGAGTCCGTCGCCGCGGCGGCCGCGTCGCGGATCGTCGACTTCAGCCGGGCACCGGCCAGTGCCGGAGTCACCCTGTCAGTATCTCCCCCGGACGCGGGGTTGAGAACCTCTCGACCGGAGGGAACCGCGCTCAGGCGGTCACCCTGCGCCGTGCGCTGCGCTCAGGCGGTCACCCTGCGCCGTGCGCTGCGCTCAGGCGGTCACCCTGCGCCGTGCGCTGCGCTCAGGCGGTCGGCTCGCAGGCGCCGCGCAGGCTGCACGCCCCGCACGACGTGCCGCACCCGGCGGTCTCGGCCGGTGCGCTGGCCGCCGCGACGCGGGCGCCGATGGAGCCGCCCACACCGGCGGTGAAGAAGGCCGCGATCACGGCACCCACGACGGCGATCAGACCCGGGACCGTATCGAGCGCGAGCGCGCCCACGCCGCCGAGGACGAGCAGGCCTGCCGCACCGAGCTGACTGGGGGCGGCGACCTTGTTGGCCAGGGCAAACGTCGTCTCGTCGCGCAGGGCGTCGGCGGTGCGCACGCCCGCCCACCGGTTACGCGGCAGCCGCCCGGTCAGTCCGGCGACGGCGATCCCGCCGACGGCGAGAGCGAGCACGAACAAGACGATGGCGACGATCAGCACCCCTCGAGGATACGTGGGAGGCACAGCCGCTGGTCGGGCCGGGTCGGGCCAGGCTCTACCCTGGTCGGAGGTAAATGACGTCAGCCAAGTAGATAGCGACCACCGTGACTCGTCCTGCGCAGCCCTCCACACCGTCGTCCGACGCCACCCCGCAACACCGATACACCGCCGATCTCGCCGGCCGGATCGAGCGGCGTTGGCAGGATCTGTGGCGTGAGCGCGGCACGTTCAACGCGCCGAACCCGGTCGGCCCGCTCGCCGGCGACGTTCCCGAGGACAAGCTGTTCGTGCAGGACATGTTCCCCTACCCGTCCGGGTCGGGCCTGCACGTGGGTCACCCCCTCGGCTACATCGCCACCGACGTGTACGCCCGGTACCACCGCATGCTGGGCCACAACGTCCTGCACACGCTGGGCTACGACGCGTTCGGGCTGCCGGCCGAGCAGTACGCGGTGCAGACGGGCACGCACCCGCGCACCACGACCGAGGCGAACATCGAGAACATGCAGCGGCAGCTGCGCCGGCTGGGGCTGGGCCACGACGAGCGCCGCTCGGTCGCGACGACGGACGTCGACTTCTACCACTGGACCCAGTGGATCTTCCTGACGATCTACAACGCCTGGTACGACCCGGAGCAGAACAAGGCGCGCCGCATCGACGAGCTCGCCGCCGAGCTCGACGCCGGCACCCGCGCGCTCGCGGGTGGCCGCGACTGGGCGTCGCTGTCGAAGGCGGAGCGGCTCGCCGCCCTCGACGAGTACCGGCTGGTGTACCGCTCGGACTCCCTCGTCAACTGGTGCCCGGGTCTGGGCACGGTGCTGGCCAACGAGGAGGTCACCGCCGAGGGCCGCTCCGAGCGCGGCAATTTCCCGGTGTTCCGCAAGCACCTGCAGCAGTGGATGATGCGGATCACCGCCTATTCCGACCGCCTCATCGACGACCTCGAGTACCTGGACTGGCCCGAGAAGGTCAAGACCATGCAGCGCAACTGGATCGGGCGCTCGCACGGGGCGCAGGTGACGTTCGCCGTCCGGGGCGAGCGAGGCGCCGGGGAATCCGCCGCCGGCCGTCCGGATGCCACGATCGAGGTGTTCACCACGCGCCCCGACACGCTGTTCGGCGCGACCTACGTCACGCTGGCGCCCGAGCACGCACTCGTCGACGAGATCGTCGCCTCTGCATGGCCGGAGGGTGTCGACGAGCGCTGGACCGGTGGCGCCGCCACCCCGGCCGAGGCCGTCGCCGCCTACCGGGCGTCGATCGCCGCGAAGTCCGATCTCGAGCGGCAGGAGAGCAAGGAGAAGACCGGCGTCTTCCTCGGCGCCTACGCAGTCAACCCGGTGAACGGGCAGTCGCTGCCCGTGTTCATCGCGGACTACGTGCTCACCGGGTACGGCACGGGCGCGATCATGGCCGTGCCCGGCCACGATCAGCGCGACTGGGAGTTCGCCACCGCGTTCGGCCTGCCGATCGTGGAAGTGATTGCGGGCGGAGATATCTCGGAGGAGGCGTACACCGGCGACGGGGCGCTCGTGAACTCCGGCTACCTGAACGGGCTGAGCGTCGCCGACGCGAAGAAGGCGGTCGTCGCGAAGCTCGAGGAGTCGGGTGCGGGCACCGGCACCATCCAGTACAAGCTGCGGGACTGGCTGTTCGCCCGGCAGCGGTACTGGGGAGAGCCGTTCCCCATCGTCTACGACACCGACGGCAACCCGCACGCTCTGCCGGAATCTGCTCTGCCGGTGGAACTTCCGGACGTCGAGGATTATGCGCCGGTGTCGTTCGATCCCGAGGACGCGAGCTCGGAGCCGTCGCCCCCGCTGGCCAAGGCCGACGAGTGGGTGAACGTCGAACTCGACCTCGGCGACGGGCTGCAGCACTACACCCGCGACACCAACGTCATGCCGCAGTGGGCCGGCAGCTCGTGGTACCAGCTTCGCTACATCGACCCGACGAACCCGGACGAGTTCTGCGCCAAGGAGAACGAGGCGTACTGGACCGGTCCGCGCCCGCAGATCCACGGCCCGAACGACCCCGGCGGGGTCGACCTGTACGTCGGCGGTGTCGAGCACGCCGTGCTGCACCTGCTGTACGCGCGGTTCTGGCACAAGGTGCTGTTCGACCTCGGCTACGTCACCTCGTCCGAGCCGTACCGGCGCCTGTTCAACCAGGGCTACATCCAGGCGTACGCGTACACCGATTCGCGCGGCGTGTACGTGCCCGCCGACGAGGTCGAGGAGCGCGACGGGAAGTTCTTCCACCAGGGTGAGGAAGTCCACCGCGAGTACGGGAAGATGGGCAAGTCCCTGAAGAATTCCGTTGGGCCGGACCAGATCTGTGACGACTACGGCGCCGATACGCTGCGTGTGTACGAGATGTCGATGGGCCCGCTGGACCAGTCCCGGCCGTGGGCGACGAAGGACGTCGTCGGGGCGCAGCGGTTCCTGCAGCGGGTGTGGCGGGCCGCGATCGACGAGGAGACCGGCGCGCTGCGGGTCACCGACGCCGAGCCGACCGACGAGACGCTGCGCGCCCTCAACAAGGCGATCGCGGGCGTGTCCGACGACTACGCGGGCCTGCGCGACAACACCGCCATCGCCAAGCTGATCGAGTACACCAACCACCTCACCAAGGCGTACCCGGACGGGGCGCCACGGACGGCGGTGGAGCCGCTCGTGCTCATGCTGGCCCCGGTGGCCCCGCACCTCGCCGAGGAGCTGTGGTCGCGGCTCGGGCGCACCGAGTCGCTGGCCCACGGTCCGTTCCCGGTGGCGGACGAGAAGTGGCTCGTCGAGGACACGGTCGAGTACCCGATCCAGGTCAACGGCAAGGTGCGCAGCCGTATCACCGTGCCGGCCGACGCGGACCGGGAGGCGATCGAGGCCGCGGCGCTCGCGGACGAGAAGATCGCCGCCCTCCTCGAGGGTGCCGCTCCGCGGAAGGTGATCGTCGTACCGGGCAAGATGGTGAACGTGGTCAAGTAGGCGGCTGCGCCGCCGTGGTGTCCTTTCGGATCACCCCCGATCCGGAAGGACCCCACGCACGAAATCGACGACGTCGTCGAGCACGTCGTCACGGTTGGTCTCGTTGAAGATCTCGTGCCGTGCCCCGGGATACACCTTCGACGTCGACCGTGGTCCGGCGAACGTGGCCCAGCCCTCGCGGCTGCCCGGGAGCGGGACGAGCTGATCGTCCTCGCCGTGCAGCCACAGGACGGGCACGTCGCCGACGGTGCCTGCCCCGGTGACGGCGTCGAGGCAACGCTGCAGTGCCTCGACGGTGGGCCGCTTGAAGGGGCCGTGCCAGACGAGTGGATCGTCCACGTACGCGCGGCCCACCTCCGGGTTGCGCGACAGCGTCGCGGGGTCGATGGGTGCGTCGGGGATCTCCTCTGCCGCGAGCATCGCCTCGAGGGCGGGCCAGCGGCCCAGCACCGGACCGGACAGCACCACCGCGGTCAGTTCGGAACCGTAGCGCTGGGCGTAGCGGGCGGCGATCAGCCCGCCCATGGAGTGCCCGACGAGCACCACCGGCAGGCCGGGGTGCTCGCTGCGGGCCTTGACGTCGAGCAGACGGAAGTCGTCCACGACCTTCTCGAAGTCCTCGATCAGGACGCGTTCCCCCTCGCTGAGCCCGTGCCCGGCGTGGTCGACGGCGTAGACCACGGCACCGTCGGCGACCAGTCGGGTGGCCACGTATTCGTAGCGGCCGGCGTGCTCGCCGTAGCCGTGGCACAGCAGCACGACGTACCGCGGGTCGTCGTGGACCCAGCACCGGGCGGACAGGGTGCCGGCGTGCCCGGGCAGGGGGAAAGCGGTGGTGTCGCTCATCGAGGCTCCTCACGATGTGGCCGTCTGCCAGAACAGCCAAGCACTGCCGACGGCTCCGGCGCGGTATTCGCGCCGTCGTCGCCCGGGTGTCGCGTCGTCGTGCGGTGCCGGACCCCTGTGACCGGGTCGGCACCGCACGAGGGAACTCGTCGGCGGCCCGATTCGTCGTATTCTGTGACAGGAAGTCGTCGTCTATTGCAGAGAGAGCCATGAGACGCGCCAAGCGCAAACCTCGAAGACCCTCCCCGCCCCCGAGTGACCCCCCGTCCGTCACCGCCCATCGGAGCCGACCGTGCTGACCGTCCTCGGTATCGCACTCGGCATCCTCGTGGTCCTGGCCATCACGGCCCTGACCGGCTATTTCGTGGCCCAGGAATTCGCCTACATGGCGGTGGACCGGTCCCGGCTCAAGGCGCGTGCCGAAGCCGGCGACGCCGCCGCGGCCCGCGCCCTGTCGGTCACCCGCCGCACCTCGTTCATGCTCTCCGGCGCTCAGCTCGGCATCACCGTGACCGGCCTGCTCGTCGGCTATGTCGCCGAACCGCTCATCGGCAGCGGCCTCGGGGAGCTCCTCGGTGGTGTCGGCATCCCGACCGCGGTCGGGGTGGCGGTCGGCACGGTGCTGGCGGTGTTGTTCTCCACCGTGGTGCAGATGGTCTTCGGGGAGCTGTTCCCGAAGAACCTCGCGATCGCCCGGCCCGAGCCGGTCGCTCGATGGCTGGCGCTGTCCACCACGCTCTACCTGAAGCTGTTCGGCTGGTTGATCCGGTTGTTCGACGCCTCGTCGAACCTGCTGCTGCGCGCGCTGCGGATCGAACCGGTGCACGACGTGGAGCACTCGGCCACCGTCCGCGACCTCGAGCACATCGTGGCCGAATCGCGCGACGCCGGCGATCTGCCCACGGAGTTGTCGACCCTGCTCGACCGGATCCTCGACTTCCCGACCCGCACCGCCGAGCACGCCATGATTCCGCGTGCCCGCGTGGACTACGTCCGCGCGGGGGAACCCGTGACGCGGGTGCTGGCGAGGATGAGCGAGGGCCACACCCGGTACCCGGTCGTCGGCTTCTCCGCCGACGACCTGCGCGGTGTGGTGCATCTGCACGATCTGCTCGCCCTGGACGCGACGACCGGGACGGCCGGGACGGTGTGCCGGCCCGCGGTGATCGTGCCCACGACGCTGCCGCTGCCCGATGTGCTGGCCCGGTTGACCGAGGGGCAGGAGGAGATGGCGTTGGTGGTCGACGAGTACGGCGGCTTCGCCGGCGTCGTCACCGTCGAGGACATGGCCGAGGAACTCGTCGGGGAGATCGCCGACGAACACGACACCGCCGTCGAGACGCAGGTGATCACCCGCCAGGGTGAGGGCTGGGTCATCCGCGGCGACGTGCACCTCGACGAGGTCGCCCGCACCCTCGACCAGGAGCTGCCCGAGGGCGACTACGAAACCCTCGCCGGCCTGGTCATCGCCGAGTTCGGCGGCCTGCCCGCCGTCGGCGACACCGTCGCGATCCCGCTGGAGCCCGACCCGGCCGACCTGGTGCACGAGAGCGCACCCCCGGCGCGGACGCTGATCGCCGAGGTCCGCGAGATCGACCGGCGCGTGCCGTCCTCGGTGCTGGTGACCGTGCGCACCGACGGCGAGGTGACCGGCGATGAGTAATCCCTGGATCGTGCTCGCCGTGACGGTCGGGCTGATCGCGGCGAGCGCATTCTTCGTCGCGGTCGAGTTCGCGCTCATCGCCGCCCGCCGGCACCGCCTCGAGGACGCCGCCCCGCACAGCCGTGCCGCCCGCGCGGCGCTGCGCAGCGCCTCGGAGCTGTCGGTCCTGCTCGCCGGGTCCCAGCTCGGCATCACCGTGTGCACCCTGGCCCTCGGTGCGGTGACCAAGCCCGCCGTGCACCACTGGCTCACTCCCGTGTTCGAGGACTGGGGCGCTCCGCTCTGGCTGGCCGACGTCGCCGGCTTCGTCCTGGCGCTGATCATCGTGACGTTCCTGCATCTGGTGGTCGGGGAGATGGCCCCGAAGTCCTGGGCGATCGCGCACCCGGAGAAGTCGGCGACCATGCTCGCGCTCCCGATGCGCGCGTTCATGTGGTTGACCCGGCCGGTGATCGTGCAGCTCAACCACCTGGCCAACTGGTGCCTGCGGCGGGTCGGTGTCGTCCCGGTCGACCAGGTCGGCGCCGGACAGGACCCGGATGCGTTGCGGCACCTGGTCGAGCACTCGGCCACCGTGGGCACCCTCGACGAGCGCTACCACGGGCACCTGACCAGCGCGCTCGAACTCGAGGCCCTCACCGTCGGCGACATCGTCCGCCCCAACGCCCGCCCGAGCAGTGTCACCCCTGACGCGGACGCCGCGCAGATCCGGGACACCGCCCGGCGCACCGGGCACCTGCGGTTGCTCGTGCGGGGCAACGGGCACGTCGACGGGGTGGTGCACGTGCGGGACAGCCTGCACGCCGCCGACGGGGTGACCGCCGCCGAGTTGATGCGCCCGGCGCTGACCCTCGAGACGGCGGTGCCGGTGTACGAGGCGCTGCGCACCATGCGCGAGACCCGCAACCACCTGGCCACCGTCACCGACAACGGCCGGGTGGTCGGGCTGATCACCCTCGCTGACGTCCTCGAACGCCTGCTCCCGACGGCCGACGCGGGGGCCTGATCCCCCGGCGTGGGGGTCCCGGTGCGCGGGCCGAGGCGCAGCGGCGGCAACGCCGGACATTCCCAGTCCCGGCGCGCGCTGCTAACCTCCGTTGCTAGAACACGTTCTAGCAACGGAGGTTTTCGCATGGCCCCGACTCCCGTCGCGATCCGCGCCACCGTCGAGTCCTACATCCGGTCGGTCGCGAAAGGGACCACCGACGAGGTGCTCGCCCTCTACGCCCCCGGTGCCACGGTCGAGGACCCGATCGGCACGGACGTTCGCACCACCGAGGCGTCCCTGCGTGAGTTCTACTCGATGATCGAGCCGCTCACCCAGACCGGCGAGTTGCTCACCCTGAAGATCGCCGCCGGCAACGCGGCCTTCCTGTTCCGGCTCACCACCCACCTCGGCGAGCAGGATCTCGTCATGGAGGTCATCGACGTCATGACCTTCGACGACGACGCGCGGATCACGAGCATGAAGGCCTACTGGAGCCAGGAGGACATGCAGACCCTCCCCGCCTCCTGAACCCGAACTGTTTCACGTGGAACATCCCCCTCCGGAGGCCGTGCGATCGGTATCCGAACCGCCGCCGCGTTCCTAGACTGGGAGCCGTATCCCGCGTCTTCCCGGTGAGGAGACACGACATGGCCGACGGTCCCGGGTGGCCGCCATGACCGGGTCGGCGCTCGTCGACATCCTGCTGGTCCTGGTGTTCGTCCTGATCGGCGGCGTCTTCGCCGGCACCGAGCTGGCCCTGGTGTCGCTGCGCGAGAGTCAGATTCGTGCACTCGAGGAACGCGGCCGGCGCGGCCGCCGGACGGCCGCGCTGGCGAAGGATCCCAACCGTTTCCTGTCCGCGGTGCAGATCGGCGTCACGGTGGCCGGGTTCTTCTCCGCTGCCTACGGCGCCTCGACCATCGCACCGAACCTCGCCCCGGCCCTCGAGTCGTGGGGGCTGCCCGCCGCGGCGGCGAGCGCCGCCGCCCTCATCGGCACCACACTGGTGATCGCCTACCTCTCCCTGGTGCTCGGCGAACTCGTCCCCAAGCGCATCGCCCTGCAGCGGGCCACCGGGGTGTCGCTGCTGACCGCACCGGCCCTGGACCGGTTCGCCACCCTGATGCGACCGGTGATCCGGCTGCTGTCGGTCTCCACCGACGGACTCGTCCGGCTGCTCGGCGCCGACCCGGCGCGCCGGAGCGAGGAGATCACCCACGAGGAGCTGCGCGAACTGCTGCTCGGCCATTCGGCAGTGCCGGAGGACGAGCGCACGGTGCTCGCGGAGGTGTTCGACGCTGGACAGCGATCGCTGCTCGAGGTGATGCGTCCGCGCACCGAGGTCGACTTCCTGCCCGCCGGCACCCCGATCCCGGCGGCGCGCGAACAGGCGCTGGCGGGTACGCACAGCCGGTACCCCGTCGTCGGATCGTCGCTCGACGACGTCGTGGGCTTCGTGCACCTGCGCGACCTGCTGCTCGCCGATCCGGCGAACGCCTCGACCGTCGCCGACGTGTGCCGGCCCATCCTCTCGTTGCCCGGCTCCAAACCGGCACTCGCGACACTGTCGCTGATGCGCCGGAACAACGACCAGATCGCCCTCGTCGTCGACGAGTACGGCGGCACCGCCGGGATCGCGACGCTCGAGGACATCGTCGAGGAGATCGTCGGCGAGATCGGCGACGAGTTCGAACCGACCGAGCAGGCCTCGGTCACGCCCGCTCCGGCGCAGCCCGATACACAGCAGGTGGACGGTCTGCTGATCGTCGAGGACTTCGAACGCGCCACCGGGATCGGGCTGCCCGAAGGCCCCTACGAGACCGTCGCGGGGTGCATGCTGCACCGCCTCCAGCGCCTTCCACGACTCGGCGACAGCATCACCGTCGACGGCCATCGCCTCACCGTGAGCGAGTTGGACGGCCGTCGGATCGCCCGCCTCCGGCTGACGCCCGAGAGCTGAAGCCGACCGAAACCACCCGAGATGCGGAGGGGTTCCGCCTACCATGGGCGGGTGGCCGCCGGCACCGCTGCGCGCGGATTCGGGATGGTACTCGCGCTGACTGCGCTCGCCGTGGGGGGATGCTCCACGGACGGTCCGTCGCGAACCGAGCCGGTACGCCTGGACCTCGCGACGTCGCGCGGTGAGCATCCGTGGAGCGTCCTGCTCCTGCCCGACCAGGTACCGGTCGCCGTTCCACCGGCACCGCAGGCCGAGCTTCCCGTTCCCGACGACGGCCCGGTGACGGTGTCCGGAGACCGGACCGGGCTCTACGGCGGCAGCCTGGAGCGCGAGCTGTGCGACCGCGAGCGGCTCGCCGGCACGCTCGAGCAGGACCCGGCCAAGCAGGAGGCCTGGCTCGACGTATTCGACGTCGCCGACGCCCGGGGATACCTGCGCACACTGACGCCGGTGCTGCTGCGTGCGGACACCCGGGTCACCGATCACGAGTATCGCGGCGGGCGCGCGGTGCCCGTGCAGTCCGTCCTCGAGGCCGGAACCGTCGTTCTCGTCGACGACCGCGGCGTCCCCCGCGTGCGGTGTGCACCGGGGAGCCCGCTGCTCTCCCCCGTCCTGTCCTCGGGTCAGGATCTCGAAGGCGAGGGCTGGTCGGGCCTCGACGAGGAACGGCTGTTCGTGGTGCAGCCGGGTGCGGCGCCCGTCGGTGAATTGACCGTCGTCGACGTCACCACCGGCAATCTGCTGGCGGTGCCCATCGGTGCCGGCCCCAAGCAACCGGCACCCGGGGCGATCGACCCGGTACCGCCGCCCGCACCGGAACCGTCTCCCGCGTTGGTGCCGGACGTGGACATTGCGGCGCCCGCGCCGCGGGCCCCGGCGCCACCCCCGGAGCCGCCGCCGCCACCACCGCCGCCTCCCCCGCCGCCGCCACCGCCGCCTCCCCCGCCGCCTGCGCCGGAGCCGCTTCCCCCGGCACCGGCACCGGCTCCGGCGCCTGCCCCGGCGCCTGCCCCGCCGCCACCACCGCAGATCCGCATCCAGCTGCCGAACGGGGCGCCGGTCGTGATTCCGCTGCCGTTCTGACGACGGCTCAGCGGGGCCGCAGCACGATCTCCGTCGGGTGCGCGTCGGCCGGTGTCTGGACCGCCTGGCGCACTGCGCGCGCCACGGTCGACGCCTTCAGGAAGCGTTCCGGTTCGTAGATCCGGCCCTCGCTCGCGACGATCGCACGCTGCATGTCGGTGTCGATCCGGCCAGGATGCACCGATGTCACTCGCAGCGCCGGCTCCTCCTGCCGCAGGACGTCGGAGAACGCGCGCAACGCGAACTTGCTGGCGGCGTACGCACCCCAGCCGGCCTTCGCGTTCAGCCCGGCCCCCGAGTTGAGCAGCACGACATGGCCGTTCGCGGCCCGCAGCGCCGGCAGGAGCAGACGCGTCAGCTCCACCACCGCCACCACGTTCGACTCGAACATCTCCCGCCACTGCGCGATTCCGCCGTCGGCGATCGTCCCGAGCTCGGCGAGGCCCGCGTTGTGTACCAGCACGTCCAACCGGTCGATGCCCGAGCAGGCCGTGGCCACCGCCTCGTGGTCGAGCAGGTCGACCGGCCACGGCACCGCCTCCGGGATCTCCTCGCAGATCGCCCGGAGCGACTCCGCGCGCCGGCCCCCGAGCAGCAGGTCGTGGCTGGGGGCGAGTTCCCGGGCGATGGCGGCGCCGACGCCGCGGCCGCCACCGGTGATCAGGGCTGAAGGTCGCATGCGACGACCCTAGGCGAGGATCCCGGTCGACGTGCCGTCCGTGGCCGACCCCACGCGCGGCGGCCGCGGAAAGTGCATCTCCACAAGCGCTTTCGGCCGCGACAGCAGATACTCGCGCAGCACGTTGCGCACCCGGGTGCGCAGCCGGCAGTCGCACCCGGCCACCACGCCGGCCATGTCGATCCCCGCGCGCCGCCCCAGCGCGACGGCCCGCGGAAGATGGAAGTCCTGGGTGGCGATCAGGGCCGTCGTCACGCCGTAGACCTGTGCGGCGCGATGGCAGGTGTCGTATGTGTCGAGCCCGTAGGGGTCGGTGGCGATCACTTCCCGTCCCACGCCGTGCGCCACCAGATAGCCGGTCATCGCCGCGATCTCGTCCCCGGACCGGCCCCCCGCGTCGCCCGAGACGAGCACGCTGCGGGCGCGGCCGTCCGCGAGCAGAGCGACGGCGACGTCGAGGCGCCCGCGCAGCATCGGCATGGGCCATCCGTTCCGGACCCGGGCACCCGGCACGATCACCACCGGGGCCGTCGGCGCGTCGGCGAGGGTGTACAGCCGCCCCGCCGCGGGCGCCGCGACCCGGGCCGAGACCCCGGCCAGCGCCAGCGTCCCTCCGGCCACCCCGATCGCGGTTCCGGTCACAGTCCGCCGCCACCTCGCATTTGTGCGCATGTGCCCCACGCTACGGACCGCCGTGGCGAGAATGGACGCATGGACCCGGTGGACGCCCTGCGGGAGGTCGCGTTCTGGCTCGAACGCGACCGGGCCGAGAGCTACCGCGTGAAGGCCTACCGCCACGCCGCCGACGTCGTCGCCCGGTTGAGCCCCGAGCAGCGCGCCGCACGGCGCCGTACGGACAGCTGGACCGCCCTCGCCGGCGTCGGCCCGAAGACCGCCACCGTGATCCGGGAAGCCTTCGACGGGGTGCCCGCGTACCTGCAGCAACTGCGCGCGGAGGCCGAGCCGATCGGCCGCGGCGGTGCGGAACTGCTGGAGGCCCTGCAGGGCGATCTCCACGTGCATTCGGACTGGTCGGACGGTGGCAGCCCGATCGCCGAGATGATGCGGACCGCCGCGGCACTCGGGCGCCGATACTGCGCGCTCACCGACCATTCCCCCCGGCTGAAGGTGGCCAACGGGCTCACGGCCGAGCGGTTGCGCACCCAGTTGGGGGTCGTCGCCGACCTCAACCGCGTCCTCGCGGACAGCGGCCGCCCCTTTCGCATTCTCACCGGGATCGAGGTGGACATCCTCGACGACGGCACCCTCGACCAGGACGAGGGTCTGCTCGCCGAACTCGACGTCGTGGTGGCGAGCGTGCACTCGAATCTGCGGGCCGACCGGGCGGTCATGACGAAGCGGATGCTGAAGGCGGTGCAGAACCCGCACGTCGACGTGCTCGGGCACTGCACGGGCCGGCTGGTGCAGGGTGGGCGCGGCACCCGCCCGGAGTCGCGGTTCGACGCCGAGGCGGTGTTCTCGGCGTGCCGCGACCACAGCACCGCGGTGGAGATCAACGCGCGCCCCGAGCGGCAGGACCCGCCCGAGCGGCTGATCGACCTCGCGCTGAATCTCGGTTGCCGCTTCGCGATCGACACCGACGCGCACGCGCCCGGACAGCTGGACTGGATCGGGTACGGCTGCGAACGGGCCGCCGAACGCGGGGTCGAGGCCGGGGACGTGATCAACACGTGGCCGGTCGAGGACCTGCTCGCCTGGACCGCCGGTCGGACAGGTTGACGGGTCAGCCGGTGGCCACCTCGTCGGCCGGGACCGTGGCCGGCGGTCGGCACTCGGCGTCGAGGAGGACGCGGGCGTCGGCGGCGAACCGGCGGACCTGTGCGTCGGTCCAGACCTGGGCGGGCACTCCCCCGCCGAGCAGGTCCCTGGCCAGGGCCGGGGACTGCCCGAGCGGTGCGTCGCTGCCGGCGATGACGATGTTGCCGTAGCGGCGGCCCTTGAGCATTGCCGGATCCGCGATGATCGCGGTGTGCTCGAAGATGCTGCCGATGGTGGCCGCCTCCCGCCGGGCGGTGGTCAGATCCCGGGTGTCACCACAGTTGACGACGTAGACGCCGCCCGCATCGAGCACCCGGCGGGCGTGCCGGGTGAACTCGACCGTGGTCAGCGCGACGGGTGTCCGGTTGATCGCGAAGACGTCGCGGACGATCACGTCGCGGGTCGCGTCGGTCAGCGAGGCGAGGACCGCCCGCGCCTCCCCCACCCGGATCCGCAGCAGCGGGGCACGGGGCAGGTCGAACCAGTCCCGGACGAGTTCGGCGAGCCGGCCGTCGATCTCGACCACCACCTGCCGCGCGTTCGGATAGGTGGCGGCGAGGTAGCGGGCCATGGAACAGGCCCCTCCGCCGAGGTGCAGCACGCGCAGCCGCTCGTCCCGGGGCCGCTGTGATTCGAGCAGTTGCGCGATCCACCGCATGTACTCGAATTCGAGCAGCGTGGGATCGGCGAGATCGATGTGGGAGCTGGGCACCCCGTTGACCTCGAGCACCCAGCCGTCCGGCAGGTACCGGTCCTTGACGAGCTCGCAGGTGCCGGTGTCGATGTCGTAGATGCCCTCGGCCGGACCGCGACCGGACCCCGGCGCGGCCCGACGCTCCCGCTGCCTGCCCATGACATCGAGGGTAGCCGGGCCGCGAGGGCCGTCGGGATCCGGTCTCCGGGCGCGCTCGGTCGGCGCGCTCCGAGGGTTCCTGGCCGAGGGAACCGAGCGCGCCTACGCGAAGGACTACCGACTGTTCTTCGGGTTGCTGTATCGGCGCGAGAAGTACTGGGACGAGACCGATTACGAGGAGATCTACGACGACGAGTTGTGGCGTCGGCGGTCGGTGGACAACTCGCGCCGCATCGGCGGCAGCACATGGGCGCGGTAGTTGTCTGTGTTCAAGCACGGGATTTGTTGTGCGACAGTGGTTTACAGCTGTATGGAGGTGGGGGACCGCTGCCACCGGACGGCGTGGGAGGACCGCCTCGACCGTCGCGTGAGGACCCGATCCGGGTGATCGGCGAAAGGGAACGCCCCCTCCCGCCGCCCACGGCGTGTCCCGCTCTGTGTCATCGGGTTCATGGTGCATCGCCGGTGTCGCGCGTGAGGGCCTACGTGAGCGCACGGAATGTCGGATATGTTGTCCGACAATGTCTCTGCGCAGCAGGGCTGCGGCTCGCCGACCGCCCCCCGTCCGGCGAGCCTGGTAGCTCTCTAGCTGTTGTGAAGCTTGCAAGCAAGCACTCCGAGGGGCGACTGTCTCACAGTCGCGTTGCACTCCAGGCGCGGGGTCAACCGAGAGGCGGTCATCCCATGCAGAAGAAGACGCCGAGCGCTTCGACGCTGGAAGAACCACAGTTCATGAAGACGGCGGGGCTGCGTGTCCGCTACCGAGTCCGGGGCGACGGGCCGGCCCTGCTGATGATCAACGGTATCGGCCTCCCCCTGGAGTTCTGGCGTCCACTCGAGGCCCGGCTCGGGCGGTTTCGGACCATCACGGTCGACCCGCCGGGCTCGGGGCATTCCTCGGTCCCCCGCGGCCGCTTCGGCGTCCGCGAGCATGCGGGCGTCATAGATGATCTCCTCGAGCACCTCGGGATCGACTCGGCCGGCGTGCTCGGCCTGGCGTTCGGCGGGATGGTGGCGCAGGAGCTGGCGCGCCGGAGTCCCGGACGCGTCGAGAGGCTCGCGCTTGCCTCGACGAACTGCGGCCTGGGCGGCATGCCCAGCCCGCCGAGGGCGCTGACCGCCGTCTTCAACCCGGTGAGCTTCTACTCCCCGGCGTATTTCCGCAAGGTCGCCCCGCTGATCTACGGCGAGGGGATCGTCGACGATCCCGCGCTCCTCGACGAGCACCTCGAGATCCGCCGGGACTGCCGGCCGTCGTTGCGGGGCCATGTCGTCCAGCTCCGCGCGGCCTTCGAGTGGACCAGTCGACCGTGGCTGCGCCACCTGCCGATGCCCGTGCTCGTGATCGCGGGGAGCGACGATCGGCTCGTGCCGACCGTCAACGGCCGGATCATCGCCAAGGCCGTCCCTCACGGCCGCCTGGAGATCATCGACGGGGGCAGCCACCTGTGCGTGCTCCAGGAGACCGCCCGGGCGGCGCAGCTCATCGGGGACTTCCTCGATGAGGACTGAGCCGGCCGCGCCCTGCGATACTGCGCACGTGTTCCACGGGCTTCGAGCGTGTGTTCAGCCCCGAGCGTGTCAGTAAACTCGCGAGTATGAGGAGACCGTCGGCACAGCTCGGGGAAATCATCCGACGGCAGCGAGAATTCAACAAGTTCACCCTGCGGCAGTTCGCCGAGATGGCCGGGATCTCGAATCCGTACCTCTCGCAGATCGAGCGCGGACTGCGCGCCCCCTCGGCAACCGTCATCGATGCCATCCCACGCTCGCTGAACATCAGCGCCGACATTCTCTACGAGCAGGCCGGCTTTCCCGTGGGCGACCGCGAGGGCGACGACGCACGTGCACGAATCGAAGCCGCCCTCGAGGCCGACCCGGCCCTCGCGCCTCGACAGCGACGCGCCCTGATGGAGATCTACGACGCCATGGTGATGGCGGGTCCGGTTCCTCGCCCGCGCCGCCGCAGTTAGTCCTCGCCGCGTGATGCTCGGCAGTCGATCCGCACCAAGGATTCGAGGTTCCAGATCACGGCGGGTGGGATGCCGCGCCTGCCGACGATCCTGACGAAGCAGACGAGCTATGTGGCGGTTGCGGCTGGGGGCTGATAGTCGGCGTCGGGTAAGGGGCGTCGGCAGATTTCGTGGGCTTCGTCGGCCGAGACGCCGAACATGCGCAACAGGTCCTCGGTGACCTGGTCGGTGGCCTCCGCGTCGTCACGTTCGGGGTGGTCGTGCAGCAGTTGACCCAGGCATAGCGCGGCGCCTGCTGCGATTGTCATGGCCAGTTCGGGATCGCGCACGCTGAACCGGCCCGACCGGGCAGCTGCCTCGATGTCCCGGCGAGCTCTCGGCGCCAGGCCCTTGTCCGAGCCGATCAGACTCAGACCGTTGCTGAGCAGAACCTTGCTCAGCTCGGGATTCCTGCGATGGAGGCGTCCGGTCAGACGGAAGCTCTGCGCAAAGACCTGGGCGGGGTCGTCCAGATCTGCGGTCAGTTCGTCGAGCACCGCCCCATGGCGGTCGAGGGCCTCCTCCACGGCAGCGTGGAAGAGCTCCTCTTTGGTCTGGAAGTGGTTGTAGAAGGACCCCATCCCGACATCTGCGGCTTGGGTGATCTCGAGAATCGGGGCGGTCGGTTTCCCTGCCGCCATGAACGACTGGGCTGCGCGTACGAGTGCGGCGCGGGTGCGCGCCTTGCGCCGGTCCAGACGGTTCGGTGCATCGGTGTTCTGCTCGGTCATGCCTGCGTGCCCTTCTCTCTGATCCGTCCGACCTGGCCTTACCCTACGGCGCGTCATCAATTGTGACGAATTCCTCAAAAACTCTTGACTGACGATATCTTCGTAAGTGACGATATCGTCATAACTTGAAGGGAGTGGTCCATGAGTGTCCACCATGACCCGCATTCCGGACTGCACAGTGAGCAGGGCGCGCTGGCGGGCGAGCACCGGGGGAAGGCCGCCGAGCCGATCATCAAGGTGTTCGACCTCGCGTGGCTGGAGTTCGAGAAGCCCGACCTCGATCGGGCGGAGGCGTTCGCCCATGCCTTCGGTTTTGCGACGGCGCTCCGAACGGCGCACGAACTACAGTTGCGCGGCACAGACCCCGGTTCGCCCTGCGTGCTCATCCGCCGAGGCCCGCGTTCGCGGTTCGTCGGTCCCGCCTTCCGGGCAGCCGACTCGACCGACGTGCTGCGACTCGCAGACGCAGTCGGAGGCGCGGTCGTGCCCCTCCCTGAGAGCCTCGGCGGGATCGCTGTCGATCTCGTGGATCCAAGCGCTCTCGGAGTCCGCGTGGTGTCCGACACGTTCGAGTTGCCGGCGCTGGCCGCCCAGGCTCCGCTCCACTTCAATTTCGGACACGACCGCGGGCGGGTGAACGCCACCCAGCGGCCACCCCGCGCGCCGGCCACCGTGCAACGGCTCGGTCACGTCGTGCTCCAGACGACGAAGTACCTCGAAACGCTCAACTGGTACCTCGAGCACCTCGGACTGATCGTCAGCGACTTCCTCTACTACCCGGGGCAACGGGCCCGGGGCCCGATCATGAGCTTCATCCGCTGCGACCGGGGTGCCACGCCCACCGACCATCACACCCTCGCGATGGTTCTCGGCCCGGCCAACCGCTATGTGCATTCGGCATATCAGGTCGCCGACCTGGACTCCCTCGCGGCGGGAGGCGAGTACCTGCTCGACCGGGGCTACCGCCGGTCCTGGGGCATCGGCCGGCACATCCAGGGCAGCCAGATCTTCGACTACTGGCGCGACCCCGACGGATTCATGGTCGAGCACTTCAGCGACGGCGATCTCTTCGACAACACGCTCGAGGCGGGCTGGGCACCGATGACCGCGTCCGGACTGGCCCAGTGGGGGCCGCCCGCCACCAAGGACTTCCTCGGACTGAGCCCCGGTCGGGACTCACTCCAGGAACTGCGCGCCATCGCCCTCGCGCTGCGCGCCGACAACGAATTCGACCTCCACCGCCTACGCGGCCTTCTGAAAGTTGCCAGCTCATGACCATCTCTGTCCTCCGCACCGCCGACGCCTGGTGGGTCGTCACACCGACGGGTGCCGCCCGGGTAGACACCGAGGCCACCACCACCGCTCAACTGCTGGCCGACCGACCAGCCGTCGAGGCAGCGGCGTCCAGCGAGGGCACCGTGCCCGTCGAGACCCTCTCGTTGCTCTCCCCGGTCACCGACCCCTGCCGTGTGGTCGCACAGATGACGAACTTCGCCTCGCACGTCAAGGACGCGGGGATGAACCCCGACACCATTCCGTTGACCTTCTTCCGAAAGGCATCCGGTTCGATCAGCGGTCCCCACGACGACGTGATCCGTCCTGCCCATGTCCGGCTACTGGACTACGAGGTGGAGATCGGGCTCGTCTTCGGGCGTGAACTCCCCGTCGGCACCACGATCACCGCAGACACTCTCGCCGATCACGTCGCCGGCCTGGTTGTCACCAACGACATCTCCGCGCGCGACGTCCAGCTTCCCAAAACGCAGTTCTACGAGGCCAAGTCGTACCCGACGTTCACCCCGGTCGGCCCCGCGCTCGTACTGCTCGATGCCGACGAACTGAAGCGGTTCACCGACCTGCGCCTGCGGCTCTGGGTCAACGGTGAGCCTCGCCAGAACATGACCGTTGCCGACATGATCTACCAGCCGGCCGAGACTCTGCAGGCGCTGACCCGGTTCCAACGCCTCGATGCCGGAGACCTGCTGCTGACCGGAACACCGGTCGGGACGGCGCTGAGCGCCCCACCGAAGCCGATCGAAATCCTCTCCTCCCTGCTGCCGCCGGCCGTCAAATGGAAGCTCTTCTTTGCGGGCCAGGCCCGGAATTCGAACTATCTGCAGGACGGCGACGTCATCGAAGCCACCGTCGCCACAGACGACGGGACGATCGACTTGGGGCGGCAGCGCACGGTGGTGAGGTACGCGCGATGACCACCGACCTGCTGTGGCCGCGGTACGCAGCGCCCACGGATGTGACGGCGATCGAGGCCGTGCCGCTGCGAGATCGGGGGCTTCCGGAGTCCACCTATGCCTTGCTCACCCGAGCGGCCCGCATGTGGCCGGACCGCCTCGCGCTCACCGTCCTCCCGGATGCCGCACGGTGGCGGGAGCCGTTGCAGCGCAGTTTCTCCGAACTACTCGACGATGTTCACCGCTACGCGAACCTGCTCCATCGTCTGGGCGTGCGGCGCCACGACCCGGTCGCCTTGATGGCGCCCAACTGCGCCGAACTGATCCCCGCGACTCTCGCCGCGCAGCTTGCCGGCATCGCTGCCCCCATCAACGCGGCACAGTCGCAGCAGCACATCGCTGAACTGTTACGCCGCTCAGGTGCCCGGGTACTCGTCGCGGCCGGTCCGGAACTTGCGGCCGACACATGGGAGGTCGCGCACGAGATTGCCGTGAGCGGAGGGGCGGATGCAGTGCTGGTCCTCAGGCCCACCGGTGCCGCCGGCGTCCCTGCGGACCTGCCCGAAGTCGACGGAGTGCGGATCGGCTATTTCGGTGCGCTGTCGGCCGACATCGACTCCTCCGGCTTCGCCGGTGATCCCCCCCGTGGGTTCGACATGGCGGCACTGTTTCACACCGGCGGTACCACCGGTGTTCCGAAGCTGGCCGCCCACACCCACGACAACGAGGTCGCCAATGCCTGGATGCTGGCCGCGAACTCGTTGTGGGACCAGGACTCCGTGGTACTCGCCGCCCTGCCGCTGTTCCATGTCAATGCCTTGATGGTCACGCTGTTGGCACCGCTGTTCAAGGGCCAGGGTGTGGTATGGGCCGGCCCGCTCGGCTACCGCGACCCGGTACTGCTCAGCGAATTCTGGAAGATCGTCGAGCACTACCGCATCGCGTCGATGAGCGCGGTGCCCACCGTATACGCGGCCCTTGCGGAGCGCCCGGTCGACGCCGATATCAGTAGTCTGCGATTCGCCATGGTCGGAGCGTCGCCTCTGCCGACTGCGGTCGTCGAGAAGTTCCGGGAACACACGAGTGTCCCCCTTCTCGAAGGCTACGGCCTGACGGAGGCAACCTGCGCGAGTGCACGCAGCTTCACCGACGCGCCACGACCCGGCGCGGTGGGCCTACGGATGCCCTATCAGCAGGTCAAAGTGGTACGCGTCCGCGAAGACGGCAGCTGGGAAGACCTGCCCACCGGAACGACCGGCGTGCTGGCCATCAGCGGTCCGACGGTGTTCGCCGGCTACGCTGCCGCCCACGACGAACACGGACACGTGCTGGACGGTATGGGCAAACTGGTCGACGGGTGGCTCGATACCGGCGACCTGGCGCGCGTCGACAGCGACGGTTTCATCTACCTGGTCGGACGCGCGAAGGACGTCATCATCCGGGGCGGGCACAACATCGATCCAGCGGTCATCGAAGACGCCCTACTGGCCCATCCGCAGGTCACCGCGGTCAGCGCGGTGGGACGACCCGATGCCCACGCGGGCGAAGTGCCCGTCGCGTACGTCACCGTTGCCGCAGACGCCGGCATCACCGAGGAAGAGCTGCACGCCTGGGCGGGTGAGCGTGTCCCCGAACGGGCCGCGGCCCCCAGAACGGTGACCATCCTCCACGCCTTGCCCGTCACGGCGGTAGGCAAGCCCTACAAGCTCGCACTGCGCGCGGACGCGACACGGCGCGAGCTCGAGCAGGCCCTCGCCACCATCGCAGGGGTCGACAGCATCCATGCGTCCGTAGCGGACGGTTCGATTCTTGCCACTGTCGAGATCGACGGATCTGCCGGCGAACCGGCGGTCAAGGCGATCTTGGACCGATATGCGATCAATTGGAAGGTAATGGTGCGCAAATGATTACCGCATCCCTAGTTCTGGCGGTCTCGCTCGCAGTCCTCTACCTCCTGCTCGGCGTGAGCAAGATGGCGGCAACCTCGCCGATGCGGGAACGGGCAGCCCACGTCGGTATTTCCGTCAGCACGTATCGGGGTATCGGTGCGCTCGAGGTCGCCGGTGCAGCCGGTCTCCTGCTCGGCGGACTCGTACCGGCGCTCGGCGCCGCGGCCGGCGTCGGGCTCCTGCTCCTGATGGCAGGGGCCGTCGTTACGCACGTACGCAACGGAGATGGATTGCGTGAGATGACGCCCGCCATCCTCGTCAGCGCGCTGATCCTCGCCTACCTCGCCGTCCTGTTCGGATCGATCCGATGAGCGAGCGGGTTGTCCCGGTCGTCGTCGTCGGTGCCGGACCCACCGGACTGACCGCCGCCACGCTGCTTGCTCAGCACGGGGTCGACTGCCTGATACTCGAGCGCTGGGAGGGCGTCTATGCGCAGCCGCGGGCGGTCCACCTCGACGGTGAGATTCACCGGATCCTGGCGCATCTCGGGATCGCCGACGAGTTCGCGGCGATCTCCCGGCCGTGCCTCGGGTTGCGGCTCCTCGACCGGAACATGCGAATTCTCACCGAGTTCCACCGAGACCCCGGTCCGGGCGTACACGGCTACCCCGAGGCCAACATGTTCGATCAGCCGCAGTTCGAGGAGATCCTGCGCGCCAATCTGGAACGGTACCCAGGGGCCTCTCTGCGCGGCGACGTCGAAGTAACCGGGCTGGCCCACGACAAGACCGGCGGCATTCGCGTCGACTTCACCGACCGAAGCACCGGCGTGCACGAATCGGTACGGACCAGATACGTGTTGGGCTGCGACGGCGCCAACAGCATGGTCAGAGAACAGATTCAGGCAACGATGCGGGATCTGAAGTTCGAACAACGCTGGCTGGTTGTCGACGTCGCCACCACCGCAGACCTCGGCGAGTGGGAGGGCGTGCACCAGGTGTGCGACCCCGTGCGCGCGGCAACGTACATGCGGATCGGAAAAACGCGCTACCGCTGGGAGTTCCGTCTGAAGCCCGGTGAGAGCGCCGAGGACTATCGCGAAATGGCCCGACTGCATCCCCTCATCTCGCCATGGACAAGGAACACACCGGCCGAAGACCTGGAGTTGGTCCGTCTGGCCGAGTACACCTTTCGAGCCCGAATCGCGGACCGATGGCGCGACCGGCACGTGTTTCTGCTGGGCGACGCCGCCCATCTCACACCGCCCTTCATCGGACAGGGGATGGGGGCCGGGATGCGGGACGCGATGAACCTCGCCTGGAAACTTGCAGGCGTCCTCCGCGGGGATCTGCCTGAGAGCGCTCTGGACACCTACGAGATCGAACGCAAGCCCCACGCACTGGCGCTGATCCGGCGGGCCAAGTTCGTCGGAATGGCCATGACCGAGGGCGGCGAACTCGGTAATCTCATCCGCCGCGTCGCCTTACCGCTGTTGCACCGCGTGCCGGGCCTCAGCGACAAGATCATGGACAACGAGACCCCGGCTCTCCGCCGCTCCAGTCTCATCGAGCGATCCCGACTACGCAGAAGCCGAGCGGGCCGCCTGATCCCGAATCCGGTCCTCGACGAGGGTCGCCGATTCGCCGAGGTCGTCGCCGGCCGGTTCGCGGTGGTCACCTCCGTCTCCCCGACCCCGGAAGAACGCACCGCCATCGAACAACGGGGTGGCACAGTCCTGCTGGCTCGGCCGGACACCGATCTGCACCGCTGGCTACGCCGCGGCCGGGCGCGCGCTGTCATCGTCCGGCCCGACGGCACCGTCCTTCGTAGCGGCAACGAACTGTCCGCCCTCTGCGCCGCCCTGCCCCGCTTCCACACCGACCACTCGCCAACGTTCCTCACACAGTGAGCCACCCTGACGGGTCTCCACTGCGCACGCGTGCGGATGCTCCGAGCTGCCGGCCGCCGAGTGCTCACGCCACGTCATCCGAGATTCCGACCCGATTCCCCCGCGCTTTGCCGACTCGGACCGGTGGTGTGGTTGTCGCGACAGGGAGTGTCCGATAAGGACACTCCCCATCGGCGACCGACGGACCGCACCCGCGCGGGGGCGTGTGGCGGGTCCGTCGAGACCCCGGCGGATGTGGGTCGGTAGGGCCGTGCGGCGGTTCCGACCCTACGGTGCGGCCTCCGGTATGCGGGCTGTCGGCAGGTGGCTCGTGCCGGCAGTCGCGGAGGTTGAGGCGGCGAACTGTCAGCAGGACGAGGGTGGGGACGCCGATCAGCAACAGGACGGGGGCAAGAGCGTCGAACATCGGGATTCTCCGATCGGAGTGAGAGGTCACGCTCGCACGGGGTGGCATGGACCGAGGCGAGACGGTTGCGGGTGTGGCAGACGACGGCGTCGGCCACCGGCACACGTACCGGCGATGCCGGAACGTCCGGCGGACCGTGCACATCCCGGCCACCAGCAGCGGCAAAGCAACCGCGAGGAGCCAGGCACCGGCGGTGCCGGCCAGGACCGTACCCGTACCACTGAGCAGTATCCGCATGCGCCACCCGTGCCCACGCGTGCACCATCAGTGCCGCACCATCGCCGTTTGGGCAAGGGTGAAATCGACGAACACGCCGATCGCGCACAGCGGCACGAGGGTGGTCATCCGACCGCGATCAGCAGCAGCACATCGTCGTCGGCCGGCGGGAATTGCAGTCGAGTCCGCTCTGCGGCCGGAGCCGGCGAGCAGTAGCGGACCACCGGGATCCCAGAAGGCGGCACCGGCGGGCGACGGACATAGTGCAGCGGTGCCCGGGCCGTCGGCCGGTCCGAAGCGGTGTTGAGGTAGCGGATGACCAAGGCGGCTGTCACGAACGCCCCGAGGAGCATCCACGTGGTCAGCATGTCGCTCACGCGCACGTATCCTTCCTTCGCGTCGACGGGTTTCGACCACCAACGAGCATCGGCCCGTCCCGACCCGGCAGGGAAGACTCGCCGTCGGATCCTTGCGAAATCTCTACGCCTCCGGACGGAGGAGCCGCCGCCCCGTGCCCGTCACGGCGGGCAACAGCACACCGCGTTGTGGCCTGCGCCCCGATTCGCGTCTCCTGCATCGCTCGATCGAACTCCACCGCCGGCACGGGATGCGCTCCGATGCTCGAGTACTCCGATCTGCATGCCGAACGCTCCGAGCCTCCGACAGTCGCCCCCATTCCGAGCGAGGGCGCCACGGGCCCCGCGAAGCTGGGTGATGAGTAAGCACCGCATCAAACTTTCGGTCCAGAGCATAAGGAAAGCGTCAAGACGCATCCGTTTCGATCCTCGGCGGCGGTATGGGTGGAAGGACCCGCAACGGCGCGGGCCACCTGATCAAGGAGAAGGTCCGCAATGCTCGCCCATTGGCACCTGTTCGCCCGATCACGGCCGAAGCAGAACGTCTGGATCGACGTGTCCGAGTGCGCCGCGGACGTCGGCACGATCGATGCCGGCGTCGAGCGGGTGTTGCACCGACAGCACCTGCGCCTGGCGGGGATGTGCTGCGCACTCGAGACTCCCGGGGCCGGGGAACGCTGCCTGGACGCGTGTATCGACCGTGCGGTCGCCGCGATGGAACACATCCGGCGCCGCCACGGGGTGCTACTGAGTCAACTGGCGATCACCATCGCGGACGCGAGCATTCCTGCGGCTGCGGCATTGGAGCAACGCGAGGTGAGTGCCGTGATCGAGGACTGCCTTGATGCGGCCTGCGCCCGCTACCGTTACCCGCGCCCGACCGTGACCCTGCTGCTCCACACTGTTGCGAGCACTCCGACCGGCCCCTCGCACGCCAGCACACTCGACATGGTCCGCGACGCGACCCTCGAACTCTCATGATCATCGCATCCGTCCGCCCCGGTCCGGTGGGGCCAGCCGATGCCGAGGCTGCGGCCCGCCGTGCCGACCGGGCACAGGCTCAGCTCTTTCTCGGCGTGCTCGAGCGAGAATTCGAGCAGGTCACAGCGCGGATCAACTTTGCTGAGCACTGCGCCGCCGATGAACAACGGCACGGCTTCGCGGTCAGTGCCCAACGATTCGAGGACGAAGCATGCAGACTGTGGGTCACCCTCGGTGAACTCCACCGTATGATCGCCGCCCTGCGTGCCCGGCAGACCCGGCCTTGACGCACGGACGCCGGTCACGGCATGCGCCGCGGCCGAGCCGAGACGCCCCTGCCCGGCGCACGGGTAGTGCGGCGAGATCCAGCGGTGCGAGGCACCATGGACGGACATGATCGCCTTGTCCTGAATGGGGAGCTGGTATGCCGCCACACCGTTCCACCGAGTCGCCGTTCCGCAACGGTGCGGGTAGCACCGCGCTTGTCGCGGGAATCACCGCCGCGGTGTTCGCCTTCGTTCCCCTCATCGGTGACCTGATCACGATTCCCGCCGGGCTGGCCGCGGTGGTCTGCGGCTGGGTCGGCCTGGACCGGGTCGACAAGGGCCTGGCAACGAACCATCGGGAGGCCCTCACCGGTGCCGTCCTCGGTACCGCGGCACTGTTCGTGGTGTTCGTCGTCTTCGCCGCAACCCACAGCGCCGGCGGATGACCATCGGCCCGCCCCCGGGACCCGCCGACCGTGGTGAGGTCGGTGCACCTGGTGCGCCGGGGTCCGGTGCAGGCGGGGGTGCGGCGCCACTGGTTCGGCGGGTCCGCGGCGATCATCTCGGCGGCCGTGCCCGGCTGTGAGTCCGCACGACGGCACTTCGAAACACCTACGCGTCGATCAGCGCATCCCCAGAAGTCGGCGCACGCCACGAATCCGGCGGTTCGCGCGGATCGTGGTGGCCAGTCCGCGCCGCCGGCCGGTGACGGGATCGACAACCGGCATCCCGCCGAAGCCGCGTTCGGATGCGGTCTCGGGAGCGGCGTCCGAAGTGTCTTTGAGGTACTTGTTCGGCAGCGACAGTTTCGCGATGGTGCGCCACGTCTTGAGGTACTGCACCGCGAGCGGACCGCTGGTGTAGGGCAGGTCGTACTTGCCGCACAATGCGCGCACCCGCACGGCGATCTCGGCATACCGGTTCGACGGTAGGTCCGGGAACAGGTGGTGCTCGATCTGATAGCTGAGGTTGCCCGTCATGAAATCCATCAACGGACCACCGGAGATGTTGGCGCTGCCGAGCATCTGTCGCAGATACCAGCGGGCCTGGCTCTCGTTGTCGACGTCCGCCCTGGTGAACTTCTCCGCGCCGTCGGGAAAGTGCCCACAGAAGATCACCGCGTTGGTCCACAGATTACGGATCACGTTGGCAGTGATGTCGGCTGTCAGGGTGGACTTCCACGCCCTCCCGGTGAGGGCCGGGTACAACACGTAGTCCTTGCCGATCTGTCGGCCCACCTTCCGGCCCACCTCACGCAGCTTACGGCTGGTTTCGGCACGGTCGTCCCGGCCCCTGGCGACCTTGCCGAGTTCGAGGTGTTGGATGGCGACGCCGTATTGGAACAGCAGCGCGAGCAACGCGTTGTAGACGAGGTTGCCGGCGTTGAACGGCTTCCACCGTTGGTCCCGGGTGACCCGGATCAGGCCGAATCCCACGTCGTCGTCCATGCCCAGGATGTTGGTGTACTTGTGGTGCAGATAGTTGTGGGTCTGCTTCCAGTGCGCCGACGGGTCGGCGTTGTCCCATTCCCAACTCGCGGAGTGGATCTCGGGATCGTTCATCCAGTCCCATTGCCCGTGCATCACGTTGTGCCCGAGTTCCATGTTGTCGATGATCTTCGACACGCCGAGCAGACCCGTGCCGAGCAACCACAGCGGACGGCGCCGGCTGCCGAACAGGGTCACCCGCCCGGCGAGCTCGAGGCTGCGCTGCAACCTGATGGTGTTGCGGATGTATCGGGCGTCGCGTTCGCCGCGGGAGTCCTCGATGTCGCGACGGATGGCATCGAGCTCTCGGCCGAGGGCCTCGACATCCGCGTCCGTCAGATGCGCGAATTCCTGAAGATCTGAGATGGCCATGCGACTACCCTAGCGTAAGTTACGACACCGTAAGTTACGGCACCGTAAGGATGTGGTGGCGGCCGGAGCCTCGCGTGCACACGCCATGGCGCCGTACCCACCCTTCCGCAGGGGCGCGACGACATGCTCCACGGAATCTCCGCCTGGTGCCGGCACTGGTCGAACTGGCGCAGCGCCGGCCGGACCAGTGCCCGCGCGCCACCACACAACCCCACATCAGACACCGTCGATGCAGTACTCAGCCCGGGCGGGACGTCAAGACCACCGGGTCGGCACGATCGTCCTCCGGCTGGTGGCACCGACCGCGACCGTGCCGGCGAGGGCCGCGACGATCAGCAGCACGGCCGGGGCCGGGGCCAGCCACCACGGGGACGCGAGCAGCACTGCCAGCACCAGCATCGCGATCAGTAGGGCCGTCGGGTCGGGGCGGGTGCGGGTCTCGCCGAGTGTCGTGTACCGGCGGAACCGGCGTCCGTCCTCCATGTCAGTGCTTCCCCTCGATCGCGCGAGCGGTCTGGGCGTGCGAACCCCAGCCCACGTGCGCCTCGGACCGCATTTTTTCGCTCATGTGCGGGTAGTGCAGCTCGAACGCCGGGCGCTCCGAGCGGATGCGCGGCAGCTCGGTGAAGTTGTGCCGCGGCGGCGGGCAGCTCGTCGCCCACTCGAGGGAGTTGCCGTAACCCCACGGGTCGTCGACGGTCACGACCTGCCCGTACCGGTAGCTCTTGAACACGTTCCACAGGAACGGCAGGGTCGAGGCGCCGAGCACGAAGGCACCGACGGTCGAGATGATGTTCAGGGTGGTGAACCCGTCCGAGGGCAGGTAGTCGGCGTAGCGGCGCGGCATGCCCTCGTTGCCCAGCCAGTGCTGCACCAGGAACGTGGTGTGGAAGCCGAGGAAGGTCAGCCAGAAGTGCCACTTGGCGAGACGCTCGTCGAGCATGCGCCCGGTCATCTTCGGGAACCAGAAGTAGACGCCGGCGTAGGTGGCGAAGGCGATGGTGCCGAAGAGCACGTAGTGGAAGTGCGCCACGACGAAATAGGACTCGTGCAGCTGGAAGTCGAGCGGCGGGCTGGCGAGGATGACGCCGGACAGGCCGCCGAACAGGAAGGTGACGATGAAGCCGACCGAGAACAGCATCGGCGACTCGAACGTCAGCTGGCCCTTCCACATGGTGCCGATCCAGTTGAAGAACTTCACGCCGGTGGGCACCGCGATCAGGAAGGTCATGAAGGAGAAGTACGGCAGCAGCACGGCGCCGGTGGCGTACATGTGGTGCGCCCACACCGCGATCGAGAGCGCCGCGATGGCCAGGGTCGCGTAGACCAGACCCGAGTAACCGAAGATCGGCTTGCGCGAGAAGACCGGGAAGATCTCCGAGACGATGCCGAAGAACGGCAGCGCCAGCACATACACCTCTGGGTGGCCGAAGAACCAGAACAGGTGCTGCCACAACATGACTCCGCCCGTTCCGGGGTCGAAGATGTGAGCACCGAACTGGCGGTCGACGAACAGGGCGATCAGCGCCGCCGCGAGCAGCGGGAAGATCAGCAGGATCAGCAGCGAGGCGATGAAGGTGTTCCAGGTGAAGATCGGCATCCGGAACATGGTCATGCCGGGGGCGCGCAGGCACACGATGGTGGTGATGAGGTTGACCGCACCGAGGATCGTGCCGAGACCGCCGACGGTGAGTCCGAGGATCCACAGGTCGGCACCGACGCCGGGCGAGTGCAGCGAGTTCGTCAGCGGCACATACGCCGTCCACCCGAAGTCGGCCGCGCCCCCGGGGGTGAGGAAGCCGGTGGCGGCCATGAGCCCGCCGAAGACGTAGAGCCAGAAGCCCACCGCATTGAGTCGGGGAAAGGCCACGTCCGGAGCGCCGATCTGCAGCGGCAGCAGATAGTTGGCGAAGCCGAAGAACACCGGAGTCGCGTACAGCAGCAACATGATCGTGCCGTGCATGGTGAACAGCTGGTTGTACTGCTCGTTGGACAGGAACTGCAGGCCGGGCACGGCGAGCTCACCACGGATGAGCAGCGCCATGAGGCCGCCGATGAGGAACCACGCGAAGGCCGCCACGATGTACATCACGCCGATGACCTTGTGGTCGGTGGAGGTGACGACCGTGAGGATCGTCGAGCCCTTCGGGCGGCGGGTCGGAGGATACGGCCGCTGCGCGTCCGGCCTCCTCAGTATCGGCGCGACATCAACCATGACCACGACTCCTGACTTCGGCCCCACCGCCGTCCGTGTGGGGCATCGAGCTCCGACCTGCTGCCGCGAGAGGGTGGATCCGCGTCCTCCCGTTCGGCCGACGAGACGGCGGCGCAGGCGTTCGTCCCGGAACGGAGCGGAGCCGTCGACCGTCGGCGCGCTGACTCTTGCACCGCGGCATCGGCATCGGCAATGAGACGTGGAGCACGTCCGCGGGGCGGCGAAGGCCCGGCGGCGGGTGTCGGCAACGGCCGCTGTGCCCGGACGGACGGGACGGGCGCGGGAGCCGAGGCGGTAGTCGATCGGGTCGAAAGGTACTGATCAACAGGTTGTTCCACAGGTGTGGACATGCGCGCGCGCAGGCGAGCCGGGCGGTGCGGGCACCGACCGCACACCGGCGGGACCGGGAGCGCTCCCTCGACTCTGTCGCCGTCGGCGGGACCGAGGACTCGGAGAAAGGGCCCAAAGTCTCCCGCCGACTGTGCCCATCGGCCGGAGCACTCCGGCGCCCAGCGAGGGACCGAGTGGCCGGGTCGGCCGGGCACCTCGTCCCGTGCCGCTCGACGGGTCGCTCGGCCGTCCGGAAAACCACTTCCCGCAAGATATCCGGTCCGGGACCTTGGTCCCGGACCGACCGGCACCCGGCCTCTTACCGTCAGTCGTCGAAGATGATGACCTGACGCACGGCCAGCCCGTCGGCGAGCTGGTCCATGGCCTCGTTGATGCGCGACAGGGGGATCCGTGCGGAGATCAGTTCCTCCACCGGGAGCCGGCCCTCCCGCCACATCCGCGCGTACTGGGGGATGTCGCGGCGCGGCACGGCCGAACCGAGGTAGCTGCCGACGATCGTGCGTGCCTCCGCGGTCACCGTCAACGGGGAGATCGCCGCCGTCGCGGTCGGCGCGGGCAGGCCGACCGTCACGGTCGTGCCGCCGGGCGCCGTGAGACCGAACGCGGTCTCGAACGCCCGTGCACTGCCGGCACACTCGATGACGTACCGGGCCTTGACGCCCCGCTCCACCGCCTCGGCCGGCGTGTAGGTTTCGTGTGCTCCCAGCTCGCGGGCGCGGGTGAGCTTGTCGTCGAGGGTGTCGATCGCGACGATGCGCGAGACGCCCTGCGCGACGGCCGTGAGGAGGGCGGCCATGCCGACCCCGCCGAGGCCGACGATCGCGACGCTGTCCTGCGGCCGCGGCCGGGCCGCATTGAGAACGGCGCCCCCGCCGGTGAGCACGGCACAGCCGAGCACCGCGGCGACGTCGGGCGGCACGTCGTCGTCGACCGCGACGGCCGACGCGCGGTCGATCACCGCGTGCGTCGCGAAACCCGAGACCCCGAGGTGGTGGTGCACCGGGTGGCCGTCGCGGTGCAGGCGACGGCCGCCGTGCAGCAGTTCCCCGGCGTTGTTGGTGGCGGACCCGGTCGTGCAGGGCAGCCGGCCGTCCTCCGCGCAGCTGTCGCACGCCTCGCATCTCGGCAGGAACGACATGACCACCCGCTGCCCCACCCGGAAGTCGTCGACGGAGGAGCCCACCTCGACGATGCGGCCGGCCGCCTCGTGCCCGAGCAGCATCGGTACGGGGCGGACCCGGTTGCCGTCCACGACGCTCAGATCGGAGTGGCACACCCCGGCCGCCTCGATCTTTACCAGCAGCTCGGTCGGTCCCGGCGCGTCGAGCTCGAGTTCGGACACGTTGATCGGTTTCGACTCGGCGAACGGCCGCGGCCGGCCGATCTCCTCCAGGACTGCGCCGGTGATCCTCATCTGCCGATACTCCTCGGGTCCGCGGGACGGTTTCCGGATCCCACCGTAGGTCTCGTGCGGGAAGGTTGGTGGGCGTCGGCACCGATCGATGCGCCGTTTCGGACAGAAACAACGGTCGGGACGCGTGAAGATGTCCGATTTCCGGCACCCCGCGACGGGCGGTCCACCTGCCCCTCGGCGCGCGCCCACGCCGGGACGGTCGCACAATGATGCGATGCCGGACCGCGGATTCACCCACACCCAGCTCGCCGCGCGGGCTGCCTACCTGCTGCGCGGTAACGACCTCGGCACGATGACCAGTGCCGCCCCGAAGCTGTATCCGCACATGTGGAGCTGGGACGCGGCGTTCGTCGCGGTGGGGCTGGCCCCGTTGAGCGTCGAGCGGGCCGTCGTCGAACTCGACACCCTGCTCTCGGCGCAGTGGCGCAACGGCATGATCCCGCACATCGTGTTCGCGAGCGGGGTGGACGGTTACTTTCCGGGTCCGGCGCGCTGGGCCTGTACCGATCTCGCCGCCGCCGCGCCACTGGGCCCGCAGACGTCGGGCATCACCCAGCCGCCCGTGCACGCCATCGCGGTGCAGCGCATCCTCGACCACAGCCGCCGGCACGGCCGCAGCACCCGCGCCGTCGCCGAGGAGTTCCTCGACCGCCGCTGGCCCGACCTGGTGCGCTGGCACCGGTGGCTGGCCCGCGCCCGGGACCTCGACGGCAACGGCCGCATCGCGCTCTACCACGGTTGGGAATCGGGCATGGACAACTCGCCCCGGTGGGACGCGGCCTACGCGAACGTCGTCGCCGGCGCGGTGCCGACGTTCCGGCGCGAGGACCTCGCCCACGTCGGCGACCCGAGTCAGCGGCCGACGGACGCCGAGTACGCCCGCTACCTGTGGCTGCTCGAGGAGATGAAGGAAGTGCGCTACGACGACGACGCCCTGGCCACGGCCATGAGCTTCGCCGTCGAGGACGTGTTCGTCAGTGCCGTGTTCGCCCTCGCGTGCGACGTGCTCGCCGTCATCGGGGAGGAGCATTCGCGCCCGAACGCCGACGTCCGCGAGCTGCACGAGTACGCCGACCGGTTCCGCCGCGGCGTGCTCGACACCACCGATCCGCGCACCGGCGCCGCCAAGGACTTCGACCTGCGCAGCGGCCGCTGGATGGCCACCGACACGCTCGCGATGTTCGCGCCGTTGTTGTGCGGTGGCCTGCCCCGCGGCACCGAACGGGCCCTGCTGCGCACCTTCGAGGGCCCGAAGTTCTGCGGCCACCCCGACCTGCGCTACGCGGTGCCGCCGTCCACCTCCCCCGTCTCCCGGGATTTCCGTCCGCGCGAGTACTGGCGCGGGCCGGTGTGGCCGGTGATGACGTGGCTGTTCTCGTGGACGTTCGCCCGCCGCGGGTGGGCGGAGCGCGCTCACCTGCTGCGAGCGGAGGGTCTGCGGCAGGCCAGCGACGGCTCGTTCGCCGAGTACTACGAGCCGTTCACCGGCGAGCCGCTCGGCAGCATGCAGCAGTCGTGGACCGCCGCCGCGGTACTGGACTGGCTGGGGTGAGGCGGTGTCCCCCGCACCCGCACGGGGCCGGGGGACACCACGGGACTCACAGCGCGCCGAGTGCCTCGCAGGCCTTGCGAACTCCCTCGCCGTAGGCCGGATCGGCCTGGGTGCAGTTGGCGATGTGCCGCTCGATCGTCGCCGCCGATGCCCCTGTGATGGCACGCGCGGTGTTCTCGAACAGCACGGTCTGCTGCTCGGCGGACATGCCGCGGAACAGGATTCCCGGCTGCTCGAAATAGTTCTCGTCGTCCGCCCGATGGTCGAACCGGTCCGCGACCGCGCCCACCGCGAGCGGCGGTTCGGCGTACTCGGGCTGCTCCCGGAAGCGGCCGTACGAGTTCGGTTCGATGCTCGGGACGCTGCCCTGGTTGCCGTCCACGCGCATCGCGCCGTCGCGGTGGAAGGAGTTCACGTGCGCGGCGGCCCGGGGGCAGTTCACCGGGATCTGGTGGTGGTTCACGCCGAGCCGGTAGCGCGCGGCGTCCCCGTACGAGAACAGCCGGCCCTGGAGCATCCGGTCGGGTGAGAACCCGATGCCGGGAACGATGTTCGCCGGGGAGAAGGCGGCCTGTTCGACGTCGGCGTGGTAGTTGTCCGGATTGCGGTTCAGTTCCAGCTCGCCGACCTCGATGAGCGGGTAGTCCTTCTTGGACCACACCTTGGTCAGGTCGAAGGGGTGGTACCGGTACGTCGCCGCGTCGGCCTCGGGCATGATCTGCACGTACAGTGTCCACTTCGGGTGGTTGCCGGATTCGATCGCCTCGTACAGGTCCCGCTGGGCGGATTCGCGGTCGCCGGCGATCACGGCCGCGGCCTCCTCGTCGGTGAGGTTCCTGATGCCCTGCTGGGTGCGGAAGTGGAACTTCACCCACGAACGGGTGCCCTCGGCATCGACGAACGAGAAGGTGTGCGAGCCGAATCCGTGCATGTGCCGGTACCCGTCGGGGATGCCGCGGTCGGACATGACGATCGTGACCTGGTGCAGTGCCTCCGGCAGGTTGGTCCAGAAGTCCCAGTTGTTCTCGGGATCGCGAAGATTGGTCCGGGGGTCCCGCTTCACGGCGTGATTGAGGTCGGGGAACTTGAGCGGGTCGCGGAAGAAGAACACCGGCGTGTTGTTGCCGACGACGTCCCAGTTGCCCTCCTCGGTGTAGAAGCGGACGGCGAAGCCGCGGATGTCGCGTTCGGCGTCGGCGGCACCGCGCTCCCCCGCGACCGTGGAGAACCGGACGAACACCTCGGTCTGCTTGCCCACGGCGGAGAACACTGCGGCCCTGGTGTGCCGGGTGATGTCGTGCGTGACGCGGAAGGTGCCGAATGCTCCGGAACCCTTTGCATGCATCCGTCGTTCGGGGATGACCTCGCGGTCGAAGTGCGCGAGCTTCTCGAGGAACCACACGTCCTGGAGCAGCATGGGTCCGCGCGCCCCGGCCGTGAGACTGTTCTGGTTGTCCGGCACCGGCGCGCCGGCGGCGGTGGTGAGTCCGTTGTGGTCGGTCATCGATCACTCCTGTCTGGTCACCCCAGGCTGGCGGGGCGAACGTCTCTGCGCTCAGCAGTGTTTCCTGAGGAGCGGTGTCCCGGTGTCTCAATTTGACACGGGCACTTGATATTCGGAATCAGAGGGTGATGCCGAACTCGCGGATCTTGCGGTAGATCGTCGCCCGCGACATGCCGAGCGCCTTCGCGGCCGCCGCCTTGTCGCCTCCGTGCAGGGCCAGTGCGTCCACGATCGCGTCCCGCTCGAGGGACTCGAGCCGGGTCAGGTTCCGGCGGGTCGTCGCCCGGCACTCGGCGGGCAGGTCGCCGATCTCGACGGTCCCCGAGCGCCGGCGCCGGCAGGTCTCCTCGAGGACGCTGCGCAGGTGGGTCACGTTCCCCTGCCACGACAGTCGCATGAGCTGGTTCGCCGCGGCCGGCGAGAGCGTGAGGTCGGTGGCGCCGGCGGCGTCGAGGAGGAAGCGCACCAGCTCGGGGACGTCCTCGAGATGATGGCGCAGCGGGGGAACGGAGAGCGTCTTCGGAAAGAGTCGGAGCAGGGAGTGGGTGTCGCTCTCCTCCTGCGGGGGTTGCATGGTCAGCGCCACCCACGGGTCGTCCGGAAGGGTGTCCGGCGTGACGGTCTGCAGGAGCTGGCCGAGACCGGCGAGATCGTCGTCGCCGAGCGCATGGGCGTGCAGCACCGCCAGGTCGGAGCCGCCCTCGAGCGTAGCCGACGCCTGCTCCAGCAGCTCCCCGCCGTCGACCGCGGCCGCGTCGAGCACCGCGAGGCCGCGGTCGCTCCGGACGTGCTCGTGCGCGGCCCGGATCAGCGCGGTCTTGCCGACTCCGGGCTCGCCGTCGAGCACGAGCCATTCCCGTCGCCGGCAGGCCTCGACGACGCCGTGGACGGTGTGCTGCCACTGCGCGCTGCGACCGGCCAGCGCGCGCAACGCCGGCTGCTTCGCGGCGCGCGGGCTCCGGGTCCGGGCGAGTTGCTCCTTGATCCGCACGACCCCGCCCGCGAGCCTGTCCTCGACGAAGGTCGGCTGGTAGGACAGCCGCGCCGTGATCCCGCTCGGCAGGTCGGCGAGCATCGTGAACGGTTCGGCCCGCCCGCGGGCGTCGCGGGTCCGGTCGATGATCGCGGCCTGGTCGCGTGAGTCGAACTGCTGCTGGGTCTGGGCGTTCATCATCAGGACCTCGTCGCCGACGGCGATGACCGGGCGACCCGAATGCTGGCAGGCCGCGTGGTAGTCGTGCAGGAGGGCCCGGTCCAGTTCGTTGGCCTCCTCGAGGATCCGTTCCCTGATGCGGGTGGCGGCCAGCTTGGCGAAGGACAACAGCAGCGAGTTCGTGTTCTCGGTCTTGGTGGTCAGGTCCACGACGCCGAGGAGTGTCCCGGTGATCGGGTGCGTCACCAGGGCCCCGGCGCAGGAGAACAACCGCAGGTGCCCGCTGTAGTGCTCGTCCCCCCGGATCAGCAGGGGTGCACCGACCTCGAGCGCGGTCCCGATGCCGTTGGTCCCCACCTGGGACTCGGCGTAGCGGAAGCCGGGAGCGAGGTCGACCCGGTCCAGGGCGGTCAGCAGGCCGCGGTCGCCGCCGTAGCGGCTGAGCACGGTGCCCTTGGCGTCGGTGAGGATCAGGGACACCGGCTCGTTCTCGATCTCCGCCGACAGCGCGGACAGCACCGGGCGGGCCGCGCGGGTGAGGACGGTGTCGACCGGGAGCGGTTCGACGTAGCCGGCGCTCGGGCGGTCCACGTCGACCTTCGCCGCCCGAGACCGCAGCCACGAGACCCGCAGCCAGTTCCGGACCCGGCGGTCGCCGGGATCGTCCGCGGCCTGATCGGCCGAGTGGAACGCCTCGCGTGCCTCCCGGAGTGACGTGTGGTCCTGGGAACTGCTTCGGCTGAATTCACCCACCTCGGTCTCCCGGTCGTCTGGAGTTGTCACGGGGACATTCTCATCGGGCCCTGCGTCCACAAGGGTAATTGTGCCGAATGTGACCTGCGTCTCACATTGAGACAGATCGGGGTGGCGCCCGCGGGTTGTATCTGCATCCACACCCCACCGTCCACGGCTGGCACCGAGCCGGCTCCCGATCCAGGAGGCGCACATTGAGTAGGCAGAGCCTGACCAAGGCCCATGCGAAGATCACCGAGCTGTCGTGGGAACCGACGTTCGCGACGCCGGCCACCCGCTTCGGCACCGACTACACGTTCGAGAAGGCCCCCAAGAAGGACCCTCTCAAGCAGATCATGCGGTCCTACTTCCCCATGGAGGAGGAGAAGGACAACCGGGTCTACGGCGCGATGGACGGCGCCATCCGCGGGAACATGTTCCGGCAGGTCCAGCAGCGCTGGCTGGAGTGGCAGAAGCTGTTCCTCTCGATCATCCCGTTCCCGGAGATCTCGGCGGCCCGCGCGATGCCGATGGCCATCGACGCGGTGCCCAACCCCGAGATCCACAACGGGCTCGCCGTGCAGATGATCGACGAGGTTCGTCACTCGACGATCCAGATGAACCTCAAGAAGCTCTACATGAACAACTACATCGACCCCGCCGGGTTCGACATGACCGAGAAGGCGTTCGCGAACAACTACGCGGGCACCATCGGCCGGCAGTTCGGGGAGGGCTTCATCACCGGTGACGCGATCACCGCGGCCAACATCTACCTGACCGTGGTCGCGGAGACGGCCTTCACGAACACCCTGTTCGTGGCGATGCCCGACGAGGCGGCCGCCAACGGCGACTACCTGCTGCCCACCGTGTTCCATTCGGTGCAGTCCGACGAGTCGCGGCACATCTCCAACGGCTACTCGATCCTGCTCATGGCGCTGGCCGACGAGCGGAACCGGCCGCTGCTCGAGCGGGACCTGCGCTACGCGTGGTGGAACAACCACTGCGTGGTCGACGCCGCGATCGGCACCTTCATCGAGTACGGCACCAAGGACCGCCGCAAGGATCGCGAGAGCTACGCCGAGATGTGGCGGCGGTGGATCTACGACGACTACTACCGCAGCTACCTCATCCCGCTCGAGAAGTACGGGCTGACCATTCCGCACGACCTCGTCGAGGAGGCGTGGAAGCGCATCACCGAGAAGGGCTACGTCCACGAGGTGGCCCGGTTCTTCGCGACGGGCTGGCCGGTGAACTACTGGCGGATCGACGCCATGACCGACGCGGACTTCGAGTGGTTCGAGCACAAGTACCCGGGCTGGTATTCCAAGTACGGCAAGTGGTGGGAGAACTACAACCGCCTCGCCTACCCCGGCCGCAACAAGCCGATCGCGTTCGAGGAGGTGGGATACCAGTACCCGCACCGCTGCTGGACGTGCATGGTGCCCGCCCTCATCCGCGAGGACATGGTCGTGGAGAAGGTGGACGACCAGTGGCGGACCTACTGCTCGGAGACCTGCTACTGGACCGACGCCGTCGCGTTCCGCAGCGAGTACGAGGGACGTCCCACCCCGAACATGGGCCGCCTCACCGGTTTCCGTGAATGGGAGACCCTGCACCACGACAAGGATCTCGCCGACATCGTGCAGGACCTCGGGTACGTGCGCGACGACGGCAAGACCCTCGTCGGTCAGCCGCACCTCGACCTCGACCCGAAGAAGATGTGGACCCTCGACGACGTGCGGGGCAACACCTTCCAGAGCCCGAACGTGTTGCTGAACCAGATGTCCGACGCAGAACGCGACGCCCACATCGCCGCGTACCGCGCCGGCGGCGCAGTTCCTGCCTGATTCAGGCTCGGTGGGTGGCGCCGCGGCCACTCCGGCGCCACCCACCGCCTCACCATTCATTCCACGAGCCCAGGAGACACCCCCGTGGCCGACAAGCACCGCATCAATTTCGAGCCCGTCGACATCGAGATGGAAGTCGGCGAGGACGAGTACATCCTCGACGCCGCCTTCCGGCAGGGCATCCATCTGATGCACGGCTGCCGCGAGGGGCGTTGCTCGGCCTGCAAATCTTTTGTCCTCGACGGCGACATCCAGATGGAGGACTATTCGACGTTCGCCTGCAACGACGCCGAGACCGACGAGGGGCACGTACTGCTCTGCCGCTCGACTGCATACAGCGACTGCACCATCGAACTGCTCAATTTCGACGAGGACGAACTCCTGGGTGGTATCCCCATTCAAGAAGTGCGCACCCGGATCACCGCGATCGAGCCGATGACCAAGGACATTGTGTCGCTGCAACTGCAGCCCGTCGAACCCACGGAGTACGAGTTCAAACCTGGTCAGTACTCCGACCTGCAGATACCGGGAACCGAGGAACATAGGTCCTTCTCCATGGCGACGACCCGATCGACGCCGGGACATGTCGAGTTCCTCATCAAGAAGTACCCCGGTGGCAAGTTCGCCGGCTTGCTCGAGGACGGCATCTCGGTGGGCGACGAGATCACCCTGACCGGACCGTACGGATCCTTCACCCTCAAGGACGGTCACGTCCTGCCGGTGGTCTTCATCGGCGGCGGCGCCGGCATGGCCCCGATCCTCTCGCTCCTGCGGCACATGAGCGAGACCGGCAGCACCCGGCCCGTCCGGTTCTACTACGGTGCCCGCACGCCGGCGGATCTGTTCTACCTCGAAGAGATCCTCGAACTGGGAAAGACCCTGACGGACTTCGTGTTCGTGCCCTGCCTCTCGGAGTCGGCGGAGCCGGTGCCGTCCGGACTCCCGGAGGTCGAGGAAGGCAACGTCACCGACATCGTGGACCGCCGCGAGCCGGACATCCATCGGAGCGAGGTCTACCTGTGCGGGCCACCCCCCATGGTCGATGCAGCCCTGGAATTGCTCGAGGTGCACAACACCCCGAAAGACCAGATCTTCTACGACAAGTTCACCAGCCCCGCCTTCGAGTAGGCGCCGTAGGAAACCACCCTGCTCCTTCACCGACAGAAGTGAGAAACGAGATGACCGCATCTACCGACTCCAAGCACCGTAGCTTCCCGAAGATCGAGTTCACCGACTCCGAAGCCGGCGCGCTGGACTTTCCCAGCTCCCGCAGCCGCACCTTCACCTACTACACGCCGGCCAAGAAGCGGTCGACGATGTACGAGGACGTCACCGTCGACGTGCAGCCCGATCCCGAGCGGCACCTGTCGCAGGGCTGGATCTACGGCTTCGGCGACGGACCGGGCGGATACCCGAAGGAATGGACGGCCGCGAAGTCGTCGAACTGGCACGCCTTCCTCGACCCGAACGAGGAGTGGGACCAGACGATCTACCGCAACAACGCGGCGGTCGTGCGCCAGGTCGATCTGTGCCTGCAGAACGCCAAGCGCGCCCGCGCCTACGACGGCTGGAACACGCCGTGGCTGAAGTTCATCGAGCGCAACCTCGGCGCCTGGATGCACGCCGAGAACGGCCTGGCGCTGCACGTGTTCACCTCCATCCAGCGGTCCGGGCCCACGAACATGATCAACACCGCGGTGGCGGTCAACGCGGCACACAAGATGCGGTTCGCGCAGGACCTCGCGCTGTTCAACCTCGACTTGTCCGAGGCCGGGATACCGTTCGACGGGGCCGCCCACAAGGAGGTCTGGCAGTCGGCGCCCGAATGGCAGCCCACCCGCGAGGTCGTCGAACGGCTCACCGCGGTGCCGGACTGGTGCGAGCTGCTCTTCGCCACCAACATCGTCTTCGAGCAGCTTGTCGGCTCGCTGTTCCGCAGCGAACTGGTCATGCAGATCGCCGCCCGCAACGGCGACTACATCACGCCGACGATCGTCGGCACCGGTGAGCACGACTACGACCGGGATCTCGCGTACACGCGCAACCTCTTCCGGCTGCTCACCCGCGACGAGCAGTTCGGCGAATCGAACAGGGAGCTGTTCGGGACCTGGCTGGCGACCTGGGTGCCGCGCTGCCTCGACGCCGCGCGCGCCCTGCAGCCGATCTGGTCGCAGCCGGCCGACAAGGCGGTCACCTTCGCCTCCAGCCTCGAGGCGGCCGAGGCGAAGTTCCGTTCCCTGCTCGAGGACATCGGGCTCGACATCGCGAAGGAGCTGGACAAGTGAGCATGCAATTCGGATCGGCCACCGAGTTCTCCAACATGTGTGGCGTCACCCTGATGAACACCCCGATCGGCCGCGTGGTCGCCGAGGTCATGGGCGCCAAGGACGGCGTGCAGCTGACGGAGTACCCGTCGATGATCCGCGTCGACGGCGTCAACCGCCTCGAGTTCGACTACGAGGAACTCACCGACGCTCTCGGCTCCGACTTCGACGGCTCCGTCTTCGAGGAGATCAGCTCCACCCACTACGGGCGCATGGTGCACCTCGATGACAAGACCATGCTCTTCGCCAGTCCCGAGGACGCCGCCGAGTACATCGGATTCGATCTCACGGCGCACTGACCGCGGCCGTCCGGGCCCGCAGACCGGGCCCGGACGGCTCCCGATCCACCACCGGCACACGACAGAACGAGGGAAGCGATGTACGAGAAGGACGGGCAGCAGTACTTCATCGTGGACGGGCACGTGCACATCTGGGACGGCCGCGAGTCGAACCAGAAGAACGTGCACGGGCGGCAGTTCATCGACTGCTTCTACGACTACCACAAGAACCTCAGCCCCGAGGAGGAGGTGTGGGACTACGACACCTACACCTACTACGGCGGCGAACGCCTCATGAAGGACCTGTTCGTGGACGGTCACGTGGACCACGCGATCTTCCAGGCCACCCTGTTGAGCGACTTCTACCGCAACGGGTTCGGGCAGACCGAGGAGGCGTTCGGGCTCACCCGCAAGCACCCCGACAAGCTCACGTACAACCATGCCTACGATCCCCGCCACGGGGAGGCCGGCCTCGAACAGCTGCGCCGGGACGCCGAACGGATGAACCTCCAGGGCGTCAAGCTCTACACCGCCGAATGGCACGGCGACTCCCGCGGATACAAGCTCGACGACCCGTGGTCGAGGCGCTACCTCGAGGAGTGCATCGAGCTGGGGATCAAGAACATCCACGTGCACAAGGGCCCCACCATCCGGCCGCTGGACCGCGACGCCTTCGACGTCGCCGACGTGGACAAGGTCGCCACCGACTACCTCGACCTGCGCTTCGTCGTCGAACACGTGGGCCTGCCCCGGCTCGAGGACTTCTGCTGGATCGCCACCCAGGAGTCCAACGTGTACGGCGGTCTGGCCGTGGCGATGCCGTTCATCCACACCCGTCCCCGGTACTTCGCCCAGATCATCGGCGAATTGCTCTACTGGCTCGGCGAGGACAAGATCCTGTTCGCCAGCGACTACGCGCTGTGGACCCCGAAGTGGCTGATCGAGAAGTTCGTGGACTTCCAGATCCCGGAGGACATGACCGAATACGCGCCGATCACCGTCGAACAGAAGAAGAAGATCCTCGGCCTCAACGCCGCGGCGCTCTACGACATCGACGTCCCGGAACACCTGCGGCTGCCCGAGCCGGCCGGACAGGAGGGGGTCGAGGTCGCCGCGGGAGCCCAGCAGGCGGTGTCGTCGTGACCGCGGCTCCGGTGTCGGGCAGCGACGTGCTCGCCGCGCTCGGCACCGTGGTCGATCCCGAACTGGACGAACCGATCACCGATCTCGGCTTCGTGCGGTCGGTGGTCCTCGACGACGACGGGGTGACCGTGCACCTGCGGCTGCCCACCGCGTTCTGTTCGCCGAACTTCGCCTACCTCATGGCATCCGACGCGCAGGACGCCCTGCGGGCGATCGAGGACATCGGGCACGTGCGGATCCTCCTCGACGACCACCACGACAGCGGCAAGATCAACCGCGGGCTCGCCGCCGACGCCGGCTACCGGGGCACCTTCGGCTCCGAGGCGGAGGAGAACCTCGACGAGTTGCGGCGCACGTTCCGGCGCAAGGCGCACCTCGCCGCCCTGGAACGCTGCCTCGAGAACCTGCTGAAGCACTCGGAGCTCACCGTCGACGACATCCCGTCGCTGACGCTGAGCGACATCCCGCCCGGCCGGCAGAAGGCGGCCCTGATACGCCGGCGGCTCGACATCGGCCTGAGCCTGTGCCCGGCCAGCCGGGTGTTCGTCGACGACGACGGGCGGCCGATCCCCCGTGAGGCGGTACCGATGCGGCTGCGGTTCGCCAAGTCCGTGCGGATCTCCATGGAGGGGAACGCACACTTCTGCCGCGGGCTGCTCGCGACCCGGTACGCCGACAGCGACGGCGGATCGGCAACACCCCGGGTCGCCGACATCCGAACCAGTTGTTCCGCAATCGTCAGGAGAGTGTCATGAAGGCCGTGCAGGTGGTGGGGTACCACACCAAGCTCCAGCTCGAGGAGATCCCCGAGCCGAAGATCGAGGGCCCGCTCGACGTCGTCGTCCGCATCGGCGGAGCGGGCGTGTGCCGCACCGACATCCACATCCTCGAGGGGCAGTGGGCCGAGAAGAGCGGCGTCGTCCTGCCGTACACGATCGGCCACGAGAACGCCGGCTGGGTCCACGCCGTCGGCGACGCCGTCACCAACGTCGCCGTCGGCGACAAGGTCATCCTCCACCCCCTCATCACGTGCGGACTCTGCCGCGCGTGCCGGTTCGGCGACGACGTGCACTGCGAGAACAGCCGGTTCCCCGGCATCGACACCAACGGTGGCTACGCCGAGTACCTGCGCACCACCGCGCGCAGCGTGGTCCGGATCGACGACTCGCTCGAGCCGTCCGACGTCGCAGCCCTCGCCGACGCCGGGCTCACGGCCTACCACGCGGTCGCCAAGGCCGCGCGGGCGACGCGACCGGGCGACGTGTGCGTCATGATCGGCGCGGGCGGCCTCGGCCACATCGGCATCCAGGTCCTGAAGGCGGTCTCCGCGGCGACCCTGATCGTGGTGGACCGCAACCCGGCCGCCGTCGCGCTGGCCGTCGGGATCGGTGCCGACCACGGCATCGTCGCCGACGGCACCCACGTGCAGCAGGTGCTCGAGCTGACCGGCGGCCGCGGCGCCGAGGCCGTCGTGGACTTCGTCGGCGAGGGCGGCGCCACGAGGGACGGCGTCGCGATGCTGCGCCGCGCCGGCAACTACTACGTGGTCGGATACGGCGAGAACATCGACGTCCCCACGATCGACGTGATCTCCACCGAGATCAACTTCATCGGCAATCTCGTCGGCTCCTACAACGACCTGCAGGAGCTCATGGCCCTCGCCGCCCAGGGAAAAGTCACGCTGCACACCACGAAATATCCGCTCGAGCAGTTCCAGCAGGCGATCGACGACCTCGACGCGGGACGGGTCCGCGGCCGCGCGATCCTCGTCCCCTGAACCGCACCCCGCACAGTCAGCACGAAAGGAAGTCCAGCCATGGCCAAGGATCTGCGGTTCAACCAGGAGGCACGCCTCCTTCTCGAGTACGGGGTCAACGCGCTCGCCGACGCGGTCAAGGTGACCCTCGGCCCCAAGGGCCGCAACGCGGTGCTCGAGAAGCTGACCGGCCCACCCACCATCACCAACGACGGTGTCACGATCGCCCGCGAGATCCAGCTGCGGGACCCGTTCGCCAACATGGGCGCGCAGCTGGTCAAGGAAGTGGCGATGAAGACCAACGGCGTCGTCGGTGACGGCACCACGACCGCGACCGTGCTGGCGCAGGCCATGGTCCGCGAGGGGATGCGGGCCGTCGACGCCGGTGCCAATCCCATGCGGGTGCGGCGCGGCATCGAACGCACCGTTCCCGTCGTCGTCGAGGCACTGCGGGACCGGTCGGTGCAGGTCGACGGACGCAAGGATCTCGAGCGCATCGCGACCCTCGCCGCGAGCGACGACGAGGCCATCGGCGAGGCCATCGCCGAGGCGGTCTCCCACGTGGGCAGGTCCGGCATCGTCACCACCGAGGAGAGCGAGACCCTCGGGATGTCGGTGAGCGTCGTCGACGGCATCGAATTCGACCACGGCTACATTTCCGGCTACATGGTGACCAACCCCGAACGCATGGAAGCGGTCCACGAGAATCCGCTGATCCTGTTGACCAACAAGAAGATCACCCAGGTGCAGGAGATCATGCCGAGCATCGAGGCGGCCAAGCGCGCCGATCGGCCCCTCGTCGTGCTGGCCGAGGACGTCGACGGCCCCGCCCTGCAGCTCCTCGTCGGCGGCAACATGCACAACACCATGCAGTCCGTCGTCGTGCGGGCGCCCGGCTTCGGGCACCGGCGCGTCGCCGAGCTGCAGGACCTCGCGGTCGCGCTGGGCGGGCACGTCGTCGCCAAGGACACCGGCGTCGAACTGTCCGAGGTGACGGCCGAGCACCTCGGTTCCTGCGACCGCATCACCGTCACCGAGAACGAGACGACGATCGTCGGCGGCCACGGCGATCAGAGTCTCCTCGACGCGCGGATCGCGCAGCTCGAGGCGCAGCTCGGACGGGCCCGGATCGACGCCGACCAGGACAGCCTCCAGCTGCGCATCGCCCGGCTCACCGGGCGGGTCGCCGTCATCCGCGTCGGCGGCGCCACCAGCGTCGAACTCAAGGAACGCATGCTGCGCGTCGAGGACGCCCTGGCCGCCACCCGGGCCGCCCTCGAGGACGGCATCGTCGCCGGGGGCGGCACCGCCCTGGGGCAGGCGCACCGGGCGCTGGCCGACCTCGACCTGCCCGGCGACGAAGGCATCGGCCGCGACGTGGTGCGGCGTGCCCTGCCCGAGCCGCTCCGGTGGATCGCGGTCAACGCCGGCTTCGACGGCGACGAGGTCGTGGAGGTCGTCGCGGGGCTGCCGTCGGGACACGGGTTCAACGCGCTCTCCGGCAAGTACGGCGACATGTTCGACGAGGGCGTCGTCGATCCGTTCAAGGTCACCCGCGCCGCGCTCGAGAGCGCCGCGTCCATCGCGGCGCTGCTCATCACCACCGAGACCGCGATCGTGGAGGAGGTCTTCGGCAACCCCGGGGCGATCCACGCGCCCGGCTTCGGGGACCTGGCCGAGGGCATGGTCCGCCCGTCCAACATCTACTGATCGCCGGGGGATCGTCTCGGCGGCGGCCGGGCCTCGTCGGTCGCTTCCCTCCGAGGCAACCGGCCGCCGCCGTGCCCACCACGGCTCGACAGGAACGGAGTGCGCAATGATCTTCATCGTGGTCAGGTTCCGGGTCCGTCCCGAATACCGGGACGACTGGCTCCCCCTCACAAAGGAATTCACCGAGTCGACGCGGGCCGAACCGGGCAATCTGTGGTTCGAATGGTCGCGCAGCGTGGACGACCCGTCCGAGTACGTGCTCGTCGAGGCGTTCCGCGACGGTGAGGCCGGTGCCGCCCACGTCGGTGCCGACCACTTCCGCAAGGGGCTCGACGCCATGCGCCCGGCGCTGAGCGAGACCCCGCGGATCCTCCACACCGAGATCCCCGGCGTCGAGTGGTCCCGCATGGGCGAACTCGAAATATAGGCGGCTCGCCGCCGTGACACTGTGGCGGCTCGCCGCCGTGACACTGTGGCGGCTCGCCGTGGTGCCCTTTCGGATCTCCCCCGATCCGAAAGGGCACCACACTCAATGACTCTCGCGCACGAGCAGGCGCAGTTCCGCGCCGAGCGTGCACGCCCGCGGCAGATCGACGAGCCCGTCCTCGCGCAGTTCGGTGGTCAGGCGCGTCACCCGGGCGATCGCGTCCGGGACCCGCCGCTGCCACCGCGCCAGGACCTCGTCGACGTCGGCCGGAGCGATCGGGGTGCCGTCCCGGCGCAGGATCGCGGCGACGAGGGCGTGGTGGCGTTCGGCGAGCTCGTCCCGCACCGTGGCGATCGCCGTGCTGTCCCACCAGGTGTGGGATCCGGCGGACAGGTCCGGCGACGTCCCGTCGAGCCCCAGCAGCGAACCCGTGCCGGCGTGCACCCGGGCGACGGTGCGCGCCGGGCAGTTCAGCGTGTACGCCGTGTCGACCAGGGCCGGGTACTCGCCGAGTAGCCGGAAGTCCGGCCCCCCGTCCGCCCCGGTGTCGCTCAGCAGGTCCTCCACTCCGGCACGCAGCCGGGTGATCTCGGCGCTCACGTCGAGCGGCGACGGCCGCAGCCGCAGGATCCACGAGGCCGCATGCTCGACGAAATTCTGCACGGTGCCGAGCCGCGCCCAGCGTTCGGCGCCGGAACCGGGGCGGTCCCGCGCCTCGGCCCACAACCGGTCGGTGTCGAACACCGCCCGGATCACCGCGTACGCCCGTGCGACCGCCGGCGTGCGCACCCCGAGTCGTTCCTCGAGCTGATAGATCATCCCCGGTCCGACGTGGTCGACGAGGTCGGAGGCGATCCGGGTCGCGACGATCTCGCGGCGCAGGGGATGATCCCGGATCTCGTCCTGCAGCAGTCCGCGCATGCGTTCGGGGAAGTACGCCTGGGCGACGTCGGCGAAGACGGGGTCGTCGGGCACATCCGACTCGAGCAGGTCCCGGCACACGACGTTCTTCGACCGCGCGAGCAGCACCGCGATCTCCGGCCTGGTCAGCCCGCGGCCGGCCCCGGCCCGCGCGGCCAGCTCCTGCACCGTGGGCAGTACCTCGGTGCTGCGGCGGATCCCGTCACCGGTCTCGAGGTGGCTGATGAGCCGCTCGTGCCGGCCGAGGAGCCGGGCCGCGCGCGAGACGGCGAGCCCGAGCGCCACCGACTGGTCCCGGCTCGTGCGCAACACGGTGCGGGCCACCTCGTCACGGGCGTCGCCGAGCAGGCGGTTGCGTTCCTCGAGTGTCAGACGTCCGCTGCGCCGGGCGGATTCGAGGGCGATCTTCAGGTTCACCTCGGCGTCGGAGGTGGCGACGCCGGCCGCGTTGTCGATGAAGTCCGCGTTGATGCGGCCGCCCGCCGCCGAGAACTCGATGCGTGCCCGCTGCGTGAAACCGAGGTTGCCGCCCTCGCCGACGACGCGGCAGCGGAGCTGGGAGGCATCGACGCGGACGTCGTCGTTACCCGGATCGGCTGCATCCGTGTGACTTTCGGAGGTGGCCTTGACGTAGGTGCCGACGCCGCCGTTCCAGAGCAGGTCCACCGGTGCGGTCAGCAGCGCCTTGATCAACTCGCTCGGGGTGGTGGTGGGGTGCGGCAGACCGAGCAGGCGCCGTGCGGGTTCCGGGACGGTGACGGACTTCGCGGAGCGAGGCCACACCCCTCCGCCGGGCGAGAGGACGTCGCGGTCGACATCGTCCCAGCTCGATCCGGGACGCTCGAACAGCCGGCGGCGCTCCGCGTAGGCGCGGGCCGGGTCCGGGTCCGGGTCCGGGTCGAGGAAGATGTGCCGGTGGTCGAAGGCGCCGACGAGGCGCAGGTGCGGGGAGAGCAGCATCCCGTTGCCGAAGACGTCGCCGGACATGTCTCCGATCCCCACCGCCGTCACCTCGGTGGTGTCCACGTCGACGCCGAGGTCGGCGAAGTGCTCGCGAACCGCGACCCACGCGCCGCGCGCGGTGATGCCCATGGCCTTGTGGTCGTATCCGCTGGATCCGCCGGAGGCGAAGGCGTCGCCGAGCCAGTAGTCGTACTCCGCTGCGATGGAGTTCGCCAGGTCGGAGAACGCTGCGGTGCCCTTGTCCGCGGCCACCACCAGATATCCGTCGTCCCCACCGTGGACGACCGTACGGTCCGGGTGCACGATCTTCCCGTCGACGATATTGTCGACGAGATCGAGCATTCCCCGAATGAACGTCGAATAGGCCTGAGCCGGAGAGACATCCGGGTTTCGCCGCACGAACGCACCCTTGGCGCCGACGGGGACGATGGGAGCGTTCTTCACCACCTGGGTCTTCATCAGGCCGAGTACCTCGGTGCGGTAGTCCTCCGGGCGGTCCGAGAATCGCACACCGCCACGGGCGACGGTGCCGCTCCGCACGTGGATGCCCTCCATGTCGTCCGAGTGGACGAAGATCTCGCGGTGGGGGACGACGGGCCCGGGATCGGTGAGACGTCCGGAATCGAGCATGAATGCGCCGTACGATTTCGGTGCGCCGTGTTCGTCGCGCTGGTACCAGTTGGTGCGCACGGTGGCGGTGACGAACGACTCCGCGCTGCGCAGGATGCGGTCCTCGTCGAGGCTTTCCGCCGCACCGCGCCGCGCGGCGAGCGCCCGCTCCGCCCGCTCGGCGGCGACGTCCCGGTCGCGCCGGTCCGGGTCGAAGCGCGCGGCGAAGCAGGCGACGAGGGCCTCGACGAATCCTGGATGCCGGCAGAGGGTATCGACGATGTACCGCTCCGACATGATCAGACCGGCCTGGCGGGCGAAGCGGCCGGCGGCCCGGACCAGGGCGATGTCCCGCACGTCCACATCGGCGACGACGGCGAGGCGGGCGTACCGGTCGACGACGGTGCGGCCCTGCGCATGGGCGTCGACGACCGCCGCTACCCGGCAAGGCGAACCCGGCCCCCACTCCGGGGGCGTGACGAACGCGAACCGATGCACCCGGCGATCCTCGCCGTCCCCCGTCAGGTGTTCGTGATCGTCGATCCGCAGCCCGAAGTGTTCGAAGGTGTGGACGGAGTCGGACAGCGACGGATCGCGGCCCGGCCACCTCATGACGGCGTCGGCGACGCCGTCGCGGGCAGCGCGCTCGACGAACAGGAGGGCCGGATGCTCCCCGCGTGACCCGGCGAGGTGCCGCGCGGCCCCGGCGACGTCGGTGGGCAGCGGTTCGTGTCGATGCGTGGTGGCGGTATCGGTGGTCATCGGCGTGTCCTTTCGATCACCCGGTGTGGGCCGTGGTGTGCCGCCAGTCTGCGGGCGACCCCTGGAGACGGACATGTACTCGATGTCCATGTATGCGTCAGAACTTGTACTTCCGGTCCATAAGTGACCGGCGTTCTCGCCCCTACAGTTCGAGGAAACCGACGGAGGGAGAAGGACATGACCGCAGTGGAACTCGTACGGGGCGGGCCCGGACTCGAGCAGGCACGCCGCATCGTGACGGAAATCCCGGGCCCCCGGTCCCGCGAGCTGGCGCAGCGCCGCGCCGCCGCGCTGCCGGCGGGCCTGGCCAGTGGCGCCGAGATCTACGCGGCGGCGGGCGGCGGGGGTGTGCTCGTCGACGTGGACGGGAACTCCTTCATCGACCTCGGTTCCGGCATCGCCGTCACCACCGTCGGCAACTCCGCGCCGCGCGTCGTCGAACGTGCCACCGCGCAGCTGCAGCAGTTCACCCACACCTGCTTCCTCGCCACGCCGTACGAGCCGTACATCGAGGTCGCCGAGGTCCTCAACCGGCTGACCCCCGGAACCCACGCCAAGCGCACGGCACTGTTCAACACCGGCAGCGAGGCCGTCGAGAACGCCGTGAAGTACGCCCGCGCGGCGACCGGTCGTTCCGCCGTGGTCACGTTCGACCACGCCTTCCACGGCCGGACGCTGATGACGATGACCATGACGGCGAAGAACCAGCCCTACAAGCACTCCTTCGGTCCGTTCGCCCCGGAGGTCTACCGCGCGCCGATGGCCTACCCCTACCGGTGGCCGAGCGGGCCCGACCGCGCCGCGGACGAGGCGTTCGAGCAGTTCCGGCTGCTCGTCGACGCCCAGATCGGCGCGGACCAGGTGGCGTGCGTCGTCGTCGAACCCATCCAGGGCGAAGGCGGGTTCATCGTCCCCGCCGACGGATTCCTCCGCCGCGTCGCCGATTTCTGCCGGGACCGCGGCATCCTCGTCGTCGCCGACGAGGTGCAGACCGGCATCGCCCGCACCGGAGCATGGTTCGCCTGCGAGCACGAAGGCCTGGTGCCGGATCTGATCGTCACGGCGAAGGGACTCGCCGGCGGGCTTCCGCTCGCGGCCGTCACCGGCCGGGCCGAGATCATGGACCGCGCCCACCCGGGCGGCATCGGCGGCACCTACAGCGGCAACCCCGCGGCGTGCGCGGCGGCCCTCGGGGTGTTCGAGACGATCGAAGCGGAGCATCTGCTCGACCGGGCTCAGGAAATCGGCGCGCTGATGCTGCGGGAACTGCGCGACATCGGCACCCACCACCCCGTCGTCGGCGACGTCCGCGGACGCGGCGCCATGATCGCCGTCGAACTCGTCGAGCCCGGTACGACCACTCCCAACCGCGAGGCCGTCGCGGAGATCGTCCGGTACTGCCAGGCCCACGGGGTCCTCACCCTGACCGCCGGCACGTTCGGGAACGTGCTCCGTTTCCTGCCGCCGCTGTCGATCTCCGACGAGCTGCTCACCGAGGCGTTCTCGGTGCTGCGCGACGCGTTCGCCGCCCTCTGACCACCACCGCTCCCTACTCCGCGAGGACCAGCACATGACCACCACCGCACCCGCCCGCACGACCGGTCCGCTGCGACCGCTCGAACTCCTCGGCGCCGACACACTGCTCGACGCCGACGAACGCGACATCGCCGCCACTGTCCGCCGCTTCGTCGAGACCCGGCTCGTCCCCGAGGTCGGCGACTGGTTCGAATCCGCGACGCTGCCCAAGGAAGTGGCGAAGGAGTTCGGCGCCCTCGGCGTCCTCGGCATGCACCTGGACGGGTACGGCTGCGCCGGCACCAACGCCGTCAGCTACGGCCTGGCCTGCCTGGAACTCGAGGCCGGCGACAGCGGATTCCGCAGCTTCGTCTCGGTGCAGGGTTCGCTGTCGATGTTCTCCATCCACCGCTACGGATCCGACGAACAGAAGCAGGAATGGCTGCCCCGCCTGGCCTCCGGAGACGCCATCGGGTGCTTCGGCCTGACGGAACCCGACTTCGGGTCCAACCCTTCGGGAATGCGCACCCGCGCCCGCCGGGACGGTTCGGACTGGATCCTCACCGGCACCAAGATGTGGATCACCAACGGCAATCTCGCGGACGTCGCCACGGTGTGGGCCCAGACCGACGAGGGTGTCCGCGGGTTCCTGGTTCCCACCGACACACCCGGCTTCACCGCCAACAGGATTCACCGCAAGCTGTCGCTGCGGGCTTCGGTGACCTCCGAGCTGGTCCTCGACAACGTGCGCCTGCCGGGCTCGGCCGAGCTTCCCCTCGCCCGCGGCCTCGGGGCTCCCCTGTCGTGCCTCAACGAGGCCCGTTTCGGCATCGTGTTCGGCGCGCTCGGCGCGGCCCGGAACAGCCTCGAGACCGCGTTGGACTACGCCGCCTCCCGGGAGGTCTTCGACCGCCCGCTCGCCGCCTACCAGCTCACCCAGGAGAAGCTGGCCGACATGACGCTCGAGCTCGGCAAGGGCTTCCTGCTCGCACTGCACCTCGGCCGCCTCAAGGACGAGTCCGGTGTCACCCCCGAGCAGATCAGCCTCGGCAAGCTCAACAACGTGCGCGAGGCATTGGCCATCGCCCGCGAATGCCGGACCATTCTCGGCGCCAGCGGCATCACCCTCGAGTACTCGCCGCTGCGGCACGCCAACAACCTCGAGTCGGTGCTGACCTACGAGGGCACCAGCGAGATGCACCTGCTCTCGATCGGCCGCGCCCTGACCGGTCACGCCGCATTCCGCTGACCCGCACCGTCGAAGCGTCGAAGGGACACACGATGACGACACCCGTTCTGCTGCAGCACTACATCGACGGCGAGTGGTTCGACGGCGGGGCCGAGGCCCTGGCGAGCATCAGCCCCGCCGAGCCGGATGTCACCGTGGCCCGCGGTCGTGCGGCCACGGGCGACGACGTCGACCGGGCCGTGGCCGCCGCGCGCGCCGCGGCCCGGCCATGGGCGAAAACCCCGGCGCACGAGCGCGGTGCCGTCCTCGCCCGGGCGGCTGCCGTCGTCGAATCGTCCGCGTCGCAGTGGGGCGCGGAACTTGCCCGGGAGGAGGGCAAGACGCGGGGCGAAGGCGTCGCCGAGGTGCTCCGCGCGGCCCAGATCCTGCGCTTCTACGGCGGCGAGGGCGACCGGGAGGCCGGCGAGATGTTCGCCTCCCCCCGCCGCGGTGAGCAGATCCTGGTCGCGCGCAAGCCCGTCGGCGTGGTCGGGGTCATCACCCCCTTCAACTTCCCCATCGCGATCCCCGCCTGGAAGATCGCCCCGGCACTGACCTACGGCAACACCGTGGTCTGGAAGCCGGCGGGCACCGTGCCGCTGCTGGCCATGCGGCTGATGCAGGCCCTCGCCGACGCCGGCCTGCCGCCGGGGGTGCTCAACCTCGTCATCGGTGGCCGGGCGGTCGGCGCCGGCATCGCCGACCATCCGGGTGTCGACGCGCTGACCTTCACCGGTTCCACGGCGGTGGGCCGGAGCCTCGCGGCGGCGGGAGCCGCCCGGGGGGTGCCGGTGCAGGCGGAGATGGGCGGCAAGAACGCGGCGGTGGTGCTCGGCGACGCGGACCTCGATCTCGCCGCCGAACAGGTGCTGCTCGGCGCGTTCCGGTCGTCGGGGCAGAAGTGCACGGCGACCTCCCGGCTCATCGTCACCGACGACGTCGCCGACGAGTTCGTCGGTGAACTCGTCGCCCGGATCGGGAAGTGGACCGTCGGCAACCCCCTGGACGAGGACGTCCACATGGGTCCGGTGGTCGACGCCGCGGCGCGGGCGTCGATCCGGGCGGGGGTCGACGAGGCGGTACGCCAGGGTGCCCGAGTGTTGTGCGGGGGCCGGCCCTACGAGGACGGTGAACTGGCGGCCGGGTTCTACGTGCCGCCCACCGTGCTCGAGCTGCCCGGCACCCGGCTCGACGTGTGGCGCGAGGAACTGTTCGGGCCCGTGCTGGCCGTGTGCCGGGCGGCCGACGCCGAGACGGCGTTCGCGCTCGCCGACGACAGCGAGTACGGCTTGTCGGCGGCCGTGTTCACCCAGGACCTCACCCGCGCCCTCGGGGCGCTCGACGACCTGGACGTGGGCATCCTGCACATCAACTCCGAATCCGCCGGCGCCGACCCGCACGTCCCGTTCGGCGGCGCGAAGAAGAGCGGGTACGGCCCGAAGGAACAGGGCCGCGCCGCACGGGAGTTCTTCACCCACACCACGACCGTCTACCTTCGCGGCGGGAGGCCGATCGCATGAGCAGGGGCGCACTCGACGGCATCGTCGTCGCCGACTTCACCCGGGTCCTCGCCGGCCCCTACGCCACGATGATGCTCGCGGACATGGGCGCCGAGGTCGTCAAGATCGAACGTCCCGGCACCGGCGACGACACCCGCGCGTGGGGACCGCCCTACGACGACGAGGGCTCGGCCACGTACTTCAACTCGGTGAACCGCAACAAGACCTCCGTGGTCCTGGACCTCGCGTCGGAGGACGGCCGCGCCGAGGCCCGCCGGCTCGTGGCGCGCGCGGACATCGTGGTCGAGAACTTCCGGGCGGGCACCATGGAGCGGCTCGGCCTGGGCTACGACGAGCTGCTCGACGTGAACCCGGGGCTGATCTACTGCTCCGTCACCGGGTTCGGGAGCGGGGACGGAGCGGCCCTGCCGGGCTACGACCTGCTCGTGCAGGCCGTCGGTGGGCTCATGAGCATCACCGGACCCGAGGCCGGTACGCCGACGAAGGTGGGTGTCGCGGTCGTCGACGTGCTCACCGGCCTGCACGCCCTCGCCGGCATCCTCGCCGCTCTGCATCATCGGGAGCGCACCGGCGAGGGGCAGCGCGTCGAGACCAACCTTCTTTCCGCGCTCCTGTCGTCGCTCGTCAATCAGGCGTCGGCGTACCTCGGTGCCGGGGTGGTGCCCGGCATCCTCGGAAACCGGCACCCCAGCATCGCCCCGTACGAGGTGTTCACGACCAAGGACCGGCCGCTGGCGCTGGCGGTGGGCAACGACAAGCAGTTCACCCGGCTCGCCGAGACGATCGGCGCGCCGGAGCTGGCCACCGATCCGCGCTTCCGCAGCAACCCGCTGCGCGTCGCACACCGCGAGGAACTGTGCGCCGAGATCACCTCGATCCTCGTCACGGCCGGGGCCGACCACTGGTACGACGAACTCTCCCGCGTGGGTGTTCCGGCCGGACCCATCAACGACGTCGCCGAGGCATTCGAGTTCGCCCGGCGTCTCGGCCTCGACGCCGTGGTGTCCGTGCCGGGAAGCGCCACGCCGCAGGTCGGAAATCCGTTGAGCTTCTCCAGGACTCCGGTCCGGTACCGTTCGGCCCCGCCACCCCTGGGTGGAGCCGCGGACTGACCGGCAGGAACCGGAGGAGTGCCCGTCCCGTCGCGTCCGGCCGCGGCGGGACGGGCGTCGTGCCGCACCGAACCGAACGGCGGGCACCTCCGTCGTCCGTCCCCTCCCTCGATCAGGGATGCGCGACGGCGCGATCCTCGGGGGCGGGAACGGTGGCTGCGGGCCGTCGCAGACCGAAGGACTCGAAGCCGACGACGTACAGGAGCGTCACCAACGCGAACAAGTCCATGAATCCGAGGGCGTTGCCGTGCAGGCCGCCGGCGACGGCCGGCTCGTGGAGCACGATCTCGGCGATCACGTAGTAGTACAGGACGAACGTGGTCACGGCGAGGGCGAACGTGATCGCGGCGCGGGACAGCAGGTTCACCACGGCCCCGCCGCCCGTCGGCCTGTTGCCGAAGGCGTTGGCCCACAGAATCATCCATGCGACCCAGCACACGCCCAGCTGGGCCGGGAACTGATCGAGCGGGAAGCCCGGTTCGGCTGCCGTGCCGGGACCGACGAGCACCGCACACACGGCGCGCAGTGCCGCGAACAGCACGGTGCCGAGCGCGATGTTGCCGACCGTCGAGACCAGTGCGACCCGCATGCGGCTGCCGGCGAGCCGCCACGGCCAGTTCTCCCAGGTCTGTCCGGTGAGCACGATCGCGACGATGATCGAGTAGTACCAGCCGAGCAGTGTGTCGATGCCGAGCAGTGCTGTGCCCTCCCGAACCGTCTCCGAGACCGCGGGTACACCCAACACGAGATAGAGCAGTGCGGTGGGGACGAGGAGGGAGACGATCTCGCAGGCGCCGACCCACGGCTGTTTCAGGCCCAGATCGGTCCACGGCCAGTGTCCCCAGTTGAGCACCACCAGGACCCACGTGGAGAAGCCGAACAGGACGAACAACGCGCCCGTGAAGTAGCCCAGGCCGTCGGGACGCGCGGCCGCGTAGTCGGGATACAGGTGGCCGATTCCGCTCGCCAGGGCATACGTGACAACGACGGCGAAAGCCGATGCGGCGCCGAGGAACGCAATGCCGCGCCAGGGTTGCCGTAGCCGGTCGAATCCCCAGAGTTCGAGGTTGAATCCGGCCCACACGACGAACAGCAGGGCCCAGAACAGGGCGGCGTTGAACGGCAACGGATACAGGTCGAACGGGCTGAGCCGCGGGTCGGCGAGCAGATACCACGCCGCGACGGAGGCGGTGGTGATCACGGCGGTGTTGGCGACACCGAATCCGAGCCACCCCGGGGACGTGTCGGCGTGCGAGCGTTCGGGCATGGGGTACCGAAACCTTCTGTGATGCCCTCGAAACGAGGGGCGAGGGGAACGTCGGCCGAGGAGATCGGTGAGTGGTGTGGTGGCCGGAGTCGGCTGCCGGATCGCGGACCGTGTCCTCGAGGGTTCTTCGTCAGCTCCGCCGGCGCAGTTCGGGACCGGCCGTGGGAGCGTGGAGCATCGGAGTGTCCTTCCCGTGAGAATGCGACTCGTGAGAATGTGACTCGGAGCACACTCGAAACGATCGCGCGCCACAACTGTTGCGCCGCGTTGCATCCCCCGCTCGGGTCCGGATCGTCCGCCACGGCCGCCCGGCATCTCCCGGACCTCGACGGCCGCTCACCACTCCGGCCGGGTGTGGATCGAGTCGAGGTCGCAGCGGTCAGCCGAAATGTTGGCTACAATTATGTACATGACGACTCTTCCGGTGGCCGAGGCGCGGGCGCAGTTCTCCCGTCTGGTCGACGAGGCCGAGCGCACCCACGAGCGGTTCGAGATCACCCGAAATGGGCACCGGGCCGCGGTGCTGCTCGGTGCCGACGACTACGACGCGCTGCGCGAGACCATTGCCGTGCTGGCCGAGAAGTCCCTGCTTGCCGACCACCTCACGGGAATGGCCGAGATCGAGGCCGGGGACAGCCTCGATGCCGCATCCCTCGCCGAGATCATGTCCGCGGGCAAGCCCGGCGACGAGTGAGCGTTCCCGGCGAGCCCTACACCCTGATCGTGGCCCGTACCGCTCCTCGTGCGCTCGAGCGGACCCTGCCCGAGAAGGTCGCCGCCGCGGTGTACGAGTTCCTCACCGGACCCCTCCTCGAAAACCCGCACCGGGTCGGCAACCAACTCGCCCCACCGTTGGCACCGGCCTGCTCCGCCCGCCGCGGCTCCTACCGGGTGCTGTACCTGATCGACGAGAACACCCGCCAGGTCCGAGTCACCGCGATCTCCCACCGCGCCGACGCGTACCGCACCTGAATCTTCCGGGGCGCGGCCGGGGTGAGGATCTCGTCGAGGCGCTGCGACCGGACGTCGGCACCTATCCGCCACGGCCGTCCAGCATCTCCCGGGCCTTGACGGCCAGCCACCACTCCACCCGGGTGTGGATCGAGTCGAGGTCGCGGCCGGTGAGTTCGGTGATGCGGGCGAGCCGGTTCCGCAGGGTGTGCCGGTGGATGCCCAGCGCGGCGGCGGTGCTCTCGGCCTGGCCGTTGTGCTCGAGGTACGCGGCGAGGGTCTCGACCAGTCTTCCGCTCGATCCGTGCTTCGCGTCGTAGGCATCGAGTGCTTCGAGTCCGGTGCGGGCGATGGCCTGCAGCGCGTCCGGGTCCTGCATGCCCAGCAACACCGAGAAGGTACCGAGCTCGGCGAACTCCACCGGTGTCCGGCCCCCGTTCCGCGCTGCCCTGACCGCCGAGAGAGCCTGCTGCACACTGGTGTTCGCGTCCTTCACGCCGCACGGACCGCCCAGCCCGCACCGGACCGGCCGGCCGAGCTGCGCGCGGACCCGGTCCTGGACCCGGGTCGCGATCTCGCGGGCCCGGTCGGCCGGCACGACCACGGCGACATCCGCGCCGACCGAGGCCGCCAGATGGGGTACGCCCTCCGCGGCGAGGACTGCGCCGACCTGTCGTTCCGCCGGCAGCAGCGGGCCGACCTCCGTCAGCACGGCGACCGCGACGGTGTCGGTCGGTTCGAACCCGAAATAGCGGAGCAGGCCGGCGTCCATGCGTTCGGGTGCGTCGAAGAGTGTCCGGGTGACGACGGCCCGCAGCCGCTGTTCTGCGCTCTGCACCTTCGCGGGCTTGCCGAGCTCGATGGAGATCAGCGACACGGCGTGGGCGAGGAGCAGACGGTCGGCCGGCGGGAGCGGCTCCGCGGTGCCGACGGCGAGGTATCCGTAGAGGTCCTGGGCCGCCGCGATGCTCTGAACGGTGTAGTGCCCGGCGGCGTCGGCCAGCACCTTGCTCATCTGCCGCCGCCGCGGAGATCGGGACGCCGACTCCGCCACCCCGCGCGCATGCCGGACCGCCCGCGTCGTGTCGGACCCGTATTCGGCGAGTACGCGATCGTCGGCGTCGACGACGGCGACGGCTCCGGCGAGGGCCTGACCGAGCGCGGTCACGACCGCGGGCACACCCCCGCGCAGTGTGGCCCGGGCCAGCCGCTCCTGCTGATCGACGACCCGCTGCACCGCGCGGACCTGGTCGGCGGTCAGTTCGTCGATGACCGCCCGGGTGATGGCGATGAAGGGCGTCGAGGCGGGCACGGCGAGCACCGGGAACCCCAGCGCGTCACCCGCGGCGCGCAGACCGTCGGGCACGCGGTCGAACCGGGTTCCGGTGTCGAACGCCAAGGCCGCGCAGCCGGCCCCCACCAGGCCCTGGAGGTACGCGAACTGCTCGTCGGCGCCGGCGCCGATCTCCAGTCCGGTGGTCATCACGAGCTCTCCACCCGAGAGCCACGGGGTGGGGTCGGGAAGCTCGATCGGATGCGCCCACTCGATGACACGGTCGGCTCCGTCGCGACCCGCCACGAGAGTGAGCCCGAGCTCCGGCAGCGTCGTGAGCCGACGCACGGTGATGGCCATGATGACGATCCTTCCCCGCACCGGGCGGCTAGGAGGTGGGGTGTTCGGCGAGGACTTCGAGGGCCAGATGCACGTCGGTGACGTCCCGGGGGGAACGCAGGGACCGGCCCAGCAGGTCCTCGACTCGTTTCACCCGGTGCCGCACGGTATTCGGATGCAGGTTCAGCTCCCGCGCCGTCCGCCCCACGTCCAGGTCCCGGGCCAGGTGGAGCACGAGGAAATCGACCAGGTCGTCGTGGCCGTCGAGCAGTGGGGCCAGGACCGCGGTGGCGCGCGCGAGAGCGGGCCCCGGGTCGCGGCCCGCCAGCAACCAGTCCGCGAGGCTCACGTCCTCGAAGCGCTGGGTGCTGCGGCCGAGCCGCTCGGCGGCCCGTCGCGCCCAGCGCGCCTCGCGCAGTTTGTCGGGCCCGCGCGCGGGATCGGTGAACGGCTCGCTCGAGCCGCACGTCAACCCCTGTGGAAGGTTGTTCGACCAGGAGTCGAGAGCCTCCGCCCGGGCGGGGACCACTCCGACGAGGCCCCCCTCGCCCCGGGCGAGCAGCAGGGTCAGCCCGATGTCGCGGGCCAGCCCGGACACGTCCGTTTCGACGGCATCGAGCAGCGAGTTCGCCCGGAACACCCATCGGCGGTTGTCGTAGTCGGGTGCGGCGGACAAGGCCAGCATCCGCATATCGGGCTCGGGGCCGAACCGCAGCATCTCGAGCTGGTCCAGGACGGTGTCGGAATCGGCCGGATCGCCCGACGCCAGCGCCCGCACCAGTGCGGCGTGCCGCGCGCGGTTCTCGATGGTGGCGCGCTGGCGGGTGCGTTCGATCGTGTTGAGCAGCCTCAGCGACACCTCGACGGCGGGCGCGGTGAGCGGATCGGTGAGTTCGTTGCTCTTGGACGCGAGGGCGAACCAGTAGTGCTGGCCGCCCGGCGAGATCGAGTGCGCGCTCACCGACCATCGGCCCACCCGGAACAGCAGCCGGCCGTCCCGGCCGCGCAGCTGATTGCGGATCAGGTGCACCGGTGCGCCACCCGCCGAGGCCACGACGTCGCCGACCTCGTTGTAGAGGACCACGCTGCTGCGGAGCAGCCCGGCGAGCCGGGCCACGAGGTCGGCCTCCGGGGACTCGGCCGTCATCGCCTCGAGCAGGTGGTTCTGCATCTGCAGCGTGCGGCGCAGCAGCATCGAGTCCTGCGCCTGCGCCGCGGCATTGACACGTCCGACCACCTCCATGAACGGCAGTTCCGGCGGGATCGCCACCACGGCGAACCGATGGCGCTCGGCCTCGTCGAGCAGGGGCCGGGGGACGTCGTCGGTGATCACCCCGACGCCGTACCCGAGCGCGGCGATGCCGGACCCCACGAGCTCGCGGATCAGTTCGCGATAGGCCTGCTGCGGGTGCTCGTGGCCGGGGAAGCGCGAGCCGGTGGTGAGCATCATCGACCCCGGCCGCAGCCACCGGGTCGGGTTCTCGATCTCGATCGGGTGCGCGCCGGTGATTCCCACGTTGGGGTCGGCATCGGTCGCCAGCCGGAGCCCGAGGTCGGGTTCGAGCAGCAGGTCGACGAGCCGGAAACGGTCCGGAAGCATGCCCGACATCTTTCTCCCATGGGTGTGAAGATCTCCAACGATTCGGGGAACTCGATTCACTTTCTCCAATTGATGGCCCCGCGACCAGGCCGAATACTGAGTTCCACCCGACCCAGGAGTATGACGATGATCACATCCCGCAATCCCCACCTGCGCGTCGCCGTGGACGTCGGAGGCACCTTCACGGACGTGTGCATCTTCGACGAGAGCGCATCGACCACCCGCATCGCGAAGGTTCCCTCGACCCCGGACGATCCCATGCGCGCCGTGATCGACGGTGTGCGCACCGCGGGCATCGACCTGACCGAGGTGACCCTGTTCTCCCACGGCACCACTGTCGCGACCAACGCGCTCATCACCCGCAACTTCCCGCCCGCGGCCCTCGTCACCACCCGCGGGTTCCGCGACGTGCTCGAGATCCGCGACGGGACCAAGGACGAATTGTGGGACACGTACGTCGACGTCGGCACCCCCTACATTCGCCGCCGTGATCGGTACGAGGTCACCGAACGCATCGACTACGCCGGCGAGGTCGTCACCCCGCTCGACGAGTCGGAGGTCCGGGAGATCGCCCGCATCCTGCGCCGCAAGAACATCAAGACCGTCGCGGTGTGCCTGATCAACAGCTACGTCAACAGCGCACACGAGCAGCGCGTGCGGGCACTGCTCGAGGCCGAGCTGCCCGACGTCACCGTCTCCACCTCCAGCGAGATCCTCCCCGAGATCTTCGAGTACGACCGCGCCTCCACCACCGTCGCCAACGCCGTGCTCGCACCCCTGGTCAGCGGGTACGTCAACCGGCTCGAAGCGCAGTTGCGCACCGACGGATACGACGGCGACCTGCTCCTGCTCCATTCCGGCGGGGGCTCGATGACCCCCGCGATGGTGGAGAAGTATCCCGTCCGGCTCGCCGCCTCCGGCATCGCCGCCGGCGCGATCGCCGTGGCCGACATCGCCACCCGCTGCGGATACCCCAACGCGATCGGCCTGGACATGGGTGGTACCAGCACCGACATCTCGCTCGTCTACGACGGCGAGGTCCGCACCACCAAGCAGTGGCAGGTCGAGTACGGCTTCCCCATCTCCTTCCCCAGCATCGAGGTGCTCACCATCGGCGCCGGCGGCGGATCGCTGGCCTGGCTCGACGAGGCAGGCTCGCTGCGCAACGGGCCGCAGTCGGCCGGCGCCTCCCCCGGACCCGCCTGCTACCTGCGCGGCGGCACCGAGCCGACGAACACCGACGCCAACGTGCTGCTCGGCCGCCTGGGCACCGCCCTCATCGGCGGCGGCCTCACTCTGGACGTGGCGGCCGCGGAGAACGCGATCAAGCAGAGCGTGGCCGGACCGCTCGGTCTCGACGCCGACACCGCGGCCAGCAACATCATCCAGGTGGCCAACGCCAACATGGCGGATGCGGTGCGGCTGTTGTCCATTCGGCGTGGCTACGATCCGCGCGACTTCGTTCTCGTCGTCTGCGGCGGCGCGGGCGCCCTGCACGGCGCGGCCCTCGCGAAGGAACTGTCCATTCCGACCGTCGTGGTGCCGCCCCATCCGGGCATCACCTCGGCGCAGGGGTGCCTGCTCGTCGACATCCGGCACGACCTGTCGGCCATGTTCCAGGGCCGCGTCGACGAGGTCGACACCACCGCGCTCGAGCGCGAATTCCTGCGGCTCGAGCAGGAGGGCACGCAGCGTCTCCGCCACGAGGGGGTCGAACCCGAACGGATGGTCCTCGATCGTCATATCAGCATGCGCTACGCGGGGCAGTGGCGTTCGCTCACCGTCGAGGCCGGCAGCGGCCCCGGCTTCCTCGCGGAGGCCGTCGAGCGGTTCCACGAGGAGCACGAACGGGACTACTCGTTCCGGCGCGACGACACGCCCGTGGAGATCTACCAGATCGGGCTGCGCGCGGTGGGCACCACGCCGAAGCCGAACTTCCCGCGCACCTCCGAACCCACCACCGCGGAGCCGGCGCCCGTCGAGCGGCGCAACGTCTACTTCGACGAGGCGCGCGGCCGGCTCGACACCCCCGTCTTCGACCGCGACACACTGGAATTCGGTACGTGCATCTCCGGCCCGGCCGTGATCACCCAGCTCGACTCCACCACCGTCGTCCCCCCGGGGACCACCGCCACGATCGACGAGTGGGCGAACATCCGCATCGACATCCAGGAGACCCGATGACCACCACGTCCCCCACCCTCGATCCGGTCACCTTCGAGGTCCTCAAGAACGCGTTCGCCACCTCGGTCGACCTGATGTCCGAGCAGATCCTGCGCACCTGCTACTCGTTCGTCATCTACTCGCGGGACTTCTCCTCCGCGCTCTGCGACGCCGAGGGCAACACCGTGATGCAGGGCAGCCAGGACATCGCGGTCCACGTGGGCACCCTCCACTTCCAGTGCAAGGCCGTGCTCGAGGAATTCGGCTCCGACATCAACCCCGGCGACATCTTCATGGTCAACGACCCCTACCGGGGCGGCACCCACCTCAACGACGTCAGCTTCGTCCGGCCCATCTTCGCCGACGGCGTCCTCATCGCCTTCGCGCAGAACAAGGGCCACTGGGCCGACATCGGCGGCAGCGTCCCCGGGTCGTTCGACGTGACCGCCACCGAGCATTTCGGTGAGGGCCTGCGGATCACCCCGGTCCGGGTGTGGCACGAGGGCCGATTCCTGGCGGACGTCGCGAAACTGCTCGTCGCGAACACCCGGTCCCCGGAGATCAGCATGGGCGACCTGCACGCCCAGGCGGAGGCCACGGGCGTGTGTGAACGTGAAATCCATCGCCTCGTCGACAAATACGGGCGCGGTACCGTCACCGACGCGATGCGCGAGGTCCAGGACTACGTCGAGCGCATTGTGCGCAGCCGGGTCGCCGACCTGCCGGACGGCACGTGGACCACCGAGGACTACCTCGACTCCGATCCCGCCCGGCCCGAGGGGCTCGTCCCGATCCGCGTCACCATGACGATCGAGGGCGACCAGCTCAGCTACGACCTGACCGGCAGCGCACCGGCGGTCGCCAGCTTCCTCAACAGCGGCTACGGCACCGCGTTCTCCGGGATCGTGGCGGGCACCAAGTCGTTCTTCCCCGACGTGCCGCTGAACTCGGGCCTGTACAACGCGATCCGGACCGACCTCGGACCGGAGGGTACCGTCGTCAACGCGGGCTGGCCACACGCGGTGACCGGGTTCTGCTCCGGTCCCTACGAGAAGATCATGAACGCGATCTTCGAACTGTGGTCGAAGGTCGTGCCCTCCCGCGCCATCGCGTGCTCGTTCAACCTCGAGTACCTGCTCGTCGGCGGCCGCGACGCCCGCACCGACGACCGGCCGTTCTTCATGTGGTACGACTGGATGGCCGGCGGCTGGGGCGGACGCAGCTCGAAGGACGGATCGAGCGCCACCGCACCGGTGTTCGGTATCGGCCTGGCCGTGCAGCCGTGCGAGGGGCAGGAACGCCTCACCCCCGTGCTGACCAGCGAGCACGCCATCATCACCGATTCCGGTGGGCCCGGGGAATACCGCGGCGGGTGCGGCCTGTCCAAGGGCGGCATCCTCACCGACAGCGACAGCAGCGTGATGTCGTACTGCTGTGACCGTTCCCGCTCGGTCACCTGGGGCATCGAGGGCGGCCTGCCGTCCATCCCGCACGGTGTGTGGCTCAACCGCGGCACCCCCGAGGAGCGCTTCCTCGGGTCCGTGTTCTCGAATGTGCCGGTCCAGTCCGGAGATTCGTTCGAGCGGCCGTCGGCGGGCGGTGGTGGCTACGGGGATCCGCTGCAGCGGGACCCGGAGGCCGTGCTCGAGGACGTGATCGACGGGTACGTCTCCGTCGAGCGCGCCGCCCTGGACTACGGCGTCGTCGTCGTGCCGGTGGACCCCGAGATCGACCGCTACGAGCTCGACCACGACGCCACCGAGCGCGTCCGCGAGGAGATCCGCGTGTCGCGCAAGGGCTGGCTCGACGAGGACCCCGAAGCCGTCGCCGGCCGCTACCGCAGCGGTGAGCTGTCCATGCTCGATCTCGTGCGCCGCTACGGCGTGATCGTCGACTGGGGCACCGGCGAGCTGCTGCCCACGACCACCGCCCAGTTCCGCGATCTGCTGCGGACCCGCTCCGTCGCACACTGGTCCTGAATCTCTGTTGCGGGGCAGTGACACCGCTGCCCCGCAACGGTTTTCGCGCCCTCCACCCTCCCTCGAAGCTCCCCTGCCGAATCTCCCGCCCCCGGTGCTGCGGGCGGTCGTGCGCCCCTGCGCCGGTTCGGATTCCCTCCCCCCGAGAGGCGACCCCATGTCCGATCACCTCACCGAATCTGCTCCCGGATCCCCCGCGGAGCGGGAAATCGTGCCCGAATCCGGGCGTCTGTCCCGCTGGTCGCTGACGATGGCCTGGTGGGCCATGTTCAGCGCCATGTTCTGGCTCTACATCGCGGTTGCCTCGGCCGGCGCGGTCGGGGTACCGGCCACCCTCGCCGGGATGGCTGCCTCGATCGCCACCTTCGGCGTCGTCAATCTGGTGCTCTCCCGCTATGCGATCCACACCGGCCTGTCGGTCGAGCTGCTGTCCCGGCGCATGTTCGGCGCCGTCGGCTCACTGCTCGCCCCGGCGCTGTTCGCGGCCACCGCGCTCTACTACGGGGTCTTCGAGGGTTCCATCGTCGCCGTGGCTCTGCAGGAGTACTTCGGCGGCGACATCAGGCTGTGGTACCTGCTCTGCACGGTGTACATGATTCCCGTGGTGATCGGGGGTGTCGCCGCGTGGCTCGACAAGCTCAACGGGATCCTGCTGCCGTTCTATCTCGTCGGCATGGTCGCCGTCGTGGTGGCCGCGACCGTGCGCCAGGGCTACCCCACCGGATGGCTCACCGCCACGGTGGCATCGGGTCCGCTTCCGGGCTGGCTCACCGCCTACCTCGTCTACATGGGCGTCTGGGTGCTGATGATGTACACCTTCGACTACGCGAGGCTCGGTCGCCGCACCGACGCCGCCTTCCACGGCACCGTCACCTTCGGCTGGGTGTTCTATGCGCTGACCTTCGGTGTGAACGGGCTCGTCGGCCTCTATCTCCTCGGCGCCTGGGACATCGCCGGAACCGAGACCGGCGTGGTCGAGGCGGTCGTCGGCTCCCTCGGCTTCGCGGGGGTGCTGCTGATCATCGTGTCCCAGACCCGCATCAACTCGGCCAACTTCTATCTCGCCTCCACCAACCTCCAGGTGTTCGTCCACCGGGCACTGCGCATCGACGTGCCCCGAGCGGTGTGGGTGGTGGTCACCGCCGTGCTCGCATACCTGCTCATGCTCACCGACGTGCTGGGGTACCTGCTGCAGGCCCTCGCCTGGCAGGGCGTGCTGATCACCGCCTGGGTGGCGATCGCGGTGGTCTACGTGCTGCGGGATCGGGGCCACGCCATGCCCCGCACCGCGTCCGGTGGGGCGCTGGCGTGGTTGATCTCCTCGGTCGCCGGCATCGCGCTCACCGTGCAGGAGGTCAGCGCGACGTGGGCGCAGCTCGCCCCGGTGGTGACGGTGCTGCTGGCCGCGGGCAGCTACGTGCTGCTCACCCCGCGGGTGACGGATCGTGCGCCCTCGGAACCCGAGGCGGCGCAGGGACCCGAAACGTCGCAGGCACCCGAGGCGGCGCCGGATGAGGCGCAGCCGGTCTGAATCCGACGGACAATCGCCCCGACGGCGGGTGTGACCCACGATTGTGTACATCACGGACATGTCGTGGGTCACATTGCGGTCGTAGGGTTCTCCCATCCGAGCGACAGCGCCGCCGGGACGCCGGAACCGGCACCCCACGGCGCCGCACACCAGGTCTCGAAGGGAGTGCCGTGCACACCGATTCACCGGCCGAAAGGTCCGACACCCTGGGTCACGCGCTGAAGAAGCGCCATCTCACCATGCTGTCCATGGGCGGGGTGATCGGCGCGGGATTCTTCGTGGGGATCAGCGCGATCATCGGCCAGGCCGGCCCCGGCGCCATCCTCACCTGCCTGATCTGTGGGCTCATCGTCTTCCTGGTCATGCGCATGCTCGGGGAGATGGCCGTCGCCAAGCCCTGCACCGGCTCGTTCACCGAATACGCCCGCGACGCCATGGGCAACTGGGCAGGCTTCGCCACCGGCTGGCTGTTCTGGTACTTCTGGGTGGTCGTCGTCGGGATCGAGGCCGTGGTCGGGGCCACCCTGCTCGGCCGCTGGCTCCCCGGGGTGCCGCTGTGGCTGATGGCCGCCGGCCTGCTGCTGATCATGACCGTCGTGAACCTGTTGTCGGTCGGCAACTTCGGCGAGGCCGAGTACTGGTTCGCCGGGATCAAGGTCGCGGTGATCATCGCGTTCCTCGTCCTGGCCGGTCTCTACGTGCTGGGCGTCTGGCCCGGGGCCGAGCTGTCCTTCGGCAACCTGACCGCACACGGCGGCTTCCTGCCCCACGGCTTCATCCCCGTCATGGTCGGGGTGGTCGCCGTCATCTTCTCGATGACGGGGGCCGAGCTCGTCACGATCGCCGCGGCCGAGTCGAAGGAGCCGGCCGCGGCGATCCGCCGCGCCACCAGCACCGTCGTGTTCCGGATCCTGGCGTTCTTCGTCGGCGCGACGTTCCTGCTCGTGACCATGCTGCCGTGGGACAGCTATGTCGTCGGCGAATCCCCGTTCGTGGCCGCCCTCGACGTCCTGGGCATCCCCGGGGCCGCCGAGATCCTCAACTTCGTGGTGCTGGTCGCCGTGCTCTCGTGCCTGAACTCCGGGCTCTACACCGCCTCGCGCATGCTGTTCGTGCTCGGTGCCCACCGCGACGCACCCGCGTGGATGACGGCCGTCAACTCCCGCGGTGTCCCGCTGAAGGGCGTGCTGTCGTGCACGTTCGTCGGATACGTGTGCATCGTTGCGGCCTACGTCTGGCCCGACACGATCTTCCTGTACCTGGTCACGTCGTCCGGTGCGATCTGCCTGTTCGTGTACATCATGATCTGCCTGTCGGAGCTGGTGCTGCGCCGCCGCTGGGAACGCACGTCGCCGGAGATCCTGCAGTTCCGGGTGTGGCTCTACCCGGTCCTGCCGGTCGTCGTCACGGCGGTCATCGTCGCGATCCTCGTCGGCATGTGGTTCACCGGCGCCCGCGCCGAACTGGTGCAGTCGCTGATCGCGCTCGCGGTCATCGTCGCCGCGTACCACCTCAAGACCCGGTACCTGCGCCGGCGCGGGGGCGAACGGGCCACCCCGCCGGAGGAGAGGGCGCTGGCCCGGGCGATGCACGTCGACGCGGAGCCGCGACCCGGCGGGCCGCAGCCCGCCCCCTCGGGCAATCCGGCCCACTGACGATCCGCTCCGCGCCGCCGGCTGCAACGACAGCCGGCGGCGCGGTGTTGTGCTCGGAGGACAACACCCCGTCGGAACTCGAGCCCGCGAGGCCGTAGTCGGGACGTGATCCCCGTCACTACCGTTGTGGTCAGCCGAAGAGAAAAGGACCGACGGTAGTGACGATCGAATATCTGGTGTGGCACCGCGAATCGGACCGGCCCTGCGTGCGGGACGACGACCGGGAACTCACCTACGCCGAATTTGCCCGCAGAGTCGACGGTTTCGCGGCGCAACTCCAGCAGCACGGGATCGCTGCGGGTGACGTCGTCGCGGTGATGCTGCCGAACCGGGCCGAACTCCTCGTCGCCCTCATGGCGGCGTGGCGGCTGGGTGCGACGGCCACCCCCGTCAATCCCGCGTTCACCGCGACCGAGGCCGAGTACCAGATCGACGATGCGGGAGCCGTACTCGTCCTGGGCGCCGGTCCCGACGCCCCGTCGGGCGGCCGCCCGCTGATCCACGTGGACGACATGGCTACCGCCCCGCCGGCCGGATGGTCGGCCGGCGCCGATCCCCGTCCCGACGACACCGCCCTGCTGATCTACACCTCCGGCTCGACCGGCCGCCCGAAGGGCGTGCAGCTCGCCCACGCGAACCTGCAGTTCATGGCCGACTCGTTCCGCACGCACCTGCAGCTGACCGAGGCCGACCACTGCCTGCTGATCCTGCCGCTGTTCCACGTCAACGCGATCGCGGTCAGCTTCCTGGCGCCGATCCTGGCCGGGGCGCAGCTCAGCATCACCGGCAGGTTCTCCCCGGCCCGGTTCTTCGACGACGTGGCACGGCTGCGGCCGACCTACTTCTCGGCCGTGCCCACCATCTACGCCCTGCTCGTCTCCCAGCCGCTGGACACCCCGGTGGACACCTCGTCGCTGCGCTTCGCGATCTGCGGCGCGGCCCCGATCTCGAAGGAACTTCTCGATCGGGTCGAGCAGCGCTTCGGCCTGGTCGTGGTCGAGGGCTACGGGCTCACCGAGGGCACCTGCGCGTCGGCGTGCAACCCGATCGACGGCCCCCGCAAGCTCGGCACCGTCGGCCCCGCGCTGCCCGGCCAGCAGATCGCCATCGCCGGACCCGACGGGCGGCACCTGCCGGCCGGGGCCACCGGCGAGGTGCTCATCAAGGGGCCCAACGTGATGCGCGGCTATCTCGGCCGACCCGAGGAGACCGCCCGCACCGTCGTCGACGGCTGGTTGCACACCGGCGACGTCGGCCGGCTCGACGAGGACGGATACCTCACCCTCGTCGACCGCATCAAGGACATGATCATCCGCGGCGGGGAGAACCTGTATCCCAAGGAGATCGAGAACGCCCTGGCCACGCACCCCGCGGTCCTCGAGTCCGCCGTGATCGGCGCGCCGCACGAGGTGTACGGCGAGGTTCCCGTCGCGTACGTCGTGACCTATCCCGAGCGGACCGTCACCGACTCCGAACTGCTCGCCCACCTCGCCGAGCGGTTGACGAGGGTCAAGGTGCCCGCCGAGGTGCACGTCGTCGCCGCCCTGCCGCGCAACCCCGTCGGCAAGATCGACAAACCCGGCCTGCGGCGCAGCCACGGTGCTCCCGTGCACGCCTGACCGCTCCCGAGGACACCACACGCTCCACCCCGACTCGCCGGCCCCGGGCCGGTGGGGCGGCAACCCCTACCCGAAAGGCGAATTCCCATGGGTTTCAAGACCGGCCACTTCCCGGAAGTGGACCCCGCCACGTTCCGCGACCTCCCGTTCCGGGATCGGTTGCGGGCCATGTCGACCCACTGGGTCGACTACGGATTCGGCACGCCGAAAATGGTGCACACCGTCTACATCCTCAAGCTGCTGTTCCTCTACATCGGCGCCGGCACCGCCCTGGCGACGCTGACCTCGGGCCTGTCGTGGCTCGACGTCTCGTCGTGGTGGAACCAGCCGATCGTCTACCAGAAGCTGATCCTGTGGACCGTGCTGCTCGAGGCGCTCGGTCTCGCCGGGTCGTGGGGGCCGCTCGCCGGGCACTTCAAGCCGATGACCGGTGGCTTCCGGTACTGGCTCAAGCCCGAGACGATCCGGCTCCCACCGTGGCCGGGCAAGGTGCCCGGCACGTCCGGTGACCGCCGCACCGTCGGCGACGTGGCGCTCTACGCCCTTCTGCTCGCCAATCTGATTGTCGCCGTCGTTCTTCCGGGTGTGCATTCCGCCTCCGTCGACGCGCTCGTCGCCGACAACGCCGGCCTCGTCCGCCCCGCGGTCGTGGCGCCGCTGATCGTGCTGCTGATCGTGATCGGCCTGCGGGACAAGGTCATCTTCATCGCCGCCCGCAGCGAGCAGTACCTGCCGGCGATGGTGTTCTTCACCTTCCTGCCCTTCGTCGACATGATCGTGGCTTTCAAGCTGCTCATCGTCACCGTCTGGGTCGGCGCCGGCGTCTCCAAGTTCGGCCGCCACTTCGCCATGGTGGTCCCCCCGATGATCAGCAACACCCCGTGGATGCTGTCCAAGCGGGTCAAGCGCATGCACTACCGCAGCTTCCCGAACGACCTGCGGCCCTCGCACCTCGGCAGCGGCGTCGCCCACGTCCTCGGCACGTTCGTCGAGATCGTCACCCCGCTGGTGCTGCTGTTCTCCACCAACCGCACGCTCACGCTGCTCGCGGTGCTGCTGATGGTGGCGTTCCACTTCTTCATCGCCTCGACGTTCCCGCTCGCGGTGCCGCTGGAATGGAACCTGCTGTTCGCCTACGCCACGGTCTTCCTGTTCTGGGGCTTCCCCGCCTGGGACGGCTACGCCGTGACCGACATGTCGTCGCTGTGGCTGGCGGGCGCGATCACCGCCGCGCTGTGCTTCTTCCCGGTCCTCGGCAACCTGCGCCCCGACCTGGTCTCGTTCCTGCCGTCGATGCGGCAGTACGCCGGCAACTGGGCCTCGGCCACCTGGGCGTTCGCCCCGGGTGCGGAGGAGAAGCTGAACCGGCACATCGTGCGGGCCGCCGAGAACACCCGCACCCAGCTGCTCGCGACCTACCCCGCCGACGTCGCGGACGTCGTGATGCACCAGCTCCTGGGCTGGCGGTCCATGCACAGCCAGGGCCGGGCGCTGATCTCCCTGATGATGCGCCACCTCGGGGACGACATCGACACCTACGACCTGCGCGAGGCCGAGTTCTCCTGCAACTCGATCGTCGCCTTCAACTTCGGTGACGGGCACCTGCACAACGAGCACCTGATCGCCGCGATCCAGCGGCGCTGCAACTTCGCGCCCGGCGAGTTCGTCGTCGCCTGGATCGAATCCCAGCCGATCCACAAGGGCACCCAGGAATACAAGGTGATCGACGCGGCCCTCGGCGTGATCGAACGCGGCACCTACAGGGTCGCCGACGCCGTCGCCGAGCAGCCCTGGTTGCCCAACGGGCCCATCCCGTTCGACGTGCAGTGGACAATGGACCGTGAGGGCGCCCACCGGGCAGCCGCACAGCGGGAGGTCACAGCGTGAGTACGGCGGTCGTGGTCGGTAGCGGACCCAACGGGCTCGCTGCCGCCGTCCACCTCGCCCGCAGCGGCGTGGACGTCCAGGTTCTCGAGGCAGCCGACGAGATCGGTGGCGGCACCCGCTCCGGCGAGCTCACCGTGCCCGGCCTGGTCCACGACCACTGCTCCGCCTTCCACCCCATGGGTGCCGGCTCCCCCTACCTGCAGACCCTCGGCCTCGATCGCTACGGGCTGCGGTGGCGGTGGCCGGAGATCGACTGCGCCCATCCCCTCGACGGGGGCGAGGCAGCCCTGCTGCACCGATCCCTCGACGTCACCGCGGCCGGCCTCGGCGAGGACGGCCCGCGGTGGCGGCGGATGTTCGCCGACCTCGCAACCGGGTTCGACGGGCTCGCCGCGGACCTGATGCGGCCGGTGCTCAACGTCCCGCGGCACCCGCTGCGGCTGGCGGCGTTCGGGCCCCGGGCCCTGCTGCCCGCCACGGCCTCGGCCCGCTGGTTCCGCACCCCCAAGGGACGTGCCCTGTTCGGCGGGGTCGCCGCTCACGCCTACCACCGGCTGGACCGGCCCGCCACGTCCGCCGTGGGTCTGATGATCACCGCCGCCGGCCATCGCTACGGGTGGCCGGTGGCGGAGGGCGGCTCCGCCGCGATCGCGCGGGCACTGACCGCGCAGCTCGCGGAGCACGGCGGCAAGGTGCACACCGGGGTCCGGGTCCGCCGTGCCGCGGATCTGCCGCCCGCGGACGTCGTGCTCCTCGACGTCGCCCCCGAGGCCGCCCTCGGCATCCTGGGCGACGCGGTACCCGCGCGGATCGCCAAGGCCTACCGCAGGTTCCGCCACGCTCCCGGAGCCTTCAAGGTCGACTTCGCGATCGACGGTCCCGTTCCGTGGGCCGACCCGGAATGCGGGAAGGCCGGCACCGTCCACCTCGGCGGCGAGTTCGCCGAGATCGCCCGGGCCGAACGGGACGTCGCGACGGGACGCATGCCGGAGCGGCCGTTCGTGCTGCTCGGCCAGCAGTACGTCGCCGACCCGACCCGCTCCCGCGGCTCCGTGCATCCGCTCTACGCGTACGCCCACGTCCCAGCCGGCTACACCGGCGACGCGACGGACGCGATCGTCGCCCAGATCGAGCGGTTCGCCCCGGGGTTCCGGGACCGCATCGTCGCCACCGCGGTCACCGCGCCCGCCGACCTCGCGCGACAGAACCCCAACCAGGTCGGCGGTGACATCATCGGCGGCGCCAACGCCGACCTGCAGGTGGTGTTCCGGCCGCGAATTGCTCTGGACCCCTACAGCACCGGGGTTCTCGGGGTCTACCTGTGCTCGGCCTCGACCCCGCCCGGGGCGGGCGCGCACGGGATGTGCGGCTACAACGCCGCGGAATCGGCGCTGCGGCACCTGCGGAGCGCCGGCCGTGGCTGAGCCGGTGGTCTCGGGGCGGTCGACGGGCGCACCGTCGGCCGCCGACGAGGTTCAGCGCGTCGTCGCCGAGGTCGCGCGCCGGTTCGACGCCCGCCAGCGGGAGATCACCCGTTCCATGACCGCGATGATGGCGCGGGAGATCGCTCACCTCGACGAGGATCCGCATCTCGTCGAGCTGCTCGAGGCGAGCGTGCACGGCAACATCGCGACGATCATCCACGTGCTCACCAACGAGATCCCCGCCGAACACCTCCAACCCACCACGGCGGCAGTGGAATATGCGTTGCGGCTGGCGCAGCGCGACGTGCCGTCGCACTCGCTCGTCCGTGCGTACCACATGGGACAGAACGACCTCATGCGGCTGTGCTTCGACGAGGTGCGGTCGATGAACCTCCCGCCGCAGGTGACACTCGACGTCATCGAGCACATCTCCGCGGTGGTCTACCGGTACATCGACTGGATCACCCTGTACGTGTTCGACGCGTACGAGAAGGAACGACGCCGGTGGTCGGCCGTGCGCGGCAACGTGCACTCCGCCCTCATCCACGGCCTCGTCGACGGATCCGAAACCGACGTCGCGGCGTTCGAGGCGGAGACCCGGTACCGGCTCGACCGCTGTCATGTCGGGGTGATCGTCTGGACGACAACCGAATCCGCGGACGGCGCGATCAATCCCCTGGACCGGCTGGTGCGCGCGGTGGCGGTGCACCTCGGGTCGGATGCCCCGCCGATCCTCACCGCCATCGACCGGCGCACGGTGTGGGCCTGGCTGCCGTTCGATCGGCACCGGCCGACGATCGACACGGCAGCACTCGATTCCGTCGTCCGATCCCATCCCGCCGGCCGCCTCGCGCTGGGCCTGCCCGGCTCCGGCCTCGCCGGTTTCCGGCGCTCGCACGAACAGGCCGAGGCCGCGTATTCGATCGCGGTGGCCCAGGCCACGTGCACCCGGCGGGTCATCGGGTTCGGGGATCGCGGCGTCGCCGTGGTGTCGCTGCTCGCCCGCAACCTCGACGCCGCGCGGGCGTGGGTGGGCGAGATCCTCGGCCCGCTCGCCGACGACACCGAGCAGGCCGCGATGCTGCGGGTCACGCTCGGCACCTACTTCGCCACCGGTGAGAGCCACCTGCACACCGCCGAACGGCTGAACCTGCACCGCAACACCGTCAAGTACCGGATCAACAAGGCCCTCGGCGACCCGACCCGCGCGCCCGCGGTGCACGACAAGCTGGACATCGCGCTGGCGTTGCAGGCGTGCGAGTTCCTCGGGGAGGCGGTGTTGCGCTGACGCGCCGGGTATCCCGACTGTGACAACATCGGCACGGTCGGTCGATTCCAGGAGGCACCGTATGAGCATGCCCGGCGTGAAGGCACTCGTCTTCGACGTGTTCGGCAGTGTGGTGGATTGGCGCACCAGCATCGCGCGCGCGGCGGCACCGTTCCTGGCTCGTCACGGGAGCAGTGTCGAACCCGCGGAGTTCGCGGATGCCTGGCGCGCGCGCTACCAACCGGCCATGCAGGCGGTACGCGAGGGCAGGCGGCCCTTCGTGCGTCTCGACGTGCTGCACCGGGAGAACCTGGACGACGCCCTGCGCCGCTTCGGCATCGACCCGGCGGGCATACCGGGGCACGAACTCGATCAGCTCAACCGTGCCTGGCACGAACTGGATCCGTGGCCGGACGCCGTCGAGGGGCTCACGCGGCTGAAGCAGCGCTTCGTCGTCGCGCCGCTGTCGAACGGCAACGTCAGCATGATGGTCGATATCGCCAAGCGCGCGGGTCTGCCCTGGGATGCCATCCTCGGTGCGGAGGTCGCCCAGGCCTACAAACCCATGCCCGAGGCCTATCTGCGCACGGCAGACATCCTGGGCCTGGAGCCGGGCGAGGTGTGCATGTGCGCCGCCCACAACGAGGACCTGGCGGCCGCGCGCGCCTGCGGCCTGAAGACCGCGTTCTTCGCGCGACCCACCGAACACGGCCCGGCCCAGACCACGGACCTGCACGCCGAACACGACTGGGACGTGATCGCCGACGACCTCGTCGACCTCGCGCGCCGCCTCGACGCCTGACGGCGCCCGTGCGCGCTTCTGGTAGCGGCTACTACCAGAAGCGCGCACGGGGTCAGGCGCCGATCAGGCCGTCGGACTTCCAGGCCGCGACGACGGCCGGGCGCGGTTGGGCGGTGCCCCCGTCGGGCCAGTGCGACGACGGGTTGTCCCACGTGGCGTCGTCGGTCTCGCCCGGGTGCTGCACGCACACCACGACGCGGTTCTCCTGCACGATCGGCCCGCACGTCTCCGCGCCGACGGGGACGGTGAGGAACTGCCGGGTCTCGCCGCGGCGCGGACCGTCGAGCACGACGCTGAACAGCCCGTCGTTGGACTTCAGCGCGTTGCCGTCGGTGGAGATCCACAGGTTGCCGTGCGGGTCGAACGCCAGGTTGTCCGGGCACGAGATCGGGCTGACCTGAGCCTTGTCGAAGCCGCCGAAGTAGGTGTCGGCGGCCTCCGGGTCGCCGCAGACCAGCAGCAGGTTCCATGTGAACGACGTGCCCGCGTGGTCGTCGTCGAGCTCGAGCACCTGCCCGTTCTTGTTGTTGTTGCGGGGGTTCGCCACGTCGGCCGCGGCCTTGCCCTCCTCGCCGCGCTTGGAGTTGTTGGTCAGCGCCACGTAGATCTTGCCGGTGACCGGGTTCGGTTCGAAGTCCTCGGGCCGGTCCATCTTGGTGGCCCCGACCTTGTCCGCGGCCAGACGGGTGAACACGGCGACCTCCTCGGCGGTCATGCCGTCGACCAGGGACTCGCCGCGGCCGTCCTCGGCGGTGCGCAGCAGCGGGATCCACTCCCCCGTGCCGGTGAACGTGCCGGAGGCGGGAAGCGTACCGCTGCCGTCGATCTCGTCCGGCGCATCGCCGGTCAGCTTGGCCACGTACAGGGTTCCGGCGTCGAGCAGCGTCATGTTGTGCCGCATCGCGGCCTGCGACGTGCCGCTCTGCATCGTCCGGGAGGAGACGAACTTGTACATGTAGTCGAAGCGTTCGTCGTCGCCGCTGTAGGAGACGACGGTGCCGTCGCCGGTGACGTGGATCGTCGCGGCCTCGTGCTTGAACCGGCCGAGCGCGGTGTGCTTGACCGGCACGGACGTCGCGTCCCACGGGTTCACCTCGACGACCCAGCCGAACCGGTTGACCTCGTTGGGGGTAGCGACGATGTCGAAGCGCGGGTCGAAGCGCTCCCACAGCCGTTCCGAGGCGCCGCCCTCGAGGCCGTACCGGGCCAGTCGCTCGGCGGCCACGGGATCGGTGACGTTCTCGGCGTTCGCGAAGTACTGGTTGAAGTTCTCCTCGCCGGAGAGCACGGTGCCCCACGGGGTGAGCCCGCCGGCGCAGTTGTTCAGGGTGCCGAGCACGCGGGTTCCGGTCGGGTCGGCGGCGGTCTTGACCAGGTCGCTTCCGGCGGCGGGACCGGTGAGGGCGAACTCGGTCAGGCCGGTGATCCGGCGGTTGTACGGGCCGAATTCGGGTGTGAGGCGCCCGGATCCGGCCTCGCCCTTGACCTGCACGACGGACAGCCCGTGGTTGGCCCAGCCGATGCGCACCTGCTCCTCGGTGGGGTTCTCGGCGTCGTAGCCGGCGAACATGAACGGCTCGGACGTGTACTCGTGGTTGACCACCAGCAGGTAGGTGTTCGGCACGCCGTCGACGGGCAGCAGCCCGGCGAAGTCGTTGTTGTAACCGAACTGCTTCTCCTGCGCGGCCGCGGTCTGGTTGCCGATGTCGAAGGCCGGCGCGTCGGGCAGCACCGGGTCACCCCAGCGGATCACGACGGCCTGGTCGTAGCCCTCGGGGACGGTCACGGCGTCGTCGGTGTTCGGCGCGACGGCGGTGAAGTCGGTGCCGGGGGGCACGGGGCCGAGGTCCGCCGGGCCCGACGTCGTGGTGCCGCCGGTGCTGCCCGCGTCGTCGGAACACGCGGCGAGCACGCCGCCCGCACCGACCGCGAGAACCGCCATCGCGCCGCCGCGCAGCACGCCGCGCCGGGTCAGGGCGGTGCGCACGATGTCGCCGAAGTACTCGCCCCCGGAGGTGTTGGGCACCGCGTGGGAACACGCGTTGCCGCACTTGTAGCGGCAGGTGACGGCGGCGCGCGACGATGTGCCGTCGTGCGTGACGATCAGCGGCAGGGGCTTCGGACTCACAGGTACTCCCTCGTCGAATCGGTTCAACGCGGGCACCGTAGGAGACCGAAACCAGGTAAAGGGAACGAGAAGGTGAACGGGCGGTGAGCCCGGGCCGATCCGCGAACGGGAAGCGCCCTCGAGATCCAAGCGGGCATCTGCTCCGAGACTCGACATCGTCCGTCGCACCGGCCGAGCGCGGTACGGACGCACCGGTGAGTCGGCTTGTCAGCGCAGGGATTCGGCGCTGGCTCTGTGTAACCCCGAGAAGGGTCTGGGGATCAGGGCGGGTAGGGCGCGGCGGATCGGATCGGCTGTGGGGCCGAGCATCAGATCGGGTGCGGTGGCAGCGAGCAGATCGAAGGGCGTGCGTTCCGACGTCAGGGGAACCGGAAGTCGTTGCGACAACGAGATGTCATGGTATCCGACGAGGTCGATATCGTCGCCGATCGCCAGCGACCGCTGGGGAGTTGCCGTCATGACCCTGAGGTGGTCATGGCGGCGAAGGCGGCTGTAGCGTGTGCCGAGGAGGCGAAGAGCCGTCGTCCGGCTTCCTCGCCGCTCTCTATACCGAAGCCTGTCTCGACGATCCGGTCCGGGTCGACTTCGATCTCGGCCTCTGGAACGTCCTCCTCGCGCCGGCGAGGCGTCCGGAGGCGGTCGAGGTGAACAACGGGCCGACAGGACGGCGATGTCGGAATGTCAGAGATCGATCAGGTGTCGGGTGGCGAGGTAGCCTAAGGCCTGGTCGTCGCCGATCGGGGATCAACCGCAGTCGCTCGACCGAGGGTCCAGCAGTTCGGAGAACGCCGGCAAGATCACCTCCTGCCCAGCACTGCAGCGAGGCGACCGTGAACCGCAGAAGTGTCCACTGTCTCGATGTTCTGTCGACGCTGACGCGCCCGCCGTGAACGGCAGGGACCACCAAGCAATTGAACGCGAAGCCGGCGAGGACCGAGGCCCTTCCCGGTCTCTTGGCGACGAAGGCCACGGTGATTGCATGTTCCGGCCTCCCACGTGGTCAGGCTGCGTGGGGTCTGCGCCGGAACCGTCAGGACTCGTCGCCGGCGGAGCGGTCGGCCCTGGTCAGCGTGTCGATCGCCGCGATACGGGCGCGATCACGCTCGGGATTCACGGTCAGCGCCATCACCACGGCACCGATGATCGCCACGACACCGAAGATCTCGAAGGCCGTCGTGTACCCCTCGGCCGGTGTCGACGCCGCATCGACGAGACGACCGGTGAGCCACGGCGCGAGGATGCCCGAGGTCGAAAACAATGCGGTGAAGACCCCCAGGGTGGATGCGACCTGACGCTCCGGGCTGATGTGCGCCACCGCGACATTCATCAGCGGATAGCTGGCCACCCCGGCTCCGTATCCCGCAACGACCAGGAACACCGCCAGCCACGTGCTGGTCACCAACGGGATGGCGGCCATCATGCCGCCACAGACGAACAATGCGACCGCCGAGACCATTCCGCGCGAGATCCGCACGGTCACGCCACGGCCGGCCAGCCGGTCGGTGATGTAGGACACCAACAACATCGAAGCCATCCCGGTCGCGCTCGGCAGGGCGAAGAGCAGCCCCGAGTCGACCCGGCTGAAGCCCAGCCCTTGCTCGAAGTAGGACGGCAGCCAGGTCAGAATCACTGCGACCATGCCATAGAGGGCGAACATGCCGAGTACCCCACCCCAGAAGGTGGGCAACGCGACAATCCGCAGGAGACTCACCCGTTTCACCTTGCCCGCGGTACCGGACTGGGCCACCTCGCGCGCACTGCTCACGGAGTACGGCCCGTCCTTTCCGACCATCAGCCATACGGCCGCCCACACCAGGCCGACGATCATCAGCGTCCAGAATGCGGACTTCCAGCCGTATGCCGCGACGATCACCGTGAGCGCTGGTGCCATCAGAATTTTCGACAGCGACGTACCGGAGCTGACCACCGCCGAGGGAAGGCCGCGTTTGTTCTTGGGGAACCACCCGAACACCGCGACGTTGTTCACAGCACTCGCGGGGCCTTCCGCCGCCCCGAGCAGTACGCGGCTGACGATCAGCGCGGTAAACGTGCCTACCAGCAGTACCGGGATCTGAACCAGCGACCACAGCAGGGCCAGAGCCAGAAGTACCCAGACGATGCGCACACGGTCGGCGATGAAGCCGCCCACCAACCCGGTGACCACGAACAGGACGTAGAAGACGCTCCCCAAGAGTCCGATGTCCGCGTTCGACAGACCCAGATCCTCGGACAGTGGTCGGGCGACGATCCCGAGTACGGCCTTGTCGGCGAAGTTGATCGTCTGCAAAATCATCACGAGGAACGTGATGCTCCATGCGGTGCGGGCGGTCGGAGCGCTCACCGCCGCGGTGGTCCTGGTGCCGCCGTCGGCGGGGTCGCCTGCCCGTTCGGCATCGTCCGTGACTGTCATGACGGCATCCTCGTCTTTGTCGTTGTGATGCAAGCCGTCTCCTTGGGCACTTTCCATGATCGACGTGTGAGTGCCGATCCACCCGGTCCGGCAGCCGCGCTTACCGATGGCTGATCGATAACTTGCATTGTCGCTCCAATCAGTGAGCACCGCACCTGACTTGCCCCCGGTAGTCGACGCGGACGGGGATGGACCTGTTCGTGAGGTATCGCTGCCCGGGGGCTGTGGCCGCCGACGGTCCGGACCGCTTACGCCGAGACGTCACCGTGGAGGGTGGTGCGGTTGGGCACCCGTTCCGGGCAGTCATGGCCGTGAATCGCGTAGTGCATGGTGCACTGGTTGTCCCGGAACCTGGCAAACGCGATCTGCGCCGGTGGATTTACGAACTGATCGCGGAATGCGAGCGTGCGCCGCTCGCGGAACGCCGCGCGCAGCGGTCTCGGAGCTCTGCTCGTCGATCGGTTCGTCCGGACGAACGCCGCCCACTGCAGCACCGATGGATCCAGTCAGGGGGGTGACACAAACCTTCACGAGGGCTCCCGGATGTCGGCTGGTTCTCCACGATGCGGATGACGGCAAAGGTCGGGCAAGTGGTGCCAGTCACAAACGTAACAGGTATCACCATTTATGTCGACAACAATTTTGAACCAGTTCAGGCGCACACCGACCGGGCGCACGACCACGGCAGGATCCGCACCCGAAGTGTTGTGCTGTTCATAGAGGCTCTCGATAACCCGCCCGGTTGTTCCCGTGCGACTGAATCAGTCGATGTACTCGGCGACCGAGAATTCGAGGTCCCGATCGACCTCCACGGACCCTTGTTTCGGATCGGTTCGGCCTTGAAACAGCGAGTTGAATGCGTCCGCCACCGCGTTGTGGAAGGAGTCCCGAGTGCTGCCGACCGAGGCGACCGCGCCGACGTAGGCCAGGCCCGGCGTGTACCGGATGGCCCGAGACCTTCTGTCGGAGTCGGGGCACAACAATCGATTGGAGGAGATGGAGCATGCACAGGCGGCTCGTGGTCCACCAGCCACCCATCGATCAGCGGCGGCAGTTGAGTAACGTCGTGACGGTTTCCTCTGGTCCGCGACACCGCCTACGGAGTCCGTGCCGGCCGGCGATCACAGGTACTTGCTGCCGCCGCGACCACGATCGACCGGTGACGGCCCGGTGTGATCTCTCTTTCGAGGGCTTGCGCATACGAGCCGTCGACCGCGACGTCATCCATCTCGAGCAACCCGGCGGTGCGCGCTTCCGCGCGCACCGCCACGTGCAGCCGGGGCCGCGCCCCGACGTCGGTCACATGCGCAACCCGCACCGGATGTCACTCCACTGCATCCGATCTTTCGGTGGACAACATGCCTCCAACCGGCGTTGGCGGGCCGGATGAAGACGACGCAGGCCGGAGCGAGACGATCGTCGATCGGCTCGTGTCCCGTGAACCGAGACCGGCGGTCAGGCCGAGGTGGAAGCAAGTGGCTTTCCGTGCCCGCGGATCGTCGGAAACAAGATCATCCGATACTGTCGACACGAGCCCCGGCGGTTCCGCGCTTCATCTGCCACGCCGAACTCGTTCTGGAACGGCCGGTCAAGGTGCAGCCACGTCCACGAGTTGCTTACCGAAGTTCTTGCCCGTCAACATCTCGATGAACGCCTTGGGTGCAGTGTGCAGTCCTGGGGCGAAATCTTCTCGGTAGCACACCTTGCCTTCACGGACCCATTGACCGATCTCCGCGATGGCACCCGGCCAGTACTCACGGTGGTCGGCGATGACGAAGGCAAACACGCTGACCCGATGCACCAGCAGATAACGCATTCCGGTGACGCCGTACGGCTTGTCGACGTTGTATTGACTTACGTTTCCGCACAATGCGATTCGTGCATGGTCATTGATCCGGGTCAGAACCGCATCGAAGATGGGGCCGCCCACGTTCTCGAAAAGTACGTCGACATAGTTCGGCGTAGCGGCAGCGAGCTGCTCGACGAAATCGGGGGCGCGATAGTCGAGACACTCGTCGAAGCCGAGTTCTTCTCGAACGTAACGGCATTTTTCGGGTCCCCCCGCGATGCCGATCGTTCGGGCACCGCGGATCTTTGCGAGCTGACCGACGACGGATCCGACCGCCCCCGATGCGGCGGTCACGACAACGGTCTCACCTGGCTGAGGCTTGGCCAGCTCGAGCAGTCCATAGTGCGCGGTCGCGCCCGTCATTCCGAGCACATGCAGAGCTGCCGAGGTTGGCCCTGCCTCCGTATCGACCATGCGGCATGTGGCGGGCGTGACGATCCCGTATGTCTGCCATCCGAGCATCCCGGTCACGATCGAGCCGACCGGAAGTGACGGCTCGTTGCTTTCGACGATTTCGCCGACGGTTGCACCAGGCATCAGGTCGCCGGGGTTGAGGTGCGGCACATATGACCGCAACGGGTCCATCATCGGCCGCATGTACGGATCCAACGACAGGTAGTGGATCTTCACCAGAGCCTCACCGGCACCGGGCACGGGTACGTCCACGCTGACGATATCGAAGTCGTCCTCCGTCACCATCCCCTCCGGATGTCGGCGCATGTGGACTTGTAGGTTCTGCTCACCCATGGGCTATTCTCCTTCGCTGTTCCGGTCAGCGGCCCAGAACGGGACGCAGCAGGCTCTCGGCGTTTCGGTACATGTAGGCGTCGAGCGCGTCGTCGGTCAGGTCCAACTCGACGGTTCTGAGCACCGACTCCGCAACGCCAGCAAAGGAGTACGCAGAGGCGTAGACGAAGCGGTTGGGCAGCCAGTTCACGCCCTTGACGAAGGTCTCGCCGCCCGGGGCGAACATATAGACGTCGGGCGAGACGAACACGTTGTGGACACCGGTCGCCTCGCTCTTGAAGGCGAGCGCCACGGCCTCATTGGCGTAGGGATAGCATCCGTGCCCCAGGATCACGGGCATCGACGGGTGCCGGCGGGCGACCCGGTCGAAGCGCACGGGATCGGTGTAACTGATGTCGGGGCCGGCCAGCGGACCGGACATGAACAGCAGCGGGACACCGAGATCGGCGATCTTCTCGTAGAGCGGGAACAACCGCTCATCGTCGGCATACATGGGTTCGCGGGCGAGGCCCGGTTCGAGGCAGACACCGACGAGCCCGTGTTCCTTCATCGCGATGTCGAGACCCTCGATGATCTCTTCCGTGGGCTTGTCGAAGTCGACACCGGCGAGCCCGAGGACGCGGTTGCCGGTGCGCGCGCTCAGCTCCGCGAGGTCGCTGTCTTCGATGTGGACGGGCACGGGACGGTTGACCGAGTGACGACCGTTCATAACGCCCAGTCGGACACCGACCGAATCCATTTCGTCGACAAGCGCCGCAATCGCACGGTCCTCGGCGTTCGGGAACGGATCCGTACTGATCGAGTACGAACGCGGCGTGGGCATCCCGAGAATCCGGTTCACCGCGCCCACCACGGTCGGCGTGAAGAAGTTGCGGTACGGGCCGGTAGGCGGACGAAGCCGGAAGTCGACGATCTTGCCACGGAGGCGGTCGAGGCGCTCGGCACTTCTGGTCTGGGTCATGTCCCCTCCTGGGATCGGGTGCTAGGACTTCGACCTGAACCCCGTCAGGTCTTGGATGACCACACTAGCCATCATCGCGTTTATTGTCGACATAAATATTGAAGGATGTCGGCGGCCCGCTTTTCGTCCGGGGTTTCGCGACCCACGTCCGATGCGCGATCGAGCCCTGGACCCCTGGCGATACACGCTGAAATTTATTAATGTCGACATAATTATTCGTCGACCCAGGAGTGAACATGCAAGCTGCACGCATCGTCGGTGACCCCGCCGGCGGCAAGGTCACGGTCATGGAGGTCCCGCGCCCCACCCCGGGCCCGGACGAAGTGCTCGTGAGGGTGAAAGCGTCGGCACTGAACCGGGGTGAAATCCTGCAGGCCGGTCGTGTCACCTCCGGCGACCCCGTCCCCATCGGGGTCGAGTTCGCGGGAGAGGTGGAACAAGTAGGAGCGCAGGTGCGGCGATGGCGCGTCGGAGATCGCGTCATGGGCCACGGAACCGGCGGGCAAGCCGAGTACGTGGTGGCCGCGCCGCTGGCCCTGATTCCGGTGCCGGACACGATCTCGTGGGTACAGGCCGCGGCCTTTCCCAACGTCTTCGTCACCGCTCACGACGCGTTGATCACCAATGCTCGAATGCGGCCGGGCGAAACGGTACTGGTGAATGCCGCGTCGAGCGGGATCGGGTTGGCCGCGATCCGGATCGCCCAGGCGATGGGAGCGGGCCGCATTGTCGCGACCACACGTTCGGACGACAAGGCCGAACGCCTGAAGGCGTTGGGGCTCGACTGCGTCGTCAACGTCTCGGTGCATGACCAGGTCGCCGAGGTCCTGGCCGCCACCGACGGAGCGGGTGTCGATGTCATCATCGACTCGGTCGGCGGGACGGTGTTCGAAGCGAATCTCGAGTGCCTGGCCGTGCAGGGACGCCTGGTGAACATCGGACGCCTCGGGTCCGCGACAGCGTCGATCGACCTCAACACCCTCTGGCTGAAGAGGCTGCACCTGATCGGCGTCACCTTCCGGACCCGCGCCGAAGCGGAACGCCTCGAGTGTGTTCAGGCCGCCGCACGCGACCTGATGGCACCGCTCGCTGCGGGACTGCTGAACATGCCGATCGACCGCACGTACCCGATCGAGGACATCGCCGCCGGACACGAGTACATGACGACCGATCGACACTTCGGCAAGATCGTCCTACTGGTGGACCCCGCGCTGGAAGAAGCCGCATGAACATCGCATCGCATCTGGACAAGTTCGAACGGCTGTGCGACCTGCGGGACCGGCTCCACCCCCTCGAGGACTTCGAACTGTGGTACTGGACCACGCTGACCGCAGGTACGAATGCCTACAACGCGTCACTGCACGACGCAGGCCTGACACGCGACGACAGGCTCTTTTCCACAATCCCCGGAGTCCACGTGGCACCTCAACCCGATGGCACGTATCGGCGGATCCTGTGCGGTCTCGGTGATGTGAGCCACGTGGGCTGGCCTTCCGTACCCCGGCCGATTCCGCCCGACATCGAGGCACTCGAACACGCCCTCGAAACCATCGAGCACCATCGCGACCCCTGCCTGCGCGGGTACCACACCCCGGACCGGCACATCGTCGACGAGTGCGAACACGCGTTCTCGCAGGTACGGGCCACGCTGACCACACGAACACGAGGATGACCGATGGACCCCGAACGACACTGCCACCTCGCACAACGAATCGAGCAGTCGATCGCGCTCTGCGGTGAGCAGGATTGGGAGATCACGATCGAAGCCGCGATGCTCGCGGGCACCCACTGGGCGAACTACGCGTTGCACCGACACGGCGTTTCGACGGAGGACGAGGACATCGTCCATACATCGATGCTGGTCGTGAACACTCTACGCAAGTACAAGATCGTCGAACCCGAATTGCTCGGTGCTCTCGACGAGATCGAGGAATTGCGCCCGCTGCATGTTCGCGGAGACGCGGCAGGCGGGCGTGACGCCGCACAACGTGCACGCGCTCTCCTCGAAGAGATTTCGATGCGCGCCCAGAAGTCCTGAGGCGCCGCACAGACAGGAGTTTCCCGTGATCGGTCAGATGATGCAGCAACCCCTGCTGGTCTCCTCGTTGCTCCGACATGCGGAGCGTCACCACGGTGGGCAGGAGATCGTCTCCCGGCGCGTCGAGGGCGATATCCACCGCTACACATTTCGCGATCTTGCCGACCGTTCGAGAAGACTCGCACAGGCATTGGAGCGTCTGGGCATCGAACCGGGCACCCGAGTAGCGACCCTGGCATGGAACGGCTACCGACATCTCGAACTCTACTATGCCGCTTCCGGTTCGGGTGCCGTCCTGCACACCGTCAACCCCCGGCTCCACCCGGACCAGATGGCGTGGATCATTGCCGATGCCGCCGACGACGTGCTCTTCTTCGATCTCACGTTCCTGCCACTCGTGCGTGAACTCGGTCCGCGACTCGCGAGCGTACGGCATTACGTCGTCATGAGCGACCGCGAGCACCTACCCGGCGACATCGGCGATGTCCTCGTGTACGAGGACCTCATCGCACAGGAATCCGGCAGCTACCAGTGGCCGACCTTCGACGAACAGACCGCATCCTCACTGTGCTACACCAGTGGCACGACAGGCAATCCCAAGGGTGTGCTCTACAGCCATCGGTCGACCGTTCTACACACGTTCGCCGTGGCCCTGCCCGATTCGATGGGCCTGTCGGCGAGCGACAGCGTGATGCCGGTGGTGCCCATGTTCCACGTCAACGCCTGGGGCCTGCCGTACGCGGCGTGCATGGTCGGAGCGAAGGTGGTCTTGCCCGGCGCCGATCTCGACGGCCGCTCCCTGTACGAGTTGCAGGAGGCCGAGCAGGTCACCCTCTCGGCGAGTGTACCGACAGTGTGGCAAGGCCAACTCCGGCACGCACAGGAGCACGGCGTGCGCTTCACGACGCTCGAACGGGCGGTGATCGGCGGCGCTGCGTGCCCTCCGTCCATGTTGCGCGAGCTCGAAAAGCTACACGGCGTCAACGTGATCCACGGGTGGGGCATGACCGAAACCAGTCCTTTCGGCACTGCGTCCGTACCGAAGCACACACATCAGGACGTCACGGACGACGAACGATTCGCGGTGCAGGCCAAACAGGGACGATGCGTGTTCGGGATGGATCTGAAGATCGTCGACGACGTCGGCAACGAACTCCCTTGGAACGGAAGGGCAGCCGGCCACCTCATGGCCCGGGGCCCGTGGGTACTGTCGACCTACTACCGCCGCGAGGAGGCCGATCCACTGATCGACGGATGGTTTCCCACTGGGGACATCGCAACCATCGACGCGGACGGATTCATGCAGATCACCGACCGCAGCAAGGACGTGATCAAGTCCGGCGGCGAGTGGATCAGTTCGATCGACCTCGAGAACATCGCCATGAGCCACCCGGGCATCGCCGCCGCAGCATGCATCGGTGTCCGCCATCGGAAATGGGACGAACGGCCATTGCTCGTCGTGGTCCGCGCTCCCGACGCGGATGTCACCGGCGAGGGGCTCCTCGCCTACTTCGAGGGCAAGGTCGCCAAGTGGTGGCTGCCGGACGATGTGGTGTTCGTCGATTCCCTGCCGATGGGTTCGACCGGCAAGGTGCTCAAGGCCCCGCTCCGAGAACGGTTCCAGGACCACCTGATGCCTTCCCGGACCAGGGTGTCGGCGACCTCGACCGAACACTGATCGCGCACGTTTCCTGTCGGCGGCGCTCTGGGTGGTCCGCCTTCGCCCAGGGGGTCGACAACCGACCCGAGAGATCGGCGCCGATCCCCGTGAGGGAATCGGCGCCGATCGTCGCGAGGTCCGACACTCACACGACGAGCAGAACACCGACGAGAGCGATCGAGGCCACCCATGCGGTGGAGACAGTGGCGAGAACAAACGGTCGAGGACCGACCTTCTTGATCAGCGATACTCGCACGCCGGCGCCGAGCGCGAACATCGCCGCGGTGAGCAGGAGCGTCTGGGCGCTCTTGGCCAGCGTCAGCGCGTTGTCGGGCACGATTCCGGTGGTGCGCAGCGCCGCACATGCCAGGAAGCCGAGGACGAAGAACGGCACCAGGGGCGGCCGTTCGGCCTGCCCGGTCGTATCGGTCGCCCGCCGGCGCTGCAGGATGCCCAAGGTTGCGATCACCGGTGCGAGCATCAGGACGCGGGCAAGCTTCACGATCGCGGCGACAGTCAGCGCGCCGCCGCCGATGATGCCGCCCACCGCGACCACCTGGGCCACCTCGTGGATCGCCCCGCCGGCCCACAGGCCCGCCACGGTGGGCTCCAGTCCCAATGCACCGGCCACGAGAGGAACCGTCGGGATCATGAGCGTACCGAAGATGACCACTAGCGCGACTGCGGTGAGGACCTCCTCTTCGTCCGCATCGACGACACCGTCCGTGGCAGCCACCGCCGCGGCTCCACAGATGGAGAAGCCACATGCGATGAGCACCCGCTGGGTCCACGAGAGTCCCAACAGCCTGCCGACAAGCATCGTGCCCACGATGCCCAAGGAGACAACGGCGACGACCACAGCCATGATCTTCCAGCCCAATCCGAAAATGTCGGCCAGCATCAGTTGCAGGCCGAGCAATGCGATGCCCACACGCAGCAGCTTCTTCGACGAGAAGGTCATCCCGGGCTGGAGTCGTTGGGGGACGGTGAGCAGGTTTGCGCCGACGGCCCCGATGACGATTGCAATCAGCAGGGGGCTGACCGCAGGCAGGAATCGAGCCGCTGCCATGGACAGGATCGCGACGATGAGGCACATCGCGACGCCGGGAGCCAGTTCACCACTGAGCTTCCCGATCCGTGACATGCCGGCGGGTGTGGCTTTCCGATGCGCGGTGGGACGCATCCGCTCTTGTATCGGGTTCATTGTTCAACAGTCGGGCATTTCAGAAGCCTTTGGTAGACACCAGAATACCAACACCCCATATCGATTCGATATGTTCTCAGCGGAAGTGTGACCAGCCCATGTCGACCAGACACATCGACGTTCGATCTCTCGAATTATTGTCAGGGATAGAGCAATACGGGAGCGTGGCGGCTGCGAGTCGGAGGGCGGGAATGGCCCCGCCGGACGCCGGCCGTCATATCCGGCATCTGGAGCGACGTTTCGGCACGCAGCTGCTCCAACGCAATCCGACCGGCTCCACTCTCACCCCGCACGGACGGACGATCATGGAGGCTGCCCGAAAAGTGTTGGAGGCCATCTCCGATATGGTCGCCGTGGCGGAGGGATTGCGCCACGACGAACATGCCCAACTCGACGTGTGCGCCAGCACGACGATCGCGGAGCAGTTGATGCCCGTGTGGCTGAACCACTACCGTGGACGGTTTCCCGACGTAGGGATACACCTACAGGTTCGGAATTCGACACAGGTGCTCGAGCAGGTGCACGACGGTTGCTGTCATCTGGGCTTTGTCGAGTGCCCGGATGTTCCGGAGTTCGCACACAGCGCCGTGGTCGCCCACGACCGTCTCGTCGTCGTCGTGAATTCGGCTCATCCGTGGGCGCGTCGTGCGGCACCGATCACCGTCTCGGAGTTGGCTGCCACCCCGCTGTTGGTTCGTGAGGTGGGTTCCGGAACCCGCATGACCATCGATCGCGCGTTGGACGGACACACCGCATCGCCGTTGCTCGAACTGGGGAGCACAGGAGCGATACGCAACAGCGTGCTCGCTGGCATAGGTCCGGCGGTGGTGAGCGGCCTCGCCGTCGCGGACGATCTCGCATCGGGCGCCCTGCGTCAGGTCTACGTGCACGGCCTGAAACTCGAACGGACTCTTCGTGCGGTCTGGAGAGCCGACCGGCCATTGTCCAGGGCTGCCCACGATCTTGTTTCTCTGGTGACTAATTCCGGTGAAAGCAGATGCGCCGGTAGGTGACTCGAGAAATTCAGGCCGACGTGCCAGTGCCCGCCACTGTGTTCACGGGGGCGGGCACTGGCAGGGTTCGGCGGTTGCGGCGGTTACAGCGCCTTGAGTTCCTCGGTGACCTCGGAGACCATCTTCTTCGCGTCGCCGAAGAGCATGGAGGTGTGGTCGGCGGTGAACAGCGGGTTGTCGATGCCGGCGTAGCCGGAGCTCATCGAGCGTTTGAGCACGATGACCGACTTGGACTGGTCGACGTTGAGGATGGGCATGCCGTAGATCGGGCTGGACGAATCCTGCCGGGCGGCGGGGTTGGTGACGTCGTTGGCGCCGATGACGACGGTGACGTCGGTGCGGGAGAACTCGCCGTTGATGTCGTCCATCTCCTTGAGCGCCTCGTACGGCACCTCGGCCTCGGCGAGCAGGACGTTCATGTGCCCGGGCATCCGGCCGGCGACCGGGTGGATGGCGTACTTGACCTCCACGCCCTTCTCCTCGAGCAGCGCCGCCATCTCCTTGACCGCGTGCTGCGCCTGCGCCACCGCCAGCCCGTACCCGGGCACCACGATGACCTGGTTGGCGTAGGCCATCTGGACCGCGGCATCGGAGGCGGAGGTCGCCTTGACGGTGCCGCCGGCCCCGCCCGCGGCCGCACCGGCACCGCCGTCGCCGCCGAACGAGCCGAACACGATCGCCGGGATGGACCGGTTCATCGCCTTGGCCATCAGGTTGGTCAGGATCGAACCCGACGCACCGACGATCATGCCGGCGACGATCATCGCCTGGTTGTTCAGCGCCAGGCCGGCCGCCGCGGCCGACAGGCCGGTCAGGGCGTTGAGCAGCGAGATGACCACCGGCATGTCGGCGCCGCCGATCGGCAGCACCACGAACAGGCCCATCAGCCCGGCCACGACGAGCAGCGCGACGATCCACACCGCCGAGGTCGGATCGTTCGCCGGGTCGGCCGCGAGTCCGATGTACACGGCGAGCGCGATCGCCGCGAGCGCGAGCACGATGTTCGCCAGCTGGAAGGCCTTGGCCGCGCCGACGAGGCGGCGCTCGAGGTTCTTGTTCAGCAGCTCCTGCAGCTTGGCGAACGCCACCAGCGAACCCCAGAACGACACCGATCCGATGATCGCGGCGAACAGCGAGCCGACCACCACGGGCACCGTCGGTTCCTCGGCGAGGGTGGTGAAGCCGTCCGAGTCGAGGAACTCCGCCCACGCGATCAGCGCGACGGTGCCGCCACCGACGCCGTTGAACAGCGCCACCAGCTGCGGCATCGCCGTCATCTTCGTGCGCAGCGCCGGCGGGACGCCCAGGACGACGCCGACGACCAGGCCGGCGACGATCCAGCTCCAGTTGTCGGTGTCGCGGATGTCGATCAGCACGGCGAGCACCGCCACGGCCATGCCGACCGCGGCGATGTAGTTGCCGCGGACCGCGGTCTTCGGGCCGGTCAGGCCCATCAGACCGTAGATGAACATCGCGAACGCGACGATGTACAGGACGGAGACGAGGTAGCTCATTTCGCGTCGGCTCCCTTCTGCTCCGCCGGGGCGGCCGACACCGGCACCCGCTTCTTGGGCTTGAACATCGCGAGCATGCGGTCGGTGACGACGAAGCCACCGACGACGTTCAGCGTGCCGAACACCAACGCGACGAACAGGATGACCTTGATGCTCCACGGCGCGCCGGCCGGCAGGTGGCCGAAGACCACCAGCGCACCGAGCACCACGATGCCGTGGATGGCGTTGGTGCCCGACATCAGCGGGGTGTGCAAGGTGTTGGGCACCTTCGAGATCACGGCGAAGCCCACGAACCCGGCCAGGACCAGGATCGCGATGTTCGCCAACAGTTCGGTATACATCTACGCCCCCCAGATCGACGCGGAGTATTCATGCCACTCCGACGGTTCGTGTACTTGTACGGAAATCAGCCGGTCGAGTGCTACGACCGCGACGGCCGACGTCCACAACACCGAGGTGGTGAGCAGGTTGCCGAGGGTCTTCAACGGAGTACTCCCACCCTCGTGGCCGAGTCGTCCGCCTCGGCGGTGCGGGTCACGCAGGCGCCGTCGAGGATCTCGTCCGAGAAGTCCGGCGCCAGGGCACCGGACTCGTCGAGCATCAGCTCGAGCAGGGCCACGACGTTCTTCGAATACAGCTGCGAGGCGTGCTCAGGCATGGTCGCGGGCAGATTCAGCGGCGAGCAGATGGTCACGCCGTGCTTGACCACCGTGCGTCCGGGTTCGGTCAGCTCGCAGTTGCCGCCGGTCTCGCCGGCCAGATCCACCACCACCGAGCCGGGCTTCATGCCCTCCACGGCGGCGGCGGTCACCAGCCGCGGCGCGGGCCGGCCCGGCACCAGCGCGGTGGTGATCACCACGTCGAAGCCCTTGATGGCCTCCTCGAGCGCCGCCTGCTGCTGCGCACGCTCGTCGGCGGTGAGTTCGCGGGCGTAGCCGCCCTCACCGGCGGCGTCGATGCCCAGATCGAGCCACTGCGCACCGACCGACCGCACCTGGTCGGCGACCTCCGGACGCACGTCGTAGCCGGTGGCGCGCCCGCCCAGGCGCTTGGCCGTGGCCAGCGCCTGCAACCCGGCCACCCCCACACCGAGCACCAGCACCGTCGCCGGCTTGACCGTGCCCGCGGCGGTGGTGAGCATCGGGAAGAACCGCGTCGACTCCGACGCGGCGACCAGCACCGACTTGTACCCGGCGACGTTCGCCTGCGACGACAGCGCGTCCATCACCTGCGCCCGGGAGATCCGCGGGATCGACTCGACGGCGAACGCCTGCACCCCGGCCGCGGCCAGCGCCCCGATCTGGTTCTGCGCGTTGCGCGGGGCGAGGAACCCGATCAGCGCCTGCCCCGACCGCATCCGGGCGACCTCCGCATCCGACGGCGGCGCCACCTTGAGCACCACATCCGCCGACCACGCATCCCCGATCCGCGCACCGGCCTCGACGTAGGCCTCGTCCGGGATCAGCGCACCGAGCCCGGCCCCGGACTCGACGACCACGTCGAGCCCCTTCTTGATCAACGACGGGACGATCATCGGCACCAGCGCGACCCGCCGCTCGCCGTCGCCCGTTTCCCGAACGACGCCGACGGCGAGAACGGGCGGGGCCCCGTATCGAGTGGTATCCATGAAGCAACTTTCTTTGTTCGAGCGAAACCTACCGCCGCCCTGCACGGACGACCGGCGGGAGGCATCGCATGATGGCGAGCGATCGGTTGTTGCCCCGATCTACAGTTGTTCGCCGCAATCCGTCATCACATGGTCGGTATACGGGAGTTCCGAGGTGTTCTCCTCCAAGACCCAGGCACTGACCTTGTCCCACTTCTCTTGGTCGATCCGGTACGTCCAGGACAGGTGCGTGCGATCCCAGATCTTCTCCGCGGTCTCCTGCGGGACCGCCAGCAACGTCGACAGTTTCTGCGCTCCCGCGTCGCGATTCGCATCGTCGGCGATCCATGCGCCCGCGCGGTTCATCGCCGTGCAGAACCCGTCCACGATCCCGGGGTGCTGCTGCTGGAACGGGGCGGTAGTTGTCCACATGGTCTGCATTCCGAAGGTTCCCGCTTCGCCTCCGGTCCCGTCCAGGGAATTCGCCAGCGTGCGGACATCGAGTCCGTGTTGTTCCAGCAGGGCGACCGTGGATGTCGCGCCCACTGTTGCATCGACCTTTCGATTGCGCACGGCCGGTTCCATGGTGGCACCGGAGCCCACCGCGACATACGTGACGCTGTCGGGGTCGAGACCGTGATCGGCGATGACGCTGCGCGCGAACTTCTCGGAGAAGCTGCCGCGCTGCACGACGCCGACCTGTCTTCCGGCGAGAGCCGAAATGTCCTCGATTCCACTGTCTGCCAAAGTGACCAGCGACATGTCGAGCCGGCCGAACGGCGGAATCGTGAGGATGTCCTGTCCTTGGGCCATGGCCGGCATCACATTTTCCGGCGTTCCGACGGCGATCTGTGTTGTGCCGCCGATGAGTGCTGCGGTCAGTTCCGGTCCGGAGACGGAGTTGACGGTGTCGACCCGCAACCCCACGTCCGTGAAGAATCCCTCTTCCTGCGCCACCAGCAGCGGAAACGTGAGGGAGTTGCTGTTCATGTTGCCGACGGTGACCGAGGTGAACCCGTCCTCTGCCGTGGCGGATTCCGGTCCGCCGCATGCGACCAGTGCACCCACCGAAACCAAAGCGCCCACTACGGCGAGCGTGCTGCGGGATCTCGACATCGATTCTCCTTGAAATGTTGAAACTCTTGTGTGGGTCACTCGACCGGCGACATCAGTGCAGCTGCGCGCGAAGGCGCTCATAGATCGACTGGTATTGACTGTCCCCGGCAATGGCGGCGAGGTCACGGGGACGATCGAGGTCGACTCTCACGTCGTCGAGGACCTTTCCCTCGCCCATGAGGACGATCCGGTCCGCCAGGGCGACGGCTTCGCCCAGGTCGTGCGTGACGAAGACGACCGTGCGATGCTCCTCCTGTTGCCACAGCTGGAGGAACTCCTGTTGCACCGACAGTCGTGTGTTTACGTCCAAAGCCGCGAACGGCTCGTCCATCAGCAGCACGTCCGGATTCAGTGCCCAGGTTCGAGCCAGCGCCACTCGTTGCCGCATTCCCTGTGACAATTGCCACGGCCAGAGCCGCTCTGCCTCGCCGAGGTGGACCGCGTTCAGCCATCGGCGTGCGATGCCGCGACGCTCCGACTTGCTCATTCCGCGCAGCTCGAGACCGTACTCCACATTGCGCAGCGCAGTTCGCCAGGGCAGCAGCGCATCTCGTGCCGGCATGAAACCGAGGTGATTTCGGGCTGAACGTGGCTTCTTGTCGAGGACCGAGACCGTGCCCTCGGTAGGTTCGACCAGGCCGGCCACCATGTTGAGCAGTGTCGTCTTTCCGCATCCGCTGCGTCCGACTACGGCTGTGAATTCCCCTGCAGGAATGGACAGGTCGATGTGGGACAGCACCGTCCGTATACCGCCGGCAGGATTGGGGAAGTCGACCTTCACTCCGGTGAGCACGATCGCGTCGTGACGACGATCCTGCGTCGCATGTGCAGTGGGGACAGAGCTCTGTCGCGCCATCGAGGTTGTGCTCACTTCTTCACTCCAGTTCATTTCCGAGCAACGGATCTGTCAGCGGTCGACCGGCGGTTGCCAGCGCAGGAACCGGCGTTCGGCCAATCCCATGACCTGATTGAGGACGACTGCGATACCTGCGAGCAGCAGGAGGATCGCATAGACCGCCTCCATCCGATAGGTTGCGGAGTACGTTGCAATCAACTGGCCGAGCCCGTTTCGCGCCGATATCAGTTCGGAACCGACGACGCCGAGCAGGGAGTAGATCAGTCCGAGCCGGAGCCCCGCGAAGATGGCCGGAGTTGCCACCGGGAGGAGCACCTTCAGAAAGATCTGGTGCTTACGCGCTCCGAGAACGGTGGACATACGCAGCCACTCCGCATCCGTGGACCGCACGCCGGCACGAGCGCCTGACAGCACAAGGAAGAACACCAGCGTGGACGCCAAGGCGACCTTCGCGGATGTATTGATGCCCAGGGCGACGATGAACAACGGCGCAAGAGCAATACGGGGCATGGCATTGGCCGCTTCGAGATACGGCGTGAGCACGCGCTCTACCCGGGGCAGCAGACCCAGGGCCACGCCGACGACGACGCCGACCGCCCCGGCAAGTATCCAGGCGATGAGGACGGCGATCATCGTGTATCGGGTGTTGCTCCACAGCTCACCGGATTGCGCTGCGACGACAATGTAGTCCCACGACTGTCCGGGAGACTTCGCGAGGACGGGGTCGAGCCATTGCTGTGTGGCTGTCAGTTGCCACAGTCCCAACCACACCACGGCAAGCAGGATCTGTGCCGCGAGAACCACTACGTTCTCCCGCGAGAAACGTACCCGCCTGCCCCGGGATCTCGCGCGGTCCTTCTTCTGGGTCGAGGGATCGTCAGTGAGTTGCATGGATGCTCCGATCGGTGGCCACGAACGACGTTGACGTTCGTTCCGCCCGCTTCTTTCGTCAGGGAGTTCGCTCATGGCGAGCGGTCGGTCGCGCCTGCGGGCCCAATGGCACTTTCGGCCCGAACACCGCGGGGATTCAGATCGGCTTCTCGCCGTGGAGGGTGACGCGATTCAGGACGCGCTCTTGGTCGCCGTAGCCGTGCACGGCGTAGTGCATGGTGCAACGGTTGTCCCACATGACCACGTCGCCCTCCCGCCAGCTGTGCCGATAGACGTTGTCCGGGGAGACCGAGTTCCGGTAGAGGTACTCGAGCAGGGCTTCACCCTCCTCGCGGGTCCATCCCTCGATGCACACGTTCTCGCGGTGTCCGACGTACAGCGCCTTCCGTCCGGTTTCGGGATGGGTGCGCACAAGTGGGTGCACTGCGCTGGGAATGTCGGCTTTCGCCACTTCCAGCATGCGCCCGAGCCGTGTCCCGTGGAATCGGATCCGGAGAGTGTCGAGAACCCTCCGCATGTCCGGGCTCAGTCGTTCATAGGCGCGGTACTGGTTCGACCACATCGTGTCGCCGCCAACCGGAACCGTGACGGCGGACAGGATGGAAATCTTCGGGGGCACTTCGGTGAACGCAGCGTCGTAGTGCCACGCCTCGGTGGCCGTCGTTTCCTTCCTGACGTTGGCGATCTGGACAACTTCAGGATTGCCGTCGAGCGGATTGAGCATTGCTGTGACGACAGGATCACCCCACCATCGCGCGAACTCCACCTGAGCTGAAGGCTTGATGTGCTGATCGGGGAACACCAGAGTGCAGTGTGTGAGAAATGCCTCGTGCAGTTCGTCGAACACAGTTGCGTCGAGGGGCTCATCGAGCCGAATTCCCTCGACGGAGGCACCGATCGTGCCGGTGAGGGGAGTGATCTCGAGCTTCATAACTTGACCTCACTTCTGAAGTGCGCCTTGGGGGCGCGCGGCCAGCGAGTGTTGCAGATCACAAGCTAACACTCGGTCCTGTTTATGTCGACAAAAATCTTGAAAGAAGAGCCGTCTACGGCGGCCTGCCCGTCGGAGGTGTGAACACCGCTCTTCGGTGGGGTAAGAGGCCGCACGTCGAGGAGTGCCGACCTGGGCTCGAGACTCAAGACCGGATACAATTGCCGTCGACAATAAACTGAGCTTGTCCACTACGAATCAGGGCAAGGCGGCGAAGAATTCACGCAGGAGTGTGACGCATGGCACGCCGGAGAACCCAAGACCTGCCCGACCCCTCTGCGCTAGTGCTCCCTCGCAACGAGTGGATGGTCGCCATCGAGCAGGCAATTCTGCGTCGGCAGCAAGAGGCCATAGCCGCCACCCCGCTGCCGGAGCAAATCGCCGCCAGGCTCGCAGCAATCATCGTTCTCGATTACGTTCATGCAGGCCAGCGCCTCCTGGAGCAGGACATCAGCGCCGCGCTCAAGGTGAGTCGGGCACCGGTACGTGAGGCACTGCGCATCCTCGAACGTGATCGACTTGTCGAGTTCCAGGCGCGTCGCGGAGCGACGGTTCCGGTGCCGCGAGCGAAGGACCTCGGCGACGTCTTCGATGTCCGGTCCCGGCTCTATGGACTGATCCTTCGCCAGGAAATGCTGGAACAGCACGAGGATCTGGTCGCGTTGTTCGACCGCCATATTCCACGAATCATCCAGGCGGCTGATGAGTCGGTCGACGCATACGCCGTCGCCACCTTCCTTCTCAACAGTGAGGTGGCGGAACTGTCGGACAACCGCATCCTTGCCGACCTGCTCCAATCCGTGTCCCTGCAGACGCTGCGGTACGTGCGTTTGGCTCTCGCGGCCAACCCCGACACCATCAGGCTCAATCTGGAGGGTTGGCGGGCCCTGCACCAGGCGATTCGCGACGGTGACATCGAACTTGCCGTGAATCTGGCCCGGAACAGGATCGCCAGGATCCGCGCTTCTGCCGAGGAGCATCTGGGCAGCGACGAGACGGAAGCCGAGGACAGCTTCGTCGAGGCCGGCTCATGAGTGCACGCACTCGGCCTCGCCGGGGGGCCGACGGCGTGAACCGGATCCGTCGAGTGTCGACAGACCCGGCGACTTGGAAATGACGCTCTTCATGACCTCACCGGTACCGCCGAAGATGGGGTGACGCAGGTATGGGCGTACAGGCGGGCGATGGGATGTTCGGTCATGCAGCTGTCCTCGCCGTGCAGTTGCAGACACTTGTCGATGACCCGCGCCTGCATCTCAGTACAGAATCGATTCACCTTCGCCGGATCCGACGGGCACCGGCGCGGGAAACCGTACCTTGTTTCAGTCCGTAGTTCACAGCCGTCGGGCCCCTCGGACGTCGAGTATCCGGGCGACCATGTCGCTCAGCAGCGACAGGGTGAGGTAGCCATGCGTGATGGGTCCGCCGAAGGGGGCTTTCGGTGCGGATGCGATCGACGTCGACGTGAATCCACTGGTGATCGTCGGTGGCCTCGGCAAAGAGATCGACACGATCCTGGGTGATCTCGATCCAGTCGCCGCTGGGGAGCCGTTGTCCGCCGAGACTGGCAGGTCGTCGGGCTCGTCGATGGTGGTGGACATCGTTTCCCTTCTTTCGAGCGTGCGGGGTGGGCCGCAACGCGTCCTCGGTGGTGTCCGCCTGGTGGATACGAGGTACTTCAGGTGATGGTGACGCCGCCGTCGACCGCAAGGGTCTGTCCGGTGACATAACCGGCTGCGTCGGAAGCCAACCAGACCACCGTCGCAGCCAGTTCGATCGGGTCACCGGTCCGTCCGAGGACCATGCGTGGGGACAGCGACTCGAGGTATCCGCCCTTGTATTGCTCGGTCATTTCGGTGGCGAAAAACCCCGGCGCGATCGCGTTGACACGAATTCCCTTGCGTGATCCCCACTGCTGGGCCAGATCCCGGGTCAGTCCGATGATCGCGGCTTTGCTCGCGCTGTAGGCGGCTTGCGGTAGTCCGGCTGTGGTGAGCCCGATAACGCTGGAGATGTTGACGATCGAACTGCCAGGTTGCATGACACGGCCGCAGGCCTGGGTGGCCCAGTAGGAACCGTTCAGGTTGATGTCGATCACCGAGCGGAACTGCTCCGGCGTCTCACGGACGGCCGGAACGGCCGTCCCGATCCCGGCGTTGTTGACGAGAACATCGACACGGCCGAACTCGTTCATCGCCGCCGAGACCATTGCGTTGCACTGATCGGGGTCCACGACATCGGTGGCCACGGTGAGGGCTCGGCGCCCCGCGACGCGAACGAGAGCGGCGGTGTCGTCGAGCCTGTCCGCCCGTCGGGCCGCCAGGACGATGTCTGCGCCGGCCTCGGCGCATGCTTTCGCAAACGCGATCCCGAGACCGGACGATGCGCCGGTGACGACGACGACACGGTCGTCGAGACGGAACTTGTCGAGCACACTCATGGGTAGTGTCCCTTCGGAAGTCAGAAGACAGCAGGATTCAGGTCGACCAGGGTGCGGTCCATGCGTCCCAGAAGCTCGAGCTGCGGACCGACCTTGCTGAGCTCGTAGGTATAGAAGTAGTGGGTGGCGGCCCGCTTTCCGTCGTAGAAGTCGCCGGTCTTGCCGTCGACCGAGGTGAGCTGCTCGAGCCAGATCCACGCGATGACCGTGTGCCCGAACGCCTCGAGGTACACGGACGAATTCGCGAGTGCGGCTGCCACGTCCTGCGCCGACAGCAAGGCGCTTGTGACCTCGACCATTCGATCCCACACGCCCTCGAGTTCGTCGGCGTACCGCGCGGCGTCGGAGCCGATCTGTCGTGCTCGTCCGATCGTCTCGGCGATCTTCGATCCGAGCAGCGTCACGCCGGCGCCGTCGTGCATGGCGACCTTGCGCCCGAGCAGATCCAGCCCCTGGATGCCGTGTGTGCCCTCGTGGATCGGGTTCAGGCGGTTGTCGCGGTAGAACTGTTCGACGTCGTAGTCGCGGGTGTAGCCGTACCCTCCGTGTACTTGGATCGCCAGGCTGTTGGCCTCCAGGCACCATTGCGACGGCCAGCTCTTCGCGATCGGTGTCAGGACGTCGAGTAGCAGTCCGGCGTCTGCGCCGGCGGACTCGTCGAACGCGGTGTTCTGTTCGTCCACCAGCCGAGAGCAGTAGAGACCCAGTGCGAGGGCCCCCTCGACATAAGACTTCTGCGCCATCAGCATTCGCCGCACGTCGGCATGATCGATGATCGGGACCGGCGGTGCCGACGGGTCCTTCGCGCCGACCGGTCTGCCCTGTGTCCGTACCTTCGCATATTCGAGCGACTGCAGGTACCCGGCGTAGCCGAGTGCCGTTGCAACGAATCCCACACCGATCCGAGCCTCGTTCATCATGTGGAACATGTAGGGCAGGCCGCGGTGTTCTTCTCCGACAAGGAAGCCGATCGCGCCAGCCTGGCCGTGTGGTGAATGCGTTCCGTCGCCGAACGACAGCAAGGTGTTGGTGGTTCCCCGGTTGCCCATCTTGTGGTTGAGCCCGACGAGCGTGACATCGTTGCGCTCCCCGAGTACGCCGCCGGATCCCGGGAGGAACTTCGGGACGATGAACAACGAGATGCCCTTGACGCCGGTACCACCGCCGGGAGTCTTTGCCAGTACCAGGTGCACGATGTTCTCGGACAGCTCGTGATCGCCGCCGGAGATCCACATCTTCGTGCCGGTCAACCGGTAGCTGCCGTCCTGGGGCAGCGCTCGGGTGGTGATGTCTGCCAGTGACGACCCGGCCTGCGGCTCGGACAGGCACATCGTGCCGAACCAGCGGCCCTCGAGCATCGGACGAACGTAGTCGTCGATCTGCTGTGCGGTGCCGTATGTTGCGATGAGATTCGCGTTGGCCGCAGTCAGGAACGGGTACGCGGCGGTGCCGGCGTTTGCCGCCTGGAACCAGGCCATCGCCGCCCGTGCCACCGTAGTGGGCAGCTGCATGCCCCCGACGGTTTCGTCGAACTGCCCGGCGGTCAGTCCGGCGGCCGAGAAGATGTCGAGTGCCTGCTGGACCTCCGGGATCATCTCGACAGTGCCGTCCGGACGCATGGTCGGTTCGTTGGCGTCGGCCTTCTTGTTGTGCGTGGCGAAGTGCTTGTGCGCGATGTCGGCGCTGAGGTCGAGCACCGCGTCGAACGTGTCCTTGGAGTGTTCGGCGAAGCGCTTGCGGGTGGTCAGCGACACCACGTCGAGCCACTCGTACAGCAGGAAGTCGATGTCGCGCCGGGAGAGTACGTCGGTCATGGGTGTCCGTTCGATGGTGGGTCAAATGGAGAGTCCGCCGTCGACCGGGAGGACGGCGCCGGTGATGTAGCCGGCTTCCTCGGAAGCGAGGAAGCAGATGGCGTCGGCCATCTCGGACGGGTCGGCGAACCTCGGGATCGGGCCCGTGACCTCGGCGATCTTCTCTTGCGGGATGGAGGCGGTCATCCGGGTGGCTGCGTTCGGGGAGACGGCGTTGACGGTGACGCCGAACGCGGCGAGTTCTTTCGCGGCGGTCTTGGTGAAGCCGATGATGCCGGCCTTGGCGGCGGCATAGTTGGCTTGGCCGCGGTTGCCACGCAGTCCGGTGTAGGAGGTGACGTTGACGACCCGCCCGAACTCCTGCTTGCGAAAGTGCGGCACACAGGCTCGGGTGAATCGGAATGTCCCACCGGCGTGGACCTCGAGGACCTGGTTCCAGTCGTCGTCGGTCAGCTTCCACAGCACCCTGTCCCGCAGGATGCCGGCGTTGTTGACCAGGACATCGACCCGGCCGGTCTCGTCGATCACGGTGGAGACGACCCGTTCGACGTCCTCGGTGTTGCTGACATCGGCGGGGATGCCGATGGCTCCGACCTCGCGGGCGGCCTGGTCGAGCTCGTCCTTGTCGAAGTCCACCATGAACACCGTCGCCTTGGCTTCGGTGAAGTGGCGGGCGAGGGCCCGGCCTATGCCGCGGGCGGCGCCCGTGACGACGACCGAGCGGCCGGAGAAGTCGAAAATGATGTTGCCCATTGATTTTCCTGTCTGTCAGCGAAGTCGTTCGAGGACCATGGCCATGCCCTGGCCGCCGCCGACGCACATGGTCTCAACACCGAACTGCTTGTCGTGGGTTTGCAGGTTGTTGAGCAGGGTGGCGGTGATGCGGGCCCCGGTCATGCCGAACGGGTGTCCGAGAGCGATCGCGCCGCCGGAAACGTTGAGCTTGTCCTCGTCGATGCCGATCTCCCGGACCGAGCCCAGGACCTGCACGGCGAACGCATCGTTGATCTCGAACAGATCGATGTCGGACACCGTCTTACCGGCCAGGGCGAGGGCCTTGCGGGTGGCCTCGATCGGACCGAGACCCATGATCTCCGGCGACAAACCCGACACTCCGGTCGAGACGATCCGCGCGAGCGGGGTCAGGCCGAGCTCCTGGGCTTTGGTGTCGGACATGATCACCAGCGCGGCGGCGCCGTCGTTGAGCGGGCACGCGTTGCCGGCGGTGATGGTGCCGTCGGGACGGAACACCGGGGCGAGTCGGCTGACCGCCTCGTAGGTGGTGCCCGGACGGGGACCGTCGTCGGTGGAGACGACGGTACCGTCGGGCAGCGTCACCGGGGTGATCCCCCGTTCGAAGAAGCCGGACTTGATCGCGTCCTCGGCGCGGTTCTGCGAGCGCACCGCCCGACGGTCCTGCTCCTCGCGGGTGACGCCGGTGATCTGGGCGACGTTCTCGGCAGTCTGGCCCATCGCGATGTAGGCGTCGGGGACCTGCCCCTCCTCGCGGGGGTCGACCCACTGCTGTCCGCCTCGGGCGAGCTTCTCGGTGCGGACCTGCGCGTCAGCGTAGAGCGGATTCTGGGTGTCGGGCAGTGAGTCGGAGTTGCCCTTGACGAACCGCGACACCGTCTCGACACCGGCGGAGACGAACACATCCCCTCACCGGCCTTGATCGCGTGAAAGGCCATGCGGGTGGTCTGCAACGACGACGAGCAGTAGCGGGTGACGGTGGTGCCGGGCAGGAAGTCGTAGCCCAGCTCGATCGCGACATTGCGGGCCATGTTGAAGCCTTGTTCACCGCCGGGCAGGCCGCAACCGAGGAGCAGGTCGTCGACGTCCGTAGGATCGAGTTCGGGCACCTTCGCCAGCGCCGCGGCGACCATCTGCGTGGCCAAGTCGTCCGGCCGCATACCTACCAGCGACCCCTTCATGGCACGCCCGATCGGCGAACGGGCGACGGAAGCGATCACAGCCTCGGACATGGCGACTCCTGGTCAGCGGCGGAAGGGGGTGTGCAGACGAGGTCGAGCACACCGAAGAAATATGCAAACGCATATTTTCTATGCGATTGCATATACTGGTCCCGTGAATGGAGCCCTGTCAACCCCTCCCCCCTCCGAAAGGCGGTCGTACGCGTGAACGCACCGCTGGAGGATCTTTCCTACGAGGTGGGCACGTCGAAGGCCGCGGCACGGATACGGGCCGCAGCCACCGAGGTCTTTGCCGCCAAGGGATACGGAGCGGCCAGTACCCGAGAAATCGCTGCACGTCTCGACCTCAGTCCCGGCGCGGTGTACCCGCACTACAAGACCAAGGAGTCGCTCCTCTTCGCCATCGCCCTCGAGGGCCACCTCGCAGTTCTCGACACGATCACCCGAGCATCCGACACGGCGACACATCCGCGCGATCAGTTGGTCGCCGCGGTATCCGCCTACGTCAAGTGGCATGCGCGCCATCATGCAATTGCGCGGGTTGTCCAATACGAGTTGCGGGCACTGTCCGACGAGCACTTCCAGGCAATCGCCAAAATCAGGCGTGCGACCTCGAAGGTGTTCGACCGTATCCTCGAATCCGGCGATGCATCAGGCGAATTCCACACCCTCGACTCCGCGGCGGCCACACTGGCGATCACCTCGCTGGGCATCGACGTCAGTCGCTGGTTCCCTTCGAATGCGTACTCCGATCCCGAGTCGCTGGCCGAGCGCTTTGTCGAATTGGCATTGCGGATGGTTGGGTACATGTGAATCCGCGCGCTCCCGTGTTGGCCCGGGAACCCACGCAGCCGCAGGATTCGTACTGTCCGCACCGGAACCGCGGTAGTACCCGGCCCTGGGGAGATCCGCATGCGTGTCCGGCGTGCAGGAATTCGACCTTGTCCCAGGCGACGGCATAGAGATCTGATTCCGCATTGAACTCTCGGCCCGCTCGCTGCTGCGGTGCCGTATGCGGTTCTGGTAGGTGGCACTACCGAATACGCGCACGGGCAGCGTCAGCTGCCTGATCGGGATTCGGATCGTCGAGCCCCGGATTGGCGTTTCGGACGCCACGACCGGTGCAGCCTCTAGATTCGGGTCATGGACCTACGCCAGATCGAGTACTTCCTCGCCGTCGTCGACTGCGGCGGGGTGACACGAGCTGCGGCGCAGCTGCGGGTAGCGCAGCCCTCCCTGTCACAGGCGGTGCGCAAGCTCGAGAAGGATCTCGGTGTCGAGTTGTTTCACCGGGTCGGGCGGGGGCTGGTACTTGCTCCCGCCGGCGAGGCGCTTGTCGGCCCGGCCCGCACCATCCTGCGCGAGGTGGGCGCTGCGGAGAATGCGGTCCGAGATGTCGGTGCAATGCGCGGCGGTCGGATCGATATCGCCTCTCTGTCGGATCTGTCCTCGGATCCATTGTCTGTGTGGGTGGCCAAGTTCCGCCATCAGTATCCGGACATCCGCTTCCGGATCGAGGAACGCGAAGAGACCGCCGATGTCGTCTCCCTGGTCAAGTCGGGAGCGTGCGAGCTGGGCATCCTCGCGCTGCCCCTGCCCGCCGAGGAGCTGGTGGGCGAGGAACTGATCGATCAGCAGCTGGTCCTGGTGTGTCCGCCGGGAACCGATGCGCGGTGGCCGGACCCGGTGCCGATCGAGCAGCTGTCCGGGGTCCCTTTCGTGATGAGTGGGCGCGGTACGGCGACCCGCGACTTCATCGAGCGCTCGTTGCGCCTGCACGGAGTCGAGCCGGATGTCGCGGTGGAGGTGCGCCAGCGTGGCGCGGTGCTGCCGATCGTCCTCGCCGGCGGTGGGGTGTCGATCGTCGCGCTGCGTAGCGGTCTCGACGCGATCCTCCGCGGCGGGGTCGTACGGGAACTCTCGCCGCGCCTGACCCGCAAGATGGGCGTCGTCCACCGGCCCGGACGGATCACGGAGGCATCGACCGAGTTCCTGGTCTGCGCCCGGGCATCGTTCGAGGAGTTCGCCCAGTCCGTCGCAGGGTACATGGCCAACGGACTGTCCCTGGTCGAAGCCGGAAGACTGACGCGCGAAGAAGGCGACCGCCGACTACGGGAGGACAATGCCCGAGCCTCCATGATTCATAGGCAATTACAGTAGGTCTTCTACTTTTTTGGTCTTTGACTCGATCGATCTCCGCGCCTTGAATGGTGTGTACCACATCACGTCATTGCGGCGCGCCCGGCTCCATCACCTAATGATCATCCTTCGGAGCGGACATCGCCCCGCTCGTCGGTGCGCCACTGCCGCTCGTTCTCGAAGGGATCCCACGATGCACACAACAACGCCGACGAACCCGTCGGTACGGTCACGGCCGCCACGGTCGACGCAGATGCGACGTGCCTGGCTCGTCGTCGGCCTTCTCGTCCTCTTCATGCTCATCAACCACGCCGACAAATCCGTCATCGCGTTCGCCGGGGTGCAGATCCAGCGCGACCTGGGGCTGAGCTCGCAGCAGTTCGGACTCCTGCAGAGCAGCTTCTTCTGGTTGTTCGCTGCCGGCGCACTGTTCTTCGGCTGGCTCTCGTCTCGGGTAAGCCTTCGCTGGCTGCTCGCCGGCCTGATGCTGACCTGGGTCGCGACGATGATCCCACTGCTCGGCACGGTCAGCTTCGGCGTCCTCATCGCCTGCCGTGTGATCCTCGGATTCGCCGAAGGTCCAGCGTTCGCGCTGGCCAACCACGCCGCGCACTCCTGGTTCCCGCCGGAGAGGCGGGCGATGGCGGGCGGCTTCGTTTCCGCGGGCGCCTCGATCGGCACTCTGATCGCCGCGCCCGTACTCACCTGGATCATCTTCTACTGGGATTGGCACGCCGCGTTCTATGTACTCATCGCGATCGGCATCCTGTGGGCGGGGGCCTGGCTGATCCTCGGCCGCAGCGCCGGTGAAGGCGAAACGGCTTCGGTTTCCACGGTGGTGGTCGAGACTGTCGACGCCCCCTACAAGACGATCCTGAAGACCGGCACTGTAATCGGCATCGCGGTACTGATGTTCAGCTCGTACTGGTCGACCACCCTGAAGATCGCCTGGCTGCCCGTCTACCTCCAGGAAGGCCTGGGCTACGACACCGCCACCGCCGGTCAGCTCATGATGCTGCCCTACGGGCTCGCCGCCGGCGGCGCTATCGCCGCGGGCTGGTTCTCCGGCCGGCTGATCTCGCGGGGCGTCTCCCGACGGGTCGCCCGCGGCTACTTCAGCGCAGCGCTCGTCGCCGCCGCCGGAATCTCGATGGCCGGGTTCACGCTACTCCCGCAGGGCGGACTGCAACTGGTCCTGATCGCCCTCGCGTTCTCGCTGAACACCGCAGCCTTCGGTGTCGCACTCTCCGCGATCGCCGACGTCGTCCAGGCGAAGAAGCGCGGGATGGTCCTGGGCATGCTCTCGGCGGTCGCAAGCATCTCCGGCATGGTGGCGCCGCTCGTGCTCGGCTTCGCCGTCGGCTCGTCCGTCGACAAGATCACCGGCTATGCGATCGGCTTCCAGTCCAGCGGCGCCCTGATGATCGTCGGCGCAGTCATCGCAGTCTTCATGGTCAACCCCGAGCGCGACATCACCCTCATCCGCCGTCGAGTCGAGGAGACAGCATGAACATCAACAGGCCCCTGGACGGTGTCCGCGTCGTCGACTTCGGGCAGTTCATCGCAGCCCCCGCCGCCACCCAGATCCTCGTGGACCTCGGGGCGGACGTGATCAAGGTCGAACCGGTGCACGGCGAGTCCGCCCGCGGGATCGGACCAGCCGGCGAGGCCATGCTGCAGAACTACAACCGCGGCAAGCGGTCCATCGCGCTGGACCTGAAGGACCCCCAGGCACAGGAGATCGCCCGGAAACTGATCGCCGGCGCCGACATCGTGGTGCAGAACCTGCGCCCCGGCGTCATGGAGTCGTTCGGACTCGGCGCCGAGCAGGTCCTCGCCGCCCACCCCTGGATGGTCTACGCGACCGTCAGCGGATTCGGTCTGCACGGACCGTCGAAGTACCGACCCGGGCTCGACATCGCGGCGCAGGCCGAGAGCGGGATGATGTGGGTCACCGGGGAAGCCGACAGTGAGCCGCAGAAGGTGGGGGCCCAGATCGTCGACGTCGCCTCCGGTTACGTGTGCGCCCAGGCGATCCTGGCGGCCTATGTGCGCCGGCTCCGCACCGGCGAAGGCGACACCGTCGAGGTCTCGCTGCTCGAAGTCGCGCTCCACCTGCAGGGCACGAACTGGGGCCAGTACCTGATCACCGGCGAGGAGCCCATCCGCAAGGGCAACGGACAGCCCAGCATCGCCCCCGCCGCGGACGTGATGACAACCAAGGACGGCAACCTGGTCCTGTCCGCCTACTCGGACGTGCACTTCCACCGATTGTGTCGCCTCATCGGGCGCCCCGACCTGGCCGAGGACCCGCGCTTTGCAAGCAACACCCTGCGGGTGGCGAACCGGCAGGCAATGCTGGTCGAGCTGCGCAGCGCATTCTCGACGATGACGAGCGACGAGGCCATGGAGTTGCTGACCACCAACGGAGTTGTGGCCGGCAGGATCAACACCTACCCCGAGGCCATGCGCAGCGCCGACGTCGAAGCGTCCGGGTTGTTCATCGAAGTCAGCGACACGGACGGGGCATCGCACACCGCCCTCGGGTCACCCTGGCACCTTGGCAGCATGCCCAAGCCCGGCAGCGAAGGCGACCCGGACCTGGGTCAGCACACCGCCGAGCTGCTCGCCGAACTCGGCTACCCCGCCGCCGCGGTCGACGCCCTGGTCGCCTCCGACATCGTCCGCCTCCGCTAGACATCGGAACCCGCCTGCCGACAGCCCGCCTTCTCAAAGGAATCACCATGCAACGCAACATCTTCACCGAAGACCACGACGCCTTCCGCGACACGGTCCGCCAATTCATCGCCAAGGAAATCACTCCGAACCTGCCCGACTGGGAGGCTCAGGGCTGCATCCCCCGCGACTTCTACAAGAAGACCGCAGAGATCGGTATCAACGGTCTGCAGGTTCCCGAACAGTACGGCGGCGGCGGCATCGACAGCTTCCTGTTCAACACCGTCGTCTACGAGGAGATCGGCTACGCCGCCGCCTCGCTCGGCGGATTCCAGGTGCACCTGAACACGGTGCTGCCGTACTTCCTCGAGTACGCCAACGAGGAACAGCGCGACCGTTGGTTCCCGGGCTTCGCCGACGGCAACCTGGTCAGCGCAATCGCCATGACCGAACCCGGCATCGGCTCGGACCTCGCGGGCGTCGCCACCACCGCCGTCCGGGACGGCGACGACTACATCCTCAACGGCAACAAGACCTTCATCACCGGCGGAATCAACGCCGAACTGGTGATCGTGGTGGCACGCACTTCCAAGGATCCGGAGAACCGCCGCAAAGGACTGTCGTTGCTCGTCGTCGAGGGGGACATGCCCGGATTCATCCGGGGCCGCAACCTGCACAAGATCGGCATGAAGTCGTCCGACACCGCCGAGTTGACGTTCGACAACGTCCGCGTACCGGCCAGGAACCTCCTCGGCGAGGAGGGCGCCGCATTCGCGATGCTGGCACACAACCTGCCGCAGGAGCGACTGTCGATCGCAATCACCGGTCTCGCCACCGCCACCGCGGCAGTCAACCTCGCCCTCGAATACGCCCGGGAACGCCAGGTGTTCGGCACGCCGCTGGCCAACTTCCAGAACACCAAGTTCGTACTCGCCGAATGCGCGACCGACCTGCAGGCGGGGCAATCGATGGTCGACCAGGCGCTCATCGCCCTCGACAACGGCACACTCACCCCGGCGGACGCAGCGAAGGTGAAGCTGTTCTGCACCGAGCTGCAGGCCCGGGTAATCGACAAGTGCCTGCAGCTGCACGGCGGCTACGGCTACATGACCGAGTACCCCATCGCCCGGCTGTACGCCGACGCCCGGGTCACCCGGATCTTCGGCGGCACCAGCGAAGTCATGAAGAGTGTCATCTCGAAATCGATGGGGCTCTGAGCCTCTCAACGCACCCGCTCCGGTCGCCACGCGTCCGGACCGCATCGAAGGATCATCGAAGTGCAGATCAAGGACATCAACGCCGTCGTCACCGGCGGCGCATCCGGACTCGGACTGGCGACCGCCACCCGTCTGGTCGAGTCCGGCGCCACCGTCACCCTGCTCGACCTTCCCGGCTCACCGGGCGCCGAGCAGGCCGCAGCGCTGGGCCCGGCCGCGCAGTTCGTGCCGACGGACGTCACCGACTCGGACGCCGTCGCCGCCGCATTCGCCGCGGCCGCCGAGCATGGCCCGGTACGTGCGGTCGTGCACTGCGCCGGCCGCGGCAAACCGATGCGCATCCTCACCAAAGAGGGCAAGGCCGCCGACCTCGAGCCGTTCGAGTCGGTCATCCGCCTCAACGTCATCGGTACCTTCAACGTGCTTCGCTACGCGGCCGAATCGATGGCCGCCAACGAGCCCCTCGACGGCGACCGCGGTGTGTGCGTTCTGACCGCGTCCGTCGCCGCCTACGAGGGCCAGATCGGGCAGATCAACTATGCGACCTCCAAGGCTGGGGTGGTGGGGATGACCCTGCCTGCGGCCCGCGACCTCGCCAGTGTCGGAGTCCGGGTGTGCACGATCGCGCCCGGCGTGTTCGCCACCCCGCTTCTGCTGAACGCCCGCAGCGATATTCGCGAGGCCCTGGCGGCCTCGGTCCCGCACCCGCAGCGCCTCGGTGAGCCGTCCGAGTTCGCCTCGCTGGCCGCGCACATCATCGAGAACGGCATGCTCAACGGCGAGACGATCCGCCTCGACGGCGCAATCCGGATGGCGCCCCGATGACCGGCGAGACTCCCGAGCACGTGGTACTGACCGAACGGCGAGGTCGGGTCCTGGTGATCACGCTCAACCGTCCGAAAGCCCGCAACGCCGTGGATCGGGAGATGGCGAGTGCGCTCGCATCGGCGATGGACCGGCTCGACAACGACCCGGATCTGAGTGTCGGCGTACTCACCGGCGCCGGCGGATACTTCTGTGCCGGAATGGATCTCAAGGCTTTCCTGCGGGGCGAGAGCCCCCGCATCGAGGGTCGCGGGTTCGCCGGGCTGGTCGAGGCGCCTCCTGCCAAGCCGCTGATCGCCGCCGTCGACGGTCCGGCGCTCGCCGGCGGATTCGAGATCGTTCTCGCAGCCGATCTCGTGGTCGCCGCACCGACCGCCACGTTCGGTCTGCCCGAGGTGCGTCGCGGTCTGGTCGCTGCCGCCGGTGGCCTGACCCGGCTGCCGGTGCGGCTGCCGCGCGCGGTGGCACTGGAGATGATTCTCACCGGGGCATCCATGACGGCCGCTCAGCTGCACCCGCTCGGCCTGGTGAATCGACTGGCTCCCGAGTCCGAGGTGCTGACGGAGGCGCTCGCCCTCGCGGAGGAGATCGCCGCCAACGGCCCGCTCGCGGTGCAGGCCAGCAAGAAGGTGGTCGTCGAGTCGCCCGGCTGGCCGCCCGTCGAGGCCTTCGAGCGAACCAGGCGCATCGTGATGCCGGTGTTCGGCTCGAACGACGCGCGTGAGGGTGCGGCCGCCTTCACCGAACGGCGCACCCCGGTCTGGACCGCGTCGTGACTACCGACAACGAGAGAAGAGGAACACCCCATGCGTGATGCAGTCATCGTCGAAGCCGTCCGGAGCCCCATCGGGCGTCGCAAGGGCGCGCTGGCGGACGTCCACCCAGTCGATCTGTCCGCGACCGTCCTGACCGCGCTGCTCGATCGCACCGGGATCGATGCCGGGTCCGTGGACGACGTCGTGTGGGGGTGTGTCGGCCAAGTCGGCGAACAAGCCGGCAACATCGCACGCAACGCCGTCCTCGCCGCGGGCTGGCCGGAGTCGGTGCCCGGCACCACCATCGAGCGGCAGTGCGGATCCAGCCAGCAGGCACTGCATTTCGCCGCCGCGGGTATCATTTCCGGCCAGTACGACATCGCTGTTGCGGGTGGCGTCGAATCGATGACCCGGATCCCGATGGGATCGGCGCGGCGCGTCGGCCTCGGTGACCCGAACAGCGACGCGATCCGGCGGCGATACGAGGGTGTCGAATTCAACCAGATTCGAGGTGCCGAGACTCTCGCCGGCCGGTACGAGTTGAGCCGCACCTGGCTCGACGAGTACAGCCTGCGCTCACACCAGCGGGCGGCCCGTGCGGTCGACGACGGTCGCTTCGCCGGTGAGATCGTGCCGGTGACTCTGCCGGACGGCACGAAGCTCGAATTCGACGAAGGAGTTCGCCGGGCCACGACCCTCGAGAAGCTCGGTCAGCTGGATCCGGTCCTCGGCGAGGACGGGCGGGTCACCGCGGGCAACGCGTCTCAGATCTCCGACGGCGCAGCCGCGCTGCTGATGATGTCCGGAGAACGCGCCCGGCAGCTGGGACTCACACCACTGGCGCGGGTGCACACGGCGACGGTGGTCGGCGACGACCCCGTCACCATGCTGGCCGGGCCGATCCCCGCGACGGCGCGGGTACTCGACCGGGCAGGCCTGACCCTCGAGGACATCGGCGCCTTCGAGGTCAACGAGGCGTTCGCCAGCGTCGTCGGTGCATGGCTCCGAGCGACCGGAGCCCCGGAGAATCGTGTGAATGCGCTGGGCGGGGCGATCGCGGTCGGCCATCCGCTCGGCGGCTCGGGAGCGCGCCTGGCCACAACTCTCGTCCACCACATGCGCGCCGAGGGTATCCGGTACGGGCTGCAGACGATGTGCGAGGGTGGCGGTATGGCCAACGCCACCATCTTCGAGAACCTCGTTGATCGCTGACCCGACACCCCGAATAAGCCTCCGCGGTGAATCCCGTTCCCAGGTGGGGATTGTCAGGGGTCGGGACGCGCCGTCCATGTACCGGCCGTGCCGTTCCAACCGCAGACGAGCCACTTGTCGGCATCCGCCACTTTCGCGGCTTCGGCCGCGGACTTGCATCCGGACCTGTCGTTCTTCACGTACACCGCTCAGTTCTTCCGTCGCTGGACCTGCGGCGCCGCGTGCGTCACCTGAGCCGCGACCAACCCCGCTTCTAGAGCCAGGAGCTCTGAGATGAATATCATTATCGACAAACTCTTCACTGTACCGATGTCATGGTTGCTGGCCGTGCCGATCGTGCTGCTCGACCGCCTGTTGGCCCCTGATCTGGCCGAACTGCCGGACTGGGACGACACGTGCCGAGTCGAAGCAAGATGCTGACCGGGGTACATCAGCCCAAAGTGCCCCTCCAGCCTCCAATCCGCCGAAGACCAGCCGACTGCCGTCTTATCCCTCCCGAGAGCGTCTGATGCAACCGCACCAGCGACCTATCGGAGCCTCGGGAGGCGCCGTTGGGCCGTGCACGGTATGCGAGACACGTTTATCTCTCATCAGCCCCGCGATCGGCGGCCTGTCCGGCGGTCCAGGCCGCAATCTGTGTGCGGGAGGAAATACCGAGTTTTGTGAGGACGTGCTCGACGTGGCTCTGTACGGTGCGCGGGGAGATCACGAGTCGGGCGGCGATCGCTCTGTTGGTCAGGCCCTGTGCGACCAGGTCTACGACCTGGCGTTCGCGTTTGGTGAGTACCGTCGCGGGACCGACGTGTGGTGATGCAGTCGATGCCTGTTCATCGAGGGCATAGGCGGCACCGGCGGCGAAACCCAGCGCTTCGCCCTCGCGGGATGCGGCCGCGAACGCCCGCGGTCCGAGTGAGCGGCGCGTGATGCGCTCGCATTCCTCGTGAGATTCGGTCAAGTCCGGGATTTGAACGATGGAGGTGCCCACCCTCCGTCGTAGTACCTCGGCAGCTGCCATCAGGACAGCGGCGCGGTGGAATCGGTTCTCGTGGGACGAGATCCAGGCGAGGATTTCCAGGCACCAGGTGGCCCCGAAGGGATCGTCGACCAAGCGGGCCAGTTCGAGTCCCTTTCGCAACAGCATCACGGCGCGATCACGGTCGCCCTCTCGCCACCTCACTAGCCCCAGAGTCAAGGCCGAGCGGCCGCAGGACACCGATTCACCGTGTGATTCGGCAATTCGGATCGCCTCTTCGAGACAGCCAGCAGCGTCTTCGGCGTGCCCAAGAATCTCGTGGGCCAATCCCAGTGCGTGCAGAGTCGTGATGTACGCAAGGAGGCTGCGTGCGCCGCGCAGTACATCGAGGGCCGCGGTGAAAGAGCCCACGGCGCGCTCCGGATGGCCGCTGTGCAGGGCGTGAACACCGGCGGCGTGCTGCATGAGCGCACGATCGAGTGCACTTCCATGGGCCTCGGCCAGGACACGGCCTTCCTCGGTCAGCGCGGCTGCCCGCTCCAGGTCTTCGTGACGGCTGGCAAGGATGCTGGCCGAATACAGCACCTTGACCCGAAGGGCGGTGTCCTGTTCATCCCGCAGCGTCAGCGCTCGGTCGAGCCAACGGCGTCCCTCGCGGAGCAGGCCCCGGGAGAGCCAGAACGGAAACAAGGCGGTGACGATCTCGAGCCCCGCCTGGGCCGAAGCGTCGTCGGCCTCGGGCAGGCTGAATTCCATCGCTTCGCGCAGGTTGGATTGTTCTCGCTCGAGCCGGGAGAGCCATCCGAGCTGGAGAGGGCTGATCCATCCGGACTCTGCGTCCAAGGCCAGCTGCCGGTACCAGCTGCGGTGACGTCGGCGGAGGTTTACGAGCGCGCCCGCCTGCTCGAGCTTGTCCCTGCCATAGTCGCGTAACGTTTCGAGCATCCGGAAACGCACCATCGCCCCCGAGTCCCCACGAATGAGGATCGACTTGTCCACCAGCGACGCGACGAGATCGGCGAGATCGGCGGGTTCGGCGTCGTACATGCACACCTGCTCGGCAGCATCGAGTTCGAAGCTGCCGGCGAAGACCGACAGCCGGGCCCAGAGCTGCTGTTCTGCAGGGGAGCACAGTTCATAGCTCCAGTCGATACTCCACCGCAAGGTCTGCTGACGGGTCGGCGCGCTGCGGCTGCCGCGGGTCAGCAGCGCGTACCGGTTGGTCAACCGCTGCAGGATTTGGTCCGGCGACATCGTGCGCAGCCGCGCCGCCGCCAATTCGATAGCCAAGGGCAGACCATCCAGCCGGGCGCAGATTCGAGCGACAGTGCCCGCGTTGTCCGCGGTGACCTCGAAGCCGGGCACCGCGGCGGCGGCCCGCTCGGCGAACAACGTCACTGCGTCGTAGCTGGGCAGCCCCTTCAGCGACGGTTGCCGGTCTGTTTCCGGAACAGTCAGCGGTTGCACGCGGAGGACGGCTTCCCCGGGAACATCGAGGATTTCGCGACTCGTCGCGAGAATCCGCAGGCCAGGGCAGGTGCGCAGCAGTGTCTCAATGAGGTCCGCCGCCGCGTCCACAACCTGCTCACAGTTGTCGAGCACCAGCAGCATCTGCCGAGCTGCCAGGAACTCCACGAGGGTCTGCAGAGGTTTCGGGGAGCGGTTCCGTATCCCCAACCCGGCCGCGACGACCTCGCCCACCAACGAGCCGTCGCGCAGGTCGCCCAACTCAACCAGCCGGGCTCCGTCGGCGAAGCCGCGCCGGGTGTTGGTCGCGACTCGCAACGCCAGTCGGGTTTTTCCGACACCGCCGATCCCGGTCAAGGTGACCAGTCGTGACCTCGACAGTAGTCTCTTGGCCTCCGTGAGCTCTGTTCGCCGGCCGATGAAGCTCGTCAACTCCAGGGGAAGACCGCCATCGACAACCGTTCCCGGTTGCAAAGGAGACGGGAGTCGCTGGGCGGGTGACCGCCCTGCCGACAGAGGCACAGGGTCGCCTGTGTCCCGCTCTGCGTCGAGGACAAGGCGTAGCGCCATCTCGTCGACGGGGACACCGCGGTGGAGTTGGACTTCCTGCAGTGCCTCGCCCAGCGCCGCCGCCGTGGGTCGCTCGCCCGCATCCCGGGACATCGCGCGTTCCACCACCGCGGCGACGTCGGCTTCGATACCGGATTCGCGGAGGCTCGGCGCTGGTTGGGTGGTGATCCGTAGGAATTGGGCCACCACCTGTTCACCGCTACGGCGCTCGAATGCCGCATGCCCGGTCAGCGCCGCGAACAGTGTTGCCCCGAGCCCATATACGTCGGAGGAAGGAGTCGGCGGGTCACCACCGAGCACCTCCGGGGCGGTGAACGCGGGAGATCCGGCAATCGTGCCGGTCGCGGTTTCGAAACCACCGGTGATGTGCGCGATACCGAAGTCGGTCAGCGACGGTTCGCCGTAGTCGGTGAGCAGGATATTGCCGGGTTTGACGTCGCGGTGCACTATGCCTAATCGGTGCGCCGTTTCGAGGGCACCGGCCATCTTCACTCCCAACCGCAGCGTCTCCGGCACCGAGAGCGGGCCGTGCCTGCGAATCCGCGCGTCGAGCGAGTTCTGCGAATGGTAGGGCATTACCAGGAAGGGACGTCCGCTGTCGGTGACGCCGACCGCGAGCACACTCACGACGTTCGGGTGCCCGGTCAGTCGGCCCATTGCCTGCTGCTCTCGGAGGAATCGGGCCTGGTTCTCCTCGTCGAGGTCGTCGGTGAGCACCTTCACTGCCACCGTGCGATCCAGAGCGGACTGGGTGCAGCGATAGACCACACCGAAGCCTCCGCGTCCGATCTCCTGGGCGTCATCGAACCCGGCCGCGCGCAGCTCGTTCACCGTCGCGGAGACGGTATCGCGCTGGGTTCGGAGCGGCTCGTCGTCGATCGCCAACGTGCTATCCGTCCCTGTACCGCCCGGGAATCCCTGGTGCCATCCGCCTACCTCTCGACGACGCCCTTTCAGGGTATCTCCATATCGCAGCTATCCGAACCATGGACAGAGACAGGCTCGGGCCCATCTGCCGTGACGGCCGCCATCAGCTGCCGAGGAGGGTTCGTTCGCGGAGCGGGTCGAAGCCGGCACGTCCGTACGTCTTACGTGTGAACACTTGATGCGGTTCCCGTGCCCTGCGACGGCACCGGGACTGTAGGCAGGGGTCAGGCCGTGACTCTGACCCCGTCGTGGCGGTATCGAGGCCGCGAACGGAGCGCACGCGGGGCCGACCGGCCCGAGGTGCACTCGGTAGTCCGTCGGCGCAGTCGGCGCGGTAGAACCGCCGAAGCGCATCCCCCGCCGCCAAGGCCGCCTACCAAACCACTCAGCGACCAACTCGACGAATTCGCCGCAAGCCAACCCCGCAAGCGCAGGGCACTCATCCACAAAGCCGTCGACGAATACCTCCACAGGTGCACCCATAGTCGCCGGTCCTACCGGCACCGCCGTTCAACGGATTCGTATCGAGCAGTCGTCGGCGATTCCGGTTCCGCTGAGCGCGGGGACGGTCTGCTCGGGGCGGCGCAGCGACAGTGCGGCCGTCTTGAACTGGACCAGCTTGTCGACGACGGTCTGCCCCTCGGGGGTGTGGCCCCAGATGCTGATGCCGCGGTGCGTGGTCGGCTCCCAGGTGGATTCGTCGACCACGATGGGGTTCCAGCCGACCTCCCACTCGAACCCGGACGGTGTGCGAGCGTAGTAGGACAGCTCGCGATCGTTTGTATGCTGGCCGACGCCGAGGGCCATCTCGAAGCCGAGTTCCTTGACACGCTGGTAGGACCGGGTCATGTCGTCGAGCTCGGTGACCTGGATGTTCAGGTGCTGGATCCGGGTGCGGACCGGGTCGACGGGAAGACCGCGGACCGCGGCGATCGCCACCGAGTGGTGGCGTTCGTTGACGCGCAGGAAGCGGATCTTGAGTTTGGCACCGCTGATGGTTTCGTCGATGTAGTCGGACAGCCGGGCGTCGAAGACGATGCCGTAGTAGCCGTGCAGCGTGTGCGGCCGGGTCGAGGTGATCGCTACGTGTCCCATTCCCGATGCGCCGGTGACGAATCCGGCGTTGCTCATCGCCAGCGGCGTGGTGGTGGTGCGGGCACGGGTGAAGATCTCCTGGTCGATGTCCTTCGGCCCGGGGAAACGCAGCAGGCGTTCGACGCCGCGCAGGGCCGCCTCCTCGTCGGTGCCTTCGGTGACCGGGACGCCGCGGTCGCGCACCCGGGCGACGATTCGGTCGAACGATCCGTGATCGTCGATCTCCCAGCCCAGGGCGGTGACGTCCTCCGCGTCGCCGCGTTGCAGCAGGAACCGGCATTCGTGGTCGTCGAGCCGAAATCGCATGGCCTGGGCGGAAAGCCGGTCGGCGTGCAGGCCGATCGCGTCGCGGCCGAAGCGGTGCCAGTCGGCGAACTTGTTCGTCTCGATGACGACGTAACCGAGGTGGACGGAGCCGAACAGCGAGTCCGCGGTGGTCATCGGGTGCTCCCGGTGAGGAAGGCCGTGGTGACGGCGTTGAAGAAGTCGGCGCGTTCCCACTGCACCCAGTGGCCGGTGTTTGCGGCGAGCAGCAGGTCGCAGTTGGGCATGGTGTGTGCCAGCATGCGGCCACCACTCGGACGATTGACCTTGTCGTCGGCGCCCCAGATCACCAGCGTGGGGGTGGCGAGCCGGCGCAGTCGCCGGTCGCGGGTGAAGTCCATGCCCCACAGCGTGCGCAGGGCGCCGGGCCCGGAGGGACGGCGCAGCGGCGGATCGGCCACCACGGCCGGATCGATGCTCGACCGGTAGCGTTCGTCGATCACCTCGTCGGGTACGGTGGCCCCGTCGAAGACCAGGTACTTGCGAATGAAGCCTTCGAGCTTGTCGCGTGAGGGACCGTCGCCGGTGTAGTACGACAGCAGCGATTGCAGGCCGGGAGTGGGCAGCCCGCGCGTGGTGCCGATGCCACCGGGGCCCATGAGCACCATCTTCTCGACCCGTTCCGGGGTGTCGAGAGCCAGGCGGAGGGCGCAGGCACCGCCGTAGGAGTTGCCGACCAGGTGGGCACGGCCGAGGTTCAGGGCGTCGAGCAGTCCGCGGATGTTGTCGGCGAGGTAGCCGAACGGATCGGACCGGTCGACGCCCTTGCTCGAGCGTCCGTAACCGGGCAGGTCCGGCACGATCACCCGGAACTTCCGGGCGAGCTCGTCGATGTTGCGGGAATAGTTGGACACCCCGGAGGCGCCGGGCCCGCCGCCGTGCAGCAGTAGTACCGCCGGCCCTTCTCCGGTTTCGGCGAAGAAGATGTCCTTGCCGGCGACGGTCACGGTGCGTTCGGTCAGCGCTGTGCGGGTCATGCGAGGGTCTCCGTTTCCTCGGAAAGGCGAATGGATGAGGCGGCTTTCATTCCCGGCGGGGGCGGCGCCAGGTTGGTGTCGGGTCCGGCGGCGGCGTAGACGACCCCGTCCGGCCGCAGGGCCAGGACGGTGGCACCCTTGGCGCGCATCCACCGGATCAGGGTGCCGTTCGTGTCGACGACGGTGTCGGCGGCCGGGGCGGCGCCGGGACCGGCCAGGCGCACGGTCGGTACGCCGGCGGTGCGCCAGCCGGGCCACGAGTCCGGCGAGCCGACATGCAGGATCGTCCATCGCCCACCGAGCACGTCGTCGAGGCGTTCGAGGCTGCCCTTCTCGTCCAGCACCCACGGCTGCGGTACGAGCCATCCCACCGCCGCCGACGCGACCGCCTTCGGGCCGGCCAGCAGGCCTCGGGGGTAGAAGGCGTCCGGGATCCACCGATTGTCGCGTAGCCATTCGGGAATCCCCGGTACCCGCATGGCAATCCGGAAGAACCGATCACGCACGGCCGCGAGTACAGCGTGCCGCTGGGTGATGAGCCGGCCCACCTTGACCGCGCGGTCGGTCACCTCCCGCACATGGGGCAGGCGTTCCAGTTGATAGCTGTCGAGGATCGATTCGGGCAGGGTGCCGTCGAGCACTGCGGCGAGCTTCCAGCACAGGTTTGCCACGTCGCGCACCCCGGCGGACATGCCCTGGCCGATCCACGGCGGCATCGCGTGGGCGGCGTCGCCGGCGAGGAAGACCCGGCCGACGCGCCAGCGGTCGGCGAAGCGCACGTGGTGGCTGTAGACGACTGCGCGGAGAATCTTCACCTGCGTGTCGGTGATGCCCTGGTTGTTGAGTACGCGCCAGATCGCTGCGTCGGTGACCAGTTCGTCCTCGTCCTCGTCGTCGCGGACCGGGAATTCCCACCGGTGGTGTCCGAGCGGTGTCGGGCAGTCCACGGTCGGACGGTCGGGGTTGCAGTGGAACCGGAGCCGATCGTGGCCCGGCCACTCCTGCAGCACCTTCGTATCGATGACCACCCACCGTTCGGCGTAGGTCCGGCCCTCGTAGCCGATCCCGAGCTGAGCACGGGTGGGGCTCGCGCCACCGTCGGCGGCGATCACGTAGGACGCACGCACGCGTTCGAAGGCGTCGTTCCGTAGGTCGGCCAGCATCAGCTCGACCCCGGTCGCGTCCTGGAGGACCCGCAGGCACTCGTGCTCGAGCAGGACATCCACGTTGGGGAATCGTTCGACCCCGCCGCGCAGCACTTTCTCGAGTGCGGGCTGGTAGATGAACTGCTGAGGCGGGTGACCGGATCCGTGGGACACCGGTGCGATCTCCGTGAACGGTGCGCCGTTCGCGTCGACGAAGGTAGCGGCGTTGCCGGCGAGCATGTCCTCCTGCAGGCGGTCCGCCAGGCCGACCTGCTGCCAGATTCGCAGCACCTCCTCGTCGGTGGAGATTGCCCTCGCCCTGCCGTAGATATCCGGATTGCGCTCGATCACAAGCACTTTCAATCCGATCTGGCCGAGGATGTTCGCGGCGGTCACGCCGGTGGGGCCGTAGCCGATGACGGCGACGTCGTAGTGCGGGATGTCGGTCACGTCGAGACCTCTCGTCGAGCGGGGAAGGGTGTCGATCGGCGGGGTGGAATCCGGCCGCCGAAGATCAGGGATTGTTCCTGTAGTGGTCACTACAGTAAGCTGGCGTGCAGTGTGAGTCAATACACACCGTCGCAACCTGAGGAGCGCTCGTGGACGAGCAGAAGAGGACCCGGCAGCGCCGCGCGAACGGCGAGGAGTCCCGTCGCCGGATTCTGGACGCCGCCGTGGAGGTCGCCGCCGAGCGCGGCTACGAGGGCACCAGCATTGCGCTGGTGAGCAAGAAGTGCGGTCTGCCCGCGAGCTCGATCTACTGGCATTTCAAGGACAAGGACGAGCTGATCGCCGCGGTGATCGAGCGCAGTTTCGACACCTGGCTGTCCGGGTGGACCGTACCGGACGGCGACAACCCACGCGAACGCATCGTGGCCCTGGCGATGCAGGTCGCGAAGACGCTGTTGGATTCACCGGACTTCCTGCGGCTGGGGCTGATGCTCACCCTCGAGCGGCGCCCGGTCGAACCGAGCGCCCGCACAATGTTCTTGCAGGTGCGTGAGCAAGCACGCCTCCGCCTCGTCGACGCAATCCGCGACCTCGCGCCCGGCCTGTCGGACGGCTCGGTCGCCCTGCTGACCACGTACGCGATGGCCGGCGCCGACGGGCTGTTCATCGCCAAGGAGATCGGCGGCGACAGCGTCGACCTCGTCGCCCTGTTCGAACTACACGCCCATTCGCTCTACGACGCCGCGCAGCGGTTGAGCACTTCCGAAGGAGGCTGACCTCGCGCACCGCGCCGGTGCGTCCTTTGGGCGGCTGGGGCAACCCGAAGGACGCACCGGCCGCGGAGCGGCCTACAGCACCTGCGACAGGAACTGCTGCAGTCGTTCGGTCTTCGGGGCGTCGAACAGTTCGTCGGGGGGACCGGTTTCCACGACCGCGCCGTGGTCCATGAACACCACCGTGTCCGACGCCGAGCGGGCGAAGCCCATCTCGTGGGTGACGACCACCATCGTCATGCCGCCGGACGCGAGATCGGCCATCAGGGCGAGGACCCCCTTGACCAGTTCCGGGTCGAGCGCCGAGGTGGCCTCGTCGAAGAACATCACCTGCGGGGCCATCGCGAGCGCGCGGGCGATCGCGACGCGCTGCTGCTGCCCGCCGGACAGGTTGCCGGGACGGGAGTCGGCCTTGTGCTTCAGGCCGACGAGATCGAGTTGTTCGAGGGCGAGCGCGCGGGCCTGCTCCTTCGACAGCCCCTTGAGCTTGCGGGGGCCGAGCGCGATGTTCTCGGCCACCGTCTTGTGCGGGAAGAGGTTGAAGTGCTGGAACACCATCCCGATCCGCTGCCGCAGCTCGTCGGGGTTGTCCTTCAGCACCGAGCGGTCGTCGAGGAGGATGTCGCCGGCGTCGGGTTCGTGCAGCCGGTTGAGCACGCGCAGCAGGGTCGACTTGCCCGAGCCGGACGGGCCGATGACGGTGACGGTCTTGCCGGCGTCGACGTGGATGTCGACGCCGCGCAGCACCTTGTGGGTGCCGAAGGCCAGGTGCAGTCCGGTCCCGGTGAGGGACACGCTGTCCCGGATGGTGGTCGGCATCGGTCAGCCCCTCTCCACGACGAGTTCCTGCTCGAGCGGGTCGAGGGTGGCCTCGGGCCGGCCGGTGCGCAGGCGGTGGTCGATGTAGTTCACGAGATGAGTCAACGGCACGGTGAGGATGAGGTAGAACAGGCCCGCCGCGACGAGCGGCGAGAGGTTGCCGGTCTGCGCGTTCAGGTCGCGGCCGACGGCGAACAGTTCGCGCTGGGTGGCCAGCAGACCGAGGAAGTAGATGAGCGACGAGTCCTTGATGAGCGAGATGAACTGGTTCATCAGCGCGGGCAGCACGCGCCGCACGCCCTGCGGGATCACCACCAGTGTCAACGCCCGGCGGTAGCTGAAGCCCAGGGCCCGGGCCGCCTCCATCTGCCCCGGTTCGACCGACTGGATGCCGGAGCGGAAGATCTCCCCGATGTATGCGGCCGCGAGCAGCGCCAGCGCCGCCGCGCCCAGCCAGTACGGGTTGTTGCCCGTGGCGCCCTGCACCACCGGGCCGAGGCCGAGGCCGACGAGCAGGATGATCACCACCGCGGGCAGGCCGCGGAAGATGTCGGTGTAGACGCGGGCGGGCCAGCGCAGCCAGCGGGTGCGCGATATCCCCGCCATGGCGAGCAGCATGCCGAGGACCGTGCCGGCGAGCCCGGAGGTCAGCGCCAGGATCAGGGTGTTCGGCAGACCGGTCTTCAGCAGATCCGGGAAGGCGTGCCGGTACAGCTCCCACGAGAAGAACGTCTCGCGCAGCTGTTCGAGCGTGGACTTCGGGGCCGTGGCCGCCGGCTCCTCGCCGCTGGCGGTGTTTTCGGCGGCCAGCGCCGCGAAGTCCGGCAGGTCGGGTTCCGGCGCGGCCTTGCTGCCGGGCTTCCAGCCCTCGGGCAGTTCCCGGGGGACCCATTCGGTGTAGAGCTCGGCCCAGGTGCCGTCGGCGATCACGGCGTCGAGCCCGGAGTTGAGCGCGTCGATCAGCGCCTGGTTCTCCCGGGACACGGCCCAGCCGACGTAGTTGTTGAGGCTGAACGTGTTCTGCACGATCGACGTCGGATCACCCGGCGCGATCGCGCCCTCGGCCTGCTGCGACGGCGCCACCCACGCGTCGATCTGGCCGGTTTTCAGGTTCGCGTACGCGGTGTTGTAGTCCGGGAACTTCACCGGATCGAGACCGAGGGTGTTGACGACGTAGTCGTCCTGGACGGTTCCCTGCACGACCCCGATGCGGGTGGACGCGTTCAGGTCCCCGAAGCCGCGGATGGGACTGCCGTTCTGCACGACCAGCGAGAAGTAGCCGAAGTCGTAGCCGTTGGTGAAGCCGACCAGCCGGCGACGTTCGTCCGTGGTGGTGATCGACGACGAGCCGACGTCGAAGCGCCGGCCGGCCACCTGGGCGAGCAGGCCCGCGAACTCGGTGCCGACGAACTCCACGCGGAGACCGAGTTTCTCGGCGATGGCCTTCAGCAGTTCGTTGTCGTAGCCGGTGAACTCGCCCTGGGAGTTCACGCAGATGCTCGGTGGCGCGTCGGAGAGCGTGCCTACGGTGAGCACACCGGGGGTGATGAGGTTCAGCCCGGAAACGTCGATCGACTCGAGCGGCACCACGCCCGGGGTGGTGTAGCGGTCCTCCGCGGCGGCGGCCGACGTGTCGAGATTGGTCGGTGCGGCGGAGGCCCCGCCGACCCCGGGCGGGGAACACAGGTCCTGGGGAGCCGACGGTCGACCACCGCCCGAGGAACAGGCCGTCGCAGTCAGCGCCAGGAGCACCGCCAGGAGCAGCGCCGCCACGGTGCTCCGTTTCGCCATCACGGATTCGGGCATGGTGGGAGCCTAATCCGAATCGCGCCGTCCGACGGGTGTGCCGGGGCGGGTCAGCCGCCGGTGGGTTCGATCGAGACCGTGGAGGCCCGCAGCCGCTCCCTGCAGTGACTGCACGTCAGTGCGGGTGCGAAGCTGTGGCCGCAGTGGCGGTGACGCAGGACGATCGCCGGTCCCTCCGGTGCGCGGAACCAGCGCAGCCCCCAGTCGATCATGCAGGCGACAACGGGGAAGAACGCCCGCCCCTTGTCGGTGAGGTGGTAGGTCACCCACGCCGGGCGGTCGGGATTGGGTAGTTCCTGCAGGACGCCCAGCTCGGTGAAGCGCCGGAGCCGGTCGGCCACCACCGTCGGAGGTGCCCCCATGCGCTCGGCGAACTGCCCGTAGCGGGTGGCGCCGAGGAACGCCGCCCCGAGCAGCGCCGCCGACCACCGGTCGCCGAGCAGTTCCATCGTGTGCGGCAGGATCTCCGGCGCGCGAGCACGGCCGGACCGTCGGCGACCGGTCGCGGCCGGCACGCTGCGCGGCCACTGTCCGCTGGGGCCGAGCTGCGCGTCCACGTCGGGTGCGCCGGCGGGCCGGTCGCAGTGGCCGCAGACGAGCACCGGTGTGAACCGGGCGCCGCAGACCGCGTGCCGCCTGGCCGGGAGCTGTCCCCGGTGATCGGGCGCCCACTGCTGCTCCCACGCCCACATGGTGAGCAGAACCGGCCACACGCCGTGGCCGCGGGCCGTCAACCGGTACTCGTGTCGAGCCGGCCGCTCCTGGTACTGCACCCGCTCGAGGAGTTCCGCGTCGGTGAGGCGGGCCAGGCGCGCGGTCAGCACCGCGTTGGAGATCTCCCCCCGCTCGATCCAGTCCCGGTAGCGGCGGTCGCCCTGCAACGCATACCGCAGAATCCACAGGTTCCACTCGTCGCCGAGGATGCCGAGGGTGACCGCGATCGCGTTGTCACCGCCCGGCTCGAGTTCGGTGACCGTGCCGGAACCTGCCATCGACAGCTGATCATAGGTTCAGGACGTCGCCTGCCCGGTCCGCGTCCCGCCACCCCGGGAGGTCCGAACCCGCCGCCCAGGTCGAGTGGGTGCCGCTCGAGACCCGTTCGGGGAGTCCGATCCGCGCGAGCGGTCCGTCCCCCGGTTGCCGCGCGTCGAAGACCAGGCATTCGGACCGGTCCCGGTTCATGTCGGTGGTGATCGTGATCAGGTAGCCGTCGTCCTCGGCGGCCGACCCGGTGCGGGGCGCCATCACGGTCTCGCTGCCGAAGACGCCCTCGCCGAACGAGTAGTGCTCCTCCGCCCCCGTCTGCACGTCGTGTTTGACGAGGCCGTCGAAGAGGAACCAGCCCGGCACCCCCGTCGCGGCGTAGGTGTAGCGGTGGCGGACGCCGCCGTGATGCGGATTGATCATCCCGAATTCGGTGACGGACTCGGACAGCCGTTCCTCGGTGAGCGAGCCGGTGCGCAGGTTCAGCCGCCAGCGGTGCAGGTGGGTGCCCATGCGGTCGAGCGCCAGCGAACGGAACAGCCGCCGGTAGATCGGTCCGGTGCCGTCGTCCGGCGGTTCCGGTGTCTCCTGATGGAATCCCTCGAGCACGATCTCGTCGCCGTCTTCGTAGGCGTTGGTCCAGTGCAGCACGTAGGTCGGGTCGGCGTCGAACCAGGTGATCTGGTCGGGACGGCCGCGCCGGGGAATCACGCCGAGCCGCATCGGCAGGTCGGGGTGGTAGCGCGGCACGTACTTGCCGCGCGCGAGGGCCTCCGGGATCCAGAACAGGGGGCAGTCGTTGAGGATCGCGTAGTTCTCGGTGAACGCCATGTCGTGGGGCAGGCGGGGGCCGGGCAGGGGGATGTCGACGTAGTGCACCAGCCGATCGTCGGCGTCGACCACGCCGTAGTGCAGGTACGGGGCGTCGGTGCCGTAGTTGAAGAACAGCAGTTCGCCGGTGCGGACGTCGACCTTGGGATGCGCGGAAACGCCCCAGTCGGAGGGGAATCGGCCGTCCCACGTCGCCTTGCCGAGGGTCTCGAGCGTGGTCGGGTCGAGGCGGTAGAGGTCCCCGCACTGCCAGAAGCTGGTCAGGGCGACGCCGCGATGCACGGTGACGTCCGTACTGGAGGCATCCTTCATGCGGCCGCGGGCGCCCCAGCCGTCCTGGCGGATCGAGTTCTGCGGCCGTTCGGCGATGCCCGCCCACAACGGGCCACCGGCCTCCTGCTCGGCCAGGAAGCCGTCGGTCTTCACGAATCTGTTGCGGTAGAAGGCTTTTCCGTCGCGAAATCCGACGACGTGAATCATGCCGTCACCGTCGAAGGGATGATAGAGACCTTCGAGTGCCGGGTGCGCCGGGTTCTCGGTGTTGCGCAGGTACACGCCGTCGAGGTCGGCCGGCAGGTCGCCGATCACCTCGAGGTCGTCGGCGCGCCGCTCCGTGTGTTGCGGGCGCCACGGACCGGTGCGGTACGGGTGGTCGTCGTCCGCGGGCAGGGTGGACAGTGCCCGTCCCAGAATCTCGAGTTCCATGGATGTCCTTTCAGCCGACGACGAAACTGACCGTGGTGGTCGTACTTCCGCCGATGTTCAGGGTCGCGGCTCGTGTGGCGCCGGGGACCTGGTAGTCGCCGGCGCGGCCGGTGATCTGGCGGTGGCAGTCCAGCAGCATCCGGACTCCGGTGGCGCCGACCGGATGCCCGCCGCCGAGAAGGCCCCCGCTGGGGTTCATGGGGATGCGGCCACCGATCTCGAGGTCGCCGTTCTCGATCGCCTGCCAGCTCCGGCCGGGGGCGGTGATCCCGAAGTGGTCGACGGCCAGGTATTCGCTGACGGTGAAGCAGTCGTGTGTTTCGATCAGGTCGAGGTCCCGGACGCCGCCGATGCCGCTCCGCTCGAACGCGTCGACGATCGTGGCGCGCACGTGCGGCATGACGAGGGGATCGTCGCCGTCGCGGGCGAGCTTGCCGGACAAGGACAGTCCGACCGTGCGGTGGCCCCAGCCGAGGATGCGGGACATGTCGTCGACGGTGCGTGGGTGCCGGCTCAGGTAGCGGTTGCTCAGCAGCACCACGCCCGCGGCGCCGTCCGTCAGCGGACTGCAGTCGGTCCTGCGGAGGCGTCCCTCGACCACCGGATTGGCGGCCTCGTCCGGGCCGAAACTGCCGGGTCCGTAGGTCCGGTTGCGGGTCTGCGCATTCGGATTGGCGCGGGCGTTGCGGATGTTCAGTTCCGCGATCGCCCTCAGGTGCTCGTCGTCGAGGCCGTAGCGGCGGTCGTACTCGTCGGCGATCTTGTCGAACATGTACGGCCACATGTACTTCGCGTCGGCGCCTTCCTGTCCCACCCAGGCCGCGGCGTTCATGACCCGGGTGCCGGCGTCGCCGGGGACGCACCGTTCGAGTTCAACGCCGAGCACGAGGGCGCAGTCGTAGCGCCCGGCCTCGAGATCGGCCATCGCGGCGAGCACGGCAAGGGAGCCGGACGCGCAGGCCCCCTCGTGCCGGGTGGCCGGGATCCCCCACAGCTCGGGCAGCACGGAGGCCGGCATGCCGCCGAGGTGTCCCTGACCGGTGTAGAGCTGTCCGAAGGCATTGCCGACGTGGATCACCCCGACGTCGGCGACGTCGATGCGGGCGTCGCGCAGCGTTTCCGTCACCGTCTCCGCGACGAGGTCCGCGATGTTCCGGTCCTCCCGGGTCAGGTTCCGCGCGAAGTCGGACTGGTATCCACCGGCGATCCACACGCCTTCAGGGTTCACGCCGCTCACCGCCTTCCGCGGGGGTCGACCATACGTGGCTTCAACTACAGTAAACAGAGTGACCAGGCGGACGCAACGACGATGTGCGCGCGGGCAGCCGAGAACCGGACCCCGGTTGCCGCGTCCCGGCCCTGGGGTAGCCCGGTCAGGCCAGCCCGGACAGCGGCGGTGCGGAGTTCTCGTCCCGCCACCCGATCGCCTCGAGGAGGCCGCTCAGGTCGTAGTCGGGACCGCCGACACCGACGGTGAACAGGGTGACGCCCGCGTCGACGAAGGCGGCCGCGTGCGCGGTTCCGGGCCACGGCACGGACCGCTCGACCTCGTTCGGTGAGCGGCCGGCGTCGGCGCAGCGCGCCGCGAGGATCTCCGCCTTCTCCTTGTGGGTGTCGAGGTCCCCGAAGCTGTGCCAGATGTCGGCGTACTGCGCCACCAGCGGGATGGTCTTGCGGGGTCCGCCGCCGCCGATGAGCAGCGGGATGTGCCGGGTCGGCTGGGGGTTGAGCTTCGCGAGCCGCGCGGTGATCCGGGGCAGGTATTCGCCGAGCAGTTTCAGCCGGGAACCCTTGGTGCCGAAGTCGTAGCCGTACTCGACGTAGTCCTTCTCGAACCAGCCCGCGCCGATGCCGAGGATGAGCCGGCCGCCGCTGATGTGGTCGACGGTGCGGGCCATGTCGGCGAGCAGATCGGGATTGCGGTAGCCGCCGCCGGTGACGAGCGCTCCGATCTCGACGCGCTCGGTCTGTTCGGCCCACGCGCCGAGCATCGTCCAGCATTCGAAGTGGGCGCCGTCCGGGTCCCCGGAGAGGGGATAGAAGTGGTCCCAGTTGAAGACGATGTCGGCGCCGGCGTCCTCGGCGCGGAGCACGGTGTCGCGGATCTTCCCGTAGTCGGGCTGATGCTGGGGCTGCAGTTGAAGACCGATGCGAATGGGACGGTGCATGAGTCAACGGTAGGGCCGTCGCGCCGGTCCCGCAGCCGATCCGTGTGGGCGTCCCGGTGGTGCAGCGGACGGATCGGGCGCACAGTGAAGGAATGCGCATCACCGAGCCCGCCGCACCACCGACCGGACTGCGCCGCCGATTCCTGCGCGCTCCGATCCACCTCTACCGGATCGGGCTGGGGCGGGTGCTGGGCCGCCGGTTCCTGCTGCTGCACCACGTCGGCCGGCGCAGCGGACTGCCGCGGCAGACGGTGCTCGAGGTGGTGAACCACGAGGACACGTCCGGTGGATTCGTCGTGGCCGTCGGCTTCGGGAAGCAGACCGATTGGTACCGCAACCTGCGGGCGCATCCCGCGGCGCGGATCGAGTCGGGCCGCGAACGAGTCGCGGTGGCCGCGGAGTTCCTCGATCCGGAGGAGGCGGCGGAGTTCATGGCGCGGTACGGGCGCCGGCACCCGAAGGTCGCGCCGCGGTTGTGCGCGGCTATGGGCTTCGACGTCGACGGCAGCGAGGCCGACTACCGGGCGGCGGGCCGGCATCTGCGGTTCGTGCGGTTGCGCCGTACCTACAGACCGGTCAGCGATCCGCGCCGGTGAGGCTCGCGAACCGCTGCGCCAGGCCCTGCAGGAACGACTCGAGCGCCAGCTCGAAGCCGTCGCGGTCGATCTCGTCCGCGTGCTCGCGCAGCCGGTGTGCCTGGGACAGATGGGGATAGCGCTCCCGGTAGATGGTGAGGTCGTCGAGGAAGCCGCCCGAGAACGAGGCGATGGCCGAGCCGACGACGATGTACTTGATCGACGCGCCGATCAGGGTCGCGGTCCGTGGCGGCCACCCGGCCCGGGTCAGGCCGCCGTGCACGGCGTTGGCCTGATCGAGCGCGACCTCGCGCCGGCCCGGGCTGCGCGCGAGGAACGGTACGAGGTTCGGGTGCTCGGCGAGAGCGGCGCGGTAGGACCTCGCCCAGACGCGCAGCGCCTCCTGCCAGTCGTCGGTGTCGAATCCGCTGATGTCGACGGACTCGCCGACCTGGTCGGCGATGTCGTCGAGCAGCTCGTCCTTGTTCGAGTAGTGGCTGTACAGCGACGGCGCGCTGACATGGAGCTCGGCGGCGATCTTGCGCATGGACAGTTCGTCGAGTCCGTGCGCGTCGACGAGGCGCAGGGCGGTCTCGCGGATGAGCGGGCGGCTGAGCAGCGGGGTACGGGGTCGTGCCATCGGCGCTCCTTCCTCGGCGTCGGTCCGGGGGTCGGTCCCGGGGTCGGCCTGGACAACCTAACAGTGTCAAGTTACAGTACGGGTGTACGCAGCACCAGGGCGAACGAGCCCCCATCCCTCCGCGAATCATGCAGCGTGAAAACGGGATCGGGCCGTGGTCCCATGCTGCGCTCGCACAGGCACAACCGTGACGGAAGGCCCCCATGAACCTGAAGCTCACCGACGAAGAGCTCGCGTTCCGCGACGAACTGCGCACGTTCTTCACCACCGAGTTCCCCGCCGAGATCCGAGAGAAAGTGGCTGCCGGCCGGCACCTGGACCGCGACGAGGTCGTCCGGAGCCAGCAGATCCTCAACGCCAAGGGTCTGGCGGTGCCGAACTGGCCCGTCGAGTGGGGCGGCAAGGACTGGACCCCCGTGCAGCGAAACATCTGGCTCAACGAGATGCAGCTCGCCTCGGTGCCCGATCCGCTGCCGTTCAACGCATCCATGATCGGTCCCGTGATCGCGCAGTTCGGCTCGCAGGAGATGAAGGAGCGCTTCCTGCCCGCCACCGCGAACCTCGACATCTGGTGGTGCCAGGGATTCTCGGAGCCCGAGGCCGGCTCCGACCTGGCCTCACTCAAGACCCGCGCGGTGCGCGACGGCGACGACTACATCGTCAACGGCCAGAAGACGTGGACCACCCTCGCCCAGCACGCCGACTGGATCTTCTGCCTGGTGCGCACCGACCCGGATGCGCCGAAGAAGCAGGCCGGCATCTCGATGCTGCTCATCGACATGACCACGCCCGGCGTGACCGTCCGCCCGATCAAGCTCGTCGACGGCAGCTACGAGGTCAACGAGGTCTTCTTCGAGAACGTGCGGGTCCCCGCCGAGAACCTGGTCGGCGAGGAGAACGCGGGCTGGAGCTACGCGAAGTTCCTGCTCGGCAACGAACGCACCGGCATCGCCCGCGTCGGCGCCACCAAGGTGCGGCTCGCCCGCGCCAAGCAGCTCGCCGCGCAGACCCGGACCGGATCCGGCACCCTGATCGACGACCCGCTGTTCGCCGCGCGCCTCGCCGAGCTCGAGAACGAACTGCTCACGCTCGAGCTCACGCAGCTGCGGGTGGTCGCCGGGTCCGCCGACGGCAAGCCCAATCCGGCGTCGTCGCTGCTGAAGCTGCGCGGCTCGGAGCTGCAGCAGGCGGTCACCGAACTGCTCACCGACATCGCCGGACCCGACTCGCTGCCCGTCGGCGCCGCGGGCATCGACTCGCCGGAGTGGGCGCAGCACACCGCCCCGACCTACCTGAACTACCGCAAGGTGTCCATCTACGGCGGGTCGAGCGAGGTGCAGCGCTCGATCATTGCCTCCTCCATCCTCGGATTGTGAGCCACTGTCATGAACTTCGAACTCGATACCGAACAGGACCTGCTCCGCAAGACCGTCCGCGACGTGCTCTCGGGCACCTACGACACCGAGACCCGTAACAAGGTCGCCGACACCGACCGCGGCTGGAGCGACGACGTGTGGCGTCAGCTCGCCGAACTCGGCGTGCTCGGCCTGCCGTTCGCCGAGGAGCACGGCGGAATGGGCGCCGGACCGGTGGAGATCATGGCCGTCATGGGCGAGATCGGCCGAGCCCTGGCCCCCGAACCGCTGCTGAATGCGGTGTTCCTGCCGGGCGGCCTCGTCGCCGAGGTCGGCACCGACGAGCAGCGCGCGGACCTCCTGCCACGGCTGTCCGAGGGCGCGCTGCTGCTCGCGTTCGCCCACGACGAGCCCGGCAGCCGGTGGCCCGCCACCGAGGTCGCCACGACCGCCGCCCGCACCGGCGACACCTGGGCCCTCACCGGCCGCAAGAACCCTGTGCTGCACGGAGATTGCGCCGAGACGTTCGTCGTGTCCGCCCGCCTTCCCGAGGGAGGTGTCGGGCTGTTCCTCGTCGACGCCGACGCGGCCGGCGTCACCCGCACCGCGTACGGCACCCACGACGAGCGCCGCGCCGCGCAACTCGTCCTCGACTCGGCCGCTGCCGTGCCGCTCGGCGAGGCCGTGGACGCCACGGCGGCGATCACCGCCGCCCAGGTACGGGCCCAGGCAGCCCTGTGCGCGGAGGCGGTCGGTGCGCTGGCCGAGACGCTGCGCCTGACGACCGATTACCTCAAGCAGCGCAAGCAGTTCGGCGCTCCCCTCGCCCGCTTCCAGGCCCTGACCCACCGCGCGGCCGACATGTACGTGCTGCTCGAACTGGCGTCGAGCATGAGCCTGTACGCCACCATGGCCCTCGCCGACGGCATCGTCGACCCGACCATCGCGTCGCGGGCCAAGCTGCAGGTGGGCCGGTCGGCACGGAAGGTCGGGCAGGAGGCGATCCAGATGCACGGCGGTATCGGCATCACCGCCGAATACCCGGTCGGCCACTACGTGAGCCGGCTGACCGCGATCGAGCACACGCTCGGCACCGTGGAGGATCACGTGCGGATCCTCGCCGGGGCCGTCGCGGACCACGACCGCATCGAGGTCGCCGGCATGTGAGCGGCGCGGGCTCACTCCCGGGGCAGCAGCGTCCCCAGCGGTCCGAGGTCGATGTTGAGATCCTCGGGGGTGAGCCCGAAGTGGTCACGCAACTCCCCCATGCGTTCCTCGAGCAGCATGAGGGTGGTGCCGATGCGCTCGATCTGCTCGTCGCTCAGGTCCCCCTCGTCCACGCGCCGCAGCGCCTGCCGCTCCATCAGCTGCCGCAGCAGCTCCACGAGGGTGAGGACGAGCGTGACCAGCCCACGCTCGACCGACTCGGGATCCGAGTCGATACGCGGTGAAATGCCCTCGAATTCACTCATCCGGCGCCTCCAGGGCGTCGCGGGGGACGGGCGGTTCGATCCCGGTTGCCGACAGCGTGCTGATAGACGAGATCAGGGCACGCAGCGAGATCTGCACCAGGTCGACGTCCGCGATGGACAGCTTGATGTCGCCGGTGATGACGACCCCGCCGGCGAGCACCCGGTCCAGCAGGTCGATGAGGGCGATGCGGCGTTCGCCGTCGGCGCTCTCGCTGACGTGATTCATGGGGATGTCCGCTCCACACCGGCGAACGAATACGGCGGCCACGGCCCGGTCAGCTCCAGCCGGATCCCGGGAAACTCCTTGCCGAGTTCCTCGACCGTCGCCGCGAACTCGTCCGCGCGGTCGTCGTCCACCAGATAGGTTCCGTTGAGCACCATCCAGTCCCGCCGGCCGCTCAGCGCCGGATCCGTCGCGGCTTGACGCCGGCCGGCGGCGGCCTGCCGCACCAACCGGGAGTGGATCTCGTCGGCGCGGGCCGCGGCGTCGCGCTCGACGGACTCCTGCGCCGACAGCTGGGCGCGGCGACGAAGCAGGTAGGCGGTGCCGGAGCCCTTGGCGCTGCCCGCGATCTGCGCCTCCGCCACCGCGTCGGCGAGGGCCCGCCGGTCGCCGTACGCCTTGACCCCCCACTCCGTGCGGCCGGTCACCAGGGTCAGCGCCGACTCGAAGTCCGCACGCCGCTCGTCCAGCAGATCGCGCACGCGGGCGTCGTCGAGATAGACGGTGGCCAGGCGCAGCGGGATCACCGCACCCCGCCGCACGAGGGCGGACACCACGGCGTCGTGCGCCCGGGCCGTCGCCTCGAGCCACTGCAGGTCCTCGAGGTTGTGCCGCAACGGCTCCTCCCCGAACACCTCGAGCGGCACCGAACCCACGACGGCGGCGTGCCCCCCGGCGGTCACGGCGCGCACTGCTTCCCCTGCGACGCCGGTGAGCCCGCCGAGGTCCTCCTCGGCGAGCCCGTCGTCCGTCACGGCGTACAACCACACTCCGGTTCCGTCAGTCACGATCCTCCTCTTCCACGCGAGCGCTCTCGACGGCCTCGCGGCCCTGCCCGGACTCGAGTTCGGCGATCCGCTCGCGCAGCCGCCGGTTCTCGAGTTCGAGCTTGTCGTCCTCCCGATCGATCTCGCGGTTGCGGGCCTTGCTACTGAGCCACGGATCCGACTCCCACCAGTCGATGCCCACGGCCTTGGCCGTCTCGAGGGAGGCGATCACCAACCGCAGCTTGATGGTGAGCAACTCGATGTCGAGCAGATTCACCTGAATGTCGCCGGCGATCACCAGCCCCTTGTCGAGGACCCGCTCGAGGATGTCGCCGAGGTTCGTCGACTGGTGACCGCCCCCGGACGGCTGCGGCGACGAGCTGCCCCCCATCACCGTCATGCCCGGTCCCTTCCCCCGATGTCGCTGCTGCCGCGGCCGTATCGCCTGGTTCTGCGGTAGGCCAGCAGGTTTCCGTCCAGGTCGATCTCCACCTCGTAGAGGGCCAGCATGTCCGCCGACGACGGGATGCGCCGATCCTCGAGCACCTCGACCTCCACCGTCCAGCCGTGATCGGCCGGCTCCACCGAGGTGGCCCCCTGCGGTTCCTTCGAGGTCAGTCGCGTGAGTTGCTCGATCGCGGTCGCGGCGGCCTCGCCTGCCGTCAGCGCAGGCAGTTGACCCGGTTCCGACGATTGGACGTCGTCGGAATCCTCGGGCGTCGTCTTGCCGCTCACGGGGTCTCACTCCCTCCCCTCGGCGGATGTCGTGCCACCGCCAGGTCGGATCATGCGGTCCAGGACGGCCTGCTGGGCCTTCTCCTTCTCGTCCTCCGACAGTTGTCCGGCCGCCGCCGCCTCGTCTATCTCCTCGAGCTCCCTCCGAATGGTCGCCGGGTCGTGGAGCGTCTGCTCGACCTGGTCCTGGATGACTTCGCCGAGCCAGATCACGCCTTTGACCGGGGCGAACGGCAACATGAGGATGGACGAGATCAGTCCCATGCGTCAGCCCTCCGGTTCCCGCTTCATCACGAAGTCGTACGCCGCCATCGGGCCCAGCAGCGTCATCTCGACCCGGCCGTCCCACTCCTGTGCGAGCGAACCCACCGCCTCCTCGAGTTCGCCCTGACGGTCGAGCTCGACGAGGACGGCGACGTGGGCCGCGTCCTCCTCGTGGGTGGGCTGGCGGTCGTTGACCATCGGTTCGAGGGCTTCGAGGGCGTCGACCACCCGGCGGGTGTCCTCGGCGCGTTTGGCCTCGATCGCCTGGCTGATGATCTCCCCGAGGGCCATGCGGGCGTCGCGGGTGGCGTCCTCCGGCTTGTCGCGGATCTCGTCGCGCAGCCGGGCGGCCTCGGAGTTCTCGTCGAGCACCTCGCGCAGGACGGCGTTCTCGACGTAGCGGCCCTTGATCACGAACTGCGCGCGGCCCTCGAGTTCGTCGAGTGCTGCCTTCATCTCGTCGTGGTGCTCCTCGAGCAGCTCCCTTTCCACCGCCTCCGCATCCGTCATCACCGCCCCGAATCGCAGCGGCAGCACGGGCGCGACGGCCGCGGAACCGTCCAGCAGTTCCGCGTGCGCCTTCAGATCGTCGGGCGTGCCGAGCGGCCGGTCGACCGAGATCTCGCTGACCAGTGCGGCGATGTCGCCGTGGCGCACCACCGCGACGTCGCTCTGGGGCTTCCCCACGCCTTTCGCGTGTTCCTCGGGCTCCACGTCGGCCGGCACGATGCCGTACACGTATATCGCGGTGCTCTGCCCGCCTTCGCTCTCGGGTGCCTCTGCGGCCTGATCGGTGGACATCAATCCCCCCTTCTCTTCGGTCGGCTGGCCGGCTGCCGCTTGTCCTCCACGTCGCCGAGGAAGTCCATGACCTTCTCGCCCGCGGCCTCGAGCGCGCCCTTGGTCTTGTGCTTCGCGCCGCCCTGGGTGATGTCACCGACGAGGTCGGGCAGGCCCTTCGGTTCGTTCTGCGAGATCTCGAGCCGGTTCACCGCCTCGGCGAATCGCAGATAGGTGTCGACACTGGCAACGACGATGCGTGCGTCGATGGTCAGCAGTTCGATGCCCACCAGCGACACCCGCACGAACGCGTCGATGACGAGTCCCTTGTCCAGGATGGTGTCGATGACATCGGCCAGGCCCGACGAATTCGGACGGGCCATGGTGCCGCCGCCGCCTCCGCCGCCCCCGCCGCCGGCGGGTTGGATGCTCATGTGCGTGCTCCTTGCCTGCCACCCTTACGGGTGGCCGCGCGCCGTCGCCGTGAGGGTGCCGGTTCCTCCTCGGGCTCCTCGTCTTCCTCCTCCGGCTCCTCGTCCTCCTCGTCCTCCTCGTCCTGCAGGCCTTCGTCTTCCTCCTCCGGCTCCTCGTCTTCCTCGTCCTGCAGGCCTTCGTCTTCCTCGTCCTGATCCTCGGGGAGTTCGTCCTCGGTCTCGTCCTCGGCGCCTTCGTCCCCGACGTCCTGCTCCTGGTCCTCCTGCTCCTGTTCCTCCTCTTCGCGCCGGGCGGTCTCGTCGTCCTTGACGACCTCGCTGTCACGGATCTCGCCGTGCCAGCCCTGGATGTCCTCGGCGTGCAGGACGGCCTCGGTCATCACATGGCGTTCGAAGTGCTTGAACTCCAGTCGTGCTCGTCGACCCACGGCCCGCCACAGGTTGGCCGTCTTCTCGAACAGCCCCTTGGGGTGGTACTCGAGCACCATGATGATCCGGGTCAGGTTGTCGGTGAGCTCGTGGAAGGTCACCGCCCCATCGATGTAGCCCTTGGCGCCCTTCGAGCGCCACACGATCCGATCGAACGGAACCTGTTCGAGAATCGTCGACTCCCACGTGCGTCGCGACCAGAAAACCTTCCCGGTCCATTGCAGCTTCTCGTCGGAAGCCTGCTCGACCTGCTCGACCTTCTTCATGAACTTCGGCCAGTCCGCGAACTGGGTCCACATGTCGTAGGCAAGTTCGATCGGGACGCCGACGTCGATCTGCTCGACGATATTGGTGAGCTTGATCTTCTTGCCGCCGGCGCCCTTGCCTTTTCCGCCTCCGCCGAGGGATTCCTTGACGCCCTCGAACTTGTCCTTGGCGGTCTGCTTGATGTTCTCCAGGCCGGTGCTCATGGCGGACTTGACCGACGACTCGCCCTCCGCGGACTTCTGGCCGCCGGTCAAGGCGCTCATCAGGTTGCCGCCCCCGCCCTCGGCATAGTCGTTGAGGCGCCCAGCAGTCCCGGTCACCTTGTCGGAGACCGTCGACAGGGCACGCTCGGCAAACGTCCCGGCCAGACCTTGCAGCGACTTCTGCAGGTGCTTGGTGGGTGAGAGGTCCTGCACCGCCTTGCCGGCGCTGCCGGCCGCCCCGGTGGCCGTCTTACCGGCCTGTCCCGCGGTGCCGGCGGCGGTCTTGCCGGCCTTGCCGACGGTCTCCGTGGCGGTCTTGCCCAGCCGGCGGGTGGCGTCTCCGAGTGATCGCGTCATCGGACTCACTTCCTCGTGCGCCGGACCGGAGCGCGTCCGGTGGAGGGTGTCTCAGCGCGGGTGCTGCGTCGCCGGGGCTTCGACGGCTCCTCGCCCTCGTCGCCGGACTCCTCCGGTTCCTGTGGCTTCGACTTGGCCCGGGATGCCTTGGGACGGCTCGCGGATTCCGAGGTGCGCCGTCGGGCGGCCGGCCGCCGCCGCGCGGGCTTCGGGGCCTCCTCCTCGGCTTCCTCGGCCTCTTCCGGAGCGCCCTCTTCCTCCTCCGGGGCTTCCTCCTCTTCGGCTTCCTCCTCCGGGTACTCCTCCTCTTCGGCGGACTCCTCGCCCGGCTCCTCCTCGTATTCGCCTTCGGCGTACTCGTCTTCGGGCTCCTCGCCGGCGTACTCCTCTTCCTCCGGCTCCTCCTCGGCAGCCTTGGAACGTCCGGCGGCGCGCTGCTGGAGCCGATCGTTGAGCGAATCGATCCGGTTGCTCGCGGCGGTGACCGCGGCCGCGCGGGCGGCCATCAACAGTTCGCCACGAACCGTATCGGTGATCTTGACGAGTTCCGGGGAGGACCCGACCATCGAGGCCCCACGCTTGAGGATGTCCTGCGGGTTGCTCGGCAGGCGTCCCGTCAGGCCTGCCCCCGCGAGCATCAACGCCAGCCGCATCTTGTGCGTGCGACCGAGGAAGTACCCGATACTCACCCCGGCAGCGACTCGTGCCCCACCTTTCATGACCATTCTCCTTCGCCTGCAAGTGGCCGCGATGCGGGCAGGTTCTCGGCTGCGCACGATGTCTGGTCCGGTGCGTCGGGCCCGCGGTGCGGTTCGAATGTGGTGTAGCCCACACTACGCATTTCAAACATCGGTTCGCTGACGATCAACAGGAATGCGCGTGCGGCACCACCAGGGTGTGATAAAGGACCGATCGGTATGTCCCGGAGGTGTTTCCCGGCGGCACCCCTGGGGTATGACAACCCTCGACGGGGCGCGGCTCCGTCCCCGCAGAAATGCTAAGGAGGGCACCATGGCTCACCTCGCCAACAAGGTGATGCACAAGGCCGAGGAAGTGGTCGGCAAGACCCGGTACAACCTGGGCAAGCGGACCGGAAACAAGAACCTGCAGAGCGTGGGCAGGCGCGGCCAGGTCTCCGGGCGCGTCAAGCAGTTCGGCGACCACCTCACCCACGCGGTAAGGAATGCCCAAGGGCGATTCAAGAACAGGTCACATCGTTCCGATCTCCGCTGAGCCTCCCCGCGCACCGTCGGCGGGCGTCACTCGCAGGCGGCGAAGCCGCAGGCGCGCAGGGCGAACGCCGCCTCGGGCCCGATGATCTCGCCGACCAGGGTCAGGAACCGGTCGACGAACGCGGGTCCGTGCGGCGGCTCCGCCGGATCGTCCGGATCGGACGCATCCAGATGGTGCGCCAGCTCGTGCAGCACCACCAGCTCGCGGAACGCCCACGCGGTGTTCGCGCGGTGCTCCGGGAGCGCGATTGTGGCGCAATCGCTTTCGTAGTGAGCGGCGGCATGGCCGGCGCGTGCCCGAACGCGCACCCGCACCGACGCCCGCGACCAGCGCGCCCGCACCCAGTTCAGCGCCAGCACCGAGTCCACGTACGCCTGGACGGAATCAATGGAGGCGAAGCGCCGCTCCACCGGCAGGGTCACCTGCGACCCGGCCAGCTCCACCACCCGGAGTCCGCGCTCGTCGGCGCGGTCGAACATCTTGCGTACCAAGGACTCCGCCTCGTAGACGGCGGTCCTCTGGGTGTCGCGCAGCCGGGTCACCGCGGCAACCGCCGGGCCGGAGTCGGCAGTTCCGGAGTCGTTCCCAGGCGCGCCTGCCGTCCCGCCCGGTCCCCCGCGCGACGGGCGTCGGACGAGTGCCCCACCCCCACCCCCGGCCCGCGCCAGCTGCCGCGCGCCTCGGACGTGGTGCGGTAGAAGTCTCGCAGCTCGATCTGCTTGTCCCGCAGTGCCAGGGCCGTGCCCGGTGCGGCGGCCGCCGCCTCCTGCTCCGCGTCCTGCTTCGCCTCCGCGAGCCGCCGGCCGATCCGCGCCGCGAACGCCGACTGGAAGTTCAGCCGCGCGGTGACGGCCGCGACGGGCCGGCGCACCCGGGCCCGCACCCGCCGTCCCCCGCGGGTCTCGACCACCGTGCGCACCGTCGTCTCCTCCTTGTAGGTGCCCGAGCGCAGGTACGCGTCGGAGGCGCGGACCATCTGCACCAGCAGCGAGGAGTACAGCGCCTCGCACACGTCGATGTCGGAGGCGAAGCCGTAGGCGTAGATCACCGTCGACGTCGTGGTGATGTCGCACTGGACGTCGTTGGCGGCGGCGATCGCCAGGAACAGCTGCGCGTACGTCCGCAACCCCTTCCGGCCGGCCTCGCCGATGGTGATCAGGCGCTGCACGGGGGTGGCCCGGCGCTCCCGGCCCGCCGTGTGGGCACGCGCCACCGCCAGATCCACCGACGCCGCCGTGGCCAGCCGCTGCGCGGCGGCGAGGAACGCGTCGGCCTCGTGGGGGTTGTCGGTGGATTCCGCCTGACGGAGCAGGCCACCGATGCGGGTCAGCATCTTCTCCGAACTCACCCAGGCAGGCTACGCCGTGGTGCCCTTTCGGACCCGTGGTGATCCGAAAGGACACCACGGCGACGGGGTCGCCTATTCTCCTGCCATGGCCCCAGTGACCTTCGACCACGCGACCTGTCTGTTCCCCGGGTCGACCACGCCTGCCGTCGACGCGTTGAACCTGGAGATCGAGGACGGCGAGTTCCTCGTCCTGGTCGGCCCGTCCGGCTGCGGCAAGTCCACCTCCCTGCGGATGCTCGCGGGACTCGAACAGGTGCACAGCGGACGCATCCTCATCGGCGGCCGCGACGTCACGGCGCAGGAGCCCAAGGACCGGGACATCGCGATGGTGTTCCAGAACTACGCCCTCTACCCGCACATGTCCGTCGCCGAGAACATGGGCTTCGCCCTCAAGCTCGCCAAGACGCCGAAGGCGGAGATCCGCGCGCGGGTCGAGGAGGTCGCGAAGATGCTCGACCTCGAGCAGTACCTCGACCGCAAGCCCAAGGCGCTGTCCGGTGGGCAGCGGCAGCGTGTCGCCATGGGCCGCGCCATCGTCCGCCAGCCGCAGGTGTTCCTGATGGACGAGCCGCTGTCCAACCTCGACGCGAAGCTGCGCGTGCAGACCCGCACCCAGATCGCGCAGCTGCAGCGCCGCCTCGGCACCACCACCGTCTACGTCACGCACGATCAGGTGGAGGCCATGACGATGGGCGACCGCGTCGCCGTGCTCGACAAGGGGATTCTGCAGCAGTGCGCGTCGCCGCGCGTGCTCTACAACAAGCCCGCCAACGTGTTCGTCGCCGGATTCATGGGCTCGCCGGCGATGAACCTGTTCAGGCTGCCGGTCTTCGACCGCGGGGTGATGCTCGGCGACACCGCCGTGCAGGTGCCGCGCGACGTCGTCGGCCGGGTCACCGAGTCGGAGGTGGTGGTCGGCATCCGTCCCGAGCATTTCGAGATCGCGCCCGACGGCCTGGGGATGGACGTCGACGTCGTCGAGGAACTCGGCTCCGACGCCTACATCTACGGCCGCGCCCAGATCGCCGGCCGCCCGCAGCAGGTCGTCGCGCGCGGGGACTGGCGCAATCCGCCCCACAAGGGCGAGCGGGTGCACCTGCGGTTCGACCCGGACCAGGTGCACGTCTTCACCACATCCGACGGACGTCGCCTGGGCTGAGCCGAGCGGCAGGGCACGACACGGAACCGATCAAGGTCGCGCGGAATCCCTGCAGTCCGGTGCCCTCCATGCCAGAGTAAGGGCCGATGTCGGTGGCCGGGTGCCGCCGACGAGGCTTTTCTCACGATCTCAACGGGGAGTCATTCATGATTCTGAACTCGAAGGCGATGCGCCGCGCGGCGGTCGCGGCGTCCGCCGCGTCGCTGCTGGTGCTCACGGCCTGTTCCTCCGACGGCGGCTCGGACTCGGGCAGCGAAGGGGGCACCGCCGCCGGCGGTGAGGGCCGCGGCCCCATCACGATCGTCGAGGGTCAGGATCCGCTGAACACGGCGCTCGAGAGCATCATCGCCGACTGGAACGCGGAGCACCCGGACGAGCAGGTCACCTTCAAGCCGCTGGGCAAGGAAGCGGACCAGCAGCGCGACGACATCACCCAGCGCATGCAGGCCCAGAGCGACGAGTACGACCTCATCGCCGTGGACGTCACCAACACCGCCGAGTTCGCGGCCAACGGCTGGCTGCGGCCGCTCGAGGGTGACTACGCGATCGAGACCGGCGGCCTGCTGCCCGCCACGGTCGACTCCGCCACCTACAACGGCACCCTGTACGCGGCGCCGAAGAACACCAACGGCGCGTTCCTGTACTACCGCACCGACCTGGTCGACAAGGCCCCCGCCACGTGGGCGGAGCTGAAGGAGCAGTGCCCGAAGGCGCAGGAGGCGGGCATCGACTGCTACGTCGGCCAGTTCAAGAACTACGAGGGCCTGACGGTCAACGTCTCCGAGATCGTCAACGCCTACGGTGGCAGCTTCGTCGCCGAGGACGGCACCACGCCGGCCATCGACGACAAGACCGCCGAGGGGCTGCAGTTCGTCGTCGACTCGTTCAAGGACGGGACCATCCCCGAGGCCGCGCAGACGTACACCGAGGGCGAGTCGCAGAACGCCTTCGGCGAGGGCCGCGCCCTGTTCATGCGCACCTGGCCGGGATTCTTCACCGACGGTGAGTCCTCGTCGGTCGCCGGCCGCTACGGCATCGCGGTGCTGCCGGGCGTGGACGGCCCCGGCGCCTCCACCCTGGGCGGCTACAACGTCGGCATCAGCGCGTTCTCCGATGCGCCGGCGACCGCCCGCGACTTCCTCGAGTTCATGCAGACGCGCAAGTCGCAGACCTACTACGCCGAGGCCGGTGGCGCGCCGGTCCTCGAGGAGGTCTACGACGACCCGCAGATCCTCGAGCAGTACCCGTACTTCGCGACGCTGAAGGAATCCCTGGCCAACGCGCAGCCGCGTCCGGTCACCCCGTACTACTCGCAGGTCTCCAAGGCCATCCGCGACAACGCCTATGCGGCGATCCGCGGTGAGAAGACGGTGGATCAGGCGCTCGCGGACACCAAGGCCGGCATCGAGACCGCCGGCAACTGATGCAGGAGTAGTACATGGCGAAGCCGCAGGTCGAGCCCGCGGACCAGTCGCCCACCACCACGGTCGGGACCGCAGTGATCGGTCCCGACCGTGGCCGTGGAGGCGGCCGGCACCGGGCTCCCGAGCCCCCCGAGCCGCCGGCCGCGGCAGTGAAGGCGCGCCGGCGGATACCGGTGTGGGCGTTCGTCGCGCCGACACTGGTCGTGCTGGCCGTCGTCATTCTGTATCCGCTCGGCCGGGCGGTGTGGATGTCGTTCCACGGCGACGCGAAGAAGCTCGATCCCGAGACGGGCCGGTTCGTCACCGGCGGCTTCGTCGGCGTCGAGAACTACGTCCGCTGGATCACGCAGAGCTGCGGCACCGCGACGGGCTCGATCCCGTGCCCGCCGGGCACCCTCGGCTCGCAGTTCTGGGGTTCGGTGGGCAACACCTTCTTCTTCACCGTGGTGACGGTGGCGCTGGAGACGGTCATCGGGTTCGCGATGGCGCTGGTGATGGCGAAGTCGTTCCGCGGTCGCGGCCTGCTGCGCGCGTCGGTGCTGGTGCCGTGGGCGATCCCCACCGCGGTCACCGCGAAGCTGTGGTTCTTCATCTTCGCCAACGACGGCATCGCCAACCAGATCCTCGGCACCGAGATCCTGTGGACGGCCGACCCGTGGCCCGCGCGGTTCGCGATCATCGTCGCCGACGTGTGGAAGACCGCGCCGTTCATGGCGCTGCTCATCCTGGCCGGGCTGCAGATGATCCCGTCGGACGTGTACGAGGCCGCCAAGGTCGACGGCGCGTCCGCCTGGCAGCGGTTCACCCAGATCACGCTGCCGCTGGTGAAGCCGGCGCTCATGGTCGCGATCCTGTTCCGCACGATGGACGCGCTGCGCATGTACGACCTGCCCGCCATCATGATGGGCTCCAACCCGGCCACCTCCACCATCTCGGTGCTGGTGGTCGACCAGATGCGCCAGGGCGCGAACTCCGCGTCGGCCCTGTCGACGATCACGTTCCTCATCATCTTCGCGGTGGCGTTCGTCCTGGTCCGGTTCCTCGGCGCCAACGCGGTGCGCACGCAGGAAGAACAGCGGAAGGGGACCCCGGCATGAGCCGACCGGGCACCGGCAAGGCCCTGCGCGGCAGCATCGGCACCTACGCCGGCGTCGCACTCATCGTCGTGTGGGGCCTGGCCCCGTGCTACTGGATGATCGTCACCGCGCTGCGCGACCCGGCGGACACGTTCAGCACCACGCCGTGGCCGACGAACCCGACGCTGCAGAACTTCGCGGACGCCCTGGACCCGTCCGCGAAGGTCAACTTCTCCCGGGCGCTGCTCAACAGCGTGATCATCGCCGGGGCCACCACCGCGATCGCGCTGCTGGTCGGTGTCTTCACCGCCTACGCGCTGTCCCGGTTCGACTTCCGCGGCAAGTACTTCGTCACCGGCATCATCCTCGGCGCATCGATGTTCCCCGTCGTCGCACTGGTGACGCCGCTGTTCCAGCTGTTCACCGACATCGGCTGGATCGGCAGCTACAAGGCCCTGATCATCCCGAACATCTCGTTCGTGCTGCCGCTGACGATCTACACGCTGACCTCGTTCTTCTCCGAGCTGCCCTGGGAGCTCGAGGAGGCCGCCCGCATGGACGGCGCCAGCCGGGGCCAGGCGTTCCGGATGATCATGCTGCCGCTCGCGGCGCCGGCGCTGTTCACCACCGCGATCCTCGCGTTCATCGCGACCGTCAACGAGTTCCTGCTCATGTCGCAGCTGTCGAGCGAGAAGACCGCCCCGGTAACCGTGGCGATGGCCCGGTTCACCGGGACCGACCCGTATGTGACGCCGTATGCGTCGATCATGGCGGGCGGCACCCTGGTGATGGTGCCGCTGGTGGTGATGGTGCTGATCTTCCAGCGTCGCATCATCGCGGGCCTGACCGCCGGCGGCGTCAAGTCGTGAGCCGCCGGCCGTCGCGCCGGCAGCGGCTCGAACTGCTGCTCGGGTTCCTGACCATGGTCACGCTGCTGGCGCTGGTCGGTGCGGTCGCCGAGCTGCTGTCCGCCTCGCCCGGGGTGGTCCCGTCGCTGGTGCTGCTCGGGTGCGTGGCGGCGTGGGGGCTGACGTTCCGGGCCTGGCGGCGCGCGGGCTCCTGAGGGGTGCCGTATCGCCGCAGCTCGGAGGCGGTTTGTCCGCCGGGGCGCGCGGGCCGGGCGGTGTCCGCGCGGCCTGCGGTACCCGTCACATCGGGACGGAACTCCGTACCATGCGATCGAGAGGGTGCGATCATTCGTCGGACCCGGATCTTTCCGAGAAAGTGGTACGTGTGAGTTCTACGACCCCGTCGAACCCCCAGCACAGGAAACCCACCGCCGCTGCGAAAGCGCGGCGGTGGCGCATCGTCGGCAACATCGCGCTCGCCGTGGTGGCCGTTCTGGTGCTCGTGCCGGCGCTCGCGTTCGCGGTGGCGTACATGTCGACGGACGTGCCCCGCCCGTCGGACATGAGGACCAATCAGGTCGCGACGGTCTACGCCGCGGACGGTACCACCGAGCTGAGCCGGATCGTGCCACCCGAGGGCAACCGTGTCGAGGTCGACCTCGCGGAGATCCCGGAGCACGTGCGCAACGCCGTGCTCTCGGCCGAGGACCGCAACTTCTACAGCAACCCGGGCTTCTCGGTCAGCGGCTTCGCTCGCGCGGCCCGCGACAACGTGCTCGGCAAGGAAACCGCCGGCGGCGGGTCCACCATCACCCAGCAATACGTCAAGAACGTGCTCGTCGGCGCCGACCGGACCGTCACCCGCAAGATGCGGGAGCTGGTGATCTCGACGAAGATGGCCAGGCAGTGGTCCAAGGACGAGATCCTGCAGTCGTACCTGAACACCATCTACTTCGGCCGCGGCGCCTACGGCATCGCCGCCGCCGCGCAGGCGTACTTCGGCAAGCCGGTCGGGGAGCTGTCGGTGGCCGAGGGCGCTGTGCTCGCCGGAGTGATCCAGACCCCGTCGGCGCTCGACCCCGAGTTCAACCGGCCGGCGATCGAGGCGCGCTGGAAGTACGTCCTCGACGGCATGGTCGAGATGGGCGAGCTCGACACCGCCGAACGCGACGCCCAGGAGTTCCCCCCGACGGTGCCGGCCGCGCAGGCGACGCAGGCCAACGAGGCCGGCGGGCCGGAGGGGCTGCTGCGCACCCAGGTGATCCGCGAGCTCGAGGCGGCGGGCATCAGCGGCCAGGTGCTCAGCACCGAGGGCCTGCAGATCACGACGACGATCGATCCGCGGGCGCAGCAGGCGGCGATCGACTCGGCTCGCGAGACCCTCGAGGGCGAACCGGCGAACCTGCGCACGGCCGTCGTGTCGATCGATCCGCGCACCGGCGCGGTCCGGGCGTACTACGGCGGCGAGGAGGGTGTCGGGTTCGACTTCGCGCAGGCACCCGTGCAGACCGGCTCGGCGTTCAAGGTGTTCGGCCTCGTCGCGGCGCTGAAGGACGGCATCGGCCTGAACGCCCGGTTCAGCAGCGCTCCGCTGACCGTCGGCAATCTCGAGATCGGCAACGTCGAGGGCGAGTCGTGCGGCGTGTGCACCATCGCCGAGGCGCTGAAGCGGTCGCTGAACACCAGCTTCTACCGGCTGATGCTGGCCATGGAGGACGGGCCGCAGAAGATCGCCGACGCCGCCCACGAGGCCGGCATCCCGCTCGAGATTCCCGGCATCGAGGGCCCCACGCTCAGCCACAACGGCGGCGCGCCGGAGGGCGGCATCGTGCTGGGCCAGTACCAGTCGCGGGTGATCGACATGGCGTCGGCGTACGCCACGCTCGCCGCGTCGGGGACCTACCACCAGCCGTACTTCGTGCAGCGGGTCGTCAACGCGGAGGGCGAGGTGCTGCTGGACCGGCCCGCGTCCCCGGGCGAGCAGCGCCTCGACCCGGCCGTCGCGGACAACGTCACGCAGGCGATGCAGCCGATCGCCGCGTACTCGCGCGGACACGCGCTCGCGGGCGGGCGGCCGTCGGCGGCGAAGACCGGGACCACCCAGCTCGGTGACACCGGCCTGAACAAGGACGCCTGGATGGTCGGGTACACCCCGTCGCTGTCGACCGCGGTGTGGGTCGGCACGCCGGACGGCACCGCGATCACGAACAGCTGGGGCGGGTCGATCTACGGTTCGATGCTGCCGTCGGACATCTGGAAGGGCACGATGGACGGTGCCCTCGAGGGCACCGAGGTCGAGAGCTTCCCGTGGCCCGAGCCGATCGGCGGGCAGGCGGGCGTGCCCGTCGACACCGGGGTGACGGCCCCGTCGAACAACGTCCCGGCGCCCGTGCAGTTGCCCCAGCTGCAGCTGCCGGAGCTGCCGCCGATCACGATCCCGGCGCCGCCGGTGGAGCTGCCGCCGGAGATCCAGGTGCCGCAGCAGATCGAGGTCCTGCCGGGCGTGACGATCCAGATTCCCGGATAGGTGATGGCGCCGCCGTGGGGGTGAGCGGTACCGCCGCCGGACCCCCGGGTCGGACCGGCCCGGGGTCCGAGAGACGCCACGGCCGCGCCGCGGCCTCGAACGTGGCGAACGCCTGCGCGGCCGTCAGCTCGCCCGCGGCGACAGGACCGAACAGGCCGACGATCCCCCACGCGAGGAACCGCACCGCCGGATCGCACTCCGCCTCCCCCGCCTCGCACTGTTCGCGCAGGTGGCCGGCGAGGACCTCGTGGACCATGTGGGTGGTGGCGCGCACGAGCACGGCGTCGCTGCGCCGGCCGGCCAGCGCCTCGTACAACCGCGGGTGCTGCTCGCACAGGTCGAACACGGTGCGCACCGGTCCCCACGGCGTCCGCCGTCCCCGAGCGCGTTCCTCGACGGCCCGCTGCACATATTCGGTGCAGCTGACCACCAGCAGGTCGTCCTTGTCGCGGAAGTGGTGGTAGAACGTGGAGCGGCCGACGTCGGCGCGATCGAGGATGTCGCGGACGGAGACGCGGTCGTAGCCCTTCTCGGTGAGCAACTCGATCAGCGCTCGGTGCAGTTCGTTGCGGGTCCGTCGGACCCGGCGGTCCTCGGTGGGCGGCACGGGTTCTCCTGCGGTCGTCGGCGTTACCGCACATTGTGCGCCCGAGTGTCCGGAACCGGACACTTTCCGGGGTTTCGCTCCTGGTGTCGCGCGGCGACCGTCGTAACCATGGAGCCATGAGACACAACGACTTCCAGCGACAGTCCACCGTCCACGACGACGGACCGGGGGTGCTGATCACCCGGGTCCGTGGTTATGCCGCCTTCAACACGATCTTCTTCGCCGGTCGGCGATCGCGGGTCGACGCCGCGGCGGCGGACCTGCTCGGCCTCCAGCGCGGGCAGGCCGTTCTCGACATCGGTTGCGGACCGGGGGCATTCGCCCGCGTTGTGGCCGAGCGGGTCGGTCCCACGGGGCACGTGGTGGGGGTGGACCCGTCGCGGCAGATGATCGACCACGCGACCGCACGGGCGCGAAGGCTGCCCCACTGCGAGTTCCGCGTCGGTACGGCGCAGGAGCTCGACGACCCCGACGAGTCGTTCGACGCGGTGACCGCGACGTTCTCGATGCACCACATCCCCGAAGGCCGGCGCGACGACGCGCTGGCCCAGTTCTTCCGGGTGCTCCGTCCGGGCGGCCGGTTGCTGCTCGCCGACATGTACCCCACCGACCGGATCCGCCCGATCGCGGTGCGGGTCCTGACCCGTGCGATGCGCCACCGTCACGACGAGGCCGGCGCCTCGGACGTCGCCCGGGCGGTCGACCCGATCGCCGCCGTCGACGTCCGCAACTACGCGGGCGCACTGCGGAGGGCCGGATTCGACGAGCCGGCCTTCCACGAGATCCGGCCGTCGACCGGCTGCCTGGTGGCGGTCAGACCCGGTCCTCGCGGATGAGCCGGACGGCATGGTCGACGACGTCGTCGACCGACACGGACGGCTCGGCGGTCCGGTCGATCGAGAGCGACTCGACCATCGCCCACCAGCCCCGCAACCGCATGATCGTCCATGCGTCGCCCTCGGTGCCGAGCGCGGTCAGGGTCCGTTCGACCATGGTGCCCCGCATGGCCTCGCGGATCTCCCGGATCTGTGGGTCGGCGCCGAATCCGCCGTGGAACAGCGCCTGATAGTTCTGCCCGTGCCGGTCGATGAACGAGACGAAGGCATACACGACGGCGCGCAACGGATCGGTGTCGTCGGGATCGGGGACCGCGGCCCGCAGCAGGCGCCGCGCGGCCGCGGCCACGACGGCGACGTAGAAGTCCTGTTTGGTGGGGAAGTAGCGGAACAGCAGACCCCGGGAGATCCCGGCGATCTCGGCGACCCGGTCGACGGACAACGCATGGATGGGCCGGGCGGCCAGTTCCTGCAGGCCGATGGCGACGAGCTGGCGTTTGCGTTCCTCCGGAGGCAGGCGCCGCCGCTTCTCGGTGCTCACGGATGGTCCCTCCCTCTTGATGGTGTGCTGCGCGCCCGGCTAGTCTAACTAAGCATTGCTCAGTTAGAGCCACGGAGGCCTCATGGATTTCGGTCAATCGGAACGCTCGCGCGAGTATCTCGAGCGGCTGCGCAGCTTCGTCGCCACCGAGGTGGTGCCCGTGGAGGAGAGGCTGCGCCGGGAGCGGGTCGCCCCCTTCGCGGCGCGCGGCGACAGCTCGGGTGCCGCGACGTGGTCGGTGCCCGACGAGTTCCGCGAACTGCAGCGCAAGGCCCGCGCCCAGGGCCTGTGGAACCTCTTCCTCCCCGATTCCGAACTCGGTGCGGGCCTGTCGAACGTCGAATACGCCCCCCTGGCGGAGGAGATGGGCCGCTCCCCGTTCCGGTCGTCGATCTTCAACTGCGACGCCCCGGACACCGGCAACATGGAGGTGCTCTACCACTACGGCAGCCCCGAACAGAAGGAACGCTGGCTGCGTCCCCTCCTCGACGGCGAGATCCGCTCGGCGTTCTGCATGACCGAGCCCGGTGTCGCGTCCTCGGACGCGACGAACATGGCGGCCACCGCCGTCGTCGAGGGCGACGAGGTGGTGCTCAACGGAAGCAAGTGGTGGAGCACGGGCATCGGCAGCCCCGACTGCAAGATCCTCATCTTCATGGGCCTCACCGACCCGCACGCACCCAAGCACCAGCAGCACTCGATGGTGCTGGTGCCGATCGACACCCCCGGGGTGAAGGTCGAGCGGATGCTGTCCGCCATGGGCTTCTACGACGAGCCCGGCGGCCACGGCGAGGTGTCGTTCACCGACGTGCGCCTGCCGCTCGACGCGATCCTCGCCGGCCCCGGCCGCGGATTCGAGATCGCCCAGGGCCGCCTCGGTCCCGGCCGCGTCCACCACTGCATGCGCCTGATCGGGCTCGCCGAGCACGCCCTCGAACTCGCCTGCCGCCGGGGCCTCGACCGCGTCGCGTTCGGCAAGCCCCTGGTCAACCTCGGCGGCAACCGCGAGCGCATCGCCGACGCCCGCATCGCGATCAATCAGCTGCGGCTGCTCGTGCTGAACACCGCCTGGCTGCTCGACACCCAGGGCCTGTCCGGCGCGCGTTCCGCCGTCTCCGAGATCAAGGTCGCCACCCCGCGCGTGGTGCAGCAGGTGATCGACTTCGCCATCCAGATCCATGGCGGCGCAGGTCTTTCGGACGACTTCCCGCTCGCCGGTGCCTGGACGGCCGCGCGGGCGCTGCGCCTGGCCGACGGCCCCGACGAGGTGCACCAGGGCCTGGTGGCCCGCTTCGAACTCGGCAAGTACAACAACCCGGAGGGGCGCAAGTGACGATTCCCGACAACGCCCGCGCCGTCCGCGACGAGGACGCCTTCGACGTCGCGGCCGTCGCGGCCTGGCTCGGCGAGCACGCCGGCATCGCCGGGACCCCCGAGGTCCACCAGTTCTCCGGTGGCGCTTCGAATCTCACCTATCTGTTGCGCTACCCCGACCGGGACCTCGTGCTGCGCCGGCCGCCGGTGGGAGCCAAGCCGTCCTCCGGTCACGACATGGTCCGCGAGTACCGCATCCAGTCGCTGCTCGCGCCCGCCTACCGGTACGTGCCGCGCATGGTCGGCCTGTGCACCGACCACAGCGTGCTCGGCAGCGACTTCTACGTGATGGAGCGGGTACCGGGGACGATCCTGCGGGCGAACCCGCCGGCCGAGCTCGGCCTGACACCCGAGCGCACCCGCACGCTGTGCCTGCGGATCGTCGACCTGCTCGTCGAACTGCACGGCGTCGACCCCGCGTCCACGGGTCTGAGCGAATTCAGTCGCGGCTCGGGGTATGTCGCGCGCCAGGTCGCGGGATGGACCGCGCGCTACGAGAAGGCGCGCACCGAGAATGTCCCGGACTTCGCGCGGGTCACCAAGTGGCTGGACGAGACCCAGCCCGCCGACGTGGCATCGGCGGTCATCCACGGGGACTTCCGGCTCGACAACGTGGTGCTCGACGAGCACGACCCGCTGCAGCCCGTCGCGGTGCTGGACTGGGAGCTGGCCACCGTCGGCGATCCGCTCATGGACCTCGGCTCGTCCCTCGCCTACTGGGTGCAGGCGGACGACGATCCGATGCTGGTCGCCACCAAGCGGCAGCCGTCGGACCTGCCGGGCATGCCCACCCGCCGCGAGATCGTCGACTACTACTCGCAGAAGACCGGCCTCGCCGTGGACAACTGGGGCTTCTACGAGGTCTTCGGGCTCTTCCGGCTCGCGGTGATCGCCCAGCAGATCTACTACCGCTACCACCACGGGCAGACCACCAACCCGGCGTTCAAGGACTTCTGGGTGATCGTCGGCTACCTGGACTCGCGGTGCAACACGCTGATCGACGAGATCGAGGGGGGACGCGCATGAGCACGCGGAGGAACATCCTGATCACCGGCGCGAGCTCCGGCCTCGGCGCCGGCATGGCCCGCGAATTCGCCGCGCGGGGACGCAACCTCGCCCTCGCGGCGCGACGGATCGAGCGACTCGAGGAGTTGCGCGACGAACTGCTCGCGAAGCACCCGGGCATCACCGTCGCGGTGCGGCGGCTCGACGTGGACCGGCACGAGGACGTGTTCACGGTGTTCCGGGAGTTCGACGACGAACTCGGCGGCCTCGACCGGGTGATCGTCAACGCGGGCCTGGGCAAGGGACAGCCGCTGGGCACGGGCTACTTCCGCGCCAATGCACAGACGGCGAACACCAATTTCCTGGGCGCGCTGGCGCAGAGCGAGGCCGCCCTCGAGCTCATGCGCCCCCGCAACGCCGGTCACGTGGTGCTGATCTCGTCGGTGAGTGCGGTGCGCGGGATGCCGCGCAATCTCACGACGTACGCGGCGTCGAAGGCCGCCGTCGCGGCGCTCGGCGAGGGCATGCGTGCGGACCTGGCCCGCACGGGCATCCGGGTGAGCACGATCTTCCCGGGGTTCATCCGCTCGGAGATCAACGAGAAGGTCGAGAACGTGCCGTTCATCGTCGACACCGAGACCGGGTGCCGCGCGCTGGCGGCCGCGATCGAGAAGGAACCGCACAAGGCGTACGTCCCGAGCTGGCCGTGGACGCCGCTCGCCTATGCGATGAAGGTGCTGCCGCTGTCCGTCGTCAGCCGGATGGTGTGAGTTCCCGCCCCGACGCGAAGTGGCCGAATGTCACATTCCTTCAGTTGGATCGAAGGAATGTGACATTCGGCCACAGAGGCGGTGGAAGCCGCGGATCAGGCGTCGGCGCCGATGATGAAGGCCTCGAGCTCGGCGCGAGCCTTGTCGTCGGCCATCTGGACCGGCGGGGACTTCATCAGGTAGGCGGAGGCCGGCAGCACGGGGCCGCCGATGCCGCGGTCCTTGGCGATCTTCGCGGCGCGGATGGCGTCGATGATGATGCCGGCCGAGTTGGGCGAGTCCCACACCTCGAGCTTGTACTCGAGGTTCAGCGGCACGTCACCGAAGGCGCGGCCCTCGAGGCGGACGTACGCCCACTTGCGGTCGTCGAGCCAGCCGACGTGGTCGGACGGGCCGATGTGGACGTCGTTGGCGCCCATCTCCTTCTTGAGGTTGGAGGTGACGGCCTGGGTCTTGGAGATCTTCTTCGACTCGAGGCGCTCACGCTCGAGCATGTTCTTGAAGTCCATGTTGCCGCCGACGTTGAGCTGCATGGTGCGGTCGAGCTGCACACCGCGGTCCTCGAACAGCTTCGCCATCACGCGGTGGGTGATGGTGGCGCCGACCTGCGACTTGATGTCGTCGCCGACGATCGGGACGCCGGCCTCGGTGAACTTGGCGGCCCACTCCGGATCGGAGGCGATGAACACGGGCAGCGCGTTGACGAAGGCGACGCCGGCGTCGATGCAGCACTGGGCGTAGAACTTGTCGGCCTCTTCGGAACCGACGGGCAGGTAGGACACGAGCACGTCGACCTTCGCGTCCTTCAGCGCCTGCACGACGTCCACGGGCTCGGCCTCGGAGAGCTCGATGGTCTCGGCGTAGTACTTGCCGATGCCGTCGAGGGTGTGGCCGCGCTGGACGGTGACGCCGCTCGGCGGCACGTCGGCGATCTTGATGGTGTTGTTCTCGCTGGCGAAGATCGCCTCGGAGAGGTCGAAGCCGACCTTCTTCGCGTCCACGTCGAACGCGGCGACGAACTGGACGTCGCGCACGTGGTACCGGCCGAACTCGACATGCATCAGGCCCGGAACGGTGGTGCCCGCCTCCGCGTCCTTGTAGTACTCGACGCCCTGGACCAGGGACGAGGCACAGTTCCCCACGCCTACAATGGCCACGCGCACCGAGGTGCTGTTCTCACCCATGGTCGGGTTCTCCTTCTGTGTTGCGTTGTGCTGTCGACTGCTCGGCGGCGATCAATTCGTTGAGCCAGCGGACCTCGCGCTCGCTCGACTCGAGCCCGAGCTGATGAAGCTGACGGGTATAGCGGTCCAAGGTGCCGCTCGCCCGCCCGATTGCGTCGCGGAGCCCTTCTCTGCGCTCCTCGACCTGGCGGCGCCTGCCCTCGAGGATCCGCATCCGCGCCTCGGCGGGGGTGCGGCTGAAGAAGGCGAGGTGCACGCCGAAACCGTCGTCGGTGTAGTTCTGCGGCCCGGTGTCGGCCACCAGCTCGGAGAAGCGCTTACGGCCCTCCGGGGTGAGCTGGTACACGCGACGCGCTCGTCGCATGACGGTGCCGGGTGCTCCCGAGTCCTCCTCGATGAGTCCGTCGGCCTGCATACGTCGCAGCGTCGGGTAGAGGGAACCGTAGGAAAAGGCGCGGAACGCGCCGAGCAGTCCGGTCAGTCGTTTGCGGAGCTCGTAGCCGTGCATGGGCGACTCGAGGAGCAGCCCGAGGATTGCCAGCTCGAGCAAAGGGCCTCCTCCACCGTGTCGATGAACTTATCCGAGTGATGCGATTGTCGATTATATCGCACCGATATATAGGACGATACTGGAGCGGAGTGCATGTAACAACGAGTATCGGTAAATCGGTCAGGGTTCGTACGGGAACACCGCGATCGGCGTGCCGTCGAACGCGAAGACGAGATGCCCGCCCTGATCGGTGCCGGGACGCCGCGCGTGGACCACGACCGTGGCCCGGCCCTCGTCGTCGACGTCGACGCCGACCTGCTCCACCCGGCCGTCGGGCACCCGCAGCGTCGCGGGAGCGCCGAGGATCATCTCCGACACCGCGACCAGGTCCAGGCCCGCCAGATCGAAGGCCACCGCATCCGACGGCCGGGTACTCGGACTGCTCCACGAGTCGAACTCGCCGTCGAAGGTGTACGAGAGATACCGGTGCGGATCGCCGGCCACCGCCCGGTCGAACGACGCATGCTCCGGGAACAGGGTCAGGTCGTCGACCAGCGTGTCGCCGAACTCGGCCCGATAGTCCTCGACGAACCGAGCCAGCCCCTGCGGCGACGTCAGGTCCGGCAGCGGCTCCGGCCCGTCCGCCGCGTTCCCGACGACTCCCGCCAGCGCGCCCGTCACGGCCCCCACCGCGACGGTCGTCGCCGCGATCACCACACGCCGGGCCCTCACCGGGTCCCCCGGTTCTCGAACCGATGCAGCTCGATCAGTTCGCCCTGCGGCGTCACCTCGAGGAATCCGGTCTCGCCCGCCGTGTTGCGCACGAAGATGCGCACCGACGGCTGGTCGTACGAGAAGCCGACCGAGATGTGGCCGACCGTGCCGTCCGGCACGCCGACGCTCTGCGGCGCCCCCGCGACGTAGCGGGCGATCTCGTCGACATCCAGCGTCGCCAGGTCGACCACCGGGGTGTCCACGGCACGGGTCCGGGGCGCATGGTCCGGGTCGAAACCGCCGCGGTAGGTGTACGACACCATGCGGTCCGGGACGTCGGGGACGGAGCGGGTGATGCTCGCGTGCTGCTCGAAGAAGTCCACCTTGTCGACGAGCGCGTCCCCGAACGCCGCCAGGTGGTCGGCCCGGTACTGCTCGAGGCCCGCCCGGGTCACCAGGCTCGGCGTCGGCACCACGACCGGTCGCAGCGCCGCCGGGTCGAGGTACAGCGCCTGCTGCGCCCCGGCGGGTGGCGGGTCGGCGCGCACCCAGCGGAACGTCGCCACCCCCGCCACCACCGCCGCCGTCACCACGGCCCCGGCGAACACCCAGGGACCCCAGGCGCGGACCCGTGCCGCCGCGGCGGCGCCCGGGCTCGCCTGCAGGTCGGCGACCAGTTCGTCGAGCTCGCCGAGCGTGTCCGCCGCACCGGCGCGCGCATCCCGGACCTCGTGCTCGGCGCCCGAGAGCTGACCGTCCGCATACGCCGCGTCGAGCCGCGCCCGGACCGCAGCCCGATCGGCGTCGCGTGCCCTGGTGGAAGGCGAATGGCGGCCGATCATGCGGGAGATCGTAACGACGCAGCTCAGAACACGCCCAGCACGCCGCCGTCGAACAGAATCTTCACGTACCGCGTGCCGTCGCCGGACTCGACGTAGATGGTCACCGCCGGGGTGCCGTCGTGGGCGAACGACACGTGCGAGACCGTGCCGCCGGGCAGGCCGACCAGCGCGGGCGCCTCCGCGATCCGGGCGGTCACGGCCCCCGCATCGACCGCGCCGAGGTCGAAGTCCTGGTAGCCGGGGAAGCGCTGCACCGTCACCGGTTGGGCCCGCAGTGCCCCACCCGCGTAGGTGTAGGTCGCGATCCGGCCCGGCTCGTCCGGCAGCGCCCGTTCGATGTGGGCCCGCTCCGGACGGAGGACCAGCCGGTACACGACCGTGTCGCCGAAGCGGTCCCGCACCGCCGCAAGAACCGCCTCGAACCCGCCGGGCTCGAGCGGCCGGACCGGGGTCACAACGATCGGATCGACAGCGTCGTCGGGGACCGCCACCGGCGCGGCGGGCTGCTCCCGCACCGCCGCGGGTCCCGGCGCCGGGCCGTCCCCATCCGACAGCATCACCGCCGCGCCGGCCGCCGCAGCCGCCACCGCGACCGTCACGGCGGCGGCCCGTCGCAGACCGGGCCGGCGGCCCGGCGGCGGCGCTGCGAGGTCCCCGGAATCCTCCGGTGGCTGCAGGTCGCGGACCAGGTCCGCGAGCTCGCCCAGCGTCTTTGCGGACATCGCCCGGGCCGTCCGATCCCGGTGCTCCCCGAAATCGAGCTGGCCGTCGGTGTAGGCGGTGTCGAGACGGCCACAGACCAGTGCCCGGTCGATGTCGCGTGCCCGCGTTCGCGGCGTGTGTCGGCTCACCACCCGGGCAGCCTAGAACGCCCGATATGGGCGCGTCGCGCAGTCGCGCGCCCCACACCCCGCCCACCCACGTGCCGTCCGCACGTACTCTGGACCCGTGCGGATACAGCGGCAGGTGGTGGACTACGCGCTGCAGCGCAGGTCGCTGCTCGCCCAGGTCTACTCGGGGCGGACCGGCGTCGCAGAGGTGTGCGACGCCAGCCCCTACCTGCTCCGCGCCGCCAAGTTCCACGGTCGGGGCAGTGACGTGGTCTGCCCGATCTGCCGCAAGGAGCAGCTGACACTCGTGTCGTGGGTGTTCGGCGACAAGCTCGGCCCGGTGTCCGGGTCGGCCCGCACCGCGGAGGAACTGGTCCGCCTGGCCGCCAGCCAGGAGGAGTTCTCCGTCCACGTGGTCGAGGTGTGCCGCACGTGCAGCTGGAACCACCTTGTCCAGTCCTATGTCCTGGGGGCGGAACCCGCGCCCAAGCGGCCCCGCCGCAGGTCGACCGGCCAGAGCCGCCGCACCGCGAGCGAGTGAGCCGTGCGCGACCCCTGCTGAACCGCCCCGTCCCCGGTGACCCCGTCCCCGGTGACTCCGTCCCCTTGTGACACTGCACTGCCCGAAGAACACTGCACTGCCCGAACGCGCGCTGCCCGACGAGACCGAAGTCTGCAGACGTGAAACGAGGACGCGTGCCACCGCGTCCGCGCTACCGGTTGGAGATGAGTACGTGAGTTCCCCCCACAACGATCCGCAGGGCGAACGGCCGAGGCCGCCGCACGGGAACGGACCGGCAGGTCCCCCGCCGCCGCGGCGACCGGGACCCGTGGGGGGACCCCCGCCCGGACGCGCATCTGGGGGTGGGCCGCCCATGGATCGGCGGATGCCGCCGCCGGGACGCCCCTATCCGCCGCAGCCGCGCCCCCAGCAGGGCGGGCCGCAGCCGTACCCGCCGCAGCAGTTCGCCGCGGGGAACCCACAAGCGCCGCGACCGCAGCAGCCGCCGCAGGACCGCACCCGGCAACTGCCGCCCCAGAACCGGCCCCCGGTGCCGAACCAGAACCGTCAGCAGCCGCCCAACCGGCCGGCCGGCGGCCCGCCCGGGCCCGGCGGGCGTCCCCCCACGCCTCCGCCCACCGCGCGCGGCGGTGGCGACGAGCCGCCCCGCGGTGGTGGCGAGCCCAAGTCGACGCGCTGGCGCACCGTGCGGCGCGTCGGCTACGCGGCCGTGGCGCTGGCTCTGGTACTGCCCATCCTCGCGTTCATGCTGGCCTACGTCGTCCAGGAGGTCCCGCGACCCGGTGACCTGAAGACCAACCAGGTGGCCACCGTCTACGCGGCCGACGGCTCGACCGTCATCACCAAGGTGGTGCCGCCCGAAGGCAACCGCACCGAGGTGCGGCTCGACGAGATTCCCGAGCACGTCCGCAACGCCGTGCTCGCCGCCGAGGACCGCGACTTCTACAGCAACCCGGGATTCTCGGTCAGCGGCTTCGCCCGCGCGGCCCGCGACAACATCCTCGGCCGGGAGAGCGCCGGCGGTGGTTCGACCATCACCCAGCAGTACGTGAAGACGGCGCTGGTCGGCTCCGAGCGCACCCTCACCCGCAAGATGAAGGAACTCGTCCTCGCGTCCAAGATGGCCAACCAGTGGTCCAAGGACGACATCCTCGCCGCCTACCTGAACACCATCTACTTCGGGCGCGGTGCGTACGGCATCGCCGCCGCCTCCACGGCGTACTTCGGCAAGCCGGTCGGCGAGCTCAGCGTCGAGGAGGGCGCGGTGCTCGCCTCCTCCATCCAGCTGCCGTCGCTGCTGGACCCGGAGACCAACCCGGAGGGCGCCCAGGCGCGCTGGAACTACGTCCTCGACGGGATGGTGTCCGCCGGCACCCTGAACGCGGCCGACCGGGCGTCGATGCAGTACCCGCGGTACGTGCCGCTGGCCGAGGTCGACAACGGCGGCCAGAGCAACGGGCCGGAGGGCCTGCTGCGCAACCAGGTGCTCCGGGAGCTCTCCGAGGAAGGCATCGACGAGACCCTGCTCAACACCGAGGGACTCCAGATCACCACCACGATCGACCCACAGGCGCAGGAGGCCGCGCTCGACGCCGTCCGCACCAACATGGAGGGCGAGCCGGAGGAGCTGCGCACCGCCGTCGTGTCCGTCGATCCGCGCAGCGGCGCCGTCCGCGCCTACTACGGCGGCGACGACGGCGCCGGGTTCGATTTCGCCCAGTCCGGCCTGCAGACCGGATCGTCGTTCAAGGTGTTCGGCCTGGCCGCCAACCTCGACCAGGGCAACCCGTTGTCCGCCATGTACGACAGCGGCCCGCTCACCGTCAACGGCATCTCGATCGGCAACGTCGAAGGCGAGAACTGCGGTACCTGCACCATCGCCGAGGCGCTGAAGCGGTCGCTCAACACCAGCTTCTACCGGATGATGCTCGAGATGGACAACGGCCCGCAGGCCATCGCCGACATGGCGCACCAGCTCGGCATCCCCGAGGAGATCCCCGGGGTCGGCGAGACCCTCACCGAGCCGGGCGGCGTCGGCCCCAACTACGGCATCGTGCTCGGGCAGTACCAGTCCCGCGTGATCGACATGGCGTCGGCATACGCGACGCTCGCCGCGTCCGGCACCTACCACGAGCCCTACTTCGTGCAGAAGGTCGTCACCGCCGACGGCACGGTGCTGCTCGACCGCGGCACCCCGGCCGGGGAACAGCGGGTCGACGAGGCCGTCGCCGACAACACCACCGCCGCGATGATGCCGATCGCCGCGTACTCCAACGGGCACGCCCTCGCCGGCGGCCGGCCGTCCGCCTCCAAGACCGGCACCGCCCAGCTCGGCGACACCGGCTCGAACAAGGACGCCTGGATGGTCGGCTACACGCCGTCGCTGTCCACGGCCGTGTGGGTCGGCACCGAACAGGGCCTGCCCCTGGAGAACAGCTGGGGCGGCATGATCTACGGCTCCGGCCTGCCGTCGGACATCTGGAAGGACACGATGGACGGCGCCCTCGACGGCACCGATGTCGAGAAGTTCCCGACGCCCGAACCGATCGCCGGACAGGCCGGCGTGCCGGCGTACTCCGCGCCGGCGCCGCCGAAGACCACGACGCCGACCCCCACGACGACCGAGCGGACGACGCCGGAGCTGCCCACGCCGCCGGAGATCACGACCCGCAACGTCGAGATCCTCCCGGGCGTGACCATCCCCATGCCGGGGGTGGCGCCGCAGACCACCACGCAGCGGGTGCCCACGCCGACTCCCACCACGGAGGCGGACACGCCGGGCTTCGGGACACAGGACGACTCGACCGGCACCGGTGAAGACCAGCAGTCCGGCAACAGCCGGTTCCAGGAGGACCCCGTCGGCGCCACACCCGGCGGGTAGCCTCGCGGGGTGACCGAGAAGAGAGAGCTCGCGTCGCCGGGTCCGCTCGTCGCAGACCGCCGATCCGCGGACTGGCGCGACGCACCCGGATGGACCGACCCGACGGTGTCGCGCCTGTCCACCGTCATCGGCGGACCCGTCGGGCGGTACGCCCTGCTCGGACGCACTCGCTTCTTCACGCCGCTGCGCGCGATGCTGCTCCTCGCGGTGGTGTTCCTCGCCCTCGGCTGGTTCACCAAGGCCGCCTGCATCCAGCAGGGACCGGTCGGCGAGGGCGGCGCGCTCGGACTGGACTGGAGCGACAACCGGCAGTACGTCGCCATGTGCTACTCCGACGTCGTGCCGCTCTACGGCGCCGAACGCCTGAGTACCGGCGCCTTCCCGTACAAGACGTCGTGGGAGGAGCCCGGCCCGGACGGGCAGACCCAGGTCCGGTACATGGAGTATCCGGTCCTCGCCGGCCTCTACCAGTACGTCTCGATGCGGGCCGCGAAGGCCTGGGACGCCACGTCGTGGCTTCCGGGCGGCCTGCAGGTGGCGATCTACTTCGACATCGTCGCCGTCGGTCTCGCCATGGCCTGGCTGGCCACCGTGTGGGCCACCGCCCTCTCCGCCGGCCGCCGCATCTGGGACGCGGCGCTCGTCGCCGCCTCGCCGCTGGTCGTCGTGCACGCCTTCACCAACTTCGATGCGCTCGCCACCGCGTTCGCGGCCGGCGGGTTGCTGGCCTGGGCGCGACGGCGACCGGTGCTCGCCGGGGTGCTGCTCGGACTCGGTGCCGCCACCAAGCTGTATCCGCTGCTGCTGTTCGGCCCGCTGTTGCTGCTGTGCCTGCGCACCGGGAAGCTGCGGGCGCTCGGGCAGGCGGCCGGTGCCGCGGCCGTCGCGTGGCTCGTGGTGAACCTGCCGATCATGGTCCTCTACCCGCGCGGCTGGGCCGAGTTCTTCCGGCTCAACACCGACCGCGGCGCGGACCCCGATTCGATCTACAACGTCGTGCGGTCGCTGACCGGCTGGTCCGGCTGGGACACCTCCACGCTGAACTCGGTGTCGCTGCTGCTGTTCGCCGTGGCCTGCGCCGGCATCGCGTGGCTCGCGTGGACGGCTCCGCGCCGCCCCCGCCTCGCCCAGTTGTGCTTCCTCGTGGTTGCCGCGTTCCTGCTCACCAACAAGGTGTGGAGCCCCCAGTACTCGCTGTGGCTGGTGCCGCTCGCCGTGCTGGCTCTGCCGCACCGGCGGATCCTGCTGGCGTGGATGACGATCGACGCCCTCGTCTGGGTGCCGCGCATGTACTTCTATCTCGGCGCCGAGAACAAGGGCCTGCCCGAGCAGTGGTTCACGACCACCGTCCTGCTGCGCGACCTCGCGGTCGTGGCGCTGTGCGCGCTCGTCGTCCGGCAGATTCTCCGGCCGGCCGAAGATCTCGTGCGCTACGGCTTCGTCGACGACCCCGTGGGTGGCGTGCTCGACCATGCCCCCGACGCTCCCCCGCGCCGGCTCCCGGGCCGTCTCCGTCCCGGCATCCGGCGGACATCACCTCCCGAATCGGCCGATCGGCAGACACCCGCGACGAGCACCGTCCCGTAGCCTCGGCCCGAGCCGCGCGCGACGGGTGCTGCCTGTGCGCGTAAAAACTTGCGCGGGAAGCATTTTCGCGCGCTAGTGCTCGTCCGCGACGAGCGCCGTCTACACGCGGAGCGCGTTGAAGGGCGCGACGGGGAGGTTGCGGACGACGAACCAGCCCAGCACGACCCACAGCACGAGCTGCGGCGCCCACCGCCACTGGTACCACTGGGCGATCCGGTGGCCACGGACCCGGCCGGCCGTCCACACGGCGAACGACCACCCCAGGAGAAGCACGGCGAGCACCCCGAGCGCGTTGTACCGCAGGGCGTCCGGAACATCGAGATGCAGCAGCGAATACAGCATCCGCGACGATCCGCACCCGGGACACCAGATGCCGAACAGGACGCGGGTCGGGCACGGCGGGATCGGGCCGCCCGGCGTCGTCGGGTCGGCCCACGCGACGGCCGCGCACACACACGCCGACACGGCCGCCACCCCGACGGGTGCGGCGAGCCGGGCGGCGAGCGTCTGCACGACCGGATGCCTCAGTAGCTCGACGACGAGACCGCCGCGGCGAGGACGACGATGTAGAAGACGACGATCACCACCCACACCGCCACGCTCGCCACCACCGACCAGATCGCCCACTTCTTCGCGTCGTCGGCCGCCCGGCGTGCGGCATCGAACTGGCCCTGCGCCCACAGGGAGTTCACCTGGCTCGCCTTGATGATCGAGACGACACCGAGCGGCAGGCAGCACAGGATCGTCGTGAGAATGCCCCACACCAGGTTGTTCTCGGGCGGCGGCCCGAACTGCGGGCCGGGGTAGTACCCGTATCCGCCCGGCGGGGGATAACCGCCCGGATTGTTCGGCGGGTACTGCGGATAGTCGCTCATCGTCGTCCTCGATCACCCCATCGGGATCCCAGCCTGTTCCGGGGTCCCCCCGCGCGGAAGGGTAGACCAGCCGCGGTCACCTGGCGAGGCGGTCGGCCACCCGCGCCTCGAGACCCACCCGGGCGGCCGGCCAGTCGTCGTCGGTCATCGCGAACAGCGCGGTGGTGCGCCAACTGCCGTCGCGGCGCCGCCGATGCTTGCGCAGCAAGCCCTCGAACCCGGCTCCGAGCCGGGTGATCGCCGCGCGCGACTGCGCGTTGTGTTCGTCGGTGTGCCACTCCACGCGGACCGCGCCGAGATCGTCGAAGGCGCGGCGCAGCAACAGCAGTTTCGACTCGGGATTGGCGGCGCCACCGTGCACCGCGCGCGAGAGCCACGTGTGCCCGACCGCCAGCGTCCGGTGCCGGGGATCGATCAGGTAGTACGACGTGGTGCCGACAACGGCGCCGACGAACTTGTCGACGACCGCGTACGGCAGGCGGTCCGGATCGTCGAGCGCGGTACGGACGAACGCGTCGGCGTCGTCGCGTGTCCGGAGGTCGGCGGACGTCCACCGGAAGATCGCGTCGGCATCGTCGACGGCCGCGAGCAGGCCGGGCGCGTGTCCCGCGGCCAGCGGTTCGAGGCGAATCCGCGTGCCGTCGAGCACCGGCTGCTCGTACCAGGCCGTGCTCATCCGGGTTTTCCGCTCATCGCCGGCATCCGGGGCCGCTCCTCGTCGGGTGGGGTCGGGTCGGGCCGGCGCAGCGGCGCGCCGGCGAACACGAAGAACAGTACGACGAGCAGCACGGCCCGGCCCCACACCCCGACGAGGGTGAGCAGCAGCGGGATCGTGGTGTCGGTCCGGGTCATGGTCGCGTCGAACCACAGGAACACGCCGATGCCGATCGCGAGGTCCACGGTGAGGTACGAGACGATCAGCGGCCACCGCACCCGCAGCAGCACCAGGAACGGCAGCAACCACAGGGTGTACTGCGGCGAATGCACCTTGTGCAGCAGCAGGAATCCGCACAGCATCGCGGCGCCGACCGCCACCCAGGGATAGCAGCCGTCGCGACGGTACCGCCGCCACCCCAGCCACAGCGCCAGCGCGAAGGCGGCGCAGATCAGCAACGGCGAGACGACGGAGACGAGGTCGTTGTACTCGGCCGTGACCTCGGTGTCCTGATAGCCCCCGACGAGGGGCCGCAGCCCCCAGTACCAGATCGAATTGCTCGTGGCGTCGGCCGCGCGGTTGCCCTGGAACTCGAACGATGCGCGCCACCCCGGATACCCGAGCAGCGCGAACGGCAGGTTCACGGCGATCACCGTCGCCGCCGCCGCGGCGCCCACCGCCACCGCGCCCCGCACGTCCCGCCGCGGCCCGGGCTCGTCCCCGCCGGTGAGGACGTATGCGATCAGCGGCAGCACGAAGATGCCGGGATACACCTTGAGACAGAACCCGACGGCGAGCAGGACGGCGGCGATCACCGCGCGGGTGCGCAGCGGCCAGCGGCGCACCCCGAGCACGGCGACGGCCCCGACGGTGGTCGCGACGACGGGCAGGTCCCAGTTCAGGAACGCGTACATCACGAGGGGCGGCGTGGCCGACCAGAGCAGCGCGGCCCACCCGGCCAGCCGGCCGAGGTACCAGGCGACGAGCAGGCCGAACGGTGCCAGCAGCAGCGCGGAGTGCAGGAGGAACTCGGCGTCGGTGTCGGCGCGCAGGGCCCCCACCCACATGAGGATGCCGCTGAGCACCGGGTACTCGACGGTGCCGCCGGTGAGCACGCCGTCGCGGGTGATGCCGCCGTCGAGGAACGGGAACAGGTGCAGGTTGATGCCGCGACCGATCCACAGCTGCTGGATGTCGGAGTAGCAGACCGTGGCGTCCTTGACCGCGTCGAAACGCACGCTGCGCCCCTGCGGGTCGAACGGTGGTGCGGCGCAGCGGGCCTTGTTCAGGTAGCCGAGCCACATGGCGAGCGCGCACGTCACGACGGCGACGAGCGCGGGCGTCCGGGAACTCGTGCGCATGTTCTTCACCCTAGGCGAATTTCGCTGGTCAAGGGCGCATCGTGTAGCCTGCATGGGTTGCTGACGCAACGACCCTCCTGTCACGGACCGTCCGTGACCGCCCATAGTCCATAGGAGGTGATGAGGTCTTATGCGTCATTACGAACTGATGGTCATTCTCGACCCCAGCCTGGACGAGCGCACTGTCGCCCCGTCGCTGGATACGTTCCTCAACGTCGTTCGCCAGGACGGCGGCAAGATCGACAAGGTCGACGTGTGGGGTAAGCGTCGTCTCGCGTACGAGATCGCCAAGCACAGCGAAGGCATCTACGCGGTGATCGACATCAGCGCTACGCCCGCCACGGTTGCGGAGCTGGATCGCCAGCTCGGCCTGAACGAGTCGGTGCTCCGCACCAAGGTTCTGCGCCACGGCAAGTGAGTCTGTCGGCGTCCGGCCGTAGGCTCGGGCGCATCAGGACTCCACACACAGCAGGAGGAACCACATGGCAGGCGACACCGTCATCACCGTCATCGGCAATCTGACGGCTGATCCCGAGCTGCGTTTCACCCCGGCGGGAGCTGCGGTCGCGAACTTCACCGTCGCGTCGACGCCCCGCATCTTCGACCGTCAGTCCAACGAGTGGAAAGACGGCGAGGCGCTGTTCCTGCGCTGCAACATCTGGCGCGAGGCGGCGGAGAACGTGGCCGAGAGCTTGACCCGTGGCTCGCGCGTGATCGTGCAGGGCCGCCTCAAGCAGCGCAGCTACGAGACGCGTGAAGGCGAGAAGCGCACTGTCGTGGAGCTCGAGGTCGACGAGATCGGCCCCTCGCTCCGCTACGCGACGGCCAAGGTCAACAAGGCCAGCCGTGGCGGTGGCGGGGGCGGCTTCGGTGGTTCCTCCGGAGGATCGGGTGGGGCTCGTGCCAGCGCGAGCACCGGCGGGGACGACCCGTGGGGCAGCGCGCCGGCGGCGGCGGGCTCCTTCGGCGGGGACGACGAACCCCCGTTCTGATCCGACCTTCGATCGGAACATTCGGAAAGTACGGAGAAAGACCATGCCTAAGGCGCCCGCGCGCGAAAAGGTTTTGAAGAAGAAGGTCTGCACCTTCTGCAAGGAAAAGAACGTGCAGATCGACTACAAGGACACGACGCTGCTGCGTAAGTACGTCAGCGATCGCGGCAAGATCCGCGCTCGCCGTGTCACGGGCAACTGCGTGCAGCACCAGCGCGACGTTGCCATCGCTGTGAAGAACTCGCGTGAGGTGGCCCTGCTTCCTTACGTCTCGACGGCTCGCTAAGGAAAGGGAGGGACACACGATGAAGCTCATTCTCACCGCTGACGTGGACAACCTCGGTGCGCCTGGCGACACCGTCGAGGTCAAGGACGGCTACGGCCGCAACTACCTGCTGCCCCGCGGCCTGGCGATCGTCGCCACCCGTGGTGCCCAGAAGCAGGTCGAGGGCATCCGCCGCGCCCAGGAGGCTCGTGCGGTGCGCGGCCTCGATCATGCCAAGGAGCTCAAGGCCGCCATCGAGGGCCTCGAGAACGTCTCCCTGGCCGTGAAGACCGCCGGGGACTCGGGCAAGCTGTTCGGCTCGGTCACCGCGGCCGACGTCGCCGGCGCCATCAAGGCCGCCGGTGGCCCGGTCGTCGACAAGCGCATCATCGAGCTGCCCAAGGCGCACATCAAGTCGACCGGCAAGCACACGGTCGTCGTGAAGCTGCACCCGGACGTGACCGCGAAGTTCGATCTGAACGTCGTGGCCGCCTGATTCCGGCTCCCGAAGAGCCCTGCACACACTGTGTGCAGGGCTCTTCGTCGTCTTTCCACAGGGGCTGTGGATAACCCCACAGGGGTACCGGTAGGTTTGTGATCCGCGGCACGGCATTCCGGGGCCGGGAGGACGGAACACGCCCGGAAACACATCCGTGGCGACACGCCGAATCGATTGTTCTCCACACCTGTGAAAGTCGATTTTACCGGTCTGAACAGCAGCGATGCGAAGTGCGAGATGCGTTGTCCCCAGGTTGTCCCCAAGGGGTGCACAAGGCCGTCCTCCCCTTTCCACAATTCATCCACAGTTGTGTGCACAGGCGGATTTGGACGCCGCCCTCCGAGTGCCTAACGTCGAGCGCGCGCGTCCCGGACGACGTGTCGGTGGGGCCGGGTAGAAGTGGTGTCGAGCGCCGGTGGACGGGGTCTGTCCGCGGCGGAGGTGCCGAGAAGGGGAAGGACGGCGTCGCGTGGCTGTAGTAGACGATCGGGGCCATTCCGACTACCCGGGACCGCCCGAGGAGCCGGCCGGCGACTTCGGCCGCCAGCCCCCGCAGGACATGGTTGCGGAGCAGTCCGTGCTCGGTGGCATGCTGCTCAGCAAGGACGCCATCGCCGACGTGCTCGAAGTGCTGCGGCCCGGCGATTTCTACCGCCCCGCCCATCAGGCCGTCTACGACGCCGTCCTCGACCTCTACAGCCGCGGTGAGCCCGCCGACCCCGTCACGGTGTCCGCGGAACTCGACCGGCGCGGAGAACTCCGCCGCATCGGGGGCGCCGCCTACCTGGTGACCCTGACCCAGACCGTGCCCACCGCTGCGAACGCGAGCTACTACGCCGAGATCGTCGCCGAGAAGGCCATCCTGCGCCGCCTCGTCGAGGCCGGAACGCGCATCGTCCAGTACGGTTACGCCGGCTCCGAGGGCCAGGACGTCGCCGAGGTCGTCGACCGGGCCCAGGCCGAGATCTTCGAGGTCTCCGAGCGCCGCACGTCCGAGGACTTCGTCCCGCTCGAAGAGCTGTTGCAGCCCACCATGGACGAGATCGACTCGATCGCCAGCCGCGGCGGCATCTCCCTCGGTGTGCCCACCGGATTCGCCGAGCTCGACGAGGTCACCAACGGCCTCCATCCCGGGCAGATGATCATCGTCGCCGCCCGTCCGGGCGTCGGCAAGGCGCTGGCCCTCGACACTCCCCTGCCCACCCCCGGCGGTTGGACGACCATGGGCGAGGTCGCCGCCGGCGACGAACTCCTCGACGCCCACGGCCGCCCCACCCGGGTGCTGGCCGCCACCGAGGTGCTGCACGGCCGGCCGTGCTTCGAGGTGAAATTCTCCGACGGCACCGTCCTCGTCGCCGACGAACAGCACCAGTGGGTCACCTCCGACGGCGGCCCGTCGCGCGTGCGCACCACCGGGGAGATCGCCGCGTCCCTCGCGGACGGTCACGTCGTCGGCAATGTCGCCGCGCTGCAGCTGCCCGTCGCCGATCTGCCCGTTGCCCCGTTCACCCTCGGCGCCTGGCTCGGCGGCCCCTCCGCCGATCCCCACGTGCACATGCGGGTGCAGGGCGAGGGCGGGTTCGCCGAGGAACTCATGACGCTCGGCGCCCGCATCCCCGGCGCCTACCAGCGGGCAGCGGAACGGCAGCGGCGCGAGCTGCTCGCCGGTCTGCTCGACGCCGGCGGCCACGTCGGCGACGACGGCACCGTCCGCTTCGAATCCGACTGCGCCCGTCTGCGCGACGACGTCGCCGAGCTCCTGGCCGGCCTCGGCTACACCTGCACCACCACCGGCTCCACGGTGCGCTTCGCCACCGACGACGACGTCTTCGTCCTCCCCAGCAAGGCCAAGGCGCACAAGGAGACCCGCACGGGGGTGCCGCGGGAACGCCGCATCGTCGCCGTCCGCCCCGTCGAGTCCGTGCCGGTGCGGTGCGTCGAGGTCGACGGCGAGCACCTGTACCTCGCCGGACGGTCCATGATCCCCACCCACAACTCCACGCTCGGCATGGACTTCCTGCGGTCCTGCTCCGTCAAGCACGGCATGGCCTCCGTCATGTTCTCCCTCGAGATGGGCAAGACCGAAATCGTCATGCGGCTGCTCTCGGCCGAGGCGAAGATCAAGCTCGGCGACATGCGTTCGGGCCGCATGACCGACGACGACTGGACCCGGCTCGCCCGGCGGATGAGCGAGATCAGCGAAGCGCCGCTGTACATCGACGACTCCCCCAACCTGACGATGATGGAGATCCGCGCAAAGGCGCGGCGCCTCAAGCAGAAACACGACATCCGGCTGATCGTCGTCGACTACCTGCAGCTGATGACCTCCGGTAAGAAGGTCGAGTCCCGCCAGCAGGAGGTCTCCGAATTCTCCCGTAGCCTCAAGCTTCTCGCGAAGGAGCTCGAGGTCCCGGTGGTCGCGATCTGTCAGCTCAACCGTGGCCCCGAGCAGCGCACCGACAAGAAGCCGATGGTCTCCGATCTTCGCGAGTCGGGTTGCCTCACTGCGAGCACCCGCGTCCTGCGCGCGGACAACGGCTGCGAGGTCACCCTCGGCGAGTTGCTGGCCAGTGGTGAACAGCCCGTCGTCTGGTCGCTGGACGAGCGCATGCGTATGGTCGCCCGCCCGATGACCAAGGTGTTCCCGAGCGGACGCAAGGAAGTGTTCCGTCTGACGCTCGACTCCGGGCGTCAGGTCGAGGCCACCGCGAACCATCCCTTCCTCACCGTGGACGGGTGGATTCCCCTCGGCGAGCTGACGGCCGGGGAGCGCGTCGCAGTACCCCGCGCGGTTCCTGCCCCCCTCGAGACGCACGCCGTCTCGGAGGACGACGTCGTCGCGCTGGCTGAGCGCACCGTCGCCGATAGCTCTGTTCCGCCACAGGCATTCTCGCTGCCGAAGGAACAGATCGCCGCGCTCGTGTGCCACGTCTGGGAGGGCAACGGGATCGTCGCGTGGGACGCGGTCGAAGGACGAGCCGCTGTCCGGTATCCGTCCGCAGACCGGCGCCTCGCCGACGACTTGGCCCGCCTTCTCCTGCGAATCGGTGTCTTCGCTCGGATCGCCGCGGCCGGAACAGGCTCGGGCTGGGATGTTGTCGTCACCGGTCCGGAGAATCAGGCCGTCTTCCTGCACGACGTGGGTGCACACGGCACTGCGGCGCAGTGGGTGCTCGCTCAGCTCGGGCCGAAGCTCGTACGCCACGACGCCGACACCCTGACACCCGACGTCGAGGCGACGCTGAGCCGGCTCCTCGCAGTCGAGGAGCTCGCCCCCCGTGAGCTGGTCGCGGCCGCGGCTTCGCGGTCCGCAGGGGGTTCGCGATCGAGTCTGGCCCAGGTGGCGGGCGTCCTCGACACCGCCGGCATCGAAATGCTCGCCACCAACAATGTGTACTGGGACGAGATCGTGTCCGTCACCAGCATCGGTGAGCAGGACGTGTTCGACGGGACCGTCCCGGGCACACACAACTTCGTTGCCGACGGCATCTCGGTGCACAACAGTCTCGAGCAGGACGCCGACATGGTGATCCTGCTGCACCGGCCCGACGCATTCGAACGTGACGACCCGCGCGGCGGCGAGGCGGACCTGATCCTCGGCAAGCACCGCAACGGTCCGACCGCCACCATCACCGTCGCGCACCAGCTGCACCTGTCGCGGTTCGTGGACATGGCGCGGGGCTGAGAGATCCGGTTCGCATCACTTAGCGACGTCCGACGGATTCGCTCACCGATTCGGAATCTACCCACGCAATTGACGCGGCAAATTCCGAATCAGTGAGCAAGTTTCGAGTGTTACCGCACCGGCCGGCTCGTCGACAGCGCGAGGGCGCCGAGTACGCCGACGGCGGCGAAGGCGTAGAAGCCCCAGGGGTAGGCGACGCCGGCCTGCAGCAGCGCGCCGCCGAGGATCGGACCGCAGATCGCGCCGATGCGGCCCACGCCGGCGGACCAGCCGAGCGCCGTGGCGCGTGCCTCGGCCGGGTAGGCCGCGCTCGTGAAGGCGTAGACGAGTACCTGGGAGCTGAAGACGAAGCACCCGGCGAGGAACACCAGCACGTAGACGCCGTAGGCGAGGTTGATGCTGAGCGTGGCGAGGAACAGCGCGGCGAGCGTGAACCATGCGATGCCCGCGGTGCGGGCACCGATCCGGTCGGCGACGCGGCCGGCGACGAGCAGGCCCGCGACGGCACCGGCGTTGAGCACGAGCAGCAGCGACAGCGACGCACCGAGGTCGTATCCGGCTTCCCGCATGATCGTCGGCAGCCAGGTGTTGAGGCCGTAGACCAGGAGCAGGCCCATGAATGAGGTGACCCAGATGGACACGCTGGTGCGCAGCAGCTGCGGCGAGAACAGAGTCCGCACCGGCGATCCCGGTTTCGAGGTCTTCGCGACATCCGCGGGGCGGTCGGTGTCCGACGGCACCGTGGTCACATCGATGGGCGGAAGTCCGTAGTCGGCGGCGATGCGCTCGGATTCGTCGTGCCGGCCTCGCACCGACAGGTAGGCCGGCGACTCGGGCAGGTAGCGGATCATCAGCGGGACGAGGACGAACGCCGGCAGGGTGCCCGCGATGAACATCGAACGCCACCCCGAACTTTCGAGGAGAACGAGGGCCAGCAGCGCGGTCGCCACGGCGCCGACGTGATAGCCGGTCATGACGGTCGTCGACGCGGATCCCTTTTTGCCGGGCATGAATTCGGCGACGATCGCCAACGCGGTGGGCAGTGCGCCGCCGAGCCCGAGACCCGCGAGGAAGCGCAGGCCGCCGAGCATCTCCGGCGAGGTCGCGAATGCACACGCGAGTGTCAGCACCGAGAAGGCGGTGACGGAGAAGATGAGGGTGCGTCGCCGGCCGAGGACGTCGGTGAGGGTGCCGATAGCCAGGGCTCCGAGTGTCATGCCGACCAGGCCGGCGGTCGAGATGACCGTGAGGCCGCCTGCGTCGAGGTTCCAGTCCGGGTAGTCCAGCAACGCCGGATTCACCGCGCCGAGAACGACGAGGTCGAAGCCGTCGAGAAGTACCGCGACCCAGCACAGCGCGACGACGAGACTCGCGGAGCGGGTTGTGTGTCGGGGCGCCTGGGCGGCGGTCCGATCCGAGCTTGTTCGCATAGTGCACACCTGTTCGTAACCGAGTGATCGTTCGGATTGTGACTGCGCGCGCTGCGATACGTCAACTCGGCCGCGGCGCGGGGCCGACCGCGAAAATTGATCAGGCAGAATCTATTTCACTCAGCGAAAACGGCCATTGTGCTTACGGTCCGGGGATGGTGGGGGTCGGGATCCGCTCTGGCCGAAAATTCACGCGCCGCACCGGAATTCGCTGCGGCAGTTCAGCGCGCGAATTCCGGTGCGGCGTGCGGATCACGGTCGCCGTCGTGCCGGGGCGGCCCGGGAACCGATCGTTCGAGTGTTGTGGCTCAGGTTCCGGTGTCCGAGGGATGTCGGAACGGGAGATCCTGCAGGTGAACTCGCTCGGGTTCGATGAGCGACACGATCGCTGAGCGCATGGGGAAGTCGCTGCCGATGTAGCGGTTGCTCATTCGGTCCATGATCGCGACCGCTTCGTCGCCTTCGAGTTCCTCGACGACCCGGCCGCGGACGACGACCGACCGATACGGGTTGTGCTCATCGCAGACCGACACGGCGACGCGCCCGTCACGGCGCAGATTGGCGACCTTCCGGTTCTCCTGAGCGGAGAATATCGCCAAGTGATCACCTTCGACCGCGATCCACACCGGGGAGACGTGCGGCGAGCCGTCGGGCATGAGCGTCGCGACGTGCGCCATGTTCCGCGCCCCGAGCAGAGCCCGCACGTCGCCGGACAGATCGGCCATGCCCGGTAGCCTACTCGCGCCGACGACGGTGCCGAGGCTGTTTGCCGCCGCAGGGGAATCAGCCCGCCGCGTAGCGGGAGAAGGTGATGCCGGAACGGAAGGCGTTCGCTGCGAGCAGGCGCAGCCGCGGCAACGCGAATCCGTCCGGAAACAACCGGCGTCCGCGGCCCTGCACGACGGGATGGACGAACAGCCGGTATTCGTCCACGAGTCCGGCCTCGATCAGGGCGTGGCACAGCGAGATGCTGCCGGTGACCACGATGTCCCGGCCCATGCGCGCCTTCAGGGCGCGTATCGCGGCCAGAGGCTCGGCGGAGAGGACGGTGGTGTGCTGCCACTGCGGATCCGTCACGGTCGAGGACACCACGTACTTCTGCACCTGGTCGAGATACGCGGAGATGCCCGTGGGATCGTCGGTCCGCCCCGGCCAGTAGCCCCGGAAGTCCTCGAACGTCCGTCGGCCGAGCACCAGCGCGTCGGACTCGCTGTCCTGCCGGTGCAGTTCCGCCAGATGATCCGAATTGTCCACCTCCGCCTGACCCTGGGGGTCGAACCAGTCCCCCAGCATCTCGATCGAACCGTCGAGGGTGACGTTCTGGGTGATGGCAAGTGTCCGCAACGGGTCCCTCCTTCCGACGTGATGCCCGTGTCGCTCCGCCTACGGGATACCGACCGCCCGGGCGCCGGGAACTCATCGCGACCACGCCTACGACGCGGACATGTAACACGATTGCCGTCTCGAACGACTTTCCGACCGACGCGTCGACACCACAATCAGGGTCGTCGGCACGGACCGACTTCGGATGGGGATTGACCATGGCACTTGACTGGGCGGTGCGAAACAAGCGGATTGTCGCGGCTGCGGTGGCACCCGTGGCGCTGGGCGCGGCGGCGGTGGTCGCCGTCGCTGTCTCGGAACCGTCGGCTCCGTCGACGGCCCCGACGACGCTGACCGCCTCGGTCACCGAGTGCCACGACATGGTCAGCATCGCGGTCGGCGGGCGCAACGACAGTCCCCGCCCCGGCACCCACGCGATGCTCCTCGACGCCGACGGGAACCCCCTGCCGGCCGCATCGTCCACCGACTTCAGCAGCCCCTGGGTCGACGAGGTCGTGAACGCGCCGCGGGACGACGTGCCCGAAGGTTCCTACTCCGCCGTGTACGTCGAGTACCCGGCGAACATGTCGTCGTACGACGACGCCGTCGAGGCCGGCGTGGACAACGCCGAGACCGTGATGCAGGCGATCCGCCAGGCATGCCCCGACACGAAGTTCGCCGTCGTCGGGTACAGCGAGGGCGCCGACGTGGCGCGCCGCGTGGCGATGGAGATCGGCAACCAGGAAAGCGCCGAGGACGGGTCGTACGAGATCGTCGATCCGGATTCGGTCGTGGGTGTGGTCATCCTGGCCGACGCCGGGCGCACGGCGGGTGAGGGACCGTTCCCCGGCGCGGAGGACGAGTTCCGCAACCCGGACGGATTCGACCTCGCCTACCAGTCGGGCCGGAACAGCGCGTCGGGCAGCGGTTCGCTGCCGGGCACCTCGGGGAGCTTCGGGGCGCTGGACGGCAAGGTGGCGTCGTTCTGCTCGGAGGGCGACCTGACCTGCTCCGCTCCGGAGAACATCGCCCTGCTGCAGCTCGCGGTGAACGTAGGACGGCAGTTGAACGTCGACGCGCTCGAGCGCGACGGGCTCACCCCGGAGACCGCGCTGGACGTCGCCACGGTCCTCGGGCGGATCGCCATGGCCGCGTTCGCCGACATCCAGTCGCAGGAGAACTGGATGCAGAGCGACGAGACCTTCCTCGACGTCCTCATCAAGGTGTCGGATCCGTCCTACGAACCGGCCGCCCGCGACGTCGCCTCGACCGGCACGGACGGCGAGATCACCTCCGGTGAGCTGATCGACCTGACCTATCTGCCCGCGAAGCTGCGCAACGAGGTCATCGGATTCATCGCCGACAACGAGAACACCCTCGAGGTGGCGCTGAGCGATCCGTACCAGCAGACCCTCGGGCCGGACACCGGGCACCACTTCGACTACTGGCGCGATTCCGACCCCGAGAACGGAAAGCCCCTGACGTCCGCGCAGTACGCGGCGGCATGGCTGACCCATCTGGCGAAGCAGGCCGAGAGCGGCGAGCTCGACAAGGCCGAGGCCGAGGCGACCGCTCCGCAGCTCGTTGTCTCGTCGAAGCCGATCGATCCGGCGCCGCTCCCGCCGACGACGGACGGCGACGTGGAGAAGGCCGCCGCCGGGGCCACCACGACCACGCCGACGACCACGTCGTCGACCCCGGCGTCGCCGACTCGGGCCGCGGCCTCCTCGTCGGCTTCGCCGGCACCGGTGCCGCCCGTCCCGGCTGCGGCCCCGGCTCCCTCGCCCGCGGCCCCGGCTCCCTCGCCCGCAGCGCCGTCCCCGCTGCCGGCCGTGGAGCCCCTGCCTGCCGTGGAGCCGCTGCCGACCGTCGAGCCGACGACCGTCGCCCCGACGACCGCGGAGTCGAGTGCCCCCGGGACCACGACGCCGGCCGCAACCACCACCCCGACGACCACGCCGGTGCCTCAGCCGTAGGCCGGCTGAGGGCTCGCCTCGCGGATCGCCCTGGCCCTGGTCGTCGACGCGACGACCAGGGCCAGGGCGGCGAAGGCGGGCAGCGGATGGCCGAGCAGAGTCGCGACGGCGAGGTCGGCGGCCACCGCGCCGGTCGCCATGGCGAAGACCCACGGCGGCGCGGCGGGCAGCTTCGCTTTCCCGGCCGACCACGGGGTGCGGCCCCACGGTTTCGCGACCGACAACCACGCCTGGAACGCGAGGGCGCTGATCATCAGAGCGGTGCCCGCGATCATCGGTCCCGCCGGTCCGGACGTGCCGTCGCGGACGGCGGCCACCGAGCCGTTCAGGCCCGCCGACAGCAGGAAGATCCCCAGGTTCACCTGGACCACGGTGAGGACGAACTTGATCGCCACCCACCAGTAGCGCAGGAATCCCCACGGCGTCGCCGCCGCGAGGAGAAAGCCCGTGAACGCCGACGCGTTGGCCAGCGGAGCGAGCAGCGTGCCGTCGAGGTGCTGCGCCATGGTCGTGCCGGCCACCCGCACGGCGGGATCCACCGCGGTGCGGCTCAGCGTCAACAGGACGAGCAGCGCGAGGGCCTGGCCCATCCATCCCACGGACGTGACCACGTGCAGCCACACCGTCGCCTGCCGCCACCGCTGCCCCGGACGCTTCGCCATATGGTCCACTGTCGTCCGGCAGGCGCCGCAGGGTAATCCGGGATCACCCGGAGAATCCCCCTGAAATCCGGTGCCCCGGGTTCAGCCGTGCTCGATGTACGACTCGAGTTGGTCGCGTTCGCACTGCAGTTCGTCGATCCGGCTCTTCACGATGTCACCGATGCTGACGATGCCCACCAGGTGGCCGTCCACCACGACGGGCAGGTGCCGGATCCGGCGTTCGGTCATGGTCTCGGCCAGGCTGTTCACCGTGTCGGTGGGCAGGCACGTGGACACCGTCGTGCTCATGATGTCCCGGACACGGGCGTCGAGCAGGGCGGGACCGTGCTGGTGGAGCCGGCGCACGACGTCGCGTTCGGAGACGATGCCGATCACGGCGTCGCCCTCCACCACGACGAGGGCGCCCACGTTGTGGCGGGCGAGTTCACCGATCATCTCGTCGACCGAGAGGTCCGGATCGACCGTGGCCACGACCGGCCCCTTGTTCCGCAGCACGTCCGCGATCCGCATCCGGGCACCCCGATCCATCCGCTCCCAGTCATCCGCCGTGACGGCGATCGATGGTTGTCGATCTTATTCCTGCAGGTCGACGAGACCCCGTGTGGTTATCCAGTCGTGACTCGATGGGCCGTACCGCGCGTCGGATCGTTATCCGGTGGCGTCGCCCATCACCGCGCCCTCGCGACGGGGGTCCGCGCCGCCGACCCATCCCGACTCGTCCCGGCGGAGCGCACTCAGTCCGCTGGACTGCGGGAGCACCGCCACCTGATGGCCTCGCGCGCGCAGCTCGGCCACCAGCGGATCGCGTGCGCCGTCGTCGCTGCCGTCGATCGCCGGATGCTCGCCCCCGACCCCGGTGACCGGGGTGTTCGCCGCGCCGAACGCTACCGCCGACACCGCCTGCTGCGGGTCCAGGCCCCAGTCGAGCATCCCGACGAGCGTCTTGACCACGTACTGGATGATGACGGAACCGCCCGGCGAGCCGACGACGATGCGCAGGTCGCCGCGGCTGCCGTCGGGATTGCGATCGAAGACGAGCGTCGGCGCCATCGAACTGCGCGGTCGCTTGCCCGGTTCGACGCGGTTGGCCACCGGCACCCCGGCCTTGTCCACGGGTTCGGCGGCGAAGTCCGTCAGCTGGTTGTTCAGCAGAAAGCCGTCGACCATGTGGAACGACCCGAACGCCGATTCGATCGTCGTGGTCATCGAGGCCACGTTGCCGTATTCGTCGGCGATGGAGATGTGGCTGGTGCCGTGTTCGCGGTCCTGTGGTGGGGTGCCCAGGGGCACCGGCCCGAAGTCGCCGGGTTGTGCCGTGCCCATGCTCCGGCCCGGGTCGATGAGGCCCGCACGCCCGCGCAGGTAGTCGTCGTCGAGCAGCGTCTGCGGCGAATTGCCGGGCAGGGGAACGAAGTCCGAGTCCGCCACGTACTTGTCGCGGTCCGCGTACGCGAGGCGCTCGGCCTCGGAGATCAGGTGCACGGCGTCGGCGGTCGGCTCGCCACCGTTCTCGTCGACGTCGGTCGGTCCCAGCGCGGACAGGTCGAAGTTCCCGAGGATGCCCATCGTCGCAGCCACCGCGATCCCGCCCGAGGACGGGTTCGGCATGCCACAGACCTCGTGCGCCCGATAGGGCGTGCAGAGGGGGGTGCGCTTCTTCACCTCGTAGCCGGCGAGGTCGTCGACCGTCATCGTCCCGGGGGTGCGGCCGCCCGCCTCGGTGGTGGTGGCGTCGACGATGTCCCGGGCGAGGGCTCCGGTGTAGAAGGCGTCGGCGCCGCCGGACGCGATGGCGCCGAGCGTCTTCGCCATGGCCGGGTTGACCAGGACGGTGCCCGCGGTCTTGGGCGTGCCGTCGGGGTTCAGGAAGTACGCCCGCGCCTCGTCGTCGACGGCGAGGTCGGGTGCCGAGTCGGCGATCGACTCGGCCATCCGGTCGCTGATCACCACCCCGTCGTCGGCGAGGGAGATGGCCGGGTCGAACAACCGGGCCCACTCCGTGCCCCCGTGTTCGCGGTGCACCTCCTCGAGCAGGCGCACCACTCCGGGCACCCCGATCGAGCGGCCGCTGGCCCGGGCGTCGGGCCGGGGCGCGGTGCGGTCGGTGTCGCTGATCCAGCGCAGGTAGTTCTCGGTGGCCGACATCGGTGCCGTCTCCCGGCCGTCGTACGCCTGCACCTGCCCGGTCTCCGCGTCGTAGTAGAGCAGGAAGGCGCCGCCGCCGATCCCCGACGACTGGGGCTCCACGAGCCCGAGCACCGTCTGCGCGACGACCAGCGCGTCGGCGACGGTGCCGCCGTCGCGCAGCACCTTGCACGCCGCCTCCGTCGAGACCGGGTTGGCAGTGGACACCGCGTACGACGCGGTCGTCACCGCCGTCATGTCGTCGCGGTAGCCGGTGGCGACCTCGGGGTTGGTGGCCAGGTCCCTTTCGGACGCCGACGGGGCGGGCGGGGCGGCGGACAGCGGGGTGCCGTTGGGGACGTGGATGCATTCGGCGGTCCCCGACGAGTCGTCACCGGCCGACGTGCAGGCGCCGAGCAGCGCGACGGACAGTGCCGCGGCGATCGCGACGCGGATCGTGGAGCCCACCTTCGCCACCGGTGTCATCTCGCCGACGGTAACAGCGGCCACCGGTGCCCGAAGTGCTTCCCGCGAGATCCGTTTCGGCCGGGCCGTCGTGCCGGGCCACCGCGTCCAGCCGCGAACCTTCCGGTCACCCGCGTGCGGCACGACTGTTGTGTGTGGCCGATCGGCGCGCGGCTGTGGAGCGTATCCGCTATCCCAGCAGCACAATTCCGGTGAGGGCGATCGCCGAGACCCACACCGTGGATGCGGCGGCGAGCGCGAAGGGCCGCCAGCCCACGCCCCGCAGGACGTCGATGCGTACGGCGGTGCCGAGCGCGAACATGGCGGCGGTGAGCAGCGCCGTCTGCGCGAGCCGGGCGACGTCCAGAGCCGGGTCGGGGAGCAGGCCGGTGGCGCGCAGGGCCACGCAGCCGAGGAAGCCGAGCAGGAACAGCGGCACCAGCGGGGGCCGCCGCATTTCGGTCTGCTCGCGGCTGCGGCGGCGGGACACCGCGCCGATCCAGGCGACCACGGGCGCGAGCATCGCGACCCGGGCGAGCTTCACGGTCACGGCCACCGCAAGGGCACTCGCGCCCAGCGCCCCGGCGTTGCCGGCGTCCACGGCTTCCCCCGCGGCGACGACCTGCGCCACCTCGTGGATCGCGGCGCCGGCCCACATGCCGGCCTGGGTGGTGTCGAGTCCCAGCGCGGAGGCCGCGAGCGGCAGGCCGGGGATCATGGCGGTGCCGAAGACGACCACCAGTGCGACGGCGGTGACCACGTGCTGCTTGCGGGCGTCGACGACCCCGTCCACCGCGGCGACGGCGGCGGCGCCGCAGATCGAGAAGCCGCAGGCGACGAGCAGGCGCTGGGTCCAGTCGAGCCCGAGGATCCTGCCCAGTGCCATCGTTCCGGCGATGCCGCCGACCACCACGGCCACGACGAGGCCGAGCACGCCCCAGCCGAGGGCGAGCACGTCGGTGACGAGGAGTTGCAGACCGAGGAGGGCGACCCCGATCCGGAGCAACCGGCGCGAGGCCACGGCCAGGCCGGGTTCGGTGGACGCCGGGAGCGAGGTCGTGTTGGCCAGGAGTGCGCCGAGGACGATGGCGATCAGCAGGGGGCTGATGCCCCCGGCGAGCCGGGCGGCGACGAGGGCCGCCGCTGCCGCCGCAGCACAGACGGCGAGTCCCGGAAGCGGAGCGCGCAGGCGTACCGCGGCCGGAGCCGAGAGCGTCTGGAGAGAAGTGGCCATGGTCTCCACCCTGGCGGGTGGCGTGCGTCGCGGATAGACGGTGTTTCGGCATCACCTCATATCGATTCGATATGAGACAGGGCCGCGGTAGGCACGGCCGCGCCGCCGCGAAGCGAACTTCATCGCCGGTGTGCGAGCGCCCGCACCGCGACGTCTCCCACGGTCTGCAGCGCCTGCACGAGCACGATCAACACCACCACCGCGACCATCAGGACCGGGGTGTTGAAGCGCTGGTACCCGTAGACGATGGCGAAGTCGCCGAGCCCGCCGCCACCGACGACCCCGGCCATCGCGGAGTAGCCGACCAGCAGAACCGCGGTGAGGGTGGCACCGGAGATCAGAGACGAAAGCGATTCGGGAAGAAGTACTTTGGTGACGATCTGCCGGTTCGAGGCCCCCATAGCCCGGGCCGCGTCCACCCGCCCACGCGGAACCTCTCGCAGCGCGCTCTCGACGATGCGGGCAAAGAACGGGATCGCGCCGATCGTCAAGGGGACGAGCGCGGCGGTCGGCCCGATCGCAGTCCCGACCACCAGACGGGTCACACCGATCAGCGCGATCAGCAGGACCAGGAACGGCAGCGAACGGAACACGTTGACCACGGCCCCGACCACGAGATACAGCGTGCGGATCGGGCGCAGCCCGTCCGGCGCGGTCACGTGCAGCAGAACACCCACGAGCACCCCGCCCACGACGGTGAGGAGGAAGGCGACGCCCACCATGTAGAGGGTGTCGAGCGTGGCGGCCCACACCTCGGGCAGGGCGTCGTACCAGCTGAGTTTGTTCATGCCCCGACCCTCGCCACGACGCCGGTCGTCCACGCGACGGTGACGTCGGGCAGGGCGGCGAAGAATCGGTCCACCGCGTCGCGATCCACGTCGCCGTCGAAACGCACGTGCAGCTTGCCGATGTCGGTACCGGCGACACGGTCGACCCGGCCACCGACGACCGCGACGTCGACCCCGACGTCGCGGGAGAGCCGGGACAGCCACGGCGTGGCGACGGCAGAGCCGCGGGCGGTGACGAGCGCGGTCACGTCCCCGTTCTGCTCGCCGACGCCCGCCGGCAGCAGCGCATCACCGAGGCGGGAGAGGGGGTCGGCCACGAGATCGGCCACGGGACCGGATTCGACGATGCGGCCCCCGTCCAGCAGCGCCGCCGACGTGCAGATCCGGCGCACCACGGACAGCTCGTGGGTGACGACGACGATGGTGACGCCGAGGGTCCGGTTGACGGTCGCGATCAGATCGAGCACCTGCTCCGTGGTGGCCGGGTCGAGGGCACTGGTCGCCTCGTCGCACAGCAGGACGTCGGGCTCGGCGGCGAGTGCGCGCGCGACGCCGACGCGCTGCTGCTGCCCGCCGGACAACTGCGAGGGGAAGGCGTCCCGCTTGTCGGTGAGCCCGACCAGCTCGAGCAACGTCTCGGCCCGGTCCCGTCGCTCCGTCCTCCGTACGCCGGCGACCTCGAGCGGAAACTCGACGTTCGCGCGGACGGTGCGGGAGTGCAGGAGGTTGAACTGCTGGAACACGGTGCCGATGCGGCGACGGGACGCGCGCAGCCGGCCTTCGGACAGGTGCGAGAGGTCCTCGCCGCGCAGGAGGATGCGTCCGCTCGTGGGGCGTTCCAGCAGGTTCAGGCACCGCAGCAGCGTGGACTTGCCGGAACCGCTGGGGCCGACGATGCCGAAGACCTCTCCCTCGTCGATCCTCAGGTCGATTCCGCGGAGTGCGTCGATCGTGCCGGTGCCGCCCGTTGCCGGGTACGACTTGGTGAGTCCGTCGACGACGATCACGCGCCGACCTCGTGGACGGGTACGACCGCGCCGTCGTAGTTCTCGGCGATCCAGGCGGCGACCTCGGGCGACTCGAGGGCGTCCGCGAGGGCGGTGACGGCGGGATCGGACGCATCCTCCGATCGCACCACGAGGATGTTCTCGAACGGGTTGTTGTCGACGGATTCCCGCACGATGCTGTCGTCCGCGGGGTTGAGCCCCGCTTCGAGCGCGTAGTTCGAGTTGACGACCGAGGCCGTGATCGCCGGATCGTCGACGGTGCGCGCGAGCTGCGCGCGTTCGAGCTCGACGAACCTCAGGTTCTTCGGATTCGAGACGATGTTCGCGGCAGTGACCGTCGCGATGTCCGCTTCGGACAGCGGCTTGTCGAGTTCGAGCAGGCCCGCCGACTCCAGGAGGTAGAGCGCACGCGCGAAATTGGTCGTGTCCTTCGGCAGCGCGATCGTGTCGCCGTCCTTCAGGTCCGCGACCGCGGCGATCTTGTTCGAGTACAGGCCGAGCGGTTCGAGGTGTACGGCGGCGACCGACTCGAGGTTGTCCACGCCCTTCTGCTGCTGCCAGTCGGCGAGGTACGGGTGGTGCTGGAAGAAGTTGGCGTCGACGTCACCGGCTTCGAGCAACTCGTTCGGGTCCACCTCGCCGGTCACGGGCTTGATGTCGAGGACGACGTCGCCGAGCGCACCGGATTGCCGCACGTGTTCCAGGATTTCGACGTGCGGTGTCGCGGAGGCGGAGATCACGAGCGTGTCCTCACCGGTCCCGGAGGCGGAGCAGGCGGCCAGCCCGGTGGCCAGGGCGACGGCGGAGACCACGGACAGGGTGCGGCGCAGAGTCATTCGGAGTGTTCGCTTTCGTCGAGATCGCCGGGCCGGCCGGCGAGGAGGGGGGAGTTCGAGAGGTCGGCGTGATGGCGCTCGGTGACGTTGGGGTGTGCCCGCAGCCGTGACTTGAGCGCGTTGAGCCCGTACACGGCGTGCAGGGCGTCACCGTGCTCGTCCGCACCCACCCCGCGGGCCTCGGCGGCGAGTGCGCCGGGCAGCGGCACATGCGGCAACGCCTGATCCAGTGCGGGATTGAGGAAGAACGGCAGGGATACCCGGTCGGTGCCGGGAGCCGGCGGAAGGACCCGGTGCGTCGTCGCCTTCAGGTAGCCGCCGGTGGCCAGTTCGAGGAGTTCGCCGATGTTGACGACGAAGTGTCCGGGCAGGGGTTCGACGTCGACCCAGGTGCCGTCGATCTCCACCTGGAAGCCGGTGCTTCCGGGTTCCGGATAGAGCAGCGTGAGAACTCCCACGTCCTTGTGACTGCCCACACCCTGTCCGGTGATCGATCGGTCGTGGCCCGGGTACCGTACGATCTTCAGCAGCGGATCGGGGTCCGCGAACGCGCCGTCGAAGAAATCGGCTGGTGCGGAGAGGGATTCGGACCATGCCCGGAGGAGTCGACGGCCGACCGCGCCGGCCTGCTCGATCCACTGCAGCGCGAGCGTCCGCAGCTGCGGCACCCGGCTCGGCCACAGGTTCGGACCGTGCAGCACCTCCCACGGCCGCTGGGGGTCGAACTGTGCCACCGGAGCCCGTTCGGGGCCGATGTCGAGTTGCTCGCGCCAGTCCACATATCCCTGGGTTCGTTCACCCCCGACGCGGGTGTAGCCGCGGAAATGAGGCGAGTGGGAGTTCTCGATCTCCAGCTTCACGGGGTCGGGCAGGGCGAAGAACGCGCGTGCCGCCGCGATCAGCCGGTCGGCGAGGGCCGGGTCGATGCCGTGGCCGGCCAGGTGGAAGAAGCCGACCTCGTGCGTGACCCGGCGCAGCCGGTCGAGCAGGGCGGCCCGGGTGGCGGCATCGCCGTCGAGGCCTGTGAGGTCGACGACGGGCAGGGTGGTCGAGGGAGGCATCGCAGGGAGTCCTTTCGGGCCACGTCGAGCGCCGGGTGCCCGGGAAACGGGCAACGCGGCACCGGCGGCCGGAGGAGATGTCAGTATCGGGAGACGCGGGTGCGTCCGGTGGGACGGCTGTCAGCGACAACAACACGCCGGGGCGTGCGTGCCCACGACGCGTGCGATCACGACCTGCGCGTGACTGGTGCCGACCATCTTTCCTCCGATGGGCCGCGGGCGCGGCCCGTTCGTGGCGGGAATCCGCCCTCGGTGCTGCCGGACGGTCACGCTATCCAGTGGACGGGTCTCGGACAACCCACGCCCTTTCGGGCGGGTCCGACCTGCACCGATTTCGGATCACGACGATCGCAATCCTGGTCCGCACCCCGGTGCACGGCTACCGTGACGCCGATGCCGAGACGACGACGGCGACGTGTCCGGCCGGGCGCAACGGTTCCGATCACCTCGAGGACAACCCTTCGCGGACGCCCACCGGGACGGCAGACTCTGTAGTTCGTGCGCTTCCAGATCCTCGACATCATCTTCAACCCGCCGCATCCGGTCACCGGCGACGTCGTCGCTCCCGCGGAGCGCCTGAACCGCGTCGTCGAGATGGCCGTGCTCGCCGAGCAGCTCGGCATCGACAGTTACTCGGTCGGCGAACGTCATGCCGGCGACGTGCTCTCGTCCAGCCCGATCGTCGTCCTCGGTGCCATCGCACAGGCCACCGAGCGGATCCTGTTGTCCACGGGTGTGACCGTGCTGTCGGTGCTCGATCCCGTGCGCGTCGCCGAGGATCTGTGCACCGTCGATCAGCTGAGCCGGGGCCGCCTCGAGATCGTCATCGGCAAGGGCAACGAGGTGCTCCAGTACCCCCTGTTCGGCCTCGACATCGGCAAACAGTACGACTACCTCACCGAGAACTACGAACTGCTGCGCCGGCTGCTGCGGGAGGAACACGTCGACTGGTCGGGTGAGTACCGAGCGGCACTCGCCGATGTCACGACGCTGCCCCGCCCGTTCGACGGGCCGTTCCGCATCTGGCACGGATCCGCCACGTCGGCGCGGGCAGTGGACCTGGCGGCGAAGTGGGGAGACCCGATCGTGACGGCCAACGCCCTGCAGCCCCGGGAGAACTACAAGGTCCTGATCGATCGATACCGCGAGCACTACGCCGCACACGGTCACGACCCGGCGAAGGCCTACGTCGGATCGGGTTCGGGCGGGTTGTTCCTCGCGGACACCACGGAGAAGGCGATCGAGGAGTACCGGCCCATCTACGAAGGTGCGGTACGCCAGGCCGACAAGAGGAAACATGATCCGGGCGCCGTCGGCAAGACCACCAGCTTCCGCACGATCGAGGAGGCGGTCGAGCGGGGTCCGGCCCTGGTCGGTTCGCCGGATCGCGTGGCCGAGAAGATCCTCGACTACCACGAGTGCTTCGGCCACGTCCTCCAATCCGTATCCGTCAACCACGTGCTCGACTTCGAACGCCAGAAGGACACCCTGCGTCGATTCGCCGAGGAGGTCGTGCCGCTGGTGCGCGCGGAGGTACCGCCGACGACGCTGTGGAGCGAATCCGACACCGAGCGCGCCAGAGGGTTCACCGCCGATTCGCCGGTGGGCAGCCGATAGCGATCCGTCGACCGGCCGGGAACCGGCCAGAAGGGCTCCACTCGTGACCACGTCTCACCCACTCACAGCGAACCCCGGCGCCGGCGCGGATCGGGTGGTCGCTCGCTCCGATGCTCTCGAACGACGCGGTGCTCTCGAACGACGCGGTGCTCTCGAACGACGCTTCGGTGCTGCCGACACGGCCGGCCCCTGGAACGCGGTGCTGGCGACTCAGCTGGCGCACCGGTCGGTGCGCCGGTTCCTCGACCGTCCCGTCCCCGAGGATCATCTGCGCGCCGTCGTCGCCGCCGCGTCGTCCGCGGCCAGCTCGAGCAATCTGCAGCTGTGGTCCGTCGTCGCCGTCACCGACCGCGAGCGGATCGATGCGCTCGCCACCCTTGCGGGCGATCAGGATGCGGTCCGCCACGCGCCGCTCTTCCTGGTCTGGCTCGCAGACTTCGCCCGCTCGGAGCGCATCGCTACGGTCCACGGCCGAGAACTCGTCAACGCGGACTTCGCCGAGGGCACCCTGCTCGGCGTGGTCGACGCGGCCCTGGCCGCGCAGAATGCCGTGGTCGCGGCGGAATCGGTCGGCCTGGGCACCGTGTACATCGGTGGCATCCGCAACGAGCCCGAGCGCGTCGCCGACGTCCTGGAACTGCCGCAGCGGGTCTTCCCGGTCGTCGGCCTCTCGGTCGGCTTCCCCGATCCGGCGGAGCGGGCCGAGGTCAAGCCGCGACTCGGTTTCGACGTGGTGTGCCACCGGGACCGTTACCGACTCGAGGCGCAGGACGCGGGTATCGCCCGGTACGACACCCGCGCCGAGGACTTCTACCGTGGACAGGGCCTGCCGGGCAGCTGGACCGGGCGAATCGTGGCACGACTGACGGATCCGGGTACCCTGGGATCGCGCCGCCGACTTCGAGACGCGTTGCGCGAAAGGGGTTTCCCGACGAACTAGGGGCGCCGGCAACCCCGGCACCGCCTCGGCTGTGCCCCGACGAAGACCGTCGGGGCCGGCCACGATCGACTGCAGACAGGTGAGGATCGAGCACTATGACCGAAACAGCGTGGAGCCGCAGGCACGTGGACCTGTGCCGCACCCGCTCGTGTCTCTGTGCCTCCTGACCTGAGTACGTGTCTTCCCGACTCCTCCCTCCGTCTCGGTATGTACCTCCTTCAAGGAACGGCTATGTCCCTGTCGATGTCGAATGCCCTCGAATACTCCGCCACCGCCGCATCGGAGCACGCTCCGGGCGTCCGTGGCGACCAATACCGCTCGGCCCTTCGGCGGCACCCCGCCGGGGTCACGATCGTCACTCTCGAATCCAGCTCCGGCCCGGTCGGGTTCACTGCGACGTCCTTCGCTTCGCTCTCCCTCGATCCGCCGCTGGTCTCGTTCAACATCACCGACACGTCGTCGAGCATCGGCGCCGTCCGCTCGGCCGAGTCGTTGGTGATCCACCTGTTGGGCGACCATCAGCAGCATCTCGCGCAGCGCTTCGCGCGCAGCGCGGCGGAGCGGTTCTCCGACGAGTCGCTCTGGACCCGACTCGAATCCGGTGAACCCGTCCTGCACCACACGCCGGTCTGGCTCCGGGTTGTCGTCGACCGGTTGATTCCGCTCGGTGACAGCACTCTGGTCGTCGGTGTCGTGGTTCGTGCGCACGAGGACTCGAATCCGGCGGAGGGCAAGCGTATTCCGTTGCTCTACCACGAGGGCGCCTACCACCGCCCCGTCGCATTGGAGGAGTGAATCATGAGTCGCCTGCCGAGTCTCCGGAACGAGTGTCCGAGCTGTCGCCGCACCGCATCGCCCGTCAGCTCGTCGGATCCCCTCCTCGACCGGAGCCTCACATGGAATCCTCGACACTCGCAATGACGTAGTCACCGACGCCGGTGCCGAACTCGTTCTCGTCCTGCGACTGCCCGACATCGGAACACACTCTTCGCGTGACCTGGCGGCGCTCGCCGATGCCCTTCGCGAGGCCGCCCAGGATCTGGCTCCGGGCGTGAGCACCCATACGGTGCTCAGCCCGACCCCCATCCCGTTGATCATCGACCTTCCCGCCCGCGACGTCCTGCTCGATGGCCGGCGAGTACTGCTCAGCCACAGCGAGTTCGAGATCCTCGCCTATCTCGTCCGCAACCCGAGGACCGTGGTGTCCCGGGCCGTCCTGCGTGACCTCGGGACCGGGGTGCGGGAGGTGGACAGTCGCGGCCGGAACGTCGATGTCCACGTCTCCCGGATCAGGACCAAATTGCAGCAATTCGGCAGCATCATCTCCACGGTCCGCGGCAGCGGATATCGCTTCGACCCGCACCAGGCCGTTCACATCACGGAACTGCTGACGCGGCGGTGCGCGTGACGCCGGGCGACGATGCCGTCGAGTCCGCGGTGGATACCGCCGCCGCCTCGGACCTCGCGAGGACTGAAAGCGGGGCGAGAGAACGAACTCTCGCCCCGCCTCTCGGACAGCGGTCAGGAGGCGGGGAGGAGCCCGCGGTCCTCGGTGCCGAAACGCCGCAGGACCTCCACCACAGCGGGTGACGGTGTTGCCAGACCTCGTGATTCGAGCCACGGCAGGGTGCCGTCGACGATGTGCTCGATCGTGAACTCGGCGCCGAGCGGGAGAAGGGTGACGCCATCGGCCACGCGGGTGGTGTGGATGTCGGCGATCAGTCCGGCGAGTCCGTGCGGGGTGCCGATGTAGGACAGGGTGTCTGCGCGACGACCGCCGTCGAGCAGCGCATACCGCTTGCGCGCGCCGCGGGCCTCCTCGGCGACGAGCACCTCGAGATCGACCAGGACGCTGACGCTGTCGGGGTCGCGACCGTCGGCGCGGGCTTGGGAGCGCGCCCGTTCGCGGAGCTTCGCGCTCTTCCTCAGGTCGGCGGCGCGGATGCGGACCACGTTCGACGGCGAGGCGCTCAGGTCGAGCGCCGGTTCGTCGGCGCGTCCGGTGGTCAGATCGGCCCAGTAGTGCGGGCCCTCGGGTCCGGCGAGTTCGACGGCGATGCGCAGGGGACGGGTGGAGGATCGGGCATCATTGTGCGACAAGGAGTTTCTCCTGGATCTGTCGATGCACCGGTGGGTTGTTCCGGTGCATCGTGCGGAAGGGGCTGTGGGCAGTCAGCCCGTACAGATGCCCGAGGAGACCCGGCCCAGATCGACGTGACGACGGCACCAGCGGGCGACGACGGTCGCTGCGGTCTCGGGTGCCATGGGCGATATCCTACACAATCGGTCGGGAACGCTCGATTCGGTGGTGGACCCGTCGTTCGGGGTCGCGGAAGTGCCGACGGACCCGGCGGTGCCCGCGCCCCGGGCGCGGGCAGATCGGGTTCGCTGCCGGGGAAGTGATGAGACGCTAGTCGGCGCGGATGGCTTTCTCGACCTCATCTTCGCTGATCTGCTTGGTGCAGAAGAACCAGTCCTCGCACTCGACGCCTTCCTCGGCGCCGGCCATCCGGTCCGCCGCGACACCGCACGAGCCGGCGGTCGGGACGATCACGCGGTCGCCGGGACGCCAGTCGGCGGGCGTGGCCACCTCGAACGCGTCTGCGGTCTGCAGGGCCTTGATCACGCGGAGCAGCTCGTCGAAGTTGCGACCCATGCTCAGCGGGTAGTAGATGATCGTGCGGATGATCCCGCCGGGGTCGACGACGAATACCGCCCGGACGGCCTTGGTGGAGTCTTCGCCCGGCATGATCATGCCGTACTTGCGGGCCACCTCCATCGTGATGTCCTCGATGAGCGGGAACGTCACCTCGACGTTGCTCATGCCGTTGAAGGTGATCTTGTCCTTGATGGTGCGCAGCCAGGCGATGTGGCTGTAGAGGCCGTCGACCGAGAGTCCGACCAGTTCGGTGTTGTACTTGCGGAACTCGTCCTGCATCGAGGCGAACGTGATGAATTCGCTGGTGCACACGGGGGTGAAGTCGGCCGGGTGGGAGAACAGGATCACCCACTTGCCCTGGTAGTCGCCGGGAAAGCTGAGTTGCCCCTGTGTGGTCACCGCGGTGAAGGCGGGTGCCGGGTCGCCGATCCGGGGCATCGAGGTCACGGTCCGGGCGGGAGTGTCTGCGGTGGTCATCGGTCACCTCGTCGATCGAGAGTGGATCGCGGAACAATGCCAGCATATACCCCATAGGGTATGGGGTCGAGGGCTTCGCCGGTTCCGCCCCGGCCGCCGCTACTCCGGAAAGGAATTCTTCGGGCCGTCCTCGGCCCCCATGGCTTTCACCTCGGAAACCGGGGTGACCGCGCTGCGGTGGTCGGTGGCTGCATTTCCCGGCTGGTCCTGTCGCGGGCGGCGCGGAATGCCGGACGAAGGCCCGGCACGGACCGCTCCGGTTCGTGTCGGCAGCGCGTAGAAGCCCGGCCCACGCGGGAAGGATCGACGGTGCGGGTCGTACAGTGGGATCGGTCCGGCCGGCGCTCGGACGGTAAGGGTGTAACGGAAGCGGTGACACGGACGTGATGGGCCTCGGCGAGCTGGAATCGGCGGTCATGGACGTGTTGTGGCAGGCCGAGGAGCCGCTTCGGGTGCGGGACGTGATGGTGCGCCTGAATTCGCCGCGGGCGTTGGCGTACACGACGGTGATGACGGTCCTGGACAATCTGCACACCAAGAACATGGTCTCGCGCAGCCGGATCGGACGCGGCTACCGCTATCGGGCGGTACGCAGCCGGGAGGAGACGGCGGCCGAACTCATGCGCCAGGTGTTGCAGGCGAGTGGGAACCCCGAACAGGTGATGCTGCACTTCGCCAGCTCCGCCACCGAGGACGAATCCCGGATCCTGCGCCGGGCCGCCCGCCGAACCACAAACCGCGGACGTGGGGACGTGTCCTCGTGATCGTGGCCGTCGCGCTGTTCGCGGCAGCACTCGTGCTCGGGTTCGGGGCGCCGCGGTGGTTGCCCCGTCTGGCGGCTCCGGGGACGGATCCGCGTCTGGCGCTGGTGGCGTGGGTGTCCACCCAAGTGCTGTTCGTCTCGGCGCTGGTCGGCGGTCCGCTCGCGGTGGTCACCCGGCCGGGTCTGTGGTCGGAGCAGATACCTCTCCTGGCGGCGTCGTGCGTGCGCACCGCTCGGGACGAGGGGCTGCTGCCGTGGCTGCCCTATGCGGAGACGGCGCTGTGGACCCTTGCCGGTGCTCTGCTCGTGCGGATCGCCTTGGTGGTGGGCCGGTCGTATCGCCGGCATCGCCGCGACAGCGCCGCGCACCTGAACCTGGTCCGGATCCTCGGCGAGGCGCGGACGAGCGGCGAGGTCGGCGAGGTGGTGTGGCTGCGCGAAAAATCTTGTGCTGCATACAGTGTCGGGGGCAGGAACGGGATTGTCGTTGCCAGCGAGGGGCTGTCGGTGCTCGCCCCCCTCGAGCGCCGAGCGGTGCTTGCCCACGAGTACGCGCACATCCGGGGACGTCACCATGTGCTCGTGATGTTCGGCGGCGCCCTGGCGGCGGCGTTGCCGTTCGTGCCCCTGTGTCGGGAAGGGGCGGCGTGGGTGCGGGTATTCGTCGAACTCGCGGCCGATCGCCGAGCCGCCCATGTCTGCGGCCATGAGGCGGTCCGGGATGCGCTGATCCGGTGCAGCGCCCGTTCGAGCACACCCGATCCGTCGTCCCACCGCTTCGTCGACGACCGTCTCCGCTGGCTGAGTCGGGCTCCGCGTCCTGAGTGGTCCCGCCGGGTGCTCGCCTATCCGCTCGCCCTGACCGTCTCGGCGCTCCCCGCTCTCCTCACCGGCGTCTCGGTCATCGGAATCGTGGCCGCCTCCTGCCTCACCGTGTAGGTGCGGTCGGGGCCACCGACGGCGTACAGGAGTCGTTGCAGGGGCGGCGGCGCCAGCGGTAGAGCACCGCGGCGGTGAGCATCGCCAGCGAGAGAACGGCGAGAACCGGCTGCAGCGGGGCCCACCATCCCAGTGCACCGGACGCTCCGACGGTGACGAGCACCAGCTTGTTGCAGACCGGGCAGCCGACGGCGAAGACGGTCAACAGCACCCCCGCCGCGGGCGTCGCAGTCTGTGTCTCGCCCGGGCGATGCTGCTGGATGCCGAACCAGAGCGCGGTCAGCATCACCGTTGCCGCCAGGACCGGATACTCCCACCACCGCACCGGCACCTCGCGCCCGAACCACGGGTTGGCGAGGATGTCCGTGGGCACACCCACCGCCATCAGCGTCACCACGGCTGCCGTGGCGGAACGCAGCACTCGCCTCCTTCGGTCCGGTGCCGCCGTACGCGTGGTGGTGTCGAGGTCCGTGGCGGAAGTGAGCACGTCGTCATCCTTGTCCGAGGGTGCAGGGGTGTCCAACTACTAAGGAGCTTAGTAGCTCGAGCTACTATCGCTCTTAGTAGTTCCGGGCGGGCGACCCGACCCGGCAAGCACCGACCCGAAGGCTGCGAATGACCCCACCCGCCCGAACCCTCGAGCCTCGCCGCGACCTGTGGTTGCTCGGCGCACTCGGCCTCGTCGTCCTCGTGCTCCTTGCCGTCCTGATCGTCGACCGCACCGGCGACACCGAGAACACGGCGTCGGCACCCACTCCCGAGATGGGCCCGGTCGGTGATCTGTCCCGGCGCCTCGACGGTGACCCCCTCGCCCTCGGCGCGGTCGACGCCCCGGTGGTGATGATCGCGTACTCGGACTACCGCTGCCCGTTCTGCGCCAAGTTCAGCCGGGACACCGAGCCCGTTCTGGTCGACAAGTATGTCGACGAGGGCATCCTGCGCATCGAATGGCGTGATCTGCCGATCTTCGGGGAACAGTCGATGGCCGCCGCCCGCGCCGGGCGCGCAGCCGCCGAACAGGGCCGGTTCTGGGAATTCGGTACCGCGGTGTACGCGGCGTCGCCGGAACGAGGTCATCCCGACCTGAGCCCCGAGGCCCTGCGCGGCTTCGCCGAGGCCGCGGGAGTGCCCGACCTGGACCGGTTCGCACGAGACGCGACCGGCGCCTCCGCCGACCAGGCCATCTACGCCGACGTGCTGGAGGCGAACGCGATCGGGGTGTCGAGCACGCCGTCGTTCGTCGTCAACGGCACCCCGATCCTCGGGGCGCAGCCGGTGACGGTGTTCGAGCAGGTGATCGACGCGGCCGCCGGGTCGGCGCCGTGACCGAGATCGGGCTGCTCGGTGCGTTGCTCGGCGGCGTGCTCTCGCTGCTCAGCCCCTGTTCGGCGCTGCTGCTGCCGTCGTTCTTCGCCTACGCCTTCGACGGAGCCGGACGTCTGGCCGCCCGCACCGCGATCTTCTACGGGGGCCTCGCCGCGGTGCTCACCCCATTGGGGGCGGGTATGGGCTTGCTGGGCGCGGCGCTGACCCAGCATCGCGGGCTGATCACCCTGGCCAGCGGTGCGGTGCTGATCGGCCTCGGCATCACGACCGTCCTCGGCAAGGGTTTCGCCTCGACGTCGGCACAGCGGGCGGCGAACTCGATCACGGGTTCGGGGGCGGCGTCGGTCTTCGTGCTCGGCGCGGTGTACGGGTTCGCCGGATTCTGTTCCGGCCCTCTGCTCGGGAGTGTGCTGACCATCGCCGTCGCGGGCGGTCACCCGCTGCACGGCGCCTCGCTCATGGCCGTCTACGCCCTCGGAATGGTCCTGCCGCTGTTCGCGCTCGCCTCGGCCTGGAAGCGCTTCGACCTCGGCAAGCGCACCTGGCTGCGCGGACGGCCGATCAGCCTCGGACCGCTGCACACCCACACCACCTCCCTGGTGTCGGGACTGCTGTTCGTCGGCATCGGCCTCCTGTTCCTCACCACGGACGGCACAGCGAACCTCACGGGGGTGATGGGGGTCGACGAGCAGTTCGATCTACAGGTCACCCTCGGACGGTGGGCCGCGGCCCTGTCCGAGCCGGGTCTTCTGCTGATCGTCGTCCTTGCGCTCTTCGCGGTGGTCGCGGTCCGGGTGCTGCGAGCCCGGCAACGCCGATGAGATCCGGCCGAGCCGACGCTGCCGCAGATCACCGTGGCCCCGTGCCAGGACCAGGGGACCGGCGCCCTCGGTCAGGCTCCTAGCAGAGCTGCGCGGACCGTTCGCCGGCGTTGTCCGGCACCTCCGGGACGACGATCCGGCCCCCGCCGCCCATCGCGTCCATCGCCTCGCCGAGGAGCAGGCAGCCGGCGAACACGACACCGCCGACGGTGAGAACCGTGGCGTACATCTTGTCGATCACGATCTGCCTCCCGGCGGGTTCCGCGGTGTCGCGAGTGGTCGTGCTCCAGCGTGACGCGGGCTCGGCGCCCCGAACTGTCCGGATTCTGGACAGCGACCCGACCCGCGTCACGGCACCGTGCGCGCGCCGGGCGAGCCCTCGCCCCCCTCGGCCGCGGCGACCCCGAGCATCAGCCGCGTGATCTCTTCCCGGTCCGACGCGCCGGGCAGGCCCCAGCCGGGCTGGTAGCCGTACATTTCCGCGATCGTGATCGCGCGGCGGTTGCCGTCCGCCACCTCGACGTCGGTCGGGGTGATCAGAGCGGGATGCGCGACGCCGCACGCCTCGGCCAGCTTGAAGATGTCCCGGCGCAGCGCCCGGATGTAGTTGGCGGCGCGCACCGACTTCAGCTCCACGTCGAGCCCCCGCTCGAGCCACGGGTTCTGGGTGGCGACGCCCGTCGGACACCGGTCGGTGTGGCACTTCTGGGCCTGGATGCAGCCGATCGCGAGCATCGGCTCCCGCGCGATGTTGACCATGTCGCAGCCCAGGGCCATCGCCACCACCGCGTTGTCGGGCAGTCCGAGCTTGCCGGCGCCGATGAACGTCACGTCGTCGCTGAGGCCCGCCTCCGTGAACAGCTTGTAGACCCGGGCGAAGCCGCTGCGGAAGGGCAGCGAGACCGCGTCCGTGAACACGAGCGGCGCGGCGCCCGTGCCACCCTCGCCGCCGTCGATCGTCACGAAGTCGACGCCGCGGTCGGAGTTGCACATCGCGTCGACGAGGTTCTGCCAGAACGCCATGTCGCCGACCGCCGACTTGATGCCGACCGGCAACCCGGTCTCGTGGGCGATCAGCTCGATCCAGTCGAGCATGCTGTCGACGTCGTGGAACGTGGTGTGCCGCGACGGGCTGACACAGTCGCGACCCTCCGGGATGCCGCGGATCTCGGCGATCTCGGGGGTCACCTTGGCTCCGGGCAGCAGGCCGCCGAGGCCGGGCTTGGCACCCTGGCTCAGTTTGATCTCGATCGCCCGCACCGGCGCCGACTCGACGACGGCCTTCAGCCGGGCCAGGTCGAACCGGCCCTCCTCGTCGCGGCAGCCGAAGTACGCGGTGCCGATCTGGAAGATCAGGTCTGCCCCGTTGCGGTGGTAGCGCGACAGCCCGCCCTCGCCGGTGTTGTGCAGGCACCCGCTGGCGGCGGCACCGCGGTTGAGCGCCGAGACGGCGGCCCCGCTCAGCGAGCCGAAGCTCATCGCCGAGATGTTGACGATCGACTGCGGCCGGAACGCCTTCGCCCGCCCGCGCGCCCCGCCGAGGATCTTCGCCGACGGGATCTGCAGCTCCTCCCCGGCGTGCGGCGCCGCCGACGGCGGGGTCTCGGAGAACGTGCGGTGCTTGATGATCGTGTAACCGTCGGTGTATTCGACGTCGTTGTCGGTGCCGAAACCGAAGGTGTTGTTCACGAGTTTCGACGACGCGTACACCCAGCGACGCTGATCGCGGGTGAAGGGGCGCTCCTCGTCGTTGCCGGTGGTGATGTACTGCCGCAACTCGGGACCGACCGCTTCGAGCAGGTAGCGGCCGTGCCCGACGACGGGGAAGTTGCGCAGCAGCGCGTGGCGTCGCTGCAGCAGGTCGTACGAGGCGACCGCGGCCATCGCCGCGGCGGGGATTCCGAGGGCTTTCGACCACTTCATGGGGCCACCGTACGACGCTGCCGCGATGCCCGCCGACCTTCGTGAACGCGGTTTCGGGAGCGGGCCGCGCGGGTAGGCAGTGCACCGACACGCGTGCGCGGGGCACCCGGGCGCGCGGACACGGTGTGGACGACCGCGGACACGGTGTGGACGACGAGGGGCCGGCGATGCGCAGACACGATCGGGACTACGACGAGCGCGACCTCGAGGTCGACGACGCCGAGGATCACGCCGCGGGCCCGACCGCGGTGGCGGTGTCGCTGAAGCGGTCCCTCGAACGGATGGGACCGATCCGGACGGCGCAGACGCTGTTGCGGCTGAACCAGGCCGAGGGCTTCGACTGCATGAGCTGTGCGTGGCCCGATCCGGACCCGGGACATCGATCGGTCGCCGAGTTCTGCGAGAACGGTGCGAAGGCGGTGGCGGAGGAGGCGACCCGGCGCCGTGCCACTCCCGAGTTCTTCGCCGCACACAGCATCGCCGACCTGGATTCGCACAGCGAGCACTGGCTCGGCCGGCAGGGCCGCATCACGCATCCGATGATCAAGCGGCCCGGCGCCACCCACTACGAGCCGATCGACTGGGACGAGGCGTTCGCCCTGATCGGTGCGGAACTCGAGGCGCTCGACAGCCCCGACGAGGCGATCTTCTACACCTCCGGGCGTGCCTCGAACGAGGTGGCATTCGCCTACCAGCTGTTCGCCCGGGCCTTCGGCACGAACAACCTGCCCGACTGCTCCAACATGTGCCACGAGTCCACCAGCATCGCGCTGCAGGAGTCGATCGGCATCGGCAAGGCGAGCGTCACGCTCGACGACGTGTACCACGCGGAGCTCATCGTCCTGCAGGGCCAGAATCCGGGGACGAACCATCCGCGCATGCTGACCGCCCTCGAGAAGGCGAAACGCAACGGCGCCACGATCCTGTCGATCAACCCGCTGCGCGAGGCGGGCCTGGTCAACTTCCGCAATCCGCAGACCCCACGCGGGGTCGTCGGCCGCGGCACCGACCTGTCGGACCTGCACCTGCCGATCGCGCTGAACGGCGACCTCGCGCTGCTGCAGGCGTTCGGTTCGCTGCTCGTGGAATGGGACGCGCTCGACCACGAGTTCATCGAACGGCACACCCACGGTTTCGAGCAGTGGCGCCACCACGTCGCCGGCGTCGACTGGGACGTCGTCACCACCGCCACGGGGCTGTCGCGGGAGCAGATCACCGAGGCGGCGACGCTGCTGCGCGACTCGCGCGCGACGGTGTTTTGCTGGGCGATGGGCCTGACCCAGCACCGCAACGCGGTGGCCACCATCAAGGAGGTCACCAACCTGGCCCTCGCGCAGGGCAACATCGGCAAGCGGGGCGCGGGTCTGTTCCCCGTGCGCGGGCATTCGAACGTGCAGGGCGACCGCACCATGGGTATCTGGGAGCGGCCGCCGGCCCACTTCCTCGATGCGCTGCAACGGGAGTTCGGCTTCGATCCGCCGCGCGAGAACGGCTTCGACACCGTCGACTCCATCCGGGCCCTGCGCGACGGCCGGGCCCGCTTCTTCATGGGGCTCGGGGGCAACTTCGTGCAGGCCGCGCCGGACACCCACGTCACCGCGGCGGCGATGCGCAGGGCCCGGATGACGGTGCAGGTCTCCACCAAGATCAACCGGTCGCATCTCGTGTGCGGGGAGACGGCGCTGATCCTGCCGGCCAAGGGCCGCACCGAGCAGGACGTGCAGGCGTCGGGCCCGCAGTTCGTGACGGTCGAGGACTCCACGTGCTCGGTCCACGCGTCCCGCGGACCGTTGCCGCCGGCGAGCGCGCACCTGAAGTCCGAGGTCGAGATCGTCTCCCGGATCGCCGAGGCCACGCTGGGGGACCGGTACGGCCTCGACTGGAAGGCGATGCGCGACGACTACGGCGTCGTCCGCGGCCTGATCTCGCGGGTGGTGCCCGGGTGCGAGAGCTACGACGTGAACGTGCGGCGGCCGGGCGGCTTCGTGCTGCCGCATCCGCCGCGCGATTCGCGCTCCTTCCACACCGCCTCCGGGCGGGCCGAGTTCGCGGTCTCCCCGATCGACGTGCTGCAGGTGCCCGCGGGGCACGTGATCCTGCAGACCCTGCGGAGCCACGACCAGTTCAACACCACCGTCTACGGGCTGAGCGACCGGTACCGCGGCATCGAGGGCGGGCGGCGGGTGATCTTCCTGCACCGCGACGACATCGCCGCCCTCGGCTTCGACGACGGCGACCTGGTCGACCTGTTCACCCGGTGGGACGGCGACGAGCGGGTCCGGTGCGCGCGGTCGTTCCGGATCGTCGAGTACGACACGCCGCGCGGCTCGGCGGCCGCCTACTATCCCGAGACCAACGAGCTGGTACCGCTGGATTCGACTGCACGCCAGAGCAATTGCCCTACCTCGAAATCCGTCGTGGTGTCCCTGGCGCGCGCGGGCGAGCGCAGCGGCGAGTGCCCGGAGGACTCGCACCAGGGCCGCCTCGGGTCGGACTGGTCGCACAAGACCTGCCCGGACCCCGAGTACCTGTCCTGAGACCCGCTCAGCCGGCCCCGGTGTGCCGGGCCGCGGTACGCGAGTGACCGGCGCGGAACGCCGCCGGTGACGCCCCGTAGCGACGGGTGAACGCCTGCCGCAGCGTCTCGGCCGTGCCGAAGCCGCAGCGCGCCGCGACCGCCGTGACCGGTAGCGACGTGGTGGTGAGCAGGACGGCGGCGGACTCGAGCCGAACCCGGCGGACGTAGCGGGCGGGTGTGTCGTGCAGGTGGTGCAGGAACATCCGGGTGAGGTGCCGTTCGCTCATCCCGGCGCGCGCGGCGAGCGCGGCGGCCGACAGATCGCCGTCGAGGTGGGTGGTGATGTGGTCGACGAGGCGCCGCATCCCGCGGTCCTTCGGTTCGGGGGCCGTGGTGAACATGCTCATCTGCGCCTGGTTGCCCGGCCGCTGCAGGTAGGTGACGAGGGCCCGGGAGACCCGGCGGGCCATGTCGGGGCCGTGGTCCTCCTCGACGAACGCGAGGGCGAGGTCCAGGGCGCTGGTGACGCCGGCGGCGGTGGCGACGTGCCCGTCGCGCACGAAGATCGGCAACGGATCCACCTGCACCTGCGGATACCGCGCGGCGAGCCGATCGGCGAACGCCCAGTGGGTGGTGGCGCGACGGCCGTCGAGCAGACCGGCGGCCGCGAGGACGGAGGCGCCCGTGCACACGGACGCCACCCGGCGGCTGTCCCGCGCCAGGCGGCGCACGTGGCCGACGAACCGGGCGTCGTCGGCCATGTCGATGTGCCCGAAGCCACCGGAGACCACGAGGGTGTCGAGCGTTCCGACGAGCCGCTCGAGCCGTCGCTGTCCGGCCAGCACGAGCCCGGTGTCGCAGGTGATCGCGGCCCCGCCGGGGGTGGCCAGCTCGACCCGGTACGCCGGGACCGCGCCGAACCGGTTCGCCGCCGCGAACGTGGTCGTCACGCAGGCGATGTCGAGCAGCTCCGCCCGGTCGTAGCCGACGACCACCACGAGTCGTTCGTCCACACCGTCGACCGTAACCGGGGCCGGGCCCGGACGCGACGTGTCCGGCGGACAGGGATCCCAAATTTCCGGACCTGTCCGGCGCCCGGGTCTCGCCCGGCCGGCCCCGGCCGCCGATCGTGGAGGCATCCCCCACCACTGCCCCCGGGAGACCTCATGGACACCACGACGGCCGTGAGCACGGCCCGCCCCGCATCGCGCCGCTCGGCCGGGCCGGCCTTCCTGGCGCAGCGCTGGCCGACGGTGGCGGCTCTTGCGTTCGCTCTGATCGGCACGCCCGCCGAGGCGAGCGTCGAGATCCTCACCGAGATGATGATGCTGCTGCCGTTCCTGTATCTCGTCACGGCCGTGCTCGACCGCCCGCGTGCGGTGTGGGTGGTGTTCCCGGCCTCCTACACGGCGTGGTTCGTGGTGCGGGCGCTGGACGTCGTGCCGTCGACGGTGCTGATCGGCGCCGCGGCGGCGGTCGTGGTCGTCGTGGGCGCGGTGCGCGGCCGGCTGCGTGACCGCCGTTTCCTCGTCCAGGCGGCCGGCATGGTCGCCTTCGGGGCGCTCGGCCTGGTCGCGCTCGCCGTCGATCCGGACGTAGCCCGGTACATCGTCGCGGCCGGATGGTTCCTGCACGGCGTGTGGGATCTCGTCCACCATCGGCTCCGGGTCACCGTGGACCGTTCCTTCGCCGAGTTCTGCGCCGTCCTCGACATCGCGGTCGCCGTCGCGCTCGTCCTCGTGTGAGACATCGGCATCGCGCTCACCGGGCGCGCAGCCGCAACCGGGTGTAGGTGAACGTGGCGTAGACGATGCCGAGGAGGAGCAGCATCCCGGTGGAGAGCAGCCACCACGACGGGGCGTGCTGCCACAGCACGTCGGCCTCGGCGGTCGGGTCCTTGGCACGCAGATCGACGGTCGAGGCGGTCGCGGCATAGCCCCAGCGCGACGGCGACAGCCACGACAGCTGGGCGAGCACGGCGCGCCCGGTGATGGGAATCAGGCCGCCGCTGAGCACGAGTTGCACCATGACCGTCACGACGAGCAGCGGCATCACCTGTTCGCCGGACCGGGCGACGGCCGACAGGGCCAGGCCGACCACCACGCAGGCGCACGTGGTCAGCGCGATGTCGACGACGAGTTCGACGCTGCCGGAGGGGATCACGCTGCCGGGCCCGGGAGTGCCCTTGCCGACGAGGACGACGAGGACCAGCACGAGCGACTGCACGATCGCGGCGGCGCAGAACACCACGATCTTCGCGATCAGGTACGCCGAGGGTGCGAGCCCGGCGGCACGTTCGCGGTGGTAGATCATCCGTTCACCGACGAGGTCCCGGACGGTGAGCGACGAGCCCATGAAGCAGGCGCCGAGGATCAGCAGGATGAGGATGAACGCCAGCTCGCCGGGCTCCGCCCCCGGGCTCGGTGGGCCGAATCCGTCGCTGCCGGGCACCAGGATCGACAGCCCGCCGAGGATGAACGGCAGCAGTGACAGGAAGACGAGGTAGCCGCGGTCGGCACGGATCAGCCGCATCTGCCGCCGGGCGACGGTGCTCAGCTGTCGGCGGCGGGAGGTATGGGCGGGGCGGCCCAGCGGCCCGGGGGCGGCGGCGGGGGGATGGTCGACGGCCGCGCTGCGGGCGAGGTGCTCGGCGTGCACCGCGTCGGGTTCGGCCGCGACGCGGGCGAAGATCTCCGCCCAGTCGGTGCTGCCGAGGGCGGCGCCGACCTCGCCGGGCGGGCCGACGTAGGCGGTCTTGCCGCCGGGGGCGAGCAGCAGCACCTGGTCGCACAGTTCGAGGTAGGACAGCGAGTGCGTGATGACGAGGACGACCCGGCCGGAGTCGGCGAGGCGGCGCAGCGTGGTCATGATCTGCCGGTCGAGCGCCGGGTCGAGGCCGGAGGTGGGTTCGTCGAGGATCAGCAGCGACGGCCCGGTGAGCAGTTCGAGGGCGACCGACGCGCGCTTGCGCTGGCCCCCGGAGAGGCGGTCGACGCGGGTGCCGGCGTGCTCGGTGAGCTGTAGCTCGGCGAGCACCCGGGCGATCACCTCGTCGCGGTCGGCGCGGGTGGTGTCCGGCGGCAGCCGCAGTTCGGCGGCGTAGCCGAGGGCCTCGCGGACGGTGAGTTGCCGGTGGAGCACGTCGTCCTGGGGGACGAGACCGATCCGGGAGCGCAGGGCCTGGTATTCGGCGTGCACGCTGTGGCCGTCGAACTCCACGACCCCGTCGGTGGGGTTGCCGGTGCCGGACACGATCTTGGCCACGGTGGATTTGCCGGCGCCGGAGGGGCCGATGACGGCGGTGAGCGTGCCGGGCGGCGCGGCCAGGGTGACGTCGTGGAGCAGTCGACGATTCCCGTCGATGGTCAGCCCGACGGCGCGGACCCGCAGGCCACCGGTCGCGGGAGCCGCCACCTTCTCCCGGGGGACGAGGGTGCCGTCCCGGACGACGAGGTCGGTGTTGCCGATCGTCACGACGTCGCCCTCGGTGAGGGCGGCGCGGGTGATCCGGGTGCCGGCGACGAAGGTGCCGTTGACGCTGCCGAGGTCCTCGATCTCGAGACCGGACGGTCCGGTGCGCAGGGCCGCGTGCTGCCGGGAGGCCAGGACGTCGGGGACGACGACGGCGTTGTCGGCGGCGCGGCCGATCGACACGTCGCCGGGCCGGGGCGCGGGGCGGGGCCGGCGCAGCGGTCCGCGGGTGTCGCCGGCGCGGACCGCGGTCAGCTGGTCGAGCAGGCCCCATCTGCGTTCGCGGGTCGCCTCGGGTTCGGCGACGGAGATCCGGAGGTCGGGTCCCTCGGCCCGGTCGCCGAGCCTGGCGACGACGGTCCCGGTGACCCGGACCCGCTCCACCCGGCGGCCGTCGACGAAAAGCCCGTTCTTGCTGCCGGAGTCGACGAGATACCACCCCTCGTCCCAGTGCAGGAACGCGTGTTCGCGGGAGACCACCGGGTGGTCGAGGGTGACGTCCATCGATCGGTCGCGGCCGATGCGCACCGTCGCGCCGGGGCCGTAGCCGGCGCGCCCGTCGTCCCATTCGAGCAGGACCTGCGCGTGCCGGGTCTCCAGGTCGTCCATCGTCTCGGCCTTCCGTCAGACGTGTCCGCTCGCACCGACGTGCGGTCCTCGACCGCCCACCGACGATTTCCGACCGCTCGTCGCATCGTGCGCCGGGAGCCGGTCGATCTCCGATTCTCCCACTCCGGGAATGCCCAGGCCAGGCCGTCGACGCGGACGGCGCGAGTGTGGTGTGCCCGATTTGACAGGCGCTTGTGTGGCCCAGGACACTACTAACAGACCGCTTACCGACCGAGCGATCGGTCGTGGCGGTGGGAAGGTTCCGCAGTCGAGTGGAAGGAACTGCGTCGTGACGTCCGAGAAGCGCCCCTGGACCGCGCTCTACCCGAACGGGCTCGATCCCGAGCCGGCGGTGCCGTTCGTCTCCCTGGTGGACGCGTGGCGCGCCCGCGTGGATGCCAACCCGGACGGCAAGGCCATCGCCTACTTCGACGGTGTGCTGACCGCCCGCGAGACCGACGAGCTCTCCGACGCCCTCGCCGTCGCCCTCGCCGCCCGTGGCGTGCAGCGCGGCGACCGGGTGGGCATTTACCTGCAGAACATCCCCCAGTACGCGCTGACCCTGCTCGCGTTGTGGAAGCTCGGGGCCGCGGCGCTCGTGCTCAACCCCATGTACCGGCGGGCCGAACTGCGCCGCCTCGTCGACGACGCCGAGATCGTCGGCATCGTGTGCGCCGACACCGCCGTCGCGGAGACCGCGGACACCGTCCGCGACAGCTCCGTGCGGTGGATCCTCAGCACCAGTGACCTGGACTTCCAGACCCGCGACGACGCCCGGGTCTTCCCGTCGACGGACCGCGCCGTGGCCGCGCCCGACGGTGACCTCGTCGAGCTGATCGAACAACACCGGGGCCGGCGGCCGCCCCACGTCGAGATCACCGGCGACGACGTCGCGTTGCTCGCCTACACCTCCGGCACCACCGGTCCGCCGAAGGGTGCGATGAACACCCACGCCAACGTGCTGGCCGTGGCCACCACCTTCGGTTCCTTCGTCGGCCTGGCCGCCGGCGACGCGGTGTTCGCCGTCGCCCCGCTGTTCCACATCACCGGCGCCGTCATCAACGCCACGCTGGCGCTGGTGCACGACACCGCCCTGGTCTTCGCGAACCGCTTCAACGCCGAGGTCGCGCTCGAGGCCCTCGTCGAGCACGGGGTCACGTTCACGATCGGCTCGATCACGGTGTTCAACGCCCTGTACGAAACCCCCGGCGCCGAGGCCCGCCACTTCGCCTCGATCAAGACCCTCTACTCCGGCGGCGCGCCGATCCCGCCCGCGACCGTGGAGAAGTTCGAAGCGAAGTTCGGCAAGTACATCCACAACGCCTACGGCATGACCGAGACCTCCTCCGGCGTGATCGCGGTACCGCCCGGGCGGCGGGCACCCGTCGACCCCGCCAGCGGCACCCTCGCGATCGGTGTCCCGCTGCCCCTGCTCGACGCGCGTGTCGTCGACGCGGACGGCGCCGACGTCGAACCCGGCAAGCAGGGTGAACTGGAACTGTCCGGCCCGCAGGTGATCTCCGGGTACTGGCGCAACCCCGAGGCGTCCGCCGCCACCCTGCCGGACGGGCGGCTGCGCACCGGCGACGGTGCGATCATCGACCGGCACGGCTGGGTCTACCTGGTGGACCGCCTGAAGGACCAGATCAACGTCTCCGGATACAAGGTGTGGCCCCGCGAGGTCGAGGACGCCCTGTACGAGCATCCCGCCGTCCACGAGGCCGCCGTCGTCGGCCAGCCCGACGACTACCAGGGCGAATCCGTGGTGGCGTACGTGTCGCTCGAACGCGACGCCCACGCCACCGAGCGCGAGCTCGTGGACTTCGTCCGCGACCGCCTCGCCGCCTACAAGCGGCCCCGCCGGGTCCACATCGTCGAGAACCTCCCCAAGACCCAGACCGGCAAGATCCGGCGCAGCGACCTGCGCGACCGCACGATCCCCACCCCGACCGCCTGACGGTCCGTCCCCTCCGGCGTGACCGAATGTCACACGGGTTCGGTCACATCGAACCCATGTGACATTCGGCCACCGCTCCCGCGAACGAAAAGAGATACGACGTGAACACCGACGTCCGGAACACCCGGGGTGCGGTCGACACCGCGCCCACCCTGGCATCGAAGAAGAAATCGCTGTTCGCCAGCGCGGTCGGCAACGTGCTCGAGTGGTACGAGTGGAGCGCCTACGCGGTCTTCGCACCGTTCATCGCCGCGGTGATGTTCAACAACTCCGATCCGATCTCCGCGCTGCTGTCCACGCTCGCGGTCTTCGCCGTCGGCTTCCTCATGCGCCCCCTCGGCGGCATCGTGTTCGGCCGCATCGCCGACCGGCGGGGCCGCAAGTTCGTCCTCGTCACCACGATGCTCATGATGGCGACGGGCAGCCTCGTCATCGGCATCATGCCCACCTACGAGTCCATCGGGGCGTGGGCGTCGCTGATCCTGCTCGCCGCGCGGATCATGCAGGGCTTCGCCCACGGCGGCGAATCGGCCACCGCCTACTCGTACGTCGGTGAGATCGCCCCGCCGCACCGGCGCGGGATGTGGGGCAGCGTCGCCTTCATCGCGATCTTCGGTGGCTCGGTCCTCGCCTACAGCATCGGTGGCGCCGTCACCTCGTCGCTCTCCGAAACCGCCGTCGCCGAATGGGGCTGGCGCATCCCGTTCCTCATCGGCGCCTGCCTGGCCCTGGTCGCCCTGTACCTGCGTCGCAGCATGGACGAGAGCGACGTGTTCGACGCCCACCAGGAGCAGGACGAGCAGCCGCGCATCCCGCGGAAGACCGTCGTCCGCGCGATCCTGCTGATGATCGGCATGACCTCCGGCATCACCGCCGCCCACTACACCTGGACGTCGTACGTCGCCACCTACGCCATCACCCAGCAGGGGATGGACCCCGACGTCGCCTACTGGATGTCGGTGATCGCCCAGTCGATCGCGCTCGTCTCCCTGCCCTTCTGGGGCATGCTGTCCGACCGGATCGGCCGCCGCCCGATGCTGTTCGCGTTCGCCGCACTGATGCTCGTGCTGCAGCTGCCGCTGACGATGATGATCTCCTCGGCCGGATGGACCCTGCTCGTCGCGACGACCGTCGCGCTGCTCGTCGTGTCCGTCCCCGCGTCGGTGCTGTCGGCGACGCTGTCGGAGAGCTTCCCCACCCGGCTGCGGACCCAGGCGATCGGCTTCGCGTACTCGTTCTCCGTCGCGGTGTTCGGCGGAACCGCCCCGTACCTGAATCAGCTCCTGATCGGCCGCGGCATCGGATGGGCGTTCAGCGTGTACATCATGGTGCTGTGCGTGCTGACCGGCATCGCCTGCGTCTTCATGAAGGAGACCAAGGGCATCCGCCTCGAACACGCCTGACGGACGATCGGCTGCGCCCCGCCGGCACGGAACCGGCGGGGCGCAGCCGTGTCCCGTGACGTCCCGCGGCCCGGACCGGATGCCGTTACGCTGGGGCTGCCGCAGCGGCGGGACCGGTCCCGGCGTGCTGTACCCGCTCCTCGTCGCGGTGACACGTCGATCCCGTGGGCGAGGAGGCGGTGTGCAGGCAGATTCCGGTGCGCGGCTGCTCGACAGCGACGGGCTCACCGGCCGGGAGGCCGCCGCGCGGCTCCGCCGGGACGGGCCGAACCAGCTTCCGGCTGCGCGACGGGTGCCGTGGTGGCGCAGGCTGATCGCGCAGCTCACGCACTTCTTCGCGCTGCTGTTGTGGTTCGCTTCGGCCCTCGCGTTCGTCGCGGGTATGCCGGAGCTGGGCATCGCCGTGATCGTGGTGATCGTCGTCAACGGCATCTTTGCCTTCGTGCAGCAGGAGCGCGCCGAGAAGGCCGCCGAACGCCTGGGGGAGCTGCTGCCCACCACCATCGTCGTGCGGCGCGACGGGGCGCTGCGCACCGTCGACGCCCGCGACCTGGTGGTCGGCGACGTCGTCGTGCTCACCGGCGGCGACCGGGTCCCGGCCGATCTGACCCTCGCGGTCGCGGGCCGCTGCACCTTCGACGAATCCACCCTCACCGGGGAGAGCGAACCGGTGCTCCGCACGGCCGGCGCGGCCGTGTTCGCCGGAACATTCGTCGCCGAGGGCGAATCCGAAGGGATCGTCACGGCTACGGGTGCGAACACCCGCCTCGCCGGTATCGCGGCCCTGACCACTTCGGTGCGACGTCCACCCGGCCCGCTCGATCTGGAGATCCAGCGCATCGTCCGGACGCTCGCCTTCGGTTCCGTCGGCGTCGGCGCGGTGTTCTTCGCCGTGTCTCTCCTGGTGGGGATCTCTTGGCAGGACGCCTTCCTCTTCGCGGTGGGCATCACCGTCGCCCTCGTGCCCGAGGGACTGCTGCCCACCGTGACGCTGTCGCTGGCGATGGGGGCGCAGCGCATGGCCCGCGACAACGCGCTGGTGCGCAACCTCGAGGCCGTCGAGACCCTCGGTTCGACGACGTTCATCTGCACCGACAAGACGGGCACGCTCACCCAGAACCAGATGAACGTCGTCGAGGCGTGGACCCCGGCCGGGACCGTGGCGGTGCGCGGGGAGGGGTATGCGCCCACCGGTGAGGTGACCGGCCCGGAGCCGGCGGTGGCGGCGGCCGCGACCGCCGGTCTCGCCGGTGCGGCCGCCTCGAAGGGTGGGATCACCCTCGACGACGACGAGTGGCGGGCGGTCGGCGACCCGATGGAGGCGGCGATCGCCGCGTTCGCGGCCCGTCTCGCCGGCCCCGGCGCACAGCCGGGGCCGGTCACCCGCCGGTTCGTGTTCGACCCCCGGCGCCGCCGCGAATCGGTGATCGTGGGCGGGCAGCTGCTCCTCAAGGGCGCCCCGGACGCGGTGCTTCCGCGCTGCGCCGACCCGGGCGAGCTCGTCGACCGGGCGGAGGAGGCGCTCGCGGACATGGCGTCGCGGGGCCTGCGGGTGCTCGCCGTCGCCCGCCGGACCCTGACCGATCCCGGCGCGGAGACCGACCCGGACCTCGCCGAACGCGACCTCGAACTCCTCGGCCTGCTCGGCATGGAGGATCCGCCGCGGACCGCCGTCCCGGCCGCGTTGCGGGCCGCCCGCGGCGCCGGCATCAAGGTCGCGATGCTCACCGGCGACCATCCCGAGACCGCGCGCGCCATCGCCCGCGAGATCGGGCTGCTCGGGCCCGCGGGCCGGGTGGTGCAGGGCAAGGACCTGCCCGAGGACGATCAGCTGCTCGGTGCCCTGCTCGACCGGGACGGCATCGTGATCAGCCGCGTCTCGCCCGAGCAGAAGCTGCGTGTGGCCAAGGCCCTGCAGGACCGCGGCCACGTGGTGGCGATGACCGGTGACGGCGTCAACGACGGACCGGCCCTGCGGCAGGCCGACATCGGGGTGGCGATGGGTGAGGGCGGCACGGACGTCGCGCGCGAGGCCGCCGATCTGGTGCTGCTCGACGACGACTTCGCGACCATCCTCACCGCGGTGGAACAGGGCCGTGCCACCTACGCCAACATCCGCCGCTTCCTCAGCTATCACCTGACCTCCAACGTGGCCGAACTGACGCCCTTCGCGCTGTGGGGCCTGTCGGGCGGGCAGTTCCCGCTCGCCCTGGGGGTGCTGCAGATCCTGTGCATCGACATCGGCACCGATCTGCTGCCGGCGCTCGCCCTCGGTGGCGAGCCTCCGAGCCGGGACACGCTGAAACGCCCGCCGGAACGCCGCCACCTCGTCGACGGAACCCTGTTGGTCCGGGTGTTCGGTGTGCTCGGGCCGACCGAGGCGATCGTCGAGATGAGCGCGTTCCTCGTGGCGCTGCTCGTCGCGGGCTGGCGCCCCGGGGGCGAATTTCCCACCGGGACGGCACTTCTCGCTGCCTCCGGTGCCGCGTTCACCGCCGTCGTCCTCGGTCAGGTGGGCACCGCGTTCGCCTGTCGCAGCGCGACCCGGCCGCCGTGGCAGCTCGGGTGGGGCTCGAACCGGCTGCTGCTGTGGGCCGTGCTCGCCGAACTCGTCGCCCTCGTCGTCTTCCTCGGCGTCGGCCCGGTCGCCGACGTTCTCGGGCACGCGGTTCCGCCGCTCGAGGCGCTGGGGGTCGCGCTTCTGGGCATCCCCGCGGTCCTCGTGGTCGACTCCGTGTACAAGCGGGTGCGCCGTCGCCGGCAGTGAGCCGCCGGGGCGTTCGGGGTGCGGGCATCCCGCCGCACGCGCACGATGGGACCGAAGGGGAGGAGCCGCATGGATGTCGTCACAGTTTGGGCTCTGCACAAGCACTACGGAGACGTGCGGGCCGTCGACGTCGTTGACGTGCCGAACCTGGGGTTGCGCCGCCGCGGCACCGGGTATCCCCGGAACACCGCTCGCCGATGATCGGAAGTGACCCGCCATGATCGTCCCCGGCCTGACCGCACCGGACCCGGACACGGAGCCGGGCTCACCCGAGCCTGCCCCGCCGATCCCGCCGACGCCCACGCCGCCGCCGCCGTTCCCACCGGAGCCGAACCCGGTGCCGACCCCACCGGAGCCGCAGCCGCCGTTCCCGCCGGAGCCGGATCCCGAGCCCTCGCCGCCGCATCCGCAGCGGCCCTTCCCCCAGATCCACGACCTCGCGATGTGACGACCTCGCCGACGGCGGGAGTAAGGAGAGCAGGTATGTCGAGCATGTTCGGCCGCACGTTGCTCGGAACGACCGCGGCGACCGCCGCGACGGCGGTGGTGGGATCGATCGCCTCCCGGGACGTGGACACACGCTGGTACCGGCGACTGCGCAAGCCGTCGTTCCAGCCGCCGAGTGCGGTCTTCCCCGTCGTGTGGACGGCGCTGTACGGCGACATCGCGGTGAGTTCCGCGGTGGCCATCGACGAGCTCGAATCGGAGGCGCGGGTCGACGAGGCCACCTACTACCGGGCCGCCCTCGCGGTGAACCTGGCACTCAACGCGTCCTGGTCGTGGGTGTTCTTCAAGGCGCATCGGCTCGTGCCGGCGACGGTGGTCGCCGGGGCGCTCGCGGTGAGCAGCGCCGACCTGGCGCGCCGCGCCGCCCTCGCGAAGCCGGCGGCGGGGGCCGCGCTCGGCCCGTACGCGGTGTGGTGCGCGTTCGCCACGGTCCTCAGCGGCCGGATCGCGCGGCTCAACCGGTCCTGACCAAGCGCGGTCGTCAGTAGAGCGGGTCGTGGCGGATGCGGTCCGCGGGCACGCCGGTGGCCTGCAGCCGGAACTTGGTCGCCTGGATCATGGCGGGGGACCCGGCGATCTGCACGTCGTGCCCCGACCAGTCCCCGGCCTCGGCGACGCACCGGCTCACCGGGCCCTCCAGGAGGGACAGGCCGACCGGCGGATCGGTGGGGCCGGTGAACCACCACGGGTCGGTCGGCGACTCGGTCACGGGCACGACCGTCAGCCACGGGTTGGTGCGGGCGAGGTGCCACAGGGTCGGCAGGTCGTAGAGGTCGCACGGGTAGCGCCCGGCGTAGAACACGGTGACCGCCCGCGTGGCGGGACGCCGGGCGAGGGCCATGAGCTGGGCCCGCATGGGGGCGATCGCGGTACCCGACGCGATCATCAGCAGCGGGCGCGGCCGACCGGGGCCGGGCCGCATCGTCTCCGCCCCCAGGGCGCCGATCGGTGAGCCGAGCACCCACGTCTCGCCGACGCGGGCGTGGCTCACGATGTACGGGCTCACCCAGCCGCCGGAGACGCGACGGACATGGAACTCCACGGCGCCGTCCGCGTCCGGCGGCGTCGCCGGTGACAGGTAACGCCACATGCGCGGCCGCCCCGGAACCTGCACGCTCACGTACTGTCCCGGCTCGTACGCCATCGGCTGGTCGAGCCCCAGGCGCACGACGGCGACGTCGTCGAGCGGTCTGCGGTGCTCCACGACGGTGCCCACCCAGGCGGCGGGGCCGGTTTCGGCGGCCGCGGCCTCGGTCATCGTGGTGGCGACGAGGTGCAGCGCGTGGTGCCATGCGTCGTCGAGCTCGGTGGTCCAGTCGTCGCCGGCGGCCTGCGCCACCGCATCGATCAGGGCCTCGGTGAGCGCCTTGTACTGCCACAGCTCGATGCCGTACTTGCGGTGGTCGCGGCCGAGCTGCTCGAGGAACGGGACGACGGTCTCGGGTCGGCTCAGCCGGTCCACCACGTGGACGACGGCGTGCAGGATGCGTTCGCGTTGCTCGCCCATGGCGGCGGGAAAGTACTGCCGGGTCTCGGGATGACGCGCGAACAGGTTGGCGTAGAACGCTTTCGACAGGGTTTGCAAGCCGTCCGGGCGGGCGGACACGGCCTCGACGTTACTGCGGATCAGCGCACACAGTCTCGGGTCCCACAATGTCCGCCACCTCCGCGATCCTGTCCGTGTGCGGCGCGGCGCATGCCGGACGCGTCGCACCGGGGAGCGACTCTAGGGCGGAATACTGCTTGTCGCGAATCGCCCTGTGCCCGGAACGGTCGGCCGGGGAACAGATCTCGGGACGTACGTCCCGGGCGGTCGGGTACTTCGGTCCTGTGGACGAAGCATGTGGACGAAATGCCGGCGCCGCGTGTGCGACCGGCACCACCTGCAGGCGGTGCCCGCATCGCCGCGAAGGTGCCTGGGGAGGAACGGAAGACGCGTCGGTCTCCGTGCCGTAGGTCACCGTCGCCGGAGGGTGCGGCGGCGGCCCTAAGGTCCTGCGACAATCGGGACCTTCGGGCCGGTTCCCCGGGACGGTTGCGTCGCCCCGGTGGTTACCGCTGGGCTGCAATGCGGTTGCGCATCGCCTCGAGCCCCGCGACGACGACAAGTGCGATCACCACGTGCATCAGCGACAGCGTGATCGTGCTCGGGGTGTCGAAGTCGGCGACGATCGTCGACGCGATGGTGCCGAGCGCGGTCACCGCGCCGACGACCTCGGCGACGCGGATGATGCCGAACCAGCGCAGGCTGAGCAGCGCCGCGAGACTCATGCCGACGGTGAGCGGGACGACGGTCATGACGAGAACGCCGCCCGGGGCGGCGCTTTCGACGGTGTCGCCGTTGGTCACCTCGAACGAGCCGCCGGCGGCGAGGCCGACGAGCCACAGTGCGACGTTGGCGACGAGAGCCACGACGACCGGGACGAGCACCGCCATCGGACGGCTGAGCGAGAAGGCGGGCAGGGTCGACGTGGTGGTGCGGTCGAGAGGCTTGACAACACTCATGGTGTCCTCCGGAAGGGCCGATGAACTGACGTCGCTCATCGTTCAACCTCGAGTCGACTCGAGGTCAAGTCCGTTCCGCGCAAGCTATGCCGCGGCCACCGCGCACCAGTCCACGGTGACCGAACGGGCACCGGAATGCGCGAGCATCGAACGCACGGGGCCGCCCAGGCACAGCTGCCGGTCGAGCTCCCGCTGCTCCGCATCCGGGTCGCGGGCGTCGGGGGCGCCCACGAGGATCTCCGCCGGCTCGGTGCTGCGCGCACCCTCCACCAGCAGTCGCTCCTCGTCGACCACCCGCACGGGCACGTCGTCCGATCCGGCCACGTCGCCGACCAGCAGGGCCACGTAGTCGGCGTCGTCGTCGGCGTCGTGATAGGCGAGCAGCCGGCCGCGGACGGTGCCCGAGGCGACCCGGTGATCGAGAGTCAGCCCGGACTGCGTGGGTGTTCCCGCCGCGACGGCACGCAGGCAGTGCGGCAACGTCACCCGTCGTGAGGTCCAGCTGAAGAAGGCCCCACACCCCGTTTCCATGGCACTCGCTCCTCCTCGGTACGTCCGGGCGAGGTGGTCCCCGGTTCTGTGATCAGTGTGCGCCGGGGGTCCGACATGTTCCGGGAGTGGCCGAGCTGCTGCCGGAGCAGGTTCAGGGCGTGGTGCTGGGCGAGCCGGACGGAGGTGGCATCGGTGTTCAGGGCACGGGCCGTGTCGGTGATCGACAGGCCACACGCGATGCGCAAGTGCAGCACGGCACGGTAGCGGTGCGGGAGGGCAGCGATCAGCGTCGAGGGTCGTGTCGCCGCCTTGTCCGTCGTCACCGCCTCGTCCGTCGTCACCGCGTGCGTCCTCCTCCGTCCGGTGCGGGACATCGTGTCGCGACCGGTGTCCCGGACGGAAGGGACCGGTGTCCCGATCCTGTGGGCGCGCGGCGTCTGCTGTGATGCACTCGCGGAACGACGCACCAGGAGGCTTTCGTGAGACCCACCACCGAGGACATCGAGCGGATGACCTCCACCCTGTTCCTGTCCGAGGACGCCCGGCCCCGTTCCCGGCGCGCGACGTTCTGGACCCTGCTCGTGCTGGCCGCGGTCATCGCCTCGGCGGGCGTCGTCGCGGACTCGACCGCCACCGTCATCGGCGCCATGATCGTGGCGCCGCTGATGACGCCGATCGTCGGGACCGCACTGGCCGTCGTCCTCAACGACCACCGCAACCTGATCGCCTCCGCGTTGCTCGTCGTGGCCGGAGCGGCCGCGGTGGTCGCGACCGGATTCGCGGTGGGCCTGCTCGATCCGCTGGACGTGCTCGCGCAGAACAACAGCCAGGTGGCGGGACGGGTCGCGCCGCGGATGATCGACCTCGTCGCCGCCTTGGCCACCGGTGCGGTCGGGGCCTTCGCGCTGGTGCGCCGCGATGTGTCCGACACCCTGCCCGGTGTGGCGATCGCGATCTCGCTCGTGCCGCCGCTCGCGGTGGTCGGCCTGACCCTCGAGTCCGGCGCGCCGCGGCAGGCCGGTGGGGCCCTGTTGCTGTTCGCCACCAACGTCGCCGCCATCGTCGCCACCGGCACCCTGGTCTTTCTGCTGGCGGGGGTGCGCGGGGCGGCGCACCGCGCCGGCCGTACGGTCGGGGACCTGCGCGGTCTCAGCGTGCTCACGGTCGTCGCCGCGGTCGTGCTCGTCGCGGTCCCCCTGGGTGTGTCCAGCACGCGAGTGATCCGGCAGGAGACGTTGAAGGCCGACGTCGCCCCCGTCGCGGAGCAGTGGGCGCAGGAGCAGGGCTGGGTGATCACCGACATCGGATTCCGCGAGTCCGTGCTGTGGATCGAGGCGCTCGGGCCGCCGCCCGAGGCGGATCCGGCGACCCTGCGCGACGCCCTGAACGAGGCCGGGCTGCGCGACGTCGACGTGGAGGTCACCCTCGTGATCGGCGGAACGCGGCGCCTGCCCGGCGGGTAGGGGCGGCGCTCAGCACACGACCGGCCGCGCCCCGGCCGGGTCCAGTGCGGCCAGCACCAGTTGCTCGGCGACCGGATCGTAGGGGATCGAGACGTGGTCGGCGGTGTTCGCGGGGCACACGTCCTGCAGCAGGATGTTCTGCGCGCCGGGCCCGGTGAGGAACGACGCCGTGTAGGGGATGATCACCTGGTCGTATCTGGTGGCGACGACCGTGTAGGAGACGCCCTCGACGGTGTCGCTGCCGGCGTTGAGTTCGGCGAGCACGGCATCCTGCGCGACCGACGGCGGCCCGAGCGACGGGTAGTTCGCCGGCGCCAGCCCGACGATGCGGCTGGTCTTGTCCGCCCCGCCGAGGAACCGCACGTACCACCGGGGGACGGCGCCGCCCTTGGAGTGACCGACGATGCTCACTCGCTCGGCGCCGGTTTCGGCCAGGACGGTGTCGACGAACGCCGCCAGTTCGCCGGCGGCGTCCGGGATCGGCCCGCGCGCCTTGAACGGCTCGCCCGGCGGTGCGCCGTAGTCGAGTGCGAACACGCAGTACCCCTCGGCCTTCAGCGCCGGTGCCAATCCGGCCCAGTTGGCGTAGGAGTTCTCGAGGAAGCCGTGGACGAGCACCACCGGTTCGGGGTGCGCCGGTGTGGGCACGCAGTCGGCATCGTTCGTCCCGGCCGGGACGACGCCGGGATGCGCCAGCGAGTAGGCGAGCGCGGCGCCGAAGGTGCTCTGCGGCGGGCCGGTCGTAGCCTCTGCGGCACGCTGTTCGGCGCCCGCCGTGGGTGCGGCGGTCGCGATGCTGCACGCCGCGATCAGCCCTAGGAGGGCGAGCCTGCCGACCATGCCGCCCATCCTCGCGTCCGGCGGGTGTCCGGGGGCGCGAAATGCGCGAAAGGGTGTCATCCCGCGGGCGTGGGCCGGATCTTCTGCTGCGTGACGCGCCACAGTCGCCGCGGCAGGCCGCCTTCCTCGAAGGCTTCCACCTGCGGTTCGGTGAATCCCTGCGCCAGACGCTCGACGAGTGCCCGATCGAAGAAGTGGACGACGAACCCGCCGTGCTCGGTCAGGTTGTCGCCACGGTCCGTCCCGGTGGCGAAGTGGGCGTCGCCGGTGTGCCGCACGGTGTAGACGTGCCAGCCGCCCGGGCGCAGCACCCGATGCACTTCGGTGCCGAGCGCGTCGATCTCCTCGGTGGTGAGGGCCATGTTGAAGAGCATGTGGCTGTAGACGGCGTCGACGGACGCATCGGCGACGGGCAGGGGTTCACGCACGTCGTGCACGCGGGTCGTGAGCCGGTCGGCCACGCCGGCCTCGGCCGCGCCGCGCCGGAGTTCGCCGAGGCCCTCGGGCGCGTAGTCGAGCGCGGTCACCGACAACCCGGCCCGGAGGAAGGCCAGCGTGTCCCGGCCCTGGCCGGCGCCGAGTTCGAGGACCTCACGCACCTGCTCGCGGTCGAACAGCTCGAGGGCGCGCCGGGCTGGCTCGCTCGGTGCGGGCCCGTACATCGTCGGGTTGTCGCGATAGGTGCGCTGCCAGTGTCCGCGCTGGGCGTCCAGGGCGCCGCGGTCGACATGTTCCATGCCGTGCCTTCCTCGTGACTTCCGGCCGTGGACGGCCGGCCCTGTGCGGTCGGGCGCGCCGGCGTCGATGCCGATCGACACATGGTGCCTCGGCTGCCTCCGAGGGCGGGCCCGAATCGTGGACCCGGCAGACGGTCCCGCTCGCGTCCCGCTCCGTAGCGAGCACCCGGCGACGCTCGATCGAATGGTCTGCGGGCCGTTGAGGTGGGGTCGATGTGCAGCGTAAAGTGAGTACGATCGTTGTCAGATGGAGGGTGTATGCGGACGATCCGTACCGTCGGTGATCTTGTCTCGCCTCTGGGGGGATCGATCAACGCGGCGAATGTCATCATGCAACTGGCCGTGCCCGGAGTGGGGCAGGGAGTGATCGAGAGCGCGGTGCACTCCGGCCGGGCGGATCTGCATCCCGTCAAGCGCGCCCGCACCACCACGACGTACCTCGCGGTGGCGGTATTCGGCAACGAGGACGATCGCGCCTACGTGCGGGAAGCGGTACGGCGAATCCACGCCCGGGTCGTGTCCGGGCCGGATTCGGTGACCCCCTACAGCGCCAACTCTCCCAAGCTGCAGTTGTGGGTGGCGGTGTGCCTGCTGAAGTACTTCGTCGACCAGTACGAATACCTGCACGGTCCGTTGACCGACGCCGAGTACGAGCGGGTGCTTCGCGACGGGGCCACGTTGGGCACCACCTTGAACGTGCGGCCCGGGGCGTGGCCGGTCACGCGCGAGGAGTACGACAGCGTGTGGCGTGCGGGCCTGGACGAGGTGTCGATGACGGACGAAGTCCGTACCTATCTCGCCGCCCTGGCGGACCTCCGTTTCCTCGAGGTCCGGCTGGGCCGGGCCGGCTACGCGATACACCGAGCGCTCGGCCGCCCGTTCCGGCTCGTCACACGAGGAGCGTTACCGCCGGAATTCCGCGCGGTCATGGAATTCGAGTGGTCGTCGGACGACCAGCGCGCCTTCGCCCGGTACCCGCGCCTGCTGCGCGCCGTGCACCGGCTGACGCCGGGACTGTGGAGCATTCCGTGGAAGGCGTATCTGGTCGACCTGCGCCTGCGGCGCCGCTTGGGCCTGCCCGTCTTCTGACATGCCGCCGCGCCGGTGTCCGGGTGGCCGGAATATCGCCCGCACCGCACCGGTTCATATAGTTGAGTAATCAACTATTGACGGAGGCTCATCGTGCAGTTCGGCATCTTCACCATCGGCGACGTGACCCGCGACCCCACCACGGGCCGCGTACCCACCGAGCACGAACGCATCGTCGCGATGACGGAGATCGCGCTGAAGGCCGAGGAGGTCGGGCTCGACGTCTTCGCGAGCGGCGAGCACCACAATCCGCCCTTCGTCCCGTCGTCGCCCACCACCATGCTCGGCTGGATCGCCGCCAGGACCGAGAAACTGATCCTTTCCACGGCCACGACGCTGATCACGACGAACGATCCGCTGAAGATCGCCGAGGACTTCGCGATGCTGCAGCACCTCTCGGGCGGCCGCGTCGACCTCATGATGGGCCGCGGCAACACCGGCCCGGTCTACCCGTGGTTCGGCAAGGACATCCGCCAGGGCATCCCGCTCGCGATCGAGAACTACCACCTGCTGCGCCGCCTGTGGCGGGAGAAGGCCCTCGATTGGGAAGGCAAGTTCCGCACCCCGCTGCGCGGCTACACCTCGACCCCCTGGCCGCTCGACGACACCCCGCCGTTCGTGTGGCACGGCTCGATCCGCTCGCCGGAGATCGCCGAGCAGGCCGCGTTCTACGGCGACGGCTTCTTCCACAACAACATCTTCTGGAACCGGGAACACATCCAGCAGATGATCAGCCTCTACCGCACCCGGTTCGAGCAGTACGGCCACGGCGCCGCCGACCAGGCGATCGTCGGCCTCGGCGGCCAGGTGTTCATGGCGGAGACCGAGGAGAAGGCCAAGCGCGTCTTCCGGCCGTACTTCGACAACGCCCCCGTCTACGGTCACGGACCGTCGCTCGAGGACTTCTCCGCGACGACCCCGCTGACCGTCGGCACCCCCGAGCAGGTGATCGAGCGCACCCTGGGCTTCGCCGACTACGCGGGCGACTACCAGCGGCAGCTGTTCCTCATGGACCACGCCGGTCTGCCCCTCGACGTGGTGCTCGAGCAGATCGAGATCCTCGGCCGCGAGGTCGTGCCCGTGCTGCGCACCGAGTTCGAACGACGCCGCCCGGCGCACGTGCCGTCGGAGCCCCCGACGCACGCCTCGCTCGTCGCCGCGGGTCCGGATTCCCCGCACCGCCTCGTGGTTCCCGCAAAGGTGGATCTGTCCGCCGCCGAGGAGGCCGACGCCCGATGAGCCGCCGCATCGTCGTCGTCACCGCCGGGCTCTCGCAACCGTCGTCGACGCGTCTGCTGGCGGACCGGATCGCCGCCGCCGTCACCGCGGCGGTCGGCGCGCGGGGTGAGTCCGCGGATGTCGAGGTGATCGAACTCCGCGATCTCGCAACCGATCTCGCGATCACGGTCGCCACCGGCGGCCTGCCGGCCCCGGCCGTCGCGCGGGCGCGTGAGCAGGTGTCGCACGCCGACGGTCTGATCGCCGTCACTCCGGTGTTCACCGCGAGTTACAGCGGCCTGTTCAAGATGTTCTTCGACGTGCTCGACACCGACGCGCTGAACGGCATGCCCACGATCGTCGCCGCGACCGCGGGCTCGGCCCGGCACTCGATGGTGCTCGACTTCGCGATGCGTCCACTGCTGACGTTCCTGCGCGCGGTGGTCGTCCCCACGGGCGTGTTCGCCGCGACCGAGGACTTCGGCGACGGGGAGGCCGGCGCCGCCCTCGGCAGCCGGATCCGGCGGGCGGCCGAGGAACTCGCAGCGCTCGTCGTCGGTGAACGGACCGGTGTGGACGGCTTCACGCCCGCGTCCTCCCCGGCGCGGCCGCGCTCGTCGGGGAACTCGCTGCGCGCCCCCGGCACGCCGTTCCAGGATCTGCTGCGCGCCCACATGGGTTGAGAACTCGTCGTACCGCGGTGTGGCGCGGAGCGGACCGGGCGGGCCGTGCCGCATCCGAAACCTGATCACCCGGCCGGCAACCGCGCGCGCAACTCGTCCGCGCCCGGCCCGGACACCAGGGGCAGCGCCACGCGGCGGCCGGTGAGCAGCAACAGGATCGCGGAGATCGGCCCCCGGATCTCCGGCCCCTCCCCGGCCGACCATTCGACGTCCGTGGCGGTGAGCCGGTAGCCGCGCAGCGGAAGGGAGCGGAAGACCCGGGCCTTGCCCCTGCCGCCGAAGGACCACACGCGGGTGGCCGCCGCGGCCGCCGCGGTCACCGGCATCTCGAGGTCGCGGTGCAGCGGGATCGCGATGTCCTGGCCGTGCACGAGGATGTCGCTCAGGGGCTCGAGGCTGGTCAGCCCCACGTTGCGGCGGCGGGAACCGATCGTCGCGCGCAGGTCCGCGATCAACCGGTCGGTCGGCAGGGTCGCCCGTCGGCGGGCGGCGGCGCAGATCATCGAGTTCAGCGGGCCGGGATGACGCAGAACCATCCGGACGCAGTCCCCGACGGTCAGCTGCTGCAGGGTCAGGTGGGCCGCGACGTCGCGTACCGTCCAGCCGTCGCACAGCGACGGCTGTACCCATTCGTCGTCGGACAGCTGCCCGAGCAGGTCGGCCGTGCGTCGTCGCTCGCTGTCGATCGCGGCCCACACCTCGTCGTCGTTCATCGCCGGAGCCTTCCGTCTCAGCGGAACACCGGTGCCCGGGTCCTGGTGCGTTCGAGCTCGAAGACGTCCGCGAAGCCGGACAGCACTCGCGCCCTCGAAGACGCGCACGGCGTCGTGGCCGCGGGGAATCGAGTCCCCGGAGATCGGTTCGCCGGTCATATCGCACCTCCCGGACGGGCACAATCAGTACGATGTTGGTACCAATATAGTTCGATGATCGGACTATCGGCAAGGGAGGATGATGGCCGAGGACCTCAGTGCCGCCGTGCTGATGTTCATCGCCCAGCGCTCGGCGGAGAACCGCATTCTCGCGGCGCTGCGGCGCGCCGGCTACGACGACATCACGCTCGCCCAGGCGCGGGTGGCCGCCCGGATCGGACCCGGTGGGACCCGGCTGACAGTTCTCGCCGAACAGGCCCAGGTGGCCAAGCAGACAGCCAGCTTCCTCGTCGACCAGCTCGAGCGGGCCGGCTACGTCGAACGCACGGTCGACCCCACCGACGCCCGCGCGCGACTCGTGCGGATCGCTCCGCGCGGCGCCGAGGCCGGCCACGTCGCCCGGGCCGAGGAGGCGCGGATCGAGGCCGAGTGGACCGAGCATCTCGGCGCGCGCCGGATGAAGCAGCTGCGCGAGGCGCTCACCCTGCTCCGTGAGATCACCGATCCGTATCGGCCGTCGGGGGAGTAGTCGCCCGGTCACGTCCCACCGGACGTGGGGCGGTCATCCGTCGGTGTCACGCGCGCCGTACATCGGGAACGATGTTGGCGTTCCGATGAAAGACGTTGTGCGGATCGTACTTCGCCTTGATCTCGGCCAGTCGGGCATATTTGGTGGGGCCGTAGGCGGCGCGCACCCGGTCCTGTTCGAACTCGGCCATGGAGTTGACGTACGCGCCGATGCCGACCGAATACGGGCGCAGGGCCTCCCAGACGGACCGCACCCACGCCCGCTCCGGTGGCAGCAGACCGGGATCGGGGCAGACGCCGACGATGAAGACGGCGAAGCGTGGCGTCCGTCCGCCGCCGAAAGCGGTGTCGTCCTCCCTCGTTTCGCAGTACGCCTCGTCCAGCCGGTAGAACAACAGGAGCGACAGGGGCGAGTTCTTCTGCGGCACGACATCGACGACTGTCGCGATCAGATCGTCGGAGAGATCTTCGACGTAGCAACCCTTGTCGTAGCAGTAGAAGCCCCACGCGTTGCCCTCGTCGAGCAGCTGCTGCACGTCGACGTAGGGCATCGGCGTGACGAACTCGAACAGCGGTGGCAGAGCGCGCCGAATCCGCGCCAGCGCGTCCTCGTGCGTCTGCGGTGCTCCGAAACCGGTGACAAGGAAGGCATAGCCGGGCTGGAGGTGGTATTGCTCGGGCACGAACGGGGCGGGTGGGGCGTTCACGCCGGCGATCACGATGTTCAGCTCGCGGGGCAGCGTATCGATGACCTCCCGGGCGAGCCGCAACACCTCGGTGCCTTGATCCAGGCCCCAGAACAGGAGCCCGAACTGCACGACGGGGCCGGCCTCGTGCAGGCGGAACTCGAACTCCGTCACCACCCCGAAGTTGCCGCCGCCGCCCCGGATCGCCCAGAACAGGTCCGGATTCTCGTCCTCGGCGGCACGCAGGATCCGGCCGTCGGCAGTGACGACCTCGGCCGACTCGAGGTTGTCGATGCTCAATCCGGCCTGCCGGGTGAGCCAGCCCATTCCTCCGCCCAGCGTCAGTCCCGCGACGCCCGTGTGACTGATCAGACCGGCCGGGACGGCGAGCCCGTGGGCCTGCGTGGCGGCATCGAGGTCACGCAACAGGGCGCCCCCGCCGACCCGTACTCGCCTGCTCTCCGGGTCGACGACGACGTGATCCATCGATCCGAGGTCGATCACCAGGCCGTCGTCGACGACCGAGGCGCCCGCGGTGCTGTGCGCACCCGCGCGCACGGCCATCTCCATTCCGTGCTCGGTCGCGTAGGCGATCGCCGCCTTCACGTCGGCGGTGCTCCGGCATTGTGCGATCGCGGCCGGGCGGCGGTCGATGTCGGCGTTCCACACCGTGCGCGCTTCGTCGTAGTCCGCGTCGCCGGGTCCGAGAACCGGGCCCTCCATCGCGGCCCGCAGCATGCCGAGGTCGCCGGTCGTACGAGTCATGTGTCCTCCAGACGTTGCCGGGAGCAGGCGGGATCGTCTCCGGCGAGGCGTTCGGCGCGTTCCCGGATGCCGAGCAGCATCCTGCGCATCATCGGGAAATCGGCCAGTTCCATCAGCGCGACGGTGAGCGGAAGCGACGGCGTGGGCCGGTAGGAGGCCTTCAACCGGCTCACGAGCCGGGTCCGTCGCCCGTCGTCGATGGGATCGAGGCGCCACGACCACGTCGAATCCGGCTTCGCCCAGACGAGGCAGCGCCCCGGATCGAAGGAGTGCACCCGGAAGGACGTCGCCGCCGTGGCCCGACTCGCCATCGGCGCCGCCACGTCGCCGACCTCGATGCACTGCAGGCGCGGATCGATCGTCGTCGCGCTGGGCCGCCCCAGATTGTCGAGACGGTCGTAGGAGTAGAAGCCGGCCCGGTTGTAGCCGACCTGGACGATCCACGGCCACACGCACTCGGCCGGCGCCTCGATCGTGAGGGCACGGGTCGCAGTGAACGTCGCCGAGGAGAGGATGTCGTCTCCGGGCATCGCACCGGCGTGCTCGGCGGTCGTCGCTCCCCACCGCAGGTGCCACCGGCGGTAGAAGGCGAATGCGCTCACCGCTGTCGCGACGCCTGCGATCGTGAGGATCGCCATGAGGAAACTGTTCCACACCGGAGCCGGGGAGAGAAGGTCCCGGAGGCCCCGCTCATCCGCTTCCCCCGTGAGCCCGGAGGGCGAGGGCGGCCTGTACCACCGCGGCATGGGTGAGCGCCTGCGGGTAATTGCCGAGGTAGGCGCCGGTGCCCGGGTCCACCTCTTCCGGGAGCAGGCCGAGGGGGCCGGCGCGCCGCAGCAGCGTTTCGAACAGTTCCCCGGCTTCGGTCCGCCGGCCGGTGAAGGCCAGCGCCTGGACCAGCCAGAAGGAGCACGGCAGGAACGCGCCCTCGACGCCGGGCAGCCCGTCCTGTCCGGGGGGATATCGGTAGAGCAGAGGGCCTCCGGCCGACAGCTCGCTGCGGATCGCGTCGATCGTGCCGCGCACCCGGTGCGAGTCCGGATCCTCCATGCCCAGGACGGGGAGCACGAGCAGGGCGGCATCGATGTCACGCGACCCGTAGGTGCGGGTGTACCGATTTCCGATCCGGTCGAAGCCGCGGGCGAGCACCTCGTCGGCGAGGTCGTCTCGCGCCGCGAGCCAGCGCCGGCGACGACGGCTGGACAGGCGGTGGGTCTCGGCGATGCGCAGGGCCCGGTCGAGGGCGAGCCAGGCCATCATCTTGGAGTGCACGTGGTGGTCGGCGTCGCCCCGGATCTCCCAGATGCCGGCGTCCGGGTCACGCCACCGTGCACAGACGTGATCGGCGAATCCCCTTACCATGCGCCAGGTTTCCGAATTCAGCGGCCGACCGGAGCGGACGAACGTCCATGCGGCGTCGACGACCCAGCCGTAGCCGTCGAGCTGATGCTGATCGGCCGCGTCGTTGCCGAGCCGCACGGGTACGCTGCCCGCGAAGCCCGGCCATCCCGGCAGGGTGCGTTCGGCGGGGGCGTGCCGGCCGTCGAGGGTGAACAGGACCGGCAGGCGGGGCCGCTGCAGGCGGCTGGCGTGCAGGAGCCATCCGAGGAACCCGCGTGCCTCGTCGACCTTGCCCGCGCCCAGGAAGGCTGCGACGCCGATGCTGGCGTCGCGCGGCCAGGCGTAGCGGTAGTCCCAGTTCCGGACCCCGCCGGGCCACTCGGGTAACGACGTCGTCGGGGCGGCGATCGGCGCCCCCGACGGGGAATACGTGAGCAGCCGCAGCGTCAGCAGGCTTCGCACGACGGCCTCACGACAGGGCAGATCGTGAGCGATCTCCGCCGTCCACGCCCGCCAGCGTGCCTCGTCCTCGGTCACGAGCTCCCAGGCCGCGGCGGGAGGGAGGTGGATCAGCGGCTCGCGGTGGGCCACAGTCAGGACGACGGTGACCGGATGCCGCGGGGTCACGAGGATCGAGGTCGGCCGGCCCGGCGGGATCGGGGTGCCGGAGTCGCAGGCCAGGGACAGGGCGAGCGAGCCCCACTCGCACACGAGGTCGGGACCGCGCCGCACCTTCGGGGGGCGGTGGCGTTCACCGAGCCTCGGATCGAATTCGACGACGGCGCGCGCGGTTTCGCCCTCGACGGAGAGGCGACGCACGAGGACGGTCGCCGGGAGCAGCCGTCCGGCCACCTCCGCGATCATCGCCTCGCTCAGGGTGAGCCGGGTGTTGCCGAGGTCCCAGGTGGTTTCCAGCGTTGCGGTGTGCGTGCGGTAGCGGCGCCGGACGACGGTGGCATGCCCCTCGGGCCCGAGCCGGAACCGCCCCGCCGGCGCTCCGCCGACGAGTCGGCCGAAGACGGGATCTCCGTCGAAGCGGGGCACGCAGAGCCAGTCGAGCGATCCGTCGCCGGAGACCAGGGCCGCGGTGCGGGTGTCGCCCAGCAGGCCGTAGTCCCCGATCCGGGTCTGCGTGCCCGCCCTGTCCTCGATGCCACTCTCGTCGAAATCGGTCATCCTGAAAGTCATTTCAGCGCACCTGGAGAAGAAGGCCGAGTGCGGTGCCGTAGACGAGATGGGCGGCGACGGCGACGGCGGGGGTCTGCGCACCGTAGTTCAGGCCGAGCAGGCCGGGTGGTTCGAGGACCGCGGTGCTCCGCGGCCCGGCTCGATGGGAGGCCATGCGCGGATGCACGCCCGGCAGTAGTGGCAGCAGGACCGTCAAGGCGACCGCGACGTGCAGCAGGCCGAGCAGCATGCCGAGCCACCACGTCGCCCGGTGGAGCAGCGCGAAGGTGGCGGCGTAGCCGAGTGCGAAGGCCTGGCCGATCGCGAGGTGGATGAAGAATCCGACCACCCGGGCACGATCCGGGTCGGCGGTGACGACGGTGCCGAGCACGAGCGGCAGATCCAGGCGGCTGTAACCGGCCAGTTGGGCGGCGATCATGACTGCGGTCAGGGCGGTGGTGGCCACCGATCCGAAGAGCGCCCATCCGGCCCAGTCCATGGCGGAGTCACCTTTCGGTGGGGAGGTCGCTGCCGCCGGTCCACGGTCGCCGTCGGACGTCCGTGAACCGGTGGCTCGGTTTCACGATGTACCCGGGGTGGGTCCGCGGCGAGTCACCGGGGCGGTGGCCAGCCGGGCCAGGGCGAGGGCGGCAACCGCCAATCCGAAGTCGCGCAGCGCGATGTCGAGGTAGCCGCCGAGGGTGACCAGGTCGACGATGATGCCGAGCAGCCATGCGGCCACGACGTAGCCGCCGATGGCGGGTCTGATCGCGACGACGATGCCGGCGAGGATCTCGACCACGCCGACCGCGAGCATGGCTTGGTGGGCGGTGCCCGGGACGAGGTCGTCGATCCAGGGTGCGAGGTAGCGCTCCCAGTCGGTGAGCAGGTTCGCGAACTTGTCGAGACCGAAGGCGATCGGGGCCACCGTGAACACGGTCCGGAGAAGGACGAATGCCTGGCGGGCGCCGGCGTTCGTGCCGGCCGGGGTGGAGTGGAGCGTGGTGGGGGAGGTGGGCGTGTGGCTCATCGAAGTCTCCTGACTTCTAAGAGAGAGTAGATTTGATTTTAGAGGTGTGACGTAGATTACGTCAAGAAGTTTCTCTTTTAGAAGGGGGAATCGTGCAGGACGAGTTCGCCGAACAGGCGTCGGGGATCGGTGCGCTGGCAGACCCGGCTCGAAGGTCCCTCTACCGCTACGTCGCCGCACAAGCGGACGCGGTCGGGCGCGAGCAGGCTGCGGCCGCGGTAGGCCTGCCGCTGCACGCAGCGAGGTTCCACCTCGACCGGCTCGTGGAGGAGGGCCTGCTCGAGACGGAGTACCGCAGGCTCTCGGGGCGGACGGGCCCGGGCGCAGGACGGCCGTCGAAGCTCTATCGGCGCTCGTCGCGCGAGCTGTCGATCTCCCTGCCCGAGCGGCGCTACGACCTCGCCGGGGAGGTTCTGGCGGCCGCGATCGAGCGGTCGATGCGCGACTCGGTGCCCATCGCGGAGGCGGTGCGGACCGCTGCCGTCGAGCACGGCCGGCGTATTGCCGCGAATGCGGCCACCCCGGCCGTGCCCGCCGGAACGGTGCCCGGTCCTATGGACGCGGGAGGTACCGACCTCGAACGTATGGCGCGGCTGCTCGCCCGGCACGGCTACGAGCCGCGCCTGTCCGGCGACGGGCAGATGCGGTTGGCGAACTGCCCGTTCGACCGGCTGGCGAACGAGCACCGTGAACTGGTCTGCGGGATGAACCTCGCCCTGCTCGACGGGGTCGTCGCCGGACTCGGGACCGACCGGCTCTGCGCGGAACTCGCCCCGGAACCGGGGTTCTGCTGCGTCCGGATCCGGGGCGTAGAGCGGTGAGTCGTCGCGGTTCCGGGCCTCAGAGCCCGAGCGCCGCGGCGACCTCCCGCAGGGCCGGAACCGGGTCGTCCCGCATCGGCAGGGCCTGGACCGCGACGTGGTCCGCCCCGGCGTCGAGGTGCTCCCGCAGACGCGACGCGATGTATTCCGCGTCGCCGTGCGCGACGAGCGCGTCGACGACCCGGTCGGTGCCGTCGTTGTCGAGTTCCTCGGCGGTGAAGCCGGTGCGTTCCAGATTCGCACGGTAGTTGCGCAGCTTCAGATACGGGTTGGCCACGGCCTTGCGGCCGATGGTGCGGGCCGTGGCGACGTCGGTGGACAGCACGATCTTCTGCTCGGGGGCGAGCACGGCGCCCGGGCCGAGAACGGCGCGCGCCTCGCGGGTGTGCTCGGGGGTGGTGAGGTAGGGGTGGGCTCCGGCGGCCCGGTCCGCGGACAGCTTCAGCACCTTCGGTCCCAGCGCGGCGAGGACCCGCCGCGCCTCGGGCACGCCCTCGCGGTCGAGCACGTCCAGGTACTCGACCAGTGCCGCGTAGGGCTTGCGGTACGTCTCACCGTGCGCCTCGGGGTGGCCGACGCCGACACCGAGCAGGAAGCGGCCGGGATGGCGTTCCTCGAGCCGGTGGTAGGAGGCCGCGATCTCGTCGGCGGGGGCGGTCCAGATGTTGACGATGCCGGTGGCCACGACGATGTTCTCGGTGGCGTCGAGGAGGCGTTCGGCCACCTCGAGGTCGGCGGGCGGTGAACCGCCGATCCAGATGGTGCCGTAGCCGAGCTTCTCGATCTCGGCTCCGGTCTCCGGTGGGAGGCCGGTCGCGTGCCGCCAGACGCCGAAGCGGCCGAGCGGGGGAGTCTGCGTCGTGTTCTCTGCCTTCGTCGAATCCGTCACGCCGGGTCCAACCTCCGTCGCCGCCGGTTTCATTCCGGGCGGTCGATCGGTGGCGGTCGGCCCGGACCGCGGCCCTGGATGATCGTCCAAACCCCTCCGCCGGACCGCGGCCGACTTTGTAGCTGCGGGCACCCCGGGAGCCGCCCCGCCTGCGCGAGGGTGGAGACACCGGAACGAAGGAGGCTCCCGTGCCGTACACCGTCGCCGAGTTCGACGCCCTGCCGGAACACGAGGCCGTCGCGCTGCTGACGACCTGCTGCGCCGGCGCGACCTGGGCCGCCCGGGTGGCCGCCGGACGCCCGTACGGCGACCGTCCGGCCCTGCTCGACGCCGTGTCCGTCGCGATCGCGGGTCTCGACGACCACGGCCGGGCCGAGGCCCTGGCCGGGCATCCGCGCATCGGGGAACGTTCGGAGAGCGCGTCGTCGCAGCGGGAGCAGTCGGCCGTCGCCACCGCCGACGCCCGGATCCTTGCCGCCCTCGCCGTCGGCAACCGTGCCTACGAGGACAGGTTCGGGCACGTGTACCTCGTGCGCGCGGCCGGGCGGTCCGCCGCCGAGCTGCTCGACATCCTCCACCGCCGCCTCGGCAACGATCCCGCCACCGAGGCCGCGGAGGTGCGCTCCGCCCTGGCCGACATCACCCGGCTCCGGCTCGAACGTCTCGTGCTCGACGAGGCCGACGTCGCGTCCCGTGGGGGCGGGTGATGAGCACCCTCAGTACGCACGTGCTCGACGCCACCACCGGGACTCCGGCAGCCGGAGTGCACGTCGCCCTGGCCGGCGCGGACGGCAGCGTCCTCGGGACGGGACGCACCGACGACGACGGCCGGATCCGCGCACTGACCGACGAGCCCCTGCCGCCCGGCACCTACACCCTCACCTTCGGCACGGGCGACTGGTTCGCCGAGCGCGACATCGTCCCCTTCTATCCGGAGGTCGTCGTCACCTTCCGGATCTCTGTGGCCGGCAATCACTTCCACGTGCCGCTGTTGCTGTCCCCGTTCGCCTACTCCACCTACCGCGGGAGCTGACCCCATGACCGAACTGACCGGCAAGATCGTTCTCGGACCGCACCAGTACGGCAAGGCCGAGAACCGCGTGGTGCGGATCCACCGCGACACCCCGCGGCACGAGATCCGCGACATGAACGTCTCGTCCTGCCTGCGCGGCGACTTCGGCGCCGCGCACCTCGAGGGCGACCAGGGCACCGTCCTGCCCACCGACACCCAGAAGCAGACGATCTACGCCTACGCCAAGGGCGTCGAGTTCGTCGAGACCTACGCCCTCGCCCTCGCGCGGCACTTCGTCGACGACGTCGAACCCGTCCACTCGGCTCGCATCGAGATCGAGGAATACGCCTGGGAGCGCGTCGCCGTCGACGGTGTGGGGCACGACCACACCTGGACCCGGAAGGGCTCCGAGGTACGCACCGCCGCGGTGACCGTCCAGGGTTCCGGCCGGGCGCGCCGGGAATGGGTGATCGGCGGGCTGAAGGACCTCGTCGTACTCAAGTCCACCGGTTCCGAGTTCGCCGGGTTCCTCACCGATCCGTACACGGTCCTCGAGCCGACTCGCGACCGGGTGATGGCGACGAGCCTCGTCGCGAAGTGGCGGTTCACCACGACCGACGTCGACTGGGACGTCACCTACGCCGGGATCAAGGCGACCATGCTCGAGCGGTTCGCGAACCTTCAGTCGAAAGCATTGCAGCAGACTCTTTTCGAGATGGGACGCGCCGTGCTCGAGAAGTACCCGTTCGTCGCCGAGATCCGGCTGTCGGCCCCCAACAAGCATCACTTCGTCTACGACCTCGAGCGGTTCGGCGTGGCCAACGACAACGAGGTCTTCCACGCCGACGACCGGCCCTACGGTCTCATCCAGGCGACGGTGCAGCGCGAGGACGCCCCCGACGCCGGGATCGCCTGGGACGCCTACACCGGCGCCGTCTGACGGGCCGCTCTCATGCCAGGGCGCGCACGGCGAGGTACACGTCGAGCCGGTCGCCGATGCGTCCGAGGTCGCGGCCGGTGAGTGCCTCGACGCGGCCGATCCGGTAGCGGACCGTGTTCAGGTGCACGTGCAGTCGGTCCGCCGTGCGGCGCCAGGAGCCGTCGCAGTCGAGGAACGCCTCGAGGGTGGCGAGCAGCCCGGCGTCGGTGCGCCGGTCGTGCTCGAGCACGGGCCCGAGGATGCGCCCGGCGAACGCGCGGCGCAACTGATCGGGAACGGCGGTGAACAACCCGAGCGCGGAATCGAGCTCGGCCGCCCGCACGCACACCGCCCCCGCGTCGCCGCGCGCCGCGGCGACGGCGGCGGCCGCGGAGCGCACCGCGCCGTCAACGGATTCGCCTGTGCCGCAAGCACTGACACCGACGAGTAGGCGAGTCCGGGCCAGCGCGGGAGCGAGGCGCCCCAGGCGCCGCCGCAGTGCGGCAACCACCTCGGACTCGTCGCCGTCGACCAGCGCGACGACGCGCCCGGCGACGTCGACGGTGGTGACGGCGCCGGACAACGCGTCCTGCACGGCGGCCCGCATCGCGGCGCGCTGCTCCGGGGTGCCGGCCGGGGCACGGTCGACCACCACGGCGACCGGTGATCTGCCGCAGTCGATGTCGCCCCCGGGGGGCGTCCGGTCCGCGGCCTCCCACCCGAGCCGGCGGCGTTCCTCCCGCCGCACCCGGTCGAGGGCCGCCACCGCGGCGAGTTCGCCGAAGGCGTCGAGGCACTCCGCGTCCGGGGTGCCGGCGTGCCGGACCACGAGGTACCACGAGCCGATCCGGTCGGCGAGCCCCGAACCGACGGGCAGCACCGTGTATCCCCCCGCCACCTCGGCGGGCAGGCGATCGGCGGTCAGCGCGGTCCTGGTGAGGGCGTCGACATCCTCGTCGGGCAGGGGATCGGCGCCGGCGACGGGCATCCCGGTGGCGGTGAGCAGCCACGCCGGCACCCCGAACTCCCGGGCGGTCCGGTCCGTGAGTTCGTCGAGGCTGCACCCGTCGGCGACCGCGGTGAGCAGCCGTCGCTGCCGGGCCAGGCCGGTCTGCAACCGGTCCATCCGCGCCCCGGCCATCCGGCCGGTCATGTACTCGATGACCCGGCTGAACGGCACCTCCTCGGGCACCGAGAGCAGCGGTATCCCGTGCCGGACGCAGGCCTCGACCACGTCGGACGGCACCTGCCCGTGCAGCGCCTCCCCGGCGGCGAGGGCGGAGACCCCGGCGCGGGCGAGCAGCGTGACGAACAGGTCCGCGTCCGCCGCGGTGCGCCGCCAGACGAGGCCGGTGAACACCAACGATCCCGCGCTCACGTAGCGGGTGGGATCGGGCATGTCGGTCGTGCACGCCCGCAGCACCGGGCGGGTGAGCGCATCGGAGTCGCCGTGCAGCAGGCGGATTCCGAGCTCCGGTGCGTCGAGGACATCCTGTAGCAGCACGGCGTTCACCTCCGGGTGACGGGTTTGGACGATCGCACAATACGAAGCCGATATTTCGGTTCCGTTTCGTGTGTGCCGACCGGGATGTTGCGGTTTCCGGGGCGTTGACTGGGAGCGTCGACGAGCGTGAGGAGCAACGCCGATGCAGCCGAACACCACCCGGCCGATCGTGATCCAGGGCGCGCACGTGGTGACGATGGACGCCGGACGGGCCGAGTACCGGCGCGGGCACGTCGTCGTCGAGGGCAACCGGATCGTCGCCGTGGGCGCCGGCGAGCCGCGCGGCTACGCCGGCGCCACCCTCGTGGACGGCACCGGCTGTGTGCTGACGCCCGGCCTGGTGAACACCCACCACCACCTGTACCAGTGGATCACCCGAGGCCTCGCCGTCGACCACACCCTCTTCGAGTGGCTGACGACGCTGTACCCCGTCTGGGGCGGGATCGACGCCGACGCCGTGCACGTCGCGGCGAAGGGCGCCCTCGCCCACCTCGTCCGCACCGGCTGCACCACCAGCACCGACCACCACTACGTGGTCCCGCGCGACGGCGGCGACGTCTTCGGTGCGGAGATCGCCGCGGCCGCGGACGTCGGCGTCCGGTTCCACCCGTGCCGCGGATCCATGGACCTCGGCGCGAGCGCGGGCGGCCTGCCGCCGGACCACGTCGTCGAGGACCTCGACACCATCCTCGTCGAGAGCCAACGGGCCGTGGAGAGGTGGCACGATCCGTCGTTCGGGTCCATGCTGCGGATCGCGCTCGCACCGTGCTCGCCGTTCTCGGTGAGCACGGAGTTGCTGAAGCAGTCCGCGGTGCTCGCCCGCGATCTGGGGGTGCGGCTGCACACCCACCTCGCGGAGACCCTCGACGAGCAGGACTTCTGCATGGAGCGGTTCGGCTGCAATCCGGTGCAGTACATGGAGTCGCTCGACTGGACAGGCCCCGACGTCTGGTACGCGCACGCCGTGCACCTGGACGACCGCGACATCGGGGTGCTCGCCGCCTCGGGCACGGGCGCGGCGCACTGCCCGACGTCCAACGCCCGCCTCGGTGCCGGCATCGCCCGCGCCGCCGACCTGTACGCGGCGGGGGTGCCGCTCGGTCTCGGGGTCGACGGGGCGGCGAGCAACGAGTCGTGCTGCATGCTCGAGGAGGCCCACCACGCCGCGCTGTTCGCCCGGGCCCGCAGCGGGCCGCGCGCGATGACGGTCCGGCAGAGCCTGGAACTGGCGACCGTCGGCGGGGCGCGGGTCCTCGGCCGGGAGAACGAGATCGGCTCCCTGGAGGTCGGCAAGCTTGCCGACCTCGCGCTGTGGCGGATCGACACGCTCGCCCATGCGGGCATCACCGATCCCGTCGCGGCGCTCGTGCTCGGCTCCCAGCCGCCGCTCGAGCTGCTGCTGATCGACGGTCGCGAGGTGGTGCGCCGCGACGAGGTGCGCACCGTCGACGAGACGTCGGTGGCCGCGGAGGTTGCCGCCGCGCACGACGCCCTGGTGGCGAAGGCGGGGTGAGCGCATGGACCTGCACACCGTGACCGCATACGACATAGCCCGCGCCCGAGAGGATCTCGTCGCCGACGCTGCTACGGCGTTCGTCGGCGGCGGGACGTGGCTGTTCTCCGAGCCGCAGCCGTACCTGCGCCGGCTGCTGGACCTGTCCGGGCTGCGCTGGCCCGCTCTGACCGTCACCGACGCGGGTCTCGAGATCGCGGCCACCTGCACCGTGGAACGCCTCGCAGCGCTGTCGGGCACCGAAACATGGCCGAGCGCAGCGCTGTTCCATCAGTGCGCGGCGGCACTGCTCGCCTCGTGGAAGATCTGGAAGCGCGCCACCGTCGGCGGCAATGTCTGCCTCGCGTTCCCGGCGGGGGCGATGATCTCGCTGTCCACGGCGCTCGACGCCACCGCCCTGATCTGGGCGCCGGACGGCGCGGAGCGACGGATTCCCGTGCAGCAGTTCGTTACCGGAAACGGAACGAATCTGCTCGGGCCGGGCGAGGTGCTGCGCAGCGTGCACGTCCCCGCGGCGGCGCTGGCGTCGCGCACCGCGTTCCGCAAGATCGCGCTCGCCCCACTCGGCCGCTCCGGCGCGGTGGTGATCGGCCGCGTCGGCCCCGACGGCGCCTTCACGCTGTCGGTGACCGCCGCGACCGTGCGGCCCTACGTGTTCCGATTCCCCGAGCCACCCACGCCCGGCGAACTCGCCGACGCGCTGCGTACCGGTGTGCCGGCCGACGCGTACTTCACCGACGCGCACGGCGCCGCCGACTGGCGCCGCGCCGTCACCGCCGTCCTGGCCGACGAGATCCGGGAGGAACTGTCGTGAGGTTCACCGTCAACGGCCGCGAACTCGACGCCGACCCCCGGCCGGGACAGTGCCTGCGCACGCTGCTGCGCGAGCACGCCCACTTCGAGGTCAAGAAGGGCTGCGACGCCGGCGACTGCGGCGCCTGCTCGGTCCTCGTCGACGGAGAGGCGGTGCACTCGTGCGTCTTTCCCGCCGTGCGTGCCGAGGGCCACGCCGTGACCACCGTCGCCGGCCTCGGTACCGGTGACGATCTGCATCCGCTGCAGCAGCGGTTCGTCGACGCCGCCGGGTTCCAGTGCGGATTCTGCACGGCCGGAATGATCGTCACCGCCGCCACCCTGACCGACGACGATCTGACGGACCTGCCGAACCGGCTCAAGGGGAACCTGTGCCGGTGCACCGGCTACCGGTCCGTCGACGACGCACTGCGCGGCGTCACCAACGTGGAGGCGCCCGCGCCCGGGCCCTCCTGCGGGCGGTCCCTGCGTGCCCCGGCCGCCGCGCGGGTGGTGACCGGCGCCGAGCCCTACACCTTCGACACCACCGTCGCCGGTGCGCTGCACGTCGCCGTGCTCGGCAGCCCGCACGCCCACGCACGGATCGTCTCGATCGACACCACCGCCGCCGAGGCACTGCCCGGCGTGCACGCGGTGCTCTGTCACCGCGACGCCCCGGCCGTCGCGTACTCCACGGCCCGCCACGAACACCGGGACGACGACCCCGACGACACCGTGCTGTTCGACCGGATCCTGCGCCACCACGGGCAGCGGGTCGCGGCCGTCGTCGCCGAGACCCCGGCGCTCGCACAGGAGGGATGTCGCCTGCTCGCCGTCGAATACGAGGTGCTGCCGTACGTCCTGGACCCGGACGAGGCGCGCCGGCCCGGCGCTCCGCTGCTGCACGCGGACAAGGGACCCGAGAACCGCATCGCCGATCCGTCGCGCAACCTCGTCGCCGAACTGCACGGCGAGGTCGGTGACGTCGACGCCGGTGTTGCCGCGGCCGCCGCCGTCGTGCGCGGCCGGTGGCAGACGCAGCGCGTGCAGCACACCCACCTCGAGACCCACGGCGCCATCGGGTGGATCGACGGCAGCGGTGATCTCGCGACCGGGGGCCGCCTGGTGATCCGCAGTTCCACGCAGGTGCCGTTCCTCGTCCGCGACGAGTTGTGCCACATCTTCGGTCTCGACCGCGATCGGGTACGGGTGTTCGCCGCGCGCGTCGGCGGCGGCTTCGGCGCCAAACAGGAGATGCTCGCCGAGGACGTCGTCGCGGCGGCCGTCCTGCGCACCGGACGCCCGGTGCAGTGGGAGTTCACCCGCACCGATCAGCTCACCGTCGCGCCGTGCCGGCATCCGATGCGCGTGGACGTCACGGTCGCGGCCGGTGCCGACGGCGTCCTCACCGCCCTGGCGATCGATGTGCTCTCCGACGCGGGCGCCTACGGAAACCATTCGGCGGGAGTGATGTTCCACGGATGCGGCGAATCCGTCGAGGTGTACCGGTGCCCGAACAAGCGGGTCGACGCCCAGGCCGTGTACACCAACAACCGTCCCTCCGGCGCGTTCCGCGGTTACGGGCTGGGGCAGATCATCTTCGCAATCGAGTCGGCGATGGACGAGCTCGCCGTCGAACTCGGCATGGACCCGTACGAGTTGCGGCGGCGCAACGTCGTCGTGCCCGGCGACGACCTGGTGGGCGCGCACCCGGAGGGCGGCGATCTGATCTTCGGCAGCTACGGGCTGGACCAGTGCCTGGACCTGGTGCAGGACGCGATGCGCCGAGGCGGTGCCGGGGAACCGGCCGGGCCGCAGTGGCGCGTCGGTGAGGGCATGGCCCTGGCGATGATCGCGTCGAACCCACCGGGCGGGCACGTCGCCGACACGTCCGTCGAACTGCTGCGCGACGGCACCTATCTCGCGCGGGTCGGCACCGCCGAGTTCGGCAACGGCACCACCACCGTGCACACCCAGATCGCCGCCACCGAGCTGGCCACCCACCCCGACCGCATCCGGATCCGCCAGTCCGACACCGACGTCACCACCCACGACACCGGTGCGTACGGATCGTCGGGGACGGTCGTCGCCGCCAAGGCCCTGCTCGCCGCCGCGCGGGAACTGCGCCGGCGGATGGTCAAACTCGCCGGACAGATCACCGGCACCGACCCCGACGACGCGGTGCCCGAGGCGGACGGGGTGCGTGCGGGCGGCCGCCTCGTCAGCCCTGGCGAACTGCTCGACGCGGCCGGCGGCACGCTGCGGGCCGAGGGCAGCCACGGCGGCCTGCCCCGCTCGTTGTCGTTCAACGTGCAGGCCTTCCGCGTCGCCGTCGACGTGCGCACCGGCGAGCTGCGGATCCTGCAGTCGGTGCAGGCCGCCGACGCCGGCGTCGTGGTCAACCCCGAGCAGTGCCGCGGCCAGGTGGAGGGCGGCGCCGCCCAGGCGATCGGGGTCGCGCTGTACGAGGAACTCGTCACCGACGACACCGGCCGCGTCGTCACCGATGCGCTGCGGAACTACCACATTCCGCAGTACGCCGACCTGCCCCGCACCGAGGTGTATTTCGCCGACACCTACGACGCGCTCGGCCCGATGGGCGCGAAGTCGATGAGCGAGGCGCCCTTCAACCCGGTGGCGCCCGCGCTGGCGAACGCGGTGCGCCGCGCGATCGGGGTCCGGCCGCAGGAGCTGCCGCTCTCCCGCGACCGGATCTGGCGGCTGCTGCAGTGATCGGCGCCGGTTCCGTCGGCCCGCCCGTGCCGAGCGAATGTATCGCTCACTCGATCAGGCCGACGGAACGATACATTCGCTCGAGGAGGGGAGGGGCGAACAGGCGGTCTCAGGGGTGGCGGCGCCGCAGCAGCAGGTAGACGATCAGGGCCACCAGCGCCGACACGGCCACTGCCGGGCCGACGCGCTTGAGTACGGACCCGCGGGCGTACTGCATCAGGTCCAGCGGCGCGGCCTCGGTGGGCTGTGGTGCCGCCGTCACCGGCACGGCCGGGGTCACCTCCGGGGCCCCGCCCGCCGGGGGTGGGGGCGCGGCGGCCTCCGGCGTCGGCACCGGGGCGGGTGGGCCACCGAGCTTGTCCGCCAGGCACGCCGTGAACTGCTCGATGATCTTGCCGCCGACGTCGGAGATCATGCCCCGCCCGAACTGGGCGGGCTTGCCGGTGATGGACAGGTCGGTCACGACGGTGCCCTCGGTGCGGTCGCCGTCGCCGACGAGGGTGATCGTGAACGTCGCGTTCACGGTGCCGTTGCCGCGCGAGTCCTTCGCGGCGGCCTCCATGACCGCGCGGCGGGCCTGCTCGTCGGTCTCGACGAACTCCCCGGTGCCCTTGTACAGCAGCTGTACCGGTCCCATCTTGATCTTCACCGTGCCAGTGAAGGTGTTGCCGTCGACGCCGGTGAGGGTGGCGCCGGGCATGCAGGGTGCCACCTTCTCGGGGTCGAGCAGTGCCGTCCACACCTCGTCGATGGGTGCCGGCACGGACATGTGGTGTTCGAGTTGCATGGTTCGTCTCCAGTGTGTGCTCAGGCGACGTCCGCTGCCGTCGCCACGGCACGGCGCGTGAGCACCCGCGCGAGCTGGCGGCGGTAGTCGGCGTCGGCGTTGCCGTCGCTCATGGGTGAGGTGCCCTCGGTGGCCTGCTCGGCGGCGGCACGGACGGTGTCCGCCGTCGCGGGCTGCCCGACGAGGGCCCGCTCGACGGCGTGCGCCCGCACGGGCACGGCCGCCATGTTCGTCAGCGCCACCCGGGCCTGACGGATCGTGCCGCCGTCCGTCTGCACGGTGGCGGCGACCGCGACGATCGACCAGGCGTGGGCCACCCGGTTGAACTTCTCGTACCGCGCCGCCCATCCCGTGAGCTTGGGGATCCGCACCTCGACGAGGATCTCCTCGGGCTGCAGGGTGGTGGTGAAGTAGTCGTCGAAGAACTCCGCGACGGGGATGCTGCGCCGCCCCGACGGTCCGGCCGCGACGAGGGTGGCCTCGAGGGCGAGCACCGGCGCGCCGAGATCCCCGGCCGGATCGGCGTGGGCCAGGGCCCCACCGAGGGTGCCGCGGTGCCGGATCTGCGGGTCGGCCACCGTGCTCGTGGCTTCGGCGAGCAGCCGCGCGTGTTCACGCACGAGCGGATCGTGGATCACGTCGTGGTGGGTGGTCATCGCGCCGATCACGAGGTCGCCGCCGTCCTCGCGCACCCCCCGCAGGTCGGGGACGCGCCCGAGGTCGACGAGCGTGGTGGGGGCGGCCAGCCGCAGCCGCAGCACCGGCATCAGGCTCTGCCCGCCGGCGATGATCTTGGCGTCCTCCCCGGCCGCGGCCAGCGCGGCGACGGCCTCGTCGATGGTGGTGGGCGCGACGTAGTCGAACGTCGACGGAATCATCGGGCGCCTCCCTGAGCCGATTGCCGAGCTGATTCGACGGCGTGCCACACCCGCATCGGGGTGCACGGCATCTCGATGTCCCGCACGCCGAGGTGGCGCACGGCGTCGAGGACGGCGTTGACCACCGCCGGCGTGGAGGCGATCGTGCCGGACTCGCCGACCCCCTTGACGCCCAGCGGGTTTCCGGTGGCGGGGGTCTCGGTGCGGTCGGTGGTGAACGTCGGCAGGTCCGCGGCCGACGGCAGCAGGTACTCGGCGAACGAACCGCTGAGCAGGGTGCCGGACTCGTCGTGGACGGCCTCCTCGTACAGGGCCTGCGCGATGCCCTGGGCGAGGCCGCCGTGCACCTGCCCCTCCACGATGAGCGGGTTCACGACGTGCCCGACGTCGTCGACGCACACGTACGAGCGGATGCGCACCTGCCCGGTCTCGGTGTCCACCTCGGCGGCGCACAGGTGCGTGCCGTGCGGGAACGAAAAGTTGTCCGGGTCGTAGGTGGCCTCGGAATCCAGGTTCGGCTCGATGCCTTCGGGCAGGTCGGCCGCGGTGAACACCGCGAGCGCGATGTCGCTCATGCCCACGGCCTTCTCGGTACCCCGGACCCGGAACCGGCCCTCGGCGAACTCGAGGTCGTCCTCCGAGCACTCCATCATGTGCGCCGCGATCGGGCGGGCCTTCGCGATCACCTTCTCCGCGGCCTTGACCACGGCCATACCGCCGACGGCGAGGGACCGGGATCCGTAGGTGTCCAACCCCTTCGGCGAGGTCTGCGTGTCGCCGTGCAGCACCTCGATGTCCTCGAACGGCACTCCGAGCCGGTCGGCGACGATCTGGCTCCACGCCGTCTCGTGGCCCTGCCCGTGCGACGACGAACCGGTGACCACCTCCACCCGGCCGGTGGGCAGCATGCGGATCGCGGCGTGCTCCCAGCCGCCCGCCCCGTAGTTGAGCGAGCCGAGTACCCGCGACGGCGCCAGGCCGCACATCTCGGTGAAGGTCGACACCCCGATGCCGAGCTGGACGGGGTCCTGCCGGCGGCGGCGTTCCTCCTGCTCGCGGCGTAACTCGTCGTACCGGAACAGATCGCGGGCCTTCGCGGTGGCCGCCTCGTAGTTGCCCGAGTCGTACGTCAGGCCCGCGACGGTGTCGAACGGGAACTCCTCGTGCCGGATCCAGTTCTTGGCGCGCAGCTCGAGCGGATCCATCGACAGCTCGGCGGCGAGCTCGTCCATGATCCGTTCGATCCCGAACGTCGCCTCCGGCCGGCCCGCCCCGCGGTAGGCGTCGGTGGGCACCTTGTTGGTGAACACGTTGGTGCACGAGAAGTGGTAGGCGCCGAACTTGTAGATGCCGTTGAACATGAACGCGCCCAGGATCGGTACGCCCGGGGTGACGAGCCTCAGGTAGGCGCCCATGTCGGCGAGCAGCTCGACCTTCAGGCCGACGACGGTGCCGTCGCGGCGCGCGGCGAGGGTGAGCTTCTGGATCTGGTCGCGGCCGTGATGCGCCGCGACCATCGACTCGCTGCGGGTCTCGGTGTACTTGACCGGTTTCCCGAGCCGGCGCGCGACGAGCAGTGCGAGCAGTTCCTCCGGGGTCACCTGCAGCTTGCCGCCGAAACCACCGCCGACGTCCGGTGCGATCACCCGCAGCTTGTGCTCGGGGACGCCCAGCGTCATCGCCAGCATGATCTTGAGGATGTGCGGGATCTGCGTGGCCGACCACACGGTGATCTGCGGCCCGGTCGGGTCGACGACGACGGAGCGCGGTTCCATGAACGCCGGGATGAGCCGCTGCTGCCGGAACGTGCGCTCGACGACGACCTCGGCGTCGCGGATGGCCTGCTCGACGTCGCCGCCGGTGCCGGCCTCGGCGGAGTCGAACGTCCAGGTGGCGCTGACGTTGGTGCCGAGGTCCGGGTGCACGAGGTCGGCGCCGTCGCGGGCGGCGGTCGCCAGGTCGAGGACCACGGGCAGCTCGTCGTAGTCCACGTCGATCGCCTCGAGGGCGTCGTGGGCCTCGTAGGCGCTGCGCGCGACGACGAGGGCGACGGCCTCCCCGGCGAAGTTGACCGTGTCGACGGCCAGGGACGGCGCGGGCGGGATCTTCATATCGGGGGTGATCACCCACGCGCACGGCAGGCTGCCCTGCTCCGGCGAGGCGTCCGCGCCGGTGAGCACCGCCACCACGCCGGGTCTCTGCCGTGCTTCCGACGTATCGATCGAGGTGATGCGGGCGTGGGCGAACGGGCTGCGCAGGATCGCCATGTGCAGCATCCCGGGGAGGACGAGGTTGTCGGTCCAGCGGGTGCGCCCGGTGACGAGGTGCTCGTCCTCCTTGCGCCGCCGCGACTGGCCGATCTCGGGTTCGACGGTGCTGGTCATCGCCCGCCTCCTGCCGTCGTGTTGTCCGTCTGCAGTTCGGCGGCCCGGGCCTTCTGCGCCGCGTCCAGCGCCGCCCGCACGATGTTCTGGTAGCCGGTGCAGCGGCACAGGTTGCCCTCGAGACCCAGCCGCACCTCGTGCTCGTCGGGATCGGGGTTCTCCTCGAGCAGGTCGATCGTCGACATGATCATGCCGGGCGTGCAGTAGCCGCACTGCAGTGCGTGGTTGTCGTGGAATGCCTGCTGGACGGGGTGCAGCACGCCGTCGCGGGACAGGCCTTCGACGGTCGTGACCTCCGCACCGTCGGCCTGCACGGCGAGCACCGAGCAGGATTTGACGCTGCGGCCGTCGAGGTGCACGGTGCAGGCACCGCAGTTGCTGGTGTCGCAGCCCACCACGGTGCCGACCTTGCCGAGCCGGTCGCGCAGATAGTGCACGAGCAGCAGCCTCGGTTCCACCTCGTCCGTGTAGGTCGTCCCGTCGACGGTGACAGTGATGCGCATCGGGCCTCCAATGCCGGGAACATCCGGGATCCAAGATCGTCGAGAAGTGTTCACTGACACTGTGCTCCAACGATGACCACCGAATACGCCGATTCGCCGAATCGGTGGCGGAACAACCTCGTTCCCGCGCGGGTGGCGGCGGGACGGGGGAATCCGACTCGCGAAGCCGACCCGCGGCAGGGCATTTTCGGTCCGCGTGCGGGGTACCCCCCGGGCATGGATCAGTCCGAAACTCCCCTGCTGGATGCACTGGATCAGTACCACCGGCTCGACCGTTACGGCTTCTCCCCGCCCGGCCACCGCCAAGGCCGCGGTGCCGACCCGCGGGTGAAGAAGGTCCTCGGGCTCGACACGTTCCGCTCGGACGTGCTCGCCTCGGGCGGCCTCGACGACCGGAAGTCGGGCAACGGCTACCTCTCGCGGGCCGAGCAGCTCATGGCCGAGGCGGTCGGAGCGGAGCAGGCGTTCTTCTCCACCTGCGGCAGCTCCCTGTCGGTGAAGGCCGCGATGATGGCGGTGGCGGGCAACGATCCGGGGGGACTGCTCGTCGGCCGGGACTCGCACAAGTCGATCGTCGCCGGGCTGATCTTCAGCGGCGTCACGCCCCGCTGGATCACCCCCCGATGGGACGAGGAGATGCACTTCTCCCATCCGCCGTCGCCGGACCAGGTGCGCGCGACGTGGGAGAAGTACCCGGATGCGGCCGGCGCGCTGATCGTCAGCCCGAGCCCCTACGGCACGTGCGCGGACCTCGAGGGCATCGCGAAGGTCTGCCACGAGCGGGGCAAGCCCCTCATCGTCGACGAGGCGTGGGGCGCGCACCTGCCGTTCCACGACGACCTGCCCACCTGGGCCATGGACGCCGGCGCCGACATCTGCGTGGTCAGCGTCCACAAGATGGGTGCCGGATTCGAGCAAGGATCGGTGTACCACCTACAAGGCGACCTGGTGGACGGGGCGCACCTGTCGGCCTGTGCCGACCTGCTGATGACCACGAGTCCGAACGTGATGATCTACTCGGCCATCGACGGGTGGCGCCGGCAGATGGTCGAGCACGGCGCCGAGTTGCTCGGTGACGCACTGCAGCTGGCTCGGCGTACCCGCGACCGGATCGCCGCGATCGACGGGCCGACCGTCCTCGAGGACCGGTTGCTCGGCGAGGAGGCCTCGCACGATCTCGATCGGCTGCAGATCCTCCTGGACGTGAGCGAACTCGGCGTCTCCGGCTATCAGTGCAGCGACTGGCTGCGCGAGCACTGCCGGCTCGACCTCGGCATGACCGATCACCGGCGCATCCTGGCCACCCTCTCCATGGCGGACGACGAGGGCACCACGGACCGGCTCGTCGCGGCGCTCGAGTCGCTGTCGCAGGCCGCGGAGTCGTTCGATCCGCCGCCGAAGATGTATCTGCCGAGCCCCGGCGAGCTGCAGCTCGACTCGGTGATGTCGCCGCGCGACGCGTTCTTCGGCAGGGCGGAGATGGTCGACGCAGGCCGGGCCGCCGGGCGCATCGCGGCCGAGCAGATCACCCCCTATCCGCCGGGCATTCCCGCCGTCGTGCCGGGTGAGCGGCTCGACGACGCCGTCGTCGACTACCTGCGCAGCGGCGTGAACGCCGGGATGGTGATTCCCGACGCGACCGACACCTCGCTCGAGAAGTTCCGGGTCGTCGCCGAGGGCTGAGCGCGGTTCCCGGGCAGCTCCTACTGCCCTGGAACCGCGCTGTCCTCGTGGGCGTGGATCGGGCCCTCGGTGCGGGCGAGGTGCTCGCCCCGGCCACCCCATTTCAGCGCGATGATCTCCGCCGCGATCGACACCGCGGTCTCCTCCGGTGTGCGCGCCCCCAGATCCAGGCCGATCGGGGAGCACAGCCGGGCCAGCTCGTCCTCCGTCATCCCCGCTTCGCGCAGGCGCGCCAACCGGTCCTCGTGCGTCCGCCGCGACCCCATGGCACCGACGTACGCCAGGTCGAGCCGCAATGCCACCTCGAGCAGCGGCACGTCGAACTTCGGGTCGTGGGTGAGCACGGTGACGACCGTGCGCGAGTCGACGCGCCCCGCGGCCGCCTCGGCGGCGAGGTAGCGGTGCGGCCAGTCCACGACCACCTCGTCGGCGGCCGGGAACCGGGCGGCGGTGGTGAACACGCCCCGCGCGTCGCACACCGTCACGCGGTAGCCGAGGAACGAGCCGAGCTGCGCCATGGCGGCCGCGAAGTCGATGGCGCCGAACACCAGCAACCGCGGCGGCGGCTGGAACGAGTGGACGAACACCGACATGCCCTCGCCGCGGCGCTGCCCGTCCGGTCCGTAGTGCAGCGTCGCGGTCCGGCCCGCGGCGAGCAGACCCCGCGTGTCGTCGGCGACGGCGTCGTCCGCCCGCGCCGACCCCAGCGCCCCGTGCGCGCGATCCGGCCACACCGCCATGCGACGACCCACCCACGCCGGATCGGGATGCTCGGTGACGGTGGCGACCGCGACGGGTTCCCCGGCCCGCACCGACGCGACGACCTCGCCCAGCTCGGGGAATCCGGCGACGTCCACCCGTTCGACGAACACGTCGATGATGCCGCCGCACGTGAGCCCCACGGCGAAGGCGTCGTCGTCGGACACGCCGTACCGCTGCAACACGGGCACACCGTCCTCGATCACCTGCTGGGCGAGCTCGTACACGGCGCCCTCCACGCAACCGCCGGAGACGCTGCCGGTCACGGTGCCGTCGCCGGCGACGAGCATCGCCGCGCCCGGTGCGCGTGGCGCGGAACGGAACGTCGAGACCACGGTTCCCAAGGCGACGGTGTCGCCGGCCCGGTAGCGACGGTCGAGTTCGTCGAGAACCTCACGCACGGTGGACCTCCTCCAGCAGTTCCTGCAGCGTCGCGAGGCTGTGCCCGGCGAGCAGACGGTCGAGATGCGGCAGGGCGGCCGCGATGCCGGACTGCACCGGCTCGTACCCGGCCGCCCCGGCGTGCGGGTTGACCCACAGCACGGCGCGGGCGAGGCGGCGCAGCTGGGCGAGCTGCTCGGCGAGCAGGCCGGGATCGCCGCGTTCCCAGCCGTCCGAGAAGATCACCACGACGGCACCGCGCGCGAGCCCACGACGGCCCCACCGGTCCAGGAACGCCCGCAGGGTCTCGCCGAGCCGGGTGCCGCCCGCCCAGTCGGGAACCGCCCGGCCCGCCGCGGCGAGGGCGAGTTCCGGGTCGCGGGCCCGCAGCGCGCGCGACAGCCGCGTCAGGCGTGTGCCGAGGGAGAACACCTCGGTGTGGGCGGGATCGGCGCGGGTCACCACGTGCGCGAACCGCAGCAGCGCGTCCGCATAGGGGCTCATCGATCCGGAGACGTCGAGCAGCAGCACCACCCGGCGCGCACGGGTCGCCTTGCCGTGCCGGCTCGGCCGGACGGGCTCGCCCCCGGCCGCGAGCATCCGGCGCACCGTGCGGCGCGGGTCGATGCGGCCCCGGCGCGACGGGCGCAGCCGCATCGCCGGGCGGGTGGGCGGTCGCGGATGCAGCGTGGCGATCAGCTCGGCGAGGTGTGCCCGCTCGGCGTCGGACAGTTCCGCGATGTCGCGACGGCGGAGCACGTCGGCGTCGTCCGCGGCGACCCGCAGTTCCGGACCCTCCCCGGCGGTCTCGTCACCACCCGCGGATGTGAGTCCGGCGATGCGGGCCCGACGCGGGGTGCGGGTCTGCGGCGACGTCACGCCGGGTGCCGTTCCCCCGAACCAGCTTTCGAACGCGAGGTCGTAGCGGGGGATGTCGTCGGGGTCGTGGCACAGGGTGGCACGTCCGGTCCAGTACACCTGCCGGCGGTCGCCGAGGTCGATCTCGCGCAGGGCGCGCACGTAGGCCTCGGCGGCGTCCGAGGCGACGGGCAGGCCGGCCGCGGCGAGGGCGCGGGTGAACCCGGCGATCCCGACGAGGGGACCTCCGACGTCCGCGGCCGTCGTCATCGCGGGCCTCACCCCGTCAGGAGCCGGTCGAGCCCGGTGCGGACCACCCGGTCGAGGTCCTCCCGGTACTTGAGGACGGCGCCCAGCGTCGCGGCCGCGGTCGTCGCGTCGAGCACGTCGCGGTCGAGCTCGCGCAGCGCTCGTGCCCAGTCCAGCGACTCGGCGACGCCGGGCGGCTTGAGCAGATCCATCCCGCGCATGGTCTGCACCGCGTGGGCGACCTGCTCCGCGAGGTGTTCGGCGATGCCCGGGATGCGGCGGCGCAGGATCTCCACCTCCCGCGCGAGGTCGGGATGTTCGAGCCAGTGGTACAGGCAGCGGCGTTTGAGGGCGTCGTGCACCTCGCGGGTGCGGTTGGAGGTGAGCACCACCAGCGGCGGCGTCCGCGCCCGCACCTGCCCGAGCTCGGGGATGGTGACGGCGTTCTCGTCCAGCACCTGCAGCAGGAACGCCTCGAACTCGTCGTCGGCCCGGTCGATCTCGTCGACGAGCAGCACGCACGGCGCGTCGGTGAGCGCCTGCAGCAGGGGCCGCGCCAGCAGGAACCGCTCGGTGTACAGCGAGCGTTCCGCCTCCTCGGCCTCCAGGTGGCCGCCGCTCGCGGCCTCGAGGGTGCGCAGGTGCAGCAACTGCCGGGGGAAGTCCCAGTCGTAGAGGGCCTGGGACGCATCGATGCCCTCGTGGCACTGCAACCGGATCAGCGGCAGGGCCAGCGCGTCGGCGAGGGCAATGGCCAGCGATGTCTTGCCGGTGCCGGGTTCCCCCTCGCAGAACAGCGGGCGGCCCATGCGCAGCGCCAGGAAGGCGACCGTTGCGAGGCCGTCGTCGGCGAGATAACCCGTCGTGTCCAGCGCCCGCGCCAGCTCCTCCGGTGAGCCGATCGCCGCCGATGCCGTCATGCTGCGAGCCTATGGCAGCGCCGCTGCCGTGGCGTCCTTTCGGAGCTCCGGAAGTCCGGAAAGGCACCATTGCCTCGACGTGCAGCCGGGGCCCTGCCTCGACCCGGCCGGCTCGGCCCTGATGTGCTCCCTCGTCGAGTTGTGTGCCACGACCGGCCGGAATCGGGACCATGTCTGCAAGGCCTTGCGGTCGACACTGACACCGACGGTGGTGCGACCCCGTGCGTCGGCCGCCGAAATTCGGACCGAAGGTTGTGGCCGCGCTGGTGTTTGGTGGGCGGTGCTCGCGATGCCGTCAGGCAAGCGTCCGGCCCCGATCCTGAGCGATCTGGTGCCCGTGTTGCGGTCGTTCCCGGAACCGGACATCCGCGACGGGACCACCGTCCTGCTCAGGGATGCCCGCGGCGACGATCGACCGACGACTCGCCGTCGTGGGATCACCGCGCGACTGGGCCGTCGAGGGAGGTCAGTGTCGCGGTGAGTCCGGTGAACAGGATGTCGAGGCCGCGTTCGAGTTCCGCGGCGCCGTCGTAGGACGCCAGTACCGGTGCGAGGCCGCGCAGGAGGGGGAAGTCGCCGATCGGTAGGCGGTGCAGTCCCAGGCGTAGCAGATCGTCGTGCTCGTCGGGTCGTTCGACGAGTTCCTGGAGCTCGCTGAGGACGTGACCGTGGAGGAATCCGAACAAGGCCCGGTAGACGTGCAGGGCATCAGTCGCGGTGAAGCCGGCCCGGGTGAGCAAGGTGAGGATGTCTTCCAGCGGGCGCAGTGTTCCCAGCGGCCGCAGTCCGAGGGGCGTCGCCAGGGGCCGGGTGACCAGGAGCGGGACAACGTGGGGATGGTCGAGCGCCAACCGGCGGAAGCCCCGGGCGACCTCCCGGAGTTGAGTTACCCAGTCGCCGTCGTCGGTGTCGACCTCGAGCTGTTCGAGGACGTTCTCGGCGACGGCGTCGAGGAGAGCGGCCTTGTTCGGGGCGTGACGGTAGAGGGTCATCGGGTCGCGGTCGAGGGCTTTGCCGAGGCGACGCATGGACAGTGCGTCGATTCCGTCGCGGTCGATGATCTCGAGTGCGGCCGTCAGGATTCGCTGTCGGGTGATCGGGCCGCCGTCCGGGACCCGACCCTTGCCGGAGCGGGGCGTGCGATCAGCGGGGGCCTTGGCCATCACAAACACTTCCTTCACTCATTGCCTCCCACCGTAGGCCTTTACCGTAGGTCTTGGCAGTAGACCTACAGTGTTGACATACGGTGGATTTCGGCGTTGACTGAGTCTCACGACGTAGGCCCGGGAGGCCGCCATGATCATCATCTTCGGACTCATCGTCCTTCTCGCCGCCGTGATTGTCGGACTCACCGGCGTGCTGAGCAACAGCGGTGACGGGCACGCCGTGACCGACGGGTTTGCCGTGTTCGGCTATCACGTCACCGGCTCCACCGGCACGCTGTTCCTCTACGGCATCGTCGTCGGCGCAGTAGGGCTCATCGGGCTCAGCATGCTCCTTGCCGGCGCCCGGCGCACCTCCCGGCGCGGCCGTGTCGCCCGCCACGACCTGACAGAATCCCGCCGCGAAACCGCGACTGCGTACCAGGACCGGGACCGCCTCGCCGAACAGCGCGAGATGGCCTCCGCGAACCCGGATACAGTCGACAGGACACCGCACGGGACGAACCACCGCGACCAGCACGACGGGCGACGTGACTGGCGACACCCGTTCGGTCACCGAACAGGTCAAGCCACCGTGCGCCACGGCGTCACACACTGACGGTCGGCCCGGTACCGATTCATCCACGACCGGCGCGTCCGCGCCGGCGAAACACCAGAGGAAGATGAACCCGTCATGAGTATGCGTACAAAGTTCGCGCATTCGGCCGAGGCCGCCAAGGGCTCGGTGAAGAAGGTGTTCGGCAGGGCCACCCGGAATCGCAGCCTCGAAGCCGAAGGACGGGCCGACCAGGTCAAGGGCAACCTCAAGCAGTCCGGCGCCAAGATCAAGGACGCCTTCAAACACTAGATTCCGCATCTCACGTCGGTGCGCCGTGTGCTGCCCGGCGCACCGGCTGCCGTCCGCACAAGCAAGACAACCCGAAATCAGTTGGTCCTCATGATCGTTCTCGGAATCATCCTCGCCATCGTCGGCGTGGTCATCAGCCTGCCCATCCTGTTGTATGTCGGGGTCGCGCTCATCCTCATCGGAGTGGTCCTGGCGATCATGGGGTCGATGGGCCACGCGGTGGCAGGCCGACGCCACTACTACTGACCCGGCCCTGAGGCCGCACCGGACGCCCCCACCCGGCGTTCCGGGTGGGGCTCGTCCGGAACCTGGAGCGCACCATGGCCATCTCCGATATCAAGGAATACGCACACCTCACCGACGAGGACGTCGAGGCACTCAGCGACGAGCTCACCAGCATTCGCCAGGACGTCACCGAGTCGCTCGGTGAGGCCGATGCCGCCTACATCCGCCGCACCATCGGCCTCCAGCGGCTACTGGATACCGCTGCGCGGCTGGTGATCTACGGCACCAGGGGCCCGGTGGGCTGGGTCCTCGGAACGGCGGCGCTCGGCGTGGCCAAGAGTGTGGAGAACATGGAGATCGGCCACAACGTCTCCCACGGTCAATGGGACTGGATGAACGACCCGGAAATCCACTCCAGCAACTGGGAATGGGACATGGCCGGCCTCTCGTCGCAGTGGCGCTACTCCCACAACTACCGCCATCACGTGTTCAGCAACATCGTCGGAATGGACGACGACCTCGGCTACGGTGTCCTCCGCATCACTCGTGACCAGCCCTGGAAGCCCGAACATCTGTTGCAACCGCTGCGGAATCTGTTGCTGGCGGCCACGTTCGAATGGGGCATCGCTCTGCACGACCTGTACTCCGAACAGGACCGCGTCGGCACCGCTGCCGAGAAATCCGCCCACTTCCGAGCGCTGATCGGGAAGATCGCCCGTCAGACGGGCAAGGACTACCTGCTCTTTCCCGCCCTCAGCGGACGTCGCTGGCGGCGAACGCTGACGGCGAACCTGACCGCGAATCTGGTGCGGAACGTGTGGGCGTACGTGGTGATCTTCTGCGGGCACTTCCCCGACGGCGCCGAGAAGTTCACCCTCGCCGAACTCGAGAACGAGACGAGGGCCGAATGGTACCTGCGGCAGATGCTCGGCGCGGCCAACTTCCGGGCCGGCCCGGTGATGGCGTTCCTGAGCGGCAACCTCTGCTACCAGATCGAGCATCACCTGTTTCCCGATCTCCCCAGCAACCGCTATGCGGAAATCTCCACCAGGGTGCAAGCGCTGTGCGAGAAGTACGACCTGCCCTACACCACCGGTCCCCTTGCACGGCAGTACCTGCTGACGCTGCGCACCATCCACAAACTCGCACTGCCCGACCGGTTCCTGCGAGCGACCGCCGACGATGCCCCCGAGACGGCCTCCGAACTGAAATTCCGTGCCTTGCGTGAGACGGGCGGAGGTGCTCCGGCTTCCCGCATCGGGCTACGGACAGCCCTACGCACCCTGCCCACGAACCGTCGCACCCGCCGACGGAGAATTCCACCACCAACATGGGACGATCGCCATGCCTGACACCACCCCTTCCTCGGCACCCGCCGCGAGCTCTTCGCCGCCGTCGTACGGCAACTCGTCCTCCACCGCGGGCCGTCTGGCCCAGAACAGCATCTTCGAACGATTCGCCCGCGCGGGGTTCGTCGTGAGCGGCATCGTGCACCTGATCATCGGCTACATCGCCATCCGGCTCGCCCTCGGCGGCGCAGCCGGCACCGCCGACCAATCCGGCGCCATGACGGAACTGGCCGCAAAGCCGGGCGGCATCGCAGCGCTGTGGGTGGGCGTCGTCGCGTTCGCAATCATGGGACTGTGGCGGCTCGCCGAAGCGGCGCTCGGCAGTTCGTCCCGACCGGACGCCGACAGCAAGAAATCGGAGGTGATCGATCGTCTCAAGGCCCTTTCCCTGGCGGTGGTCTACTTCGCTTTCGCATTTTCCGCGTTCGGTTTCGCCCGCGGCAGCGGCAAGTCCAGCAGCGGGCAGAGTGCGGGCATCACGGCCCGCCTGATGCAGACCACCGCCGGTACGATCGTCCTCCTCGCGGGGGCGCTGGTCATCATCGCGGTCGGCGGATACCACGTCTACAAGGGTGTCAGTCGCAGCTTCCTCGACGACCTCGAAGGAATCACCAGTCCTCTCGTGCGACGACTGGGCATGGTCGGGTACATCGCGAAAGGTCTGGCCATCGCCGCCATCGGGTTGCTGGTGATTCTCGCCGTCATCCAATCCGAGCCCGGTAAGGCCACCGGACTCGACGGCGCCTTCAAAACCCTGGGGGCGCAACCCTATGGGGCTGCCCTCCTCATCGCGGCCGGCGTGGGCATCATCACCTACGGCCTCTACAGCTTCGCCATGGCCAGATACGCCAAGATGTAGCCGGGCGCAGCCCCGAGCCGCCGAACGGAGCACCCCCAGACTCTAGGCGTTTTTCATCAGTTGTCCGTCCGGAGCCACTAATTGGTCGCGGTGATGCGGACGGTAGACGCGTAGCGAACGGCGAGTTGTCGTATCGAGTTGCCACGGCCCGGTTCTGCTCGAGTTGGTTGATACCGCATTCGACGGCGTGCCGCTGCTTGCACCGTCGTTCACGCAGGAAGTCAGATTTCCGCCGCAGGCGACGTCAGCCGCCCGTGCACGCGCAGCCGGGCGAGGCCCCCGTCGGGATAGACGTCGAGCCGCACGTGCCGCAACGGCACGGCCGCGTCGACGCGGAACCGGTGCCGGCAGTCGGGCAGCAGTGCCGTCCGCGGCACGAGCTCGACCCACGCGGATTCGTCGGAGAGCGCTGCGCCGTCCGGGATTCCGATCAGTCGTGCCCACCCGGGGGCGTTGCCGACGAAGTACGAGGTGTCGATTTCGACGTGGTCGACGTGGCCCTCCCCGGCCAGGCGCACCACCACATGGTCGTTGCCGCCGTCGCGGCGGCGGGCGTTCTCCCAGCCCTCGCCCATGTGCCGCGCCCGGCCGGGGGCGATGATGTTGCGCGGGGACGAGTAGAAGCGGTTCGAGCAGTCCACCACGTCGGCCCCGTGCTCGAGCGCGGCGAGGTCGATCGTCCCGGTGAGGAACGCCGGGTCGGGCCGGGGCTCGCCGTGCACGCGCAGCCGGGCCACCCCGCCGTCGGGAAAGATGTTGAGCCGCAGGTGTGTCCATCGGTATTCGCTGTCGACCGCGAAGGTGTTGGCGGTGTCCCCGGCGAGGGCCACCTTGTCGAGGATCGGCTGCCACGGCGCCGCGAGCAGCTGGTCTGGTGTCGGATACCCCTCCGTCTCGACGGCGTCCACCGAGGCGAACGGCGGGTAGTTGCCGGTGAACCATGCGGTGTCGATCACCACGCCGCGCACGACTCCGGGCACCCCGAGCCGGACGATCGCGAAGTCGTGGCCGGGTTCGCGGCGCCGCCGGGTCTCCCAACCGTCGTACACCTTGCCCTTGTGCCCGAAGTCCCCGGTGTCGAAGGCCGGGGGTTCCGGGGTGACGAGATTCTCCCGCTGGGCGAACAGTTCGTCGTTGGCGTACACCACGGAGCCGGCGAGGGTCCGGGACGCGAGGTCGGGCAGCTGCAGGAAGGCGGGGTCGGTCACGGGTTCGTCCTCTCACGGTCGAGCAGGCGCCCGTTCGGCGTCCGGCCCACGGGGCGGCCGCCGAGCCACGTCCCGCGGACCACCCCGGCCAGCGCGGTCTCGGCATAGGGGGTGACGGCGTTGCGGTGGTGCAGGCGTTCGGGGAAGACGACGAACGCGTCGTCGGGGGCGAGGACGCAGAAGTCCGCGACGTTGCCGATCGCGATCTCGCCCCGGTCGGTCATGCCCACCAGGTCGCGGGGGCCTCGGGCCATCCATCGGGTCACCTCCGTCAGGGTGTGGCCGCGGCGCCTGGCCTGGGACCACACGATCGGCAGGCCGAGCTGCAGCGACGAGATGCCGCCCCACGCCTCGGCGAAGTCTCCGGTCGCGAACTTCTTCAGTTCCGGCACGCACGGCGAGTGGTCCGAGACCACCGCGTCGATCGTGCCTTCGGCGAGGCCGCGCCACAGGCCTTCCCGGTTGCTCGCCTCGCGGATCGGCGGGCAGCACTTGAAATGAGTTGCACCGTCCAGGATCTCCTCGCTGAACAGCGACAGGTAGTGGGGGCACGTCTCGACGGTGACGGGCACGCCGTCGGCCTTGGCCTGCGCGATCAGCGGCAGGCTCCCGGCGTCGGACAGGTGCAGAATGTGGGTGCGGCAACCCGTTTCCCGGGCGCCCTCGAGCACCTGGGCGACGGCCCGCGACTCCGCGGCCGGCGGACGCGACCGCAGGAAGCCGGCGTACCGGCGGCCCGCGGCCGGCGGCTGGGCGTCGAGGGTGGGCCCGTCCTCGGCGTGGACGATGAGCAGGCCCCCGAAGCCCGCGATCGTGCGCATCGCGGCGAGCATCTGTTCCCGGTCGAGCGGCGGATACTCGTCCAGCCCGGAATGGGCGAGGAAGCACTTGAAGCCGTACACGCCCACGTCCCAGAGCGGTTCGAGGTCGGCGAGGTTGCCCGGCACGGCGCCGCCCCAGAATCCGACGTCGACCGAGATCTGTTCGGCGGCAACCTTCTTCTTGACCTCCAGCGCAGCGACGTCGACGGTGGCCGGCACGGAGTTGAGCGGCATGTCCACGACGGTGGTGACGCCGCCCGCGGCGGCCGCGCGGGTCGCGGTCGCGAATCCCTCCCACTCGGTGCGGCCGGGGTCGTTGATGTGCACGTGCGTGTCGACCAGACCGGGCAGAAGAGCCTCGTCGTCGGCGAGGACGAACTCCTCGGCGCCCGCGGGGGCAGGGGCGTCGTAGGCCCCGATCGCGGCGATGCGCCCGTCCCGGAGCACGACCGAGCAGGGGTGTTCGCGGTCGCCGACGACGGCGCGTCGCGTGCGGATCACGGTGGACATCCGGTAGGTCCTTCCTGTCGGCCCGCGAGCCGCGTCAGCCGGTCCGGCGTGGTCTCCGCGCGGTCGCGGACCTCGGTCTCGGTGAGGGCTCCGCAGGCGAGGCCGCGGAGCAGGAACGTGGCCAGGGCGCGGGCCGTCGCGGGTTCGTCGAGATAGCCGGAGTCACGCCCCGGCGACAGGTAGGCGGCGACGCGGGCCGCCGCGGTGGGGAACGAACGGCGGTAGAACGCGAACGTCGCGGCATAGCGGGTGGGCAGTTGCGCGGGGTGCAGGTCCCAGCCCTGGTAGAACCCGCGGCGCAGCGACCGCTCCACCAGCCGGGCGTGCAGGCCCCACGCGGCCCGGATCTGTTCGCGGGTGCCGACGGGGAGGCGGTTGGTGGATCCGTCGGACAGGGGTACGCCGGTGCCGGCGGCGGCCACCTGCATGGTGGCCTTGGCGTGGTCGGCGACGGGGTGGTCCATGGCCTGGTATTCGGCGGCGATGCCGCACGCGGCGGAGTAGTCGTAGGTGCCGTAGTGCAGTCCCGCGCAACGGCCCGCGGCGGCGTGCAGCATCCGCGCCACCTGCGCGGTGCCGTCGGGACCGCAGATCGCCTGCGGGGTCTCGATCTGGATCTCGAACCGCAGGGGAACGTCGAGCCCGTGCGCACGCTCGAGGTGCTCGCACACGGTGACCATCGCGGAGACCTGCTCGGGTGCAGTCACCTTGGGCAGGGTCACGACGAAACCGTCCGGAGCGGAGGTCTTCTCGGCGAGAGCACCGACGAAGGCGTCGAGCGTGCGGATCCCGCGACGGCGGGTGGCGGGCTCGAGACACTTGAAGCGCAGCCCCACGAACGGGGTGGCGGAGGGATTGCCGGCGAGAACGGTGGCGGTCCGGGCGACGTGGGCGTCCTCGTCGGTGTCGCGGTGCGGGCCGGGCACGTCCGTCTGGGGAAAACCGTCCTCGAAGTCGATGCGCAGATCTTCGATCGGCTCGGTGCCGAGCTTGGCCCGCACGAGCGGTAGGACCTGTTCGGCGAGCTCCGGTTCGATCCCCGTCACGCCGGCCAGGTCGCCGGGGCCGGAGCAGTTCTCGTCGAGTACCCGGCGGGCGTGTGCACCCCAGTCGGCGACGGTCGTCGCGTCGTACCGGTGGGCCGGCACGTACACGGTGTGCACGGGTTGCCGCGCCGGTGTCGTCCCGGGATAGGCGGTGGCGTACGCGGCGTCGACGGGCCCGAGCGTCGCGTCGAGCGAGGCGTGGAGCCGTTCGAGTCCGTCCACCGCTGCACACTCCCGTCGTCTGTATCCACGGCTGTATACGCGTGGCTCCGCCGACGGTAGTGGCGTCGTGTCAAGCGAACGGTTAACCGCGGTAACGACGGTGTTACGCGGTGGACCGCGTGCGGCGAGCGAATGTATCGCTCACCTCCTCAGTCCGAGTCGGTGATACATTCGCTCGCCCCACCCGGGCGGGTGTTCAGCCGGCGGCCGAGAGATCGAGGCGCGTGGCCGACAGATCCGTGCGGCGCCGGGCCAGGTCAGCGGCGCCGACGATCCCGGCGTCGGGGCCGAGCTCGGCCAGCCGCACCGGGGCGGCCGGGCGGTGCCCGCGTCCGGTCAGCCGCTGGGCGAACGTGGCGACGGCGGGCCCGCGCAGCAGTTCCCCGGCCTCGCACACACCGCCGCCGAGGACGAACACCTCCGGGTCGAGGAACGCGGCGAGGTCCGCCATGCCGTGACCGAGCCACGTGCCGATCGTGCGGAAGCACTCGAGCGCGGCGGCGTCGCCCTCGCGGGCGGCGGTGGTGACGTGGTGCCCGGTGATCTGCTCGGCGCGCCCGCCGGCCAGCTCGAGCAGCCGGCCGGCGAGCGCGGGCGAGACGCTCGCGATCTCCTGCGCCTCCCGCACCAGGGCCCGCCCGCTGGCGTAACGCTCCCAGCAGCCGTGGTTCCCGCACCCGCAGCGACGGCCGTGCGGCTCGACGTTGAGATGGCCGAGTTCCGCGGCCAGCCCCGAGGCTCCGCGGTGCAGGGCGCCGTCGATGATCAGCCCACCGCCGATGCCGGTGCCGACGGTGAGGACGATCGCGGTGCGGGCACCCCGGCCGGCGCCGAATCGTGCCTCGCCCCAGGCGGCGGCGTTGGCGTCGTTCTCGACGACGGTCGGCAGCCCGCACGCGGCCTCGACGGCCTCGCCGAGCGGTTCGCCGCGCCACGCGAGGTTGGGGGCGAACAGCACGGTACGGCGATCGGACGCGACGAATCCGGCGGCGCCGATGCCCACCGCGCACACGTCGTGCGCGGCGCGGAGTTCGCGGACCACGTCGGCGACGACGTCCTCGGTGCGGGCGGGGTCGTCCGACGGGGTGGCGCGGCGGAGCCGGGCGTGCAGGGTGCCGTGTTCGTCGACCACGCCGGCGGCGACCTTGGTGCCGCCCACGTCGATTCCGATGGTCAGTGCCATGTCTGTTCTCTCCCTGACTGTTCTGTTACCGGGGTGCCCGGGATTCAGGCGGCGTCCATGTCCTCGAGCTCGCGGCCCTTGGTCTCCTTGACCCAGCGCAGGACGAACAGCAGCGACAGCACCGCGCACACGGCGTAGAAGCCGTACGACAGCCCCAGCGACAGTTCCTTCATGGCGGGGAAGCTCACGGTGATGACCCAGTTGGCCGCCCACTGCGCGCCGGCGGCGAGCGACAGTGCCGCCGCGCGGATCCGGTTGGGGAAGGCCTCGCCGAGCAGGACCCACACGACCGGTCCCCACGACATGCCGAACGCGACGACGAACAGGTTCGCGGCGATCAGCGCGATCGGTCCCTGCAGTCCGGTCAGGTGCGGGGTGGTCACACCGTCGACGACGGTGGTGGAGGCGGTGGCGAAGACGACGGCCATCGTGGTGAGGGTGACGGCCATGCCGGCCGAGCCGATGATCAGCAGGGGCCGGCGTCCGATGCGGTCGACGAACGCGATGGCCACGAGGGTGGTGGCGATGTTGACCACGGACGTGACGACGGTGATGACGAGGGAGCTGTTCTCGTCGAATCCCACTGCCTGCCAGAGGATGCTGGAGTAGTAGAAGATCACGTTGATGCCGACGAACTGCTGGAACACCGACAGCCCGATGCCGATCCACACGATGGGCAGCAGGCCCAGCGCGGGTCCCCTCAGGTCGCGCAGCGACGGGGTGCGCTCGTGGCCGAGGGTGGCGCGGATCGATTCGATGCGCAGGTCGATGCCCTGCTCGCCGAGCAGCGTGCCGAGGATGCCGCGGGCCTCCCCGATGCGGCCCTTCGCGACGAGATAGCGCGGGGACTCCGGGATGGTGAGCGTCAGGAATCCGTACACGAGGGCGGGAACGGTCATGGACAGGAACATCCAGCGCCACGCCTCGAGCCCGAACCACAGTTCCTCGCGGGAGCCACCCGCGAGGGCGGCGAGGGCGTAGTCGACGAGCAGGGCGGCGAAGATGCCGACGACGATCGCGAGCTGCTGCAGCGATCCCAGGCGACCGCGTACCCGGGCGGGGGAGATCTCGGCGATGTAGGCGGGGGCGATGACGGAGGCGAGTCCGACGCCGACACCGCCGACGATGCGGAACAGGACGAGAGTTTCGACGTTGAAGGCGAATCCGGTGCCCAGCGCGCTGACCAGGAACATCGCGGCGGCGACCTGCATGGTGGTGAGCCGGCCGTAGCGGTCCGCGATGCGGCCGGCGAGGACGGCGCCGCCGGCCGCGCCGAGCAGGGCCGAGGCGACCGCGAAGCCGAGGACGGCGGACGAGACGGCGAACCGGGATTCGATGGCCGACACGGCACCGTTGATGACGGCGCTGTCGAAGCCGAACAACAGGCCGCCGAGCGCGGCGATGGCGGCGATGCGGACCGGCACCGGGGCGCCGGCGGTGTCCGGTCCGGTGTCGGGGACGGTCGGGAGCGCGACGTGGTTACTCATGGGACTCCTCGTGGGCGGCGGGACCCGGCCGCGGCGGTCCCGTTCCGGGAGGCGAGTGGCGGCGGTCACGCGAACTGTGTGCTGGACCACAGTAGGACGAAGCGGCGTCAGTCGTCAAGAAATGAATGAAAAAAGCGTCTTGAGACGCTACTTATGTTCGAATTTGAACCTAGTTCTGGACGTGAGTCGGCGCCGAAGCCTCGAAGATGATCTTCAGCGGGGGCTGGCCGCGCGCAGTCCCAGGGCGACCGCCCCGAGTACCTGGGCCCGGGCGCCGAGCGCCGCCGTCCGTACCTGCACGGTGCGCGCGGCGCTGGGCACCGCGTACCGCTCGATCGCGCGACGCAGGGGCTCGAGCAGCAGCTCTCCCGCCAGGGCGAGTTCGCCGCCGATCAGGAGGAGCTGCGGATTGAGCAGGTTGCACAGGCTCGCCGCCGCGACCCCGACGTGGCGGCCGGTGTCCGCGAGCACCCGGGCACACCCGGCGTCGCCGGCCTCGGCGAGTGCCACCACGTCCGCGATCGTCAGGCCGGGCCCCCGGCTCGGCTCGAGCAGCCCGATCACCACGTGCGAGGCCACCATCGTCTCGAGGCAGCCGCGGTTGCCGCACCGGCACACCTGGCCGAACTCGTCGAGGGAGGTGTGGCCGATCTCGCCGGCCGTGCCGGCGCGGCCCCGGTACAGCCGCCCGTCCAGCACCAGTCCGGCGCCGACGCCGTCGGACAGCTTGATGTAGGCCAGGTCGTCCACGCCGCACCCGGCACCCCAGATGTGCTCGGCCAGCGCACCGAGATTGGCGTCGTTGTCGACGTGGACGGGAAGCGCGAGCCGCTCGGCGGCCAGTGCGGCCGGGTCGACGCCCACCCAGCCCGGCAGGATCGACGGCCCGCCGATCCGGTGCGTGGCGGACTCGACCGGCGCGGGCAGGCCCATGCCGACGGCCGCGACGGCGTCGCGTCCGCACCCGAGTTCGACGAGGGCGTCGTCGAGAAGCGCCCCGGCCCTTGTTATCCCGTCCTCGGCGCGATGTCCGCTCGCCAGCTCGACCCGCTTCTCGGCGAGGATCTCGTGCGACAGGTCGGCGACGGCGACGGTGAGATGCCGGTGCCCGAAATCGATTCCGACGGCCAGGCCCGCCGACCGGGTGAGCTTCACGGCCCGCCCCCGCTGGCCCGGGCGCTCGGCCGCGGCCACCTCCACCAGGCCGCTGGTGGTCAGTTCCCGCACCAGATTCGACACCGTGGCCGGGGCCAGACCGGTGCGCCGGGCGATCTCCGCCTGGGTGAGTTCGCCACCGGACTGCAGAACCCTTACCACCCGTTGCTGATTGGCTGTACGCAGCGACGACTGCGAGCCGGGGTGGTCGTTCTCCTCACGCATCTGCCCAGCGTACCGCCCGGTGCTACCGCTTCGATTCGACCATCTCGGCGATTCGCAGGTCGCGGGTCCTCGTCTGGTGGACAACCATCAACTCGCTCGCGCGCTCCCCGTCTCCGTCGACCACGGCGCGGTAGATCTCCTCGTGCTCGGCTTCGATCAGATCGAGATTGGCGGTGGATCGGGACGCGGTCCCGTCGTAGACATGGAGGCGGGCGTCGAGCAGTTCCATCAACTCGGAGATGGTGGGGTTGTGCGCCGCGACCCGCAGCGCGATGTGCCACTCGGCATGCGCCCGCAGACGTTCGTCGGGAACCCCGGTCCGTGCCGACTCGAGTGCCCGCCGCAACATCGCGAGGTCGAACTCGGTGCGTCGGAGTGCCGCGGAACGCGCCACGACGGATTCGAGTGCGATGCGTGCTTCGCAGATGTCGAGAATCTCCTCCGGCGACCGCTCGCGGATGACGAAGCCGCGCGACACCTTCGTCACGAGGCCTTCGAGTTCCAGCCGGATGAGCGCCTCCCTGATCGGTGTCCGGGACACCCCGAGTTCCTCACCCACTGTGGCCGGAACCAGGAGCGCGCCCGGGGCGTAGCGGCCGGAGATGATGCGTGTGCGCAGTTCGCTGTAGGGACCCGGGCCTGCAGATGTCACCGGCTTCCTTCCTGTCGGGGCGGTTCGTGTCGAGGGATTCGTCAAGCCGTATCACGCTCGTGGGCGCGTGTACAGAGTTTGAATCCATGTGTATACAACTGACGACATGTGCGTGCACGTCTGGATAGCGTGACCGGCGTCCGACCGATCGAGGAGTGCCGCATGATCCGTTCCATCCCGACTTCGACTCATGAGTGAGGCAATCGCACCCGAGTCTGCGAGCGTGCAGGGCGGCGAGCGAACCGCCGGGATTCGACGGGTGCTGCCGTGGGCGTTGCTGCTGCCCTGGGCAGTTCCGCTGCTGGTTCTGCTGAGCTGGCAGTGGGCCTCCACCGAAGGAGTCGTCCCAGCCTCCGTCCTGCCGCCGCCGACCGACGTCCTCGACACCGCGCGTTCGCTGTGGTCCACGGGCGAGTTGCAGTCGCACATCGCAGTCAGCCTCCGGCGCATCGTCATCGGCTTCGTCATCGGCGCGACCATAGGTCTCGTCCTGGGTTTCGCCGTCGGTCTCTCCCGCATCGCGGAAGGGATATTCGACCGCACCCTGCAGATGGTGCGCGCACTCCCGCATCTGGCGTTGGTGCCCCTGCTCATCGCCGCGTTCGGGATCGGCGAACTGCCCAAGATCGTTCTCGTGATCCTCGGCGTCGTCTTCCCGGTGTACCTGAACACCGTCAACGGAATCCGCACGGTCGACGCAAAGCTGATCCAGCTCGGCCGCTCCTACGGCCTGACCCACTGGGGCATCATCCGCGAGATCGTGGTGCCCGGGGCCATGCCGGTCGTCCTCAACGGCATCCGATACGCGTTGGGCGTCGCCTGGCTCACCCTCGTCATCGCCGAAACCATCGCGACCCGCGAAGGAATCGGGTATCTCGCCCAGAACGGCCGGGAAATGCTCCGCAACGATCGCATCGTCCTTGCCATCGTTCTCTACGCGGTTGCCGGTCTGCTCGCCGACCAGATCGTCCGCCTGATCGAGGCACGCGTCCTGCGCTGGAATGCCAACTACCGAAGGGAGAACCGGTGAAGACGGTCGCAGACGACCTCGTCGGCCTGTGCCTACGCGGCATCGGACAGCGGTACCGCGACCACTGGGTACTGAGGAATATCGACCTGGACGTCGCCCCGGGCGAGTTCGTCTCGATCCTGGGCCCGAGCGGGGTCGGCAAGTCCACGCTGCTCCGCATCCTCGCCGGTCTCGAAGTGCCCGCAGCCGGCACCGTCGAACCGACCGGAGGTGTGCCCGCCGGCGGCCACACCTCGCGGATGATGTTCCAGGAGGATCGGCTGCTGCCCTGGAAGTCGGTCCTGGGCAACGTCACTCTGGGCACCCGTGGAGCGCGTGCTCGTGCGGCCGAACTCCTCGGGCAGGTCGGACTCACGGGTCGGGAGAAGAACTGGCCGGCCGAACTGTCCGGCGGCCAGCGCCAGCGCGTCGCGCTCGCGCGGGCCCTGCTCCACCGGCCGGAGGTTCTGCTCCTCGACGAGCCGTTCGGGGCTCTCGACGCCGTCACCCGCGTCACGATGCACCAGCTGCTCGAACGTCTGCTCGTGGAGCACCCGCGCACGGTCCTGCTCGTCACGCACGACGTGGAGGAGGCGCTCGTGCTGTCCGATCGCGTCCTGCTGCTCACTCCCTCCGGCATCACGCGCGACCTGCGCGTTCCCCAGGAGCGGCCGCGGCATCGCGGCGACGCGCAGCTCGCCGCCTGGAAGGAGGAGCTGCTCGCCGGACTCCTCGACGCCGAGCGTGCCGTCCATCCCGACCACTGATATCAGCTCGATCCGAGAGAGGTTGTCCCCTATGAATTCCCGCTCGCCACTTCCCGGATTCGGCCGCCGGCGATTCCTCGAGGCCGCGGGCCTCGGAGCGCTCGCGGTCACCGGCATCGGAGCGCTGGCCGCCTGCGGCACGAAGGACTCGTCGGGTGCCGCGAAGGCACTCACCGAAGTGCGCTACGCACTGATCGGCGACGGCAAGGCCGAACCCGGCACCGTCCTGTCCCACAACCTCGGAGGCTTCGACCTGGCCTCGGATCTCGGCGTGCCGGTGACCTATCCGTCCGGCTTCCCTGCATCGCTGCCGGTGATGGAGGCCATCAAGGCCGGTAGCGTCGACTTCTCGTTCGCCACGGCCACCGCCGTCATCTACGCGATCGGCGGCAACGTCCCGGTCGTGCCGCTCGTGTCCTATCCGCTTCCCTCCAACGAGGTCGACATCCTCGTCCCCAAGGGATCCGACATCAAGAGCGCCGCCGACCTGCGCGGCCGTCGCATCGCCGACCACCAGGGCACGACGGGCACCTACAGCCTGGTCAAGTACCTCGACTCCGCCGGGCTGACAATCAACGACGTGGACTACGTCAATCTCACTGCCGCCGATGCGGAAGCCGCCTTCGCCCAGGGGAAGGTCGACGCGTGGATCAACTGGCAGCCCACCATCGAGCTGGCCCGGCGCAAGCACAACGCGGCAACCCTGCCCGGAGTGAAGACGTACGACTACGCGTTCTTCGTCGCAAGCGAGGATTTCGCCTTCGATCATCCGGAGGTCGCCGCGACACTTGCCCGCAACGTGCGCGACGCCCAGCGCTGGGTCGAGGCGAATCCGGAGACGGCGGTCGACGAGTTCACGGCGCTCGGCGGGTTCGGTGACTCGACGCTCGAGCGGGACGTCTACCTCGATCTGGTGAAAGCCCGGCGATTGTCCTACTCCGGGGCGGGGCAGTTCACCGCCGTCGACGAAGGAGCGATCGCCGGCACTCAGGATCTCGCCGACAACTTCCACCGGCTCGGCGTGTACCCCGAGCCCGTCGATGTGCAGACCTGGTTGTCCGACAGCAGGTTCGACTCCGTTCGTGCCGCCGTCGCCGCTGAACTCGCCCAGGCCTGACCGTTCACCTCAGGAGACTCTCGTGACCGCACAGATGCACCTCGCTGCCTTCGTCACCGCCGGACCCGGACGACCGGGCGGGTGGCGCCACCCCGGCTCGGTGCCGGGATGGCTCGACGCCGACTACTACCAGAACATCGCGCGCACCCTCGAGCACGGCCGCTTCGACCTCGCCTTCTTCCCGGACATCCTGTCCGTCCCGGACCGGTTCGGAGGGAGCACCGATTCCCAGCTCCGCTACGGTGCTCTCGGCTCCCTTCGTATGGATCCGCTGCCGATCATCGCGTCGATGGCCGCCGCAACCCGGCATCTCGGACTCGCCGCGACCGTGTCCACCACGTACGCGCAGCCGTTCAACCTCGCCCGCACCTTCGCGACCCTCGACCACCTGACCTCCGGCCGCGTCGCGTGGAACATCGTCACGTCGTTCCAGGAATCGGAGGCCCGCAACTTCGACCTCGACGAGCAGTTCGACCGAGCCACCCGATACGAGCGTGCCGACGAATTCCTGCAGGTCACCGGCAAGCTGTGGGACAGCTGGGACGACGATGCGCTGGTCCTGGACCCGGACGAGCCGCTCTTCGCCGAGCCGGCCAAGGTGCATCGCATCGATCACCAGGGCCGGTTCTTCTCGGTGCAGGGACCGCTCAACGTGCCGCGCCCGCCCCAGGGGTACCCCGTCCTCATCCAGGCCGGAGCCTCCGCGAAGGGCAAGGATTTCGCCGCCCGCTGGTCGGACGTGATCTTCTGCAGTCACGCATCGAAGGAGTCGGCGCAGGCGTTCTACACGGAAATCAAGGAGCGGGCAGCGAAGTACGGCCGGGATCCGGAGTCCGTCAAGATCCTGCCCTCGATCACGCCGGTCGTCGGCCCCACGTCGGCCCGCGCGAAGGAACTGGCCGAGGAGATGTTCGAACTCGTGCCACCGATCGGTGGATTGTCCACCCTTGCATACCATCTCGATGTCGACCTGTCGACGTTCCCGCTCGACGAACGGCTGCCGGAGGTGGAGGTGGCGGGAGTGGAGGGTCACTACAACGAGGTTCGCGAGATCACCGAGCGCGAGGGCCTCACCCTGCGTCAACTCGGCAAGCAGTACGGCGGGCGTTACGAGGGCGGGTTCATCGGGACCGCGGCCGAGGTCGCCGACGGCCTGCAGGAGTGGTTCGAGGACGGTGCCGCAGACGGATTCACGCTGCAGGCACCCCACCAGCCCGGCGGATTCGAGACGTTCGCCCGTGAGGTGGTGCCCCAGTTGCAGCGGCGTGGAATCCTCCGTACGGAGTACACGGGTGCCACGCTGCGGGAGAACCTCGGCCTGTCCCGTCCCGGGCACGGCGAGTGGGCCGAGCGCGCCGGAGTGCGCCCGTGAATGCCGGGCAATTCGCACACCATCCGGACGCGGTGGACGCGGCGCCGATCGCCGATGCAGTGGCCGTCGGCACCTCGGCCGGCGCCCCGGGCAGGTTCGTGCTCAGCGCTCGCGGCAACCACTTCGTCAGCGATTCGAGGCTTGCCGACGGTGAGGCCGTTCATGCCGGGGAACTGCTGCTGTCCGCGCTCGCCTCCTGCGCCCTCGCGAACATCGAGCACAATGCCGCCTCGGACGGACTCGAACTCGATGCACTCACCGCCCGCGCGTCCCACGTGCGGGGAACGGACGATCCGACCGTCTACGACCGGACGCTGCTCGAGCTCGAAATCCACGGCCCCGGGGTCCGCGACGCGGAGGAACTGGCCGCGAAATTCGTGGCCACCTGCCCGATCTACAACACGATCAGGCGCGGCAGTGGGGTGGAACTGCGCCTCAACGGACGAGGGCTCGCCCCCGTCGCGTCCGAGTAGGACGGGGGCGAGCCCGGTCCGCCTACGCCTCGGCCAGGCGTAGTTTCGTGGTCACCTGCGCGAGGCGGGTGATCCGGGCCCAGTCCCGGGTCTGCACCGCATCGGCGGGGGTGAGCCACGAGCCCCCCACGCAGCCGACGTTGGGCAGCGCGAGGTAGTCGGGGGCGGTTGCGACCGAGATCCCGCCGGTGGGGCAGAACCGGGCCGCGGGCACGGGGGAGTGGACGGACGCGAGGAACCGGGTGCCCCCCGCGGCCTCCGCGGGAAAGAACTTCATCTCGCGGTAGCCGCGTTCGAGGAGCAGCAGCACCTCCGAGACGGTCGCGGCACCCGGCAGGTGCGGCAGTCCCGTGTCGGTCATGGCCTTCAGCAGCGACTCCGTCGCGCCCGGCGACACCAGGAAGCGCGCGCCGGCCGCCGCGGCCTGCGCGGCCTGGCCGGGTTCGACGATCGTGCCGGCACCAACGGTGATCTCGGGAACCTCGGCGGCGATCCGCTCGATCGCCTCGAGGGCGCACGGGGTGCGCAGAGTCAGCTCGATCATCGGCACACCGCCGTCGACGAGGGCCCGGGCGATCGGGACCGCGTCCGCGGCATCGTCTATCACGACGACGGGAACGACGGGGGTCACGTCCAGCAGGCTCATCGGGGTCTCCTTCACGCGGGGTTGGGTTGGAAGACGCTGGCGCCGAGGGTGGCCGGGCCCACGGCGGCCCGCAGGCCCGCGAACAGTTCCCGGCCCGTGCCCGTCCAGGCGTCGTCGGAGGGGGCGTGGCCGGTCGCCACGCGGTCGGCGAGTGTGGCGTCGGACAGGTGCACGCACAGCGAGCCGGCGACGGCGTCGACGGTGATCAGGTCGCCGTCGCGGACGCGGGCGAGCGGGCCGCCGGCCGCGGCCTCGGGCGTGACGTGGATGGCGGCGGGAACCTTGCCGGACGCGCCCGACATCCGGCCGTCGGTCACCAGCGCGACCCGGCGCCCGCGGTCCTGCAGCACCCCCAGCGCGGGGGTGAGCTTGTGCAGCTCTGGCATTCCGTTCGCGCGCGGGCCCTGGTAACGCAGCACCGCCACGACGTCGCGGTCGAGTTCGCCCGCCTCGAAGGCCGTGAGGAAGTCGGCCTGGTCGTCGAACACCCGGGCCGGCGCGGTGACGATGTGGTGCTCCGGGGCGACCGCGGACACCTTGAGCACGGACTCGCCGAGGTTGCCGTCGAGCACCTTGAGCCCGCCGTCCACGGCGAACGGGTCCACGACGCCGCGCAGCACGGTGCGGTCCAGGCTCTCGGACGGCCCGGCCTCCCACTGCAGCGTCCCGTCGCGCAGCCGCGGCTCCTGCGTGTACCGGTGCAGACCGGGGCCGGCGACGGTGGTGACGTCGTCGTGCAGCAGGCCCGCCGAGAGCAGTTCCGAGACGACGACACCGAGCCCGCCGGCGGCGTGGAAGTGGTTCACGTCGGCCGCGCCGTTGGGGTAGATCCGGGCGAGCAGCGGCACGACGGCCGACAGGTCCGCCAGGTCGCGCCACGTGAGCGTGATGCCCGCGGCCCGCGCGATCGCCACCAGGTGCATCGTGTGATTGGTGGAGCCGCCGGTGGCGAGCAGTGCGACGCAGCCGTTGACGACGGCCCGCTCGTCGACGACCTCCCCGACCGGGGTGAAGGCGGAGCCGAGCGCGGTGAGGCCGGTGACGCGGCGCGCGGCCTCGTCGGTGAGCGCGTCCCGCAGCTCGGTGCCCGGGTTGACGAAGCTCGCGCCGGGCAGGTGCAGGCCCATCACCTCCATCAGCAGCTGATTGGAGTTCGCGGTGCCGAAGAACGTGCACGTGCCGGCGCCGTGATAGGACGCGGCCTCGGCCTCGAGCAGGTCTTCGCGTCGGGCGCGGCCCTCCGCGTAGAGCTGCCGCACCCGGGCCTTCTCGCCGTTGGGCAGCCCCGACGTCATCGGCCCGGCCGGGACGAACACCGTCGGCAGGTGCCCGAAGCCCAAGGCGCCGATCAGCATGCCGGGGACGATCTTGTCGCAGACCCCGAGCATGAGCGCGCCGTCGAACATGTCGTGCGACAACGCGATAGCGGTGGACATCGCGATGACGTCGCGGCTGAACAGCGACAGCTGCATGCCGTCGCGGCCCTGGGTGATGCCGTCGCACATGGCCGGGACGCCGCCGGCGAACTGTGCGATGCCGCCCGCCTCGAGGACCGCGGCCTTCAGCCGCGCCGGGTACTCCTCGAAGGGCCGGTGCGCGGAGAGCATGTCGTTGTAGGACGAGACGATCGCGATGTTCGGCTTCACCAGCCCGCGCAGCGCGGACTTGTCGGCGGGCTCGGCCGCGGCGAATCCGTGGGCCAGGTTGGCGCACGCGAGGCGCCCGCGGGCAGGCCCCTTGTCGGCGGCGGCGCGCAGCCGCTCGAGGTAGGCGGCACGCTCGGCCCGGCTGCGCCGGACGATGCGGTCGGTGACCCGGGCGAGAACGGGATGGACGTGGCTCATGAGGAAGGTCCTTCGTACCAGGCGCGGCCATCGCGCTCGATGAGGGTGATCGCGTCGGTGGGGCCGGACGTACCCGCCGGGTAGCGGCGCGGCACCCGGCCGGTGCGGTCCCAGGTCTGCAGGATCGGCTCGACCCATGCCCACGCGGTCTCGACCTCGTCGCGACGCATGAACAGGGTCGGGTCACCCCGCACCACGTCCATCAGCAGCCGCTCGTACGCGTCGGGGGACGGACGGTCGAACGCGTCCACGTAGTTCAGATCCAGCGACACCGGACGCAGGCGGATCCCGCCGGGCCCGGGTTCCTTGGCGGTCATGTGCAGGCAGATGCCCTCGTCGGGCTGCAGCCGGATCACCAGGCGATTGGGTTCGGTGGCGCCCTCGGCCCGGGGGAACATCGGGTGCGGAACGTCCTTGAACTGCACCACGATCTCGGAACTGCGCTTCTCGAGACGCTTGCCGGTGCGCAGGTAGAACGGCACGCCGGCCCAGCGCCAGTTGCGCACCTCCGCGCGCACCGCGACGAAGGTCTCGGTGCGGCTGTCCGGGTTCTCCACCTCGTCGCGATACCCGGGCACGGCACCGCCGTCGACCAATCCGGGTCCGTATTGCCCGGTGACGGTGAATCTTTCGACGTCGTCGGGCGTCATCGGCCGCAGTGCCTGCAGCACCTTGAGTTTCTCGTCGCGCACGGTCTCGCGGTCGACGACCGTCGGCGGTTCCATCGCCACCAGGCACAGCACCTGCAGCAGGTGGTTCTGCAGCATGTCGCGCAGCGCCCCGGAGGTGTCGTAGTAGCCGCCGCGGGTGCCCACGCCGAGGGATTCGGAGACGGTGATCTGCACGTGGTCGATCCACGTCGAGTTCCACAGCGGCTCGAGCAGGGTGTTGGCGAACCGGGTGACCAGCAGGTTCTGGACACTCTCCTTGCCGAGGTAGTGGTCGATGCGGAAGATCTGCGACTCGTCGAACACCTCGCCGACCGCGTCGTTGATCGCGCGGGCGGACGCGAGGTCGCGGCCGATGGGCTTCTCGAGCACCACCCGCGACGTCGGCTCGACGAGTCCGTGCCGGGCGAGGTGATGGGAGATCGGCCCGAACAGCGAAGGGGCGCAAGCGAGGTAGAACACGCGCACGGAGTCCGGGGCCAGGACGTCGCGCAGGGCGGACCAGTCGTCCCCGCCTGCGAAGTCGACGCTCACGTAGTCGAGGCGGTCCAGGAACCGCGTGAGGGTGCCGGCGTCCAGCAGGTGGGCGGGTACGAAGCGCGCGAGCTCGCCGCGGACCTTGTCGCGGTAGCCGTCGGTGTCGAGGCCGGCGCGCGCGGCGCCGACGATCCGGCTGCCGGGCGGCAACTGGCCGTCGTGATCGCGCAGGTAGAGGGCGGGCAGGAGCTTACGGACGGCGAGGTCGCCGGTGCCGCCGAAGACGACGACGGTACAGGGGGCGGCGGGTGACATGGCTTGTCCTCCCGAATGAGGGGGTGAGGGCTGTCACTGGCAACCGTAGAGCATCTTCCGCACTGAAACAACAAACTTACGCATTTCTAAGAACAAAGTCCGGTCCGACGCAGCACGCCGCGGCTGCACGAGGCGCTCTCGGGTGCGGTTCCTTGGTTCAATGGCGGTATGAGCCGATCCTCCAGCGCGCCCGCCACAGCGGGCGAGGTCTTCGCCCTCGTCCGCGCCGGCGCCGCGACCACCCGAAGCGAGATCGGGCACCACACGGGGCTCTCCCGCACCGCCGTCGCCGCCCGGGTCTCGGCACTCCAGGACCTCGGCCTCGTCGTCGAAACGGAGGAGGGGCCCTCCACCGGTGGGCGTCCACCGCTCACCCTCACCTTCGGGGCCGGCGCGGGCATCGTGCTCGTCGGCGCGATCGGCCGCAGCCGCACCCAGCTCGCCGTCTGCGATCTCGCCGGGGAACTGCTCCGGACCGAGGATCTCGAGCAGGAGATCGGGGCGAGCCCGGGCGAGCTGATGCCGAAGATCGTCGCGCACCTCGCCGACCTGCGCGACGCGCTCGGTCCCGGCGCGCCCCGCACCGTCGGCATCGGGGTGAGCCTGCCGGGCACGGTGGACACGGTCCGCGGCTGCAGCCTCGACTCGCCGATGATGGCCGGCTGGGATGGTGTCGAGCTGCAGCCCTTCCTCGCCGGCCTCGGTGCGGCGCCGGTGTTCGTCGACAACGACGCGAACGTCATGGTGCTCGCCGAAAGGCTCGGCGAACGACGGAAATTCGATGACATGCTCCTCATCAAGGCGTCCACGGGCCTCGGCGCGGGCATCGTGTCGGGCGGTGTGCTGCAGCGCGGCGCGGTGGGCGCGGCCGGCGAGATCGGGCACACCAAGACCGCCGCCGCGCAGGGCGTCCTGTGCCGCTGCGGCGACGTCGGCTGCGTCGAGGCGATCGCCGGGGGCTGGGCCCTGGTCCGCGACCTGCAGGAGCAGGGCCGGGACGTGACCCACATCCGCGACGTCGTAGCCCTCGCCGTCGGCGGGGATGCGGAGGCGCGCCGCATGATCCGGGACAGCGGCCGGCGGATCGGTGAGGTGATCGCCGGTGCCGTCAACCTCCTCGACCCGGCGGTGCTCGTCGTGGGTGGCGACATGGCCGAGGCCTACGACGTGTTCGTCGCCGGACTGCGCGAAACCCTTTATCGCGACGCGGTGTCCGTGGCCACCCGCGCCCTGCAGATCCTGCCCTGGTCGCACGGCGATCGCTCCGGGATGATCGGCTGCGCCTCCATGGCTCTCGACCAGGTGCTCAGCGTGCGCGCCGTGGACCGGATGGTGGCCGAGCGGGGCCGCTGATCCGGCTACTCCGCCGGTTGACGGCGGATGAAGTCGGCCATACCCGGGACGGTGAAGGCGATGCGACCGTGCTCCGGTGCCCAGATCAGGCCCTTGCGGATGGCCGAGTTGCGGACGTCGCTGACACCGGTGGCGGTCGAGCCCATCAGCTGGGCGACCTTCCCGGACCGCGGGGTCTCCTCGCCGGTGGCGGCGAGCGCGGTGAGGTAACGGCGCTCGCGGTCGGTTGCCCGGTTCCAGCGGGACGGGAAGAATCCCTCGTCGAGGTGACGCCGGCCCACCTCGACGGCGAGTTCGGCATCCTCGAGCTGAAAGGGGCTGTGTGGAGCGATGTTCCAGATCGCCTTCCCGTACTCCTGGAGGAAGTACGGGTAACCGCCGCTGGCCTGGACGAGCACGGCGAGCGCGTCGTCGGTGAAGTCCCCGCCCTGACGGCGTACCGGGATGCGCAGGGCGTCGGCTGCGGCCGCCGGGGTGAGGGGGCCGATGGTGCTGTAGAGGAACTGTCGCTCCGCGTACGAGCGGTTGCCGGCCAGCACCGCGGGAAGATTGGGTAGTCCGGCGCCGATGAGGAAGAACGGCCATTCGCGCTGGCTCGCCCGGTGCTGGACGGCGAGCAGCGCCGACAGCAGATCGGAGTCGAGGTCCTGCATCTCGTCGATGAACAACCCGAATGCGCTGGATCTGGGCCGCAGTTCGGCGGTGATCGCTTCGACGAGTTCCTCGAGGTCGAGATCGATGTCGCCACTGGCTGCCGGACGCTGGTCGAGGGAGAAGCTTGCGGTCGCCGGGCCGAGGCCGAGGCCGAGGGAGAAGCCGCGGGCGAGGTCGATGAGCGGGTCGATCGCGTGCTGGATCCGGTGCTTGCGGCTGTAGCGGCGCAGTCCGACCGTCAGCTCCTGGGAGAGCTTGGCGCGGACCGCGGTGGTGCCGGCCTCGCTGGGGCGGGCCTCGATGGCGATGGTGAGCCATCCCTGCCGGTCGGCGTGCTCGACGAGGGTGTTGAGCAGGGTCGTCTTCCCGACCCCGCGCAATCCCGACAGGATCGGGCCACGGTCGTAGTTCTGCCGTTTGCTGCGGGCGACCAGGAGTTCGAACGCCCCGATCTGTTCGTCGCGCCCCTCGAGCGCCGGCGGCCGGAGTCCGGAGCCGGGCTTGAACGGATTGAGCTCGAGGTCCATGGGGCGAGTATAGAGACTTATGGAGTTCTATCTGAAGTTCTCCATAACTGACCATAACGTCCCATAGTCGCCCGCAGACACCAGACTTTTTTGCACTCTGGGGGCAATGGTGCAATCATGCACTCTATGGATGAAAGTGCAACAACTCCGTCCGGGCGGCGGAACCGCCGGATGGAGCGCACCAGAGCCGCACTCGTCGGCGAGGCGCGCGCGCTCACCGCCCGACATGGTCTTGCCGGGTTCACCGTGGAGGAACTCTGCGAGCGGGTGGAGATCTCCCGGCGCACCTTCTTCAACTACTTCCCGTCCAAGGAGGACGCGGTCCTCGGCGAGCCCCCGCTCAGCCTGACTCCCGAGGAGGAGGACGCCTTCGTGGCCGCCGGGCGGCACGACGGGGACGGCATCTCCCCCACGCTGCTCCAGGACCTCGTCGCGGTGATCCTCGCCCAGATCGGGCGCACCGACTTCACCCGCGAGCACGCGAAGCAGTACCACGACATCATCCACCGCGAGCCGCAGCTGCTGCCCCGCATCCTGCACAACGGCGAGGCCCAGCTCCGGCGGTTCGCCGAGGTCGTCGCCCGGAGAGAGAACCTGCCTCCCGACGATCCGCTGCCGCGGACCGTCGTCTACGCGCTCGCCGACATCACCCGGCACACCGCCGACGAGTTCTTCGGCGACGACACCGATCGACCCTTCGCGGAGCTGCTGCTCCGCAACCTCGACATCGTCCGGCGACTGTTCGGGCAGCGACTCGACCCCATCGAAACGGCAGGAAACCCGTGACCGCAACGTCGTCCCGGCCCGCGGCACCACCGTTGGTGCTCACGCAGCGCCGGATCTGGCTCATCTTCTCCGCGCTGATCGCCGGCATGCTGCTGTCGAGCCTCGACCAGACCATCGTCTCCACCGCGATGCCGACCATCGTCGGGCAGCTCGGCGGCGTCGAACACCAGGCCTGGATCACCACCGCCTACCTGCTGGCGACCACCATCGTGATGCCGATCTACGGAAAGTTCGGCGACGTGTTCGGCCGCCGCACCCTCTTCCTCGTCGCCATCGCGGTGTTCACCCTCGCCTCCGCCGGCTGTGCCTTCGCCACCGACTTCTGGTGGTTCGTGATCTTCCGCGCGATGCAGGGCCTCGGTGGCGGCGGCCTGATGATCCTCTCCCAGGCCATCATCGCCGACATCGTCCCGGCCGACCAGCGTGGCAAGTACCTGGGTCCGCTCGGTGCGGTCTTCGGTGTGGCCGCCGTCGCCGGCCCCCTGCTCGGCGGCTTCTTCGTCGACCACCTGACCTGGCACTGGGCCTTCTACATCAACCTGCCCGTCGGCGTGCTCGCCTTCGCGATCGCCTGGTTCACCCTCACGCTGCCCACGAAGCGGCCCGAGAAGAAGGTCGACTTCCTCGGCGTGCTCACCCTCTCGGCCGCCACCACGTGCCTGATCCTGTTCACGGACTTCGGTGGCGACCGGGGCTGGACCGATCCGCTGACCCTCGCGCTCGCCGTCGGAGTGCTCGTCGCGGCAAGCCTTTTCGTCCTCGTCGAGTCCCGCGCCGAGGATCCGATCATCCCGCTGTCGCTGTTCCGCAATCCGATCTTCGTCAACGCCACCGCGATCGGCTTCACCGTGGGCCTCGGCATGTTCGCGGCGCTGGCCTTCATGCCGACGTTCCTGCAGATGTCGTCCGGCACCTCGGCCGCGGTCTCCGGCCTTCTGATGATCCCGATGATGGCCGGCCTGATGGCCACCTCGATCGCCTCCGGCATCGCGATCACGAAAACCGGTCACTACAAGGCGTATCCCATCGCCGGTGCCCTCGTCACGGCCGCCGCGATGTTGTGGCTGACCACCCTCGAAGGCAGCACGCCGCTGTGGCTGATCTGCACGATGCTGTTCACCCTCGGCCTCGGCCTGGGTCTGATCATGCAGGTGGTCGTTCTCGTGGTGCAGAACGCCGTGCCGCCCACCGAGATCGGGACCGCGACCAGCACCAACAACTACTTCCGGGAGGTGGGCGCGTCCCTCGGCGTGGCGGTCTTCGGCACGATCTTCACCAACCGGCTGGCCGAGAAGCTCACCGCCGTGTTCACCGGAGCCGGGGCCTCCCCGGAGCAGGCCGGCCAGGCGACGGCGACGCTCGATCCCGCGGCCCTGAACCAGCTGCCGGACTCCGTGCGCACCGGCGTGGTCGACGCCTACGCCGACTCCCTCGCACCGGTGTTCTGGTACCTGATCCCGTTCCTGTTGGTGGCCTTCGTCATCGCGTGCTTCCTGCGGCAGATCCCGCTGTCGCACGAGGCGGGCATGGTCGCCCGCGGTGAGGCGGTCACGGAGGAACAGCTGACGCACGCGGCAGGCGCGCGACCGCACCCCGCCGAGGCCGAGGCCGGGAGTCGCCCGGCCCCGTGACGGCGTCCAGGCGCGCGGGGTCGGCCAGCGCCGCCCGAAGGCGGGACAACGCGCGATGCTGACCCACACGAACGGCGCCGGGCGTCGTCCGCAGGACGGCGGCGGACTCCTCCACAGACAACCCCTCGACCACCCGCAGGCGCAGGATTTCGCGTTGCCTGCGGGTGAGCGTCGAGAGCAGCGCGTCGACGTGCTGCCGCTCGCAGCGCAGCACGCGCAACTCCGGACCGTCCCTCTCGCACACGGCGTCCGGCGGATTCCCGCGTGCGGCCGCGGCGTCGGCGGTGTCGAGGGCCTGGGTGGGAGTTGTCATCGAGTCGTGCCTTCCTTGCTGTGGCATGACGCATCGCGTCCGTTCACGCACCCACACAACCGGACGACCCTCGGGCGTCCATGGGAGTGAGCCGTGGATCTGCTGGGAAGTGCGCCTTCGGTGAACCCGACACGTGTCGGGGACACCGGTCACCGAGGTGTCGATGCCACTGCGGTGCCGGAGATCGTCACTGCGTACCGGAGATCGTCACTGCGCGCACGGGGATCCGCCGCCGAGTGCGCAGCGGTCCGTCCCGTCCTGCGTCAGCAATCCGAACACCCGGCTCTTCGCATCGTCGCGAGTGGTGACGACGACGTGGTCCCACGGACCCCTGGCCGGGGCGTCGTCCTCGCGGGTGAGGTGCGGTCGCAGAGCCGTCCACCGATGCCAGTGCCGCGCGAACGACGACTCGTTCACCACGCGCCCGCGAGCGTGCTGTCCGGCCCGCGCGACATCGCGGGGCACGTCGAGGAAGACCAGCACCGGCGTCCAGCCTCGTCGCCGTGCCAGGCGGGCCGTCCAGTCGCGTCGGCGCCTGCGCGTGGCGGTGTCGTGAACGGCCACAGGCCCTTCGCTCCGGTGCGGTCCGGCCAGGAGGGTGCGCACCACGTCGAGGGTGTGCATGAGATGGACCAGTGGCCGATACCAGCGATACGGCAGGCCCGGCGGAAGCGCGGCGGCGAGGCGTTCGGCCCGGCGCTCCGGATCGAGAACGGTCAGACCCGGGATGTCGTGCTCGATCCGGCGAAGCAGGGTGCTCTTACCCGCTCCGGGAACGCCACCGGCCATCAGGAAGACGGCACCGGTGTCGCGCCCGGACGGGTGTCCCGGGTGGGGGACCGTCGGAGCTGAGGTGGTTATGACAATTCCTTTCCCTGCGGGCAGATTCGTGATCGATTCTGCCGTCTCCAGAATGCCGGCAGGGACTGGGCCGACGCTGAGTCCTTCCTGAGGTCCGGCTGTGAAACCGGGCCGCACCTCGCGGCCCGGCGCTCGCGCCTCGTCCGGTCGACTGTCACGCAGCTCAGCTGTCACGCAGTTCAGCTGTCACGCAGCTCCGCGAGCGCAGCGGTGCGCTGTTCGATCCAGGACCGCATCGAGTCCGCGCTCGACTGGAGGGAAGCGGCCGGGAGCGCGTCGCTGACAGGGACGGTCGAGACCAGGGTGTCGAGCATCTCGAGGGCGCGTCCGCTGCCGTACATCTGTTCGTAGAGGTCCCGGTAGGCGTCCTCGTAGACCTGGGTGAAGGCCTCGGATTCGAGGAACCGTGTCTTCAGGCTGTTGCCGGACTGCACCCGGCCTGCCCCCTGCCCGCCCTGCGGTGCAGCTGCGCCCGGAGGCAGCATCCCACGCGGCTGGGGCATGGTGCCGGGGTCGGCCGCCGTGGTGCCGGCCTCGCCCTGCCCGGGGCCGCCCATGTCGCCGGGTGCCATCGAGACGGTGTCGTGCGGGCCGGTGGTGGCATCGCCTTGCATGGCCAGGTTCAGGTCCCAGGACACGACGGAGAGCTTGCCCGTCTGCAGGTCGTACCAGAGGTAGTAGTTCTGGCCCGGCCCGCTCATGTCGTCACCGTTGACGAGCAGGTTCTGCGTGGCGACGTACCGCGCGAACGAGTCCACGTCCACCCACTCCGACAGGTGTGTGCCGAACTCCTCGTCGCTCGCCGAGTCCAGCCATTTCAGGAAGCTGACGACCGGCTGCAGGTTCCCCGTCCCGACCGCATTGATCTGCTCGAACTGGTCGGCGTAGTCCGACTGGTCGTCGCCGATGTACTCGAACCGCGACGACGCGTCCGCCTTGTACAGGTAGCCGTCGGAGTCGAACAGGGAGTTCGCATACGTGTCGTCGGGGTGTTCGAGCAGCAGGCGCGTGGTGGTGGCGCTGTCGTTGACCGAATAGACCGTGTACGCGTAGCGCTGCGTCGGCTGCCCGGTCTCCGCGGTCAGCGACAGGGCCATCGCCTCGTTGAGCACGGGCGAGCCGGGGCGCACCGAGATCTCGGTCATGCCCTGGTAGGCGCGGCCGCCGGCGTTCTCGTCGAAGCTGATGAGCAGCGGCAGCGACGTCGGATCGTCCTCGGACGCCTGCGACATGCCGCCCGGGCCGCCCATGGCCGCCGGATCGAATCCGTCGGGCAGCTCCATCCCCTCCGGGGGCTCGAAGCCCTCGCCGCCGGGCCCGGCGTCCTCGCCGCGCACGCCCATGAGGGTGGAGTTGCCCTTCAACCGCACCGAGACGTCGGTGATCAGCGTGCCGTCGATGGTGACATCGGCGGTGACCCACTTCTTCTCGCCGGTGCTCTGGAAGGCGGTGATCATCTCGTCGTATTCCGCGTCGGTGATCTCGACCGACAGTTCGTGCGGGACCGAGGCGTCGAACAGGTCCACCGTGCCGGTGATGTTGTCGGTGATCTCCGAGGCGATGATCGTCGGGTCGCCGGTGATGTACGGGCGGATGCGGGTCGCCCCGAACACGGTCGCCAGGATCGTCACGAACACGACGAACACAGCCAGGAGTTTCCAGTGCCGGCGCAGCGACGTCGGGACCCGGTGCCGGAGCCGGCGCCGCGGCGGCGACTGCCCGGCGGTGGGTGTGTCGTCCATCAGATGTCCGTCTGGTCGTATCCGGTCAGGACGGTCACCCGCTGGCCGGTGTTGACCGCACTCAGGGCCGAGATCAGCTCGTTCGGCTTCTTGCCCTTCTTCAGCTGCGCGGTGTAGTACAGCTCGGTCAGCGCACCGGAGCGAACGGATTCGGTGGAGACCAGTTCGAACTCGGAGCAGTACCGGATGAGCACGTCCTCGACCAGCGCGTTGTACTCCTGCTCCGGCGGCACCTGCACCTTCACGACCTGACGCTGGACGTCGAGCTTGAACCAGTTGAACTTGTTCATGATCAGCAGCACCAGGCAGATCGCGATTGTCGCGGCGATCGCCAGCAGGTAGAAGCGGGTGCCGGTCGTCATGCCGACGGCCATCACCAGGAAGATGAAGCCTACATCGCGAGTTTCCTTGATGGCGTTGCGGAATCGAACCACCGACAGGGCGCCGACGAGTGCGAACGCGCGGGCGATGTTGGAGCCGACGACCAGCATGATCAGCGAGATCACCATGCCGACCAGCACGAGGGTCTGCACATAGGACTGGCTGTAGGAGACGTTCTTGTGGGTGTGGCGATAGACCCAGCCGATGATCGAGGCGAGCACGAACGACAGCGACAGCGACACGATGATGTCGAACGTCGTGAACGTCCCGCTGAGGTCTTGCAGGTCGAAATTCATGATGGTCCTGGTTCGGTGTAGGGACGGGAACGGCGCCCCGTGCGGGGACGCGGGCAGGCGGTGCGGCGGTCAGCGCGCCATCGTCGAGGTCTCGAAGAGACCGGTCGGAACACGGTCGTCGAAGCCTTGCGGCAGAACGAGTTCGGGGGCGCCCATCCGGGAGCGCGGAGCGAGGCCGAACGCCTCGACGGACTGGCAGTACTTCGAGACGCGGACGACCGACATGTCCAGCCGGGCGGTCAGATCGGTCGCCCAGTACGGAACGCGTTCGTTGGCCTTCAGTTCGACGATCGCCAGCCTCGGCGGGACGACGAACCGGTTCTGTGCTCCCGAGGCGAAGTGGAAGTCGCGGTCGCGGCCGTGCACCTTGTGGTCGATCGTCACTCGCAGGCCGAGGTCGGCCTCGCGGCCGACGAACGCCTCCCGCAGGTAGCCGGTGGTCACGATCGGCCGCAGGTCGAGGTTGCCGATCAGCGTCGTCACCTCGTGGGCGAACGGGCGTTGCGAGGGTTCGCAGTCGATCTCCTGCCGTCCGTCGAGCCAGCGTCGCGCGTTCCCGTACGGCACTGCGATGCGCCGTTTCTGGGTGACGCGGTTGACGCGCTGCTTGATCTCGATGTGCACCGGCGTGTCGTCGGTGCATTCGGAAGGGTTGCCATACAGGCGCATCCGCAGCTTGCGCCGGAACCGCAGGCCCTCGATCTTCTCCCAGTAGAACCGCAGGTCCGGCGTGTCGTAGTAGAGCGAGGTGACCGGATACCCGCCGTGGGGCGAATACGGATCGGTGTCCATCCGCGCCGCGAGTTCCCGCCGCAGTTCGGGGACCTTCATCTCGTCGACGAAGTATTTGATCTCGTAGCGGTTGAAGGCGTGCAGCCTGCCGGCGGTCTGCTGGTAGCCGGTCGGTGCGGTGGGGACGTCCTCCGCCCGGTGCGTGCCCTTCGCGGAGGACGTGCGGAATCGGTCGAACACTCCCATGGAACCGGCCTCTCGTCGGCGAACCGCTGTGCGGTGAACGCGATGCGAACGACACCAGTACAGCCGGTGACGCTCGAGGAACCTTGGGACGTTCCTGGCAGTCTGCTGGCAACGGGTACGCCGACCGGGAAGGCACTTTCGTCTCCGCGACACGAACCGACGAACGCCCCGACAATCAGCGAATAGTGGTCGCGGACGGCTGTGGACCGCACGGCTGTGTGGTCGTGCGGATTCGGGGGAGCGAACTCGTCGCCGCTCTGCGCCTCAGGTTCCGGCGGACCGGATTCCCAGGACTCGGTGCCACCAGCGCCGACGCGGCGGCTCGGGGGCGTACTCGCGCAGCACGGCGGCCGCTGCTGCGGCCCGCTCGGCGCGTTTCGACCGCAGCTCCGCCCGGTCCGCGGCCCACTGCCGGACCACCTCCTCCGGGTCGACCCTGTGGATGGGGACCAGGGGGCCGCTCGGTGCGCGCAGGCAGTCCACGATCCGCCGGTTCAGCTCCCGGACGATCTGCCGCACCGCCGGCTCGGAGGGCACGTCGAGCACGGTGCTGCGCAACCGCTCGATCTCCTTGCGCAGTTGCAGCGGGGGCGGCAGCAACGCCTCGGTGGACAGTCCTTCCCGGCGCAGATAGTCCTTCACCCACCACAGCTCGTCGTCGCTGCGATGCGGGATGGGTTTGCCGGCTCCCCTGAGGTTGTCGAAGTCGCCCCGCTCCTGCGCGACGCGGATCTGACGTTCGATCCACGACTCGAAGGTGATGTCCGGCCGCTTGCGCTCGGTCATGGAGGCGATTGTCCTCCGCGGGGCGCCGGGTTTCACGGTCGCGGGGTGACCGGGACCGTCGCCGACACGCCGATCGGATCGGCGACGAGGGGCGTCGCGGCCATGTGCCAGCGGCCGCACGCGCAGCGCTGGTAGCGCACCACGCCTTCGCTCGTCGGGTGGCGGGAGACCTCGGTCCAGTGGTGGCGATGGGATGTCTGCATGCCACCCAGCGTGATGTAATGGCATTGTGCATCTCAACCCTTACGGCGAGTATGCCGTGCGGCTCGCCGCGGATCTGGTGAACGACCCGCCCGTGACCGTCGACGCGCTGGTGCAGCGCTGCGTCGAGGCGGGCCTGGTGATCGACTTCCCGGTCGGTGCCGACGACCTGCTCGGCGTCGGCGCGATGCTCGGACGCTGGTGCCGCGTCGTCGACGCGACCGGGGACGCCGAGCGCGCCGCGCTGGTCAACGAGATGCTTGCCGCCGCATCGGCGTACCCGCGCATGACGAACCACGCCGGCGACGGCTGGCACCTGCACTACCGGGACGACCAGCATTCCCTCGCCGGTGTCGTCGAGGCCCTCGTCTCCGTGGGAACGGCCCTGCACCTGGTGGGCCGGGGCATGCACCGCCTCGGCCGCTGCGCCCTCGACGAGTGCGACCACGTCTACGCGGACACCTCTCGCAACGGGCGGCAGCGGTACTGCTCGCCGCGGTGCGCGAACCGCGACGCCGTGCGCCGGCACCGGGCCGCGCACGTCGGGTGAGCCGGGACGATCAGCGCGGAGCGGTGCCGACGACGACAGTCGCGAACGCGTCGTCGCTGTGTACCACCTGCGGGATCAGCCCGCTGCGTGCGAAGCACTCGGCGATCCCGGCGGCCTGCCGCTCGCTCGATTCGACCAGCAGGTGCCCGCCCGGTGCCAGCCATCGCCCGGCCGTCGCGGCCACCCTCCGCAGCACGTCGAGGCCGTCGGCGCCCCCGTCGAGGGCGATGCGGTCCTCGTGGTCCCGGGCCTCGGCGGGCAGCAGCGCCAGGTCCGCGGTCGGTACGTACGGCACGTTCGCGAGCAGGAGATGGACGCGCCCGCGCAGCACCTCGGGGAGCGGGTCGTAGAGGTCGCCCTCGTACACCCGGCCGCCGAGCGCGGCGACGTTGCGGCCCGCGCACCGCACCGCGGCGGGATCGAGGTCCGTCGCATGCAGGTCCACCCCGGCAACGGCCGTCGCCACCGCGGCACCCAGGGCCCCCGAGCCGCAGCACAGGTCGACGACGACGGCGCCGGGCGGGGCGAGAGCGACGGCGCGATCGACGAGGAACTCGCTCCGCCGGCGCGGCACGAACACCCGGGGGTCCAGGAGGATGCGCAGGCCGTGGAACTCGGTCCAGCCGAGGATGTGCTCGAGCGGCTCGCCGGCGGCGCGCCGGTCCACCATGCCGACGAGCTCGCCGGGCGTGCCGGCGGCCTCGACGAGCAGCCGCGCCTCCTCCTCCGCGAACACGCAACCCGCGCGCCGCAGGGTGGCCGCGACGGCGGAGGGATCCGGCGGAGTCGGCATGCGCCCGTGTCCCGGTCTCAGTCGGCGAGATCCTTGTATTCGGGGTGCTTGTCGATGAAGCCGTCGACGAACGGGCAGATCGCCACCACCCGCTTGCCGCGGGCACGTACGTCGTCGAGCGCGAACCGCACCAGCGTGCTCGACAGGCCCTGGCCCGAGTAGGCGTGGTCGACCTCGGTGTGGTCGAACACGAGTTGAACGTCGCCGTCGGGGTGGTACTGGGTGTAGCCGACGACGGTGTCGCCGTCGCGCAGTTCGTAGCGCTGTTGCTGCGGATTGTGGACGGCGACGACGGACGGGTCGCTCATGGCATTCCTCCGGCTGTTCAGGTGTTGTCGAGCAGGTGCGCGCGCATCGCGGTGTACGTGTTACCGAAGCGGGTCACGTCCTGAGGGCTGAGCAGGTCGAACACGTAGGAGCGTACGGCCTCGACGTGTCCGGGGCTGGCCTGGGCCAGCTTCGCGGCGCCGGCCTCGGTGAGTTCGGCCAGCATGCCGCGCTTGTCCTCGTCGCATTCGACGCGTTGCACCCAGCCGGCGTCGACGAGGCGGCTGATCGCGCGGGTGACGCCGCTGCGGGTCGTGACGACGGCATCGGCGAGGGCGCGCATGCGCAGCCGCCGGCCGGGGGCCTCCGAGAGGGCGACCAGCAGTTCGTAGTCGGTGAGGGACATCCCGGAGTCCTGGGTGAGCTGCTTGTCCAGGGCGCTCATCAGCAGTCGGGTGCTGTCGAGGTAGGCGCGCCAGGTGCGCTGCTCGTCGTCGCTGAGCCACCGGGTCTTCGTCATCCGTCGAGAATAACCGGGTGGTTGCTCAGGAAATCAATTCGGCCGTCACTGTTGCGGGGGACGTACCGGGTGCCGGCTGACGATGGAGATCCGGTTGAACGCGTTCATCGCCACGGCAACCCACGCGATCGCGGAGAGTTCGTCCTCGGTGAGCCGGGCGCGCGCGAAGTCGTAGTCCCGGTCCTGCAGGTGACTGTCGGGCAGCGTGGTGATCGACTCGGCGAGGGCGAGAGCGGCCTGCTCCTGCTCGGTGAACAGGTCCGTCTCCCGCCAGGCCCGCAGCACCGCGAGCCGCTGGGTGGTCTCGCCCTCGCGCAGGGCGTCCCGGACGTGCACGTCCAGGCAGTAGGCGCAGCCGTTCATCTGGGAGACGCGTACGTTCACCAGCTCCACGAGCCGACGCTCGAGTCCGGCGTCGGCCGTGGCCTGGCGGATCGCTTTGGCTACCTCGATCTGCGCCCGGTACACCGGGCGGGTCTGCTTGTCGATCGGGACGCGCGCCTCGCTCACTCCGGCGGCGATACGTGCACGGAGATGTAGAGGGCTTCGCCGAGCTGCTCGAGCAGGCCCAGCTGGGTCTCCAGGTAGTCGATGTGTTCTTCCTCGTTCGCGAGGATCTCCTCGAAGATGCGGGCCGAGGTGATGTCGCTGACCGAGCGCATGTACTCGGAGCCCTTGCGGAGGCGGTCGCGGGCCTCGATCTCGACCTGCAGGTCGGCCTCGAACATCTCCTTGACCGTCTCGCCGAGCCGCAGCGTGCCGAGCCGCTGGTAGTTGGGCAGGCCCTCGAGGAACAGGATCCGGTCGGTGAGGGTTTCGGCGTGCCGCATCTCCTCGAAGGATTCGGCGCGGGTGTGCGCGGCGAGCTTGGTCCAGCCGTTGTTGTCCTGCATCTTCGAGTGCAGGAAATACTGGTTGATCGCCGTGAGCTCGGCGGTGAGCTGCTCGTTGAGGTACTCGATGACCTTCTTGTCGCCCTTCATGGCGCCTCCCGGGGACCGAACGCGGATCGACCGCCGGGTAGGGGTCTAGACGGCGGTCTCGAGTTCGATCCTCTCATCCCGCTCGCGGGATGCGCGAACGATCGCCGAGATATTTCGGACGCACCGTCCGCAGTCGGTGCCGGCGCGGCAGGCCGCGCCGATCTCGCGGGTGCAGCGCGCCCCGGCAGCGATGTGGGCCTCGATGTGCCGGTGCGAGAGAGCGTGGCAGCTGCAGACGATCATCGAGACCCTCCTGGACGTACTACTTAGGTTCACCAAACCTTACCTCAATGAGGTGTGGCTTACCTGTGAGCGTAGTCACAATCCGGCCTCGGGCGCCCCGGGTAAGTGCCCAGTCCCGGCCCGGGGTGCCCTGAGGCCGGTGCTGCCGGGCTCAGGGCTGCCGAGTTCAGGGCTGCCGAGTTCAGGGCTGCCGAGTTCAGTGCTGCCGAGTTCAGTGCTGCTGTGACTGCAACTGCGACGCCACCACCTGGTTGATCCGCTGCAGACCGCCGGGGGTCAGACCCGGTAGCTGTCCCTCGATGGTCCGGACGATCGCGCTGTCGTCGATCACCTTCTCGCTGGACTGGATGAGCACGGTCCCGGCGCCCGTGAAGTCGAACTGCCGCTCCTCCCCGGACTGCACACCGAACATGCGCGCCCCCGCCGCCACGAAGCCGTTGACCCACGCCTCGTCGTAGTGATGGCTCGGCGACGGGCAGTCCGCCCACCCGACGAGCGCCTCGGGATCGACCCGCAGCGGCGGCTCGGCGAACATCACGGGCCCGTTCGACGACGCGAGGAACTTGCCCGTCCCGATCAGCGTGAGGAAGCCCGGCACGATCGACTGGTTCAGCGACAGCCCGGGCTCGAACGCGAGCAGGTTCGCGGCCCGGATGGTGAGGTTGCCGTCGTCGAGGTCGTAGGAGTTGATGTCGTACCCACGGTCACCGAGGATCAGCTTCCCGTACCCCTCGGCGACGACGTAGTCACCCATGTACAGCGGGGCCGAGAACTGGTGCGCCACCATCTGCAGCAGCTGCCCCTGCAGTCCGTGGGTGAGCGAGGTGAACTGCACCTGCCCGTAGTAGGCGATCATCGCGCCCTTGGACAGGAACCACGGGCTCTGCAGGTCGATGCAGAAGGCGTAGTGGTTGCCGGGCAGGTTGTCGCTGCCGACGAGGTGGGACGGGTTCAGGACGACGCTCACAGTTTCTCCTCCGACGCTTGCACGTAGACGATGCCCTGACCGGTGCATTCGAGCTGGAGGCCCTCGCCGCCGCTGCGCCCCGCGGTGCGCCAGCTCATCGCGGACTTCAGTTCCGTCCGCACCGGTCCGTGGGCGGCGATGAAGGACTGCGGGTCGACGACGACCGGGGCCGGCCCGCCGACCTGCAGCTCGAGGAATCCACCGTGCCCGAGCAGCACCGCGGCCCCGCGCCCGGACAGCTGGGTGGTGAACATGCCGGTGCCGGTCACCATGCCGGTGGCGGCGCTGCGCAGCGCGCCCAGGAAGCCGCCCCCGCCACCGCCGCCCCCGGTCGGGGGCGCCGACATCGACACCACCGAGCTCTGCAGGCTCGCGGTGTATCCCAGCAGCCGCGACGCCTCCACCCGCAGCTCGCCGCCCGCGGACAGGTCCACCAAGTGCACCTCGAGGCCGCGGAAGCCGTAGTGCACCACGCCGTTGCCCTGCGCGAGCATCGTGCGTTCGTGCTCGCCCTGCATCATCCGTCCCGCCATCCCGGCGATCCCGCCCATGCCCGGCATCCCACCGGCCCCGGGTACCTGGTGCGGAGCGAACTGCACCATGCCGGTGTAGAACAGCATCGCGCCGCGACGGGCGACGACCGGCCCGGACTGGTTCAGATCGACCTTGACGACCTTGCCGTTGATCTTCGAGAACACCGCTGTCTCCGTCATCGCTGCCTCCCTCACCGCTCCGCCGGCTGGATGGACACGACGCCCATGCCGTCCCACCGCAGCGAGAACGCCTCGCCGCTGCCCTGACCGACGAACGTGCGCCACGAGACGTCGGTGACGAACGACTGGCTCAACTGTCCCTTCGCGCACACGAACGCGTCCGGGTCGACGACGAGCGGGTACTGCGGCGAGACCTCGAGGTGGATCAGTGGGCCACCGGCCGACAGCAGCGCGACCTGCCCGCTGCCGGTGACCGTCGTGGTGAACAGGCCCTGGCCGCTCATGTTGCCGCGCACCCCGGCGAACGTGACGTTCGTGGTGAGGTTGCCGTTCAGGGCGAGCAGTTGCTCCGACTCGACCTGCAGCGTCTCGTTGTTCAACTCGAGCACCGTGACGTCCTGCCCCTGGTGGGCGAGATAGACCACGCCGTTGCCGGCGCACTCCATCAGCGACAGGCCCTCACCCGTGGCCCGCTGCCGCAGGCCGGCCAGCACGCCCTCGCCGCCGCCGAATCCGGCCGACTTGAACTGCACCTGGCCCTCGTACGCCACCATCGACCCCGACAGTGCCCGGATGCTGGTGTTGTTCAGGTGCGCCTCTATGACCCGTTTCGATCTCTCGACCAGTCGCATGCGCGAACACGATAGACGCTCGGCCGCCGGTGCGCCCTTCCGGCTCGCGCCCGCCCGATGCGGACACCCCACAATGGGTGCGTGCCCGATGTTCCCGACCGGACCCTGCTCGGCCGCGCCTTCGCCGTGCTGGGCGCGTTCACCGCCGAGCGCCCGCGCCTGACCCAGTCGGAACTGAGCCGCCGGACCGGGCTGCCCCTGCCGACGGTGTTCCGGCTGTGCGGCCAGCTCGTCGACGCCGGGGCACTCGAACGCCGTGCGGACGGCAGCTATCAGGTCGGGGTGCGGGTGTGGGAGCTCGGCGCCCTCGCGCCCCGCGCGCACGGCCTGCGCCAGGTGGCGATGCCCTATCTCGAGGACCTGTTCGATGCGACCCGGGAGAACGTGCAGCTGGTCGTCCGGGAGGGGCTCGAGGCGCTCTACGTCGAGCGGTTGTCGGCGCGCGGTGCCGTGGCCGTGGTCGGCCGGGCGGGCGGCCGGCTGCCGCTGCACGCGTCGAGCGGTGGGCTGGTGCTGCTCGCCCACGGCGGGCCCGAGCTGCTGCAGGAGGTGCTCGATGCCGGGCTCGAACGGTTCACCCCGGCCACGATCACCGACGAGGCCCGGTTGCGGCGCGTGCTCGACGGCGTCCGCCGCACCGGCATCGTGATCTGCCGCGAATACCTGAACGTAGGCACGATGGCGATGGCGGCGCCGATCCGGGAGCGTTCCGGCCGGGTCGTCGCGGCGATATCGGTGGTGGTGTCGATCGATGCGGATCCCGCGCCGTTGATCCCGGCCATGCGAGCGGCGGCGAGCGGCATCTCCCGGCGGCTGACCTGAAAGCTGTCTTTCACTGAGTGAAAGTGGGGGGTGACGACGTGGACCTTCCTTCGGGACAGTGAGGGTCGTCACCGCTTCCCGATCCCGAGGAGTCCCCCATGAGCGAATCCCGCACCCAGGTCGCCGTCGTCGGCGCCGGCCCCGCCGGGCTGATGCTGTCGCACCTGCTGCACCTGCGCGGCATCGAGTCCGTCGTGCTCGAGGCGCGCTCGCGGGAGGACATCGAGGCCACCATCCGCGCCGGCGTGCTCGAGCAGAACACCGTCGACCTCATGGTCGAGACCGGCGTCGGCGACCGGCTGAAGGCCGAGGGTTACGAGCACCACGGCGTGGAGTTCCGTTTCGGCGGCAGGGGTCACCGCATCGCGTTCGACGAACTCGTCGGGCGCGCGGTCACCGTCTACCCGCAGCACGAGGTCAACAAGGACCTCATCGCCCGCCGTCTCGCCGACGGTGGCGACCTCCGCTTCGGTGTCTCCGACGTGCAGGTCCACGACCACCTCACCGATCGGCCGTACCTGACCTACACCGACGCGCAGGGCAACCCGCAGCGCCTCGACGCGCTGCTCGTCGCCGGCTGCGACGGCTCGCGCACCGGCACCCGCGGTCTGATTCCGGCGCCGCAGGTGCGCACCGACCACTTCCGGCAGTACCCGTTCGCCTGGCTCGGCATCCTCGCCGAGGCGCCCCGCTCGTCGGAGGAACTGATCTACGCCCGGCACGAGCGGGGCTTCGCACTGATCTCCACCCGCACCGCCGACGTGCAGCGGCACTACCTGCAGGTGGACCCGGACGACGACGTCGCCAACTGGTCCGACGACCGCATCTGGAGCGAACTGCACGCCCGGGTCGACGGGGAGGGGGCCGAGGTCAAGGACGGCCGGATCTTCGAGAAGTCGATCCTGCAGTTCCGCAGCTTCGTGTGCGAGCCCATGCAGCACGGCAACCTGTTCCTCGCCGGCGATGCCGCGCACACCGTCCCGCCGACCGGCGCCAAGGGGCTCAACCTCGCGGTCGCGGACGTGTTCGTGCTGGCCCGTTCGATGGACGAGTACCTCACCCGCGGTGAACGCGGCCGGCTCGACGGTTACACCGCGGAAGTGCTGCCGCGGGTGTGGCGGGCCCAGCACTTCTCGTGGTGGATGTCGTCGATGCTGCACGCCCACCCGGGCAGCAGCCCGTTCGACAACAAGCGCCAGGACGCCGAGCTCGACGCGATCACCCGTTCCGTCGCCGGGCGCACCCTGATCGCCGAGCAGTACACCGGGTGGCCCCTGGTCTGACGCGCCGACGCCTCCGCGCGCAGCCTGCTCCGGGTCGAACGGGAGCTTGTCGCGCCGAGCGGGCCGTGACGGCGGCGCCGGCCGAGTAGCTCCGACGACAAGTTCCCGCTGGACGCGGAAACCTCCCGCTCGTCGGCCGAGTGCGGACCGTCAGTACGACGCGCGGCCGCCGCTCGCGTCGTACACGGCGCCGGTCGAGAAGCTCAGCGCGTCCGAGGAGAGCCAGGCGACGAGTTCGGCGATCTCGTCCGGCCGGCCCATCCGGGCCATCGGCGTCAGGCTCTGCGACCGCGCCAGGATCGCCGGATCCGTTCCGGCGTTCATCGGGCTCTCCACCGCCGCGGGCGCAACCACGTTGGCGAGCACCCCGGTCGTCGCGATCTCCTTGCCGAGCGACTTCGTCAGCGCGATCACCGCGGCCTTGGACGCCGAGTAGGCGCTCTGCTTCGGATTGCCGTCCTTGGCCGCGATGCTCGCCAGGTTCACCACCCGGCCCCAGCCGGCGCCGATCATCGCGGGAACGAAGGCGCGGCACGCGAGGAACGTGCCGTCGACGTTGATGCGGAACGTGCGGTGCCAGTCGGACAGCGCGGTGTCGACCAGCGGCGCCGAGGGTCCCACGACGCCGGCGCTGTTGACGAGGATGTCGACCCGGCCCAGGCGTTCTCGCAGCTGTTCGACGGCGACGGGGTCGGTGACGTCGACGCGTTCGTCGGCGCCGTCCGCGATGTCGGCGGTGACGACCCGGACGCCCGCGGCGGACAGCCGCCTCGCGCAGGCCGCGCCGATTCCGCTCGCCCCGCCGGTGACGAGCGCGGTCGCGCCCGAGGGATAGGTCACCATACGGCTGCTCCTCGCCGATGTGTGGATAGTAGTCTGAATCCATGTGCGAAATCGAAACAATCGGAGACACACCATGTATGAATCTGGATATACGGCTGTAGGTGCAGTCGTCAAGTCCCCGAAGGGATCGACATGGAGATCCGCTGGCTTCAGGCCTTCGTCGCCGTCGCGGAGGAGCTGCACTTCGGCCGGGCCGCCGCCCGCTTGCAGATGGCGCAGTCACCCCTGAGTCAGACGGTGCGCAAGCTCGAGAAGGACCTCGGTGTGCCGTTGTTCGAGCGCAATACGCGCAGCGTCGCCCTCACGGCGGGCGGTCACGCCTTCCTGCCCCACGCCTACCACATCCTCGAAAGCGTCGAGACGGCACGGCAGGCCACGCGCGCGTCCGCCGGCGGCGTGTACGGCCGCATCAAGATCGGGTTCACCGGTGTGCTGAACCATCTTTCGCTCCCGCCGCTGACCCGGGCGCTGCGACAGCGTTACCCGGACATCGAGCTCGACCTCGTCGGCCGCATCATGACCCGCGAGGCGGTCACCCAATTAGAGAGTGGTGCATTGGATCTCGCGTTCGTCGGGCTGCCGGTCCAGTCCACGGCGGTGGCCACCCGGCTGATCCGCCGCGAGTCGTTCGGTGCCGTGCTGCCCTCCGACCACCCGCTCGCCGGAGAGCAGGAGATCGACCTGCACGAACTCGCGGACGACGGCTTCATCACCACCCCGTTGTCGGCGGGGTCGGCCCTGCAGGAGAGCGCCATGCGTGCGTGCCTCGACGCGGGGTTCCGCCCGCGCGTGGTCCAGGAGATCACCGACCCGTACATGATCCTGGTGCTCGTCTCGGCCGGCGTGGGGGTGGCGTTGATGACGTCGAGCATCGCGACGATCACGCCGCCGGGCACGGTCTTCGTCCCCCTCGCCGGAGAATCCGTCTACATGCACCACGGGATCGGCTGGTCGCCCCGGCGCGTGTCGCCGGCGCTCGAGGTGGCCTTGAAGGTCGCCGAGGAGATTCTTCCGACGCCCGATTGAGACGATAAGGGTCTTTATCTGAGACTTTTTCAGTGTTGGACGCTGCATAGTGCGGCGTGTCACGCTCGTCTCGTTCCGGCGACTGTGAGGGCCATCACCGAATGGCCGACTCGGCGTCCGTCGGATCCTGGGACGAAAGGAACGCCATGGCGAACACGCACGCTGCCGGCCCCGACGGACGACCGAACGAGAACGCCCGCCGGGCGGCCATCTCCGGTTTCCTGGGCAGCACCCTGGAGTACTACGACTTCTTCATCTACGGCTCCGCCGCAGCCCTCGTCTTCGGGAAGATCTTCTTTCCCGGCGACGGAGCCACCTCGACGCTGCTGTCGATCAGCACCCTCGGCGTCGCATACATCGCCCGCCCGCTCGGCGCCGTGCTGTGGGGGCACTGGGGCGACAAGTTCGGCCGGCGCAACGCCCTCCTGGCCTGCCTGCTGCTGATGGGCATCGCCACGTTCGTCATCGGCTGCCTGCCCACCTACGAGCAGATCGGCATCGCCGCGCCGGTGATCCTGGTGCTGCTGCGCCTGCTGCAGGGCCTGTCGGCCGGTGGTGAATCCCCGGGCTCGTCGTCCCTGACGCTCGAGCACGCCCCGGCGCACCGGCGCTCGTTCTTCACGTCGTTCACCATGAGCGGCATCATGTTCGGCATCGTCATCTCGAGCCTCGTGTTCATTCCGGTGGCATCGCTGCCCGACGAGGCGCTGTACTCGTGGGGCTGGCGGGTGCCGTTCTGGCTCAGCATCGTCGTCACGGTGGTCGCGGTGTGGCTGCGCCGCAAGCTCGACGAGCCCGAGGTGTTCGAGGAACTCCAGGAGAACGGCGAGACCGCCACCCTGCCGGTCGTCGAGATGTTCCGCTCGCACTGGCGGACCGTCCTGCGGATCAGCCTCAGCGCCACGTTCGCCATGATCAACACGATCGTCAACGTCTTCGCACTCGCCTACGCCGTGCAGGTCGAAGGCTTCGAGCGCTCCACGATGCTGTGGGCGATCGCCGCCGCCAACTTCGTGGCGGTACTCAGCCAGCCCGTGGCCGGGCTCCTCGCGGACCGGATCGGCCGCAAGCCGGTGTTCGTGTTCGGTGCCCTCGGCTCGGGCGCGATGGTGTTCGCCTTCTTCCACGCCATCGGAACCGGCAGCACGCCACTGGTGTTCGCCTCGGGGATCGTGCTGATCGGCTTCTTCTACGCCATGCCGAACGGTGTCTACCCGGCCTACTTCCCGGAGCAGTTCCCGGCCCGGGTCCGGTACACGGGCATGGCCGTGAGCCTCATGCTCGGTCTGCTCGTCGCCGGATTCACACCCGCCGTCGCGCAGATTCTCTCGGCGGGGGACACCAGCAACTGGGCCCCGGTCGCCTGGATGTGCCTGGGCTTCGCGGTGCTGTCGTCGATCGCCGCCCTCACCGGTCCGGAGACCTACCGCACCCCCACCGAGGACCTGGGCGAGCGTCGCCCGGCGCCGGCGGCGCGACCGGCGCAGGAACTCGTCCGCAGCGACGTCTGACCGGCCACCGAGCCCCGGCGCCCGACGCGCCGGGGCCACGGCCCGTCCCACCCCCGTAGGAGTAACCGTGACCCCGTCCACCGCCCGCCACCGCATCCGGCTCGTGGGGGCAGGCATCGCCTCGTCCCTGTCGCCGGCCCTCCACGAGCGCGAGGCCGCCGCACTCGGTGTGAGCGACTACCGCTACGAACTGCTCGACCTCGAGGCGGAGAACGTTCCCGTCGAACGCACCGGCGACCTGGTGCGCGCCGTCGTCGCCGGCGGCTGCACCGGCCTGAACATCACCCACCCGTGCAAGCAGGTCGTCATCCCGGCCCTCGACGGCCTGTCCGACAACGCCCGCCTGCTCGGCGCGGTCAACACCGTCGTCGTCCGGGACGGGCGCCTGATCGGCCACAACACGGACCACAGCGGATTCCTCACGGCGCTGCGCCGCGGGCTGCCCGATGCCGCCCTGGATGCGGTCGTGCTGGTCGGTGCGGGCGGTGCGGGCTCGGCGGTGGCCTACGCGCTCGCCGCCGCGGGTGTGGCGGACCTGCGGATCGCCGACGTGGACACCGCCCGCGCCGCGGACGTCTGCGCGCGACTGTCCACCGCCTTCCCCGCGACACGGGCCACGGCTCTGCCGGCGGAGGCGATCCCCGCCGCCCTGCGCACGTGCACCGGGGTGGTCAACGCCTCGCCGATCGGCATGGTCGGCCACCCCGGAACGCCGTTCGACACCGGCGCCCTGCACCCCGGGCTGTGGGTCGCGGACATCGTCTACCGGCCGATCCGAACCGAGCTGATCGCGGCCGCAGCGGTTCTCGGCTGCGACGTGCTCGACGGCGGGCAGATGCTCGTCGCCCAGGCCGCCGACACGTTCGCGCTGCTGACCGGGATCCGTCCCGACGTCGACCGCATGCGGAAGCACCTCGACGAGCTGATCTCGGACCGGGTTCTCGTGGCCGCGCCGGTGGACCGTGCGCCGGCCGGACGTCCCGATGCCCACCAGGAGATGGAATGAACACCACCGCGTCCTTCGCGCAACCGCTGGACATGGGTTCGGTCCGTTTGCGCAACCGCTTCGTGTCCGCGCCCATGGAACGCAACTACTGCGAACTCGACGGCACGATGACCGACCGCTACATTGCCTACCTCGAGCGACGTGCCGCCGGAGGCGCCGCGCTCGTCTTCACCGAGGCGAGCTACGTGCGGGCCGACGGCAAGGGCCGCATCCGCCAGATGGGTGTGGACGTCGACGAACGCATCCCCGGCATCGCCCGGATGGCGGAGGCGGTGCACGCCCACGGCGCGCTCGTCGGTGTCGAACTCAACCACGGGGGCCGCACCGCGCAGGGCGCGGTGAGCGGATTCGTCCCGGTCGCCCCCACCCCGATCCCGTGCGCGGTCGTCGGCGGCGAGATGCCCGAGCAGCTCGACAGCGACGACATCGAGCACCTCGTCGAGTGCTTCGGTGAGGCCGCGGCACGCTGCGCGGAGGCCGGCGTCGACGTGATCTCCCTGCACGGCGGGCACGGTTATCTCATCCACCAGTTCCTCTCGCCCGCATACAACCACCGCGACGACGAGTGGGCCGAGCCGACGCTGTTCGTCAACCGGGTCATCGACGCGGTCCGCACCATGGCGCCGGGTATCACTCTGGGACTGCGTTTCTCGGCCTTCGAGGCGGTCGACGGCGGGCTCGACGCGGAGACGACGCGCGAGCGCATCGACGCGATCGACACGCACCGGCTGGACTTCCTCGACGTTTCGGCGGGCAACTACGAGTCGGGGCAGTGGATCATCCAGCCGGGGGAGTGGCAGCGCGGTCTGCTCGCCCCGTACGCCGAACCGTATGCCCGCGACTTCGACATCCCGGTGGGCGTCGCCGGCCGGATCAGCTCACCCGAGACGGCGGAGCAGATCATCGCCTCCGGCCGGGCCGACTTCGTGAGCATGGCCCGGACCCTGCACGCCGACCCGGACTTCCCGAACCGTGCCCTCGACGGGGGCCGGTACCGGCCCTGCATCGCCTGCAACTACTGCATCGACAGCCTGGCGGCCGGGCCGATCCCGTGTTCGGTCAACCCGTGGGTCGGTCGCGAACTCGAGCAGCCCTCGACGCCGGCCGGGACCGCGGTGCGCGTCGCCGTCGTGGGCGGCGGACCGGCCGGCACGGCGGCCGCGCGTGAGCTCGCCCTGGCGGGCCACAGCGTCGAACTGTACGACGAACGCGGCAGTCTGGGTGGCGATTTCGCGTTGGCCTCCCGGCTGCACGAGTACCCGGAATACCACCGGATCGTCGACTGGTACCGCGACGAACTCGCGGACCTGAATGTCACCTGCCACACCGGTACGAGAGTCGATGCCGCCACGCTGGCCCCGCTCGACTTCGACGCGATCGTCCTCGCGACCGGCGGGCGCGGACCGGCGATCGACCTTCCCGGTGCCGGCACGCGACGGATCCGCGACGTGCGGGAGTTCCTCGCCTCCGGAGACCCCGCACCCGAGTCGATCACGATCTTCGGTGCCGACCGGGAGGCCGCGGCGGTGGCCGACGACCTGCTCCAGCACGGCACGAGGGTGGTGATGATCGGTCCGCAGGAGACGATCGCGCACGATGTCGGCCGTCGCGGCAAGATCGTCCTGCTGCCCCGGCTGGCGGCGAGCGAGAACCTCACCACGTACCTGTCGTCCGTCGTCACGCACATCGAGGCCGACCGGGTGGTCATCTCGACGAACGGGCAACAGCGCACCGTGCCCGCGCCCGGGGAACTGCTCGTCTCGCACGGCGTCGAGCCACGCGCCGGCCTGCTGACCGAGCTGCGGCGGCTCGCGCCGCGGCTCGGCGTCCACTCCGTCGGGGACGCGAGCGGCGACGGCGGCTCCCTTCATGCCGCGCTCGTCACGGCCGCCGACGTCGCCGTCCGCATCACCGCGGCCGCCGATTCGCGCGTGGGGGCCGACGCGTGAACCCGGAGACCACCGCGCCGGCACCGGATTCCGTGCGCACCGCGCTGCCGCGCCTCGGCCTGGGCACCTGGCCCCTCGTCGGGCCCGACGCCACGCGCGCCGTGCTCGCCGGCATCGAGGCCGGATACCGGTTGATCGACACGGCAGCGATCTACGGGAACGAGGACGCCGTCGGCGCCGCCCTCGCCACCTGCGGCGTGCCCCGCGACGACCTGTTCGTCACCACCAAACTCCGCGGCAGCGACCATGTTTCCGGCGACGTTCGCGGTGCCGTGGAGCGGAGCCTCGAGCGCCTCGGCCTCGAGCGGCTCGACCTGTTCCTCATCCACTGGCCGCTGCCGCGGTTCGACCGGTACGCCGCGGCTTTCGAGGCCATGCTCGAGTGCCGCGACGCCGGGCTCGTCCGCTACGTGGGGGTTTCCAACTTCCTCGGCCACCATCTGCGCAAGGTGGTGGCCGAGACCGGGGAGGCTCCCGCCGTCAACCAGATCCAGATGGACCCGTCGCTGGCCCGCCTGCCCGTCCGCCGCGCGAACGACGAGCTCGGGGTGTTCACCCAGTCGTGGAGCCCGCTCGGCCGCGGCGAGGTGCTCGGCGCCCCCGTGGTCGCCTCGATCGCGGACCGCGTCGGCTGCACGCGCGCGCAGGTCGTGCTGGCCTGGCACCTCGCGCAGGGCGTCGTGCCGGTCGCGCGGTCGGCGAACCCGGCGCGCCAGTCCGAGAATCTGGCCGCCGTCGACGTGGAACTCACGGCGGCGGACGTCGCCGCGCTGAACCGTCTCGACCGCGGCGAAGCCGCGGCCCGGGACGTCGAACGAGAGGAACACTTCTGATGCCCCTTCGTGCAGGCATCGTCGGATGCGGAAAGATCGCGGGCAACCACGCGCACGCACTGCAGCAGGTGCCCGGCGTCGAGGTCGTCGCGTGCTGCGACCCCGACCTGGAGCGCGCTCGCGCATTCGCCGCCCGGCACGGCATCGCCCACGCCGTCGGATCGGTGGCGGAGTTGTTCGCTCTCGGCCTCGACGCCTGCACCGTCTGCACACCACACCCCGTGCACGAACAGATCGTCCTCGCCGCCGCCGAGGCCGGGATCCACGTGCTGTGCGAGAAGCCGATCGCGGTGGACGTGGCCGCGGCCGACCGGATGATCGCGGCCGCCGACCGCGCGGGCATCACCTTCGGGGTGTTGTTCCAGCGCCGATTCTGGCCCGCGGCGCGCCGCATCAAGGCGGCGATCGACGACGGCCGCCTCGGCGTTCCCGTCCTCGGGGAGGTGTCGGTGATCCTGCACCGCCCGTCGACCTACTACTCGGCCGACGCGTGGCGCGGGCGGTGGGACACCGACGGCGGGGGCGTCCTCATGACGCAGGCCGTACACCAGATCGACATGCTGCAGTGGTTCATGGGCGCGCCGGTCCGCGTCAGTGGCTTCGTCGGCACCCGCTTCCACGGCGAGCACATCGAAACCGAGGACAGCGCCTCGGCCGTCGTCTCGTTCGCCTCCGGTGGCACCGCGACGATCACCGCCACCACCGGCGCCAACCACAACCTCGGCAACCGCGTGACGGTGATCGGCGCAACCGGGGCGATCGCGAGCGTCCTCGAGTTCCCCGAGGGGCGTGAGGGCGTCAACGAGCTGTGGACCGCGCCGGGCGAGGTGGAGCTGCGAACCCCGTATTCCCCCGAGGTCGACGCCAATCTCGACGTCCGCGACGTCAACGCCGGCCTCGCCGACTTCCACACCCTGCAGGTCCAGGACTTCGCCGAGTCCGTGCTGACCGGCCGCCGGCCCGCGGTGACCGGGCGGGACGCCCGCGCCTCCCTGGCCGTCGTCGCCGCGATCTACGAATCCTCCCGCACCGGCCGGGTCGTCGACCTCGCGCCCGCACCCACCCTCGTCTCGTCCGGCAAGGAGCTCCGATGACCCCCGACACAGTGTCCGAATCCCTCACCTACGACGTGGTTGTCGTCGGGTCCGGCGCGGGCGGGCTGTCCACGGCCGTGGCTGCCGCCCACGGGGGCGCCTCCGTGCTCGTCGTCGAGAAGGCGGACGTGTGCGGCGGCGCCACTGCCTGGTCGGGCGGGTGGATGTGGACGCCGCGGACCCTGTTCGCCCACGCCGACGGGGTGCACGAGGACCGCTCGGAGCCGCGCCGCTACCTCGAGCACCGGCTCGGGGACAACTTCGATGCCGCCAAGGTGGACGCGCTCCTCGACGGTGCCCCCGAGATGGTCGAGTTCTTCGAACACCACACGGCGCTGCAGTTCGTCCCCGGCGCCGCCATCGCCGACATCCACGGTGACACCCCCGGCGCCGGCACGGGACACCGCTCCGTCGCGCCGAAGCCCGTGAGCCTGCGCCGCCTCGGACCCGACGTCGCCGCGCTGCTGCGGCGGCAGCTGTACGAGACCTCGTTCCTCGGCATGGGCATCATGGCCGGCCCGGACCTGCAGGCCTTCCTGCACTCGACCCGCTCGGGCCGGGCGTTCCTGCACTGCGCGCGCCGCGTCTCGACCCACATGTTCGACCTCGCCACCAGGCGTCGGGGCCAGCAACTGGTCAACGGGACGGCGCTCGTGGGCCGGCTGCTGCGCTCCGCACTCGATGCCGGCGCCGACATCCGCGTCGCCACCGCCGCCACCGCACTCGTCACCGACCCGTCCGGCCGTGTCGTCGGTGTCCGGCTCGAGGGCCCCGACGGCGCCTACACGGTGTCCGCCCGCCGGGGTGTCGTCCTCGCGACCGGCGGGTTCACCCGCGACCTCGACCGGCGGCGAGAGCTGTTCCCCCGCACCCCGACCGGACGCGAACACTGGACGCTCACGCCGTCGACGACGACCGGTGACGGCATCTCGCTGGGCGAATCCGTCGGTGGCCGCCTCGACCGTTCGCTCGCCTCGCCGGTGGCATACTGTCCCGTATCCCTCGTCCGGTACCGCAACGGCAGGCAAGGCGTGTTCCCGCACATCCTGGACCGCGGAAAGCCCGGTGTCATCGGGGTGCTGGCCGACGGACGCCGTTTCGTCAACGAGGCGCTCGGATATCACGACTACACACTGGCAATGGTCGAACAGGTGCCGGACGGCGAGGAGATCTGCTCCTGGCTGATCGCCGACCAGCAGTACCTGCGGTACTTCCCGCTCGGCATGGCCAAGCCCTTCCCGATCCCGACGTGGCCCTACCTGCGATCCGGATACCTCTCGAAGGGCCGGACGCTCCGCGAACTCGCGGAGCGGATCGGCGTCGACCCGGACGGGCTCGAGAAGACCGTCACCGCGTTCAACGAGAGCGCACGCCTCGGGGAGGATCCCGAATTCGGCCGCGGCACCACCCCGTTCAACGTCAAGTCCGGGGATGCGGACAACCCGTGGCCCAACCCGTCCCTCGCGCCGCTCGAGCGCGGACCGTTCTACGCCGTCAAGGTCGTCCCCGGCAGTTTCGGCACGTTCGCCGGCCTGGTCACCGACTCGTCGTCCCGGGTGCTGAACCGCGAGGACCGGCCGATCGACGGGCTGTTCGCGGTCGGCGTCGACCAGTCCAGCGTAATGGGCGGTCACTACCCCTCCGGCGGAATCAATCTGGGCCCGGCAATGACCTTCGGGTACCTGACCGGACGCCGCCTCGCATCGACCACAGGAGCCACCCGATGAGCACCCCGCTCGGCCTCGCCGCCCTCACCGTCCTCGACACACCGCCGCTGCAGCACGTCGATCTCGCCGAACGGCACGGATTCGACACGATCGGACTGCGTCTGCTGCCCGCGGCGCCCGGCACCACGGCCTACCCGCTGCATGAGGACGACGCCGCGCTCTCCGCGCTCGTCCGCCGTCTCGCCGATTCCCCGGTCCAGGTGTTCGATCTCGAGATCATCCGTCTCGGTCCGGATTTCGACCCGTCCGACTACGCTCCGCTGCTCGAGGCGGGCGCGCGGCTCGGGGCGCGGGCCGTCCTGGTCGGCGGCGACGACCCCGACCGGGCCCGTCTCACCGACTCCTACGCGCGGCTGGCGGAGCTGTGCGCCTCCTACGGCATCGTTGCGAGCCTCGAATTCATGCCGTGGACAGCGGTTCCCGACGCGAAGACGGCCGTCGAGATCGTCGCCGGGGCCGACGGTCCGGCCCGCAGTGTGCTCGTCGACGCGCTGCACGTCGCGCGCTCTTCCACGACCGTCGCCGAGCTGGCGGCCATCCCGCGCGAGTGGTTGCACTACGCCCAGATGTGCGACGGCGCCACCCCCGCCCCGCGCGATCACGCCGAACTGATCCGGCACGCCCGGGAGGAAAGGCTCGTGCCCGGCACGGGCGGCATCGACCTCCCGGCGATCTGGTCCGCCCTGCCGGAGGGGCTGCCGGTGAGCATCGAGCTGCCGAACGAGCCGCTGCGCCAGGCGATCGGTACGGACGCCTGGCTCGAGCAGCTGGTCACCGCCACCGGGGCCGTGCTCGGACGTGTCCCGGCCACCGCGATCGTCGAGTGAATCCGGAGCGCAACCGAATTCGCTCGCAGTACCGGAATCCGCCCACGCCGTGGCGTGGGCGGATTCCGGTTCGCCGCACGGATCCTGTGCGGGCGGAGGTCAGAGCCCGAGATCCTTGGCGATGATCGTCTTCATGACCTCGCTGGTGCCGCCGTAGATGCGGGTGACGCGGGTGTCGGCGTAGAGCCGCGCGATCGGGTACTCGGTGATGTAGCCGTAGCCGCCGTGCAGCTGCAGGCACTTGTCGATGACCCGGCCGGCGGCCTCGGTGCAGAACAGCTTGGCCTTCGCCGCGTCCGCGACGGTCAGTTCGCCGGCGTCGTGCAGGTCGAGGGCACGGTCGACCATGAGCCGGATCGCCTCGACCTCGGTGGCGCACTCGGCGAGGACGAACTTGGTGTTCTGGAACGACGCGACCGGCTTGCCGAACACCTTGCGGTCCTTGACGTACGCGATCGCGTGCGAGAGCGCCGCGGCCGAGGACGCCGATGCGCCGAATGCGATGGTCAGCCGCTCCTGCGCGAGATTGTGCGTCAGGTACGAGAATCCGGATCCCTCCTCGCCGAGCCGATCCGTCACGGGCACCTTCACGTCGGTGAAGGACAGCTCGGCGGTGTCGGACGCCTTGAGGCCGATCTTCTCGATCTTGCGGCCCACGGCAAAGCCCTCGGAGGTGGTGTCGACGACGAGAATGCTCAGCCCCGCGCGGCGGTCCTCCGGCGTGGCGGGCGCCGTGCGGCACACCACGAGGATGCGGTCGGCGAGCGCACCACCGGTGATGAAGGTCTTCGCGCCGTTGACGACGTAGTGGCTGCCGTCGGCCGACAGCTTCGCCGTCGTCGAGATGTTCGCCAGGTCCGACCCGGTGCCGGGCTCGGTCATCGCGATCGCGAACATCAGGTCACCCGAGGCGAATCCGGGCAGCCAGCGCTGCTTCTGCTCCTCGGAAGCGTACTCGAGCAGGTACGGCAGGATCAGGTTGGAATGCACCGAGTAGCTGCCGAAGGACACGCCCGCGGCGGCCGTCTCCTCGGCGACGACGGCGTTGAACTTGATGGACTTCTCGCCGCCCCCGCCGAACTCCTCGGGCACCTGGATGCCGAGCACGCCGAGCTCACCGAGACGGCGGTAGAAGTCGCGCGGCGGATGCCCCTCGACCTCCCAGTCGTGGTGGACCGGCGCGACCTCCTTGGCGATGAAGTCGCGGACGAGCTTGCGGAAGGCCTCGTGGTCCTCGTTGAACACGGTTCGCTGCACGGAAAGGTTCTCCTTCGAATGGGGTCGATGCGGATCAGAGTGCGTAGCTGCGCAGTACGCCCTTGCTGATGATCGTCTTCTGGATCTCGCTGGTGCCCTCGCCGATGAGCAGGAACGGCGCCTCGCGCATGAGCCGCTCGATCTCGTACTCCTTGGAATAGCCGTAGCCGCCGTGGATGCGGAAGCTGGCCTGGGTGACCTCCGAGCAGTACTCGCTGGTGAGGTATTTCGCCATGCCGGCGGCGACGTCGTTGCGCTCGCCGGAGTCCTTCAGCCGCGCGGCGTTGACCATCATCAGATGAGCGGCCTCGACCTTCGTCGCCATCTCCGCGAGGGAGAAGGAGATCGCCTGGTGCTGCGCGATGGGCTTGCCGAAGGTGGTGCGCTGCTGCGCGTACCGGGCGGCGAGTTCGAACGCGCGGATGGCGACGCCGCAGGCGCGGGCGGAGACGTTCACGCGGCCGACCTCGACGCCGTCCATCATCTGGTAGAAGCCGCGGCCGGGAGTGCCACCGAGGACATCGGTCGCCTTGGCGCGGTAGTTGTCGAAGATCAGCTCGGTGGTGTCGATCCCCTTGTAGCCCATCTTGTCGATCTTGCCGGGGATGGTGACGCCGGGGACGACCTCGCCGAAGCCGGCGGGCTTCTCCACGAGGAACGTGGTGAGATTCTCGTGGGGCTTGGCGGCACCCTCCTCGGTGCGCACCAGCGCGGCCACGAGGGTCGAGCTGCCGCCGTTGGTCAGCCACATCTTCTGGCCGTTGATCACGTAGTCGCCGTCGGCGTCACGCTTGGCCTTCGTGCGGATCGCGGCGACGTCCGAGCCCAGTTCCGGCTCGGACATAGAGAAGGCGCCGCGGGTCTCGCCGGTCGCCATCTTCGGCAGGTAGTAGTTCTTCTGCTCGTCGGTGCCGTGCTGGCGCAGCATGTAGGCGACGATGAAGTGGGTGTTGATCACGCCGGACACGCTCATCCAGCCGCGGGCGAGTTCCTCGACGCACAGGGCATAGGTGAGCAGCGACTCGCCGAGCCCGCCGTACTCCTCGGGGATCATCAGCCCGAACAGGCCCATCTCCCGCATCTGATCGACGATGGCCTGCGGGTAGGTGTCCGAGTGCTCGAGTTCCTGCGCGTTCGGGATGATCTCCCGGTCGACGAACTGCCGGACGGTGGCGAGGATCTCGGTCTGGAACTCGGTGAGGCCGAGGGTCTGGGCGAGACGGGTCATGCGAAGTCCTTCTCGAGGGCGGGGAGGGTGCCGGCGGGGACACCGACGGTCCCGTCGGTGGCGAGACGATCGATCTCTTCGGGCGTCAGGCCGAGGTGTTCGCTGAGGACGGCGGCGGTGTCGTCGCCGTTGGCCGGCGCCGGCCGGGGTGCGGGGTGGAGGCCGTCGAACGACATCGGCAGGCTGGGGGCCAGGTGCCCGCCGACGCGGGGCTGCTCGACGTACTGGAACATCGGATTGGCGGTGACGCGAGGGTCTTTCGCGATCTCGGCGAAGGTGCGGTACCGCTCGTGCAGGATCGAGGTGCCCGACAGGGCGGTCTCCACCTCGGCGGCGGTGTGCTCGCGGAACCACACGGCGAACAACGCGTCGAGTACCTCGCGGTGGCGGTAGCGGGCGCCCTCGTCGCGGAAGTCGGCGCCGAGGGCGGCTTCGAGCGCGTCGACCGCGGCCGTCGTGCCGGTCAGTTCGGTCAGGTCGCGGAAGTGGCGCGGGGTCAGCGCGACGACCATGAAGGACGCGCCGTCGGAGGTGGTGAAATCGCGACCGTAGGTGCCGTAGACGGCGTTGCCGATCCGGTCGCGGTCGGGCCCGCCGAGCTGGGCCTCGGCGAGGTAGCCGAGGTTGCCGACGGTGGCGAGGGCGACGTCTTCGAGGGGGAGCACGATCTTCGCGCCTGCACCCGTGACCTCGCGGCGGTGCACCGCGGACGCGACCGAGAGCGCGGCGTAGAGACCGCACGCGACGTCCCACGCCGGCAACAGGTGATTGACCGGTCCGGCGTGGCCGACGGGGCCGGTGGCGAGCGGGAAGCCCGCGGCGGCGTTGACGGTGTAGTCGACGGCGGAACCGCCGTCCGCGCGGCCCAGGACCTGCACGTGGATCAGATCGGGGCGGATCGTGGCGAGCTCGTCGTAGTCGAGCCAGTCGCGTCCCGCGGCGTTGGTGACGAGCACCCCGGCGTCGGTGATGAGGTCCCGGATCAGCTTGTGCGCGTTCGGGTCCCGGAAATCCGCCGCGAGGGAACGCTTGCCCTTGTTCAGGCCCGCCCAGTAGATGGACTCGCCGTCCTCGGTGACGGGCCACCGGTGGTAGTCGGCAGCGCCGCCGATCGGGTCGACGCGGACGACCTCGGCGCCGAGCTGCGCGAGCGTCATGCCGCACAGTGGGGCTGCGATGAAACTCGAGACCTCGATGACCCGCACACCGGCCAGGGGCGCGGTGGACGAGGGAAGCTCGTCGATGGAAGCAGTGGAGTTCATATCGCCTGTCCTCATCCGGGCGGACGCCGGAGCCCAGGGCGCGCCGGCGAAGCTGTCCGAGCAAATATGCAGCACCGCCGGGCCACAGGGCCAACACCGTTCGGCTATAGGTCGGTTAGCGCCGATCAATGGCCCTCGCATTGGCGGGCCGGAAGTCCATAGGTTTCGACGATCGATCGATTCGTCGACGGGACATTGCCTCAGTGACCTAGACCACGTTGAATGGATCCCGAGCGCCTGATCGGTGCATCTCCTCCGATCGCCGACGCACCGTCCCGATCGATATATCCCTTCGAGCCATTAAGGGGACACTCCGGTGACCACTGGCGAAATCTCGCACGACGCAGCGCACGGCGCCCCGCCGAAGGGGGCGACACCACTCGTCAGCGGCAAGCAGGCATGGGGCATGACCGGCCTCGTGATCTTCCTGTACGTCGTCAACTACGCCGACAAGGCGGTGCTGGGCATCATCGCGCAGCCGCTGGCTCGCGAGCTGGGACTGTCCTCTTCCCAGATCGGCCTCGTCGGATCCCTGTTCTTCGTGACCTTCACACTCGGCGGCTTCCTGGCCGGCCCGCTCAACAAGTACCTCACCCTGCGGTGGGCGCTACTCGCGCTGGGCGCGATGTGGTCGGTGGTCATGCTGCCGCTGGTCGTCTCGGCGAGCCTGGTGATGCTGATCGTCACCCGCATGCTGCTCGGCCTGGCCGAAGGCCCCAGTTCGGCGCTCATGCACACCGCCGCGTACTCCTGGCATCCCCCGGCCAAGCGCGGCCTGCCCGGCGCCTTCCTCGCCGGCTCGGCGTCGGTCGCCAAGATCGCCCTCGCCCCGGTCCTCGCCTACATCACGGTCGAGTGGGGCTGGCGGGCCGCCCTGGTCTCCCTGTCGATCCTCGGCGCCGTGTGGATGGCCTCGTGGCTGACCGGCTGGAAGGAAGGCCCGTTCACCGCGACGGCCGTGAAGAAGGGGACCGGCACCGCATCCACCGAACCGTCGGTGCCGTGGAAGAAGATCTTCCTCACCCGCACGTTCATCAGCTGCGCCGTCCTGATCATGGTCGTCTACGCGCTCACCACCGTCGTGCTGACCTGGCTGCCCTCCTACTTCGAGGTGGGCCTCGGCTACAGCGCCCTGCAGGCCGGTTCGATGTTCGCCCTGCCGTCGATCGTCGGTCTCGTCCTCATGGTCACCTCCGGTTCGGTCACCGACCGGCTCGCCCAGCGCGGCTACCGCTCCCGGGTCGTGCGGATCATCGTTCCCGGCATCGGCGTCCTCGTCTGCGGTTCGGTCCTGGTCTTCCTGCCCAGCATCGGCACCCCCGGCCTCGCCGTCGCGGCCGTGTCCATCGGCTACGGCTTCGGCGCGATCGTCTTCCCCCTGATCAACGCCGCCATCTCGGAGCTGTGCCCGCCGCAGCAGACCGCCGGCACGATGGGCGTGTTCCTCGCACTGATGGCCGTCGGCGGCCTGATCGCCCCCTACGGCACCGGCGTGCTCGTCGACAACGCGGCCACCCCGGCCGAGGGCTACGCGACCGCCTTCCAGGTCATCGGTGCACTCGGCATCGTCGCGGCGATCCTCGTCCTGATCTTCGCGAACCCGGAGCGCGACCGCGCCGTCATCCGGGGCGAGTCGGACGCCACCGCGAAGGCATAGCTTCCGCCTAACGGAGTCATCCACCGAATGTCCTTTCCCCACCGGCCGGGTGCGTGATCGACTCGATATCGAGGACCACCACCCGGCCGGTCGTCGTCTCCGCTCCTCGCTCTTCTACTGCAGTAAGGAATCCCCATGCGCGATGCCGTGATCGTCGATGCCGTCCGTACTCCGATCGGGCGCCGTGGCGGTGCCCTGTCCGAGATCCATCCCGCCAACCTGTCGGCACACGTGCTCGGGGCCCTCGCCGACCGCACCGGGCTCGATCCCGCGTCGGTCGAGGATGTCGTGTGGGGTTGCGTGAGCCAGGTCGGCGAGCAGGCCGGAATCGTCTCACGCAGTGCCGTGTTCGCCGCCGGCTGGCCCGAGACGGTTCCGGCCACCACCGTGAACCGCGCCTGCGGGTCGAGCCAGCAGGCCGTCTCGTTCGCCGCGGCTACCGTGATCTCCGGTCAGAGCGACGTGGTCGTCGCCGGTGGCGTGGAGTCGATGAGCCGCGTCCCGATGGGCAGCGCGAGCAAGAACGGTGAGCACTTCCCAGCCGAGGTTCTCGAGCGGTTCGGTGTCGAGGGCTTCAGCCAGGGCACCGGCGCGGAGATGATGGCCGAGAAGTGGGGCCTGTCCCGCACCGCGCTCGACGAGTACTCGCTGCGCTCGCACGAGCTGTCCGCGGCCGCGACCGACGCCGGCGCCTTCGCCGGGCAACTCGCCCCGATCGCCGGCCTGAGCGCCGACGAGGGCATCCGCCGCGGGGGCAGCCTCGAGTCCCTGGCCAAGCTGAAGACCGTGTTCAAGGAGGACGGCGTGATCCACGCCGGCAACTCCTCGCAGATCTCCGACGGCGCCGGTGCCCTGCTGATCACCACGAGCGAGTACGCCGCGGCGCAGGGCTGGACCCCGATGGCCCGCATCCACACCGCCGTCGTCGCCGCCGACGATCCGGTCATCATGCTCACCGGTCCCATCGCGGCCACCGAGAAGGCGCTGAAGCGGTCGGGCCTGTCCATCGACGAGATCGGCGCCTTCGAGATCAACGAGGCGTTCGCCCCGGTGCCGCTCGCGTGGCAGATCGAGACCGGCGCCGCGATGGACCGGCTCAACCCCCTCGGTGGCGCCATCGGCGTCGGCCACCCGCTCGGCGGCTCCGGCGCGATTCTCATGACCCGTCTCGTGCACCACATGCGCGACAACGGCATCCGTTACGGCTTGCAGTCGATGTGCGAGGCCGGCGGCATGGCGAACGCCACCATCCTCGAACTGCTCTGACACCCCGCTTCGCATTTCACGAAAAGGAACGAAAGATATGGAACTGAAGGGTCTTTCCGTCGCGATCACCGGCGGCGCCTCCGGTCTCGGCCTGGCCACCGCCCGCCGCGTCCTCGACGCCGGCGGCACCGTCACCCTCATCGACCTGCCCGGCTCGCCGGGTGCCGACGTCGCGAGTTCCCTCGGTGACGGCGCGGCCTTCGCCGCTGCCGACGTCACCGACGCCGAGCAGTTCGCCGCCGCCCTCGACGTCGCGCACGAGCGCGGCGGCCTGCGCGGACTCGTGCACTGCGCCGGCGCCGGCCGGAAGATGCGCGTCCTCGACAAGGAGGGCAAGGCCGGTTCGCTCGAGGACTTCGAGTTCGTGATCCGGCTGAACCTGATCGGCTCGTTCAACGCGCTGCGTCTCGGTGCCGAGCGCATGGCCGCGCTCGAGCCGGTCGACGGCGAGCGTGGCGCCATCGTCATGACCGCGTCGGTCGCCGCCTTCGAGGGACAGATCGGCCAGATCAACTACTCGGCGTCCAAGGCCGGCATCGTCGGCATGACCGTCGTCGCCGCCCGCGACCTGGCCAGCAAGAACATCCGCGTCAACACCATCGCGCCGGGCATCATGGACACCCCGCTGCTCGCGCGCCTGCGCGACGATGTGCGTGCCTCGCTCGAGAAGACCGTGCCGAACCCGGCGCGCCTGGGCCGCCCCGACGAGTTCGGCCGGCTGGCCACCAACATCCTCGAGAACGGCTACCTCAACGGTGAGACCATCCGTCTCGACGGTGCCATCCGCATGGCCCCGCGCTGAGGTGGGACGGATGACCATGAACCTGCCGGATCCGTCGACGATGTCGCTGTCCTACCCGGACGTGACGATGGGCGTGTGGGCGCCGAGCATGGCCGCCCTCTACGGCGACCGCCCGGCGATCGTCGACGGGGAACGGGTGTGCACGTACCGCGAGCTCGACGAGCGCTCCGCGCAGTTCGCCTCCGCCCTGCAGGGAGCCGGTGTCGCCCCGCGCGACGTGGTGCTGCTGCACGTGGGCAACTGCATCGAGTTCATCGTGGCCTACTACGGTGCGCTGCGGGCCGGCGCCACCGTGACGCTGGTCAACCCGCTGCAACCGGAACCGGGCCTGCGCAAGCAGATCGAGGAGACGGGCGCCGTGGCGGCGGTGACCCAGCCGCAGCAGCTCGGTGTCCTCCTCGGCGCCGCGGCGGGCACCACGGCCGCGACGATCGTGGTGGTCTCCGACGAGCCGGTGGAGGTGGCCCCCACCTCCGCGGCCGTCGTGCGGTACGACGAGTTCCTCGCCGGGCAGCCCACGGCGTTCACGCCGGCGGAGGTCGCCGGAACGGACGTCGCGCACCTGGCCTTCACCGGCGGTACCACCGGCATCTCCAAGGGCGTGCGCGTGCTGCACCGCAACGTGGTCGCCAACGTGACCCAGATGTGCGGGTGGCGGGCCGCCCACCAGGTCGTCACCACCGGCGACGGGCTGGTCGCGCTGCGCCCGATCGAGGGTCTCGACGTGCACGGGGTGATCCCCGGCGAGGGCGCCACCGTCGTCGTGTCGCCCCTGTTCCATGCCCACGCGCTGATCAACACGTCGTTCCTGCTGCTGTGCGGCCTCACCCAGGTGCTCGCGGGCCGCTTCGACCCCGCCCGCATGCTCGAGCTCGTGGAGCGGCACCGCGCCAGCTACATCACCGGCAGCCCGGCCATGTGGCATGCGCTGGCCACCCACCCCGACGTCGCCCGCCGTGACACCACGTCGGTGCGGGTCGTGTCGTCGGGGGCGGCGCCGATCGACCACGTCACGCTCGAGGCGCTCGGTGCGGCGTTCCCGAACGCCCGCGTGGCCGAGGGCTACGGCCTGACCGAGGGCACGTGTGTGGTCACCGCCATGCCGCTGATCATCGGGTCCACCTATCGTCTCGGCAGTGTGGGCCTGCCCGTCTTCGACACCGAGATCGAGATCCGGGTCCAGGACGATCCGAGCGTCGTCCTCGGCGAGGGCGAGCGCGGCGAACTGTGGGTCCGTGGGCCTCAGGTGACCGACGGCTACCTCGGCCATCCCGAGATCACGGCCCAGCAGTACGTGGACGGCTGGCTCGACACCGGCGACATCGCCTACCGCGACGCCGACGGCTACGTCTATATCTGCGACCGCGCCAAGGACATGCTGATCTACAAGGGCTACAACGTGTATCCGCGTGAGCTCGAGGAGATCCTGGTGTCCCATCCTGCGGTGTCGACGGCGGCGGTGGTCGGCCGCGAGGCCGGCAACGTCGGGCAGGAACCGGTCGCCTTCGTGGTGCCGGTGCCGGGCGCGCAGCCCGACCCTGCCGAGCTGATGGCCTTCGTTGCCGAGCAGGTCCTGCCCTACAAGAAGATTCGCGAGGTCGTGCTCGTGGACGCGCTGCCCACCTCCGCGGCGGGCAAGGTGCTCAAGACGGATCTGCGGGCCCGGATCGAGCAGGCCGCGGCCTCACACTGAACCGGTAGCCGGGTACCGCGACGGTGCCCGGCTGTCGCCGTGTCGCCGTGTCGCCGCGTCGCCGTGTCGCCGCGTCGCCGTGTCGCCGCGTCACCGCGTCACCGCGTCGCCGAGCGAATGGACCATACTGTCGGTCTGACGAGGTGAGCGATACATTCGCTCGGACGAACAGACGAAAAGGGGCGGTGCCTTCGACAGGCACCGCCCCTCGTCGCGTTCCGGGGTCAGCCGCGCTGGGCCTGCTTGACCAGTCCGCCGCCGATGATCAGACGCTGGATCTCGCTGGTGCCCTCGTACAGGCGCAGCAGCCGCACGTCCCGGTAGATCCGCTCGACCGGCACCTCCCGCATGTACCCGGTGCCGCCGTGGATCTGCACCGCCAGGTCGGCGACCTTGCCGACCATCTCGGTGCAGAACAGCTTCGCCACCGACGGTGCGATCCGCCGGTCGGTGCCCTCCACCCACGCCCGCGCCGCGTCGCGCACCAGCGCCCGCCCGGCCATCACCCCGGTCTGCTGATCGGCGAGCATCGCCTGCACCAGCTGGAAGTTGCCGATCGCGGTGCCGCCCTGCGTCGCGGTCGCCGCGTACGCGACCGACTCGTCCAGCGCGCGCTGCGCCTGCCCCACCGACAGCGCCGCGATGTGCACCCGCCCGCGGGCCAGGGAGGTCATCGCGGCCTTGTAGCCGACGTCCTCGCTGCCGCCGACCAGCGCCGCGGCCGGCACCCGCACGTCGGTGAAGTGCACGTCCGCCGTCCAGGACCCCTCCTGGCCCATCTTGCGGTCCTTGGCGCCGACCTGCACCCCGTCGGTGTCGGCCGGGACCAGGAACACCGCGATGCCGGTGCCGTTCTCGTCGGCGGGGCGGGTGCGGGCGAAGACGACGAACAGGTCCGCGAGCGGGGCGTTGGTGATGAACCGCTTCTCACCGGTGATAATCCAGTCGTCGCCGTCGCGCACGGCCTTGGTGCGCAGCCCGGCCGGGTTCGAGCCGGCGCCGGGCTCGGTCAGCGCGAACGAGGCGACGACCTCGCCGGAGGCGATCTTCTCGAGCCACTGCGCCTTCTGCTCGTCGGTGCCGAACCCGACGAGGACCTGCCCGGCGATGCCGTTGTTGGTGCCGAACATCGACCGAAGCGACAGCGTGGTGTAGCCCAGCTCCATCGCCAGCTCGGCGTCCTGCGCCAGGTTCAGGCCCAGCCCGCCCCACTCCTGCGGGATGGCGTACCCGAACAGGCCCATCTCCTTGGCGGCGGTGCGGATGTCGTCCGGAATCGCGTTGGTGTCGGCGATCTCCTGCTCGCGCGGCACCACCACGCCGCGCACGAACGCGCGGGTCTGGGCGAGGATTTCCTGGAAGTCGTCGTCGTCGACCTGGGCAGCCGGCGTCGCAGTCGAGGTTGTCATGAATCCACCATCGGTTTCCGGGGCGGCGGGTGTCCAATACGAATCACCCCATCGCCACATAGGCACTGTCGATGAATGGGGCGGGGTCGAATCACCGGTCCTCTCGGTATATTCGGAGCATCAGCCGACGGGCGTCGCCCGCGTCCTCGATTCATCGGTGCCTTCCCACCGTCCCCGGACCGGGTGGGCTCGTGCGAAAGGAACCTCATGTCACTGCTGGAGAACCGAACCGCCGTCATCACCGGAGGCGCTCAGGGCATCGGTTTCGCGATCGCACAGGAGTTCGTCGACGCCGGCGCCCGGGTCGTCCTCGGCGACCTCGACCTCGATGCCGCGACGGCCGCCGCCGAGAAGCTCGGTGGCCGCGAGGTGGCCCGGGCGGTGCGGTGCAATGTGGTGAACGCGGAGGAGTGGGACACGCTCCTCGCCGAGGCCGTCGACGGGTTCGGCTCGCTCGACGTCGTCGTCAACAACGCCGGCATCACCCGCGACGCGACGATGCGCACCATGACCGAGGAGGACTTCGACCTGGTGATCGCCGTCCACCTCAAGGGCACCTGGCACGGCACCCGCAAGGCGTCGGCGATCATGCGCGATTCCAAGCGTGGCGCCATCGTCAACATCTCCTCGCTCTCCGGCAAGGTCGGCATGGTCGGCCAGACCAACTACTCGGCCGCGAAGGCGGGCATCGTCGGCCTCACCAAGGCGGCCGCGAAGGAGATGGCGCACCACGGCGTGCGGGTCAACGCGATCCAGCCGGGCCTGATCCGTTCCGCGATGACCGAGGCGATGCCGCAGAAGGCCTGGGATCAGAAGATGAGCGAGATCCCCATGGGCCGGCCCGGCGAGGTGTCCGAGATCGCGTCCGTGGCCCTCTTCCTCGCGTCCGACATGTCCTCGTACATGACCGGCACGGTACTCGAGGTCACCGGCGGCCGATTCATGTGAGTCCCTGTCTCACGGTCTCTTTCACAATCACTCTCCTCTCCCGAAGGTCGTCATGCGCGAAGTAGTCATCTGCGAGCCCGTCCGCACTCCCATCGGCCGCTACGGCGGAATGTTCAAGTCCCTCAACGCCGTCGACCTCGGTGTCGCCGCACTGAAGGGTCTCCTCGACCGCACCGGAATCGCCCCCGACGCGATCGAGGACGTCATTCTCGGCCACTGCAACGGCAACAGTGAGGCCCCCGCCATCGGCCGCGTCGTCGCGCTCGACGCGGGCCTGCCGATCACGGTGCCCGGCATGCACATCGACCGTCGCTGCGGCTCCGGCCTGCAGGCCGTCATCCAGGCTGCGCTCCAGGTGGGCAACGGCGACAACGAGGTCGTCGTCGCCGGCGGTGCCGAGTCGATGAGCAACGCCTCGTTCTACTCCGTCGACATGCGCTGGGGCGGCGCCCGCACCGGCGTGCAGATGCACGACAGCCTCGTGCGTGCCCGGGCCACCGCCGGCGGCCGCTTCTACCCGGTGCCCGGCGGCATGATCGAGACCGCCGAGAACCTGCGCCGCGACTACGGCATCAGCCGGCTCGAACAGGACGAGCTCGCGGTGTCCTCGCACGCCCGCGCCGTCGCCGCGCAGAAGAACGGCATCCTCGCCGAGGAGATCGTCCCGGTCACCGTCACGACCCGCTCCGGTGACGACGTCATCGACACCGACGAGCATCCCCGCCCGGACGTCACCGTCGAGTCGCTGGCGAAGCTGAAGCCGATCATGGGCAAGCAGGATCCCGAGGCCACGGTCACCGCCGGTAACGCCAGCGGCCAGAACGACGCCGCGTCCATGTGCCTCGTCACCACCCCCGAGCGCGCCGCGGAGCTGGGCCTGACCCCGCTCGTGCGGGTCGTGTCCTGGGGCCTGGCCGGTGTGGCTCCGAAGATCATGGGCATCGGCCCGGTTCCGGCCACGGAGAAGGCCCTCGCCAAGGCCGGCATCACGCTCGCCGACGTCGACGTGATCGAACTCAACGAGGCCTTCGCGGCGCAGGCACTCGCGGTGACTCGCGAATGGAAGTTCGGCGCAGCCGATTTCGAGCGCACCAACGTCCACGGGTCCGGCATCTCACTGGGCCACCCGGTCGGCGCGACCGGCGGCCGCATGCTGGCGACGCTCGCCCGGGAACTGCACCGCCGCGACGGCCGCTACGGCCTCGAGACGATGTGCATCGGCGGCGGTCAGGGTCTGGCCGCGGTGTTCGAGAGGGTGTAGGCCGCTTCGCGGCCGGTGCGTCCTTTGGGCTGTGGGAGCAACTCAAAGGACGCACCGGCGCGGCAGCGCCATGGCGCGTCAGCGCCGCCGTACCAGGTCGACGAACGCCTGACCCACCGCAGACAGGGTCGCCGGATCGAACGCGAGCCCGTACGTGCCCACCAGCCGCGGCTCGCAGGCGCGCACCACGAGCCGGTCCCCGGCGGCCTCCGCCGGCACCCGATCCACGATCGACCCGCCGAGTCCGGCTGCCACCATCGGCAGCCGGACTTCGCGCTGGCCGACCAGGACGGAGATCTCCGGACGGGCACCGGCCGCGCGCAGCGCCGACTCCACCGCATCGACCATCGACCCACCGGTCGGCGCGAACACCATGGGGATGTCCGGCAGCTCGGACAGGTGGATCGGGCCCTCCGGCAGCTCGGATCCCGGCGGATACGCCAGCCACCACTCCTGCTCGCCCAGCTCGATCACCTCGAGTCCGTCGCCGCCCTCGAGCGGCAGGTGCGCGACGACGAACTCGCAGTGACCGTCGCGGATCAGCGACGCGACCAGCTCCTCGTCCTGCAGGGCCGAGAACCGCACCGCGACCTTGGGATATTCGCGGCGGAACCGCGCGATCAGCTCCACCAGCGGGCCGGCGGACAGTGCCGGGAAGGCCATGATGTCGAGCCGGCCCGCCACCGCGCCGTCCGACGTGGCGAGCAGCTCCTCGACCGCGGTCACGTCACGCAGGATCTGCCGGCTCGGGCCGATGAGGCTGCGGCCCGCCGCGGTGAGAACCATGCCGCGACCGATGCGGTGGAACAGCTCGACGCCGAGCTCGCGTTCGAGGCTGCGCAGGGCCTGCGACACCGTCGGTTGCGCGACGCCGAGCGCGGTCGCGGCCCCGTTGATGCCGTTGTTCTCGACGACCGCGAGGAAGTACTCCACCTGCCGGAAATCCACAGTCCTACACTCCCTGCCGCAGTGTCGAGGCGACGTCGAGGAACGCCGCCGCGGCCGGCGACGGCTCGCCCGCCCGCAGCACGAGTCCGACGGGCCGGGTCAGTGGCGGCTCCAGCGGCCGCACCGTCACCGTGGGCATCTGCTGTTCGGCAACCGGCCTGGGCACCACCGTTGCGCCGGTGCCCAGGCACACCAGTCCCCACGTCGCCGCCGGGTGGGCGCAGTCGACGACGACATTGGCGGCGTTCTCGGCGAGCAGCCCGCCCGCCTTCGCGGCGTTGGTCCGGTCGCCGAGATCGACGACGAGGGGTACGTCCCGCACACGGGTGCGCGGGATCGGGTCCGGCAGGTCGGCCGCGAGGTCGTGGTGGAGGGCGAGCACGAGTTCCTGCTCGAACAGCGGCACGGTGATCATGCCCGCGTGCTCGACCGACAGGTCGGTCACGCCGATCTCCGCCTCGCCGCGGCGCAGCGCGGTGTGCACCCCGGCGGGACCGTCCGTGTCGACGATCCGCACCAGGATGTGCGGGTAGCGGTCACGGAAGCGGCGGGCGAGCTCGATCATCGGGTCGAACGAGAACGACGAGTACGTCACCACGTCGACGCGGCCCGAGGCGAGTTCGCGTACCGCGGCGACCTTCGCCTTCGCCCGTTCGACGTCGGCGAGGATGCGGCGCGCCGCTACGTCGAGCCGGCGGCCGTCCTCGGTGAGCGTGAGCCGGCGCCCGGTCCGGTCGAACAGGGTTGTGCCGAGCCGACGTTCGAGTGTGCGGATGGCCTGCGACAGCGACGGCTGCGAAATGTAGAGGGACTGGGCGGCCTTCGTGATCCCACCCCGGTCGACGACCGCGACGAAATAGGTGATGAGGTGAAGGTCCACCGGCTCATCGTACGGGGACGGCGGTTGCCGGCATCCAGCGGTCCGGGTCGGTACCGCACCCGGTGACCACGTCCCGGTCGGCGAGAACCAACAGGTGGGCGTCGGTCTCCCGCACCGCGAGCCGGCACAGACGCGGCGACATCGTCTCGAACGGACGGGACCACGAGATCCGCGTGGCGACCTCCCACGCCGTGGAACCGGGATGCCGGGACACGGCCTCGGCGATCTCGGCCAGACGTTCCTCGTGGTGGCCGAGCAGCGCCTGCGCGCGGGAAGCGACCCCGCGGAAGCGGTATTCGTGGGCGGGGAAGACCTCGCCGTCGGGCAGGCTCGTGGTGGCGTGCAGCGACAGCAGGTAGCGGTGCAACGGATTCGGCAGTTCGCCCGGGACGGTGGAGATGTTGGGACTGATGCGGGGGAGCATGTGGTCGCCGCTGAACACCAGCTCGTGGGTGCGATCGACGAAGCACAGGTGGCCGGGGGTGTGGCCGGGCGTCCACACGGCGTGCAGGTCCCAGCCCGGCAGATCCAGGGGGGTGCCGTCGTCGAGCACGACGTCGAGCGACTCGCGCGGCCCGAACCGGACCAGTTCCATGACCTCGCCCGATCGGACCTCTTCGGGGGCTCCGAGCCGGGCCAGCTGCCGGGCCCAGGCCGCGGTGAACCCTTCCCGATCCGTGGCGGTGTGGTGGCCGAGCAGCGCCGCGTCGGCGGCGTGCATCGCCAGTGCGGCACCGCTGACCTCGCGCAGCCGCGGCGCCAGGCCGAAGTGGTCCGGGTGCAGGTGCGTGATCGCCGCGAACCGGACCTCGGTGATGTCGTGCCCGGTCTGCCGGATTCCGTCGACCAGGGCCTGCCACGACTGTTCCGAGTCCCAGCCGACGTCGATCAGGGCCAGGCCGTCGGGCAGGGCCAGCGCGTAGACCAGCACGTAGCGCAGCGGGTTCTTCGGCATGGGCACGGGAATCGACCACAGCCCGGGCCGGACCTGCTCGACCGGTGGCAGCTCGCCGCGCCGCCACGCCTCCTGCTGCACGACGCCGACGACCTCGACCGCGGTCACGACACCTCCTCCGCGAGGGTGTCGCGCAACGTGCGCTTGAGGATCTTGCCGCTGGCGTTGCGCGGCAGCTCGCTCACGAAGTGGATGCGCTGCGGCTTCTTGTAGGAGGCGAGCCGGCTGGTGGTGAACGCGACCAGTTCGCTCTCGTCCGGCACGGCGGCACCGTCGGCCACCCGCACGACGGCGGTGACGGCCTCGCCCCACTTGCGGTCGGGGACCCCGACCACGGCGACCTCGGCGACGGCGGGATGCTCGGCGAGCACCGACTCCACCTCGATCGGGTAGACGTTCTCCCCGCCGGTGATGATCATGTCCTTCACCCGGTCGGTGACGAACAGGTAGCCGTCCTCGTCGAGGTGGCCGGCGTCGCCGGTGCGCAGGAATCCGTCGTGGGTGAACAGCGCCGCGGTCTCCTCCGGGCGCCGCCAGTAGCCGGACGTGTTGTGGCGGGAGCGGCACACGATCTCGCCGGACCCTCCCACCGGCAGGTCCTCCCCGGTCGCCACGTCGCGGATGGCGATCTCCACACCGGGCATGGGGCGGCCCGCCGAGCGCAGCAGGTAGGAGCGGGGACCGGTCGGGTCGTGGTCCTCGACGCGCAGCGCGGTGACGGAGCCGCTCGTCTCCGTCATCCCGTAGCGCTGGACGAATCCGCATCCGAGGGTGTGCACGGCTCGGCGCAGCATCGACGGCGTGACGGGGGAGGCGCCGTAGAAGATCAACTGCAGGCTCGACAGGTCGAACGTGTCCAGGCCGGGCAGGTCGAGCAGCATCTGGACGGTCGCGGGCACCAGGAACGCATGGGTGATGCGATGGCGTTCGACGAGCGACGCGACGGTGCGTGGCTGGAACTCGCCGAGCAGGACGGCGTGCACACCGGCGGACAGGCAGGTGCTCAGCCATCCGGCCCCGGCGATGTGGAACAGCGGCATCGCGTTCAGCGCCACCGAGTCGGGCCGCCAGTGGTAGATGCGCTGTCCCTCCTCGTCGTTGTGGAGGTTGCGGTGGGTGATGAGCACCCCCTTCGGCGTGCCGGTGGTGCCGGAGGTGTACAGCTGCAGCAGCGTCGTGTCGGGGTCGTCGCCGCGGCCGGGATCGGTGTCGGCGCCGGTGGCGGTGAGCCGTTCCCACGTCCACGCCCCGGGCAGCAGGTCGTCGCCGGGATCGGTGTCGACGAGGACGACGGGCAGGCCGGGCAGTGCGGCACGGATCGCCTCGGCTGCCGCTGCGAACCCGGATTCGACGACGAGCACGTCGAGTTCCGCGTCCTCGGCGATGCGGGCGGCTTCCGCCGGGGTGAGCCGCCAGTTCAGGGGGACGAACACCAGCCCCGCTTTCCCGCAGGCGACGAACGTCTCGGCGGCCTCGAGCCGCATGCGCAGGAGCGCTCCGATCCGACCGCCGCGGCGGGCCAGACCGCTCAGGGCGGTCGCGAGCCGATTGGTGCGCCGATCGAGTTCGGCGAAGGTGACGGTGGTGTCGCCGCAGGTCAGTGCTAGTGCGTCCGGCCGTTCCGCCGCGTGCTGCCGGACCCGCTGCGGAAGGTGCAGACCGCTCACATCCCACTCCTCGTTCCGTTCGGCGAGCGCCTCGATGTCGGGCCGCCGTGCCCGATCAGTCGATCACCAGCGCCTCGGCGGAACAAAGTCCAAGATCCACAGCGACCGATAGCGAGTGCCTATGTCGGGACCGGCGGCGCGCGACTGTCCTTGCGCGCCGAACGTGCTTACTGCGCGGGTACGGACGCGCGCGAGGAGCACCGCGGATGTGGGCGTCCCTCGTGCCTAGGCGGGCGTCGCGTCGACGGGGCGTCGGCTCGGAATCGGGTGTCGCCCGTGTTCCTCCACCCGCGGCGCGTCGCCGTCCCCGGATGCGGCGATGATGGCCCGCACCGTGCGCCGGCACCGGCCACAGTCCGAGCCTGCCCCACAGGCGTTCGCCACCTCCTTCGAAGACCGGGCGCCTCGGGCCACGATCTCGGCGACGACGCGTTGTGTGATTGCGAAACACAGGCAGACGTACATTTCGCCTCGCTTGGTGGAGTCCTCAGTCGAGGAACAGATCCAACGTGGGGTTCGAGCCGCCGCCGTAGCGGCCGAGGTCGGTGACACCGGCCTCGGTGAGCACGTCGGCGTCGATGTAGCAGTTCCCGCTGGTCTGCTTCGCGGGCCGGGACAGGATCTCGACTGCGGCGTCGGCCATGATCTCCGGGCTGCGCGACGAGGAGAGCAGGCGTTCGCCGTCCTGCATGTTCGCGACGGCGGAGGTCGCGATGTAGGTCTGCGGCCACAGGCAGTTCACGGCGACGCCCGCCTCGGCGAACTCGGCAGCGAAACCCAGTGACAGCAGCGTCATTCCGTACTTCGACAGGGTGTACGCCGGATGCACCCCGAGCCAGTGGGGATTCAAGTTGACCGGCGGCGAGACCGTGAGCACGTGCGGGTTCGGCGACTCCCGCAGGTGCGGCAGGCAGGTCTTGGTGAGCAGGAAGGTGCCCCGGCAGTTGATCTCCTGCATCAGGTCGTACTTCTTGACCGGCAGGTTCTCGGTGGGCTCGAGGGCGATGGCGCTGGCGTTGTTCACGCAGATGTCGATCCTGCCGAAGTGCTCGACCGCGGTGTCGGCGGCGCGCTGCACGTCCTCCTCGCGGCGCACGTCGCCGACGACGGCGACGGCCTTGCCGCCGGCGGCCTCGATCTCGGCAACCGCGGTGTGCACCGTGCCCCGCAGTCTCGGGTGCGGCTCGGCCGTCTTGGCCAGCAGGACCACGTTCGCGCCCTGCCGCGCCGCGGCCACTGCGATCGCGAGCCCGATCCCGCGACTGGCGCCGGACACGACCATGGTGCGGTCGCTGAGTGCATTCTGCTGGCTCGACATCTCTCTCCCTGCGGTCGCTGGCACATCACATCGTTCTCACTGATGATATTGGCATTCTCATTTTCTGCAAGTATCGTATTCATCGTGAGCGACTTCGTTGAGACCTCGTCGGGCATCCCGCTGGAGCCGGTCTACGGGCCGGCCGACCGGGGTGCCGAACCGCCGGCCCCGGGAGCCTTTCCCTTCACCCGCGGAAACTTCGCGTCCGGCTATCGCGGCCGGCTGTGGACGTTCCGGCAATACTCCGGATTCGGTACCGCCGAGGAGTCCAACCGCCGCTACCGCTACCTGCTCGATCAGGGCGGCACCGGGCTGTCCGTCGCGCTGGACCTGCCCACCCAGTGTGGCTACGACTCCGACGATCCGGAGGTGAGCGAGGAGGTCGGCCGGGTCGGTGTCGCCGTCGACACCCTCGCCGACGCCGAAGTCCTGTTCGACGGCATGCCACTCGACCGGATCAGTACCAGCTTCACCATCAACGGAACGGCGGCGATCCTGCTGGCGTTCTACGTGGCCGCGGCCGAGCGCAAGGGCGTGCCGCGCGAGAAGCTCACGGGCACGATCCAGAACGACATCCTCAAGGAGTACGCGTCCCGCGGCACGTGGATCTGGCCGCCCGAACCGTCGCTGCGGCTGATCGCCGACACCATCGAGTTCTGTGCGGCCGAAGTTCCGCGCTTCAACGCGATCTCGGTCGCCGGCGCGCATTTTCGCGATGCCGGGGCCAACGCGGTACAGGAGATGTCGTTCACCCTCGCGGACGGGGTCACCTACTGCGACACGGTGGTCGAGCGCGGGCGGATGACGATCGACGAGTTCGCGCCGCAGATCTCGTTCTTCTTTTACACCCACGGCGACTTCTTCGAGGAGATCGCGAAATACCGTGCCGGGCGGCGGCGTTGGGCGACCATCGTGCGCGAGCGTTACGGGGCGAAGACCGACAAGGCGTCGATGTTCCGCTTCGGCTGCGTCGCCGGCGGTGCCTCCCTCTACGCGCCCCAGGCCCAGAACAACCTGGTCCGCGTCGCCTACGAGTCGATGGCCTCGGTGCTCGGCGGTGTGCAGTCGATGTTCACCGCCGCGTGGGACGAGCCGTTCGCCCTCCCCAGCGAGGAATCGGCGACCCTGGCACTGCGGACGCAGCAGATCCTCGCCTACGAGACCGGCGTGACCCGGGTCGCCGACCCGCTCGGCGGCTCCTACTTCGTCGAGGCGCTCACCGACGCCACCGAGGAACGCATCGTCGAGATCATGGCCGACCTCGAGAACCACGGCGGCATGGTCCGCGCGATCGAGGACGGTTACCTGCAGGGCCTCATCGCGGACGAGGCGTACAAGCTGCACCAGGACGTCGAAGCCGGCAATCGGACTGTCGTCGGCGTCAACAAGTTCGTCTCGAACGAGCCGCCACCGGAGATCTCGACATACGAACTCGACGCCGAAGGCCGCGAGCTGCAACTGAAGCGGCTCGCCAAAGTGAAAGCAGAACGAGACCCGCAGGCGGTTCGCGACACGCTCGCCGCCCTGTCCCGCGCCGCGGAAGGAACCGACAATCTCATGCATCACCTGATCGACTGCGCCAACGCCTACTGCACCGTCGGCGAGATGGTCTCCGCACTGAAGGCCGTGTGGGGCGAGTTCCAGCAGCCGGTGGTGTTCTAATGACCGCACGTGTACTTGTCGCCAAGCCCGGACTCGACGGCCACGACCGTGGCGCGAAGATCGTCGCCCGCGCGCTCCGCGACGCCGGCTTCGAGGTGGTCTACACCGGCATCCGCCAGCGGGTCGAGGACATCGTCTCGATCGCCCTGCAGGAGGATGTCACCGTCGTCGGCTTGAGCATCCTCTCGGGTGCGCACCTCGCGCTCACCACCCGGGTCGTGGAGGCGCTGCGTGCCGCCGACGCCGAGGACATCGCCGTGATCGTCGGTGGCACGATTCCGCAGACCGACGTACCCAAGCTGCTGGATGCGGGAGCGGCAGCGGTCTTCCCGACCGGAACGCCGCTCGACGTGCTGGTGACCGAGGTGCGCAAGCTGACCGACGCCGCTGGGTCGTGATCCGCCCGGCTCGACGACCGAGCCCATGGCGACAGAACCGATTTCGAAGAACCTGGAGGAAATGTGCGGATCGGAGTGATGAGCGGGCCGGAGCGTGGAGACTCGGCACGCAAGGTGTCCCGGATGCTGGCCGACGCGGAGTGGGCCGAGGCCGCGGGTCTGGACTCCGTGTGGGTTCCTCAGGTGCCCAACGACTTCGATGCCCTGACGGCGGTGGCGATGATGGGCACCCGCACGAGCAGGATCGAGATCGGGACCGCCGTGGTGCCGCTGCAGGCGCAGCACCCGATCGCGCTTGCCCGCCAGGCGCTGTCGGTGCACGCGGCGATCGGCGGCCGGCTCTCGCTCGGCGTCGGGCCCTCGCACCACTGGATCGTGCAGGACATGCTCGGCCTGCACTACGAGAAGCCGGCCGGCTACACCCGTGACTATCTCGAGGTCCTCGGCGCCGCCCTGGCGGCCACCGGCTCGGTCGACGTCGACAACGAGACCTTCACCGTGCACAATCCGTTCGATCTCGCGCCGGTCGCTCCGATGCCGGTGCTCGTCGCGGCGCTCGGCCCGGTGATGCTGAGGATCGCGGGTGAACACGCCGACGGCACCGTGCTGTGGATGGCAGACGACCGGGCCGTCGCCGACCACGTCGTCCCACGCATCACCAAGGCCGCCGCCAACGCGGGGCGGCCCGGGCCCCGCGTCGTCGCCGGTGTGCCGGTGTGCCTGTGCCGGCCGTCGGAGGTCGACACGGCCCGCGAACGGGCCAACCGGATCCTCGCCGAGGCCGAGTACTCGCCCAACTATCAGAAGCTGCTCGAGCAGGGCGAGGCCCGCGACGTGGGCGATCTGTGCATCGCCGGCGACGAGGATGCCCTCCTCGCCGGGTTCCGCCGCTACCGGGACGCAGGTGCCACCGACCTGTCGATGCGCCTGCTGCCGATCGGGGACACCCGCGACGAACTGGTCGCCTCGAAGTACCGCACGCGGGAAGTGGTGGCGGAACTCGTCAGGGAACTGCGATGACGGGCGGTCCGCTCGCCGGCATCCGCATCCTCGAGGTCGGCCACATCCTCGCCGGCCCCTACGCGACCATGATGCTCGCCGACCTCGGCGCCGAGGTGATCAAGCTCGAGCCGCCCACGGGAGATCTCTCCCGGCAGGTCGGCGATGCGTACTTCGCGAGCCTCAACCGCGGCAAGCTGAGCATCTGCGTCGACCTGACCACCGAGGAGGGGCAGCAGCGCCTCGGCGAACTCGCGACCGGCGCACACGCCCTGCTCGTCAACCTGAAACCCTCGGCGATCCGCCGGTACGGGCTGACCTACGACGCGCTGCGCCGGTGGAACGAGAAGATCGTCTGCGTCGCACTGACCGGCTACGGGCTCGACGCAGGCGACGATCCGGCCTTCGACTACGTGATCCAGGCAGTCACGGGGGTGGCCGCGCTGACCGGTGATCCGGACGGCCCCCCGACTCTGCCGGGCTACTCCGCGGCCGACAACTCGGCCGGGCTGACCGCTGCGCTCGGTCTGCTCGCACAGATCGTGTCGGGCTGCGGCGGCCAGGTGGAGGTGTCGCTGCGCGACGTCATGCTCTCGCAGTTGAACTATCGCGCGTCCGCCTACCTCAACGAGGGCACCGAACCGCGGCGGCTCCCGTTCGGCGCGCACCCGTTCTACGTTCCCGCCCAACTCTTTCCCACCTCCGAGGGATACCTCGCGCTGTTCGTCACACACGACGGATTCTGGCGGTCCTTCGCCGCGGAGGCCGGCATCGAAGGATTCGCGACGATGGCGGAACGGGCCCGGCGCCGGGACGAGGTGCTCGCCGTCGTCACGGCCGCGCTCGCCGCGGACACCGCCACCGGGTGGGAGTTCCGGCTCCGTCCCCTCGGGGTCCCGGCGGCAGCCGTGCGGCCCCTGCCGGACGCGCTCGCCGCCACACCCGAGGCCGTCGTGACTGCGGGTGACTTCCGGCTGATCGGCAGCCCGGTCAAGGTCGCCGGTTACGTGCCGGAGTACGGGTCGCCGCCGCGGCTCGGCGAACACGGCGGTGTCGTCGCCCACCGGTGAGCCCGGCACCCGACCGAGCCTGCGGAACGATACGAGAACGCCCACCCCGAGAAGGTTCGGGGTGGGCGTTCTCTCGCTGGTTGGTTCTACACCAGTACGGGCGCCCGGTCGGCGACGTCGGTGCCCGCCGGTTCCCCGACGAGCGGGAAGTGGCATGCGACAAACTGGCCGGATGCGATCTCCCGCATCTCGGGTTCCTGGGCCGCGCACCGCTCCTGCGCGCGCGGGCAGCGGGTACGGAACCGGCATCCGCTCGGGGGTGCGAGCGGTGAGGGCACGTCGCCTTCGAGCGCCGGTCCGGCGAAACCCTTCTCGGGATCGGTGAGCGGAACCGAGTCGAGCAGGGCCCGCGTGTAGGGGTGAGCCGGATTGCCGTACACCTCGATCGCGTCGCCGAACTCGCACACCTTCCCCAGGTACATGATCATGACGTTGTCGCTCACGGTCCGGACCACACCGAGGTCGTGTGCGATGAACACGACGGTCAGATCGAACTCCGACTTGAGGTCCTCGATCAGGTTGAGGATCTGGGCCTGGACCGAGACGTCGAGTGCGGAGACCGGTTCGTCACAGATCAGCAGGCGCGGATTCAACGCGAGAGCGCGGGCGATCGCGACGCGCTGTGCCTGCCCACCCGACAACTGGCGCGGCAGCACGTCGGCGAAGCGCGGGCCCGACAAGCCGACCTGCTCGAGGACCGACGCCGACGTAGTGGCCCGCTCCTCCTTCGGGACATTTGTGACGGCGAGTCCCTCGACCACGATGTCCTTCACCGAGCGGCGGGGATTGAGCGACGCCACCGGGTCCTGAAAGATCATCTGCATCTCGCGGCGCAGCTTCCGCATCCGCTTCCCGTCGGCCTGCTCGATCCACTCGGCGCCGAACCGGATGTGCCCCGCGGTGATCCGGTCCAACCGCAGGACGGCTCGTCCGGTGGTGGACTTGCCGCAGCCGGATTCGCCGACGATGCCTAGGGTTTCACCGGGAAGGACGTCGAAGCTGATCTTCGACACCGCTTGTACGGTGCCCGCGTCGGTCGGATACTCCACAACCAGGTCCTGCACGCTCAGCAGAGCGTCGTCACCGCGCAGGTGCGCGGAACCGCTGCCAGCCATCTGTTGTCACCTTTCGGAGAGGGTCAGCGCCGGAGCTGTGACCGGGTGCAGACAAGCCACCTCATGGTCGGCGCCGACGGATTCGAGTTCGGGAGCGGTGGATAGGCACTCCTCGCCGGCGTGCGCACACCGCGGGGCGAAGCGGCAGCCCTCGGGGGGAGAGATGGGGTCGGGCAGCGACCCCTCGATCAGCCGCAGCGGAGCATGCCGGGGATGATCGATGGTAGGTGTCGCTGCGAGCAGTGCCTCGGTGTACCGATGTCGGGGTTCGTCGAACACCTCACGCGTCGAACCTGTCTCGGCGAGGCGGCCGGCGTACATGACCGAGACCCGGTCGGTGCGGCCGGCGACGACGGCCAGATCGTGGCTGATGAGCATGAGCGACATTCCCCGCTCGCGCTGGGTCCGCCGCAGCAGGTCGAGGATCTGCCGCTGGATGGTCACGTCCAGTGCCGTCGTCGGTTCGTCGGCGATCAACAGGTCGGGCTCGCAGGCGAGCGCGATCGCGATCATCACGCGCTGCCGCATACCGCCGGACATCTCGTGCGGATAATTCCGCAACCGGCGTTCGGGATCGGGTACCCCGACCTCCGTCAACAGGTCGAGCGCCCGCCCGTGGGCTTCCGAGTGGCTGATCCCCAGATGGCGGCGCATGCCTTCGGTGAGCTGCCGCTCGACCCGTACGACGGGATTCAGCGATCGGCCGGGATCCTGGAACACCATGGCGATCTGCTTGCCCCAGATCTCCAGCTTCTCCTTCTTGCCGAGCGTGAGAATATTCCTGCCCTCGAAGATCACCTCACCGGAGCAGTCGGACCGTGCGGGCATCAGTCCCATCACGGCCCGCGCCATCACGGACTTGCCGGAACCGGACTCGCCCACGATGCCCAGTGCCTGGCCCGAATCGAGGGTCAGGGACACGTCGTCCACGGCGCGGACGGTTCCGCGCGCCGTACCGATCCAGGTGCGGAGGTTCTTCACCTCGAGGAGTGGCTGGGTGCTCATGCGAGCAGGCCCCTTTCCATCGTGCTGTCGATTGCCTCGTGATCCACACCGCCGCGTGATCGCACGGGCGGCCGGTGGGGTGGGTTCAGTCGTGCAGGGTGCGGTCGAAGGTGGTGCGCAGGTGGTCTCCTACGAGGTTGAGGGCGAAGACGGTGACGAAGATGACCGTGGCGGGCACGAACACCAGGTGCGGGTCGGTGGCCAGGGCGTCCTTGCCGTCGTTGATCATCTGGCCCCAGCTCGGCTGCGGTGGCGGGATGCCCAGGCCGAGGAAGCTGAGCGAGCCCTCGGCGACGATGAGGGCGGCCATCACGATCGGCAGGTAGGCCGCGAGCGGGGCGATCAGGTTGGGCAGGATCTCCCGGGTCAGGATCCGGCCGTGCCCGGCGCCCATGTTCGTCGCCGCCTTGACGAATTCGCGGCAGGACCAGGCCAGGGTGTTGGCCCGGGCCAGCCGGGTGAACGACGGGATCACCAGCAGGGTCAGTCCGAGCCCGATGGTGCCGGCGCTGGGGGTGAGCACCGAGGCCAGGGCGAGCAGCAGGATCAGCGGGGGGAAGGCGAGCATGGCGTCGGTGAGCAGGGTGATCGCGGTGTCGAGGCGGCCGCGGAAGTAGCCGGCGAGCAGGCCCAGGGTCGCGCCGACGGTGAAGCCGAGCAGGCCGGCGACGGTGCCGACGAGCAGGGAGATGCGGGCGCCGTGGACGAGGCGGGACAGGATCGAGCGGCCCATGGTGTCGGTGCCGAGCAGCAGGTCGAGCGGGCCGGGTTGCGGGGGTTGGCGGGGTGGGCCGACCGGGGTGGCGTAGGGGGCGAGCGGGAGCACGTCGGCCAGGGCGGCGGCGCCGAGGAGCAGGAGCAGCCAGGCGGCGGCCAGGTACACCAGCACCGGGCGTCGGCGCCGGATCCGGGGCACGGCCGGCAGCCGGCCCGCCGCGGCGGTGCGTGTCGTCGGGTCCGGGCCGGTGGTGCGGGTCACCGTGTCGGTCATGCCGCCACCTTCCTCACCCGCGGATCGATCACGCCGTATCCGACGTCCACCAGGGTGTTGATCGCGACATACACGACCGCGATGAACACCACGACGCCCTGCACCATGATCACGTCGCGCGATGTGATCGAGGATGCGATCAACTGCCCCAATCCGGGTAGGCCGAACAGGGTCTCGACGATCACGGTGCCACCGATCAACCGTCCGAGGTTGATTCCGGCGAGGGTGATCAACGAGAACGACGACGGCCGCAGCGCATGGCGGAACATCACGTATTTCGACGACATCCCCTTCGCGCGTGCCGCCGCGACGAAGTCTTCACGGAGCGTGCCGATCAGGTCCGTCCGCAGTAGCCGGTGGAACGCTGCGATCTCGATCAGCGCGATCGAGATCGCCGGCAGCAGGGCTCCGCGCAGGTTGTCCCACAGCCCGTCCTCGATGCGGGACCATCCCATCACCGGGAACCACTGCAGCTGGATCGCGAAGAAGAAGATGAGCACCGGGCCCGCGATGAAGGCGGGGACCGAAAGAAAGATCGCGGAAAGAGCATTCAGGCCGCGGTCGACCGCGCTGCCCGGCCGGGACGCCGAGATCACGCCCATCACGATGGAAGTGACGAGGGCGATGACCAAGCCCATGACCGCGAGCTGCAGTGTCACGGGCAACCGTTCGACGATCGCGTCGGTGACGGATTGTCCCGTCAGCGGTGACGTGCCGAGATTGCCCTGGACGGCGTTGCCGAGCCACTGCGCGTACTGCGACCACAGCGGCGCATCGAGCCCGAGCTTTTCGTTCATCTGTGCCACGGCTTCCGGAGTGGCGTTCTCCCCCAGGATCACCTGCGACACCGAGCCCGGGGCGAGGCTCAGCAGCGCTACGACGGCGAGTGTCACGAGGAACACCACCACCACGCCGCGGCCTAGGCGCCGGACAGCTGTCTGAAACATCCAACTCAACCTTCCTCGGTGGTCCCGAGTCGGCGGTGCCGACGTTCGGGCCGTGAACCGTAGGGTGGTGGGGACGGAAGCGCTCCGTTCGATCGATCGGCGGGAGCGTAACCGAGTGTGACGAAGATTATGCTGGGCAATATATTGACGAATTGCATTCGATGGCAAGGGGAGACGCCCGGTTACATCAACTCGGTTCGAATGTGCGTGGCCGTCGGTCGCGCGATAGCACCAATCCGATTGTGATGCAATGAATTCGGGGGCGTAGCTGGGCGTGCGTGGTCGTCCGGTGTCGCCCGGGGTCATGACGGCGATCCGGATGCGCTGCGGGACGAAGCGCGAATGCTTCTTGCCGAAGAGGTGATTCGTGGTGTGGCGCCCCGCTCGGCGCGCCCACGGCGGCGGATCGGGGTTACTCGTACACCACCTCGAGGGACGCGGTGTCGGGTACGGCCTGGCACGTGAGAACGTATCCGTCGGCCACCTCGTCGTCGGTGAGGGCGTCGTTGACCCGCATCGTCGCAGCGCCCACGGTCACCTGCGCGATGCAGGTGGCGCAGTTGCCGGCTTCGCACGAGAACGGAGGGGTGAGACCGCCGCGCCGGGCGCTCTCGAGCAGGGTTTCGTTCGAGTGGCGAGGTACGGAAATCTTCTTGCGCCCCAAGATGATCGTGACCGTGCCCTCGGTGTCGACGGCTGTGGCCGCTACGGCTGCGGCCGGCTCGGAGGCGGTCGGCTCGGAGGCGGTCGCCGTGCCGAACCGCTCGACGAACACCCGCCCCGGTCCCGGTAGGGCGGACTCGACGAGTGCCATGAAGGCCTCCGGGCCGCACACGTAGCTGTCGGCGGCCACGTCGTCGCCCATGAACTTGCGCACGGTGGCGGCGTCGACCCGTCCGTTCTCGTCGTCGAGGTGCCGGACGACGGTGAGTCGTCCCGGGTGGAGCCCGACGAGCTCGGCCAGGTCCGATTCGAAGATCGCCGAGGCGCGGTCGCGGTCGGCGCACAGCAGCCGGACGGCGCGGTCGGTGGTGGCCAGGGTGCTCTTGGCCAGGGACAGGATCGGGGTGATCCCGCTGCCTCCGCTGAACCCGAGCATCGGTCCCTCGGAGGGTTGCAGGCAGAAGGTGCCGGCCGGACGCGTCAGCTCGAGTTCGTCGCCCTCGGCGACATTGTCGAGCAGCCAGTTCGACACCTTGCCGCCCGGGACGCGCTTGACGGTGGTCATGAGCTCGGTGTCGGTCTCCGGTGCGCTCGACATGGAGTACGAGCGGTAGAGGTCGACGCCGTCGACGACCACCTTGAAGGTGCAGAACTGACCGGCGCGGTAGGAGAAGGGGCCGTCGTCCGGGGCGAGCACGTATGTGCGCGCGTCGGCCGTCTCCTTGACGATGCGGGTCACGGTCGCCCGCTGGAAAACTGGGGGCCTCGACATCGACCGACTCCTCCTGGTAGTAAGATTCTGTCCAACTGAGAATACTATTCTCTCTCAGGAGACGGGATCTTCTCAATGCTCAGTTTCGATTCGCGAGGAGGGGCCCCTGCCTCCGCGTCGCGCCGCGCCGACGGCAGCGTCGGCGCGGGCGGGGCCGCCCTCGTCTTCGAGGACCGCGAGTACAGCCGCCCCGAGCTCGAGGCGCTGGCCGGCGGTCTCGCCGCGACGCTCGCGCGGCGCGGCGTCCGCAGCGGTGACCGGGTTGCATTGATGTCGTCGAACCGTCCCGAGTTCGTCGTGGCCGTTCAGGCGATCTGGCAGGTGGGCGCCGCCGTCGTGCTGATCAGTCCGGCATGGAAGCACGACGAGGTCGCACACGCTCTGGATGTCACCTCCGCCGTTCTCGGTGTCGGGGACGTGCCGGTGCTGGCCGAATTGCTGCCCACGGTGGACCTGGACGAGCCCGTCACGCCGGCGCAGGGTCCCCGGGTACCACCCGACCCCGCGGCGGACGCCGTCCTGGTGTTCAGTTCCGGTACGACGGGACGGCCCAAGGCCGTCCGGCACACGCACGCGTCGTTCGCCGCGGCGGTCGTGCACTGGCGTGACGCGCTGGGCATGACGTCCGCAGACCGGATCCAGATCGTCACACCGCCCGCCCACATCCTGGGCCTGCTCAACATCGCGACAGCCCTCGAGTCCGGTGCCCGGATGCGGCTGCACCGCCGTTTCGACATCGACCGGATGCTCCACTACATCGAGGCCGACCGCGTCACCATCGAGATGGCGGTCGCACCGATCGCCCTGGCCATCGCTTCGCACCCGGAACTCGAGGCGTACGACCTGTCGTCGCTGCGCTACATCATGTGGGGCGCCACACCCGTCACGGCGAGCGTCGCCGAGACCGTCACCCGACGGACCGGCGTGCCGTGGGTCCCGGCATACGGCGCCAGCGAGCTACCGGTCATCGCGTGCAACCCCCTCGTCGATGCGCGGCTGGACAGCGTCGGAAGGCCCGTCCCCGGTGTCACCGTCCGGATCGTCTCGCTGGACGACGGACACCCCCTCGGCCCGGACGGAGTCGGCGAGATCCAGGCGCGGTCGGCGTCCGTCATGGCCGGTTACCTGCCGAGCGAGGCGACCGCCGGCGCCTTCGACGACGGGTGGTACCGCACCGGGGACGTCGGCTACCTCGATCCGGATGGATGGCTCCGGATCACCGACCGTTCCAAGGAGATGATCAAGGTACGCGGATTCCAGGTCGCACCGGCCGAGATCGAGAGCGTGCTGCTCGGCCACCCCGATGTCGCGGACTGCGCCGTGTTCGGAGTGCCGGATCCGGCCGACGGCGAGGCGATCGTCGCCGCGGTTGCCACGAACGGCACCGCCGTTGCTGCCACGAACGGCACCGCCGTTGCTGCCACGAACAGCCCCGCCGTTGCTGCGGAACTCGTCGAACTCGTCGGCAGCCGGTTGGCGTCGTACAAGATGCCGCGCCGCGTGGAGTTCGTGCCCGAAATCCCTCGCCTGCCCTCCGGCAAGGTGTTGCGCCGAGTACTCAAGGAGCAGTATGGACGTCCGTCTGACGAGTGAACAGCAGCAATTGCGCGATGCGGCCGCCAAACTGGCCGACGACCTCGGACCCGGTTCCGTTCAGGACCTCGCGGACGACAAACGGATCACCCGCCTGGAGAGGGCAGTGGACACGACGGGCTGGCGTGCCCTCAGGTCCGACGGGGCGTCCGGTGTGGAGGTCGCGATCGTCGCCGAGGAGTTCGGGCGCCGCCTGGTCGACGTTCCGTTCCTCGGACCGGTCCTCGCCGACGATCTGCGCAGGCACGTCGCCGACGACCAACTGACATGGGCGATCGCGCCGGACGACGAGGCGGTCGACGCGCGGGGACTCCGGTGTGCCGTTGCCGTGCGCGACAACCGGATTCTCGTCGGGGATGTGGGATCCGCCCTCCCGAGCGCGGATCTCACCCGCTGCACTGCGGAACTCGGCGACACCCTCGAACCCCTGGGCGAGCTGTCACCGGACCATGCCGAACGCTGGCACGCCCTCGCACTGGTCACCACAGGTGCCGATCTGGTCGGCGCGGCCCGGGGCGCCCAGGCGCTCGCCTGTGACTACGCCAAGGTTCGTGAACAGTACGGCAACACGATCGGGTCCTACCAAGCCGTGGCGCACATGCTCGCCGAGAATCAGGCACTGATCGAGGGCGCGGTGAGCGTACTGCGGCACGCGGCCTGGGCTGTCGACGAGCTGTCGCCTGCGGCGGCGGTGCGGGCCGCGCAGATCGCGAAGATCTACTGTGCGCGCGCCGCTCACGCCATCTGTGAAACCGCAATCCAGGTGCACGGTGGTATCGGCAACACCTGGGAGTGCCTCGCACATGTGTACCTGCGGCGGGCGCTGACGTCCACCGAACTGTTCCCCGTGAGCCTGAAGGAGATCGATCTTGGACTTTCGTGACTCGCCGGAGGAAGCCGCATTCCGGCAGAAGCTGCAGGACTGGCTGGCCGACCACGCCCGGAACTACCCGACGTCGGGCGACGAGTACTGGGCCCGTCAGGGTGACTGGCATCAGGCGCTCTACGGGGCCGGATTCTTCGGGCTGTCGTGGCCGGAGGAGTACGGCGGGCAGGATCTACCGCCGGTCTACGACGTCATCGTGGACGAGGAACTCGCCATTGCGGGAGCGCCGCCGCGGCCGAGCCTGGGTTACCTGGTCACCGGCCTCGGCCGGCACGGCAGCGAGGAGCTTCGCCGCCGCTTCCTGCCGGGAATGATCAACGGAACCGAGCGCTGGTGCCAGGGTTTCAGCGAACCCGGCGCCGGCTCCGACCTCGCGTCGCTCACGACCGCTGCGACCCGAGACGGCGACGTGTACGTCATCCACGGCCACAAGATCTGGACGAGCTACTCGGACGTCGCCGACTGGTGCCTGCTGCTGGCCCGGACCGACCCGGACGCACCGCGGCACCGCGGCATCTCGGCGTTCATCGTTCCGATGAAGCAGCCCGGCGTCGAGCAGCGACCGCTGAAGATGATCAGCGGCGTCACCAAGGAGTTCGGCCAGGTCCTGTTCGACGGGGCGCGGGTGCCCGCCGATCACATGGTCGGTGCGCCGGGCGAGGGCTGGGCATTGGCGATGACGGTGGTGGGGCACGAGCGTGAGCCCTCGACGCTCGGCTTCGCGGCCCGCTACGGAAAGCTTGTCCGGCAGATGGCCTCTCGCGTCGACGGCCCGCCCCCCGAGGAGCTGGCGTGGGCGGCGGTGCAGACCGAGATGCTGCGCCTGCACGTGCGGCGCAGACTGTCGGAACAGCTCGACGGCATGTCGCACGGGTCGGACGGTTCGCTCGACAAGCTGCTCATGACATGGGTGGACCAGTCGGTCGGCCACGCCGCCCTCGCGGTGGGTGGCACCCGCGACCCCGAGTTGCTCGGTGCCTACATGTACAGCCGCGCCCAGAGCGTCATGGGCGGCACGTCGCAGATCCAGAAGAACATCATCGCCTCGCGCATCCTCGGACTGGGGGTCTGACATGTACGACGTACCCGAAGAGATCACGATCCAGGCGAAGGGCCCGCTGCGGATCATCACCCTGAACCGCCCGGACGCACTCAACGCGGTCAACGACGCATTGCACGTCGGTCTCGCGAAACTGTGGCCGCAGCTGAGCGAGGACCGCGACGCTCGCGCCGCCGTGCTCACCGGCGCCGGCACGGCGTTCTCGGCAGGCGGCGACTTCACGTATCTCGCAGAGCTGAGCCGGGATGCCGACCTGCGGGCCAAGACCATCGCCCACGGCCGGGACATCGTGCTCGGCATGGCGCGGTGCCGGGTTCCGGTGGTGGCCGCCGTCAACGGGCCGGCGGTGGGGCTCGGCTGCAGCCTGGTGGCGCTGAGCGACGTCGTGTACATGGCCGAGACGGCCTACCTGGCCGACCCCCACGTGCAGGTCGGGCTCGTCGCGGCCGACGGTGGTCCGCTCACGTGGCCGCTGCAGACGAGTCTGCTCTTCGCGAAGGAGTACGCCTTCACCGGAGCACGGATCTCGGCCGAGCGGGCTCGGGAGATAGGCCTGGCCAACCACGTCGTCGCCGACCCGATGGCCGAGGCGATCGCGTGCGCCGAACGTATCGCCGCGCAACCGCGGCAGGCAGTGGAGGCCACCAAGCGGCTGCTGAACATCCAACTCGAGCGGGCGGTTCTCGCGACGTTGGACTTCGCGACCACGGCCGAGGAGATGACGTTCCGGTCGGAGGATTTCCGGGCCACCATCACCCGGCTCACCGCTCCGCGGAACTGACTGCGCGGCAACATCGCGCACGACGAGAGGGTCCCGGATTCGAGCTCCGGGACCCTCTCTGCATGCCTCGACTCGCCTCGAGAGGCAACGGGAGAATGCCTCGGCGAGGCGTCAGAACTGTGCCATGCCGCCGTCGACGGAGAGCGGGACGGCCGTGATGTACTTCGATTCCTCGCTCGCGAGGAACAGCACGACGTCGGCAATCTCCTCGGCCTCGGCGGCGTAGCGCGGCAGGAACGGGGTTCCCATGCTGTTCAGCGCCGGGTTCGTCTCACCCGCTTCGGCCAGCGCCGCCTGCATGTCACCGGACCCCATCGGAGTCCTCACCCCGCCGGGATGGATGCTGTTCACGCGGATGTCGTGCTTGCCCAGCTCGGCGGCGAACGCCCGTGCCATGCCGGTCACCGCATGCTTGCTCGCGGTGTAGTGCACCATGAACGGCTGCATCTTCACGCCGGCATAGGAGCTGGTGAGGATGATGGACCCGCCGTTCCCGCCGTCGATGATGTGCGGTGCCGAGACCATGACGGTGTTCCACACGCCGATCACGTTGGTGTCGATGGTGTCACGGAACGCCTGCGGGGTGATCCGGTCCCATGCGGACGGGATGCAGATGCCGGCGTTGGCGACCACGATGTCGAGGCGTCCGAGTTCGGCCACGCCGGCGTCGGTGGCCGCCTTCAACGCCTCCAGGTCGCGTACGTCGGCGATCGTCGAGACGATGCGGCGGCCGAGCGCCTCGACCTGACCGGCGGTGTCGGCGAGATCCTCCGGTGTGGCGGAGTCGTACGGCACACCCGGAAGCGGGCCGGCGACGTCGATCGCGATGATGTCCGCCCCTTCCTGTGCCAACCGCACGGCGTGGGCGCAACCCTGACCACGAGCCGCCCCGGTGATCAGTGCGACCCTGCCTTCCACTCGTCCTGCCATTCGTGAGTCTCCTTGTCGTGTTCTCGGGTCCAGCCGGAGTCGCACGGACCGTCCGTGCAGGTCGGGACCGGTACCGGCCGTGGTCCCGGCGCAGCGTCACCCCACAGCGGAGAGGATTTCGTCGGCGAAGTGCTCGATGGACGCCCGGTAGCGTTCGGCAGGTCGACGCAGGTAGTTCTGGTCGCCCCCGTGAGTCTGCTCCCAGTTCGACCAGGGTGAGCACATGACCCCGGTGATGCCGAGGTCCCCGGCGCGCCGGTACAGATCGCGGCTGGGGGTGTCGCGCAGGCCGACGATGATGTCGAACGGCTCGTTCTCGCGACCGAACTGCCTGCGGTAGCCGTTGATCCGGTCGGTCCAGTGCCGTGCGTCCTCGAGGGTGTAGGCGGTGCCGACCCAGCCGTCGCACCGCTGGGGCCGCACGCTTCAGGGCGGCATCGGACTCACCGCCGCACAGGATCGGGACCGGTCCCGGCGGGTGAGGCTCGATGGTCATTTCGGGGATGTCGTAGAACTCGCCGTGTCACGACACCCAGCCGCCCTTCCACAGCGCTCGCAGTGCCTCGATCATCTCGTTCAGGCGTCGGCCGCGGTTCTCGAATTGCTGTGCCTGGAGTTCGAATTCCTCGCGCATCCAACCGGCGGAGACGCCGATCGACACCCGCCCCTCGGAGAGGGCGGCGGCGGTCGCGACCTGTTTGGCGACCTGCAGGAGCGGCCGGGACGGGGCGATGTAGACGTTGTTGCCGAAGCGGAGGTTCTCGGTGACCGCAGCCATCGCGCCGATGAGCACCCAGGCGTCCGGCCATTCGGTGTCCGGGTGCCAGAACAGCTTCCCGTCCTCCGTTGCCGGGTACGGGGCCGAGAGTTCGCGCGGATAGATCTGATGATCGGAGACGAGGACACCGTGGAACCCGGCCTCGTCCAACATCTTCGCCACGGCCGGCATTTCCGCCGTGTTCATGAATGCTGTTCCACTCCAGAACTTCACGTAGGGATCCCGTCGGGAATGGTCGTCGAGACGACGATGGATGGAGGACGGCCCTACTGTAGGGATGCGGTCGGCGCTGTGCGGCGAATCCAATTTTCCCGCAACGATGCCGAGCAACCGCGCACCCGGATCGAGTGATCGTCCGGGGCGCGGTTGCTCGCGACGGCGACGCCGGGCCGGTCAGCGCGGTTGGAGCGTGAGCGCTTCCGAATGCTGGATCGTGCCCGTGGTTCCCGACGCGTCTTGCTGTGCCAGCAGGACGGCGGCGCGGCCCATGGCCTCCGGAGGTTCGACCATCTCGGGCGGAATCTGCTGGCCGCCACCGGCTGCGGTCCACCCCTCGGTGAGGACGATCCGCGACGGAGCGAGGCAGTTCACCGCGATGTTGTCGGGCGCCAGATCCGCGGCGAGGCCGAGGTACATGCGTTCGACGGCTGCCTTGGACACCCAGTAGGCATTGGCCCCGCGGTCGAGCATCGTGACACCGTTCGTGGTCACGGCGATCAGCGATCCGCCGCCGCGCTTCCGGAGGTGTGGGATCACGGCCCTCGTCACGAGGAACACGCCGGTGAGGTTGACGTCGAGCGACAGCTGCCAGCGTTTCAGCGGGGTCGACTCGATCGGCCCCATCCACAGCACACCGGCGTTGGCGACGAGGATGTCGATTCCGCCGAACCGGTCGACTGCCGTCGCCACCGCCGACTCGACCGACGCCTCCGACGTGACGTCGCACGCAATGCCGTACGCGGTCCCACCGGACGACGTGATCTCGTCGGCCACCGTATGGATCGTGCCGGGCAGGTTGCCCCGCAGCTCGGAGCGGGCCGCGACCGCTACTGCCGCGCCGGCATCCGCCAGCGCCCGTGCGACCGCGGCACCGATACCCCGGCTCGCGCCCGCGACGAATGCGACCTTGCCCGCGAGTGGTGTGCCCGCGGCGGAGTCCGCTGCGCCGGTCATTTTGGCGGGAACCGGAGCGCGCCGTCGAGGCGGATCACCTCACCGTTGAGGTAGTCGTTCTCGACGATGGACTGTGCGAGGGCCGCGTACTCTTCGGGGCGGCCCATGCGCTGGGGGAACGGCACCTGCGGACCCCAGTACGCCTCGAGCTGGTCCCCGGCCTTGCCGTAGGCAGGGGTGAGGATGGTGCCGGGGGCGATCGTCACGACGCGGATGCCCAGCGGTGACAGGTCACGCGCAGCGACCAGGGTCATCCCGACGATGCCGCCCTTGGCGGCGGAGTAGGGGAGCTGGCCGATCTGGCCCTCGAACGCCGCGACCGATGCGGTGTTGACGATGACGCCGCGACCGCCCTCCTCGAGCGGATCCTGCTGGGCGATCGCGGCGGCTGCCAGCCGCATCACATTGAACGACGAGGTCAGGTACGACTCGATCGTCGTCTTGAACGCGTCGAGCGACATCGGGCTGCCGTCCTTGCCGACGAGCCGGCCGCCACCGGCGGGGCCGCCGTGACAGTCCACCGAGATGCGCAGCGGGCCGAGGGATTCCGCCTCCGCGATCACGGCCGACACCGAGGCCTCGTCGCCGGCGTCGGTGCGCACGTAGCGAACGCCGAGCTCCTCCTCGAGTACCCTGCCCTTGTCGTCGGCGACATCGGCGACGACGACCTTGGCGCCGGCGCCGTGGAGGCGGCGGACCGTTGCTTGTCCCAGTCCGCCTGTGCCCCCGACGACGATCGCGGAGGTGCCGTTGATTTCCATGCCAATTCCCCTTCTTGCAATTGATGCTCTCTTACTGTGAGAATAATGTTCTCATGAACATCAGCATGATTCCAGAGATGGCGGCAGCCAACGTCGAGCGAGTCGCCGTGACCGCCGGTGGCAGGTCGCTGACCTCCGAGCGGCTGCTCGCCCTGGCCCGGCGCGCCGCAGTCCGGTTCCGGGGCCACCCCGCCGGGCTGTACCTGGGGACGAATCACCTCGCCTATCCGGTCGCGCTCTTCGGGGCCGCGCTCGCGGGCGTGCCGTTCGTGCCGCTCAACTATCGGCTCGGGGACCAGCAGCTCTCGGCGCTGATCGACCGACACGAGGGAGCGCTGATCCTCCGTGCCGAGGACCTCGATCCGTTCATCGACGGTCTCGACGGCGACGCCGATCCGGACGAGGACATCGCGCCGAGCTGGGACGGAGACGCCGTCGCCGTGATCATCTACACGAGCGGGACCACCTCGGCGCCCAAGCCGGCGGTGCTGCGGCACCGGCATCTGCTCGCGTACGTCCTGAACACGCTGGAGTTCTCCTCCGCCGGGGAGACCGACGCGTCCCTGGTGGCCGTGCCGCCTTACCACATCGCAGGGCTGACCAACCTGCTGTCGAACCTGTACAGCGGCCGCCGCATCGTCTACCTCCCGGCGTTCGACGCACGCGGCTGGCTCGACACGGTCCGGCGCGAGAACGTCTCCCACGCGATGCTCGTACCGACGATGCTCGCCCGCATCGTGGACGCACTGGGGGAGGCGAAGGCGGATACCCCGACGCTGCAGTCCCTCGCCTACGGTGGATCACGCACACCCCGGCCGGTTCTCGAACGTGCCCTGAAGGCCTTCCCCGAGACCGGCTTCGTCAATGCCTACGGCCTGACCGAGACCGCGTCCTCCATTGCGGTGCTCGGCCCCGAGGACCATCGCACCGCATTCGCGTCGACCGACCCTGCGGTCCGCGACCGCCTCGGCTCGGTGGGCCGCCCGCTCCCCGGCATCGAGATCGAGGTGCGCAGCGAACAGGGCCAACCGGTGCCGACGGGAGCGACCGGACTACTGTTCGTGCGCGGCGAGCAGATCTCCGGCGAATACGGCGGTCGCAGCGTGCTCGACGAGGACGGGTGGTTCGCGACCCGAGATCTCGGCCGGCTCGACGAGGACGGATACCTGTTCGTCGAGGGCCGCGCCGACGACACGATCATCCGCGGCGGTGAGAACGTCGCGCCCGCCGAGATCGAGGACGTCCTGCTCTCCCACCCCGGCATCGTCGAGGCAGCCGTGATCGGCGCGCCGGACCCCGAATGGGGCCAGCGGATCGTCGCGGTCCTCGTCGGCGACGCCGATCCCGCCGAGATCACCGAGTGGGTGCGCAGCCGGTTGCGCTCGTCCAAGACCCCGGACACCGTCGTCTTCCGCGACGAACTGCCGAAGACCGAGACCGGAAAGCTACTGCGCCGCACCCTGCTCGCCGAACTGGAGGAGACCCATGCCTGAAGCCGTCATCGTCAATGCGCTGCGTACCCCGATCGGGACCGCCTTCAAGGGTTCTCTCCGGGACACCTCGGCGTACGACCTCGCCGAACTCGTCGTCACCACCGCGGCCGAGGACCTCGACAAGGAGACGATCGACGACGTCGTCCTCGGTGAAGGCTTGCACGGCGGCGGCGTGATCGCGCGCCACGCCGCGATCACCGCCGGGCTGGCGCACGTGCCCGGACTCGCCCAGAACCGGCACTGCGCCGCAGGCCAGGCGGCGGTCCAGAGCGCGGCGGCGAGTATCCGCGCGGGCATGGACCAGCTCGTCATCGCCGGTGGGGTCAACTCCGCCTCGACCGCTCCGCGCTCCTTCGTCCGCAACGGTGAGGAATGGGCCCCCTGGCTGCCCCCGACCCATCCGGATCGCCCCGACGCTCCCAACAAGGACATGTCCATCACGGTCGGCTGGAACGCGGCGGTCCGGGCCGGGGTCACCCGCGAGGAGATGGACGCGTGGGCGCTGCGCTCGCATCGCAACGCGAGTGCGGCCATCGCCGAGGGCCGGTTCAAGGAGGAGATCGTTCCCGTCTCGACGCCACACGGGTTGTTCGAGGTCGACGAGAGCCCGCGTCGTGACACGAGCATGGAGAAGCTGGCGGCACTGAAGCCGCTGCATCCCGAGATCGAGGGATTCAGCATCACCGCCGGAAATGCCTGTGGTGCCAACGATGCGGCGGCAGTCCTGACTTTGGCGAGCGACCGTCTGGGCCTGCCCGCCCTGGCGACCGTGCGCTCGTGGGCCTCGGTCGGTGTCGACCCGGGCGAGACCGGGCTGGCGCCCGTGGCCGCAATCGAGAAGGCGCTGGGCCGCGCCGGGATGTCGGTCGGGGACGTCGACCTGTTCGAGATCAACGAGGCCTTCGCCGCGATGTGCGTCGCGACGATCAGACTGCTCGACATCGATCCGGAGTGCGTCAACGTGAGCGGCAGCGGCTGCTCGCTCGGACATCCCGTCGCAGCCACCGGCGCCCGTATGCTGGTCACCCTGGTGCACGAACTGCGCCGCCGGGGCGGCGGAATCGGCGTTGCGGCGATGTGCGCGGGGGGAGGCATGGGATCGGCGACGGTCATCGAGGTACCGGCGCCGTGACTGCGTCGACCGGCAGGGCCGCACGGTTCACGGCCCGTGCGGCCACGAGCATCGAGGATCTGGTCACGGCCGGGCGGGCCGGATCCCTGCGCGCAGCAGGACGGTTGCTGAGTCTGGTCGAGAGCAATCGGCGGGACGAGGTCCTCGAGCTGCTCGAGCCGCGCGCCGTCCGCGTCGTCGGGGTGACCGGGCCACCGGGCGCCGGGAAGTCGACCACCGTCGGAGCGCTGGTGGGCGAGTACCGGCGGCAGGAGTTGCGGGTGGCCGTGCTCGCCGTCGATCCGTCGTCGCCGTACAGCGGCGGTGCCCTCCTCGGCGACCGGATCCGGATGGCCGCACACATCGGAGATCCCGACGTACTCATCCGCTCGGTCGCGACCCGTGGTCATCTCGGCGGGCTCGCCGAGGCCGTCCCCGCGGCGGTTCGCGTGCTCGCCGCCCTGCACTACGACCTGATCCTGCTCGAATCGGTGGGAGTCGGGCAGTCGGAGATCGAGATCGCCGCGGTCGCGGATCCGACGGTCGTCGTCCTCAACCCCGGCGCCGGCGATGCGGTCCAAGCCGCGAAGGCGGGGCTGCTCGAGGTCGCGGACCTGTTGGTGGTCAACAAGGCGGACCGCGAGGGTGCCGATCAGACCGTCCGGGACCTGAAGGCGGAGACCGCGCTCCCGGTGATGAGACTCGTGGCCTCGCGCGGCGACGGCATCACCGAACTGGCGGAGGCGATCGACACCCACCATCGCACGGACACCCACGCTCGGCGCGTCGCACGCGCGCGGGTACAGATCCTGTCACTGGCCCAGACGGCGCTGCACAACCATGCCGACCTGGCCAGGCTCGCCGCCGCCGTGGCCGAGGGGCGGACGAACCCCTATGCAGCCGCCGGCCGGCTGATTGCGAAACCGACCGGCGGCCCGACCGCGTCAGCCGAAGACTGCGACGGCCTGGGGTAGCTCGACGGTGGTCCGGATGCCCGGTTCGGCGGCGCACACCACCGGGACCATGTTGACGGCGCGGTTCGCGGTGTAGCCGGGTGAAATCGATGCCATCTGCTCGAGCGGCACCGGGAACCGCAATGCGACGTCGAGCGGCGCGTCCCCGTCGACGGTGACGCGCCACCCGGTGTCCGCCAGATCCCACGAAGCGTCGATGTCCCTGGTGCAGTACCACGTGGCGCGGAAATTCAACAGCGGCTCTCCGTTCCGGGTTCCACTGGCCGTCACCCGCTGCGCCGCGACGGTGCCCGCCTCGATGGTTCCGGCCGCGATCCGGGTGGTCTGTGTCGCGAGGGCGAGCTCACCGCTCGCCTCCACGGAATCGAGCGGCATGCCGAGGGCGTCCGCGACGAGAAGCAGTGACGGGCCGAAACTGTGACGAGCGAACACGAGCCGGCGCTCGTCGAACGCGACCGGCGGCTTGCCGAAGCCCATCACCCCGAAGAGCAGATCGGGGGAGTCGCGGCGCGACAGATCGGCGTACTCGTCGATCGTGAGACGATCGAGACGCCGTTGGATCGACGTGAGCACCAGGGGAATGGCCTCGGTGATGAAGCCTGGGCTGCTACCGGTGCTGTGGATCGTGGACCCTCCTGTGGTGCAGGCTGATTCGACCCGAGCGCGCAGGTCCGGATCCATGGTCGCCGGATGGTGGAATTCGCCCCGGGTGGTCACGATGTCGATCCCGGCGGCGAGCAACCGGCACACCTCGTCCACGTCGAGTGCGAGAGGCATGTAGAGCACGCAGTCCGGGTCGAGATCGACGATCGCGTCGAGGTCGTCGGTGGCGAGGATGCCCACCGGGTCCACGCCGCAGAGTTCACCGGCGTCGCGTCCCGCCTTGCCGGGAGAGTGGACGTGGACTCCGGCGAGTTCGAGCCGCGGGTGTTCGATGACGGCACGCAACGCGTGGGTGCCGATGTTCCCGGTCGCCCACTGGACGACGCGCAGCGGCCGAGATTCGGAGCGTGGCTCGGTGAGAACGGTGGACGACGAACGTGATGTCATGCGAGACCTCGGATCGTGTCGGACGGGATCCTGCGTTCGGCGGTGACTGCGGCGCAGGAATTCGGTGTGAACGAACGGTTTCGGCGGTTCGGTGCGAAGGTCCGTTCAGGTGTGTGTCGAACGTGTGCGAATGACGACCTTCCCAGTGCCGAAAGCCGTTCGGCCGTCACGGAAGACGGGCGAGTGCCTCCTGCGCGTACGAGGCGACCAGTGTGCCGTCGGCGGTGAACACGTCGCCCCGGCCGAAGCACCGGCCGTGTGCGAGCACCGGGCTGTGCTGGCGCAGCAGCAGCCAGTCGTCGGTGCGGAACGGGCGGTGGAACCACAGGTTGTGGCAGGTGACGGCGGAGAGGAATGCGGTCCCGTTACCCACCTGGCTGATTCCCTCCATCGGGCGCAGCGCGGTACCGATGAGCGTGAGGTCCGTGGCGTATCCAGCGAGAGCCGGAGCGAGGGCGGGATCGACTTCCGGTGTGCGGATCCACATCTCGAACTCGGGTGACCCCGTGTCGGTGGAGTTCAGATCGGTCCGGGTGCGGACCTCCCACGGCAGCAGTTCCACGGCCACGGTGTGGTCGTCCGTCGGGACGGCGCCGACGCTCCCGGTCCACTGGTGTGCCGGGCCGTCCTCCGGTGCGTGCATCGACACCGACGCGGTCGCCACGACCCCGGACGACTGGGAGGCCACGACGGCAAGGGTGGCGAAGGTACGGCCCTCGTGGTGCACGGTCACGTCGTACCGGAGCGACTCCTCGGCCCTGCCTTCGCGCGGGAACAGCGCGTGCAACGACTTGACGGCCTTGCCGGGACGGGTGAGCTCGGCGGCTCGGACGAACTGGCCGAGAATCTGGCCGCCGAACACCCGGTGGTATTCGAGCCGCTGATTGCGGCCCTCGAAAGCCGCGGCCGTCGAGGATTCCACCGGTGCAACCGGTTCCAGTTTCAGGCAGGTGAGCAGATCGCTCCACAACTCGGACATGCGCCGAGTGTAGGACAACTCTCCTGAATTGAGAACAGTATTCTCACTCCGCGTTGGCGAACCCTCGCGCGCAGAATTCCCACGTCTCCTCGGCCGTGATGGGGCGAGTCGTGGCGTCGTCGCTCCCGCCGCTCGACTGCGCGATGAACATGACCGTCTGCATCGTCATGGCGGCGACGCGGCGCGCGTTGAGCCCGGACCGCAGCTTGCCGGCTGCCGCGACCTTTTCCATGAGTTCGGTGAACAGTTCGAGCAGGGCGGCGTGGGCCACCTTGACCTCGGCCGGGTGGGAGACCAGCAGCTGCGGCGCGAAGTCCGTGAACAGCGGGCGCTGGGCATCGGGATCGGGTCGCGACTGCTCGAAGAGCAGTTCGACGGCCACGCGCAGTTGATCGAGGGGGTCCTCCTGCGCTGCAGCGGCGGCGCGGATCTGATCGGCCGAGCGGGTCAGGGCGTCCTCGAAGAGGGCGAGCAGAAGTTCGTGCTTGCCGTTGAACTGAAGGTAGAAGCTGCGCAGCGACTGCTTCGAACGGTCCACGACCTCCTGCACCGTGAAGTCCGTGCTGCCCTTCTCGATCATGATCGCCTGGGCGGCGTCGAGGAATCGCTGGACGCGCTGCTCGGCGCGAAGCTTGGCGGTCCGGATGGAGCGCTCGACGGCCCGCTGCTTCCAGGCGGGTTCTTCGGTGCTGGTCACGGCCTGATCCACCCCCTTTCCTGACGAGAACATGTTTGCACTGTACCGGAGGGTAAGGGCGCACCGTCGCACCGACTCCCGCCTTGTTGCAAAATTCGAGACCGTGACTTCCGACTTGAGAGAATGATATTCTCGAATGGTTCCGTACCGGCACTGCAGGAGGCGAGCGGAAATGCTCTTCGAGTTCGACCGCGATCAGCGGTTGTGGCAGGACACCGTCCGGGAGGTCACGGCGAAGCAGTGCCCGCCCGCGTTGATCCGCAGCATCGTGGACAGCGGACAGGACCCGGGACCGCTGTGGAAGGTTTACCTCGACCTGGGGTGGACCGAACTGGTCGATCCCGACGCCGCCGTCGAGCTGGCGATCCTGCTCGAGGAGCTCGGACGGGCGACCGATCCGACGCCGTATCTGGCGACGACGACCCGGTTCGCACCGCTCGCGCCCGACTTCCCGGACCCGGCGCTGTCGGGTACCGCGGTGTACGACGGAGTCGTCGCGCATCGTGACCGCGACGGCTGGACACTCAGCGGCACCGCCCGTCACGTGCTGGACGGCGACCGCGTCGACAGGTACGCCGTGATCACCGACGCCGGAGTCTTCGTGGTGCCCGCGGATCGGGTGACGGCCACCCGGACCGCGGTCCTCGACCCGGTGCTGCACGTCGCCGAGGTGACCTTCCCCGGGGTCCGCCTGCGCGACGCGGATCGCAGCTTCGCCGATGTCGAGCGCGCCCGCCACGTCGCACTGACCGGTACGGCGCTGACCATGGTCGGCGCGTGCCGCCGCATCCTCGAGCTCGTCCTCGAACACGTGCGAGGCCGCCAGCAGTTCGGGGCGCCGATCGGCTCGTTCCAGGCGGTCAAGCACAAGGTGGTCGACATGCACATCGCGATCGAGCGGGCGCGTGCGCTCGGATACTTCGCGGCGCTGACGATCGCCGAGGACGACCCACGCCGACGGGTCGCGGCATCGATGGCCAAGGCGTCGGCAGGCGAGTGCCAGTCCCTGGTGTTCCGGCACGGCGTCCAGCTGTTCGGCGCCATGGGATTCACCTGGGAGAACGACCTTCAGTTCGCGCTCAAGCGTGCCAAGGCCGGCGAGTTGATGCTCGGCGGATCCGACGAGCACCGAGCGCTGATCGCCGAGGAGTACCGTGCAGCTGACTTTTGATTCCGAGATCGAGGAGTTCCGCGCCGAGTTCCGGGCGTTCCTCGACGAACATCTACCGGCCGAGGACGAGGCCGAGCAGCGGTCACGGTCGAGTGCGGACATGCCCGAATGGGCGCGCCGCTGGCAGCGGATCCAGTTCGACCACGGCTGGCTGTCGCCGGGTAATTCCCCCGAGTTCGGTGGGCGCAACGCGACCATTCTGCAGCAGTACGTCCACCTCGAGGAACTGTCGCGGCGGCGGATCTACCACAGCTTCAACCCGCAGGGTCACGGCATCATCGCGGCGTCGCTGCTGTCGTTCGGCACCGAGGAACAGAAGCAGAAGTGGGCCAAGCGGATTCTACGCGCCGAGATCACCGCTGCGCTCGGCATGAGCGAACCCGGCGCCGGCTCCGACCTGGCGTCGCTGCGCACCCGCGCCGTCCTCGACGGTGACCACTTCGTCGTCAACGGACAGAAGGTGTGGACCTCGGGTGCCCACGACGCCGACGTGCTGCTCACGTTCGTGCGGACCGACCCCGACGCGCCGAAGCACAAGGGGATCAGTGTCCTGCTCATCCCGACCGACACGCCGGGTGTCGTGCGGCGTCCGTTCCCGTCGGCGTGCGCGGCCGACGACCTCGACTTCAACGAGGTGTTCTTCACCGACGTCCGCGTTCCCGCCGAGAATCTCGTCGGTCCTCTGAATCAGGGCTGGCACGTCGCGAACGGTTCCCTCGGACATGAGCGAACCCTGTTGTGGCTCAGCTTCTCCGACCGACTCCGCGACCTGCTCGAGGACTACCGGCCGGCGACGGTGCTTGAGCGCGACCGGTACGCGACGACTGCGATGGACGCGCTTGCGCTCAGACTGCTCGGGTCGCAAGCCCTCGCCCGGGAGACCCGCGGTGAGCAGGACGTGGCTGCCTTGTCGGTGCTCAAACTGCTGGGATCCGAGGCGGTGCAGCGCGGGACCGAGCATGCGCTGTCGGCGACCGGGTCCGACGGGCTCGTCCATCCCGCGACGACGTCCGCCTACACCCCGTGGAACCTCGACAACTTCACCTCCAGCTGGTTCGAGCGGTACCTGCGCAGTTTCGCCGGCACGATCGCCGGCGGAACGTCGGAGATCCAGCGCACCATCGTGGCCGAGCGCGTGCTCGGCCTGCTCCGAGGCTGAGGAGCCGGTTGTGCACATCCTCTACGATGTCGCCGACAAGATCGCGACCATCACGCTCAACCGCCCCGAGGTCGCGAACGCCCAGAACCGGGAGCTGCTCGACGAACTCGATGCCGCGTGGACCCGTGCCGCCGACGATCCGGATGTCGCCGTGATCGTGTTGCGGGCGGAGGGCAAGCACTTCTCCTCCGGCCACCACATCGGTGATCCGGGCGCTTTCCCGGACAAGATCACCCTGGAGTCGATCTACAGTGCGGAAAGTCGTCGCTACCTCGAGTATTCGCTGAGGTGGCGCAACGTTCCCAAGCCGTCGATCGCGGCGGTGCAGGGGCGGTGTATCGCCGGTGGACTGTTGCTCTGCTGGCCATGCGATCTCATCCTCGCCTCCGAGGACGCCTCCTTCTCCGACCCGGTGGTGTTCATGGGCATCGGCGGCGTCGAGTATCACGGCCACACCTGGGAACTGGGTCCGCGCAAGGCGAAGGAGATCCTCTTCACCGGACGTTCGGTGACTGCCGAGGAGGCCGGGCAGGTCGGCATGGTCAACAAGGTGGTGCCGCGCGACCGGCTCGACGCCGAAACCCGAGCGCTCGCCGAGCGCATCGCCTCCATGCCCGCCTTCGGTCTGCGCCAGGCCAAACGCGCGGTGAACCAGACGCTCGACGTGCAGGGCTTCTACGCCGCGATCCAGTCGGTCTTCGACATCCATCAGACCGGGCACGGCAACGCGCTGAGTGTGGGCGGAATGCCGATCCTGGTCGATCTCGAGCAGATGAAGGTGAAGCTGCGGTAGGGCGGGTGTCTCCGTGGGGAGAGGGGCATCGCGACCGCGATCGTCGCTCGCCGTCCTGTCGCGCGTACTGTATCGAAATTCTTTCTGCAACAACAGACTTGATATCTCTTATCGAGGCGGGCATGATTTATCCATGAACACACTGGCATCCCTTCACGACCTGACCGGCAAGGTTGCCGTCGTCACCGGAGGCTCTCGGGGGATCGGACGCGCCATCGTCCAGATCCTCGCAGAGGCGGGAGCCGACGTGGTCGTCGCCTCCCGCAAATTCGACGCCTGCGAAGCGACCGCAGAAGAGGTCATGGCCTCGACCGGCCGCAAGGTGCTGCCGGTCGCCTGCCATGTCGGTCGCTGGGACGAATGCGATGCGCTGGTCGATCGCACCCTCGAGCACTTCGGCCGGCTCGACGTGCTGGTCAACAACGCCGGGATGTCCCCGCTCTACGAGAACCTCGCGTCGATCTCCGAGGATCTCTACGACAAGACGTTCGCCGTCAATCTCAAAGGCCCGTTCCGCCTTGCCGTCCGCGCCGCCACGCACATGGCCGAGCACGACGGTGGATCGATCGTCAACGTCGGCACCGCCGGGTCGCTCACCGCCAGTACCCGCGAGCTGCCCTACGCGTGCGCCAAGGCCGGGCTCAATGCTCTCACCGTCGGCCTGGCCGATGCATACGCGCCGAAGGTCCGGGTCAATGCGATCCTGCCCGGTCCGTTCCGCACCGACCTGTCCAAGGCGTGGGCGCCGGCCGAGGGTGAGGATGCAGCGTTCGTGCCGCTGCGGCGGATGGGTCGCCCGCAGGAGGTCGCCCCGCTGGCCCTTCACCTGGCAAGCGAGGCCTCGAGTTTCACCACCGGCGCGATCATCCGCGTCGACGGAGGAGTGACCCGCAAGGTCTGACCGCTGCGGGTTGACGAGTTCAACACGTGATACAACGAGGTGCATGTGCCGGAGGTGGTGGCGCTGGACGGTTTCGTTGGCGCGATCCGGCTGGCGCCGGCCGACAACGACGGCAGCGGATTCGTCGTCCTCTACGAACTCGAGGGTGATCCCGCGGAGGCCGTGCACAACGTCCACGCCGCATCCGCGGCGAAGCAGTTGACCATGTCGGAGGCCCTGAGCATGGGCCCGATCCCCAAGATGCGGCTGATGCAGGTGTACAGGGAGTACCTCGAGGCCCGGTGACCTCTCGGTCCGCACTCGCTTGGACCGCGTCCGTCGTACCGTCGCGGTCGAAGTCGTCCGGAGTGGAATCTCCGTCCGGGCCGGGTGAGCGCGGCCCGGACGGAGACGACTACAGCTGCGCCAGCCTCGGCGCGGTGCCCAGAGTCCGGACGAGCGCGCCTGCCTCCCGGGTCAGTTCCTTGGCGCTGCCGAGCAGCCCGTCGAGGACGAGGACGCGTTTGACGTGCCGGTGCAGGTCGTGTTCCGCGGTGAATCCGATGCCGCCGAGGACCTGCTGGCAGTGCTTGGCCGCGGTGAGGGCAGCTCGCCCCGCCGCCGCCTTTCCCAGGAGGGCTCCGAGGTCGTCGTCGGCCGTGTTCCCGGTCTGCAACGCCGACTCGGCGCCCTCGATCGTGACGAGGGTCTCGGCGAGGCGATGTCGCACCGCCTGGAACGACGCGACCGGCTTACCGAACTGGGTGCGGTCGAGCGCGTGGGTGCGGGCGAGTTCGAGCATCGCGCGGGCGCTGCCGACGAGCCACCACCCCACCGCGCGGCGGCCCGCGGCGAGCGGCACACCCTCCGCCTCGGGACCGTCGGCGAGATGGAGCGAGATCTCGGCGTCCACGGTGACACCGGCCCGGTCGGTGCGCTCCCAGCGCACCCACCGGCCACCGGCGTAGGGCAGGGTGACGGAGCCGCCGGGGTCGCGGCCGGCGGCGACGAGGACGACGTCGTTGATCAGCGGCGCGTGTGCCCCGGTCTCGCCGAGTGTCCGGAACACCAGAGGCACGGCGATTTCGGGCATCTCGGTCAGCATGTCGTGCCAGCCGACGTCGGTCATCGCGGCGTCGAGTTCGGCTCCGGTCGCGTCGGCGGCCAGCTTGCGCACGGTGTCGCCGAGCAACTCGATCTCTTTGTCGTAGAAGGTCATTCCGCCCCCAGCCTCAGCAGTCGACGCGCGATGATGTTCCGCTGGATCTCGGCGGTCCCGCCGTAGATCGTCGCCGCGCGTGAGTATAGGAACTCTGGACGCCACTCGCTGTCGGTCAGTTCGAGTGTGCCCGGCAGCAGGTCGCGAGCCGTGTCGAACAACTGCTGCTCCGACGTCGCGAGCAGCACCTTGTCGATCGAGGTCTCCGGGCCGAGCGCGGCACCGTCGGCCAGCCGCTGCTGGGTCGACCGCGAGCGGCACCGGGCGGTATGCAACGCCAGGTACGCGGCACCGAGCTCGTCGTCGTCCGCCGTACCGAGGTCGGCCTCGGCGAGTATGCGGTCGAGGCGGGTGAACAGGTAGGTGATGCGATGCCAGAAGCACGTCGACCGCTCGTGGGGGAGCAGATCCATCGCGACCTGCCATCCGTCCCCGGGCCGGCCGAGCATGCGGTCGCCGGGGACGACGACGTCGTCGAAGTACACCTCCGCGAACTCGTCGACGCCGTGCATTGTGCGCAGGGGCCGGACGGTGATCCCCGGCGTGTCCATGTCGACGAAGAATGCGGTGATCCCGCCGTGACCGGGAGCGGTGCGGGTGAGCAGCACGCATCGCGACGCATACTGCGCGAGGCTCGTCCACACCTTCTGGCCGTTGATCACCCAGTCGTCGCCGCGGGGTACGGCGCGGGTGCTCAGTGATGCGAGGTCGCTGCCCGAGCCGGGCTCGGAGAAGCCCTGGCACCACTGTTCGCGACCGCTGAGCAGCAACGGCACCATCTGCGCCGCCAGCTCGGGTACGGCGTAGGAGATCATCGTCGGCGCGAGGACCTCGATCATCGAGTAGATGCCGGGCTCGGCCAGATCCCGGTTCGCGACCTCCTCGCCGAGCACGGCGCGCAGGACGGCCGGACCGCCGAGGCCACCCACCTCGGCAGGCCAGCCGTAACGCATCCAGCCCGCGTCGTAGAGCGCCCGTCGAACCCGGGACAGCTGAGCGACCTGGGCCTCGAAGGAATGATCGGGCGCGGGTGCCAGATCGTTCTCGTCGAGCCAGGCACGCACCGCCGCCCGGAACTCGCCGACGTTCATGCCGACGGCCGCTCGAACGCGTGCGGGATTCCCGAGTCGTGTGCCCCGCTGCGACGGAGGAACGTCATGGCGCGAGTCCGCAGCCGCCAGCCCTCGGCTGTGCGGACGTAGGTGTCGTTGTAGTACCCGATGCGCATGGCGTGGGTCGAGTGCTCCACGAAGCACAGCGGCTGCGTGCCCGTCGCGGTGTCACCGTCGAGTTCGATCAGCGCGGTTCCCGTCAGGAACAAGCCCTTCGGCGCCGCCGCCACGAGTTCGGGAAAGCGGTCGAGGGGGAATGCGTCGCCGAACGCGCTGTACGTGCCGTCGGGCGTGAACACCGCGACGACGCCGTCGACGTCGCCCTTGGTCATGTTCACCGCGTAGCGGGCGAGCAGCTGATCGATCTCCACCAGGTCGTCAGTTGCCGACATAGACCTTTCCGCCTTTCATCACGAACCGCACGTTCTGGGTGACGGTGATGTCTTCCAACGGGTTTCCCGGAACACCGACCACGTCGGCGAGCAGTCCTTCCGCGAGCCGGCCGCGATCGTCGACCCCGATCAGCTCGGCGGCGACGGTCGTGGCGGCGCGGAGCACCGAGAGCGGGCTCATACCGCGTTCGACCAGCGCCACGAGTTCGTCGGCGTTCTTGCCGTGGGGGATCGCCGGTGCGTCGGTACCGACCGCGATCTTCACCCCGGCGTCGTAGGCCTTCTTCACGGAGGTTCGCGCCCGTGGGAACATTTCCGCGGCCTTCTCCTGGAGTTCGCGCGGAGCGTGCGAGGTGTCCATGGCGTCGGCCAATCGTGTCGTCGGCACCAGATAGGTGCCGTGCTCGACCATGAGGTCGATCGCGTCGTCGTCGAGCAGGAAGCCGTGCTCGATACAGTCGATGCCGGCCGCGACAGCCGCACGCACCGCGTCCGCGCCGTGCGTGTGCGAGGCGACGCGCAGACCGCGCCGGTGCGCCTCGTCGACGATCGCCCGCAGCTCCTCGTCGGAATAGTGCTGCGCCCCGGGAGTTCCGGTGTGGGACATCACGCCACCGGACACGCACACCTTGATCAGTTGTGCGCCGTGCTTGATCTGGTAGCGGACGGCCTTGCGGACCTCGTCGACGCCGTTGGCGATACCCTCCTCGATCGAGAGCTCGAGAACGTCCGGGGCGAATGCCGCGAACATCGTCGGGTCGAGGTGGCCGCCGGTCGGAGTGATCGCGTGGCCAGCGGGCACGATGCGGGGGCCGTCGACCCAGCCGGCGTCGATCGCCTTGCCGAGCGCGACGTCGAGCAGGTACCCCCCGGTCTTCACGAACAGCCCGAGATTGCGGACGGTGGTGAAGCCGGCACGCAGCGTGCGGCGGGCGTTGCCCACCGCACGCAGCATGCGCAGCGGAGGATCGTCCTGCACGGTGGAGTAGACGGGTCGTTCGCCCCGCCCGCCCATGAGCAGGTTGACCTCCATGTCCATCAGCCCGGGGACGAGGATCAGATCGCCGAGGTCGATGACCTCGCCGCCCGATTCCCCGGCCTCCCGGCCGACTGTGCCGACACCGACGATCCGGTCGCCCTCGATGTGCAGCACACCGGGCCTGATGATCGTGCCGGCCTCGATGTCGAGCAGACCGGCCGCCTTCAGTGTCAGCATGGGCTCATACCACCGGCTCGGAAATCAGCTCGACCCAGGCCGCACCACTGTCCGGAACCCGTGCCTGCTTCCAGACCTCCACCGGGAACGACACCATGACCAACGATTGCATCAGGTGGAACAGCGCCCGGGCGTCGTCGGGCAGGTCGTCGAGGTCGAACTTGTCGCAGTAGTCGAGCGCACCGTCGATGTGCGGGAAGGCAGCGTTGTAGAACTCCTGCATCTCGGGCACGCTCGTGGCGAGGCGCTTGGCGTAGCGCTCACCCTCGGTGGCCAGGCACCAGTCGGTGTACGGCTCGAGATCGGCGAACTCAGCGGGCAGCACGGGCATCGCGGTACTCCTTGACGTAGTCCTTCGACACCTTGTGCAGGTGGCGGAGGAGGATTTCCTGGTCGTTGAGGGGGAAGTCGGTGACGTGGCCCTGGCCGATCATCGTCTGGGTCGCCTCGAGGGTGTTCGCATCCTGCAGCGCGTATTCCTTGAAGGTCACCGCGGCGAGTTCCTGGGCGAGTCGTTCCCGGGCGTTCTTCGGCGGGACGAAGTAGAGGTTGGCCTCGAAGATGTGGCGATCCACTCCGATGGGCCAGTACTGGTAGGTCAGGTACCAGCCGGGAGCCCAGAAGAGGAGCGAGAAGTTCGGGAAGATCTCGTACTCGTCCACGCCCCACGGCTTGGCCTTGGCGGGGTTGATGCCCGGCGGCAGCTCCTCGAGACCCTCGATGTCGGGGCGGTCCCACGGGCCGAACAGTCCGCTTCGCAGGGCCCGTTCGATCGGCTTGACGATGCTGGGATCCTTCGGCGGAGCCATGCCACCCCACGACGAGATCATCGAATGCGGGCTCTGCAGGTCGTAGTGCAGCGCCTCGAATCCGTAGCCGATCAGCTTGTCGGCCTCGTCCTTGACTGCCTGCTTCTGGTGCAGCACAGGTGCGTGGTAGAACTCGGCGAACGCGTCGATGAACAGCTTCCAGTTGCTGCCGACCTCGGCCTTGTAGCTGTAGACCTCGGTCATCTCGTGGAACGGGTATCCGGCGAGGTTCCTGCCGTAGTCGCCGAGGTACTCCTCGAGCGAGACCGCGTCCGGGTCGAGGTTGACGAAGATGAACCCCTCCCAGACCTCGCACCGCACCGACTTGAGGCCGTACTGGTTCTTGTCGAGGTCGAAGAACTCGCCCTCCTGCTGAACGAAGGTGAGATCGCCTTCGAGGCTGTAGCGCCACGCGTGGTACTTGCACGTGAACTGCCGGCAGGTGCCCGCGGTCTCCTCGGCGGGGAAGTCGTCCCACACCAGCTTGTTGCCGCGGTGGCGGCACACGTTGTGGAAGGCACGGATCTCGCCGTCGTTGCCCTTGACGATGATCAGCGAGGTGTCGGCGACCTTGATCTCGCGCGTGAAGTACTTGCCGGGCTTCGCGACTCGTTCGACGCGGCCGACGTAGAGCCACGTGCGCTTGAAGACGGCATTGCGCTCGTCCTCGTAGAAGGCGGGATCGGTCGAGTCGGTGTAGTCGACAGGCTCGGTGCCCAGCTCGGGCCAGTTTTCCGTCCAGCTGCCCGCAGCCGGCTTCGTGAAGTGTGCCAAGGGTCTACCTTTCCTTACCGGTCTCGACGGTGCCGTCGAGACCGCCCCTGAGTGACTCGTCGAGCTCGACGTCCTCGTCGAGTTCGATTCCGAATGTGTTGAATGCCATGGACATCAGGCAGTAGCCGCCGACAGTGAAGACGAAGTCCATTCGCTGCCGCACGTCGAGGTGCTCACCCAGCGCGTTCCACGTCTCCTCGGACAGGCGGGAGGTGTCGTCGAGCTCGTCGATCGCGGCGAGGACGAGGTGCTCGAACTTGTCGATGGCTTCGCCCGTCCGCGCGGCGGCGATCTCCTCGTCGGACAGTCCCACTTCCCTGCCCAGTTCGGCGTGGTGCTCGACTTCGTAGGTGCAGTTCCGCCGCTGTGCGACGCGGATGATCACCAGTTCCCGGAGGCGCGGCGAGAGCGTCGACCCGAACAGTAGGTGGACGCTGAACTTCGTGAAGCTCTCCGCCAGGTCCGGATGGTGAACCATCGTGGCGAGGGCGTTGCCCGCGTCCACCGGATTTCGCCGCCACTTCGGCAGGATGCCGGACAGGGCGCTGCGGGTCCGGTCGTCCCAGTGCTCGGCCGGCAGCGGGGGCAGCAAGGGCATGCACCAACCTCCTTTCGAGAGAATTGCATTCTCATTTCTGTGCATAAGGTTTCCATGACTTGTCCGGATAGTCAATGCGGGGCGCTCGGGTCGGGGATTCGGCAGGTCGCAGCCTCGGGGCCGGTGCCGTAGCGCGGCGCCGGATTGCGGAGTAACCGGCGGCCCGGATGCGGTGGGGTCAACGCGTCGGCCGGATGCAGAAGCTTGATTCTCTCTTCAGGAGAAGATAGTTTTCATAGAAATGTGCGGCACGGTACCGATGCTTCGGTCCGCCGGCCGAGGGATTCTTCGAAGGGGAGGTTCTCCATGACCACACCGGCACCGTTGCGCCCCGGCGGGCAGCTCGCCAGCACCGCCTGCACTTCCAGAGTTGTCGTCGTACGTGCTCCCGCGGACTCGGTGCCGGTCGTCGCCTGCGGCGGGAGTCCCATGGTGCCCGCCCCGGCCGGCCGTCCGGACACCTCGGGCGTGCAGAACCCGGTCACCCTCATCGGTAAGCGCTATGTCGACGCGAACGACACGGTCGAGGTCCTGTGCACCTCGCCCGGAACGGGAGAGCTCACCTGCGACGGGGTCCCCATGACCGTCAAGGCCGCCAAGGCGCTTCCCGCCTCCGACTGATCCGAAAGGGACACCCATGAACCGCGACGACATGATCCTTGTCAGCGTCGACGACCACATCATCGAGCCACCGGACATGTTCGTGAACCATCTGCCGAGGCGGTACCGCGACGATGCGCCGAAGTTGGTACACCGGGCGGACGGCACCGACGTCTGGACGTTCCGCGACACGGTCATCCCGAACGCGGCGCTGAACGCGGTGGCGGGGCGCCCGAAGGAGGAGTTCGGCCTCGAGCCCCAGGGCCTCGACGAGATCCGGCCGGGCTGCTACGACGTCCACGAGCGGGTCAAGGACATGAATGCGGGCGGTGTCCTCGCGCAGATGAACTTTCCGTCGTTCCCTGGCTTCGCCGCACGCCTCTTCGCGACCGAGGACGTCGACTTCTCACTCGCCCTCGTGCGCGCCTACAACGACTGGCACATCGAGGAGTGGTGTGGCGCATACCCGGGACGCTTCATCCCCATGGCACTGCCGGTGATCTGGGACGCCGAACTGTGCGCCGCAGAGGTGCGCCGAGTCTCGAAGAAGGGCGTCCATTCGCTCACGTTCACCGAGAACCCTGCGGTCCTGGGGTACCCGAGCTTCCATGACCCGTTCTGGAACCCGCTGTGGCAGGCCCTGTGCGACACGGACACGGTCCTGTCGATCCACATCGGATCGTCGGGCCGGCTGCCGATCCCCGCGGTCGATTCACCCCCGGACGTGCTCATGACGCTCCAGCCGATGAACATCGTGCAGGCCGCAGCCGACCTGTTGTGGTCGCAGCCGGTCAAGGACTACCCCGACCTGAAGATCGCGCTGTCCGAGGGTGGGACGGGCTGGATCCCCTACTTCCTCGAACGCGTCGACCGCAACTTCGAGCTGCACTCGACCTGGACGCTGCAGGACTTCGGCGGCAAGCTGCCCAGCGAGGTCTTCCGTGAGCACTTCCTGACCTGCTTCATCAGCGACCCGATGGGCGTGAAGCTGCGCCACGACATCGGCATCGACAACATCTGCTGGGAGATGGACTACCCGCACAGCGACTCGATGTGGCCGAACGCGCCGGAGGAACTGGACGAGGTGATGAAGCGCTACGACGTCCCGGATGCAGAGGTCGCCAAGATCACTCACGAGAACGCCATGCGCTGGTACTCGTTCGACCCGTTCACGCACGTGCCTCGTGAGCAGGCGACCGTCGGCGCACTGCGCGAGGCGGCGGCCGGCCACGACATCAGCGTCCAGTCGCGCAGCAAGCGCGTGATCGACCCGTCCGAGAAGCTCGAGTCGTTCCGCTCCCGTGCCCGTGCCGCGGTGAGCGCCAGATGAACAGGTCCACGACGGTCCGGGTGTCGCAGGCACCGGGATTCCGGCGATGACCGCGAAGATGAGAACAGTGGAGGACCGGACGTGTCCGTGGGAATGAACTTCGAGCTGACCGAGGACCAGGAGCTGATCCGCAAGTCGGTCGCAGAGCTCGCGAGCAGATTCGACGACCAGTACTGGCAGAGGAAGGATCGTGACCACGAATTCCCTGCGGAGTTCTACCAGGCAGTCGCGGACGGCGGCTGGCTGGGAGTCACCATTCCGGAGGAGTACGGCGGTCACGGCCTCGGCATCACCGAGGCGAGCCTCGTGCTCGAGGAGGTCGCCCGGTCGGGTGGCGGCATGAACGCCGCGAGCTCGATTCACATGTCGATCTTCGGCATGCACCCCGTGGTGGTGCACGGTTCCGACGAGCTCAAGGCGCGGACCCTGCCGCGTATTGCGACCGGCGATCTGCACGTGTGCTTCGGCGTCACCGAACCCGGTGCGGGGCTTGATACCTCGCGCATCACCACCTTCGCGCGGCGGGAAGGCGACCACTACGTCGTCAACGGCCGCAAGGTGTGGATCTCGAAGGCGCTCGAGTCGGAGAAGATCCTGCTGCTCACGCGCACGCAACGGTACGACGAAGTTGCGCGCAAGACCGACGGCATGACGCTGTTCCTCACCGACCTCGATCGCAGCAAGGTCGACATCCGGCCGATCCCCAAGATGGGACGCAATGCGGTCACGTCGAACGAATTGTTCATCGACGATCTGATCGTGCCGGTCGAAGACCGAGTGGGCGAGGAGGGCAAGGGTTTCCAGTACCTGCTCGACGGCCTCAACCCCGAGCGGATGCTCATCGCAGCCGAGGCGCTCGGTATCGGGCGGGTGGCGCTGGCCAAGGCCGTCGAGTACGGCAAGCAGCGCGAGGTGTTCGGCCGTCCGATCGGCATGAACCAGGGCATCCAGTTCCCGCTCGCCGATTCCCTCGCACGACTCGACGCCGCCGAACTCGTGTTGCGCAAGGCCACCTGGCTCTACGACAACGGCCGGACGTGCGGTCGCGAGGCCAACACCGCCAAATACCTTTGTGCTGAAGCAGGATTCACCGCTGCGGACCGGGCGCTGCAGGCACACGGCGGCATGGGCTATTCGGAGGAGTACAACGTCTCCCGCTACTTCCGCGAGTCGCGGTTGATGAAGATCGCCCCGATCAGCCAGGAAATGATCCTGAACTACCTGGGCTCACACGCCCTGGGACTGCCGAGGAGTTATTGATGACCGAGAAGAGATGGCTGTTCGACCTGACGGGCCGGTCGGCAGTGGTGACCGGTGCCGCGGGCGGTATCGGCTCGGCGGTCGCCGAGGCGTATGCCGCGGCCGGAGCGGCCGTGCTCGTCACCGATGTGGACGGCGATGCGGCAGCTGCTGTCGCCGAGCGTATTTCGAACAACGGCGGCAAGGCCGACAGCATGGCGCTCGACGTCCGTGACCGCGCCGCCGCCGACGCCGCGATGGCTCGCGCCGCCGGATTCACCGAGGGCGTGCTGCACGTGATCGTGAACAACGCCGGCGTGACGGCGCCGTCCATGTTCCCCGACACGACGACCGAGAGCGTCCAGCGGATGCTCGACATCCACCTCATGGGTGCGTTCAACTGTGCCCAGGCCGCGTTGCCCTTCCTCGCCACCGACGGCACCGGACGCATCATCAACGTCACCTCGTCGGCGGGCATCATCGGCACACTGGGGCAGGTGAACTACTCCGCCGCGAAGGCGGGCATCATCGGAATGACGAAGTCACTGGCTCGTGAACTGGCGCGCAAGAATATCCTCGTCAATGCACTGGCTCCGCTGGCTGCGACCCCGATGACGACGACCATCCGCACCGACGAGCGGTTCGCACCGCAGATGCTCAATCGGATCGCACTGCGCCGCTGGGCGGAACCGGAGGAGGTCGCCGGAGCGTTCGTGTTCTTCGCGTCCGATGCGTCGTCCTTCGTCACCGGGCAGGTCCTGCCCGTGGACGGCGGAATGGTCATCTGATGGCGCAGCAGGTCGGTTTCCCGCAGCCGCGCAGCGACGGTCCTTTGGCCGGCATCACCGTCGTCGCCCTCGAGCAGGCGGTCTCCGCGCCGATGTGCACGCGGACTCTCGCCGACTTCGGAGCCCGTGTGATCAAGGTCGAGAACCCCCGCGGTGGTGACTTCGCCCGCGACTACGACGACGTCGTCAACGGCCTCGCCGCCCACTTCGTCTGGGTCAACCGCGGCAAGGAATCGGTGACCCTCGATCTGAAGAGTCACGCGGGGATCGACCTGCTGCACCGACTGCTCGGCCGGGCCGACGTCCTGGTGTCCAACCTCGCACCGGGCGCCGTCACCCGCCTCGCCCTGTCGCGCGCGGACCTGGCCGAACGGCACCCCGACCTGATTGCCGTCGACATCGACGGCTTCGGAGCGGGCGGCCCGCTGTCCCACAAGCGCGCCTACGACCTGCTGGTACAGGCGGAGTCGGGGGTGTGCTCGGTGACCGGGCATCCCGGTGCCCCGGCCAAGCCCGGCCCACCCGTCGCCGACGTCACCTCGGGCCTGTACGCGGCGCTGTCGATCCTGGCCCTGTTGTGCGGCCGCGCACGGGGGCGCGGTGACCGGGCCCCGGCGGTGTCCGTGAGCCTGTTCGATTCCATGGCCGAGATGATGGGGTACCACCTCACCTACGCCCGGCACTCGGGTATCGACCAGCAGCCGTTGGGTATGAGTTCGCCGGCGGTCGCCCCGTATGGGGCGTATGCGACCGTCGACGGGCAGACCGTCGTCCTGGGAACCACCAACGACCGCGAATGGCAGCGTCTCGCCCGCGACATCCTCCAGCGGGACGATCTGGCAGACGACGCGCGGTTCCGGACCAATTCCGATCGCGTGCAGAACCGGGACGTGCTCGACGCGGAGATCGGTGCGTGGTGCGCCCGGCACGACCTCGAACACGTGCAGAAGACAGCCGACGCCGCCGGCATCGGCAATGCGCGCTACAACGTCCCCAGCGAGGTCCTCGCACACCCGCAGCTCGCCGGCCGCGAGCGATGGCGGCGGATCGACACCCCGAACGGCCCGATTCCGGCGCTGTTGCCGCCGCCGGTCATCGAAGGATTCGACCCGCCGATGGGAGCGGTGCCCGGACTCGGCGAACACACCGATCACGTGCTCACCGAACTCGGTCTGGGCCCGGACGCAATCGGCGCGCTGCGCGACCGGGGCGCGATCGGCCCGGCCTACCGGTGACCGCTGACCTGCGACGAGAGGAAGCACCGTGAGCAACGGTCCCGTCCTGATCATCGACGACCGTGACGGCGTGCGGACCCTGACCCTGAACCGTCCGCGTCGCCGCAATGCGATCGACATGGAACTGTGGGCCGCTCTACGTGATGCCTTCGACGCCGCCGGTAACGATCCGGAGGTGCGGGCGCTGGTGCTCACCGGCGCGGGCGGTGCCTTCAGCTCGGGTGGCGACCTCGCGGGCTCGGCCGACACGCACCCGGTACGCAAGCTGAAGATGCTCGGTGACGTCGCGCTGCGTCTGCACGAGCTGCCGATCCCCACGGTCGCCAAGGTCACCGGTGTTGCCGTCGGTGCCGGATGGAATCTCGCCCTCGGCTGCGACTTCGTCGTCGCCACCCCGTCGTCGACCTTCTCGCAGATCTTCGCCAAGCGCGGCCTGTCACTCGATCTCGGTGGCTCGTGGCTGCTGCCCAAGTTGGTGGGCCTGCAACAGGCGAAACGGCTCGCCCTGCTCGCCGAGACGATCGATGCGGAGCAGGCACGGGCGCTGAACCTGGTGACCTGGGTGGTGCCGGACAACGAGATCGACCGCTTCGTCCTGGATCTGGCACAACGCCTGGCGGCCGGACCTCCCGTCGCCCTGGCCCAGACCAAGGCATTGCTGAACGAGGGCGCCGATCGCACGCTGCGTGATGCGCTGGCCGGCGAGGGCCGGGCGCAGTTGGTCAACTTCGCAACCGTCGACGCCCCCGAGGCGTACGCGGCGTTCGCAGACAGGCGGGAGCCGCAGTTCACCGGTGGCTGGGGCGTGCCCCGAGCTACCATCCCGGCCCGTGTTCCATCCCCGAACCGGCCTTGACGTCAGGAGATTCGATGCGTGAAGTCGTGATTGCCGAGGCGGTCCGTACCCCGGTAGGCAAACGGAACGGCGGTTTGTCGTCCGTCCACCCCGTCGACCTGTCCGCCGTCGTGCTACGGGCGCTCGCGGAGCGTACCGGGATCGATCCCGTTCTCGTGGAGGACGTGGTGTGGGGTTGCGTGTCCCAGGTGGGTGACCAGTCGAGCAACGTCGGCCGATACTCGGTGCTCGCGGCCGGATGGCCCGAGTCGGTGCCGGGAGCGACCGTCAACCGGGCGTGCGGATCGAGCCAGCAGACCCTCGATTTCGCAGTGCAGGCGGTGATGTCGGGCCAGCAGGACATCGTCGTCGCCGGTGGCGTCGAGACGATGAGCCGGGTCCCGCTCGGTGCGGCACGCAGCACGGGAATGCCGTACGGTCCGGCAGCTCTCGACCGCTACGACGGCTTCTCCTTCAATCAGGGTGTCTCTGCCGAGATGATCGCGGAGAAGTGGGGTTTCACCCGCACCCGGCTGGACGAGTTCTCCGTACGTTCGCACGAACTGGCCGCGGCAGCGCAGGACGCGGGCTCGTTCGACGCACAGATCGTTCCCGTTACAACAGAAGCTGGGGTTGTCACCCGGGACGAAGGAGTGCGACGCGGGACAACGGTCGAGAAGCTCGCCGGTCTGAAGCCGGCGTTCACCGACGACGGGGTGATCCACGCGGGAAACTCCTCCCAGATCTCCGACGGGGCCGCAGCCCTGCTCGTGACGACGCCGGAGAAGGCACGCGAGCTCAGTCTGACGCCGCTCGTGCGATACCGCGCGGGCGCCGTCGCCGGCGCGGATCCCGTACTCATGCTCACCGGGCCGATTCCGGCAACCGAGAAGGTGCTGCGCAAGGCGGGGATCGCCATCGCCGACATCGGGGTGTTCGAGGTCAACGAGGCGTTCGCGTCCGTACCGCTGGCCTGGCTCGCCGAGACAGGTGCGAATGCGGAACGGGTGAACCCGCTCGGTGGTGCGATCGCGCTCGGCCATCCGCTCGGCGGCTCGGGTGCGGTTCTGATGACCCGGATGATCCACCACATGCGGGACAAGGGAATTCGTTTCGGCCTGCAGACCATGTGCGAGGGCGGCGGTACCGCCAACGCAGCGGTCGTCGAGCTCGTCGACTGAGGAGGGACTGTGCGTCGAGATCTGTTCACCGAGGACCACGAAGCGTTCCGCAAGCTCGCGCGCGACTTCGTCGAGCGGGAGGTCGTCCCGCATTACGCGGAGTGGGAGAAGGCGGGACGGATGCCCCGCGAATTCTTCCGCAAGCTCGGCGCGCTCGGCATGCTGGGCACCGCGATTCCCGAGGAGTACGGAGGCGGGGGAGTCCCCGACTACCGGTTCAACGTCGTGCTGCAGGAGGAGGCCGCGCGAGCGCTCGTCACTCTCGGCACCGTGCGCACGCAGCTCGACGTGATCCTGCCGTACTTCCTGGAGTACGCCGACGAGCGGCAGCGCCGACGCTGGTTCCCCAGGCTGGCGGCGGGTGAGTTGCTCACCGCCGTCGCCATGACCGAACCCGGGACAGGCTCGGACCTTGCCGGCATCCGCACAACGGCGGTTCGCGACGGTGACGAGTACGTCCTCAACGGTGCCAAGACCTTCATCACGGGCGGGTTGCTGGCCGATCTGGTGATCGTCGTGGCTCGGACCTCGAACGATCCGGACAACCGACGCGTCGGACTGACCCTGCTCGTCGTCGAGGACGGCATGTCCGGATTCACGCGGGGCCGGGTGCTCGACAAGATGGGCTGCAAGGTGCAGGACACCGTCGAGCTGTCGTTCACCGACGTGCGGGTGCCGGTGACGAATCGGCTCGGTGAGGAGGGGCGGGCATTCGAGTATCTCGGGCACAATCTGCCGCAGGAGCGGATGACCGTGGCCGTCGGTTCGGTCGCCCAGTCACGGGCCGCGATCGCAGCCACGATCGACTACGTCAAGGAGCGTAAGGCGTTCGGGACGCCGGTGGCCGCGTTCCAGAACACGAAGTTCGAGCTCGCGGCGATGGATGCAGATGTCGAGGCGGCGCAAGCCGTGCTCGACCGGGCCGTCGGCGAACTCGTGCGCGGGGAACTCTCCGGTGCGGATGCGGCGAGGGTCAAATTGTTCTGCACCGAGGTCCAGGCTCGCGTGGTGGATCGCTGCCTGCAGTTGTTCGGCAGCTACGGCTACATGACGGAATACCCGATCGCCCGGCTGTACTCCGACGCTCGGATCACCCGGATCTACGCGGGGACCAGCGAGGTCATGAAGGTGATCATCGCGAAATCTCTGGGTCTGTGAGACGAGCCGCAGACAATTTCTGGTGAGACCCTTGTCACATCTCTCAAACCAACCTACTGTGTGTTCAGTAGGTTGGTCGCCGTGGAAGGAGACGTGATGCCGGAGCCCCGCCCCTATGCCACCCTTCTCGCGAAGGGGGCGGATCGCCGGCAGGTGATCCTGGCCGTCGCGCAGCGGTTGCTGGCGCGGCAAGGGTGGCGATCCACGTCGCTCGCGCAGATCGCTGCCGAGGCCGGCGTGACTCGTGCGGGGCTGCTGCATCACTTCGAGTCCAAGGATCAGTTGCTGCATGCCGTTCTCGATGCACGCGATGCCGCGGACGACCGTGATGTGGACCGCTCGGGTGACTTCATCGAGCAGCTCGAGCGAGTAGTCGAGCGCTTCGATCGCTCTCCGGAGCTGATCGGGACCTTCGCCCTGCTCCTGGTCGAGAACCTGGAGCCGGATGCTCCATTGCACGACCGCCTACTGGACCGACACCGGAGTTCCGTCGACACCATCGAGGAGAGCATCCGGCGCGGACAACGCGCCGGCCGGTACCGAGCCGATCTGGACGCTGCTGTCAAAGCAGCGGAGGTTGTGGCGTTTCTCAGAGGAATGGAGCTCTTATGGCTGCTCGATCGTTCGATTCCGCTGTCCGAGATCTTCCAGGAATACACTCGGTCACTCATTCGACAGCTCTCGCCCGCAACCGCGGTCTGAGGTATCGGCTGGCCGTCGTTGCTCCGACCGTCGTCGAGGTGGTGCAGTGCGCGGGGGGGCGTCTGTTCGATCACGTCATGGCAGGATGGGACGTGGCGGTCGTGCTGGCGGAACCCGCTGAGACACGAGCTCTGCGGATCCTCGGAGTCGAAGTCGTGCTCGATTTGCAGTCTGCGTTATCCTCGTCCTACGGACCGATGCCGCACTCCGTCCTGGTGTCGCCGCGCCTCTATGAGTCAGATGTGCGGATTCGAGAGGGGGCGCTCGAAGCTCTCGGTGATTGGGAGAACGAGATCGAACTCCTCGGCAACGTGATCCCGGATGGAACCGACCGGGAGTTCGTGGCTCGGGAGTACAGGATGAGTTCAGCAGCGCGGGCGTTCAAGTCCCACGCGCTTGCTGCGCTCTCCCGGTCCGACGACGCCGTCGACTCATGCGAGCGTTTTCTCTGCATCGAGGTGGGTCCTGCACGACGAGGCACTTTCGTCGCAGTGAACTGACCCACCGTTCCGTCTCCGCTCCACGAACTCCGACTCGACCACGGCCGCCGGCATCTCGATCCGTCGAGGTGCCGGCGGCCGTGATTCATCGGGTGGGGTCGATGAGGACCTTTCCGACCGCCTTGCCGTCCGCTACCTGCCGCAGAGCCTCGACCGTCTCCGACAGGGGGAAGACGGCTCCGATGTGCGGGACGACTCGTTCGGACGCGAGCAGGTCCTCGAGCTCCTTCTCGTTCCGCCGGAACTCCTCCCGGTCCAGATCCTGGAACTGGAAGCCTTGCAGGCGAACACCCTTGACGAGGACCAGGTTGAGTGGAATCCGAGGAATGGTGCCGGACGCGAAACCGACTGTGACGAAACGTCCACCGCGGCGCAGCGAGCGCAGCGCCGCCTCCGACAGCTCGCCCCCGACCGGGTCGACGACCGCCTGCGCGCCCTCCGGCACGGCCGTGCGCAGGGTCGCACGGAGGTCTCTCTCACGATGGTTGACCAGACGGGTGGCGCCGTACGAGGCGGCCACATCGAGCTTCTCGGCACTGGACGCGACCGCCGTGACGGTCGCGCCGAGCGTGACCGCGAGCTGGACGGCGGCGAGGCCCACACCTCCACCCGCCCCGAGGACGATCACCTCGTCCCCGGGCTCGACCAGGGCCACCGATCGGAGCGTGTGGTACGCGGTCCGATGCGCCACCCCGAACGCGGCCGCCGCGTGGTCACCCACCCCGTCGGGGATGCGGGTCAGCGATCGGGCGGGCGCCACCACCTCCTCGGCGAACGCTCCGACGATGCCGGTGCCGGTGACGCGGTCGCCGACAGCGAAGCTCGTCACGTCCTCCGCGACTTCCTCGACCACTCCGGCGTACTCGCTGCCAGGTACGAACGGAGGTGGAACGCTGACCTGATACCTGTCGGCGATCACCAGCACATCGGGGAAGTTGACGGCGGCCGCAGCCGCCCGTACCCGCACGTGCCCGTCCGCGAGGGGAACGGAGGGCCGCGCTTCGATACGCACCACCTCGGGTGGCCCGTACTCCGGGCAGACCGCGGCGCGCACGGTCACCTGCCCTGCCAGACGGGTGCGCGCTTCTCGACGAATGCCACGGCGCCCTCCCTGGCGTCCGCGCTCCCGAACACCGTCGACTGCCAGTGCCCGAGCCGGTCGGCCACCCGGTCCGGCGCGGTGACGGCGAGCCGGACCAGTTCCTTGCACGCGGCCAGTCCGAGGGGAGCATTCGCGGCGATCCGCTCGGCGTACCGCAGCGCACTCTCGAGCACCTGCTCCGGGTCGACGACGGCATTGACCAGGCCCAGCTCCCGCGCTCGCTCGGCGGTGATCGCGTCACCGGTGAGCGTCAGTTCCAGCGCGGCCCCGAGCGGGATGCGGGTCCCCAGCGAGGTGCCGCCGCCGGCCGGGAACAGCCCTCGTGAGACCTCCGGTAAGGCGAACTTCGCGGCCGACGAGGAGACGACGACGTCGCAGCCGAGCAGCAGTTCGAGCCCGCCTCCGACGGCGCTGCCGTTGACGGCACCGACGACAGGGATCGACAGCGTGCCCTCGCACAGCCGCTGGTATCCGAGCCCGTCCTCGGAGTCGAGGCCGATCGAGTCGCCGTCGGCGAAGGCTCGCAGATCCATGCCTGCGCAGAACGCGCGATCGCCGGTGGCAGTCAGCACGACCACGCGGGTGTCCGGATCGGCTTCTGCCTCGTTCACCGCAGAACCGATCGCGTTCAGCAGGGACCCGGTCAGGGCGTTGCGAGCGTCGGGGCGGTTGAGCCGCAGGATCAGGACGGGGCCGTGCTGCGTGCGGACCAGTTCGTCGGTCGCGGTGTTAGCCATCGGTGCTCCATTCGTTCCGGTCACGACGAGTACTCCGTCGACTCGGCCAGCTCGGCCGCGGATCTCATGAGATTTTCGACCACCGGCCCGAACGACTGGAGCTTCACGTCGTCGCCCGCGCGCTGGTAACCTTGCTCGAGCACGACCGCGAGCTTCCATTTGGCGAGCACGAGGTAGTAGTCGAGGTCGTCGACCTGCCGACCGGAGACCTTCGCGTAGTGCTCGACGAGCTGCGCGCGGTTCGGCATACCACGCAGGTCGACGTAGCTCGCCTCGGCGGCATCGGGGGAGTTCATGTCCTCCGGCCAGCCCTGCACCATCCACGCGAGGTCGAGCTTGGGGTCTCCGACCGTGCCCATCTCCCAGTCCACGAGCGCGGCGAGTTTCGCCGGGGCCCCGTGCTCGAACATCACGTTGGCGAATTGATAGTCGCCGTGCATCAGGCCGGGGATGTAGTCGAGCGGCCGGTGGTTCTGCAGCCACTTGGTGGCCACGTCCATGCCGTCGATCTCGCGGCGCTTGATCCGTTCGAAGAACCGAGTCCAGCGGTCGACCTGGCGATCGTGGAAGCCGTCGGGCCGGCCGAGGTCGTGCAGGCCCTTGGCCTTCCACTCCACCTTCGACAGCAGCGCGATACCCTCCGCCAGTTGGTACGCGAGTCCGGCGCGGGCCTCGAGGTCGGTGTCGAACGGGGCGGGCCAACCGTCGCGATGGTCCATCGGCGACCACCCGTCGACGAATCCCATGAGGTAGAACGAGCGGCCGAGCACTGCGGTGTCCGAGCACGCCGCGACGGCCGTGGTGTGCGGAACGTCGGTACCGTCGAGGGCCTGGATGATGCGCCATTCGCGCATGATGCCGTTGTCGCGGTCGGCCGGCGCGCCCGCCGGTGGGATCCGGATGACACACGTGAAGTCGTCACGCCGGAGCCGGTAGATCTCGTTCTGTGTTCCGCCGGAGAGGAACTTCGCCTCGAGCGGGGCGCCCTTGCCGGGCAGGCCCTGCTCGTCCATCCATGCGGCGAGTCGGTTCGTGTCGATCACAGGTTCCCCACTTCGAGTTCGAGAAATTCGGCGTACTTCGCCCGGGCGGCTTCCTGCTTCTTCGGGATCCACGCGGTCGGCCACATGTCGTCGATGGCTCGGTAGTCGCGCAGCACCTGCTTGGCGACCGTGGTCTTGTGCACCTCGGTCGGTCCGTCGGCCAGGCCCATCACAGCGGCGCCGTGAATCATCCGGAACAGCGGGAGTTCGTCGGTCACCCCGAGTGCCCCGTGGATCTGCATTGCGCGCCATGCGATGTCGTGCAGAACCTGCGGCATGACGATCTTCGCGGTGGCGATGTCCTTGCGGACCTTCTTGTAGTCGTTGTACTTGTCGATCTTCCACGCCGTGTGCAGCACGAACAGACGGAATTGGGCGAGCTGGGCGTACGAGTCGGCGATGTAGCCCTGGACGAACTGCTTGTCGGCGAGCCGGCTGCCCGCAGTCTCGCGGCTCAACGCGCGCTCGCACATCATGTCGATCGCCTGCTGCGCCAAACCTATCGTTCGCATCGCATGGTGGATCCGGCCCCCGCCGAGGCGCGTCTGGGCAGCAGCGAACGCCTGGCCTTCACCGCCGAGCAGAGCCTCGGCCGGCACCCGTACGTCGTTGTAGTGGATCAACGCGTGTGAGCCCTCGCCCGGCGCGTCACCATACATTCCGACGTTCCGGACGATTTCGATTCCCGGCGTGTCAGTCGGCACCAGGAACATCGACATGCCCTCGGTGGCAGGCACATCCGGATTCGTGACCGCCATGACGATGAGGAACGACGCGGTCCGCGCGTTGGAGGAGAAGTACTTCCACCCGTTGAGGACCCACTCGTCGCCGTCCTCGACGGCACGGGTGCGGAACTGCCGGGGATCGGCGCCGCCCTGCGGTTCGGTCATCGAGTAGCTCGAGAACATCTCCCCGTCGAGCAGCGGCTGCAGGTAGCGCTTCTTCTGCTCTTCCGTGCCGTAGTGGGCAATGATCTCGGCATTGCCGGTGTCCGGTGCCTGGCAGCCGAACACGATCGGCGCCCACGAGGATCTGCCGAGGATCTCGTTCAGCAGGGCCAGCTTCACGGCGCCGTAGCCCTGGCCACCTAAGTCCGGCCCGAGGTGGGTGGCCCACAGGCCTTGCTTGCGGACCTCGTCCTTGAGCGGGTCGATCGCCTTACGTCGGGCGCCCTCCAGGGGCACGAACTGCTGGTCCGGCCAGGCCAGATCGAGCGGTTCGACGTACTCGCGCACGAACTCGTCCGCCCAGTCCAGCTTCGCCTGGTAGTCGGGGTCGGTCTCGAAATCCCATGCCATTGCATCTCCTCTCCGATGATGAGAATATTGCTCTCATGTTCCGAAATGCAATTCTTGCCGTTCCGAATCTCGTTTTCGGGGCGGGCGCCGCGGGTGGGGACGACGGCCGATGAGGGCGGCGGACCTGTTCCATCTCGGCATCGTCACCGCCGACTTCGACGCCACCCGCGACGAACTCACCGGCCTCTTCGGCTACGACTGGGGACTCGAGACCGGTGCCGCCGTCTCGGTGGTGACCCCGGCCGGGGACACCGTCGTGGAACTGCGCTGCGCGTTCTCGGTGACCGAACCGCGGATCGAAATCGTCTGCGGCGTCCCGGATACGCTGTGGGCGCCCACAGCGGGCATCCATCATCTCGGGTACTGGTCGGAGGACGTCGCCGCCGATGCCGAGGGCCTCGCGCGGACCGGATACTCCGTCGAGGCGCGCCGGGTGGCGCCGGACGGGCGTCCGGCGTTCGCCTTCCTGCGCAGCTCGACGGGTCTGCTCGTCGAACTCGTCGACCGGGCGATCGAACCGGGACTGTCACAGTGCTGGGCTACGCCCGCGGTCGACGGGGGTGTCGCATGAGCACCGTCGGGATCGTGACCGGCGCGGGGCGGGGCATGGGCTTCGAATGTGCTCGCCGTGTCGCCGCTTTCGTCGACACGCTGCTGCTCGTCGACCGTGACGAAGAGCTGCTGTCCACCGCCGCAGGGTCTCTGGCGGGGGAGAGGCACACGCGCCTGGAGCCGTTCGTCCTGGACGTGACCGATCGGGCCGGGCTGGCCCGGCTCGCCGGGCGCGCCGGCGAACTCGGCACGCTACGAGCCGTCGCGCACGCCGCGGGCATCTCGCCCACGATGGCCGACTGGCGGAGCATCTTCACCGTCGACCTGATGGCAACCGCGCAGCTCGCCGAGGCTCTGCGGCCGCTCGCCACCGTCGGGACTGCGTCGGTGTACTTCGCGTCGATGGCGCCGTTGCTCGACCCGTCGGTGCCCGAGCCGGCCGTACTCGCCGTGCTGGACGACCCGTTGCACGAGCAGTTCCTCGACCGGCTCCGCGACGCGATCGGACCGGCTGTCGAGAACGCCGGCGTGGCGTATGCCTGGGCGAAGCGTGGGGTGCATCGGTTCGTCCAGCAGGAAGCCGTCCGCCTCGGGCCGGTGGGCGCCCGCGTCTGTTCCGTCTCTCCCGGCATGATCGACACTCCACAGGGGCGGCAGGAGGCGGCGACTCATCCGAGCATGGACGCCATGATCGTCCGGACGCCGCTGGGCCGCCGGGGTCGGGCAGAGGAGGTCGCCGCAGTCGCCGCCTTCGCGCTCTCCGCCGACGCCGGGTTCCTCACCGGCACCGATCTGCTGGTCGACGGGGGCATCTGCGCCGCCGTCCGGGCCGGGGCGGGCTGGGTCGCGACGTCGCCCTGAAGGATCGGTGACAACTCTGTTTGCGGAGACGCGCACCGAACAGAATACTGTTCTCATGTCGGAGAATTCAATTGCGTGGACGCCGGGGCCGGTGGCTAGCCGGATCGCGCAGAGATCGCTGGCCAAGCGGGAGGCCGGCTACGCCGGCGAAGTGCGCCGCCTGCTGGACGCCGCGCTCGACGTGATCCGGCAGCGTGGCACCACCATGCGACCGCGGGTCGCGGACATCGTGGCGGCCGCCGGGCTCTCCAACGATGCCTTCTACCGGCACTTCCCGTCGAAGGATGCACTCGTCGCGGCCCTCCTCGAGGACGGGACCGAACGCCTCCACAGCTACCTTGCGCATCAGATGGAGAAGGAACCCACCCCGGAGCGCCGGGTGCACCGGTGGGTGGCGGGCGTGCTGTCGCAGGGGGTCCAGGACAGCGCCGCGACGACCCGGGCCGTGCTCTGGAACGCCGGAACCCTGGCGGAGGACACCATCACCGGCCCACCGTCCCCGAGCGGACGGCTGGCCGTGTTGCTGATCCCGCCGTTCGCCGAACTGGGCAGCGCCGACGCGGCTTTCGACGCGACGCTCGTCGCCCACGCCACGATCGGCACGCTCACCGACAGTCTGTGGCGGCGGACGACACCGACCGATGCCGACATCGACCGCACCACCGCGTTCTGCCTACGGGTCGTCTCGCCCGGAGGGGCTATGGAACGGACCGAGCCGGCCGTCGCGGCACGTCACCGCTCGAGGAAGCGCAACGGTGCGTAATTCGCCCAGCCGGTGTCCGGCCAGTTGAACCACCCGGCCGAGGCGAAGGTGCCGCCGTCCGGATGCAGGGTCGTTCCGGTGACGTAGCTCGACAGTCCGGAGGCGAGGAAGACGACGCAGCCCGACACGTCGGTGACGTCCCCGGCTCGTCCCATGGGGATCGCGACGCGTACGCCCTCGGGATCGGTCAGCGCGCCGTCGCCGTGCGAGAAGCGCGTGAGGTTCGGCGTCGGGACGAAGTCCGGGGCGACGTTGTTGATCCGGATGCCGTCCGGTGCCAGTTCGACGGCGAGCGTGCGGGCGAACTGCTCGACCGCCGCCTTGGTGGCCGAGTAGACGGCGAAACCCGGTGCGGCGCGGTGTGCCTCGACGGTGGTGATGTTGACGATGCTGCCGCCGCGCCCACCGCGCTGCATGCGTGGTATCGCCAACGAGCAGGCATGCAGGACATGCGTGAGATTCGTGCGTACGAGCGCGTCCCACCCCTTCGCATTCGTGTCGGTGAACGGCGCCCGGAATGTTCCGCCCGCGACGTTGACGAGCGTGTCGAGCCGCCCCCATCGTTCGTCGACGGCCGTGAACAGCGACTCCAGCGTTGTCGGATCGCGAACGTCCCCGTGACGGACGATCGCGTCCGTGCCGGCGTCGCCGAGGGTGCTGCGCAGGTCGTCGGCCGCGCCGGGATCGAGGTCGACGACGGCCGGTCGGACACCGTTGGCGGCCAGATCCGTCACGATCGCCCGACCGAGACCGCCCGCACCACCGGTGACGACGGCGACGGTGCCGTCGAGGCCGCTGCGTTCCCGGAACCAGTCCACGTGCGCGCCTCAGCTCAGGTAGGTCGCGCCGAAGGCGGCGAGGAAGTCCAGGGTCGCCGCGCTCTCGTGGGAGCGGCTCGACACGACGACCCAGTCGACGCCCGCCTTCTCGAGCTCACCGAACGCCTCGCGGTGGCGGTCGGCGTCGACGGTGGGAGTCGTGATGCCCGCACCATGGTAGGAGTACACGACGTCGATGTGGTCGGTGCGCCCGGCCGACTCGGCGGCCGTGCGAATTTCGGTGATCCGAGCTGCCAGCCGATCGACGGATCCGAGCTCGGGCGTCCGTGCCGTGGTGCTGAGCTCGGCGCCCCCGCTCATCGGCATCCAGCCCTGGGCTCGCTCGGCGACGCGGCGCCGGCTCAGCGCGGAGTTGCCGCCGATCCAGATCGGGATCGGATCCTGCACGGGCCGCGGCCGGGCGACGACGTCCCGGGCGCTGAAGTGCCGGCCCTCGTAGCTGAACGGCTCACCGCTCCAGTGTCGGGGCAGCACGTCCAGTGCTTCGTCGAACAGGGTGTTGCGTTCGTCGAAATCAACACCGAGCGCTTTGAATTCGCTCTTCTGATAGCCGGTGCCGAGACCGAGGATCATGCGTCCGCCCGACACCTTGTCGAGTGTCGCCGCGGCCTTCGCGAGCAGGAAGGGATTGCGGTACGGGGCCACGGCGAGATAGGTGAGCAACCGCAGGCGTTGCGTCGCGCCGGCCACGTACCCGAGTGCGACGAACGGGTCGAGGGTCTGGTGCCCGCCCGAGGCGAGCCACCGCGCTCCCGGTACCGGGTGCTCGCTGAGGGAGAACCCGTCGAAACCGGCACGCTCGGCGGCCGTCGCCACCTCGGCCGGCGGCCCTGAGTCGAGCAGGTCCCCGTCGGGACCGCCGATTTCCGGGTAGTGGAAGACGAACCGCATCGACACCTCGCTGTCGGTGGCCCCGGCCGGCGTGGGGGCACTCGGGGAACTTGCCGCTGGGCGGAGAAGGGATTCTTGCAAACCTAGAACATAATTCTCATGTGCCGTGACCGTTGTCAAGGGCGCCCATGCCGGTGCCGGAGGCCCAGGAGGTCAGGGACGTAGGCTCCGGAGGAACAGCTGGACCGCCGAACGCGTGCGACGCTGCTGCTCGGCGGGGTCGAGCACGATGCCGAACGACGCCAGGCGCGCTGCGACGCCCGACACCATGCCCAGGAAGTGCTCGGCGAGCAGCTCCGGGTCTTCCGCAACTATTGCGCCGGAAGCGGCGTGCCGGCGGAGCAGGTCCACCACGATCTGCCGGCGCGGCCAGTGCCCGGTGCCGAGGGCCTGGCGCGCGATGTCCGGATAGCGCGACGCGTACGCGATCGCGATCTGCTGCAGCCTGATCATCGACGGATCGAGCGCACGTCGCAGCGCGGCCTCGGCGACGGCGGTCAACGCGCCTTCGAGGTCGTCGAGATCGGGTGGCTCCTGCTCGGGCGTCGGCCAGTCGGCCTGCGTCATCGCCCACTCGAGAACGGAGCGGAAGACGGCCTCCTTGGTCGGGAAACGGGCGTAGAGGGAGGGTTTCGTCGTTCCGGCCGCAGCTGCGATCGCGTTCATCGTCGCGCCCTCGTAGCCGTTCTCGAGGAACAGGTGCAGTGCCGCCTCGCGGACCGCCTGGTCGAGGCGGGCGGCCTCCTCCCGGGTGGGCCGACCGCCGCGCCGGGGTCGGCGGTCCGTCGCGCGCCGGCGATCGTCCTGCTCTGACATACCGGGAAGTCTGCCAGGGCCGCCGGCCTGGACATCTAACTAGACCCATAGGTAAAGTTACGTCCAGTCGATCTTCTCCCCATCCCCGCAACCGCCGGAGGGCGCAGTGTCGGAAACGACGATTCAGAGAAACGTCATCGAAATCCTCGACTCACAGTTCCAGCAGCGACGACGGCAGGTGCCCGTGCTGGCGCAACGCGCCGAGGCGGAAGGCATCACGCAGATCCGGGCCCGCGAGGACATGATCCCGCTGCTGTTCCCGCACACGACCTACAAGAGCTATCCCGAGTCGCTCGTGGCCAAAGGTCGTTGGGCCCAGATGAATCGATGGCTGGACTCCCTGTCGGCCCACCGCGTCACCGACGTGGACGTCTCGGCAGTCGAAGACGTCGACGGCTGGATCGCAGCCCTCGAGCGGACCGGTCACCTGGTATCGAGTTCGAGCGGTACGAGCGGAAAAGGGTCGTTCCTGAACAAGTCCCGCCGCGACCGTGACGCCAATCAGCAGGACATGCTGCGCTGCCTGACCGACCTCGGTGTGCCGCCGCGGAACACGTGGCACGTCATCCCCGTCGGTCCCGAAACCGGCCAGAGCGCGCACGTGGCGATGCGCAACCTGCTCGTCGACAACTATGCCCGTCCCGATGCGATCCCGCTGTTCGAGGGTACCCCACCCGGCGGCTTCCACCGCTACCTGGCGCGTCTGTCCGCGATGCGGCGCGCAATGGCGGATGGAACCGCGTCACCGGACGAGATCGCCTCGTTCGAAGCCGAGGCGGCCGAGCGCGCCTCCGAGCAGGAGCGCCGGCTGGACCACTTCGCCGAGCGCATCCTGGAACGCCGTACCGAGAACATCTTCTTCAGTTCCCAATTCCCGCAACTGTTCCGGCTCTGTGAGATCCTGAAGGACAAGGGGGTCGGCGAGGGCGACATCACCGGAGCCAATGCGCTGACCACCGGCGGAGGCCTGAAGGGGACGTCTCTCCCCGCCGACTACCAGGAACAGATCTTCCGGATGCTCAACATCGGTCCGGATCGCTTCATGCACTACTACTCCATGCAGGAACTCAACATCCGCCTGCCCAAGTGCCCGGCCGGCCGCTACCACGTCCCGGACGAGATCGTGCTGTTCGTCCTCGACAAGCCGGGCGAGGCGCTCGCCGGCGAGTCGGATGGGGTGGTGCAGGGACGCGCGGCCTTCTTCGACACCACTGTCGACGGCCGCTGGGGTGGCACGATCTCCGGCGACCGCATCACGGTCGACCTCGGCGAGTGCCCCTGCGGTCGGTCCGGGGACACGATCCTGCCGGACATCGTGCGGTACTCGGACCTGGCCGACGACGACAAGATCACCTGTGCGGGAACGATGGACGCGTACGTCCGCGGACTCGTCGAGGAGTGAGGACCGTATGACCACTATCACCAGTGCACCGACCGGGTCGAAGATCCGGGTGCCGCATTTCGTCCGAGGCGAACTCGTGTGGGGCGACGGGAGCGAATACCTCTCCCGGGACTTCGGCGTACCGTTCGTGACGCCGAAGCTCGAGTTCGAGGGGTTGTTCGCACCCCGATCCGAGCCGGGACCGGCCTTCGACGTCCCGGTGTCGGAGATCATCGACTTCCTCGTGGAGACCGCCGCGCACCTGACCCTCGAGAAGAACGAGTACCTCCAGGAATCGCTGGAGATGACGCTCCAGGTCAGCGCGTTGCCCCGGCGGATCATCGAGAACACCTTCGCGCGGCCCGGGCAGTTCCTCACCAGGGAGGCGATCGAGTACCGGCTCGAGCGCACGTTCGGCAGCGTCGACGTGCTCGACGGCTGGGTGGAGCACACCGATCCGAACGGCAGTGTCAGCCGGATCCGCGCCTTCCCGCCCCGGCTCGTCCACATGCTCGCCGGCAACTCGCCGAGCGCAGCCATGACCTCGATCGCCGACGCCGCACTCGTCAAGGCGGTCAACGTCTTCAAGATGCCCTCGGCCGACCCCTTCACCACCGTCGCCGTCCTGCGCACCATGGCGGACATCGCCCCGGACCATCCGGTGCTGAAGTCGATGTCCGCGGTCTACTGGCGCGGCGGCGACGAGAAGGTGGAAGGAGTCCTCTACCGCTCCCAGTACTTCGACAAGCTCGTCGCCTGGGGTGGCGGGGCGGCCATCGAGAATGCCGCCAGGTACGCGGGGCCAGGCTTCCAGTTGATCTCGTTCGATCCGAAGGTATCGATGTCGATGATCGGAAGGGAGGCGTTCGAGTCGGAGGAGACGTTGCGTGAGGTCGCCGAGTCGGCTGCAGCCGACGTCACGATCTTCAACCAGGACGCATGCCTGGCCGCGCGGCACATCTGCGTCGAGGGCGACATCGACCGGGTCGATCGTTTCTGCGAGTTGCTCCACGAACGACTGGGCGTCGACCGCGCCTTCGCGTCGGCGGTGGGACCGAGGCCGTCCGTCGAAATCCGGGAGGCCGTCGAGGGAATGCGCTTTCTCGAGCCCGACTATCGGATCTGGGGCACGTTCGACGGCAGGGGCCTGGTCGTCCGCTCGCCCGAGATGGTCGACTTCCACCCCACCGGCAAGACCGTCAATGTCATCCCCGTCACCTCGATGCGCGACGCCACGCAATTCGCCACGGTCGCGACCCAGACGGTGGGAGTCTATCCGGCTCACCGCAAGGCGGAGGTGCGCGACCTGCTCGCCACCGCCGGCGTGCAGCGCATCGTGAAACTGGGCAGCGCGATGAAGGGCAGCATGGGCAGTCCGCACGACGGTATGTATCCGCTGCACCGGTTCGTCAACTGGGTGGTGGACGACGATGCCTGAATTCGTGATTCCGCAGCGGGTGCTCGGCTCGTCCGGGATCCGGGTGAGCGAGCTGTGCCTGGGGGCGATGACGTTCGGAACCGAATGGGGTTTCGGCGCCGACGAATCGACGTGCCGGCAGATCTACGACACCTATCGGGAGGCCGGCGGCAACATCGTCGACACTGCGAACAACTACACCGACGGTGCCAGTGAGGAGATCGTCGGACGACTGATCGCCCCGGAGCGGGATTCGATCGTGCTCAGCACGAAGTTCACCCTCCAGACCGATCCGGCCGACCCGAACAGCGGCGGCAGCCACCGCAAGAGCCTGCGCCGCAGCGTCGAGACGAGCCTGCGCCGTCTGGGCACCGACTACATCGACCTGCTGTGGGTGCACGCATGGGACAGGTCGACCGCGGCGGACGAGACCCTGCGAGCGCTCGACGATCTGATCCGTTCCGGCAAGGTGCTGGCGCTCGGCGTGACCAACACTCCCGCCTGGGTGATTTCCCGGTCGACGGCCGTCGCCGAGTTGCGCGGGTGGAGTGCGTTCTGCGCCCTGCAGGTCGAGTACTCGCTCGCCGCTCGGGACGCCGAGCGCGACATTCTGCCCATGGCGCAGGAACTCGGACTCGCGGTGTGTGCGTGGAGCCCGCTCGCGCGGGGTCTGCTCACACGCGACCTGGCGGACGCGCAGGAGACCGAACTTCCGGAACGACTGCGGCGCGCGCGGACCGCGCTGCGGGAGGTTGCCCTCGAACTGGGCACCACGCCTGCACGCGCTGCGCTTTCGTGGGTCCTGCACCACAGGCTCATGGTGTCGATCGGCGCGCGGACACCGGAGCAGCTCCGGGACAATCTCGGGGCGCCGGCAGTGTCGCTCGACGAGGAACACCTCGCCCGGCTCGACGCGGTGAGCCGAGTCCCGCTCGGCTACCCGTACCGGTTCCTCGAAGGCCTGTACGAGCGGGGTTCGCTACCGCCTCCGGTCCCGGAGCCGCGTCGGGTGGTGCCGCGCGGCCGGGCCTTGTCGACGGTGCGTGCCGGGGAATAGCCGGACACGGCGACGGCCCTTCCCGGCTCGGGGAGGGCCGTCGCCGTATGCACTCCTCACGCGATGCGCGACCGGTGATCATCGGCGCGAGAGCGGCCGCCAGGGCGCTGGTGGCCGAACCCAGGACGAGCGGGACGCAGCAGATCGGCATCATGCGTCGCTTGCCGAGCCCCGATCCGGGGATGCCGCGCACGTCTCGCTTTCGTCCGGGTGGCGGTGCCACGAGTGAGGATGTCGTCAGCGGAGGACGGTGCCGCCGTCGACGTTCAGAACCTGACCGTTGATCCACTCGCCGTCGTCGGACATAAGGTATGCGACCATGGCCGACACGTCGCGGGGACGCCCCGGCCGGGTGCTGCGCGAACGGCCGATGAGGGTCTTCAGGACCTCCGGTGAGGCACCCTCGCGGATTTCGTCGGTGAGGATCAACCCGGGCGCGATCGCGTTGGCCCGGAGGCCCTGCGAGCCCCAGCGGGACGCGACGTGCCGGGCGAGTGCGTTGATACCGGCCTTCGTCGCGGCATAGGTGGGACGCTGGGGATCACCGGTGAACGCGGCGATGGAGGACGTGTAGACGAGTGCGCCGCCGCCGCGCCGGAGAAGTTCGGGGATCGAGTGCCGGGTGACGAGCATGTGCCCGCGCAGGTTCACGGCGATCATGCGGTCCCACACGGCGAGATCGATGTCGACGATGTCGGTGTCCCGGGAGACGCTCCCCATGTCACCGGCGTTGATGTGGACGGCATCGAGGCCCCCATACGTCCGTACCGTGGTGGAGATCAGCTCGGCGACCGACCTGTCGTCCGCGATGTCGAACTGCGCGCCTACGGCCTGCCCGCCGAGCTCGACGATGCTCGCGGCGGTCCGTTCGGCGCCGTCACCGTCGATGTCGCCCACCACCACCGCGGCGCCCTCCTGCGCGAGGCGGCGAGCGGAATCCGCTCCCAGGCCCGTCGCGGCTCCTGCCACGAGGACGACCTTGTCCTTCAATCCGTCCATATTGTTGTCCTTGTCTGTTGCTCCGACCGGCCGGTATGTCCGAGGTGTCTCCGGAGCGGCGTGACGCATCCGGGACCGACCCGGGAAATACTTCACTCTACCCTTGTGAGAATTGTATTCTACATGAGAAGACGGGCATTTCCGCGTTCGCGCGATCTCTCTGTCGAGCTCACTGCCAACAGATTTTTGGAACGGAGTACCTCCCATGGCCACCACGCGCTCCTTCGTCGGCGGTGAACTCGTCGACTCCCGGGAGTCCTACGACAACATCGACCCGTCCACCGGTCGGTCGTTGGGCCGGGTCGCCCGCGGATCCGCGGCGGAGGTCGACCTCGCCGTGCGGGCCGCCCGGGCGGCGCACCGGTCGTGGCGCCGGACCACGCCCGAACAGCGGGCGGAGATCCTGACGCGAATCGCCGATCTCGTCCTGCGGGACAAGGAAAGGCTCGCGCGGCTCGAGAGCGAGGACACGGGCAAGCCCCTCGCTCAGGCGCGCACCGATGTCGATGTGTCGGCGCGCTACTTCCGGTTCTACGGGCACGCGATCGACACCTATTACGGGCAGTCGATCCCGCTCACGCCCGATCTCCACGTGTACACCCGGCGCGAACCGTTCGGGGTGACCGGCCACATCGTGGCCTGGAACTACCCCCTGCAGTTGCTGTCCCGCGCCGTCGCGCCCGCCATCGCGACCGGCAACTGCACGGTTGCCAAACCTGCCGACGAAACACCGCGCAGCGCAGTCGCGCTCGCCGAGCTGGCGGTCGAGGCCGGCCTTCCGGCCGGGGTGTTCAACGTCGTCACCGGACTCGGTCCCGAGGCCGGCGCCGCCCTGTCCGCACATCCGGGAATCGATCACATCGGATTCGTAGGATCCACCGGTATCGGTTCCGTGGTGGCGCACGCCGCCGCCGACCGCGTCGTTCCCGCCGTGCTCGAACTCGGCGGCAAGTCCGCCCAGATCGTGTTCCCCGACGCGGACCCGGACGCCGCCACGGCGGCGGTGACGAAGGCGATCCTGCAGAACGCCGGCCAGACGTGCTCGGCGGGATCGCGGTTGCTCGTCCACGAAGCGGTGCACGACGAGATCGCCGAAGCAGTCGCGAAGCGATTCGCCGCCGTCACGATCGGCCCGGGCGTCGACGACAGGGATCTCGGTCCGCTCGTGTCGGCCAAGCAACAGCGCCGGGTGAAGAGCATGGTCGACGAGATGACCAAGGGTGAGATCCTCGTCGGGGGGACCGCCCCGGACGACCCGTCCCTGGCCGGGGGCGCGTACTTCCTCCCTACCCTGATCGACGACGTCGACCCGGCGTCGCCGATCGCCCAGGAAGAAATCTTCGGTCCTGTTCTCGTCGTGAACACATTCGCCACCGAGGACGAGGCGATCGCCCTTGCGAACGGTACCCAGTACGCACTGCTCGGCGCGGTCTGGACGGCGGACCTCTCTCGTGCACACCGGATGGCCGCGGAGATCGAGGCGGGCCAGGTGTACGTCAACAGTTACGGCGCTGCCGGTGGCGTCGAACTGCCCTTCGGTGGATTCCGGAAGTCCGGCTACGGCCGGGAGAAGGGCTACGAAGCGCTCGACGCCTACACGGCCACCAAGACCGTGGTCGTCAAACTGTGAACGACGGAGAAGATACGACGTGATCGATGCCGACACCGTGATGACCCCGAGCCACCATGCCGACAAAGCCCCCGATACACCCGCGATCGTGATGGGCTCGAGCGGCGAGGTCGTGACTTTCGCCCAGCTGGAGGACCATTCGTCCCGGTTCGCCCGGGCGCTGCGGGACCGCGGGGTGCGTCGCGGTGACCACATCGCCATCCTCATGGAGAACAACCGTGAGTACCTCGAGGTGGCGTGGGCCGCGCAGCGGTCGGGGTTGTACTTCACCGCGGTGAACACTCACCTCCGGCCGGAGGAGGTGCAGTACATTCTCGACGATTCCGGGGCCGGTGCGCTCGTCACCAGTGCCGCAATGGCCGCCGTCGTGGCCGGCCTCGACCTGACCCACATCCGGGTGCGGGTGATGACCGGTGGCGCGTCGCCGGGGTTCGAGAACTACGGGCGGGTCCTCGCCCGGTCGGCGCTGATGCCGCGCGACGAGGAGTTCGAGGGGCGTGAGATGCTGTACTCGTCCGGCACCACCGGGCGGCCCAAGGGCGTGCGTAAACCGATGCCGGACAAGCACTTCGGAGATCCAGAGTCCGCGCCGGTCCAGATCGCGCGGGGGTTCCTGCGGTACGGTACGCCGTCGGATACCGTATTCCTGTCCCCGGCGCCGCTGTACCACGCCGCACCGCTCGTCTTCGCGATGTCCTGGCACCGGCTCGGGGCGACCGTGGTCGTGATGGAGAAGTTCGACGCGCGACAGTGTCTCGAGCTCATCGAACGGCACCGCGTCACGGACGCCCAGTTCGTGCCCACGATGTTCGTCCGAATGCTCCGCCTGCCGGAAGACGTTCGCCGACAGTATGATCTGTCGAGCCTGCGCAACGCCGTCCACGGGGCGGCGCCGTGCCCGATCGCCGTCAAGCGCGCGATGCTCGACTGGTGGGGGCCGGTGATCCACGAGTACTACTCGGGCACCGAGGACGTGGGTGCTTGTGTCATCACACCGCAGGAGTGGCTCGCCCATCCGGGATCCGTAGGCCGGCCCATGACGGAGTGTCATGTCGTCGGTGAAGACGGCGAGGAGCTTCCCCCCGGCGAGATCGGCGTCGTGTACTTCGGCGGCGGTCGGCCGTTCGAATACCACAACGATCCGGAGAAGACCGCGTCGGTGGCCGATACCCGCGGATGGCGCACCCTCGGTGACATGGGCTACGCCGACGACGGCGGATACCTCTATCTCACCGACCGCAAGGCTCACATGATCGTCTCCGGCGGTGTGAACATCTACCCGCAGGAGGTCGAGAACCACCTCGCAGCACACCCGGCGATCATGGACGTCGCGGTCATCGGAGTGCCGGACGACGAGATGGGGGAATCGGTCAAGGCCGTGGTCGAGCTCGTGAACCCGTCGAATGCGGGGCCGGAGCTCGAGGCGGAGCTAATCGACTACTGCCGGGCGGCCCTCGCCTCCTACAAGTGTCCGCGCAGCGTCGATTTCGTCGACGATCTGCCGCGCAACCCCAACGGGAAGCTCTACAAGCGGCTGCTGCGTGAGCGCTACTGGGCGGGCCACGACACCCGCGTCGTCTGAGACGCCGGCCAACGTGTCGATACATCACCGATCACGAACGGAGTGTGCAGAACTCATGGGCGACGACCTGGGAGCGGCCGGGCTGAGATTCGAGCGGGAAGGCGCGATCGGATGGTGCTACATCGACCGGCCGTCCGCGCGCAACGCCTTCACCCCGGCGATGTACTACGGACTGAAACGGGCCGTCCACCTGGTCAACTCGGATCCGGATCTCGCGGCACTCGTCATCACGGGCACCGGCGACGTCTTCGCGCCCGGCGGGGACCTCGGCGGTCGCGCGGAGCCGGGCGACAACCTGCCCGACGGGATCGGCAACGACGTCATCCCGTTCCTCACCATTCGCGACAGCCGTGCCCCGGTGATCTCCGCGGTCAACGGCATCTGCCAGGCCGGGGGACTGCTCGTCGCGATGATGTCCGACATCGCCGTCGCGAGTGACCGCGCGACCTTCCGAGTGCCGGAGCTGCTGCGGGGCATCCCGGATGCGACCTTCGCGGCGACCCTGCCCGCGCACGTCGGGGTGGCCGTCGCACGGGACCTGATGCTGTCCGGCCGCCGCTTCGACGCCGCCGAAGCCCAGCGCCTCGGCGTCATCTCGCGGGTGGTGCCGCACGACGAACTCCGGTCGGCCGCGTTGCAGGCCGCGCGGGAGATCCTGCAGACCGCACCCGAGGCGCGGGCACACGTCAAGCGCATGCTCAACGAGCGATACGGCGTCATCGACTACCAGACCATGTTCGGCGCGCTCGCCACGTCCCCCGAACCCCGGGAGGGCATGCGGGCGTTCATGGAGAAGCGGGATCCGAGCTGGATCCCGACCGATCTGCCGTCCTGACCGGTGCACACCCCGACAGCGAGGATCACACATGACGGTTCCGGCCGATACCGACGCTCGTACCCTGAGAACTCTCCACGACAAGTCCGAGATCCGGGAGCTGCTCCACCGTTACGCCCGTGCGGTGGACACCAAGAACTGGGCCCTGCTCGAGACCGTGTTCACCGAGGACGCGCATCTCGACTACAGCTCGGTCGGCTACCCGCCGGGCTCGCGCGACGACGTGCTGAAACTCCTGGGCGGGGCGTTGGAGCAGGTTCCGATGACGCAGCACTTCGTCACGAACATCGAGATCGATCTCGACGGTGACCGGGCGACGGTGCGCGCGATGTTCTACAACCCGATACGCCTTCCGCAGCGCACGGAGCTGACCTACTGCGGCGGCAACTACCACCACGAGGTCGTCCGCACGGCAGAGGGCTGGCGCAGTGCCCGGCTGACCGAGGAGAACCTGTGGTTCGTCGGTAACCCGGACCCCGCGAAGAACTGAACCGCACACGAATCCGGGCTCGTGGGTGATGATTTCCCACGAGCCCGAATCCGGTTCTGCTGGTCAGACGGACGGGACCTTCGGCTGCGCCTCGATCGCATCGAGCAGGACGCCGAGCTCGCCGCCGAGTTCGGCCGCGACGGACCTGACTACGGCCACGTCCTTGTCGAGGAACTCGCCGACCGCACTGGTGAATGCGGCGACCGATCCACGCGCCGCGATGTTGCCCATCACCCGGCTCGCCGAACTACCGTGGGGCAGCGCCTCGAGTAACGCGGACTCGTCGACGCCGAGTTGTCCGCCGAGTCGTACCGCCTCGCTGATCAAGCCGATATTGGCGGCGAACAGCGCGTTGTTCACGAGCTTGACGCACAGTCCGTTGCCGAGACGGCCGACGTGGAACACCGGGTCGCCGTAGCTCCCGAGCACCGGCCTCACCCGCGCGACCGTGTCGTCCGCGCCCCCGACGAACAGAGTGAGCCGGCCCGCGGCGATGTCGTGCGGTCCCCCGCTGACGGCGGCGTCGACGACGTCGACTCCGAATGCCGCCGCGCGCCCGGCGACGGCCTCGACGGTGTCCGGGCTGATGGTGGTGTGGACGACGAGGACGGCGCCGGCCGGCAACGCCGACAGGAACGTCTCGTCCAGGCACACCTCATGCACCTGTGCGTCGGTGAACACGCACACAATAACGATGTCGGCGTCGGCAGCCACATCGGCGAGTCGGCGCACCGGATGGGCGCCGATCCCGGTGAGAGCGTCGTCCGCCTCGTCGGACCGCGCGAGGACCTGCACGTCGTGGCCGTCGCGTACCAACCGCTCCACCATCGGGCGGCCCATGCGTCCGGCACCGACGAATCCGATCCGGCTCATCGCGTCTGTCCCATCATGTCGAGTGCGGCGTCCGCGGTGGTGAGCACGACGCCGGGGACGGCCGAGGCGGACTCCGCAAGTCCCGCCACCAGCGAAACATCCTTGCGCAGCAGGGGACCGGCGTGACCGGCGATGCGGTCCAGCGTGCCGCCGGCCGAGACGACACGGCCGAGCGCGAAGCTGTTCGCGGTGCCGTGCGTGATGACCTCACCGAGCCGGGCCGGGTCGACGCCGAGCGACCGCCCGAGGTCGAGTGTGCCGGCTGCCGTCGCGAGGTTGGCCGTGAACAGCAGGTTGTTGAGAAGCTTGGCGACTTGTCCCGACCCGAGTCCGCCGAGATGGACCACCGGGTTCCCGTACGTCTCGAACACCGGACGGCACCGCTCGACGTCCGCGGCCTCGCCGCCCACCATGACCAGCAGGCGATTCTCGGCCGCGGCGCCACCGCCCCCGCTGACCGGCGCATCGACCACCGAAACACCCTGTTTCCGAGCTGCTTCCGCCAGCTCCCTGCACGTGTCCGGATGAATCGTGCTGTGTACGACGAGCACGCCGCCGGGCGCCATGCCCGCCAGGACACCGTCTTCGCCGGTGACCACCTGCCGCACGTCCGCGTCGGCGACCACGCACACGCAGACCACGTCGGACGCGGCCCCGAGCTTCGCCGGTGAGGATGCGATTCCGGCGGCCGTCCCGGCGTAGGGCTCGAGCGCGTCGGCCCGTCGCGCCCACAGCGTCGTCGGAAATCCGGACTCGACGATCCGGCGCGCCATGGGGCCGCCCTGGCTGCCGAGGCCGATGAAACCGACGCGCATCAGAGTCCTTCTCTCTCCAGTTCGCGGTCCGCGCTCTCGGCGGAACTGTCCTGCGGTGCGAGCTCGCCGGAATCCGGCCGCCAGAACAGCGCGAGCAGCAGTGCCGTCCCGGCGGCACCGACGCCCGCGGCGGCGCCGCCGCCCGCCCATCCGGAGATCTCGAATCCCACCACTCGATCGAGTGAGAGGTCACCGGGACCGAGCATCGCCAAGGCGATCGCGACGAGCGCCAGTACGAGCACGTATTCGTAGCCGTCCCGGAAGACGAAGAATCCGTTCGGCCGGTGAGCGAGGAGCCCGGCCACCAGCATCACCGACACGACGGCCGCGCAGGCGAGGGGCGTGAGCAGACCGGCGATCAACAGGACTCCCGCCCCGATCTCGGTCACCACGCTCAACCACGCCTGCAGCTTCCCGTGCCGCAGGCCGAGTCCGCCGAACCAGCGGCCCGTGCCCTCGATGCGGCCTCCTCCGACCCAATGGTTGACGCCGTGGGCGATCAGCGTGCCGCCCAGGACCAGTCGAACCAGCAGCAGCGCGATGTCTGCAGCTTCCACCGTGTCACCTCCTGTGCCGCGCAGGAGCGGCATCGTCGTTCGTCGGTTCCGGCTTCGCGGCCCGCGTGCCCATGTCGATGCACGACTCGACGAACGACAGGACCGTCGAGTGGTACGCCGGCGCACCGAAACCGATGCTCAGGTTGTGCCCGCACCCTGGCTGGACTTCGACCGCGACCCGGGGTGCCGCGGTGAACAGACCTTCGATCGCGGTCAGGGACTCGGGATCGGACCGCCACACGCTCTCGTACTCGGCCGCCGTGAAGTGGACCGGCACGCGCACCTGGGCGGCGAGGATCCGGAAGTCGTGTGCGGCCCACCCGAGCCGCACGTCCGCCTCGTACCGCGGCGTGGCCGACGCGATCGGGCCGCCCCCGACGATCTCGGACGGATACAGGTCGGTCGGGGCCCACAGCAGTTCTCGCATCCCCCGCGGCGCGGCGTATCCCGTCCCGGCGTCGAGCACCTTCTGCACCTCGGGGAAGTGCTCGAGTCCGGTGCCGGCCACCTCGATGCCGAGCAGGCCGCGCCCGCGTTCGTCCGCAGCCATCCGCAAGCCGAGTTCGGTGCCGGCCGAGTGGGACCACACGAACAGTCCCGCGCCGTGCGGACGCGTGCCGAGTATCCGGTCGATCGCCTCGTACGTGATGTCGACGCGGTGCTCGGCGGCGGCGATGTCCGCTGCGTGCGGCGCAGATCTGCCGTAGCCGGGCCGGTCGAGGGCAAGCACCGTGTACCCGCGCGCCGCGGCGGTGCGCAGCAGTGACAGTTCGGGATGTCCCGGGCAGTCGAAATAGCCGGAGTCGGTGGCGCCGCCGTGCAGCGCAACGACGACGGCGCGCGGCTCCGGTGCCTCGGCGAGACGGGCGGACATCGGCACGCCGCCGATCTCGGTGACACGAAATTCCGGGCCCGGTTCAGCCGCGCCGGCAGGAGCGTAGGTGTGCTGGGTGTGAGTCATTCATCCGTCCTGAGGAGCATCACGCCACCCGGCGTGAGGCCGCCTGTGCCGACGACGGCGACCCGCGCGCCCGCGATCTGACGGGCGCCGGCCTCGCCACGCAACTGCGTGACCGCCTCGTGGACGAGGCCCATGCCGTGGGTACGGCCGTGGGAGAGCTGGCCGCCGTGCGTGTTGAGTGGGAGCACGCCGTCGCGTGCGATGTTCGTGCCGCCGTCGAGGAAGTCCTTCGCCTCGCCGATTCCGCAGAAGCCGAGCGCTTCGATCCACGACAGGCAGTTGAAGGAGAATCCGTCGTAGAGTTCGGCGACGTCGACGTCCTCGGGGCGCATCGAGGTCCGCGACCACATGTGCGCGGACGGTCCGAAGGTGTGCGGTTCGTGGGTCAGCGTGCTCTGGTCCCACTCGATGCGCTCGACGATCTGGGTGCCGACCGCCTCCACGAGGATCGGAGTCGTCGGCAGGTCACGGGCCGCGTCCACCGCGGAGACCACGACGGCCGTCGCACCGTCGCACGGCACGTCGCAGTCGTAGAGACCGAACGGCGTCGTGATCGGGCGAGCACCGAGATAGTCGTCCATCGTCATCGGGTCGCGATAGATCGCTGTCGGATTCAGTGCCGCGTTCGCGCGCTGGTTGAGGGCGATCCACCCCAGCGTCTCGCGCGTGGCACCGTAGCGGTGGAAGTAGCGCTGAGCGTTCTGGGCGAGTGTGTGCGCGGCCGACGTGGCGCCGAACGGCACCATCCAGCTCGGTGTGCGGCCTGCGGGTGGCGTGATCTCGCCCCGGCCCACGAGTTCGTTGTAGCTGGCTTCCCACAGCGTGCGGTAGCACAGCACGTGCCGGGCCAGACCGCTCGCGACGGCCAGCATGGCCGCGATGACGGAGCCTGCGGGCCCGAATGTTTCGATGCCGCCGTTGTGCCACGTCGGGCGCAGGCCCAGGGCCGCCTCGAGCGCGGTGACGCCGCCCTCACCGAATCCCACGACCGGACCGGCACCGGGATAGGTCGCGAGCCCGTCGATGTCGGACATCGTCAGCCCGGCGTCCTCGACGGCGCGTTCGCACGCCTGGATCGTCAGGGACAGCGGCGGAACCATGAGACGGCGGCCGATCTCCGACATTCCGACGCCGGTGAGCGCGACCTTGTCCTCGAACTTCTCCTGCGTCGCCATGGGGCGGACGTGGAACCGGATCTGCTCGGGCGCGATCGCGTCCTGCGGCAGGGGAGCGAGCTCGGACTGCCCCCCTGCCGGCCGGAACAGCGGAAGCCACACGTCCTCGATCTGCTCGAAGACGACTTCCATCCGCTTGCCGAGCGCGAGGTCCTCGGGATCGCACTCGACCGCATTGGTGGTGAGGCGCACCCGGGGATCCTCCTCGAGAGCGACCTGCGCCACCACGTAGGGCGGTGGCAGCCCTGGCAGGCCGAAGCGGTGGTTGACCGTGAATCCGACGAGGGTCGCGAATCCCGAGACGACCTTCTCGCCCAGCTTCCGTTCTCCGCAATAGCGGCAGATCGGCTGCGGTGGGTGGATGAGTGCGGCACACGACTCGCACTCCTGCATCCGCAGCCGGCCGTCCGCACCGGAGGTCCAGAAGAACCGATTCTGGTCGGTCACCAGGGGTAGAGGACGTCCGGTCGTCACGTCGTCACCTCGTCCATGCTCCACGGATCGACCACCACCATCACGGAATCACCCTGCCTGTCTCGTTGTACTACGTGCGCGTGATCGGCTCGGCGAGGCGCTGCTCCTCGCACATCGCCTGTACCTTCTCGAGCGTCTCGTCGAGCCCTGCGCCGAGGCGGGGCCCGGGTGTGAAGGTCGCGGGGAGGTAGCGCATCCCCTGGATGACTCCGATGGAGTCGTAGTGGACGGTCCCTTCCGAATCGCACATGTAGTCCGGCATCCGGTCGAGCACGGCGACGAGCATCCGCTTGAACACCGTGCGCGCCAGGTTCGAGCCGATGCAGCGGTGCACACCCAGGCCGAAGCTGAAGTGGCGGTTGCCTTTTCGCTCCATGTCGATGGTATTGGGGTTCTCGAACAGCGACGGGTCGCGGTTGGCCATCGCCCAGGAGAGCCACAGTCGCTCGCTCTCCTTGAACTGGATGCCCTGGTACTCGCAGTCGGCGGAGAAGGTCCGGCCGTCACCCGGTGACGGCGTGAAGAACCGCAGGAACTCCTCGGTCGCGGAGTCGAGGAGCTGATCCCGGTCCTGGCTGAGGATCTCGCGCTGCTCGGGATTCTGCGACAGCCATTCGAGCGAGTGCGCGGTGAGTGCCGTGGTGGTGTCGAAGCCGCCGCCGATGAGCAGGCTGAGGATGCCGAGCAGCTCCATGTCGTCGGGCTTCTCGCCCAGGACCGTCGCACGGGCGAGCGCGTCGATCAGGCCCGGGCGGGGATTCTCCCGGATCTCGAACAGGTTGGTGAGCAGATCGATGCCCATCTGCCGGTGGAGTTCACCGATGCGCTGGATGTCGGGCGAGTCCGGCGGGGTGTAGATGGCGGCGTGGACCGGCTCGCAGTACATCTTCCACTTCTGAACCGGAATGCCCAGCATCGCCAGCGTGATCACGGCGGGCACGATGTTGGCGAGGTCGTCGACGAAGTCGATCCGGCCTTCCTCGATCTTCTCGTCGAGGCTCGCGCGGATCACCTCGTCGATGACCGGTATCCACTTCTTGATCGCGGCCGGCGACAGGTACGGGTTGAGGATCGAACGGAATTCGCGGTGCTCGGGGTCGTCCATTTCCAGGATGCCGCCGCGCACACCCGAGGCGCGTTCCCCCTTGGGGATCATGATGCCCTGGTAGCCGCGGCGCTGACCCTTGACGTCGTGGTCGTTCGAGACGTCGGGTGAGCGGACCAGGGTGAAGGTCGCATCGGCGCTGGCGGTGACCCAATGGCCACCGTGGGTCCCGGACCACGCCACCGGACATGTGGCCTGCATCTCCTCGGTGATCTCGAGGAACTTGTCCCGGTAGTCCGGGGCGTGCCGGTCGAACTGGAAGACGGGCCGTCGTCGGGTTTCGTCGGTGGAGATGTCGTCAACGCTCATGGCGTTGTCCTCTCTGGGGCTGTCGAGGGGAGGGCTGTACCGGAGGGTTGCTCAGAAGACGGTGATCGCCTGTTCGGGGCAGGACCGTGCGGCTTCGCGGACCTTCTCTTCGAGATCGGCGGGGACGTCCTCGTCGACGACCGACGCGTGGCCGTCGATATCGCTCAGCTCGAACACCTCCGGTGCCGCCATTGCGCACAGGGTGTGTCCTTGGCAGCGTTGCGCGTCGACTCGTACCTTCACGTTTCTTCTCCCGGTTCGGGTTGAATCTTGTTCGGAGTCGAGCCAGCTCACCGTGAGTGGGCTCTACGGCCGGGAACGGCCGCTCAGATGTGGTAGTCGTACCACTTGAGGTAGCCGCCGGCGTCGACGCGCATCTGCATGCCGGTCACGTAGCGGGCCTCGTCGGAGGCGAGGAACACCACGGCGTTGCTGATGTCCACCGGTTCGATGTACGGAACGGGCATGGCCTGCTGCACGCCGAACGCCGGTTCGGCGTCCGCGCGGGTCGGGTGCTCGAGGTCGGGGCGGAACGACCGGTACATCGGCTCGCTCTGCAGCATGTCCGTGTTGCAGTTGGTCGGATGAATCACGTTGGCGCGTATGCCCATCGGGGCGATATGTGTCGCAAGTTCGTGGACGTACTGCGACAGCGCCCGCTTGGAGAACACGTAGGCCACACCGCCGGGGTCCTTGCCGGGGACGTCCACCTTGGACACGTCCATGAGTGCGGCGGTCGAGCCGGTCGCGACGATCGAGGCACCCTCGCCCAGGTGGGGCAGCGCCACCTGGATCGCGTTGATGGTGCCCACCAGGTTGGTGTCGACGACGTCGCTCCATGCCTGCAGCTTGGGTTCGCCCTTCATGCCGGCGACACCGGCCTGCGCGACGACGATGTCGAGCCGGCCGAGTTCGGCGAGGCCCCGTTCGAGCGCGGACCGCAGTTGCGCGGCGTCGCGCACGTCGGCCTGGGCAGTGACGACCTTGCGACCGTGCTTCTCGACGAGCCGGGCCGTCTCCTCGAGATCCTCCGGCCGGGCCATCGGGTACTGGATCGATTCGATGTCGCGGCACAGGTCGACTGCGATGATGTCGGCGCCTTCCTCGGCCAACCGCACCGCATGGCTGCGTCCCTGGCCTCGTGCCGCGCCGGTGATGAACGCGACCTTGCCTCCCACACGTCCCACTGGGTTTCCTTTCGTCGATCGATCGGCGCTCGGCGTGCGGCCGAGTGCGGGAGAGCCGGCTGCCTCAGGTGTTCCGGCCGCCGTTGACGCCGAGGATCTGACCGGTGATGTAGCCGGCCTCCTCGGAGGTCAGGAACGAGCAGGCCGCGGCGATGTCCTCGGGCCGGCCGACCCGCCGCACCGGAGTCCGCTGGATGTGGTCCTCGATCGTCCCGCCGAGCAGGCCCTTCTCCTCCGACCTGCGGAGCATGGGGGTGTCGACGAAGCCGGGCGGCACGGCGTTGACGGTGATGCCGCTGGGCCCGTACTCGAGGGCGAGCGACTTGGTCAGCCCGTTCACGGCCGACTTGGCCGAGACGTACGCCGACATGAAGGGCTGGCCGGAGTGCGCGCTGGACGACGAGATGTTGACGATCCGGCCCCAGCCCGCCTCGATCATGTCGGGAAGCACGGCCTGGACGCAGTGGACGACGCCGCCGAGGTTGACGTCGATCACCCGCTGCCACGTCGCGTAGTCGATGTTCGCAAACCGCCTGTACAGCTCCAGGCCGGCGCCGTTGACGAGGATCGTGACCGGACCCAGCTCGTCGTGGATTTCGCTCAGAGCGGCGTCGATCTGCGCGCGGTCGGTGACGTCCACCTTGTACTCGAGTTCGGCACCGGAGGGATTGAGGTCGAACACGGCCACCCGATGGCCGTCCTTGCGCAGGCGCTCCGCGATGGCGCGGCCGATACCGGAGCTGCCTCCGGTGACCACTGCCGTCCTCACGACCAGGCCTCGTCGCCGACGATCGTGGTGCGCCGCATGAGGCGTTCGGACGACGGGTCGTAGGGCAGGGCGCGGTGCAGCATGCCGGTGTTGTCCCAGATCACCACGTCGCCGACGGTCCACTCGTGGGTGTAGCTGAATCGGTCCTGCGTGGTCCACGCGAGCAGTTCGTCGAGGAGCGCCCGGCTCTCGTCGGGGCGCATGCCGACGATGTGGTCGGCGGTGGCGCCGATGACGAGGGACTTGCGCCCGTCGCGGCGCTGCCACACCAGCGACGTTTCGTGGGTGGGCAGTGACCGGTAGACCGCGAGCTGCTCGGGGGTGGGGTCGGGGTGCACCAGGCGCTGCGCCGCCTCGAAGCTGTGGACCACCCGCAGACCCTCGTAACGCTTGCGCTCCGATTCCGGCAGGTTCTCGTACGCGGCATACGTGCTGGCGAACTCCGTGCCGCCGCCGACCATCGCCACGTGCCGGGCCGTGAGCATCGTCGCCTTCGCCGGCACGTCGTTGGTGGTGTCGTCGATGTGCCAGTGGAAGGTGCCTTTGAGGTACTCGGCCGACCGCGCCTTGGACGGATCGAGTGAGACCGTGAAGATCTCCTCGCCGGGCGCGGCCTGCACGACGGTGCCGAGCTTGCGGCTGAAGGCCAGCTGAGCGTCGTCGTCGAGGCCGAGTCCGCGGATCAGCAGGACGCCTCGCCACTTCAGTGCTTCCACCAGCCGGCTGACCACCGCGTCGTCGTGCAGGTCGTCGATCGCGAGGCCGGTGACTCCTACACCGAATGCGGGGGTGAGCGCAGTTGTGTCAATCACAAGAATCTCCCTTCCGATTTCAGAGAACAATAGTCTCCCGTGTCAGAGGGCCGCAAGACCCGCATCCACGCGGCTAAGAGCGATCCAATTCACAACTTGGGGTAGGCGCGGAGGGGTTCCGTTGCTACATTCTTCTCAAGCGAGTGTGAATGATTCTCTGATTGAGAGAATATGATTTCCATCATCCCGTGCTGTGAGGAGTGCGAATGTCATCGCAGGAGACGGTCCAGGACACACGTCCGGACACCGACGGCGTGAGCGTCGATCGGCGCATGCTGATCGACGGAAAGCTGGTCACGACCGAGCGCACGTTCCCGACCATCAACCCCGCAACCGGTGAAGTGTTCGGGTACGCCCCGGACGCCGGCGTCGAGGAGGTGGAGGTCGCCATCGCCGCCGCGCGACGGGCCTTCGACACCACCGACTGGTCCACGAACGTGGAACTGCGCATCCGGTGCCTCGAGCAGTTCCACAAGGCCCTGCGCGAGAACGTCGAGGAGTTGCGCGCGCTCACGGTCGCCGACGTGGGCGCCACCCTGCAGCTCACCTACGCCAACCAGCTCGAGGCCCCTATCGAGATCGTCCGCTACTTCGCGAATCTGCTCCGTGAGTACCCGCTGACCGAGGATCTCGGCGAGATCGAGACCAAGGGCGGACGCCACCGACGGTGGATCGAGAAGGAGGCGGCGGGTGTCGTCTCGGCGATCGTTGCCTACAACTACCCGACCCAGCTCGCCATGATCAAGATCGCGCCCGCCCTCGCTGCCGGCTGTACCGTCGTCCTCAAGGCTGCGCCGGACACGCCCCTCGTCACACTTGCACTCGGCGAGATCATCGCGAAGCACACTGACATCCCCGCCGGCGTCATCAATGTCATCAGTTCCTCCGAAGTTGCGCCCGGTGAGCTCATGACCACCCACCCGGACGTCGACGTGGTGACCTTCACCGGCTCGACCCCCACGGGACGCCGGATCATGGCCGCGGCCGCCGACACCATGAAGCGGGTCTTCACCGAACTCGGGGGCAAGTCCGCGATGATCGTCCTCGACGATGCCGACTTTGCGAGTGCCGCCAAGTTCGCCGCCGGGACCGTCTGCTCGCACGCCGGTCAGGGGTGCGCGCTGACCACCCGCATGCTCGTGCCCCGAGAACACCATGACGAGATTGCGCAGATGGTCGCCGCTATCATCGGCCACATCCCGTTCGGCGACCCCACCGATCCCAAGAACTACATGGGTCCGCTCGTCAGCGAACGGCAGCGCGACAAGGTCGACGGTATGGTGCAGCGGGCGATCGCCGACGGCGCCCAGTTGCTTGCCGGCGGCAAAAAGATCGATCCCGGGTTCTTCTACGAGCCGACCGTCCTTGCCGGCGTGGACCCCAAGAGTGAGATCGCCCAGGAGGAGGTCTTCGGACCGGTGCTCGCGATGATTCCCTACGAGGACGACGACGACGCCGTGCGCATCGCCAACGACTCGATCTTCGGCCTCTCGGGTGGCGTGATGAGCGCCTCCGACGAGCGGGCCATCGCGATCGGCCGACGCATCCGGACCGGCACGATGGGCATCAACGGCGGAAACTACTTCCATCCCGATGTTCCGTTCGGAGGCTACAAACAGTCCGGCGTGGGACGTGAGGGCGGCCGGGCCGGTTTCGAGGAGTTCCTCGAGCTCAAGGCCTTTGCGGTGGCGGTGAAGCCGTGAAGCCCCTGGAAGGGATCCGCGTCCTCGAGGTCGCGATGTACGGGTTCGTTCCGTCGGCCGGCGCCGTGCTCGCAGACTGGGGCGCGGACGTCGTCAAGGTGGAGCACGCGGTCACCGGCGACCCGCAGCGCGGACTCCGGCAGGTGGGCACCATGCGGGTGGAGGGCGATCCGAACCCCAACGTCGAGCACGCCAACCGCGGCAAGCGCAGCATCGGCCTCGACATGGGCACCCCGGAAGGCAGGGAGGTGCTCGATGCGCTCATCCGCGAGTCGGACGTCTTCCTCACCAGCTTCCTGCCCCACGCGCGCACCAAGTTCCGCATCGACGTCGACGACGTCCGCGCCGTGAACCCGCAGATCGTCTACGCGCGCGGCAGCGCGCTCGGCCCGCGCGGGATCGAATCTGACAAGGGCGGATACGATATGACCGCCTTCTGGGCCCGGGCCGGCATCGCCGCGACCCTGACCCCGGCCGGGGTGGAGGGAATGATCAGTCCGCCCGGGCCGGCCTTCGGCGACACCATTTCCGGTACCAACCTTGCCGGGGGCGTCGCCGCCGCCCTGCTCAAGCGCGAACGGTCCGGCGAGCCGTCGGTCGTCGACGTCTCCCTGCTGAGCAGCGGCGTATGGGCGATGGGACACGGAATCGCGTTGTCCGCCCACGTCGGCCGGCACATGGAGGCGCCCACACCGGGCGCCCACGGCGCACCGACCAATCCGCTGTCCGGACTGTACGAGACGTCCGACGGGCGGTACCTGTCCTTCGTCATGCTGCAGCCCGCCAAATACTGGGCCGACGTCTGCCGGCACATCGACCGTCCCGACCTGGTCGACGATCCGCGCTTCGCGGACTCGCGGCAGCTCGCGGCCAACACCGACCAGGCCGTCGCGATCCTGCGCGTGGTGATCGGCAGCCGCACGCTCGCCGAGTGGTCCGAGCGGTTCGCCACGCTGTCGGGGCCGTGGGCGCCGGTCCAGGACTCCCTGCAGGTTGCCGACGATCCGCAGGTACGCGCCAACGAGTACATCGTCAAGGCCGGGGAACTCGAATTGGTAGCCAACCCCGTCCAGTTCGACGTCACCGCAGCGGAACTCGGGCCGGGCCCGGAATTCGCCGCCCAGACAGAGGAGATCCTGCTCGAGCTCGGCCTGGACTGGGATCGCATCATCGCGCTCAAGACGGCCGGCGCAGTCACCTAGATCCACCTGGAGAACGCAATGCCATATGTCGCTTCGATCGGCACCTACCTACCGTGCTGGGGCACGGCCGACGCCCGCGTCGCGGGAGACGACGAGGACGCGATCACCCTCGCCGTCGAAGCGGGTCGCGCTGCACTCGGGGACGGTGCCCCTGTCGAACGGGTCGTCCTGGTCACCCGGGACCTGCCGTTGCTCGAGAGCAGCAACGCGGCCGTTCTGCTCGCCGGCCTCGGGCTCGATCCCGAACTCGAGGTCGCCGAGCGCCTCGGCGGGGCGCCGGCGACATTGGACGCGCTCAGCTCCGGGCGACCGCGAAGCCTCATCATCGGCGTCGATCTCGAACCGGCGGGTGCGGCGGCAGTGCTGACCGCCGACCGGGGCCTCCCCATCCGCACGGCCGCCCGCGTCGCGCGCAGCCTGCCCGTCCGTACCCGCAACGCGACCGGCGACGTCCACGACTACGGCGATCCACGACTGTTGCGTGCCCGCGGACTGCTCGCCTCCCTCGAGAGCGCGTGGGTCGACACCCCGACCGTCGTCGCGGGCGTCGACCACGAACAGGCCGAATCACTCGATACCGCTCCGCCGGTGCGGCTTCCGACGTTCGGTGCGAGCTCCGGGCTCTTCGCGCTCGCCTCGATGGTCGAGGCGGGACAGTCCGGCACCCTGGTCGGCGTCGAGCAGGCCAGCCTGTCGGGCATCGGAGTCGGGGAGGGCGCCATCGCCGTCCATCGCCGGGAGCCGGCAGCCAAGGGGTATGTCGAGTACGCGCAGCTGTCCGGTGTGGACATCCCGATCTCCCTCGCGGCGTACGAGCGGGCGTTCGAACCGAAGGTGCGGTGGGAGGCCGGGCAGCACGCCGGCAGCGACCAGCTGGACTTTCCGCCGCGATACCAGGTGGGAGACGACGGCACGCTGCGCACCGACTACACCTTCGTTTCTCTTCCCCGGACCGGCACCGTCTACACCGCCGTCACCGTGCACGCCCCCGTACCCGGCTTGAAGACGCCGTACTCGCTAGCGCTCGTCGAACTCGACGGTGTCGACATCCGTGCCCTGGTCAGGGTCACCGGCGCCGAGCCCGGCACAGTGGACATCGGGGACCACGGTCGCCTCGTGCTGCGACGCGTCGCGGTGCGCTCGGGAGTTCCCGACTACGGCTACGCGTTCGAGCCCCTACCCGACATCGACACCGAAAGCGAGGCGGCATGAGAAAGGTAGCGATCGTCGGCGCGGGCATGACGCCGTTCGCCGAGCACTTCGCGCTCGGTATCCGGGACCTGGTGCCGATGGCCTTCGCCGAATGCGCGGCGAGCGTCGACAAGGGCCTGTCCAAGTCGGATCTGCAGGGTGTGTGGCTCGGCGAGATGGGCTCGGTCGACGGCTTCCCATCGGGTGTCCTCGCCGATACGCTCGGTCTGCTCGACATACCGGTGACCCGAGTCGAGAACTCCTGTGCCACCGGGCACGACGCCATTCGCAACGCGTTGTTCGGCATCGCATCCGGTGCATTCGACGTCGCACTCGTACTCGGCGCCGACAAGCTCCGCGAGACGGCGTCCAGGGGCATGGTGTGGGAGTGGGAAGGGATGACCCGGGACATGGCCTGGGACTACCCCCTCGGTCTCGCCCAGGCCGGCTTCGCCCTGCACGTCCGTCGCTACCTGCACGAGTCGCCCGCGACCCGGGAACACATGGCGATGGTGGCGGTGAAGAACCGGCGCAACGGCGTTCGTAACCCCAAGGCGGCCCGGCGCTCGGAGATCACCCTCGAACAGGCGCTGTCGGCGCCGGACGTCGTGACGCCGTTCGGACTCTACGACTGTGCGCCGCAGACCGACGGTGCCGCCGCGCTCGTCCTCGCCGCTGAGGACGTGGCGAGCCGGTACACCGATCGCCCGGTGTGGATTCGTGGTGTCGGGCTTGGGATGGATTCGGTGATGCACCAGCACAAGCCGGACATGACGACCTTCCCGGCCACCGTCCGCGCCGCGAAGCAGGCCTTTACCATGGCGGGGCTGTCGCCCTCGGACGTACAGGTCGCGGAGATCCATGACTACTTCACGGGAATCGAACTCATCAGCTACGAGGACCTCGGATTCGCCGACCGGTTCGAGGCGTTCAAGCTCGTCGAGGCGGGCGTCACCGATATCGACGGTGCACTTCCGGTGAACCCCAGCGGAGGCCTGAACTCCAAGGGACACCCTCCGGGTGCCACCGGTGTCGCCCAGTGTGTCGAACTGTTCGAGCAGCTGCGCGGCACCGCGGCGAATCAGGTCGAAGGGGCGCGAATCGGACTGGCGCACAATGTCGGTGGACCGACCGCTGTCGCCGGCGTGACGATCCTGGAAGGTCCCGGGCAGTGACCGCGCAGATCGGAGGGACGTCCATGACGCACACACCGGCCGAAGCCACCTCGATCGGCCGCGCGCACCGAGAGCTTTTCGACGCCGGTCTCGCCGTCCGCAGGGACGTGCTCGGCGACGACTACGTCGATGCCGCGCTGCGGGCGGCTGCCGGATCCGACGGCGAACCGCTGCAGCAGTACGTCAGCGAGACGGTGTGGGGCTCGGTGTGGACCAGGCCCGGTCTCGAGCGGCGCGAGCGGAGCCTGATGACCCTCGCGATGCTCGTGACGCTGAACCAGCCACGGGAACTGACGGCCCACGTGCGTGCCGGATTGCGCAACGGTCTGACGCGCAAGGAAATCGTGGAGGCCGTCGTCCATGCGACCGCCTATGCCGGCATCCCGGCAGGCGTCGCGGCCATGCGTGTCGTCCAGGAAGCGCTGGTGGCCGAGCTCGGTCCCCTGGATCGGCCGGAGTCGCCCGCGGCGGCCGGGCGCCCGGGCGGTGCCGGCATGCCCCTGCCGGGTCGCACGGTCGGCCTGATCGGCCTGGGCGCCATGGGTTCACCGATCGCCCGCAACTTCCTCGCCGCGGGACAGCCGCTCGTCGTGCGCGACGCCGACCTCGCCGCACAGGGACGGTTCGTCCGTGACAATCCCGATGCGGTCGGCGCCGAGGACACCGCCGCCTTCACCGAGTGCGACGTCGTCGTCCTCGTCCTGCCCAACAGCGACATCGTCGACAACGTCGTACTTTCCGAGGGCGGGCTGCTGTCCCACCTGCGCCCCGGCAGCGTCATCGTCGACATGGGGTCGAGCGTTCCCGCCCGCACGCGCCGTCTCGCCGAGGCAGCCGCGAGACGGGGGGTCGCCGTCGTCGACGCTCCCGTCAGCGGGGGTGTCGCGCGAGCGGCGAAGGCGGATCTCGCGGTCATGGTCGGCGGCGACGGCACCGCGGTGGAGGGCGTGCAACCGCTCCTCGAGGCCACCGGCAGCCGGATCATCCGGGTCGGACCGGTCGGATCCGGGCACGCCGCCAAGGCATTGAACAACCTGCTCGCCGCCAACGGATTGGTCGCCGCGGCCGAGGCCCTCGTCGTGGGGCGCAAGTTCGGGATCGACGCGGCCACCCTGCTGTCGGTGATCAATGCGGGCAGCGGCCGCAACCAGGCGACCGAGACGAAGTACGAGAACTTCGTGCTCTCGAGGACGTTCGACTCGGGATTCGCGGCGGTCCTGATGCGCAAGGACATCGGTATCGCGCTCGACCTTGCGCGCGACATGGACGTCGCGACGCCATTGGGACAGACGCTGGGGCGGATCTGGAACAGCGCTGTCGAGGAACTTGCCCCGTCGGCGGATCAGACCGAGGTGGTGCGTCATCTCGAGGAACTGGCCGGCGTCCTGCTGGAGACCGGATCCGGAGAATCGTCGGATGTTTCAGGCTGACCGGCGCGGTGCCGGGTATCGGGAGAGGCACATGATCGATCCGCGGGTGAGGAAGGTGGCGGCATGACCGACACGGTGACCCGCACCACCGGCCCGGACCCGACGACACGCACCGCCGCGGCGGGCCGGCTGCCGGCCGTGCCCCGGATCCGGCGCCGACGCCCGGTGCTGGTGTACCTGGCCGCCGCCTGGCTGCTCCTGCTCCTCGGCGCCGCCGCCCTGGCCGACGTGCTCCCGCTCGCCCCCTACGCCACCCCGGTCGGCCCACCCCGCCAACCCCCGCAACCCGGCCCGCTCGACCTGCTGCTCGGCACCGACACCATGGGCCGCTCGATCCTGTCCCGCCTCGTCCACGGCGCCCGCATCTCCCTGCTCGTCGGCACCGTCGCCGGCCTGCTCGGCTTCACCGTCGGCGCGACCCTGGGCCTGCTCGCCGGCTACTTCCGCGGCCGCCTCGACACCGCGATCACCCTGCTCACCGACGCCATGCTCGCCTTCCCCCCGCTGATCCTGCTGCTCGCCCTGGCCTCGGTGCTCACCCCCAGCGCCGGCACCATCGGGCTCGGACTGACCCTGCTGGTGATCCCGTCGTTCACCCGGCTGGCCCGGGCCAACACCCTGGCCTGGTCCTGCCGCGAATTCGTCAAGGCGGCGACGAACATGGGCGCCGGGCACGGCCGGATCCTGACCCGGGAGATCCTGCCCAACCTGATCGCCCCGCTCGCGGCCTACCTGCCGATCGTGATGGCCGCCCTCATCGTCGCCGAGGGCTCGCTCAGCTTCCTCGGCCTGGGCATCCCGCCACCGCAGCCGAGCTGGGGCCAGATGATCAACGACGGCAAGGACGCCCTGGCCACCGACCCGCACCTGGTGTTCGTGCCCGCCACGGTCATCTTCGTCACCGTCTTCGCCCTCAACCTCGTAGGAGACCACCTGCGCACCACCTTCGACCGCACCCTGCACGACTGAACCCACCCCACCGGCCGCCACGGCCGGAAGGAACCACCGTACGACGTATCGCCCCTCCCTCGGGGCAGGCCCCCAGGCCTGTCCGCTCCACCTCGTTGATTCCGAGAGGTCGCAAGATGACACGATCCAGACGTTTCCTCACAGCGGTCGCCGCGGCGTGTGCCGTCGCGTTGGCGGTCGCCGGGTGTGGTGGCTCGAGCTCCGACAGTGGGGCCGCCGCCGACGTCGGCGAACCGGTTTCCGGCGGCGTACTGCGTGCGCTGCAGACCGGTGAGCCGCGGAGCCTCGATCCGGCGAATCTGTCCAACACCTGGGCGCACCAGCCGATCCTCGGGAATGCGCTCTACGGGACGCTGATGATCAACAACAGCGAGACGCTGGAGCTCGAGTACAAGATGGCCACCGACTTCTCGACGACCGACGGCGGCGCCACGTTCACCCTGAAGCTCCGGCCCGACCTGAAGTTCACCGACGGCAATCCCCTCGACGCCGCGGCCGTGAAGTTCAACTGGGACCGCCTGCGCGACCCGGCGCTCGGTTCGACGTCGATCCGACAGGCCGTGCAGATCGCGAGTTCGGAGGTGGTCGACTCGACGACCTTGAAGGTCGCTCTGACATCGCCGAATCCCCACTTCGGCCAGGCCTTGATCGCCGGCGCGCTGAACTGGATCGCGTCCCCGGCCGCGTTGCAGAAGGGCCAGCCCGCATTCGACGAGAACCCGGCCGGCGCCGGACCGTTCAAACTGGTCCGGTGGACCCGCCAGGACGCGATCGAGCTCGAGCGCAACCCCGGCTACTGGGACGCACCCAAGCCGTACGTCGATTCCGTCACGATCCGCACAGTTTCGGACAGCAATCAGCGGATCAACACGATGACGACCGGAGGCGCCGACATCGCGTCCGAAACCAACTACGCCAGCCTGAACAAGGCGGAGTCTGCCGGGTTGCAGACCGCGGTGACGACTACCGGCGGTGGTCAGTTCTTCGGCATGAACGTCCGCCGGGCTCCCTTCGACGACGTTCGCGCGCGTCGGGCCGTCGCTCTGGCACTGGACATGGACACCCTCAACTCGGTCGTCTACAACGGTGAGGGCAAGGTGCCGACGACGCTGTTCGAGGAGTCGTCGCCGTTCTACACCGACGTCGCGCTGCCCGCGTCGAACAAGGAAGAAGCGCAGCGGTTGTTCGACGAACTCGCCGCCGAGGGCAAGCCGGTCCGGTTCACCTACCTGGCGTACCCGACGACGGAGAGCAAGGCCGCCGGCGAGAGCATTCAGACTCAGCTCAGCGCATTCGACAACGTCGAGGTGCAGGTCGAGGTCGTCGACTACGCGGCCGCGACGGCCCGGGCCGGTGCGCGTGACTTCGACATGCTCATTTCGTCGTCGATCATCCAGGATCCGGACTTCCCGATGTGGATGGCGTTCCACTCTACGTCGCCGGGAAACTTCACCGGGATCAGCGACGAGGAACTGAGTACCGCATTGGACCAGGGCCGTGTCGCGGAGTCGGTCGACGAGCGCAAGGCCGCGTACGACACCGCGCAGAAGCGGATCGCCGAACTGGTGCCGGGCGTGTGGTACACCCGCGCCGTTCCGTCCGTCACCTTCGGCGAGAACGTCCACGGCGTGCAGCTGTACACCCTGGGATCGCCCCTGCCCGAGGAGATCTGGATCTCCGACTAGACAGGGGCGCCGCAACGATCGGCCTTCGTCCCGGTTCGGGCGCGGGCAGGTGCCGGAGCCTGCACGACCGACGTACCGTCGGCCACGTCGTGCAGGCTCCGGTTCGCGTCTCGGCGCCACGGAAGGTTGCGGAAGCCGTGCGAAAAATGAGACTATCGAAAGAAGAGAATTACGCTCTCGCCACCGTGCCGGTGTCTCCATCCGGGGGCGGTCTCGAGGCCACGCATGCACAGTCCACACTCACGGAGGAACCAGTGAACATCGACGACATGATCCTGGTGAGCATCGACGACCACGTGGTCGAGCCGCCCGACATGTTCCGTAACCATGCGCCCCGCAAGTTCGCCGACGAGGTCCCCCGGATCGTCGTCGACGAACGCGGCGTCGACCGATGGATGTACCGCGGCAAGCCGGTGGGAGTGGCGGGTCTCAACGCCGTGGTCTCGTGGCCCCCGGAGGAATGGAACCGGGACCCGGCCGGGTACGCCGAGATGCGCCCCGGCGTGTACGACGTGCACGAGCGGGTGCGCGACATGAACGCCAACGGCATCCTCGCGTCGATGTGCTTTCCCACCTTCGCCGGCTTCAGCGCGGGTCATCTCAGCCACGTGAAGGATGAGATCACCGTCGCAATGATCCAGGCGTACAACGACTGGCACATCGAGGAGTGGGCCGGCGCGTATCCGGGGCGCTTCATCCCGATCGCGATCCTGCCCCTGTGGGATCCGAAACTGGCCGTCGCCGAGATCGAACGCGTCGCCGCGAAGGGCTGTCGTTCGGTGACGATGGCCGAACTGCCGCACATCGACGGACTGCCCAGTTACCACGACCTCGACTACTGGGGCCCGGTGTTCCAGGCGTTGTGCGACAACGGCACGGTGATGAATCTGCACATCGGCCAGGGCTTCGGTGCGCTGCGGCTCGCGCCCGACTCGCCCATCGACAACCTCATGGTGCTGGCCCCCAGCGTGTCGCTCATCGCCGTGCAGGATCTGCTGTGGGGGCCGGCGTTCCGGAACTACCCGGACCTGAAGGTCGCGCTGTCCGAGGGGGGAATCGGGTGGATCCCGTTCTTCCTGGACCGCTCCGACCGCCACTACACCAACCAGCGCTGGTTGCGGCGCGACTTCGGGGGCAAGCTCCCCAGCGACGTGTTCCGCGAGCATGTGATCGCCTGCTACGTGACGGATCCGACCTCGCTGCGGCTCCGGCACGAAATCGGTATCGACAACATCGCGTGGGAATGCGACTACCCGCACTCGGATTCCCTGTGGCCGGACGCGCCCGAATTCGTGCTGCGGGAGCTCGGGGCGGCCGGCGCGGACGACTCCGATATCCACAAGATCACGTGGCAGAACGCCTGCCGATTCCTGAACTGGGATCCGTTCGCCCATATCCCGCGGGAGCAGGCGACCGTTGGGGCTCTGCGTGCGCAGGCCGCGGATGTCGACGTGTCGATCCGGTCCCGGAAGGAGTGGGCGGCCCGGTACGCCGCGCACACGGCCGGCTGACCTCAGCGGCCGACGGCCGGCGACGAATCTCGAACGCGGGAGGACCTCCGGGTCCTCCCGCTTCTGCGCTGCGTGGAAGTGATATTGCGCTTCTTTGCAACATGATCGGTGCAGTTCGGGAACCGGAAGGGCTCGCCGGTCGGACCCCCGTCTTCGCCGGACGACGGCCCCACAAGCAGAATGCCGGCCACACGGTTCTGTGTGGCCGGCATCTCCGGATTCCCGAGTGTGGCGGTGGCGGGACGATCTGTCGATCAACTCGCCCGCAGTTCGGTCGCGCGGGTTCTGCTGTCGCAGATGTCCAGGAGTGTCCGAACCAGCTGCGGCTCGAGCCCGAACCGGGGACCGGCCGTCAGGATCTCGCGGAGACGGTGGAAGAACTGCTGCGAGGTGATGCCGAAGCGGACGAAGATGTCCTCGTCGGGACCGCCACCCCAGTGCCGCCACTTCGTGGCGAAGGCGAGCATCTCGTTCTCGATGTCCATGGTCGTACTCCTGTCGTGAGGGTGTCGGAACGGCCGGCGCGGAGGTGCGGAGGACGTTCCCTCCGCGCCGGCCGAGGTCTACGAAGATGTCACCGCAATCGGTCCTTCATCACCTTGCCGGTCGCGGTGAGCGGGAGTTCGTCGAGACATTCGACGAACCGTGGCACCTTGAACCCCGCCATCCGGTCGCGGCTCCAGGCGATGAGCTCCTGCGCGGTGACGGGTTCCTTCGCCACGACGAACGCCTTCCCGACCTGGCCGAGGCGCTCGTCCGGAACGCCGATGACCGCCACCTGCCGGACGGCCGGATGTTCGAGCAGGAAGCTCTCGATCTCGGCCGGGTAGGCGTTGAAGCCGCCCACGATGAACATGTCCTTCTTCCGCCCGACGATGCGCAGGCGATCGTCGTCGTCCAGGCTCCCGAGGTCTCCGGTGCGGAGCCAGCCGTCCGGGTCGATCGCCTCGGCGGTGGCGAGCGGATCGTCGAGGTAGCCCTGCATGACGTTGTACCCGCGAAGGAGCACTTCACCGTCGTCCGCGATACGGATCTCGATTCCGTCGCAGGGGGTGCCGACCGTGGTGGCGACCTGCTCGAAGGTGTCGCCGGGGCGCGACGCCGTGGCCGTCCCCGCCTCGCTCAGTCCGTACCCGGTCATGATGGTCTCGAACGGCAGCTCCTGCCGGATCCTCCGGACGAGTTCGACCGGAATGTCGGCGGACCCGGTGACGGCGGCCCGCAACGACGACAGATCCCGGTGGCTGCTCGCCGCCAGCAGGGACTGATACAGCGTGGGTGGTCCGGGAAGCATCGTGATCCGCTCCCGCTCGACCAGTTCCAGCACGCGCTCCACGTCGAACACCGGCACCGGGTACACGGTGGCGCCGCGGATCATCGAGGCGACCAGGCCGGCCTTGTAGCCGAACATGTGGAAGAACGGATTGACGATCAGATAGCGATCGCCTTCCCGCAGGTCGGCCAAGTCGCACCACTCCGAGAACATCCGGAGCGTCTGGCGGTGGTTCATCATGACGCCCTTGGGGCGACCGGTGGTCCCGGACGTGTACATGATGTCGGCGATGTCCTCGCCGTTCACCTCGCACTCGAACGGTGCTCCGCTGGAAAGGAAGTCGGACTGCAGATCGATCACGGGCACGCCCGCGGGGCCCTGGAAGTCCAACCCCAGGAAGCCCTTCCGGACGAGGACGACCTTCGCTCCGCTCCTGCCGAGGATGTCGCTTGCCTCGTCCGCCTTGTACCGGGTGTTGACCGGCACGAGCACACCACCCCCGGTCAGCGCGCCGAACGCAGCGATGATCCATTCGACGGAGTTGGGCGCCCAGATCGCCACCCGATCGCCCTTGTCGACACCGATGGACGCGAAAGCCCCGGCGGCGCGACGGACTCGATCGGCGAGTTCGGTGAAGGTGATCCGGGTCGGCCCGTCGACGACCGCTTCGGCATCGCCGAAGCGGTCCGCCGCACTCAGGACCATCTCGGGGATGGTCTGCCACGTCATACGTTCAGCAGCCTCGCGAGGTTGCCGCCCATGACCTTCGCCTGATCCTCCGGGCTCAGGTTCTGGATGTGCGAGATGTAGGTGACGGGCTCGGCGAGGCCCTCGGGATGCGGATAGTCGGATCCGAAGAGGACCCGATCGGCCCCGATGAGCTCCGTCAGCGCAGCGAAATCCTCTTCCCAGAAGGGGCTGACGTGGACGCTGCGCTTGATGGCCTCCACCGGATCCTGCATGCCGAAGCCCTCCGGCGCCTTCTTGTACACGTCGCTCAGGGTCTGCAGCAGCGACGGCAGCCAGCTGGCGCCGTTCTCGATGACGGCGATCTTCAGCTCCGGGTACCGGAACAGTGCACCGTGGCACACCCACGACGCCACCGCGTCCTGGACCGGCCGCCACTCGTTGACCATCCGGAACGTGTTGGTAACGAACGGGAGCATCTCGTTGTCGTTGCCCTCCCATTCGGCCGCATGCCGCGCGTAGCCGCTGTCGGACGAGTGCATGGTGACCAGGACGTCGAGTTCGACCACGCGCTTCCAGAAGGGGTCGAACTCCGGCAGCGCGAACGAGCGGGAGCCCCGGTAACCCGGGACGGGTGCCGGGCGGACGAGGATCGCCTTGGCGCCGCGTTCGACGCACCACTCGAGCTCCTCGATGGCCTTTTCGACGATGGGCAGGCTGATGACCGGCACGGTGAAGATGCGATCCTGGTAGTTGAACGACCAGGTCTCGTGCAGCCACTCGTTGAGCGCGTGCACGACCGCGTGGATCAGCTCCGGATCGTCCCGCATCCGCTCCTCGACGAGGCTGGCCAGCGTCGGGAACATCAGGGTCCGCTCGATGGCCAGTTCGTCCATCAGTTCCAGGCGCGCGGCGGGATCGCGGAAGGCCGGGATCGACTTCATCGATTCCCCGAAGATCTCCCGCTTGCTCTTGCCCTCCGGGTTGCCGTTCTTGAAGTAGTCCTCCATCGCACCGGGCCGGGCGACCACCTCGAAGGTGGGGTTCGGGATGTACTCACTGATCTGGCCGCGGATGGCGATCTTGGTACGCCCGTCGACCTGAACGTACTTGATGGCGCCCTGGTACTTCTCCGGAAGGAACTTGGTGAGCGCGTCCTCGGTCTCGTACAGGTGATTGTCCGCGTCGAACATCGGATACGGCGGCTTCTTCGATGCCATGAGATCCTCCTTATCGATTTACGAGAATACTATTCTCTTCAGTCGAGGGTCGCAATATCCTGCCGCACCACGAACTTCTGGATCTTGCCGCTCGCGGTGCGTGGGAAGTCGTCGATCCGGTGCAGCTCCTCGGGCCACTTCTGCTTGGCGACGCCGGCGCGGTCGAAGTGCTCCCGCACCTCGTCCATCGTGGGCATGGTGTGCCCGGGCTTGAGGCGGAGGACGGCCGCGACGTGCTCGCCGAGCCGGGAATCGGGTGCGGCGACCGCCGCGGCCTCCGCGACGCCGGGAAGGCCCAAGAGGATCTCCTCGACTTCGAGTGCCCCAATGTTCTCGCCGCCGCGAATGATGATGTCCGCCTTGCGATCCGTGATCGTGAGGTACCCGTCCTCGTCCAGGACGCCGATGTCGCCGGTGTGGTACCACCCCTCGTCGTCGAAGGCGAGCTCGTTCAAGGTCATGTCGGTGTAGCCGAGGCACAGGTCGGGTCCGCGGCTGAGGATCTCGCCGTCGTCGGCCAGACGGATCTCGACTCCGGGTGCGGCTTCCCCGTCCGTGAAGAGCCGCTTCTCCTCAGGGGCGGTGTAGTACGACACCGTGATCGAGGGGTGTTCGGTACTGCCGTAGGCGCGGAACACGATGATCCCGAGTGCGGCCAATCGAGTGGTGACCGCGGCGGGGACCGACGATCCGCCGAGGCCCGCATACTTCATGAACGGGATGTGCCCGGACGTGAACTCCGGATGGTCGAGCAGGCTCGTGACGAAGTAGGTCGCACCGCCGCCGACAGTGAGTCCGTCGCTCTTCATCAGGGCCAGCGCCCGGGCCGGATCCCAGACGTCCGTGAGGTTGATCGCGGTACCGTCGAGCACCGGGATCAGGAAGGCGTTGACCATGCCGATGAAGTGGCCCACGGGAGCGGCGGTGAGCTGCTTGCCGCGGTCCGGCGGGTAACGGTCCGCGAGCTGACGGGTCTCGCAGCCGAGCGTCTGATGGCTGTGGACGACGCCCTTCGGGGCTCGGGTGGTACCGGAGGTGAAGGCGATCAGCGCCGGACCCGACGGGTCGGTCGGGACGGTGCCGTCCATCGGTTCCGCGTCGAGGAGCTCGTCGAAGTCGCGTCCCACCACGCCCACGATCGGCACGTCCGCACACAGGTCGGCATCGAACTCGCTCCGGCCGAACTTCTCTGCGCAGACGAAGACCTTCGGCTTCGTCTCGCCGAGGATGTGCCCGAGTTCCTTTCGCCCGTAGAAGTGGACGACGGGTACGACGGTCGCTCCGAGAAAGGCGGAGGCCCAGAAGACCGCGGCCGCCTCCATCCAGTTGGGCAACTGGAAGACGACGACGTCACCCGGACCGACGCCGCGTGCACGCAGGCCTCCCGCGAGCCGGCGGGCCACCAGTTCGACGTCTCCGAACGTTCCGGACCACGGTCGCACCGTCGAGTGCACCCGGAACTCGGTCTCGGGGGCGGCGTCGAGACCGCGGGTGAGCAGGTCGCCGATGGTGTCGCGAGTCCACCACCCCTCTCGTTCGTATCGAGTGACCAGATCGGTGGGGATGTGCCGCATGGTGTGAGCTCCGATTCCCGAGTTGGCGCCGCGTCGTGGTGGCACCGCGACGCGACCGAGGGCCGATCGACATCTTGCGAGCATGATATTCTCCAAAATATAGAATGCCAATATCGGATCGGAGAACATCGCATGGTCGACCTCGAGGTGGACGACGGACTGGCGGTCGTCACGATCGATCGCCCGCATGCCCGCAACGCGATCGCCCCGGAAACCATGGACCAACTGGAGAAGGCTCTCGTCGCGGCGGAAGGGGCGGCGGCCCTCGTCGTCCGGGGCGCCGGTGACCGGGCCTTCGTCTCCGGTGGGGACCTCAAGGAGTTGAGCAGGCTCCGCACCTTCGAGCAGGCGTCCGGGATGGCCCGCCGGATGCGGTCGATCTGCGATCGGCTCGCGTCGTTCCCCGCCCCGGTCGTCGCCGCATTGAACGGCCACGCGCTCGGGGGTGGTGCCGAGTTCGCTGTGGCCGCGGACATCCGCGTGGCCGCCGACGACATCCGGATCGGCTTCAATCAGGTTGCGCTGGAGATCATGCCGGCGTGGGGCGGTGCCGAGCGTCTCGCGGCGCTGGTCGGCAGGAGCAAGGCGCTTCTGCTGGCGGGAACCGGAACCATCCTGGATGCCGCCGAGGCCGAGCGCGTCGGCCTCGTGGACCGGGTGCTGCCCCGTGCGGAATTCGAGGAGGGGTGGCGCTCCCTGGCGAGATCGCTGGCCAATCGGCCGGCGGGGGAGATCAAGCGCGTCGTTGCGGGAGTGCCCGCGGAGGAGGCGATCTCGGCCTTCGCCGGACTCTGGATCGCGGATGCCCACTGGGAGGCGGCGGACCGGGTGATGAACCGTTCCCGAACTGCTCAGGACGCGCCATGCCCTTCGTGATCACCCAACGCTGCTGCAACGACGCCAGCTGCGTCACCGAATGCCCGGTCGACTGCATCCGGCCCCGTCCCGACGACCCGGAGTACGGCACCACCGAGATGCTGTACATCGACCCGGACACCTGCATCGACTGTGGAGCCTGCGTGGACGCCTGCCCGGTGGGGGCGATCTATTCGGACTACGACCTGCCTGTCTCTCTGACCCGGTTCGCGGAACTCAATCAGGCCTATTTCCAGCGGCATCCGCTGGAGAGCACGGATCTCGCTCCGCCACGCGCACCCGAGCGGTTGCCGGACGAGCTCGGCACGCTACGTGTGGCGATCGTCGGCTCCGGTCCGGCCGGCTGCTACGCGGCGGTGGAACTGCTGCAGTACGGCAACGTCGAGGTCGAGATGTTCGACCGTCTGCCGGCGCCGTGGGGCCTGGTGCGCAGCGGGGTCGCGCCCGATCACCCGGAGACCAAGGCAGTCGCGGAGATGTTCTCCTCGGCGTTCCGGGGCGATGCGTTCGAGTTCCGTCTCGACGTGGAAGTGGGGGAACACATCTCGCTCGCGGAGCTGCGCCGGCACCACCACGCCGTCGTGTACGCGGTCGGCGCGCCCGGGGATCGGCGGCTCGGCATACCGGGAGAAGACCTGCCGGGCAGTCACTCGGCGACGGAGTTCGTCGCCTGGTACAACGGCCATCCCGACTACACCGACCGGGAATTCGACCTGTCCGGGGAACGCGCCGTGATCGTCGGGAACGGCAACGTCGCGCTCGACGTCGCGCGGATCCTCACACTCGACCCGGACGTGCTCGCGAAGACCGACATCGCTTACCACGCACTGGAGGCTCTGCGCAGCAGCAACATTCGCGAGGTCGTCGTACTCGGGCGGCGCGGCCCCGTGCAGGCGGCGTACTCGGCGCCCGAGTTCCTCGCGCTGGGATACCTGCCCAGCGTCGACGTCGTCGTCGACGAAGCCGAGCTCACCCTCGACCCCGCGAGCCGGGCCGTGCTCGACGACCCGGACGTCGAACCGTCGCTGACGCTGAAGCTCGACCTCGCCCACGAGTACGCCGGCAAGCCCGCGCGTGACGGCAACAAGCGGATCGTCTTCCGCTATCTCGTCTCGCCCACCGAACTGCGCGGCAGTGGCCGCGTCGACTCCGTCGAGCTCGTCCACAACACGCTGGACGCAGACCTGAACGCCGTCCCGGCGAACGAGACCGAGGGCGTGAAGGCGTCACTGGTGTTGCGGGCGGTCGGTTACCGCGGCGAACCCGTGGCCGACCTGCCGTTCGACGACGCGCGCCGGGTGATTCCGAACAGCCGCGGCCGCGTGGAGGGAATGCCCGGCGTCTACACCACCGGCTGGATCAAGCGGGGGCCCCGCGGCGTCATCGGCACCAACCGCGCGGACTCGCAGGAGACCGTCGCGACGCTGCTGGAGGACTTCCGGGCGGGCATGCTCGCTGAGCCCGAATTCGACCGCTCCGCCCTGAACGCCCTCCTGGCGGAGCGCCGGCCGCAGTCCGTCGACAAGGCTCGGTGGCGCGCGATCGACGCGGCGGAGAAGGCCGCGGGCACGGCGGTGGGCAGGCCGCGCGTGAAGAATGTCGCGCTCGACGTCACGGTCCCGGCCATCGGAGAGTGACGTCCGCCGGGTCGACGATGTGGAGGAGACGCCATGAAGCGAACGATTTATCCTGAGGAGTTCCCTTGTGGCACTGTGGCATCGGATCATCCGGTCGAGTACGACGTCGGACATGTGGAGGAGCTGTTCTCGCGGGGACGTGCCGTCGTGCCGGTCGGCCCCGACGAGCTGCCGGTGCTCGTCGTGAAGACGCGCCGTGGGCTGTTCGCGGTCACCAACAGATGTCCTCATCGCGGGGCGTCCCTCGACGACGCCGAGGTGAGCAGATCCACGATCACGTGCGCCCTGCACGAATACAGATTCGACCTCCGGAGCGGCCGGGTGACAGGCGGCTGGGGTACGCGGCCGACGTGCGACCCGCTGGTGGTGCACCGCGTACGCCTCGCAGACGGACGTCTCGTCGTGGCGCTGGCCCGGAGCCGCGCGGATTCGCCCCGTGCGTGACAGCATCGGGTCCGACGTCCGGGATGTTCGGCGAACCCGCCGGCCTGCCGAGGCTCAGCGCCCGAGCGCAGCGACGACGCGGCGGAGCCCGTCGAGGTCCGGCGCAGTGTCCAACGTGAGCTGCCAGTCGGTGCCGGTCCACGGATCGGCCATGTGGGTGCCCGGCGCCACCGGTAGGTGCTGAGCCTCCTGCGAGAGCAGGTCCAGCAACGGCTCGTCCGTCACGCCGTCGTCCTCGCCGACGATGATCACCGAAACCGACTGTGTCGCAGACGCCTCCACGATCCGGATGACGTGCCTCAGATCGTCACGGGTGTAGCCGTGCGGGATACCCGCGAGCACCACGATCCGTGGCGCCGGTGGCTCGGCACCCGGATCCGCGGTCGCGGCCAGGGCGGCGAGATCGACCGCGTGCGCCACGTCGTGCAGCTGGGGTCCGATGTCCGGGACGTCGCGGACGACCGGGCCCGTCACTGCGAAGGACACCACATCGGTGAGGGCGGACAACGCACCGGCCGTGTCGACGACGTCGAGGCGCGCCGCCGGGTGCGCCGCGAGGAGCCGCACCACGAGGGCCGACACGATCGGGGCGGCGGCGACGGAGTCCCCGTCGACCCACAGCGGGCGCCGCAGCGGCAACGGGAGGCACAACGGAAGTGTCGGCGAGTCGCGATCCGGGGCCCCGAGTTCGCCTATCCGCAGCCCGTTTCCGCCGAGACCCGGCCGCTGCCACGCCGGTGCGTCCCACGAGGCCATCGCCGCGGGCAGGGCCGCGCCGACGGCGCGCAGTTCCTCGGTCAACAACGCGGTGTCGGCGGCGTGCCGGGCGCGAGCCGCGGCGATCAGCTCGTCGCATCGCCGATTCGCCTCGGCCCGAGCCTGGTCGGCGGCCGGTCCGGTGCGGCGGGCCGGGTCGGAGACGGCTGCGGACAGTTCCTCGTCGAGCCGGTGCAGTGCGTAGTCGTGTGCGGAGACGAACGCGGCGGCAGAGCGGGATGCGTCCTCGAAGATCTGCCAGGTCCGCTCCCACGCCTGCTCCGGTTCGACCGGCACCGTCGCCGGGGTATCCGGCGAAGGCGGAGCCGGCTCGTCGTCGACGTCCACTCCGTGAGCGCGGAACAGTTCGGCGAGTCCACCGGTATACCCCTGGCCCACCGCCCGCAGCTTCCATCCGCCGTCGCGGCGGTACAACTCCCAGCAGATCACCGCCGACTCGGCACCGCCGGCGGGCGCGTCGAACGTTGCCGGCCCGGATCCGGGCGGCCCGGTCAGGTCGGTGGACAGCGCGCCCACCGGCCCTCGGTCCGAGGAGACCGCCAACAGCACCGCGGCGGCCTGCGGGCACACCCGGTCGAGATCCACGACGACGGCGTCGCCGGCCAGGCCCACGCCCGGCGCCCCGGGCTGGTTGTAGAACACGGCGTCGGCGGAGGTGCGTACCTGCAGGTTCGTGTCGACCACCAGTGCGCACACGTCCAGCGGCCCCGCCGCGCGCGCCGTGAAGCGGACCCGGCGCGCCGTCAGCGGGGCGTTCTGCCCCGCCGCGAATCTCCCCGTCACGGCGTCAGGACACCAGGAACCGGCCGAGCTGCGGCGCGGCCTCCCCGGGATGCTTGGCCTGGATGCCCTCGCCGATCGCCTGAAGCTTCCAGTCCTGCCCCTGCCGGTACACCTTGGCCATCACCATGCCGGTGAACGGCATACCGCCCTGAAGGGTGTAGCGGGCCAGCTCGGCGTTGTTGGTGCCGTCCACCAGCCGGCAGAACGCGTTCGCGACCTGCTCGAAGGTGTGCCCCTTGTACGAGGTGACGATGAACATGACCGTCGTGATGTGGGCCGGGACCCGGGTGAGGTCGACGAGCACGACCTCGTCGTCGCCGGCGCCCTCGCCGGTGAGGTTGTCGCCCTGGTGCTGGACCGAGCCGTCCTTGGACCGCAGCTGGCCGTAGTACGCGACGTCGACGAGGTTCTGGTCGGCGAACAGCACAGCCGACGCGTCGAGGTCGATGTCGGCGGCACGGTTGCCGAACAGACCGCGCTTCGCGATCGGATCCCAGCCCAGCCCCATGCGCAGGTAGGTCAGGGCCACACCGCCCTCCTTGCGGAGGGTGACCTTCTGGCCCTTGACGAGGCTGACCGGCCGGCTCTTGGTGAGGCTGACCTCGGGCTGGGCGTCCTGCGCCGGCTGCGGCGCGGAGGCCTGCACGTACGGCTGCGGCGGGGCCGGCTGCTGGTAGGGCTGCTGAGCAGAAGGCGGCGGCGTGGAGTAGGCCGGCGGTACGGGCGGCGCGGCCGGGACCGACGGCGGCACGGGCTGAGCCGTTTGCGGCGCCGCCGCGGGCGCGTCGTCGACGCTCACCCCGTGATCGGTCACGAGCGCGGCGAACCCGCCCGCGTATCCCTGGCCGACGGCCCGCACCTTCCACGCGCCCTGCCGCCGGTACAGCTCGAGGGCGATCACGATCGACTCGCTGCTCAGCCCGTCGATCCGGTACTCGTAGAGGACGTTGCCCGCGGTGTCGGAGACCCGCGCTGACGGCGGGGCGAAGCGACCGAAGCTGCTCGACGCGTCGTCGAGGGTGATGACCGCGCGCACCTGGTCGATGTCTGCCGGCACCTGGTTCAGCGACACGGCCAGCGACGCGGCCTGCCCGGGAGCGCCCGGCACGAGCCGCACCCCCGGCCCGCTCGGCTGGTTGAAGAAGACGAAGTCGGCGTCGGAGCGCACCTTGCCGTCGGCCTTGACCAACAGGGCAGACAGGTCGGCCGGGGTGGTCAGCTCGAGCGAGACGACGACGTCGGTGGCGGTGAGGGGGCCGTTCTGACCCTTGGCGAGAGATACGGGCACGGGAGGGGTCCTCACTGTTACTGGAAACTCTGTCTTGGGGAACATGGAGCGTCACTGCCACTGTACGAACCCGCGCCGATCCGGGCGTATCGGGCGAACCAGGCCAGGATCTCCTCGCCGGCCCGGATCCCCGTTTCCCGGGTCACCGTCACCGTCGGGTGCCGCCAGTCCAGCGCCTCGAGTTCGCCGTGCCTCGGCCGGATCGCGGCGTCGGCGGCGATCAGCATCTCGGCGTCGAGCGCTCCGTCCCCGGCGGCGAGTACCGCGGCATCCGGGGGGAGCGTTCCGTCGGCGACCAGGCGCCGGCGGACCTCGGCGACGGCCTTGCTCTTGCACACCGCCGACGGCATCGTGTACAGCTTGCGGCCCTGCTGCGAGGCGCTCCATCCGCGGCCGCGGCACCAGTGGTCCCATTCGTCGAGGAATCCGACCGGCTGGGCGGCGACGTCGATCACGAGATAGCAGAACAGCTCGTCGGCGATGCGGAACTTGTGCACCCAGTCGTCGGAGACGCGGCGCCGCAGTTCGGCGGTGACCTCGTCGAGTCCGGCGCCCTCGGCGCGCACGCCCGCGTCCACCGCCTGCCGCCACCCGGTGTCCGGCACACCGTCGGCGAGGATCACGCCGCCGTTGCTGGCGATCGCGTAGCGCCACGGTGCGCCGGGCAGCGCGATGCGCCGGAACTGTTCCGGGGTGCGCGTGGTGGTCGGCACCACCACCGCGGCGGCGGCCAGGTCGCGCAGGCGCTGCGCGGACGTGACGGTCAGGTACGACAGGGGCGCACCGTCGTAGTGCTCGACACACACCAGATCGCGGTCGACGACGGGCGATTCGCCCATCGCGGCGCGCGAGTAGATCATCGTGCGGTCGAGGTCGGTCGCGACGAGGGCGGTGGTCACGGCAGATCCTTGATCAGTCCCATGCAGGAATACGCCAGGTCGGGAACCGTTTCGACCGGCACGTCGCGGGCTGCGGCGAGCATCCGGATGTGCGCGTGCTCCTCGGCATCGGCCTCGCGGACCAGCACCCGCCACGGCACGCGCCGCAACAGCACCCGGGTGGTCTCACCGACACCGGGCTTGACGTAGTTGACGGTGGAGATGCCGTACTCGGCCCGTACCCTCTCCACCGACTCCCAGCCCGCCCACGTGGGGGTGCGGTCGGACCGCAGGATGTCCCCGGCGGCGGTGACTGCGGCGTCCCGGTCGCCGAATTCCGCAGCGACGGTGTCGAGGAGGACGGCCGAGACGTCCTCGCCGGCAAGTTCGGCGTAGAACTTGGCGCCGTGGAACTCGCCCGGGCCGATCAGGGCTTCGTTGAGGACGGTGCGTGAAACCAGGCCGGAGACAGTGGAATTCAGGCACGCCGAGGCGATGAGGAAGTCGTCGCGGGTGCCGTAGGTCCGCACGCAGTACCCGGGGTCGGCGAGCACGGCGAGGTCGCCGGAGAGTTCCGGACCGCCCGCGGCCCGGTACTCGGCCAGGGCCGCCGCGAGTTCGCGGGCGATGGCGCCCTTGCCGGTCCAGCCGTCGACGAACACCACCGAGGCCGGATCGTGACGCGCCGTCACGTGGTCGAGGGCGGCGACGTCGATGCCACGGCCCCGCACGATCGACACCGCGTAGTGCGGCAGGTCCAGCCCGTGGTGCCGCTGCGCCCAGCGACGGATCAGGATGCCGACGGGAGTGCCGGCGCGGGCCAGTGATACGAGCGTCAGGTCCCGGCCCCGTTCGGCGAGCAGCAGTTCGGTGACCGTACCGACGGCGTGGGCGAGGCGCCCCGCCGTCGCGGCGAGTACCTTGTCGAACAGCTCGCGGTAGGCGGCATCGGGTTGGTATTCGATCGGCAGCGTCTCGGCGTAGTGGGCGAGACCCGACTGGATGCGGCGTTCGCGCTCGGCGATGTCGGCCTCGAGGGCGACGTGCGAGAGGTCCTTGAGGAGCCACCGCACCTCGTCCGGGGCGTAGGAGCCGAAGTCGGGTCCGGCCAGCGGAACGGTCATCGGCCCTCCCGGGCGGCGCGCAGCACCGACGGGTCGGTGGCGGGCACGACGGCGACGACCACGTCCTCCCCGGCGGCGGTCAGCACGTCGAGCAGGCCACCGTCGGCCCGGAGGCGATCGGTGTCGGCGGGATCGTCGAGCACCAGCAGCAGCCGTGCCCGTTCCTCCGGCCACCGCGCGTTGTACAGGTACCGCGGGACATCGTCGGGTTCGGGTGCGATGAAGGTGAATCCGCGCCGAAGGGGGTAGCAGGGCACGTCCCGGACGTACGCAGGGGAGCGGGTGGTGGTCTGGAACCGCGTGGGGGTCCCCCGGCGGGCGAGCGCGTCGGCGATGCGCAGTGGCAGGTACATCAGTTCCTCGTGGCCCACCACGACGACCGGCCGTCCCGGTCCGAGGGCGGTGGCCACGGCCTCGGTCGTGTGCTCGATCGCGGCGTCGAAAGCCGCGGTGTCGGTGCGCAGGAAGCCGTGCCGCCCGCCGTCGGGCACGGTCGCCGGCCACGGCAACGTCACGAAATCCACGGAGCCTCTTTGTGAGGCAACGGGATTCATATCCGGATCGGGCAGTGCGGCGACCCGCTCGACGAGCCCGTCGGGAAGGATCGTGTGTCCCGCCGCGAGGCTCACGTGGTCGATCCGGGCGCCGAGTTCGGCGGCCGCCTCGTCGACCGCGCGACGGTGATCGGCGGTGCGCATGTCCACCAGCGACGCGACGACGTACCGGGCGCGAGGATGGTGCCGGTGCAGGGACCGGATCGCGTCGACGGCCGTGGCGCCGGTGGAGATCTCGTCGTCCACCAGGACCAGCGGTGCGTCGTTCGCGAACAGCTCCGGCGACGTCGGCTGGAGCAGGTGCGACGTGGCGTGCGAGTGGCCCTCCTCGAACCCGGCGAAGGTGCCGGCGCCGGGCACGTCACGCCGGGTGGAGTGCAGGTAGCAGCGCGCTCGCAGCCGGCTGGCCACACAATGACCCAGGCCCGTTGCGGTTTCGGCGAATCCGAGTACGACCGTGTCGTGCGCGGCGGAGCCCAGCAGGTCCGCGACGAGATCGCCGAGCCGGTCACCCGCGCCGATGACCGCGGCCGGGTCGGTGGGAATGTGCTTGCCGAGCACCGTGGAGACCAGCAGGTGTGCGCGACGGGGGTTGCGGCGCAGCCCCGGCACGACGAGGTCCGGCACGGTGTCGCCGGTCGCCGAGTCGAAGTGCTGCAGTTCCAGGCCGAATTGCTCCGTCGCCCAGGGTGACTGCAACCCCGCGGTCACCGGTCCACCAATGCCGTCAGCAGGTCCACGAAAGTGACTCCCTTGTTGGTGACGCCGAACACCGAGGCGCGCAGCAACGTCTGCTGCGCCCAGGTGCGGTGCGGACGCCGCTCGTTCATCTTGTTGCGGTAGCCGGAGGCCTGCACGCCACCTGCGTCGCCGCCGAGGATGTCGACCGCGTCGTGGTACTCCTCGTGGGTGACCGCGGACAAGGCGTGCACCGCGGCCACATGGGAGGGATGGATCACGGTCTTGCCCTGGATGCCGTTCGCCCGGTCGAGGGCGATCTCGCGGAGCAGCCCGTCGAGATCCCGGCTGACGAGCTGCTGGCGGAACATCACCGCGTCGTGCTCGGCGAACGGCGTGGCCCGCAGCATCGGGCGGAACATGCGCTCGTGATCGGCGAAGTACTCCCAGACGGGACCGGTGATGACGAATCCGGTGCCGTCGGTGCGGCCGAGATAGTTGACGACATCCGCAATGACGTCGACGACCACGCGTACGTCGTAGATGGTCAGGTCGCGGTCGCGGCGGATGCCGAACGTGCCGCACATGTCGGTGGCCCCGATCCGTACCGCCAGCACCCGGTCACGGTGCCCGGCGAGCAGTGCCGCGATCTGCTGCAGCTCGCCGTCGCGGGTCTGCCGGTGCACCAGCTCGGCGGACTCGAGCACCGGCATCGCGTACAGGTGCTTGCCGAGCCGCTCGGACGCCGCCGCCACCGCATCGAGGAAGGCCGGCCCCGACGCCGCGGTGAACTTGGGCAGAACGAATCCGGTCAACGCGGTGACGCCGGGCCCCAGGATGTCGGCGATGCGGTCGACACCGTCGGGGGTGCGCACCCGGACGAACAGCAGCATCGTCGCGGCCGCGGTGCCGGCGAGCTCGTCGAGGGTGGCGACCGCGTTGCGCAGGCCGTCCTCGACCTCGTGATCGGCGACGGCGTCCTCGAGGTCGATCACCATCGAGGCGACACCCTCGCGGGCTCGGCGGGCGATCGTGGCGGTCAGATCCGCGCGGGTGGCCGGGACGTACAGGGTGGCCCCGAGCGCGACGGCGAGCCGATCGCGCTCGTCGGCATCGGAGAATGCCTGCGGCGGATGCAGGAACAGCGTGTCCCGGGTCGCGCGGTCCATGTGGTGGAAATGGTGCATCGTGCGCATATCGGCGAAGGTTCCCCCACTCATGCCTCTTCCGTTCGTCCTCTCATTCGTTGCACCACGCCGGCGATGAAGCGCGAAACGGCGTCGAGCTCTCGGACGTACGCCCAGTAGTCGGGGTGTACGCCGGTGAGCGAACCGACTGCCCTGTCGATCCGATCGAGCTGCGCGTCGAGCACCGATCCCCATTCTGCGGTCAACCCCCGTTGCACCGCGAGTTGTTGCGCGTCGCGCAGACGGAACCGTACCTGCTCCACCTTCGCGGCCGGATCACGGCGGACCGCGCGGAGGACGGACAGCCGCTCGGTGACGGCGTCGACGTAGCGTTCCGCCTGGGTGAGCGATGCCCGGGCCGCCGCGGTCAGCTCGAGCGCCTGCTCGGGCCGGTTCCCGGCCGAAGCCGTTCGCGCCGCGGTCACGTCGGCGTCGGCCCGGTCGAGGAACTCGCGGGCGGCGCGCTCGTTGCCGGACAGGTCGGCGGAGCTGGCCGCGTTGAACTCGCGCAGCAGGGCCGAGAACGCCGGCGCCAGGCTCTCGGCGCGGGTGCGGACCGCCGACAGGCGGGTGGTGACGGATGCCACAGCTTTCCGGGCGGACTCGGCCTTGTCCGGCGCCTGCGCGAGGGCGCGACGCAGGGCGATGGCCGCCTCCTCGGCCCGCCGTGCCGCCGTTCGGACGGCGCCGGTTCCCACCGCCGAATCCAGGGCGCGGACCTCCGCGTCGAGCGCGTTCGCCGCGGCCCGCACGGACGGGTAGTCGGCGTATGCGGCGTGCTCGGGCGCGTCCACCAGCGCCGCCGCGGCCTGCGCCTCGGTGCGGACCTGCCGGGCGAGCTGCGGGACGGTCTGTGCCACCGCGACCGAATGCTCGAGGTGTGCGCGGTGGCGATCGTAGAACTGGTCGAGGGTGCGGGTGGCGAGACCGATCTGCTGCAGAGCCTGTTCGTAGGCCGGGGCGGGAGCGAGCGGATCGGTCGGTTCGGTGCGGGCGAGGTGCAGGTACGTCTCGGCCGCGCGGTAACAGGCTTCGCGGACGGGCTCCCACTCGCGGCGCAGCCCGCGCTGCGGCGCGAGGTCGTGCGAGGCCGTGACGGCGGCCTCGGCGACGGACTGGCGGCGGTCCATGTCGAGGAACGCGGCGACCATCGCGTCGTAGGCGCCACGGGCCACCGGATCGTCGGTGCTCCCACCGCCGAAGAGGCGGCGCGTCCATCGGCTCGCCACGCCCCGAATGGTACTGGTCCGCGCGGTTCGGCCCCGTGCGCGCGCCTCGAGCATGGGGCGTCGGCGCGGAACAGCTATTAGGGTGGAGTGACACGCGCAAATCGGGCGTGCCCGCCCGGGCACCTCGTCCGGACCGACAGATCGAAAGGACCCCGCATGGGCGTCAGCTTGACCAAGGGCGGCAATGTTTCCCTCACCAAGGAAGCGCCGAACCTCACCGCCGTGGCCGTCGGCCTCGGCTGGGACATCCGCAGCACCACCGGTGCCGACTTCGACCTCGATGCCAGCGCGATCGCGACCGGCGCCGACAAGAAGGTCGTCTCGGACCAGCACTTCGTCTTCTTCAACAACCTCAAGTCCCCGGACGGCTCGATCGAGCACATCGGCGACAACCGCACGGGCGAGGGCGAGGGCGACGACGAGGTCGTCAACGTCGACCTGAGCGCCGTGCCGGCCAACATCGAGAGCATCTTCTTCCCGGTCTCGATCTACGACGCCGACTCCCGCAGCCAGTCGTTCGGACAGGTCCGCAACGCGTACATCCGCGTCGTCGACCGCGCCAACGGCAACGAGCTCGCCCGCTACGACCTGTCGGAGGACGCCTCCACCGAGACCGCCATGGTCTTCGGTGAGCTGTACCGGCACGGTGCGGAGTGGAAGTTCCGCGCCATCGGCCAGGGCTACGCGTCCGGCCTGGCGGGCATCGCCCGCGACTACGGCGTCAACGTCTGACGTCGCATCCGGATTCCGGATCCGGCCCCCGGCTTCGTCGCCGGGGGCCGCTTTCCTTGGTTCACCGATAATTTGCTGCAGTAACCACCCTGCACCGCCCCGATCCAGACAGAAAGGCCACGCTTCGTGGTTCTGCGCATCTTCGGCATATCGTTTGCCGTCACCGTCGTCTCCCTGGTGGTCGCCTTCCTCTACGGCGGACCCCAGGCCCTGTTCCTCGCCGCGATCCTCGGCATCCTCGAGGTCTCGCTCTCGTTCGACAACGCGGTCATCAACGCCACCGTGCTGCAGCGGATGAGCGAATTCTGGCAGAAGATCTTCCTCACCATCGGCATCCTCATCGCCGTGTTCGGCATGCGGCTGATCTTCCCGCTGCTCATCGTGTGGATCGCCTCCGGCCTCGGTCCGATCGAGGCACTCGACCTCGCCTTGAACCCGCCGCCGAACGACGCCGCGTACTTCCCCGACGGCAGCCCCAGCTACGAGACCATCATCACCGACGCCCACCCGCAGATCGCCGGGTTCGGTGGCATGTTCCTGCTGATGCTGTTCCTGAACTTCATCTTCGAGGAACGCGAGATCAAGTGGCTGGCCTGGCTCGAGCGTCCGCTCGCGCGGGCCGGCAAGCTGGACCAGCTCGAGGTCGTCACCGCCTCGGTGCTGCTGGTGCTGACCGCCACGATCCTCGCTCCCGAGGACAAGGTCTCCACCGTGATGATCGCCGGCGTGCTCGGCATGATCACCTACATCGTCGTCAACGGGCTCGGCGAGCTGTTCCACATCCCCGAGGAAGAGGAAGAGCCGACGGGCGGGCCCACCCAGCTGGCCAAGGCCACCGGCAAGGCCGGGTTCTTCCTGTTCCTCTACCTCGAGGTGCTCGACGCGTCGTTCTCCTTCGACGGCGTGATCGGCGCGTTCGCCATCACCTCGGACCCGATCATCATCGCCCTGGGCCTCGGTTTCATCGGCGCGATGTTCGTCCGCTCGATCACGGTGTTCCTCGTCCGCAAGGGCACCCTCTCGGAGTACCGCTATCTCGAGCACGGCGCGCACTGGGCGATCGGTGCGCTCGCGTTCATCCTGCTGTACTCGATCGGCCACCACGTGAACGAGATCGTCACGGGTCTCGTGGGGGTCGCGCTCATCGGTGCCGCGTTCGCCAGCAGCATCCGCCGCAATCGTCAGGAGGCGAAGGCGACCGTCGCCGCCTGACCCGCCCGGGTGAAGGGACCCTCCGATCGGTTCGACCGATCGGAGGGTCCCTTCACCGTTTCGCGGACAACTCGCGCAGCAGCGTCTCGGCGTCGGCGAACGCCCGCGCCCGTCGCACGACAGTCGGCGCCGCCGGCGGATGCCCGTCCCACCCGTGGAACAGCGTGCTCAGGCTCAGGACGATGCGCTCCGGGTGGATCCAATCGCCCCACCGGACGAATTCGGGATCCCGCACCAGCTGCCGGGCCGCCTCGAGCGGCCCGGCGCCGCGCGCGTACTGTTCCCGGCCGGCCTGCTCGAGCCACACCCAGTAGGCGCGCAACTCGCGGATCTCCGTGGGTCCGCACAGCGGCCCGTGACCGGGCACGTAGAGGTCCGCGTCCAGGGCCAGCAGCCGGTCGATCGCGGCGAGCCAGTTCTCCAGCGGCCCGTGCCACAGGATCGGGGTCGAGCCGATGAACAGCAGATCGCCGGCGAACACGATGCCGGCGTCCGACACGTGCGCGATGAGGTCCCCGGCGGTGTGGCACGGCCCGAGGCGCTCGAGCTGGACCGGACGTTGCCCCACATCGAGCCGCAGGACTGTGTCGAATGTGTGGTCGGGCAGCCGAGGCGATCGCAGCGGCAGGCGGGCGCCGCCCGGCACCCGGCGCATGTAGGCGGCCGCGGCGCCCAGCATCCCGGGCAGCGCGGCGAGCGGACGTCCGGCCGCCGCGAGCGCCGCCACCGCGGCGGGAGGGAGATCCTCGCGCATGCCGCGCAGCGCGGCCGCACTCGTCGTGATGCGGGCCGTCGCCGGAAGCGTGTCGTTGCCCCACCAGTGGTCGCCGTCGGAATGGGTGTTGACGGCCTCGGTGATCGGTGCCCGCGACACCAGCAGCTGCTGTGCCTCGGCGATCCGCCGCGCCAGCCGCGTGTCCCACGCGGTGTCCACGACCAGCGACGCCGTGCCCGCATCGACGACGAGACCGGTGTTCGCCTCTCCCCAGCCGCCCGGCGTCCGCACAACCGCCCACACCCCGTCGCCGATCTGCGTCAACCCGCCGTCGCCCACCGTTCGCCCCCCGTCCGCAGTGGCGGTGAGTCTAACCGCACGAGCCGGACCGTGGTTTGCCCCCGGCCGGCCCGGGAACGCGGTATGAATCGCACGGACGGCGTCACGAGCGAAGGGGATCCCATGGGAACGACGGTTGCGGTCACCGGCCCCACCGGCGAGATCGGCAGGGCCGCGGTCGCGGCCCTCGAACAGGACCCGCGCATCGACCGGATCCTCGGCATGGCGCGAGGCCCGTTCGATCCTGCCCGGCAGGGCTGGACCAAGACCGAGTACCGGCAGGGCGACATCCTCGACCGCGGCGCCGTCGACGCCCTCGTCGCGGAGGCCGACGTCGTCGTGCACCTGGCCTTCGTCATCATGGGTTCGCGCGCCGAGAGTCACCGGATCAACATCGCCGGGACCCGCAACGTCTTCGAGGCGACGGTTGCCGCCGCCCGGCCGCGGCGTCTCGTGTACACCTCGTCCGTCGCCGCGTACGGATACCACCCCGACAATCCGACCCCGCTCTCCGAGGACGTGCCCACGCGTGGCTCGCACGAGCACTACTACTCCGAACAGAAGGCCCAACTCGAGCGGGTGCTCGACGAGGTCACCCGCGGATCGGACCTCGAGGTGTTCGTGCTGCGGCCCTGCATCGTCGCGGGGCCGCACGCGACCGCCCTGGCCGATGCCATGCCGTGGCGGCAGGTCGCCGGGCATCTGCCCGGGGCCGTGCGGAAGGCCGCCGGCGCCCTGCCCCTGCCGCGCCCGGTGTTCCCGGACCCCGGTCATCCGCTCCAGCTCGTGCACCACGACGACGTCGCGAGTGCCGTCGTCGCCGCCGTGACGTCCGAGGGGCCGCCCGGCGCGTACAACATCGCCGGCGACGGGGTGGTGTCGCTGTCGGACGTCGCGGCCGCGCTCGGCGCCCGGCCGATCCGGGTCCCGGCGTCGGTCGCGACGGCCGCGTCGGCCGTGGTTGCGCGGCTGCCGTTCCTGCCCTCGATGGTCGAGTGGATCCACACGGGCCGCACGTCCGTCGTGATGGACACGACGAGGGCCCGGACGCAGCTCGGCTGGCAGCCGCGCTACACGAGCGCCCAGACCCTCGCGGCGCTGGCGAGCGCGGTGGGTGGCGCCCGGTAGCAGTGGGTCAGCGTCGCGCGGCCGCGTGCGCGGCCATGCGGATCGGGGCGTTGACCGTGCCGTGACCCCGGTAGCCGCCGCGCCGCTGCACCAGTTCGAAGAACACCCGGGCACTGACGACCTTGGTGAACACCTGGAACAGCTCGCCGCCGTCCTCGTCCCGATCGTAGAGCACGTTGTATTCCCGCAGGGCGGCAAGCATTTCCGGATCCGGAGCCAGGCGCGCATCCAGATCGTCGTAGTAGTTGCGGGGGATCTCGAGCACCGGCGCTCCCGAATCATGCAGGGCGCGAGCGGCTTCCACCGCATCGTCGACACCGAACGCGATGTGCTGGGGGTGCCGCACGCCCGGTGCCCATTCGCCGCGACGGAGCACGGGTGCGACCAGGCCGACCTCGAAACCGTCCGTGGCGAGGACGCGGCTGCGCACCAAGCCGAACGGTCCCGCGTATTCGGCGGCCTCGGCGTCGGTCAGGCCCAGCACCGACCGGTAGAACAGCGTGGCTTCGTCGAATCGGTCGTAGGCCTGGGTCAGCGCGACGTACTCGGTGCACCGCACGCCCACCGCCGTCGTCGGCGTCGTGCCGGTGGGGCGGAAGTCGTTGCGCCAGTCCGCCGGGCCGTCGCCCCGCGACGACAGGAACAGGGCGGTGCCGTCCGGGGAGACCACTGCGGACAACGGTGCCTCACCCGGGCCGACGACCCGCGCCAGCTGCGGTGCCAGCAGCTCGTGGGCGTGCCGGGAGACGGCGCCGACGTCCGCGACCTCGATCCCCAGAGCGGTGACGGCCGCGCCCTCGGCCGCGCTGTGGGCCGGGTTCGAGGTGTTCACCAGCACCCGCGCATCCCCCTGCTCCCACAGCTCCACCGGCTTGCTGTGATGCTGCCCCGAGTGGGTGAAGCCGAGCGAGGCGAGGGCCGCACGGACCGGCTCCGCAGCGGTGGGCGGAGTTCCGATCTCCGTGAACGCGTGCCCGCGCACCTGTACCGGGTTGGGGTCACCGTCGAGCCGCAGTTCCAGATCGAGCAGCGAGCGCATCGCGTCGATCGCCGTCGGCACCGGCGCCGACTGGCGGAACACATCGTTGAACACCTCGAGCGAGAGCGGCCCGGTGTAACCCGCCGCGAGGACGTGCCCGACGAGTCCGACGAGATCGAACTCGCCCTCGCCCGGGAACACCCGGTAGTGGCGGCTCCACTGCAGGACGTTCATGTCCATCTCCGGTGCGTCGGAGAGTTGCAGGAAGAAGATCTTCTCGCCCGGGATGTCCGCGATGCCGGCGACGTCCTTGGTGCGGGAGAAGATGTGGAAGCTGTCGAGGCACAGCCCGAGGGCCGGATGATCGGCCCGGCGCACGATCTCCCACGAGCGCTGCCAGGTGTTCACGTGGCGGCCCCACGCCAGCGCCTCGAAGGCGATCCGCATGCCCCGCTGCGCTGCCGCATCCGCCAGTTCCCGCAGCTGCGCGGCCGCGAGATCGACATCGTCGACGGTGTGCGGCGACACCGACGAGCACACCAGCACGAGGTCGGTGCCGAGCTGTTCCATCACGTCGAACTTGTGCCGCGCGCGGCGCATGTTGCGGGCGTGGATCTCGGCCGGGACGGCCTCGAAGTCGCGGAAGGGCTGATACAGCGGGATGCTCAGCCCGAGTTCGGCGCAGCGCTCGCGCACCGCCGCGGGGGTGAGCGGGGAGCCGATCAGGTCGGGTTCGAACAGTTCGATGCCGTCGAACCCGGCGTGGGCGGCGGCGACGAGCTTGTCCTCGAGGGTGCCGGACAGGCACACGGTGGCGATTGCCTTGGCGCGCTTGGTCCCAGGACGGGGGTGGGTCATGGTCGGGCTCCTCCACGGTGCCGCCTGTGCGGGCGGACTCGGAATCGGGGACCGGTGCGCGAGGGCGGGTTCGCCCCGCACACCGGTATCGGCAGGGGTGGCTCGCCGCGGGTCGCGCGCGAGGGGACCGGTCTCGGGGTGTGGGGGCGCCGGTTACGCCTGCGCCGTGCGCTGGGCCACGAGCGCGCGCAGCGCCCACTCGTAGCCGGCGACGCCGAGACCCACGATGATCCCGGACGCGACCGGGGAGATGTAGGAGTGGTGGCGGAACCCCTCGCGGGCATGGACGTTGGAGATGTGCAACTCGATGAGCGGTACGTGGGCGCCCTTGATCGCATCGTGCAGGGCCACCGAGGTGTGCGTGTAGGCGCCCGCGTTGAACACCACCCCGAGGGACTCCCCGCGGGCGACCGCGGCGCCGGCGTCGTGGAGGGCGTCGATGAGGACGCCCTCGTGGTTGGACTGCCGGAAGTCGATGTCGACGCCCAGTTCCTTGCCGACGTTGCGGCACAGGGTCTCCACGTCCTCGAGGGTCTGCGCGCCGTACACGCCGGGCTCGCGGGTGCCGAGCAGGTTGAGGTTGGGGCCGTTGAGGACGAGCACCGAGGTCATGGACGAATCTCCTTTGCTTTCTTCGTGTTCCGGGGGCATCTCCCGGCCGGGTCTGTCAGCCGACGGGCAGGCCGGCGGTCACGGTGCTCGAGCGCACGACGAGGTGGGTGCCGAGTTCCACGGGCGCAGCGCGGGGTGTGGTCTTTCCGTCGAGGACGTCGCACAGCAGGTCGATCGCAGTCACGCCGGCCTCGTCGAACGCGAGATGCACGGTGGTCAGCGGCGGCGAGGTCATCTCGCAGAGCCACGAGTCGTCGAACCCGACGACGGAGTAGTCGCGGCCCGCCCGCAGTCCGTGCTCGGCGAAGCCTTGCATGAGGCCGACGGCGGCCTGGTCGTTGTACGCGACGACGGCCGTCGTCCCGGTGCCGACCAGTTCCTCGGCCGCCTTCCGGCCCGCGACGACGAAGTCGGGCTCGAGGGGGCCGAGCACCGTGCCGGTGATGCCCCGGCCGGCGCAGGCCTCCACGAAGGCGGCGCGGCGGCGGCGCTGGGCGAGCCAGTACTCGGGGCCGCCGAGGTAGGTGACGGCAGTGTGCCCGGCGTCGGCGAGATGCTCGACGGCCTCGACCATGCCGTCGTCGGAGGACAGCAGCACGGCGGGCAGATCGCCGGCAGTGTGGTTGACGAGCACGACGGGCGTGACCCGTGCGAGATCCTCGAGGTCGGTGTCGGACATGCGCGGGGCGATCAGAACCAGCCCGTCGACCTGCCGGGCGATCGCGCGGACGAGGTCCAGCTCGTCCGCGGACCGTCCCTCGCCCGCCGCGACGAAGAGGGAGTAGCCGCGCGCGCGGGCCCGGTCCTGTGCCGACTCGACGGCGGGGCCGAACACGGGGTTGCGGATGTCCGGGACGAGGAAGCCCAGGTTGTGGGTGCGGCCGAGGGCGAGCGAGCGGGCGGTGGGGTTGGGGGTGAAGGACAGTGCCTCCGCGGCGGTGAACACCTTCGCGCGCGTGTCGGGACTGACGGCCTCCGGGCGGGAGAACACGCGTGAGACCGTGGCGGTCGAGACGCCGGCGCGCGCTGCGACCTCGCGAAGCGTCGCCATGGGTTCTCCTCGGGTGTGGGGTCCACCCACTGTGCAAGCGGTTACATCGCTTTGTCAAGCTGCATGTAACCGCTTGCGCGGAGGAGCGGCCCGGGTGTCGCCCGCCGACCGTTCCCAGCGGGCGACGCGTCGCTCACCCGTCGATGCTGGACATGTCCCCGTAGCGCTCCCCCACGACCGCCTCCCGGGGCACCGCCGACTCGATCGCGCCCAGCTCGTCCGCGGTGAGCGACACGGCCGCGGCCGCGACGTTCTCCTCGAGGAAACGCACCCGCTTCGTCCCCGGGATGGGGACCACGTCGTCGCCCTGGGCGAGGACCCACGCCAGTGCCAGCTGGCCCGGGGTGCAGTTCTTGGACCGGGCCAGGCGGCGGACGGCGGTCACGAGCGCCAGGTTCGCCTCCAGCGCCGCACCCTGGAATCGCGGGAAATACGCGGTGCGGCGAGAATCCGAGCTCTCGAGATCGGACGGCGCCGTGATCGCGCCCGTCAGGATGCCGCGCCCGAGCGGCGAGTACGGCACGAGCCCGATGCCGAGGTCACGCAGGGCCGGCAGGATCTCGTCCTCGATGTCGCGGGTGAACAGCGAGTACTCGGTCTGCAGCGCGGTGATCGGGTGGACGGCGTGGGCCCGGCGGATCGTCTCCGCGGACGCCTCCGACAGACCCAGATGGCGGACCTTCCCCGCCTGCACCAGTTCGGCCATCGCGCCGACGGTGTCCTCGATCGGCACGGTCTTGTCCACGCGGTGCTGGTAGTAGAGATCGATGTGGTCGACGCCGAGGCGGCGGAGCGACGCGTCGCAGGCCGTGTGGACGTATTCGGGCCGGCCGTTGATGCCGAGGCGGGTGCCGTCCTCGGCACGCTCGTTGCCGAACTTGGTCGCGAGGACGACGCGGTCGCGGCGATCCGCGACGGCGCGGCCGACGAGGTTCTCGTTGGTGAACGGCCCGTACATGTCGGCGGTGTCGAGCAACGTCACGCCGAGCTCGAGGGCCCGGCGGATGGTGGCGACGGCCTCGGCCTCGTCCCCGGTGCCGTAGAACTCGGACATGCCCATGCACCCGAGTCCCATCGCCGAGACCGTCAGCGGCGACGCGGTGCCGAGCGTGCGGGTGCCGAGTGGGGGCCGGGAGGTGTTGTTCGTGGTCATGGCGTCGAGTCAAGACCTTCGAGCGCGCTCGAAGTCAAGCGCGAGCGCTCTCGCACGGTCCGTCGTCGCGGCCGCTCGTCCGGGAGAGGTAGATCTCGATCTTGCCGTCGATCGCGGCGAGGTGCTCGGTCACCTCGTCGAGCTGGGTGAGCACCCGCGCCCGGTGCGCGCGGAGCAGCGCGAGGCGGTCCTGTTCGTTGCCGCCGCCGGCCCGGCAGAGGGCCGCGTACTCGCGGATCTCGCGGATCGGCATGCCCGTCGCCCGCAGCCGGGTCAGCAGCACCACCCAGGAGAGGTCGTCCTCGGTATAGAGCCGGTGGCCGGAGGAGGAGCGGCCGATTTCACGCAGCATGAGGCCGTCGCGCTCGTAATAGCGGAGGGTGTGGGTGGTCAGACCGGTGCGCTCGGCGGCCTCGGCGATGGTCGCAACGGTCGTCGCGGAAGGGGCGGTCGTCATGGCTTCATGATCCGCCTCGGGGGTGGTCCTGCGCTCCGAAGGCGATCCGGGGTGGCCGCATCGGCACCACAGGGTGCCTGTCGAGGACCCGGATGGCGGCCGACGATGGGCGAACCCCGTTTCTCACCACCCTCAGGAGGCTGCCATGAAGACCCGGATCCGCACCACCGTCGCGGTCGTCGCGACCTTGTTCACCGTCGTCCTCGGCACCGCAGGCGCCGCGAACGCCGCCACCGCGAGCGCGTCCGTCAAATGCGGCCACGTGACCATCCACTGCCCGGGCTGAGCACGGGCGGCGTCGGGGACGTCGCCGTTCCCGACGCCGCCCACCGTGGGCGCGGTGCGCGGCCCTCCGCGATGACGAACAGATGGATGATGAACAGATGATCGAGACACCCGTGATCGTGGGCATCGTGTCCATCTGCGTCGGATTCGTGCTCTTCGTGCTCGCCGCGAGCGGAACGCGCGGCGGATGGAACAGGAAGCTGACGATCACGCTGTTCGTCCTGTCGGTCCTGTTCCTGACGCTCGTGCCGGTGACCGGTGCGGTCTTCTTCGCCACCTGATTTCCGGTCACCTATCGAGGACCGAAACTGTCCGCATTCGTCCCTACCGTCGTAGTCGTAGCCGCAGAATCGACATCACGAAGGGCGGAAGCGACATGACCGAGCGGACCCTCTCCGGAGAACGGGCCGACATCCTCGACATGCTGGCCGAGCAGCGGAAGATGTTTCTGATCACCCTCCGCAACCTCGACGACGAGCAGGCCCGCACCCGCAGCACCGTCAGCGACCTGACCCTGGGTGGGCTGCTCAAGCACGTCTCGACCACCGAGCAGCACTGGATCGACACGATCCGCACACTCGACGACACCGCCGAGTTCGACATGGAGTCCGCGATGGAGCAGTACTACATGCGCGACGACGAGACCGTCGCCGGCCTGCTCGAGCGGTACGAGGCGATCGCGGAGCAGACGGAGGCCTTCGTCGCCGGCCTCGCGGACCTCGACCTGCAGGTGCCGCTGCCCACCGCGCCGTGGGCGCCGGAGCGACAGTGGTGGAGCGCCCGAAAGGTGCTGCTGCACATCATCCGGGAGACCGCCCACCACAGCGGTCATGCCGACATCATCCGCGAATCCCTCGACGGGGCGAACACCACCATGCAGCAGGGAACCGACGCCGGCATGACCTTCGACTAGACGTCCGCGCGCGGGGGTGCTTCCCGCGCGCGTCCGTACGAGCGCGGGAAGCACTTTCGGTCGCGGGACGGCAGCCCGATCCGCGACACGCGCACGAATGTCGTTGGCCGTGCGCTCGACACGGAGCAGTATCGGGCCATGTCGGCACTCTGGGACGAAGACGGCCGCGTCGCCTGGGAACTGCACGCGTCCGGGTGGGGCTGGGAACAGATCGGTCGCGAACTCGCGTGCCCCGAGCACATCGCACGCGAGATGTGCGAGAGACACGGCGCGGTGCTCGCCGAACAGGCGCAGCAGGACCATCCGACGCTGTTCGACCTGCCCTGACGACGGCGACGCGACGGGCACCCCGCTCGGACCTGGCCGAGTGCGGGTGCCCGCCTGCGTCGTCGTCAGTGGGCGGTCGCGACCTCGGCCCCGATCCCGGTTTCCGCGCGCACCAGCATCTCGGCGAACTTCTCGTCCTCGTGCGCGGAGCGTCCGCGTCGCTTCTCGGCCACGAGTGAGCCGACGACGCACGCGGCAAGGCCGAGCGGCATGGTGACGATCACCGGAAGCTGGATCGTCAGGGGTGCCGGGCCGCTGCCGAGCCACAGCGCCTCGGTGAGCATGAGACTGACGATGGTCGAGACCAGGCCGGTGAGGATTCCCCACACGGCACCGGTGCTGTTGAAGCGCCGCCAGTTCAGGCTGAGCACCAGCGACGGCAGGTGGGCGCTGCCGGCCACCATGAACGCCATTCCCATGAAGTAGGTGATGTTCGTGTCGTCGCCGATCAGCATGGTCAGCCCGATCGCGACGGCGCTGAACGCCACCGCACCGAACCGGGCGACACGGGCCTGGGCGTTCTCCTCGCGCGTGCGCGCCGTGACGTCGAGTTCGTCCACCGGCGGCTTGCGGGTCAGCGCCGGCCAGATGTCGCGGGCGAAGGTGCCCGCGGCGGAGATCACCACGCCGGCGACAACGGCGACGATGCTCGCGAACGCGACCGCCGCGACCATCGCGAGGGCGATCGAGCCGCCGATCGTGCCCACGCCCCCGCCGAGTTCGGTGACGAGCACGGGCGCCGCGAGATTGCCGCCGGCGCCGACCCGATCGGCGCCGCCGTCCCCCAGCAGGGCTGCGGCGCCGAAGCCCATCACGATGACGATCAGGTAGAACATGCTGCACAGCGCGACGGTCCAGCCCAGCGAGCGTCGGGCGGTGCTCGCCTCGGGGACGGTGAAGAAGCGGATCAGGATGTGCGCCATGCCCGCCGTGCCGAGCGCGAACGCCAGCGAGTACGAGACGAGGTTCAGCGCGCTGGTCTGCCCGAAGATCAGGCCCGGGGACAGGACGGCCTCGCCCGCAACCGCGTGCTCGGTCGCGGTGTCGAGGACCTTCGGGAAGCTGAACCCGAACTGCGCGAGGATGCCCAGCCCGACCACGATCGCGAGGACCGACAGGATCGTGGACTTGATGACCTGCACCCACGTGGTGGCGAGCATGCCGCCGACGAAGACGTAGATGCCCATGAGGGTGCCGGCGACGATGACGGACAGCCAGAACGGGATACCGGAGACCGACTCGAGCAGCACCCCGGCCGCAACGAGTTGCGCGAGCAACACGAAGGTGCCGGTGGCGATGGTGCTCAACGCCACGACGACCCGCACGCTGCGTGCCTCGGTGCGGAACACGAGTACGTCGGCGAGGGTGTACTTGCCCACGTTGCGCATCTTCTCGGCGAGCAGGAACAGCACGGGCAGGAACGAGATCACCGAGGTGCAGAGGATGACGGCGCCGTCGACGCCCTTGTAGAAGATCAGGCCGGTGGTTCCGAGAAAGCTTCCGGCCGAGATGAATTCACCGGCGATCGCGAAGCCGTTCTGCCAGCTCGAGATCGAACGGCCGGCGGCGAAGAATCCGTCGGCGCTGCGGGCCCGCCGGGACACGGCGAACGTGACCCACAGGGTCAGCGAGATCACCGCCGCGCAGATCGCGATCGCGAGGTAGTCGGCGTCGCCGGTCATGCCGCACGCTCCTGGTTCTCGAGGACGGCCGCGACGGCGGCGTCGGCGGCGGGCTGGATGTAGATGCGGGTGAGCCGGAAGTAGGCGTAGACGAGGACCCACGTCCCGGCGAACTGGGAGAACACGACCCACAGCGAGAGGGGAACTCCGAGGAGCTCGGTGTCACCGAGGAATTCGGGGAAGTAGGCGAAGCCGACGAGGAAGGACGCGAAGAGCGTGATCGCGAGGGCGCCGAGGGAGTTGGTGACGGTGCGCCGGCGGCGGCGCAGTTCGACGACCTCGGGCAGGGAGAGCATCGCGCTCCAGGTCGGTTGCGTTCCGGTCTGCAACTCGGTCACGGCCGCACCGCCGCCCGGCGTGCCGTCTCCAGTGCGAAGAGGTTCTCGTCCCAGCCCTGCTCGAGCGGACCGAAGAAGTGGAAGCGGACCTGCTTGACCCGGTAGCGCCAACGACCGTCGACCTTGACCACCTCGTCGGTGTAGCGGCCGGCGGCGATGGCGGGGGCGCCGTCGGTCACGCAGGGCTGCCACAGGAAGGACCGCACGGTGGCGCGGTCGCCGTCGAGGTCGATCTCCATGTTCGTGATGAAGTGCCAGAACGTGGTCAGCCCTCCGGCGGCGAGGCCCGCGAAGAACTCGCGCATCTCGGCCTTGCCGCGGGGATGGGACAGGCCGTCGAACTCGCCGTCGTCGGTGAACAGGTCCATCAGGGCGTCCCAGTCGCCGTCGTCGAGGTGACGGCAGTAGCGGGCGTCGAGCGAACGGATCGCCTCGAGGTCCTCGAGGCGGGTGATGCGCTCGGTGAGCGTGATGTCGGGGATGGTGGTCACAGGTGCGCCCTCCGAAGAAGTGGTTAACGCATGTTCATGTGAGGTGGACCATAGACGGGCGGCAACCGCACCGTCAAGACCGGCTTCTTGCTGGTCCCGACCTGGGCCTCTACCCTCCATCTCATGAACACTCGATCGGGCACGACCCTGATGGGCGTCCGGGACCGGATCCTCGACGCGGCGCTCGACGAGTTCTTCGCGGCCGGTTTCCACGGCGCGACGATGCGCACCATCGCCAATCGTGCTGGTTGCAGCGCTGCGAACGTCTACAACCACTTCGAGAACAAGTCGGAGTTGCTCGTCGAGATCCTCCGGGCGGCCAGCGACGAGCAATTCACCGCCACGCGCAACGCGCTGCGCAAGGCGGGTACGGATCCCGCCGAGCGCTGGCGGGCCGCCGTGGTGGCGCACGCGCTGTTCACCGCCCGTAATCCGCGGGAGTGCCTGGTGGCGAACACCGAGCTCCGGTATCTCGGCGAGGTGGATCGCAAGCGGGTGGTCGGTTCGCGGGACGCGCAGGAGCAGCTGTTCGTCGAGATTGCCGAACAGGGTTCCCGGATAGGGATTTTCGATGTTCCGCACGTGCACCAGGCCGTGACCGCGGTCCTCACGATGTGCGCCGGTATCCCGCTGTGGTTCCGCCCGGACGGGCCGCTCGGCGCGGCCGAGGTGGCCGACGACTACGGCCGGTACGCGCTCAACCTGCTCGGATACCGCCCCGCCTGAACTCCGGCGTTGACGCCCGGGCGGGGGCGTGCTGTACTGGGTGAACAAGCGTTAATAACCAGATTCTGGTTCACCGAGGGAGTCCCCCATGACCCACCGGCCGTCGCAGCCCCGTACCGACACCCCGCGGTACCTCACCGAAGAGCGCCTCGCCGTCCGCGACCTCGCCCGTGACTTCGCCATGACGAAGGTGCTGCCCGTCGCCAACGAGCTCGACCCCGTCCAGGGCACCATCCCCGACTCGCTGAAGAAGGAGATGGCCGAGATCGGGTTCTTCGGCATCATGATCCCCGAGGAGCACGGCGGCCTCGGTCTCGGCGTGTTCGAGTACTGCCTGGTCGCCGAGGAGCTGTCCCGGGCCTGGATGAGCGTGTCCGGTCTCCTCGCCCGCGGCAACGGCATGGGCGGTGGCTTCACTCCCGAGCAGGAGGCCGCCCTGCTGCCGAAGGTGGCTCGCGGCGAATACCTCGGCGCGTACGCCCTGTCCGAGGCGGAGGCCGGCTCCGACGTCGCCAACATCTCCTGCCGGGCGACCCGCGACGGGGACGAATGGGTCGTCAACGGCACCAAGATGTGGTGCACCTACGCCGACGAGGCCGACTACCTGGTGCTGTTCGCCCGCACCGATCCGCACAAGGATCCGGCCAAGCCGCACCGCGGGATCAGCGCGTTCCTCGTCGAGAAGCAGCGCGGCGTGTTCCCGGAGGGAATCTCGGGCACCAAGGTCCGCAAGATCGGCTACTTCGGCTGGCACACCTGGGAGCTGTCGTTCGACAACTTCCGCATCCCCGCCGGCAAGATGCTCGGCGAGGAGGGCAAGGGTTTCTATCTCGCCGTCTCCGGGCTCGAGGTCGGCCGGGCCCACACCGCGGCCCGCGCGATCGGCCTCGCCCGTGCGGCCCTCGAGGACTCGATCGCCTACGTACACACCCGGCGCCAATTCGGCCGTCCCATCGGGGACTTCCAGCACCTGCGGTTCAAGATCGCGAAGATGGCGGCCGACATCGAGTCGGCCCGCCAGCTGATGTACTCCGTGGCCACCGACATCGACACCGGGCGGCGCTGCTCGCTCGAGGCGTCGATGTGCAAGCTCGTCGCCACCGAGATGGCCGAGCAGGTGACCAGCGAGGCCGTGCAGATCCACGGCGGTGCCGGCTACACCACGGACTTCCAGGTCGAACGACATTGGCGCGACGCCCGCCTGACGAAGATCTTTGAAGGCACCAGCGAGATCCAGATGCGCATCATCTCCGACGAGCTGCTCGGAAGGCCGGAAACCGCATGAGCACCACCGTGACCACCTCGCACACCGTCCGCGTCGGCGATCGCACCGCCGGCCCCGTCCGGATGGCCTCCGATCTGCTTTCCGAGTCCGGAATCGTCCTCCCCACCGGCACGTTCGCCCTCGGCACCGTGGCCGCCGAGCTGCTCACCCCGCGCGTGCCGGCCGCGCACCGCACGGGGTTGCGCTGGACGGCGATCGCGCCGGTCACGGCGGTGGACCGGATCTGGTCGGAGGCCGTCGTCACCCGCGTCGCGGGTCCCACCGCCGAGCGGTTCGTCCGCGTGCTCGACGCGACCGGCGCCGTGCGGGAGGAGGGCACCGAGACCTGGCGGCTCGCCACGCCATCCGAACCTGTTCCGGCACTGGACTTCTGCACTCCGGCCTGGGGTGAGCTGCTCCGTGACCACCTCGAGGCCGACTCCGCCTTCGGGTCCGCCCTGGCCACCTGGGACGGCACCGTCGGCCTGCGCTGCGGCGACCGGGAACTGCACCTGCGGATCTACCGCGGCCGCATCGTCGACGTCACGCGGCGCACCCCGCACGGGGCCACCTTCACGTTCGTCGCACCCGACCACACCTGGGTCGACCTGATCCTCGGCGCGCACGACGACTTCATGCGCCGCGCAATCGGCGGCGAATTCTCCTGCACTGGAGACGGATACGAGTACCTCCGGCTCACCAAACCGCTGAACCTGATCATCGGCCACGCCCGTGCCGTCGCGAGAAAGGCCCGCTCATGATCGAGGCCCGTTACCTGGACATCGACGGAGCCCTCGGATTCGTCGAGATCGTCACCCCCGCCGGCGAACACGCCCCCGACACGCTTCCCACCGTGCTGTGCATCCACACCGCCGGGCAGAGCGGGGTGCAGTGGCGGCACGTCGCCCACGACCTCGCGGCCCGCGGCTACCGCGTGCTCGTGCCCGACCTGCCGGGACACGGCCGATCCGAGCCCGCCCCGGACGGGCCGGTCACCAGCCTCACCACGTACGGCGACTGGCTCACCGCCCTGCTCGACGCGCTCGACGTGCACCGGCCGTACGTGCTCGGCTGCTCGATCGGCGGCAAGCTGACCCTCGAACTCGCCACCCGACCGGACCGGCCGCTCGCCGGCGCCGTCGCGATGGAGGCCGAGGCCGGCCCCGGCCGCGTCAATGTCTCGGGTCTGCGCCGCGAACTCGAGGACGTCGCCGGGCCGTCGCGCGCCGAACGCACCTATCTGGGCACCCTCGCCTCCGTCGGGCGTTCGGTACCCGCCGCGACGGCGCACCGGATCGCCCTCATGCACAAGCGGGAGGACCCGGAGATCTCGTCGTCCGACCTCATCGGCTGGGGCACCCACGACGTGCGCGACCGGCTGCCGCTGCTGACCTGCCCGCTCCACCTCGTCGTCGGGGCCGACGATCCGTGGCTCGACCCGGACGCCGTCGCGGACCTCGCCGTCCGGATCAACGACATCTCGCCGGGACGGGCGCGGTTCACCCGGCTCGACGGCGTCGGCCACTACCCCATGGAGGAGGTGGAGGGCTTCGCCGTCCTCGCCGACTCGTGGCTGACCGACCTGCGGGGCGCCACCGCGGAGGTGCTGTCGTGACCGCGACCACCACCTCCGGACTGGCCGCGTTCCTCGACGACCTCGTCGCCACCGATCCCGGTGCCGTCGCCACCTACGACGTCGCCGACGGGCGGCTGCTGATCTGCAGCAGGGCGGAGCTGCGGCGCCGCGTGCAGGTGGTGCGGGCCGAACTCGCGGCCGTCGGCGTCCGGCGCGGCCGGTGCATCGCGGTGCTGTTGCCCAACTGGTCCGACGCCCTCGTGTGGCAGTTCGCGGCCGCGGCGCTCGGCGCCCACGTGATCGGCGTGAACACCCGCTACAACACCGCCGAGGTGGCCCACATCCTCACCGCGGCGCGGCCGGCGGTCGTCGCCGTCGCGGCCGGCTTCCACGGCCTGGACCTGTTCGGCACGCTCCGTGCCGCCTCGGAGGTCGCCGCGGTGCCGGCTCCCGCGGTCGCGGTCGTCGCCGGACCCGGCGGGGGATCCGCCGATCCGGCCCCCTTCGACCTCGGCGCCGGGTCCTGGTGCGCGGGCGGCGGCGACACCCGCGGCGTGCGCGCCCCGGACACGCCCGACACCGCGACGCTCACGCCCGCCGGCGCGGAGGACGATCCGGCGGACCCGCTGGCCGTCGCGTTCACCACGTCCGGCTCCACCGGAACCCCCAAGCTCGCCGCCCACCGCGACTCGGCGATCGTGCGGCACGCTCGCGCCGACGCCGCGATCATGCGGGTCGAGCCCGGCGACGTCGCGCTGTGCGTGCTGCCGGTCTCCGGGGTGTTCGGCTACAGCACCGCCATGGCCGCGCTCGCCGGCGGTGCCGCGCTGCTGATGGAGCCGGTCTTCGATGCCGCGGCGACCCTGCGCCGCATGGAACAGCTGTACGTCACGCACGTCGTCGGGGGCGACGACCTGTTCGGCCGGCTCCACGACACGTGGCACGCCGAGATGCGCGCCGACCTGTCGGCGCTGAAGTGGCTCGGCATCGCCGACTTCCTCGGCCGCTCGCACGAGATCGCCCGCTGGGCGCGCGACGAGTTCGGCGCCCACACCTCGGGCGTGTTCGGGTCGTCCGAGGTGTTCGCGCTGGCGTTGCTGTGGTCGGCCGGCGACCCGGAGTCGGTGCGCTGGAACGGCGGCGGCCGCCCGGTCGACCCGTCGGTCGACGTCCGCATCGCCGACCCGCTCGACGACCGTGTCCTCCCGGACGGGGAACAGGGCGAGCTGCAGGTGCGCGGCCCCAACGTCGTCGACGCCTACCTCGGCAACCCCGATGCCGCCCGCCGCGCATTCACCGCCGACGGCTGGTTCCGCAGCGGCGACCTCGCCGTCGCGACCGGAGACGGCGGCTACACCTACGTGTGCCGGATGGGAGACGTGCTGCGGCTGCGGGGGTTTCTCGTGGACCCGGCCGAGATCGAGCACCGTCTCGCCGAACACCCCGGGGTGCGGACCGCGAAGGTCGTCGGCATCACCGGCGAGGGCGGCTACACCCGGGCGGTGGGGTTCGTCGTCCCCGTCGAGGACGCCGTCGAGTTCGATGCGGCATCGCTGAAGGCGTGGTGCGCCGAGACGCTGGCCGCGTTCAAGGTGCCGGCGACGATCCACGTGATCGAGACGATGCCCACGACGGTGGGCGGCAACGGCACCAAGATCCGCGCCGTGGAACTGCGTGAGTGGGCGCAGCAATGGACCGACCGCGAAAGGGACTTCAGACGTGACCGCAACTGATGTGACCGCAACCGATGTGGTGATCTGCGAACCGCTGCGCACACCGGTGGGCCGGTACGGCGGGGCGTTCGTCGACGTCCCCGCCACCGACCTCGCCGCCGGGGTGATCTCGGAACTGCTGGCGCGCACGGGCATCGACCCGGAGTCGGTGGACGACGTGATCTTCGGCCAGTGCTATCCCAACGGCGAGGCCCCCGCGATCGGCCGCGTCGCCGCGCTCGACGCGGGCCTGCCGGTGACGGTGCCGGGCCTGCAGCTCGACCGCCGGTGTGGGTCCGGGCTGCAGGCCGTGCTCGACGCGGCGATGCGCGTGCAGACCGGCGTCGCCGACGTCGTGATCGCCGGTGGCGTCGAATCCATGAGCCGCGCCGAGTACTACACCGAATCGATGCGGTGGGGTGCCAAGGGGGCTCCGGCCGCCCTGCACGACCGCCTCGCCCGCGGCCGGGTCACCGCCGGCGGCCGTCACCATCCCGTCCCCGGCGGGATGCTCGAGACCGCCGAGAACCTGCGCCGCAAGTACGGCATCGGCCGACGCGAACAGGACGAGCTGGCCGTCGAATCGCACCGGCGCGCGGTGGCCGCCATCGAATCCGGGGTGTTCGCGCAGGAGATCGTGCCGGTGGCGGTGCCTCAGCGCAAGGGCGACGACCGCATCGTGGACCGGGACGAGCATCCGCGCGCGGACGCCTCCGTCGACACCCTCGCGAAACTGCGGCCGATCATGGCGGCGCAGGATCCGGAGGCGACGGTGACCGCGGGCAACGCCAGCGGTCAGAACGACGGTGCCGCAGCCTGTCTCGTCACCACCCGCGCGCAGGCGGACCGCCTGGGCCTGCGTCCCCTGGGCCGGTTGGTGACCTGGGCGGTGGCCGGCGTCGCGCCGGCGGAGATGGGCATCGGCCCGGTGCCGTCCACCGAGAAGGCCCTGAAGCGCGCCGGCCTGACGCTCGCCGACATCGACCTGATCGAACTCAACGAGGCGTTCGCGGCGCAGGCACTCGCGGTGACCCGTGAATGGAACTTCGGGACAACCGATTTCGAGCGGACGAACGTCAACGGTTCGGGAATCTCGCTCGGCCACCCGGTCGGGGCGACCGGCGTGCGCATCCTCGCCACGTTGCTGCGCGAACTGGATCGTCGCGGGGCGCGCTACGGCCTCGAGACGATGTGCATCGGTGGCGGGCAGGGGCTGACGGCGATCTTCGAAAGGGCCGCATGACGACCCGGCCGCTCGAGGGGATCCGCGTCGTCGACCTGTCGAGCTTCGTCGCCGGTCCGACCGCCGGGCGCATCCTCGCCGAGCTCGGTGCCGACGTGGTCCGTGTCGATCCGGTCGCCGGCGCGGTCGACGGCGGGCGGTGGCCCCTCGCGGAGTCGGGGGCGAGCCTGTACTGGACGGGGTTGAACCAGGCGAAGCGGTCCGTCGCGGTGGACCTGCGCAGTGCGGACGGTCGTGCCGTCGTCACCGAGCTGATCGCCCGGTCCGGGGTGGTGCTCGAGAACGCGGCCCACGCACCGTGGCTCGCCCACGAGGTGCTCGCCGCGCGACGACCCGACCTGATCCACCTGCACATCGCCGGCAATGCCGACGGCACCCCCGCCGTGGACTACACGGTCAACGCCGCTGTCGGGCTGCCTCTCATGACCGGGCCCGTCGATGCTGCGGCCCCGGTGAACCACGTGCTCCCGGCCTGGGACCTGATCACCGGGGTGCAGGCGGCCCTCGGCATCGTCGCCGCGCTGCGCAGGCGGGACCGCACGGGGGAGGGCGCGTACCTCGAGCTCGCGCTCGAGGACGTCGCGGTGTCTGCGGTCGCGAGCATGGGCTGGCTGGCCGAGGCCGAGGAACGCGGCTCGGCCCGCGATCGGCAGGGCAACGCGCTCTACGGCAGCTACGGGTCCGACTTCGCCACGGCGGACGGCCGCGCCGTCATGGTTGTCGGCCTCACCCCCGCACAGTGGCGATCGCTCGTCGAGGTCACCGGCACCGCCGAGGTCTTCGCGGCGCTCGAACGGCACCGCGGGCTGCGGTTCGCCGACGAGGGTGACCGCTACGCCGCGCGCGACGAGATCACGGCGATCCTGCGTCCGTGGTTCGCGGCGCGCACGCTCGCCGAGATCGAGAAGGAACTGTCCGGCAGCCGGGTGCTGTGGGCGCCGTACCGGACCATGGACGAGGTGGCCGCCCGCGAGTACGCGGTGATCGAACGCGTCGAGCAGCCCGGCGTCGGCCCGGTGCCGACGGCGCGCTCCCCGTTGCGCTGGGACGGGACGTACACCGAGGCGCGCCCGGCGCCGCGCCACGGGCAGCACACCCGAGAGGTACTCGAAGAACTCGGTCTCTCCCCCGAGCGTGGAGACGAACCCGGCGGAGCGCGCTGACCGCGGCCGTGTCGAGTGCGCTGAGCGCCGTTCGGTCCGGTGACGAGTCCGGTCACTCCTCGGCGAAACCGCCGAAGAACAGCGCAACGAGCACGTCGGTGAACTCGTCGGTGGTGTATCCGTCCCGTCCCGGCCAGTGCATGCTCGCCCACAGCGCGTCCCGCACCGTGCGGTAGAAGACCTCGGCGGGGATGTCGGAGCGGAAGCTGCCGTCGGCGACGCCGGTGGCGATCGTGGTCAGCCAGTAGTCGCGCACCGTGCGCGACGGTGCGTCGACGACGTCGAGCAGGCCGTTGTCGCGCAGGTACTGCCGGTTCTGCTGGTAGATCGCCGTCGGATGGGGATGCTCCTCGATCACGACGAGGGTCTGGTGGATCAGGCCGCGCACAGTCTCGCGGGGACTCGTCGAGGTCTCCACGACGCGCCGGAAGCGCTGGTCGATGTCGGCCATGAAGCCGCTGAGGATCTCGGCGACGAGTGCATTCTTGGATCTGAAGAAGTGGTACAGGCTGCCGGAGAACACTCCGGCGCGTTCGCCGATGTCGCGGACCGTCGTCGGCCCGATCCCCTTGGTTGCGAAGAGTTCGGCCGCGAGCCGCATGATCTCGTCGCGTCGGTCCGACGTCATGGTCACCTCACCTTCCGATTCGCCGGTTCGGCGCGAGTCTTCCGCCCTCTGTTCCAACTGAGTGGGAGTGGGCAGTCCTGGCGGGGCGCCCGCGCCTACCGTACTGCACCAAGCGCTTGCTCAAGAAAGGTGGTGCGGACATGCCGACGCTGGAACAGGAGTTGGAACGCGAGTTCGAACAGTACGTCGGGAAGGTGGCCGAGCCCGCCCGGGTGGCCCGGTACGCCGTCGACGAGGCGATGATCCGGAACTGGGTTGAGGCCCACGACGACTACAACCCCGTCTACGTCGACCGGGACGCGGCCCGCGCGACCGGACGACCGGACGTGGTGTGCCCGCCCGCGATGATCTCGACGTGGGTGATGGCCGGCTACCGCCGCTGGCGCGAGGTGCAGCGGCTGCGCGCCGAAGGACGGACCGAGGACTTCGCCTACTCCGCGCTGATGACACTGCTGGACCGGCACGGTTTCACCTCCGTCGTCGCCACCAACGCCGAGCAGGACTATCACCGCGAACTCGTCCCGGGCGACCACGTCACCGCGCACTTCACCATCGAGTCGATCTCCCCGGTCAAGCACACCGGCCTGGGCCGCGGCTGCTTCGTCACCCTGCACAAACGCTACGAGAACCAGCATGGCGAACTGCTCGTCGAGGAGCGGTTCCGATTGCTCCGCTTCAACCCGAACACCACCGAGGAGGCGTGATGACGGCCGTTCCCAGGTTGACCGTCACCCAGGACAACGAGTTCTGGTTCGCAGCCGCCCGCGAGGGCCGGCTCGAGATCCAGCGCTGCAGCGACTGCGGCGCGCTCCGGCATCCGCCGGGACCGGCGTGCCCGAAGTGCCGCTCCTTCAAGTGGGACACCGTCGAGTCGTCGCGCCGCGGCACCCTGCACAGCTGGACCGTGATCCACCACCCGAAGGACCCGTCCTTCGACTATCCCCTCGCGGTCGGGCTGATCGACCTCGAGGAGGGCATCCGGATCGTCGCCGACATCGCCGGGGTCGAGCACGACCGGCTGCAGATCGGGATGGAGCTCGAGGTCGGCTTCGCCGAGCACGCACACGGCGAAATCCTTCCGCAGCTGCGCCTTCCGGGCGGGGGTGCCGCATGAGTCTGCCACCGGTCGTCGTCGGCACCGAGCTGCCGGCACTGGATCTGCCGCTCGATCGCAGCACCATCGTCGCCACCGCCCTCGCCTCCCAGGACTTCGAGGACGTGCACCACGATCCGGGGGCAGCCGAAAAACGCGGCACGCCGGACATCTTCATGAGCATCAACTCGACGAACGGGTTCGTCGACCGCTACATCACCGACTGGGCCGGGCCGACCGCCCGCATCCGCCGCGTCGCACTGCGGCTGGGCGTCCTCAACTTTCCCGGCGACATCATGCGCCTGACCGGGACGGTGACCCGCGTCGACGCCGGCGCCGTGACCGTCGAGGTTCTCGGCCGTAACGCCCGAGGAACGCACGTGACCGCCGAGGTCACCGTCGCACCGTACGAAGGACAGACACGATGAGCGGCAGGATAATTCCCGGCGGGGGCTTCGCCCGCAGGGCGGCGATCGCCGGCATCGGCGCCACCGAATTCTCCAAGAACTCCGGGCGCAGCGAATGGCAACTGGCCTGCGAGAGTGTGCTCGCCGCGCTCGAGGATGCACAGATCGGCGTCGAGGAGGTGGACGGCTTCGCACTGTTCACGATGGAGACCAACCCCGAGATCGCGGTCGCCCGCGCACTCGGCATCCCCGAACTGACGTTCTTCAGCCGCATCCCGCACGGCGGCGGCGGCGCATGCGCACCCGTGCAGCAGGCGGCGCTCGCCGTCGCGAGCGGTGTCGCCGACGTCGTGGTCGTCTACCGGGCCTTCAACGAACGTTCCGGCACCCGGTTCGGCGCCGGCCCGCCGCCGTTCGCCTACACGGCCAACACCGATCAGGAATACCGCAACTGGATCAATCCCTACGGGCTGCTCACCCCCGCCCAGCAGGAGGCGTTCCTCGCCCGGCGCTACATGCACAAGTACGGCGCGACCAGCGCCGACTTCGGCCGCGTCTCCGTGCTGTCGCGCAAGCATGCCGCAAACAACCCCAAGGCATGGTTCTACGAGCGGCCCATCACCCTCGACGAGCACCAGAACTCCCGGATGATCGCCGACCCGCTGCGGCTGCTCGACTGCTGCCAGGAGAGCGACGGCGGACAGGCCCTGGTGATCGTCAGCACCGAGCGGGCCCGCGACCTGCCGCACCCGCCGGCCGTCGTCTCCGCCGCCGCGCAAGGCGTCGGGCCGCAGCAGATCTCCATGAGCAGCTACTACCGCGAGGACATCGACGAGATGCCCGAGGTCGAGCTGGTGGCACGGCAGCTGTGGGATCAGGCCGGCATCGATCCGGACGACATCGACGCCGCAATCCTCTACGACGCGTTCACCCCGATGGTGCTGCTGCAACTCGAGGAGTACGGGTTCTGCGCCCGCGGTGAGGCCAAGGACTTCATCGCGGACGGCAACCTCGAACTCGACGGCCGTCTGCCCGTCAACACCCACGGCGGACAACTCGGCGAGGGATACATCCACGGCGTCAACGGAATCGCCGAGGGCGTGCGGCTGATCCGCGGCACGTCGGTGAACCAGCCCGGCAAGGACGTGGCGAACGTTCTGGTCACGGGCGGCTCCCCGGTGCCGCACAGCGCACTCGTGCTCTCCACCGACAACTGACCGACCACCCATCCAGAGGAAGTCCCGACATGACCGAACGCATCACCTATGCCCGCGCCACCCACGGCGAGGACGAAATCCGAGCGGTGGTCGACGTCCTGCGCAGCGGCCATCAGGGGCTGCGCATCGGCAAGAACGTCCTCGAGCTCGAACGCCGCATCCCCGAGCTGTCCGGGAAACAGTACGGCGTGATGTGCAACTCCGGATCCTCCGGCCTGTACCTCGCGGTCGAGCTGCTCGATCTGCCGAAGGGCAGCGAAGTCATCACCTCGCCGCTGACCTTCTCCACCGACGTCGCGCCCCTCGTGCGCGCCGGCCTGATACCGGTCTTCGTCGACGTCGAACCGAACACGTTCAACATCGACGTCACCAGGATCGAGGCGATGGTCACCGACCGGACCCGCGCCGTGCTCATCCCGAACCTCGCCGGCAACTGCCCGGACTGGGACGCGATCCGGGCCGTCGCCGACCGGCACGACCTGAGGGTGATCGAGGACACCTGCGACACCCTCGGCGCCCGGCTGCGCGGCACGCCCACCGGCGCGCGCGCCGACCTGACCGTCACCAGCTTCTCCATGGCCCACATCATCACGTGTGCCGGCACCGGCGGCATGGTCATGATGGACGACGAGCAGACCCGCGATCGCGCACTCCTGCTGCGCCGGTGGGGACGTCGATCCGAGCCGAACCTGTTCGGCAACGGACGTGGACGCGTCTTCCGGGAGGATCTGGACGGGGTCGACTACGACAACGACTTCATCTTCGACCTGCTGCCGTGGAACTTCGAGCCGTCCGAACTCGGCGCCGCCTACGGTGTCGTGCAGCTGAACAAGCTCGCGCAGAACTACGAGCGGCGCCGCAAGACCTTCGCGGAGTTCACCGCCGCGTACGGCGCCTACCCCGAGTTCTTCAGCACGCCGGTGGAGACCGACGAACTCGACACCGCCTGGTTGTGCTATCCCGTCACGGTCACCGCCGACGCCCCGTTCTCCCGTAGCGACCTGCAGGAATTCGTCGACGCGCAGGGCATCGACACGCGAACCGTGTGGAGCGGCAACATCACCCGCCACCCGATGATGGCGGGCGTCGAGCACCGCGTGCCGGACGAAGGCCTGCCCGAGGCCGATGCGGTGTTCGAGCGCGGCATGACGCTCGGCATGAGCCACGGGCTGTCCGACGAGGAGGTCACCCGCGTGACCGACGCGGTCCACGCCTTCGCCGCGAAGTGGAGGTGACCGCCGTGCCGTCTCGTTTCCCCGGCCGCATCTGCGACAGCCTCGGCCTCGTCGACGAATTCGGGCGCGAGGTCCGCGGGCTCGACAATCGGCAGTGGACCCGGGTGCAGGTGCCCGCATGAAGCCCGTGATCGTCGACGCCGCACGCACCCCCTTCGGCAAGCGCGACGGCTGGATCTCCGGTCTGCACGCCGCCGAGTTGCTCGGTCTCGCGCAACGCGGCGTGCTCGACCGGCTCGACCTCGATGCCACCCTCGTCGAGCAGGCCGTCGGCGGGTGTGTCACCCCGATCGGGGAGCAGTTCGGCAACATCACCCGCACCGCGTGGATGCACGCCGGTCTGCCGTCCCACACCGGGACCACCACCATCGACGCCCAGTGCGGCACCGCGCTGCAGGCGGTGCATCTCGTCGCCGGGCAGATCGCGCTCGGCACCCTCGAGGTCGGCCTGGCGTGCGGCGTCGAACTGATGTCGCGGGTCCCGCTCACCTACAAGGTCGGCACCGGCGCCGGCACCCCGCGGCCGGCGTCGTGGTCGGTGGACACCCCCGACCAGTACACGGCGGCCGATCGCATCGCCCGGCACCGCGGCTTCTCCCGCGAGGACCTCGACGCGTTCGGCCTGCGGTCGCAGCAGCGGGCGCGCGACGCCTGGGACGCCGGGTGGTTCGACCGGCAGATCATCCCCGTCGCCGTCCCGAGCGACGACGGCGACACCACGGTCACCCGGGACCAGGGACTGCGCGAGACCGGCATGGAGGCGCTCGCGCGGTTGCGTGCCACGATCGAGGGCGGTCTCCATACCGCCGGCACCTCGTCGCAGGTGTCCGACGGGGCGAGCGCCGCGGTCCTGATGTCCGAGGACAGGGCACGTGAACTCGGTGCGGCGCCGCGGGCCCGGCTGCTCGCGCAGTGCGTCATCGGCGGCGACACCGAGTTCATGCTCGACGGCCCGGTGGCCGCGGCGCAGGTGCTGTTCGACCGCACCGGGATGACGGTCGCCGACGTGGACCTGTTCGAGGTCAACGAAGCCTTCGCGGCCGTGCCGATGTCGTTCGCCCAGGTGCACAAGGTCGACCCGGACGTGCTCAACGTCGGCGGCGGTGCCATCGCCCTCGGTCACCCGGCCGGCGCCACCGGAATCCGGCTGCTGGCCACCGCGATCGACGAACTCGAACGCCGGGACCGGCAGGTCGCGATGATCGCCATCTGCGCGTCGGCTGCCACCACGTGCATGATTCTGGAACGGATGTAAGTCATGGCCATTGCACTCGACGCCGACCATCGCGACCTTGCCGACTCCGTCGCGGGCCTCGCCCGTCGCCATGCCCCGATCGAACGCACCCGCGCCGCGTTCGCCGACCTGGCGGCGGGCAAGCGGCCCGAGATCTGGGATGCGTGCATCGCGCAGGGCCTGCACGCCCTGCACCTGCCCGAGGAGCACGGCGGCGGTGGGGCGGGACTGCCGGAACTCGCGGTCGTGGCCGAGCAGCTCGGCCGCGCCCTGGTACCCGGGCCATGGGTGCCCACCGTCGTGGCCGGCGCGCTGACCGCCACCCTCCCGGCCGAGGGCACCGCGGCGGAGTTGCTGCGGCGGTTCGCCGACGGAGCGACCGGTGCCGTCGTCACCACCCCCGGTCTCGTCGCGATCACGTCGGGGCGGGGATGGACGGTCACCGGTGTCTCCGAGCCGGTGCTCGGGTTGCCCGGCGCCGACGAGGTGATCGTGCGCGCCACCGCCGACGGCGCGCCCGTGTGGTTCCGGCTCCCGCCCGCGGCCGGAGAGGTCGAGCTCGCCGACGGCGTGGACCCCACCCGCTCGGTGGGACGACTGCGACTGTCCGGAGCGGCGATCACGCCCGAGCACCTGCTCCCGGCGATCGACGACGACGACGTGCAGCTGATCGTCAACACCGTGCTCGGCGCCGAGGCGGCCGGGCTTGCGGCGTGGGCGCTGGACACCGCCGTGGACCACGTCCGCAACCGGCACCAGTTCGGCCGCCCGGTGGGCAGCTTCCAGGCCGTGCAGCACAAGGCTGCGATGATGCTGGTGCGTAGCGAGATCGCCTGTGCCGCAGCGTGGGACGCGGCCCGGTCGGTGCAGCAGGGCCGGGAGCAGCAGCGGCTCGCGGCGGCGCAGGCAGGACTGACGGCAGTGCCGGCGGCCGTCGACGTGGCGCTCGAATGCGTCACCCTGCTCGGCGGTCTCGGCTTCACCTGGGAACACGACGCGCACCTGTACTGGCGACGGGCACTGTCGATCGCCTCCGTCGCCGGCCCGGAGGACGTCTGGGCACGCCGGCTCGGTGAGCTCGCACTGTCGGACGAGCGCGACTTCTCCTTCGTCGAGGCCGATGCGCTACCCGAGCTGCGCGCGCAGGTCGGCGCCGTCCTCGACGAGGTACGGGCACTGCCGGACGACGCGGTGCACAGCGACGGATGGGCTCCGGCGCGAGGCGGGGCACGTCGCGCCCGCCTCGCCGAGGCCGGTCTCGTCGCGCCGCACTATCCCCGGCCGTACGGGCTGGCCGCCGGACCGCAGGAGCAGGCCGTGATCGCGGACGAATTCGCGCGCCGCGGCCTCGAACAGCCGACCACCGTCATCGGCGAGTGGGCCCTGCCCACCCTGCTGCTGCACGGCAGCGAGGACCAGCAGCGCCGCTTCGTCGCGCCCACCCTGCGCGGCGAGATCGTCTGGTGCCAGTTGTTCAGCGAACCGGGCGCCGGCTCGGACCTGGCCGGGTTGTCCACCCGGGCCCGCAAGGTGGACGGCGGCTGGATCCTCACCGGACAGAAGGTGTGGAATTCGATGGCGCACGAGGCGGATTGGGGTATCTGCCTGGCCCGAACCGATCCCGATGTGCCCAGGCACGAGGGCATCTCGTACTTCCTCGTCGACATGCGCAGCGACGGGCTCGACGTGCGGCCGCTGCGGCAGGCGACCGGGCGCGCGGAGTTCAATGAGGTGTTCTTCGACGACGTCTTCGTCCCCGACGACTGTCTGGTCTCCGAACGGGGGCAGGGCTGGCGCCTCGCGGTGACCACGCTCGCCAACGAACGGCTCAGCATGGGCGCACAGCTCGCGCACGGCGCGGCCGCGCGGGTGCGCGACCTCGTCGAGTCGGGCCGCTACGCCGCCGGCCGCGACGACGCGCTGCGCGTCCTCGGCCGCAACACCGGCCGCGAGATGGCCCTGTCGGCGATGAACCTGCGCAGCGTGCTGCGACGGTTGTCCGGTCTCGACGCCGGCGCGGAGATCAGCGTCCAGAAGGTCTTCAGCGCCCTCGCCCAACGCGACGGCTCGCGCGGGCTGGTCTCGCTGCTCGGCCCGGTCGGCGCCGTCGACGACGACGGCCACATGCTCGACCACATCGGCCTGCCCGCGGTGCTGTTCGGCGGCGGCACCATCGAGATCCAGCTCAACGTGATCGCCCGTCGCGTGCTGGGACTGCCGCGCTGACACCGAATCCATCACACGAACCTGGAGGGGCCATGCACCCGGAACTGTCCGACAACTCACGTCGGCTCCGCACCGAACTGCGCAACTACTTCGCCGAGATCATCGACGACGACGACCGGCGCGCACTCGTCGACCAGACCGAGGGCGGTCCCGTGTTCGACCGCATCCTGCGGCGGATGGGCCGCGACGGGTGGCTCGGTCTCGGCTGGCCCACCGAATACGGCGGCCGGGGAGAGGATCCCGAGGCCCTGTACGTGTTCTACGACGAGGTGATCCGCGCCGGCGCACCGCTGTCGCTCGTCACCCTCAACACCGTCGCGCCGGCGCTGATGAAGCACGGTACCCAGGCGCAGAAGGACTTCTTCCTACCGCCGATCCTGGCGGGCGAACTCATCTTCGCCATCGGCTACACCGAACCGAACGCGGGCACCGACCTCGCCTCGTTGCAGACCCGCGCCCGCATCGAGGGCGACGAACTGGTCATCAACGGCAACAAGATCTTCACCAGCGCCGGGGTCTACGCGGACTGGATCTGGCTGGCCGTCCGGACCGATCCGGACGCGCCGCGGCACGAGGGCATCTCGGTGGTGCTGGTACCGACGTCGGCGGCCGGGTTCTCGGTGACCGAGATCCACACCGTCGGTGGCATCAGCACCTCCGCCACCTACTACGACGACGTCCGCGTGCCGCTGACCAACGTCGTCGGCGAGCTGAACCAGGGCTGGGGCCTGATCACCAACCAGCTCAACCACGAGCGGGTGGCGCTCGCCGCCCGCGGTGGCATCGCGAACGAGTTGTACGACGCCGTCCTGGCCTGGGCGCAGTCCGAGCCCCTGGGCGCCGGGACGGTCTACGACCTGCCCTGGGTGCGCGCCAATCTGGCGGAGACGTACGCGCTGCTCAGCGCCGCCGACCTCGTCAACCTCCGGCTCGTCGCGGACGTCGCCGCGAACACCCTCGGCGGCGGTGATTCCGCGGCGGCGAAGATCTTCGGCACCGAGGCGGTCGTCACCGCCTACGGCAAGATGCAGGAGATCCTCGGCGTGCGGGGTCTGCTCCGGCCCGGCAGCCCCGGTGCCGTCCTCGAGGGGCGCGTCGAAACCCTGGCGCGCAGAGCCCAGAACAACACCTTCGGCGGCGGCACCAATGAAGTGATGCGCGAGATCGTCGCCGCCAAGTGCCTCGGCATGACGCTCGCCGCCCGTCGCCGCACCGATGCCCCCACCAGCACGAGGAGCTGACATGGATTTCGAACTCGACGACGACCTGACGAGTGTGCAGGACCTGGCGTCCCAGCTCTTCCGGCAGCTCGCGCCGGTCGACCGGGTTGTCGAGGTGGAGAAGAACGAGGGCGGCTTCGACGCGAAGCTGTGGAGTGCCCTGGCCGACGCCGGTCTGCTCGGCATCGCGGTGCCGGAGGAGTCCGGTGGCGCCGGGATGGGCCTGCTCGGCCTGATCACGGTGCTCGAACAGCAGGGCCGGCACGTGGCGCCGGTCCCGCTGTGGTCGGTGACGGCGGCCGCATCGGCGATCGTCCGTTTCGGCACGGCCGAACAGGTCGAACGCCTGGTCCCCGGCATCGTGGACGGATCCCGACCCGTCGTCGCGGCGTTCGACGCGCCCTACGGTGAACTCACCTCGCTGTCGGCGGTGAGCAAGGGCGACGACCTGGTCGTCAGCGGAACCGTCGCCGGTGTGCCCGCCGCAGCCGTGGCCGCCGCGACGATCGTTCCGGTCCGGTGCGACGACGGGTCGCTCGCCGTCGCGGTGATACCGACCGGGGCGGACGGTGTCACGGTGGAACCGGTCGCCGCAACCGACCGCGGCAGCCTCGCCCACGTCCGGTTCGACGACGTCGTCGTGCCCGCGTCCGATCGCCTGCCGGGCGACGGCGCGGAGACGGTCACCTGGGTGCGCCGCCGGATCCAGCTCGCGCTCGCCGCGGTGCAGCTGGGCGTGTGCGGGCAGGCGCTGAAGACGACGGCCGAATACACCTCGCAGCGAATCCAATTCGACCGTCCGCTGTCGACCAACCAGGCGGTGGCGGTGCGGGCCGCAGACGCCTACCTCGACACCGAGGCGATCCGGCTCACCACCCGGAGGGCGGCGTGGCTGCTCGACGCCGGACGGGAGCAGGAGGCCGAATCCGCGGTTCTCGTCGCCACATGGTGGGCGTCGCGCGGCGGTCTGCGGGTGGTGCACGCGACGCAGCACCTGCACGGCGGTATCGGTGCGGACGTGGACTACCCGATCCACCGCTACTTCCTGTGGGGACGGCAATTGTGCTTCACCCTCGGCGGTGCGGACGCCACCGCGGCCGAGCTGGGAGACGTCCTCGGATCCGCACCAGCAATCGGGGCACCCGCATGACGAACGCCGGGCAGCTCGTCACCGGCGCGAGCCGCGGCACCGGCCGGGCGACCGCTCGAGATCCACTTCGGCGCGGACGAGGCGCGCCCGGCTGGTCGCGAACGCCCTGCACGAGGGCCCGCCCGACAGCGTGCACGGCGGGTTCAGCGCTCACCTGCTGGGCTGCATGCTCAGCACCCGCATGCAGGCACGGGGCAGTCGTTCGCTGACGGCGTCGCTCGACCTGCGCTACCTGCGGCGCACGCCGCTCGACGAGGCGCTGGATCTGTATTCGCGGATCGTCGAGATCGAGGGCCGGAGAACCGTCGCCGGGGGTTGGATCGAATGCCGCGGTGAGCGCACGGTCGAGGCGCGGGGAGTGGTCGTCCGCGTCGAGGAATGACCGGTTCCGTCGACGGAAAAGTGTGCAGGCAGCTCGAATTCGCGGCGCGCCGGACGACCTCCGGCGCGCCGCCACGTTCTAGTTCACGACACCCACGTGCGTTCGGTGCGACAGACGGGTCCGCGCGGTGGAACCGGGCCGGCCGGGTGTGAGCATCCGCGAGGTGCGGCGCGCGGTGGCCCAGACCATCGGTGCGATGTGGGCGAGTTCGACCGTTCCGCGGCACGCCACCGAGATCGCACCCACGACGCCGTCGGGACCGACGACCGGTGCGGCGACCGCGCTGATGGACATGGGGCACGCGTGGCCGGGCACGAACGCGAGACCCTGCCGCTGGCGCACCCGGTTCAGACGGTCGTGCAGTGTCGACAGGTCGGCCCGGGACCGTACGTGCGGTCCGGCCGTCATGAGGGCGTCGACCTTCTCCGGCTCGAGACCGGCGAGCAGCGCCCGTCCGCTGACGGTACTCTCGGCCGGCAGCCGGGCCGCGACCTGGGAGGGGATGCCCGCGCTCGCCGTGCCCCCGATCCGGTCGAGGAAATAGACGGACGAGCCTTCGAGCACCGTCAGGTGCGCGACTCCGCCGGTGCCGATCTGCAGGTCGTTGAGCATCCCCGCGGCTGCGGCGCGCAGCTGCGAGTAGTCCCGCGGTCGGGCCATCGTCTGCATCCGCAGACCGGGGCCGTATCCGCGGGAGTCGTGTTCGACCCAGTGAAGGTCGACGAGCTGGGTGAGCAGGCGGAAGGCGGTCGAGCGGGGCAATCCGGTGGCGGCCGTGATCTCCTCGAGGAACATCCGGTCGGGACCGGATGCGAACACGTCGAGGATCTGGGTGAACCGTTCCGCCACGCTGGGGCGTTGCTCGCGCGGCATGTCCGACGTCGGAATCGAGTCACTACGCGTCACTGTCAATGTCTGGCCTCCTTCGGTGCACTTTACCTAGCATTTGCTTGGTGCGCTATGCGGAATGCGGTGCGCTCCCGTCAGGCGGGAACGGGCCGTGTCTACTGTGACTGCTCTGATGTGATGCGCTCGTACAGAATCGAGGCGTTGCAGCCGCGGCGACAATTCCGCACCGGATGGTTCCCGGCGGTGCGTCGAACCGGACGGCAGGCGTCGCATGCTGCACACAGCGGAGGTGGACGGTGGAGACATTCACGGACGTGCTGCTCGCGCGGCGAGGCGACCCGAAAGTCGGACTGCGTTTCGAGGGGAGGGACTGGACCTGGGACGAGGTGGTGTCCGAAAGCGCCTGTAGAGCAGCCGCTCTCGAGGCGATCGTGACCGCCCCGGCCGGTCGGCAACGCCACGTCGGGGTCCTGCTGGACAACGTGCCCGATTTCGTGTTCTGGATAGGAGCCGGGGCGCTCGCCGGCGCCGTCGTAGTCGGAATCAACGCCAGCCGCGGCGGGCCCGAGATCGCTCACGACATCGCCCACGCGGACGTCGACCTCCTCGTCACCGAGAACCGGCTCGCGCACCTGGTCCACGGTGAGGAGCACGGCCTTGCGGTAGAGCGGATCCTGAACGTCGACTCGGACTCCTACGCCGAACTGCTCGCACCGTTCCGCGGCGTGGAGCCGCCCGCCGCGACACCGTCGCCTGAGCAACTTGCCCTTCTGCTGTTCAGTTCGGGATCGACCGGGGCGCCCAAGGCGGTCGTCGTCGGCCAGGGGCGACTCGGCCGGCTGATCGACGTTCTCGTCGACCGGACACAGATGCGCCGGGACTCGGTCGCCTACCTGTGCATGCCCTTGTTCCACGGCAATGCGCTCATGCTCAACCTGGGCACGGCGATGCGCGTGGGGGCCACGGTGGCGATGGTCCGCAAGTTCTCCGCCTCGCGTTTCGGGGACGACATCCACCGGTACGGCGCGACGTTCGTCAACTACGTCGGCCGGGCCCTGTCCTACGTGCTGAGCCGGCCCGAGGATCCCCGGGACCGGACGGGCACACTGGAACTGGCGTTCGGCACCGAGGCCTCCGAGGCCGACGTCACGCGTTTCGCCGAGCGATTCGGCTGCACGGTGATCGAGGGTTACGGCCTCAGTGAGGGAGTGTTCCGGATCAACCGCACGCCCGGGACTCCGCCGGGCTCGCTGGGCCTGCCCGCCGGCGACGCCGACGTCCGGATCCTGGACGAGGCGACCGGACACGAATGCCCACGCGCCCGGTTCGACGCCACCGGCCGGCTGACGAACCCCGAGGCGGTGGGGCAGATCGTCGCGGTGGGGGCTGCCGGCATGTTCGAGGGCTACTACAAGAACCCGGGGGCGATGGCGGACCGCGTCCGGGGCGACGACTTCTGGTCCGGGGATCTCGGATACCGGGATGCCGACGGGTACTTCTACTTCGCCGGCCGCTCCTCCGACTGGCTACGGGTCGACAGCGAGAACTTCTCCGCGGCACCGATCGAACGGATTCTGCAGCGTCATCCGGCGGTCCTGTCCGCCCCGGTCTTCGCGGTGCCCGATCCGGTCACCGGCGACCAGGTCATGTGTGTACTCGAACTGTCGCCCGGCGCGCACCTGGACGGGCGACAGTTCGGTTCGTTTCTCGCCGCGCAACCGGACATGGGCGACAAGTGGTGGCCGCGGTTCGTGCGGATCGTCGAGCGAATCCCGTTGACAGGCAGCAACAAGGTGAACAAGGCGCCGTTGCGGTCCGCGGCGTGGCGCACCGACGATCCGGTCCTGGTCCGGGTGGGACGAACCAGCGAGTACGTTCCGTTCGGCGAGGACGCGCGGGACCGCTACGAGGCCGAGTTCGTCGCGCACGGCCGGGCGGGACTGCTTCCGGCCCGATCGGTGGCCACAACCCCGGTCGCCTGACCGGAACGACGGCACCCCGAGCCGGGCGGGGCGATCGGCGAAGTACCCGGAGACCTGCGCCTCGAGTTCGTCGCCGGTGCCCGGGGAGCGGCCCGCTCGGTGCTCGGGGGGGAGCGGCCCGCTCAGTGCCCGGGCGTCCGGTACGCGGCGTTGCGATGCACCGCGTCGTCCATCTCCTGCGGGGTGAGCAGCCGGATCGGCACGGAACGCGCGATGCCGGACGCCCGGGTGCGGAACTCGAGCGTGGCCACGGCGAGGTCGTCGGGCACCTCCCCGATGACGTAGAGGTCGTGCCCGCCGAGTGCGAAGTGCACGGACTCGACGCTGCCGCCCACGCTCTCGACCATCTCGGTGATGGCGGAACTACGGACGGAACCACCCTCGGAGAGCAGTCCCTGCGCGCCCTCCGGGGTGTAGGTGACCTGCCACAGGTACTTCGGCATGTTCTCAGCTCCTCGGCTGTCGGACCATTCCATGGTCGGGCTCGTGGACCCTCCCATCGTCGGCCCGGAGGCCCTGTCGCGGGATGGTTTCCGCCGGAACCGGCGTAGGTTCGTGATCGAACATCCGCCACCGTCCGCCGAGGAAAGGACCACGCCGTGCCCGAAGCCCCGCTGCCGCAGGCCGTCGCCGAGATGCTGGCCCAGCCGAATTACGCCACGATCAGCACGTTGCGCGCCGACGGACATCCGGTGTCGGTGCCCACCTGGTATCTGTTCGAGAACGGCCGCATCCTGGTCAACATGGACGCCGGTCGCACCCGCCTCGGGCACCTGCGGCGCGATCCCCGGGTCAGTCTCAGCGCCATGGACCCGACGGACTGGGTGACGCACGTGAGCATCCAGGGCCGGGTCACCGAGTTCGCCGACGACCCGGAACTGACCGACATCGACCGGATCGCGCGGCACTACACCGGCAAGCCGTACGGGGTGCGCAACCGGCCGCGGGTGAGTGCCTGGATCGACATCGACCGCTGGCACGCGTGGGGCCGGCTCAAGGACGTCGCCTGAGCCGGCCCCGGGCGGCCGGGCTCACACGAGCCCGGCCGCCTTGGCCACCTTGCGGATCTGGAAGGAAAGGACGATCAGCAGCACGCCGAAGAGGATCGCGTAGATGCCGAGCAACCAGATCAGGCTGATGATGCCGCTGCCCGGGAAGATCAGCAGCACGACGCCGAGCAGGACGGCGAGGATCCCGGCGAACAGCGACCATCCCCACCCGGAGTTCGGTACCTTCCGGAAGCTCAGCGCACCGATGATGCCGGTGACGCCGAAGAGGATCGCATAGAACGCGATGATGTACAGCACCACGAGCGCGGTGGCCGCCGGCCAGACGAGGGCGACGATGCCGGCGGCGATGGAGACCAGGCCCATCGCGAGCCACCAGCCCCAGCCGTCGAGGCGGGCCCGGTCACGAATCGAGTGGTAGACGAGCACCACGCCGTCGACGATGGCATAGATGCCGAACACCACCACCAGGGCCCAGACGGTGATCCCGGGCCACACCAGGGCGACCACGCCGAACAACACGGCGAGGATGCCGCGGATCAGCACCAACCACCACATCTGTTTGAACAGGGGACTGAACTGATCGTTTGCGGTGAAAGCTCTCTCGGACACGGCCACTCCTAGGATGCGGTCTCGTAGTTCGGGCACAGCGTAGGCCCGTGCCGCGCCCGGCGCCCGCCGAATGACGATCCGATTCCCAGTCGTGACGAGCGTTACCGTGTAGCGGTGGCTCAGGTGCGGATCGGGATCTCCGGCTGGCGGTACGCCCCGTGGCGTGGCGACTTCTATCCGTCCGGCCTGCCGCAGCGCCGCGAACTCGAGTACGCCGCGGAGCGGTTCGGCTCCATCGAGATCAACGGCACCTTCTACGCGCTGCAGCGGCCGTCGAGCTTCCTGCGGTGGCGCGACGAGACGCCGGACGGGTTCGTCTTCGCCGTCAAGGGCGGACGGTTCGTCACCCACATGAAGCGTCTCGTCGACGTGGACGACGCCCTCGCCAACTTCTTCGCCTCCGGCGTGCTCGCCCTCGGTCCCAAGCTCGGACCGGTGCTGTGGCAACTGCCCCCCACTCTGGCATTCGAGCCGGAGCGCCTCGGCGCATTTCTCACGAGCCTGCCCGCGTCGACGCGCGAGGCCGCGGCGCTCGCGGCGCGGCACACGGACAAGGTGCGCGAGGACCGGGTGTGGACCGAGATCGACGCGGACCGGCCGATCCGGTACGCGCTCGAGGTGCGCCACCCCAGCTTCGCCGACGAGGAGGCGGCCGCCCTGCTCCGCCGGCTCGACGTCGCCCTCGTCGTCGCGGACACCGCGGGCCGCTTCCCGTTCCTCACCGAGGCCACCACCGATTTCGTCTACGTGCGGTTGCACGGCGACACCGAGCTGTACGCCAGCGGCTACACCCCCGAGGCGCTGGACGAGTGGGCGGCCCGGATCCGCGGTTGGCGCTCCGAGGGGCGCGACGTGTACGTGTACTTCGACAACGACATCAAGGGCTACGCGCCGTGGGACGCGCTCGAGCTGCAACGCCGGGTGTGACACGGATGTCGGTGCCGGCTGGCAGGCTGGCGCCGACACGTCGGCAACCCCAGGAGGACATCGTGTGGCCAACGCAGTGGCCGGAGATCGCACGCGACGTTGCGGATCACACCGCGACCGCGCTCGCCGCGGCCCGGGCGCAGTCGGTGCCGGCGTGGGAGGACGCGGTGGCCGAGCTCGCCGCGTTGCCGTACGAGCAGGTCGCCGGGGTACACGCGACGATGATGCGGGAACTGCTCGAGGAGTTGCATCCGGACGGGCTGACCGGCGAGGACGTGCAGGCGGTGCTGGAGCGCAGCGCGCGCACGGCGTCGACGTGGCTGCCGTCACTGCAGCCGGACACGCTGGTCGCGGTGCTCACCGGCACGCTCGGGGTGTCCGATCCCGACGCGCCGAAGGCTAGCCCCGACGAGTACCTGCGGGCGGGGCTGGTCGTGCTCGCGGATCTGCTCGCGGCACGCCGGGCGGGTCCCGAGCTCTACCTGCGCCGCGCGCTGGGCGAGATCGAACGCGCAGAGACGATCGAGCTGCCCTGACGTCCCGGATCAGGGCCGGGTCTGCGCCTCGACCTCGCGGGTGAGGCGCCGCAGCAGAGCGGTGAGGGTGTCGAGTTCGCCGTCGGTGAATCCGTCGAGCAGGTGGCGTTCCCGGGTGAGGCGGCGCGGGAACTCGGTGTCGACCACGGCTCGCCCCGCATCGGTGAGTGCGAGCAGGACCACGCGACCGTCCCGCTCGAAGCGCTGACGTTCGACGAGGCCGAGCCCGACGAGGCGGTCCGCGTGCTTGGTGGTGGAAGCGCCACTCAGTCCGGTGACGGAGGTGACTTCGCTGGCGCGCAGCGGTGATTCGCTGCGGGCGAGGGCGCACAGCACCTCGAATTCGGGGCGCGTGACGCCGCTGGGGACGAGTTCGCGGTCCAGTTGGGCGAGCACCAGGGAGCTGATCCGCGTGATGCGGCCGACGACGTCGATGGGTCGCGTGTCGATGTCGGGGTACGTCTCGGCCCAGCCGACCCGCACGCGGTCGACGAAGTCCTCGGGCTGGGTGGCGTCCGTCATGGGCCCATTCTAGCGATGAGTCTCACAATCGATTTATATTTAATTTATACGTGAAGTATCTACACTGGGGGAGTGCCCCTCGCTACCTCTGTCCCGGACCGCAGCCGCCTCCGTCACTCGCGGATCGCCCTCGCGCACTCCCTCTCGCCGACGGCGTGGCGCGAGTCGCTCGAGTTCCGCAGTGCGGACGCCACGCGCGCTCCGGCGCTGCGCGTCGGGGCGGCAGTTCTCGTAGTCCTCGTCGCGGGAGGGCTGCTGGATCTGCCGCATCCGGCCGGCTTCGCCGCACTCGGTGCACTCGCCTCGGCGTTCGGCCGGCACGAGCCCTACTCGCAGCAGGCCGGCAAGATCGCGGTGGTCGGCCTCGGGGTGGTCGGGTACGCCGCACTCGGTGCCGCCGTGGGGACCACCGGTGCAGCCATGTGGACGCAGATCGCGGTGCTCTCCGTCGCGGCCGCGATCGCCTTCTGGATCCTCGGCGCCTTCCGGCTGTCCGGCCCCGGCCCGGTGATCCTCATCTTCGCCGCGGCCGGTGCCGCCGGATTCGCCCGCACCGCCGTAGACGTGCGCGACGTGGTCGTCGCGACGGCCCTCGGCGCGCTCGTCGGCTGGGCCGTCGCGATGCTGCCCGCGCTGCATCACCCGCACGGTCCCGCCCGGCTCGCCGTGGCCCGGGCCCTGGCGGCGGTCGCGGCGATCGAACGCGACGGCGAACGGGCCGTGCCGGGCGCCCGGGCGGCGATCGCCCGCGCCCACGAGGTTCTCGCGCTCGGATTCAGCCGGACCGACCGGCACACCCACGAACTGCTTGCGCTGCTCGACGCGGCCGAGACGGTCGTCGACGGGGCCGCATCCGGCGTCGCGGCCGATCGCGTCGCCGAATTCGCCCTGTTCGAGGCCGAGCTGAGAAAGGTGCGGCGCGACATTGCGATTCCTCGCGTCGATGCGGCGGGGGCGCCGGTCCTCGAGCGGCCCGCCGGGTTCGCGCGAGAGGGATTCGCCCGGTTGCGCGATCGCGCGCTTCTCGTCGGCGCGGGCCGGGTGCTGCTCGCCGCGCTGATCGCGGGCTGGTTCGCCGAGGCCGCCGGTCTGCAGCACCCGCTGTGGGCGACGATGGGCGCGATGGCCGCGTTGCAGGGGGCCAACTACCGGAACACCGTGCAGCGCGCGATCCAGCGGTTGCTCGGCAACGTCGCAGGCGCGGTGCTCGCCGCCGCGCTGCTCGCGCTGTCCCTCGACTACTGGCCGTACGCGCTGGCCATCGTCGTCCTGCAGACGGTGGCGGAACTGTACGTGATGAAGAACTACGCAGCGACCTCCGTCGCGGTGACCGCGATGGCGCTGCTCCTCACCGGTCTCGGGGCGTCCGTCGGGCCGGAGATCGCGCTGAGCCGGATCGCCGACACCCTCGTCGGTGTGGTGGTCGGCGTGCTCGTCGCGGCCGCGACGATCGACCGCGCCGACCGGCATCACCTCACGGCAGCGCCGGTGCGCTGAGTGAGCCCCGCGCGGCGGGGCTGCGTGACGCCGCGGATCGCGGGTCACCCGTTAGCATCGGCGCATGCGCGTGCGCCGGATCGTCGACCTGAGCCGCACCGTCTCCGGCGACACCCAGGTCTACCCGGGCGATCCCGTGCCGGTGCTCACGCCGCACGCGACGCTCGAGCGCGACGGGTACAACCTGCTGCGGGTGGAGATCGGCTCGCAGACCGGAACGCACGTCGACGCCCCGCTGCACATGCGCGCCGGGGCCGCGCCGATCGACCGGGTGCCGCTCGAACATTTCGTGGGTCGCGGGATCGTCCTGGACGTGCGGGGCCTGCCGCCGCGCACCGCGGTGACGCGGCGGCACGTCGTCGACGGGGTGGCCGGCGGGCCGGACCCGGGCCCCGGCGACATCGTCCTCCTGCATACCGGGTGGGCCGAGCACTACGGCACCGATGCCTACTTCGAGCACCCCTATCTGTCGGAGGACGCGTGCCGGTGGCTGCTCGGGCGGGGCGTGCGCACCATCGGCCTCGACGCCCCGAGCATCGATTCCGCCCTCGGCAGTGACTATCCCGCGCATCGCCTCGTCGCCGAGGCCGGCGGCATCGTGTGCGAGAACCTGTGCAACCTCGAACTCGTCGACTTTCCCGATCCGCTGATCAGTCTTCTTCCGCTGCGGCTGCGGGACGCGGACGGCGCCCCGGTGCGGGCCGTGGCGATCGCGCTCGAGCCGTGATCAGGGCACCTGCGTCGCGACGATGCGTGCGGTGCCGTACGCCGCGGTACCGAGCGTGACGACCGCGAACGCCACGATCCATACCGCCGTCGGCACCCGGGTGAGCCACCGCAGCTGATCCGCGTCGGAGCCGTGCCCGCGGCCGCGCCGGTGGGTGCGCGCCAGTTCGAGCACCGGCCGGGTGGCGCCGAACAGCAGCACCCAGGTGGTCAGGTACGCGACGGTGTAGCGCACCAGCTCGTCGCCGTAGTAGGCGGCGGTCCCGATCACCGCGCCGGCCGCCAGCACCGAGACGAATCCGAAGAAGTTGCGGATCAACAGGATCAGCAGGGCGAGCGCGGCCAGCACGGACCACAGCACCGCTGCGGGCCGGTCGACGGTGAGCAGGGTCGCGGCCACGAACCCGAGCACGGCCGGGCCGGTGTACCCGGCGAACGCGGTGGCGATCATGCCCGGCCCGCGTGGGTTGCCGGAGGACACGGTCACCCCCGAGGTGTCGCTGTGCAGGCGGATGCCCGCCAGCTGCCGGCCCACGAGCCGTGCGACGAGCGCGTGCGAGCCCTCGTGTGCCTGGGTGATCACATGCCGGGTCACCAGCCACAGCGGGCGCACCGTCACCAGCACCAGCGCGACGGTGGCGGTGAGGGCGACGAGCAGGGGCGGCGCGGGCTCGCTCACCGCGGAGACGGCGTGCCATCCGGCGCGGACCGCCGACCCGAAGGACTCGAGTGGCGTGGACGGATCGGCCTCAGGGTCCACGGTCGGCACCTTTCTCTCGGGAGTCCGCCATCGTACGGGCCGGCAATTCGCTCCACGGGCGCCGGGAATGTGCCACTCTCTATAGGGGCTAATTATTCATATCAATAGGGAGGCCGGGTGCCGGTCGAGGTTCTGGAAAGGCGCCGGGTGGCTCGGCCGTCGTGGATCGCACTGTCGGTGTTCCTCGTGTTCGCGGCGAGCAATGCCCCGGCTCCGCTGTATGTGGTCTGGCAGCGCGAGATGGGATTTCCCCCCAGCACGGTCAGCCTGATCTTCGTCAGTTACATAGTCGGGTCGGTCGTGGCGCTGGTGTTCGGTGGCCGCGCTTCGGACCGATTCGGACGTCGGGCCGTCCTGCTGCCCGCCCTGGGTCTCGCGATCGTGGCCTGCCTCGTGTTCGCGACGGCCCGCACGCCCCTGTGGCTGGAGGCGGGGCGGTTCTTCATCGGCCTCGCATCCGGGGCGTTCGGCGCGGCGGGGTCGGCGGCGATCGCCGACGCGTTCGGCCCCGGCCGCGGAGCGCGTGCCGCGCTGTACGCGAGCGCGGCACCCGTCGCCGGGTCGGCCGTGGGGCCGCTGCTCTCCGGGGTGCTGGCCGACGTCGCGCCGGCGCCCACACGGCTGGTCTTCCTGGTGCTGATCGTTCCGCTGGCGGCGGCCGCGATACCGCTGACCGCCGTCGGCGGTCGTCCGGCCGGGGTGGGCGGTCGCTGGGTGCAGCTGCCGAGCATCCCGCGCGAGATCGCGGGAACCGTGCTGCTGTCCATGGCTGTGGCCGGCAGCCCCTTCGCGCTGGCGGGGCTGTTCATCTCCCTCAGCCCGGCGTTGATCGCCGACCTGCTCGGCAACGACACGCGAACCCTGGCCGGCGCGGTGTCGTTCGTGGTCTTCGGGGCCGGGGCCGGGGCGCAGTTCCTCGTCCGCCGGATGAGCATCTACCGGGTCGCGGTGGTCGGGCTCTCGGTTTCCGCGCTGGCCGCGGTGCTCATCGCCGTCGCCGTCGGCGCCGCCTCGGTGCCCGTCATCGTCGTGGCCGCGATCGCGGCAGGCCTGGGTCAGAGCCTGGCACAGCTCGCCGGGCTCACCCTCGCGCGCGGGTATGCGCCGGAGGGGCGGACCGCCGAAGTGGTGTCCATGGTGTGGCTCGCCGGATACGCCACCGTCGGGTCGGGGATCCTCGGGCTGGGATTCCTGGCGGACGGAATCGGCTTGCGCCCGGCGACTTACGCCTTCTGCGGGTTCTTCCTGGCCTGCGTCTGCGGTGCCGAGGTCGCGGTGGTGCGTCGCCGGCCGGTCGTCGAGGCACTCGGAGCGGACACCCATTGACACCCGACAATCAATGAATATGATTATGACCTAAATCACGCGGTCATCGAATCGGAGGAGTGCGCAGTGACCTACACCATCACCGAGCCCTGTGTCGACGTCCTCGACAAGGCCTGCATCGAGGAGTGTCCGGTGGACTGCATCTACGAGGGCGGCCGGATGATGTACATCAACCCGGAGGAATGCGTCGACTGCGGCGCCTGCGAACCCGTCTGCCCCGTGGAGGCGATCTTCTTCGAGGACGACGTCCCCGAGGATCGCGCCGGGTACACGCAGATCAACGCCGACTTCTTCGCCGAGATCGGCTCACCGGGCGGCGCTTCCAAGATCGGAAAGACCGACTACGACCCACCGCTCGTGAAGAGTCTGCCCGTACGGGCATGATCGCGGTCCGGGCTCCGCGACCCGGCCGGGGACCGGTGCTCCTGGGCGCCGCGGTGGCGGCCGCATTCACGTTCGCCGTCGTCGGGTCCAACATTCCGGGCCCGATCCTGCCGTTGTACGAGGACCATCTGGGCCTGTCCCCGTTCGTGCTGGCCGCCCTGTTCGTGACGTACTTCGTCGCCCTGGTGTCGATGTTCCTGGTCGTGAGCAGGACCGCGCTCGGACGGTTCGCGTGGGCCGTCCTGCCGGGTGCGCTCGTCGTCGGGGTCCTCGGCGACGTCGCCCTGTGGTCCGGTGCCGACACCGCCGGGCTGCTCTTCGTCGGCCGTGCCCTGACCGGAACGTGTGTCGGGCTCGCCACCGGATCCGCCGCCACGCTCGCCGTGGCGGCGCGCGGCGACGCGGGCCGCACCCTGGCGGCGACCGGCGCGATCGCCGGCTCGTTCCTCGGCCTGATCGCCGCGGCCACCGTCGCCCAATTGCTGCCGGAGCCCACCGTTCTCATCTACCGGCTGCACGCCGTCTCCCTCGTGCTCTCGGGACTGCTGCTCGCCGCCGCGCTGTGGGGGAACAGGCGCCGGCTCTCCGCGCTCCGGCACGCCGAGCCCCCGCGCCCGGCGGGGCCCGTTCCGGCCGGCGCGGGCGCCGCGTTCGACCGGAACAGGTTGCCCGCCTACGGGTTGGGTGCGGCCGGGTGGACGGTCGGCGGCATCGCCGTCGGCGTGCTGCCGTCGGCGTTGCGCGACGGGATCGGGTCCGAGCTGCTGGTGGTCGGCGTCCTCGCCGCCATCATCCTGCTCGTCACGGCCTGGTTGGGCCCCTACCTCGCCCGGGCCGCAGGCCGTTCCCCGGGGCCCCAGCTGTGTCTGCTCCTGCTCGCCGGTGGTGGCGTGTTCGTCGCCGCCGGCCTCGTCGCCCGCACGCTGTGGCCGGTACTGGCCGGCAGCTTCCTGTGGGGCATCGGGCAGGGCTTCGCATACGCGCAGGGCCTCATCCTGCTCACCGCCGGCATGACGCCGGTGGAGCAGGGGAGGAGCACGTCGCTGTACGCGTGTTCGTCGTACGGCTTCGCGGCGGTGATGATCCTGGTGGCCGGCGCCTTCTCGTCGGCGTGGGGATACTCCTACGGATCCGCCGGTGCGGTAACGATTTTTGTCCTCTTCTGTGTGGCCGTCGCGGGGGCGGGCCGGGGTCGGTGGACGCCGGCCGTCGCCGTGGACCCCGTACGCGTCCCCGCCCGCAAATAATTCCTGCGCATATCCGGATCGGCCTCTGGACATTTCGTCGGCGTGGCTCTACTGTGACGGGCATCACGACTAATGATGCATATCATTCGACCGGAAGGTGCACACATGTCTCGAGTCGACCGGAAAGTCCGGCGTCGTCTGCTCGGAGCCGCGAGCGCGTTCGGCGTCCTGTTCACGGCCGCCTGCGGCTCCGGCGGAAACGGCACCGTCGCCGACGGTGACCTGCCGGCCGAGATCAAGGTCGTCTCCGTGACCGACCAGACCGGCACCACGGCGTACGTCGGCAACAGCCAGCTCAAGGGCATCGAACTCGCGATCCAGGAGATCAACGAGCAGAATTACCTGGGTGACTCGAAGATCGTTCTGCAGAAGCGTGATTCGGCGAGCGATACGCAGACCGCGGTCAGCCAGGCCACCGAGACGCTGACCGACAAGAGTGTCAGCGCCCTACTCGGACCGGTGCTCAGCGCCCATGCCGTCGCGATCGCCCCGCTCGTGGAACGGGCCGGGCTGCCGACGATCTTCACCCAGTCCGGCAGCGAGGGCGTCGTCATCGGCGACTACACCTACCGCGCGACGGCTCCGATGGAGACCTACTTCGTCAAGGCGCTCGAGCGGCTGCAGCAGCAGGGTGTGAAGACCGTGAGCGTGCTCTACAACGCGGGCAACGTCACCCTCGCCGGACTCGGTGAGAAGACCATCCCCGAGGGCCAGGAGAAGTACGGCTACCGGATCCTGTCGAGCACCTCCGTCCAGGCCACCACGCAGGACTTCGGCACCACCGCAACGAAGATCGCCGGTGAGAAGCCCGACGCGGTCATCGTCCTGCTCGTCGGCGCCGGCAACTCCACGGCCATGTCGCAGCTGCGCCAGGCCGGCTACACCGGCACCGTGGTGGGCAACCCCGCCGCCGGCGCGGGCAACCTCGCACCCGCCGGTGCCGCGGGCGCGGGCATGTACTGGGCCACCGACTTCAGCTTCCACCAGAAGGACGAGTCCTCGCAGCAGTTCGTCGAGGCGTACCGCGCCGAGTACAACGGGGAGAATCCGCTCAACTACGCGGCCGAGGGCTACGACGCGACCTGGATGCTCGCCCACGCTGCCAAGAACGCCGGCGGTGCGTCCCGCGACGACCTGCAGCGCGGCCTCGAGCAGGTCGTGGCCGAGGGCTTCGACGGCGCGCTCGGCCCGGTGCGCTTCGAAGGCAACGACATGCGCGTCAACGGCGTGCTCGTGGAATGGAACGGCACGGAAGAAGTGCTGATCGACGACCAGGAATCGGCGAAGTAGTGCGGATCGCTCCGCACCTGTGCACCAAGGAGTTCGACGAATGACCGGAAGAACATCGCACCGCCGCCGGGGAATCCCGGCCGGAGGAAGGCAGGCGTCATGTCACAGCTGGTGATCGACGCGCTCGTGCTCGGCTCCATCTACCTGCTCTTCTGCCTGGGAATGAGCATCTCCTGGGGAACGATCGACATCCTCAACTTCGCCCACGGCGGGATCTTCATGTTCTCCGCGTTCGTGGCCTCCCAGATCGTGTCCAACGTCGGTCTCGGGCTCGTCACGGTCTGCCTGATCTCCGTCGTGGTCGGGGCGGCGCTCTCGGCGGCCATCGACGTCTTCGCGTTCCAGCCGATCCTGCGACGGGCCAAGAACCAGCGGACCGCCGAACTGCAGATCCTCATCGGCGGCATCGGAATCGGCACCATCCCGGTCGCCGTCGTGCAGTTCCGCACGCTGAGCGAGCCGTTCGGTTTCGTGGGCAGCTCGTACGAGACGTCGGTCTACACCGTCGGCGACCTGCGACTGACGAGCACGGGCCTGATCGTGCTCGGCTGCGCGCTGATCCTCACGCTGGCGATCTCCTTCTGGCTCAAGAACACCAGCCACGGGCTCGCCCTGCGGGCCATCGGCGTGGACTCGGAGACCGCCGAACTGATGGGCGTCAAGCGGCGCCAGCTGTCGCTGCTGACGATGGCGGTGTCGGGCGGCCTCGCCGGCCTCGCCGGTGCCCTGCTCACCTACAACCTCGGCGCCATCACCGCCGAGAGCGGTGAGACCCTCCTCATCAAGGCGTTCGCCATCATCATCCTCGGCGGCGTGGGCAGCACCGGCGGCGCCGCGCTCGGTGCGATGGTGCTCGCGTTCTCCGAGGTCCTGGTGCTCCGCTACACCGGCGGCGGCTGGGTCGACGCCGTCGGCTTCGGCCTCATCCTCGTGGTTCTGCTGCTGCGGCCGCAGGGCATCTTCGGAAGGAAGGAGGTGCGACGGGTATGAGCGACTTCTACTTCTCCAACATCGTCCTCATCCAGAGCACGTTCACGGTGCTGCTGCTCGCCCTGAGCATCCAGATCCAGTTCCGGATGGGAGTGTTCTCCTTCGCCGGCGCCGCCTTCTACGGCATGGGCAGCTACGGCGCCGCAATCTTCGTGCTGCACTTCGGATTCGACGCAATCTCCGCGACCGCCGCCATCGTCGTGATCTGCGCGGTCATCGGATACCTGCTCTCGCTGATCCTGCAGCGCCTCGCCGGCCTGTACCTGGCCATGGCCACCGTCGCGTTCGTCATGATCGTCACCGTCGTCGCCCACAACGGCGGCGAGCTCACCGGCGGCTCGGTCGGCCTGTTCGGCGTTCTCACCACCCCGGAGATCTCCGTCCCGCACCTGGCCGTCGTCTGTGCCGCCGTCGTCGCGGCGATGATCCTCAGCGAGCGCGGCCGCATGGGCCGGCGCATCGAGGCGGTCCGCGAAGACCCGGAACTCGCCTCGGCCATGGGCATCAACGTCGCCCGCTACCGCCGGATGTCCTTCGTGATCAGCGGTGTGCTCGGCGCGCTCGGAGGCGCCCTGAACATCCTGATGATGACGGCCATCGCCCCGGAGAACATCGGCTTCCCGTTGATCGTGCTCGCGCTGACGATCATCATCGTCGGTGGCTCCCGGTCCTGGCTCGGTGTGCTCATCGGCGCCCTCATCTTCACGTGGCTTCCGGTGATGCTGGAGCAGGTGGGCACCTACCAGAGCATCGTCTACGGCATCATCGTCGCCATCGCCGCGATCTTCATGCCCGGCGGCATCACCGGCGTCGTCACCGACCTGTACCGTCGCCGCCTCGCCCGTCGCGACAGCGCGGCCCTCGAGGACGCGGCTGCCGCGGAACGTCTCGCCGACGCGGCCGACGACGAGGCCGCCGCAGAACTCGGCGCCGAACTCGCGGGCACCGGTGCCCACTCCGCCTCGACAGGAGAAACGCGATGACCACCGAAGTCGCTCCCCAGGAGGGCGTTCCCGGCCGGGTTCCGGATCAGGTGCTACGCATCGAGGATCTCGCGGTCCACTTCGGCGGCATCAAGGCCGTCGACGGCATCACCCTGGGCCTCGAGCGCGGCCTGATCTCCGGCATCCTCGGACCCAACGGGTCGGGCAAGAGCACCCTGCTCGGCGCCGTCACCCGGCTCACGCCCCTGACCCGCGGATCGATGCACTTCGAGGGGCGGGACTTCTCCGGCGTCCAACCCGAGCAGGTGGCGCGGCTCGGCATCGGGCGCACCTTCCAGACCGTCCGTCTCCTCGACGATCTCACCGTGCACGAGAACGTCGAACTCGGGCACGACCTGATCGCGGGACCGCGACGGTGGTGGCGACGGGTCGACAGCACCGAACGCGACGCCGCCGAGGCGGCCGTGCGCACCGCCCTCGAACGCACCGGGCTCGACGGCAAGGAGAAGCTGCGCCCCGGCCAGCTCTCGTACGGCCTGCAGCGCCGGGTGGAGATCGCCCGCGCCATCGTGATGTCCCCGAAGCTGCTGCTGCTCGACGAACCCACCGCCGGCATGAACCGCTTCGAACGCGAGGAGATCGGCCGGCTGATGTCCGACCTGCGCTCGGAAGGACTCACCCAGCTGATCGTCGAACACGACGTGCAGATGATGGTGGACGTCTGCGATCACCTCTTCGCCATGAACTCCGGACAGCTCATCGCCTCCGGTTCCCCCGCCGACGTGGTGCGTGATCCGGCGGTGCGCGAGGCCTATCTCGGAAAGCAGGACAACGATGATCGAGATTCGTGATCTGCACGTCGATTACGGCAAGGTCAGTGCCGTGCGCGGGGTGTCCGTCACCGCGCGGCCGGGCCGGGTGACGCTCGTCCTCGGCGCCAACGGCGCCGGCAAGACCACCACCCTCCGCACCGTCGCGGGGCTGACCACGCCCAGTTCCGGGGACGTGCTTCTGGACGGCGAGTCGATCAAGGGATGGCCCGCCCACAAGATCCTCAAGCGGGGCATCTCGCTGGTTCCCGAGGGCCGCAAGGTGTTCGGCTCGCTCACCGTCCACGAGAACCTCAAGATCGGGGGCCTGGTGGCGTCGAAGAAGGCCCGCGAGGAATCGATGCGGACCGTGTTCGAGATGTTCCCCATCCTCGAGGAGCGGCAGTCCGGCCCCGCCGGCCTGCTCAGCGGCGGCGAGCAGCAGATGCTCGCCTTCGGCCGCAGCCTCATGTCGCAGCCCGGGTACATCCTCATGGACGAGCCGTCGATGGGTCTGGCCCCCGCCGTGGTCGACCGGGTCATGGCCAGCGTGCGCAGCATCGCCGACCGTGGCATCGGCGTCCTCATGGTCGAACAGAACGCCGAGGCCGGCATGAAGATCGCGGACGACGTCGTCGTCGTCAACCGCGGCGAATCCGTGTACTCCGGACCGGTCGACGAGGCGCGGAACCACTCGTCCGTGGTGCTGGCCTTCCTCGGTGAAGCCGCGCTCACCGGAACCGACAACTGAACCGAGAACGGAAGAGAATGAAGAACAAGCGCATTGCCGTCGCCGCGTTGGCCGGTGTCGCCGGGCTCGCCCTGACCACCGCGTGCGGCTCGGGCGGCGGCGGAACCGTGGGGTCCGGCGAGATGCCCGGCGAGATCAAGATCGTGTCCGTGACCGACAAGACCGGTCTGACCGCCTTCGGTGGCCTGCCCCAGTTCCGGGGTATCGAGCTCGCCGTCGAACAGGTCAACAGCAGTGGGTTCCTCGGTGAGTCGAAGCTCGTGCTCGAGAGCCGCGATGCGGCCAGCGACACGCAGACCGCTGTGAGCCAGGCGACCGAAGCGACCGCGGACCGGTCGGTCAGCGCCCTGCTCGGCGGCATCTCCAGTGCCCAGGCGATCGCGATCTCGCCGCTCGTCGACCGGGCGAAGCTGCCGACCGTCTACACGCAGTCCGCCAGCGACGGTGTGCTCGGCGGCGACTACACCTTCCGGGCGACCCCGCCGCAGACCACGCACATCGGCACCTCCCTGGCTCATCTCGAGGACCTCGGCGTCGAGCGGGTCAGCGTGTTGTTCAACGCGGCCAACCCGGCCCTCGCGGAGATGGCGGAGAAGAACCTTCCCGAGGGGCAGGCCGAGCACGGCTACCAGATCGTCTCGACCACGTCCGTGCAGAACACCACCCAGGACTTCGCGTCCTCGGCGACGAAGATCGCCGGGGAACGGCCCGACGCCGTGGCGATGCTCCTCACCGGCGCCCAGAACGCCACGGCCATGCGGCAGTTGCGCCAGGCCGGATACACGGGACCGGTGCTCGGCCAGACCGGTGCAGGCGCGAAGAACCTCGTCCCGGCGGGGGCTGACGGCGCCGGCATGTTCTGGACCGCCAACTTCACACTCGACCAGCCGGCGGCGTCGTCCCAGGAGTTCGTCGCGGCGTATCGGGCGAAGTACAACGAGGACCCGCTGAACTACGCGGCCGAGGGATACGACGCCGCGTGGCTGCTGGCGCGCGCGATCAAGGCCTCCGGCGGTGCGTCCCGCGAGGACATCCAGCGTGGTCTCGAGCAGGTCACCGCCGAAGGATTCGACGGTGCACAGGGCGAGATCACGTTCGAGGGTCACGACATGCGTACCCCGGGCGTGCTCGTCGAATGGGACGGCAGCCGTGAGGTGGTCGTCGCCAAGCCGTCGGCCTGATTCATCCTGTGGCCGAATGTCACATCGCTTCGATCTGATCGAAGCGGTGTGACATTCGGTCCTTCGGCACACGAATGCGAGCGGGGCCCGGGAATTCCTCCCGGGCCCCGCTCGTCGTACCGCTGGGTCAGCGTCCCTGCCAGACGGGTTCGCGCTTCTCCTTGAACGCCAGCGCGCCTTCCTTCGCGTCGGCGGAGGAACGCACTGGCTCGTAGATCTCGCGCATGCGCTCGAACTCCTCCTCGTTGGACCAGTCCCGGGCCTGCGCGATGATCTGCTTGGTGGCGCGCAGTGCGAGCGGGCCGTTCTTCGCGATGGTCTTCGCCAGGGCGATCGCCTCGGTCAGCGCCTGCCCCTCGGGCACGAGGCGGTTGAGCAGCTTCGCCTCGTACGCGGTCTGCGCCGAGAAGTACTCACCGGTGAGGCACCATTCGACGGCGAGCTGGTGCGGGACGCGGCGTGGCAGCCGCAGGAGTCCGCCGCCACCGGCCAGCAGGCCGCGCTTGACCTCGGGCAGGCCGAAGACGGCTGTCTCGGAGGCGACGATGAGGTCGCAGGCGAGCACGATCTCGAACCCGCCGGCCACGGCGTGTCCCTCGACCGCCGCGACGAGCGGCTTGGCGGGGGACTTCTCGGTGATGCCCGCGAAGCCGCGACCCTCGACGGAGGGGCGTTCGCCGGCGAGGAAGGCCTTCAGATCCATCCCGGTGCAGAAGGTCTTGCCGGCGCCGGTGATCACGCCGGCGACGAGATCGTCGCGGGCGTCGAGTTCGTCGAGGGCGGCGGCGACGGCGACGGCGGTCTCGGTGTTGATCGCGTTACGCACCTCGGGCCGGTTGATCGTGATGATCTGCACGCCGTCGGACTGTTCGACGTGTACGGGGGTGTCCATGGCTGTCTCCTAGCGGGGCTGCATGCGGATCGCGCCGTCGATACGGATCGTCTCGCCGTTGATCATCGCGTTGTCCACGATCGACAGGGCGAGCTTCGCGTACTCGTCGGGCTGCCCGAGGCGGGCGGGGTGCGGGGTCTGGGCGGCGAGTCCGTCGCGGATCTCCTGCGAGAACCGGGACAGGATCGGTGTGTCGAAGGTGCCCGGCGCGATGCTGTTGACGCGCACGAGCTTCCGGGCCAGATCACGGGCGGCGACGAGGGTCATGCCGACGACACCGGCCTTGGCGGAGGCGTAGGGGATCTGGCCGATCTGGCCCTCCCACGCCGCGACCGACGCGGTGAGGACGATGACGCCGCGTTCGCCGTCGACGGGCTCGTTGTTCACCATGCGGGCGGCCGACAGGCGCAGCACGTTGAACGATCCGATCAGGTTGATCCGGATCAGGTTCTCGTACATGTCCAGCGAACCGGGGGTGCCGTCCTTCTCGACGACGCGGACGGTGCCACCGCGGCCGGCGCAGTGCACGACGGCCCGGAGCGGAGCGCGTTCCTCGGCCGCGTCGAGCGCGCGGTTCACCGCGTCGGGATCGGTGACGTCGGCCGGGGCGAACACGGCGAGCTCGCCGAGTTCCTTGGCGACGACCTCCCCGTCGGAGGTGGGCAGGTCGAGGATCACCGTCGGCACGCCGAGGCCGACGAAGCGCTTGACGGTGGCCAGGCCGAGGCCGGAGGCCCCGCCGGTCACTACCGCCGATCCCTGGGTGATGTCCATGATTTCTCCTGAGTCGGAAGTGGGTTTCTACAGTCGTTCCACGACGGTCGCGTTGGCCATTCCGCCGGCTTCGCACATGGTCTGCAGGCCGTAGCGCCCGCCGGTGCGTTCGAGGTGGTGGAGCAGTGTGGTCATCAGCCGGGCACCGGACGCGCCCAGCGGGTGTCCGAGGGCGACGGCGCCGCCGAGCGGGTTCAGGACGTCGTCGGACGCGCCGATCTCGCGCTGCCAGGCGAGGGGGACGGCGGCGAATGCCTCGTTGACCTCGAAGGCGGCGATATCCCGGACGGACAGGCCGGCCCGGGCGAGGACCTTTTCGGTGGCGGGGATGGGGCCGGTGAGCATGAGGGTGGGATCGTCGCCCACGACGGCCGAGGCCACGATCGCGGCGCGCGGGCGCAGGCCGAGCGCGGCCGCCTTCTCCTCGGACATGATCAGCAGGGCGGCCGCGCCGTCGGAGATCTGCGAGGAGTTGCCCGCGGTGACCTTCCAGTCCAGCTCGGGGAAACGCTCGCGCCACGTGTCGGTGTCGAAGGCCGCGGGCAGACCGGCGAGCCTGCCGGCGGTGGTGCCCTCGCGGATGGTCTCGTCGGAGGTCACCACGCCGTCGGGGGTGGTGACGGGAACGATCTCGCCGTCGAACCAGCCCGCGGCGCGCGCGTGTGCCGCGCGTTCGTGCGAGCGGGCCGAGTACTCGTCCAGCTCGCCCCGGCTCAGTGCCCACTTCTGCGCGACGAGCTCCGCGGCGATGCCCTGCGGGACGAGATCGGGGAAGCGCTCGCGCACGGCGGGCCCGTGCGGGTCCTTGCCCATGGCCGCCGATCCCATCGGAACCCGGCTCATCGACTCGACGCCGCCGGCGACGACGATGTCGTACGCGCCGGCGGTGATGCCCTGGACCGCGAAGTCGACGGCCTGCTGGCCGGAGCCGCACTTGCGTTCGATGGTCACGGAGGGCACGTGCGTGGGAAATCCGGCCGCGAGCAGGGCCTGCCGCCCGGGGGTGGCGGACTGTTCGCCGGACTGGTTGACGCAGCCGATGAGGACGTCGTCGATCAGGCCGGGATCGAGGTCGTTGCGGGCGACGAGCCCGGCCAGGACCTGGGCGAGCAGATCGCTGGGGTGCACCCCGGCCAGCGCTCCCTGCGCTCTGCCCCGTCCGGTGGGGGATCGGACGGCGTCGACGATGACAGCGCGGGTCATGGGCGTTCCTCCAGTCGGGAAATCAATTCATGATGATGGTTACTATAAACCATTCTCCGACCGATCGTATGGCCCGCGTCACACCGGTAGGGCCCTCATCGGTAGGTCGACCAGGTCGGCAGGGATTCGGGGAAGTCGGCGCGCCGGTGCGGGGTGCCCGGCCACTGGATGCGCTCCGTCGTGCACAGGCCCGCATTCATCCGCTCGAACGGCACGGCGTACATGAACCGCAGGTCCCGTCGCCGGAACAGCCAGCGGCCGTCCACGCGGGCGTACTCGTCGGAGTATCGGTACGCCGCCATCATCAACGTCCCGTCGAGCGCCAGTTCTGCTCGGCCCGTGAGCAATCCGCGTGCGCGGTCCCCGTCGACGGAGATCTGGTCGCTCTGCGGCGAGTGCAGGGTCAGGCTGTAGCGGTCCATGGCGGCGACGTAGAACTCGCGGATCTCCTCGCGCCCGCGGGCGATGGAGCCGGCGCGCTCGAACTCGCCGTCCTCGGTGAACAGCGAGAGCAGGGTCTCGAGGTCGTGGTCATCGACGGCGATGGCGTAGGCCGCGACGAGGTCCTGGATGCGCGCACGGTCCTCGAGCCGGGTGAGGCGCCGGACCAGATCCTCCAGCGCCCTCGGGGACGAGTCGAGTGTCGTCATGTGACCTCCATAGAAACTGATAACGATTGTGATGTATTGCACAATAGGCGGTGGAGGTGCGGGAAGGACAGGGCGGCGCAGGCGAGGCCGCGAATTCCGCAGGTGACGACCCTTCCGGGCCTGGGTGGCGACCATCGGCCAAAGAAGCGATTGCCTCTTAATCATTATCATGGTTAGTATGTGAGTCATCGAACTGAGTGACCTTGACCACATCCGGTGGGCACTTTAGGTTAATGATGAACACAGAAAGGTGGGGGCATGGCGACATCGCACGTCGACGACGAGCTCCGGGACATCCGTGCGGCCGCGGCGACCGTAGCCCGGGAGCGCTACGCACCGAAGGCTGCGCAGTGGGATCTCGAACGCACCGCGTTCCCGCACGACGAGCGTCGCTTCCTCGGCGAGCTGGGCTATCTCGGCATCTCGCTGCCGGAGGAGTACGGAGGGTCCGGCGCCCCGCTGTCCCACGCCCTGGCGGTGATCGAGGAGTTCGCGAAGGTGTGCCGGCCGGCGGCCTTCCAGATCTTCGAATCCAACACCGGCCCGGCCCAGGCCATCGCCCGCCTGGGCACGGAACACCAGAAGAAGACGTTCCTGCCGCAGATCGTCGCCGGCGAGAAGACCATGGCCGTCGCGATCTCCGAGCCCGACGCCGGCTCCGCCGCCACCGACATGACCACCAAGGCCGTGCGCACCGACAAGGGTGTCGTCGTCAACGGCATGAAGCGGTGGATTTCCAACGGCAGCGAGGCCGACGTCTACCTCACCTACTGCCGCATGGGCGATGCCCCCGGCGCCAAGGGCATCGGAGCCGTCCTCGTCGAGGCCGACCGGCCCGGCATCAGCTACGGCGCACGCGAGAAGCTCATGGGCTTCCGGGGCATTCCGTCGGCCGACATCTTCTACGACGACGTGGTCGTTCCGGAGGAGAACATCGTCGCCGAGGCCGGCGGCTTCAGGAAGCTGTTCGGCGCGTTCACCATCGAGCGCCTGGGCAACACGACCATGAGCCTGGCCATCGGGCAGGAGGCGCTCGACCGCACCGTCACCTACGTGCAGGAGCGCCACCAGTTCGGCAAGCCGCTCGTCGAGTTCCAGTCCGTCCAGATGACCCTGGCCGACATGGTCCTGCAGGTCGAGGCCGCTCGGCTGCTCCGCGATCGCGCCGTCGCGAACATCACCGACGGACTGCCCGATCCGCTCGAGGTCTCCCTCGCCAAGTGCACCGCCAACGAGATGGCCAAGCGCGTCACCGACATGGCGATCCAGCTGCACGGCGGCAACGGGTACACCGAGGAGTTCGGAATCGAACGGCTGCACCGCGATTCGCACGGATGGGCGCTGGCGGGCGGCACGCCGACCATGCAGCGCACCCGGATCGTCTCCGAGCTCCTGGGCCGCACGTTCGATCAGCGCGCCTGACATTGCACATCAACGAAGAACTTCTCGAGAACGAGGTGAACGAAATGCTGGGTCGTTACGAGGGACGTATTGCCGCGATCATCGGCGGTGGTTCGGGAATGGGCCGCGCGATCAGCCATCGCATCGCCCAGGAGGGCGGCCACGTGTACGTCGCCGACCTGTCCGAGGACGGTGCGGTCACCGTCGCCGAGGAGATCCGGGCCGAGGGCGGTCAGGCCACTCCGATGCGGGTGGACGCGACGAACAACGACGATCTTCGCTCGCTCTTCGGCAAGATCGACGCCGACCACGGCGTCCTCCATGCGCTGCACGCGCAGGTCGGCATGCCCGGCCCGGGCGGCCTCGAGGTCGGCGACGCCGACTGGGAGAAGAACATCGCGGTCAACGTCAAGAGCGCCTACTACTCCACCACCCTCGGCTTCGACCTGCTGAAGAAGGCGGAGGGCAAGGGCTCGGTCACCCTCACGTCGTCGACGTCCGCGCTGATCGGTTCGCCGTTCAGCCCGATCTACTCGATGACCAAGGGCTCGCTCGTCCCGTTCGCCCGCTCCCTCGCGCTCGTCGGCGCCAAGGACGGTATCCGGGTCAACGTCATCTGCCCCGGCCAGGTCGTCACGCCGATGCTCTCGCAGTTCTTCGGGCGCGAGCCCGGCGCCGACGTCTCGGCCCTGACCAAGGACTTCGTCGCCACCATCCCGCTCGGCCGGGGTGCTCAGCCCGAGGAGATCGCGTCGGTGATCGCCTTCCTCAACAGCGACGATGCCAGCTACATCACCGGCGTGACCATTCCGGTCGACGGCGGACTCACCGCTCAGTAACGACCACTTCGACCGGAGGGACAGGACCATGGTTCAGGTCGGATTGCTGCTCAGCGACGTTCCGAAGTCGGTGAGCCCCGCACAGCAGTTCAAGGACGTACTGCGCATCGTCGACGCGGCGCAGGAGAACGGCTTCACCTACATCGCGATCGGCCAGCACTTCCTCTACGGGGAACTGCGGTGGCTGCAGCCCGTGCCGCTGCTCGCGCGCCTCGCCGCGCACGTCGAGCCGCACATCAAGCTCGTCACCCAGATCATGATCGCGCCGCTGTATCACCCCGTGATGCTGGCCGAGGAGATCGCCACGCTCGACGTGGTCACCGAGGGGCGGCTGATCTTCGGTGCCGGCCTGGGCTATCGACCCGAGGAGTTCGACTACCTCGGTATTCCGTTCAAGCAGCGGGCCGGACGGTTCGACGAGTCGCTGCAGATCATGAAGAAGCTGTGGACGGAGGAAGAGGTCACCTTCCACGGCAAGTACTTCCAGCTCGAGGGCGTCAAGCCGCACCTGTTCCCGGTGCAGGATCCGCACCCGCCGATCTGGATCGGCGCGCACGCGATGGGCGGTGTCCGCCGCGCCGGCAAGTACGGTGACGCGTACGCGACGCCGCCGGAGACCCCGAAAGAAGAAGTGCTCGAACGCTTCCGGGTTGTGCGGGACCTCTTCGCCGAGCGGGGCAAGGAATTCGGCCCGCAGCCGCTGCGCCGCAACGTGCTGGTCGCCGACACCCGCGAGCAGGCGATGCAGGAGTACGCCCGCGTGGCGCAGGGCCGCTACCTCACCTACGCGAACAAGGGCCTGGACGTCATGAAGGGCACCGACCTCGAGAACGAGTTCGCCAAGGCGGTGTCGAGCCACGCCGTCGTCGGCGATCCCGAGCAGGTCGTCGCCCAGCTGACCGACCTGGTGACCACCATGCCGGTCGACCCGCTGCTGATGCGTCCGCAGTGGCCGACGATGGACGCGGACGAGACCATCGCCGCCATCTCCCGGCTCGGCAAGGAAATCGTTCCGTCGATCACCGCGATCCCCGCAAACCGGGAGTTGTCCTGATGCAGACCTACACCGATCTGAAACCGACCTTCGCCGACCCGGAGGACTGGACGCTGGGCCACGTGCTGCGCACGTACGCTGCGTCCCAGCCGGATTCGGAGTTCCTCGTCACGCCGGAGGAGGATCGGCGCTTCACCTACGCCGAAATGCTCTCCTCCGCCGAACGGATCGCGAGCTCCTGGTACCGGGCCGGCGCGCAGCAGGGTGATCGGGTGATCATCATGGCGCAGAACTCGTCCCAGCTCGTGCGCTCCTGGTTCGGCACCGCGGTCGGCGCACTCGTCGAGGTGCCGATCAACACCAACTACGAGGGCGAGTTCCTCCGCCACCAGGTGGTGACCGTCGAGCCGCGGTGGGCGGTGATCGACGACACCTACGCCGAGCGGTTCGTGGCGATCGCCGAGCATGCGCGTGGCATCGAGAAGTTCTGGGTGGTCGACTCGGGCGCCGGAAACCGCGACCTGGCACTCGAACTGCTGCGCGCCAACGGCTGGGACGCCGAGGCGTGGGAGACGCTGGAGGCGGGCGAGGTGCAGGAGCTGCCGCAGGCACGGCCCCAGGACCTCGGCGCGATCTTCTTCACCTCCGGGACCACCGGCCCGTCCAAGGGCGTGGCGATGCCGAACTCGCAGCTGTACTTCTTCGCGCAGGAGGTGGTGTGCTTCACCCGGCTCACCCGCGAGGACACCTACCTCACCACCACGCCGCTGTTCCACGGCAACGCCCAGTTCATGGCGGTCTACCCCGCCCTGGTGGCCGGGGCGCGGGCCGTGGTGCGCTCGAAGTTCAGCGCGAGCCGCTGGATCGACCACGTGCGCGACGACGACGTCACCGTCACCAACTTCGTCGGGGTCATGATGGACTTCGCGTGGAAGCAGCCGCCGCGCGAGAACGACCTCGACAACCGCCTGCGCTGCGTGTACGCGGCGCCGACGGCCAGCTCCATCGTCGAGGACTTCAAGAAGCGCTACGGCATCGAGGCCTTCGTCGATGCGTTCGGGCTGACGGAGACCTGCGCGCCGATCGTCGCGCCCTACGGGGTGCCCCGGCCGGCCGGGGCCGCGGGGCTCGCGGCCTCCGAGTGGTTCGACATCCGCCTGGTCGACCCGGAGACGGACCGCGAGGTCGAGGTCGGCGAGGTCGGCGAGCTGGTCGTGCGTCCGGTGCAACCGTGGACGTGCAGCATGGGGTACTACAACATGCCGGAGAAGACGCTCGAGGCGTGGCGCAACCTGTGGTTCCACACCGGCGACGCCCTCAAGAAGGACGAGGACGGCTGGTTCTACTTCGTGGACCGGTACAAGGACGCGCTGCGCCGTCGCGGCGAGAACATCAGCTCCTACGAGATCGAGCAGGCGGTGCTCGGGCACCCGGCCGTCGTCGAGTGCGCGGTGATCGGTGTTCCCGCCGACGTGGAGGGCGGCGAGGACGAGGTGCTCGCGACCGTGGTCGGCACCGGCGACGTCGGTCCGGAGGAGATCCTGGCCTGGTGCGACGGCCGGATTCCGGCCTTCGCGATCCCGCGCTACCTTCGATTCGTCGGCGCGCTGCCCAAGACCCCGTCGGAGAAGGTCCGCAAGGCGGTCCTGCGCGAGGAGGGCATCACCCCCGACACCTATGACCGCACCGTGGTCTCCGACGCAGACCGCACCGCGGTCCCCGCGGTCTGACGGCCGGGAAAGGCAACCGAGATGGACTACAGCAAGAACGAGACCCACGAGGAAATCCGGCGGGGGATCCACGATCTGTGCAAGCGGTTCCCCGACGAGTACTGGGCCGAGCACGACGAGTCCCACGAGTTCCCGTGGGAGTTCTACAACGCCATGGCCGAGGGCGGCTGGATGGGTCTCACCGTCCCCGAGGAGTACGGCGGCGGCGGCCTCGGCGTCACCGAGGCCGCGATCGTCGAGCGGGAGATCGCCGCATCCGGCGCCGGCATGGGCGGGTGCAGCGCGGTGCACATCGGCATCTTCGGCTTCGAGCCGATCATCCACCACGGTTCCGAGGAGATGAAGCGCAAGTACCTGCCGCGCGTCGTCACCGGCGAGCTGCACACCTCGTTCGCCGTCACCGAGCCGGACGCCGGCACGGACACCACCAACATCCGCACGTTCGCCAAGAAGGTCGACGGCGGCTGGCTGGTGTCCGGCAAGAAGGTGTGGATCACCAAGGCGCAGGAGGCCGAGCGCATGCTCCTGCTGTGCCGCACCAGCCCCCGCGACGAGAACGCCAAGCGCACCGCCGGCATGACGCTGATGTTCGCGGAGATGGACCGCAGCAAGGTGCAGATCCGGCCGATCCCCAAGATGGGCCGCAACGCCGTCGACACCAACGAGCTGTTCATCGACGAGCTGTTCGTCGCGGACGAGGACGTCGTCGGTGAGGTCGGGCACGGCTTCCGCACCATCCTCGGCGGCCTCAACGCCGAACGCGTCATCTCGGCGAACGCCGCCCTCGGCATCGGTGAGGCGGCGTTGCGCCGCGGCGTCGACTACGCCAAGCAGCGCGAGGTCTTCGGCCGTCCCATCGGGAAGAACCAGGGCATCGCGTTCCAGCTCGCCGAGGCCCGCATCCGCCTCGACGCCGCCGAGGCGGTCCTGGACAAGGCGACGTGGATGGTCGACCAGGGCCTGCCGTGCGGACGGGAGGCGAACGCGGCGAAGTTCCTGTGCGCCGAGGCCGGCTTCTACGCCGCTGACGTCGCCCTGCAGACCCACGGCGGCTTCGGTTACGGCAAGGAGTTCCACGTCGAGCGGTACTTCCGGGAGGCGCGGCTCATGCGGATCGCGCCGATCAGCCAGGAGATGGTCCTCAACTACACGGCCGAGCACGTGCTGGGCCTGCCGCGAAGCTACTAGGAGGACGACGTGCAGCCGTATCGTTCGATCCTGTTCGTCCCGGGGCACCGCCCGAAGTGGGTGGACAAGGCCGTCGCGGCCGGCGCCGACTGCGTCGTGCTCGACCTCGAGGACTCCGTGCCGGCCACGGAGAAGGCGGCCGCCCGCGCGACCGTCGCCGAGTCCATCGCGCGGGTGCGCGAGTCCAACCGGGACGTCGGGCTGTTCGTGCGCGTCAACCCCCTCGCCACCCGGCTGACCGGGGCCGATCTCGAGGCGGTCGTGGTGCCGGGCCTGACCGGCATCTTCGCCCCGAAGATCGAGCAGGCCACCGACGTCCTGCGCTACGACGCGCTGCTCGACCACTTCGAGCTGCGCAACGGGGTGGCGGGGCTCGAGTACATCGTGCCCGTCGAGACGGTGAAGGCCATCCACAACTGTCTCGAGGTGGCCACGGCGTCGCCGCGCGTCGGCGCCATGATCGGCCCGTCGGCCGAGCACGCCGACATCGCCCGCGAGGTCGGCTACGAGTGGACCCCCGAGGGACACGAAACCCTCTACCTGCGCAGCCGGGTGCTGCTGGCCTGCCGGGAGGCCGGCATCCACGCCCTGACCGGCCTGTGGGAGGATCTCGAGAACCTGGACGGGCTTCGCGACTTCGCGGTGCGAGGCCGGCAGCTCGGGTTCCGCGGGATGATTGCGATCCACCCCTCCCACGTGGCCACCGTCAACGACGTGTTCAGCCCGTCGGAGCAGGACCTGGAGTTCTACCGCGGACTCGCCGAGGCCTACGAGAAGGCGGAGGCGGAGGGCGTCGGCGCGCTGCGGTATCGCGGTCTGCACATCGACAAGGCCCACTACGACAAGGCAATTCAATGGCTCGAACGAGCCGAGGCGATCCTACGGAGAGGTGAACGGTGATGCGCGGTCTGTACTTCGAGGAGTTCGAGGTCGGGAAGCACTACAAGCACTCGATGACCCGCACCGTCACCGAGATGGACAACGTGCTGTTCACCTCGCTGACGATGAACATCCAGCCGCTGCACCTCGACGAGGAGTTCTGCAAGACGACGATCCACAAGCAGCGGGTGGTCAACAGCCTGTTCACCGTCGCGCTCATCGGTGCGTTCCACGTACCCGAGCTGACCATGGGGACCACGCTCGGCAACCTCGGCTACGACAAGGTCAAGTTCCCGAATCCGGTCTTCCACGGCGACACCCTGCGCGCGGAGACCACCATCCTGAAGAAGCGTGAATCCGAGAGCCGCACCGACAGCGGCATCGTGTGGTTCGAACACCGCGGCTTCAACCAGCGCGACGAACTCGTCTGCCTGCTCGAGCGCGTCGGCCTGATGGCCAAGCGCCCCACCACCGAGGAAGGTGCCTGAGATGACTGCAGCGCCCGAAACCGAATTCCCGTTGAAGGACTGGGTTCCCGAAACCCGGACCCTGCTGATCGGCGATCGGGAGGTCGAGCCCGCCGGTGAGACGTGGGACGTCTACAACCCGGCCACCGAGGAGGTCATCGCCACCGTCGGCGGCGCCTCCACCGACCAGGTCGACGCCGCCGTCGCCGCCGCCCGCGCCGCCTTCCCGGCGTGGTCCGCCCTGAGCGGCGAGGAGCGCTCCCGCCACATCCACCGCTTCGCCGACGTGCTCGAGAAGGCCGCCGACCGGCTGCTGCCCTCGATCGTCAACGAGGTCGGCACGCCGGTCTCGCTCGCCGAGTACCTGCAGGTCAAGATGGCCGTCGACGAGCACCTGCGGTGGGCCGCCGAGGCCGCGAAGACCGACCGCACCGTCCATCTCGGCGAGTACGACAAGCCGGTGCCGACGATGAGCGACGTCGTGTACGAGCCGGTGGGTGTCGTCGCGGCGATCACCGGGTACAACTACCCGCTGAACCTGGCGATCTTCAAGTTCGGCGCCGCGCTCGCGGCCGGCTGCACCGTGGTGCTGCTCCCGTCCCCGCGCACCCCGCTGACCACCCTGTTCCTGGGCGATCTCATCCGCGAGGCGGGTCTGCCGCCGGGCGTGATGAACGTCGTCATCGGCGGCGCGGACGTCGGGCAGCGGCTGTCCTCGCATCCCGGCGTGGACCGGGTGTCCTTCACCGGTTCCGACGGGGTGGGCGCGAAGATCATGGAGCAGGCCGCGGCGAACCTGGCCGGCGTGACCCTCGAGCTCGGCGGCAAGTCGCCGAACATCGTGCTGCCCGGCGTGGACGTGCAGAAGATCGCCGTCGAGATGCACCTGCGCTGGTCCCGCAACGGCGGTCAGGGCTGCGCCGCCCTCGCCCGGCTGCTGGTGCACGACTCGGTCTACGACGAGTTCCTCGAGGCCGGCGCGTCGGCGTTCGACCAGATGGTCGTCGGCGACCCGTGGGACCGTGCGACGAACATCGGCCCGATGATCCGGCCCGATCACCAGAACCGCGTGCAGGGCTTCATCGACGGCGCGGCGGCCGAGGGCGGCAAGAAGCTGCTCGAGGTGACCAAGCCGCTGCCCGAGAAGGGCTGGTTCGTCAATCCGGTTCTGCTCGGCAATCTTCCGCCCAACGCGCGCGCGGTGCAGGAAGAGATCTTCGGTCCCGTCGCGGTGATCCTGCCGTTCAAGGACACCGAGGAGGCCATCCGCCTCGCCAACGACACCCCCTTCGGTCTCGCCGCGAACGTGTGGTGCGACGACCCGGTCGAGGCGCGCCGCGTCGCGGAGAAGATCCGCGCCGGAACGGTATGGATCAACGGCGGCGGTGCCATGCGGCCGGACGCGCCGTTCGGCGGCTACGGGCGCTCGGGAGTCGGCCGCGAGCTCGGTGAGTGGGGGATGCGCGAGTACCTCGAGGTCAAGCACATCCAGTGGCGGATCTGATTCGCCGGCAAGGTATTCGGCAACATCGCATTCGGCAGGGCCGAACCGGACGACAAGGCTAGGAGAGACGACGATGAACGCATCCGCTGCGGGTCCGCTCGCGGGAGTCAAGGTGCTCGAGCTCGGCACCATGTATGCCGCCCCCACCGCGGGGCGCATGCTCCGCGACTTCGGCGCCGAGGTGGTCAAGGTCGAGGACCCGACGACCGGAGACTTCGCACGCCAGTGGGTTCCGCAGAAGGAGGGGTTGTCGCTGGGCTTCTCCCGTCTCAACGCCGGGAAGAAGTCCCTCGGCATCGACCTGCGTTCGCCGGAAGGCCGCGACCTGGTGCGCCGGCTCGCGGCCGAGGTCGACGTCGTCGTCGAGTCGTTCCGTCCCGGCCGGCTCGAGGAGTGGGGCCTGGGCTACGACGTGCTGAGCGCGGACAACCCGGGGCTCGTGCTGGCCCGGGTGTCCGGGTTCGGGCAGACCGGACCCAATCGCAGCCTGCCGGGATTCGGCACCGTCGCCGAGACGGCCAGCGGTTTCGCGCACGTCAACGGCTGGCCGGACTCGCCGCCGACCTCCCCGCCGTTCGGGTTCGCCGATTCCATCGCCGGGCTGTCCGCCGCGATGGGCGTCGCGATGTCGTTGTACAAGCGGGAGCGGACGGGGCAGGGCGACGTCGTCGACGTCGCGCTGTACGAGCCGCTGATGTTCATCATCGGTGACATGTTCCTGCGCTACACCGCGCTCGGCGAGATCCAGCAGCGCATCGGCAACGCCACCGGCGCGGCGTCGCCGCGGGGCATCTACGAGGCCCAGGACGGGCGCTTCCTGTCCATCGCGGCGTCCAACCAGGGCATCGCCAAGCGGCTGTTCGCCGCGATGGGGCGGCCCGAGATCATCGAGGATCCCCGCTACGCCACCAACGCCGCACGCCTCGAGCACAACGACGAGGTGCAGGCGATGGTGAAGGAATGGGTCGGCTCGATGCCGCGGGCGAGCGTGCTCGAGACCCTGGAGAAGTTCGAGGTCGTCAGCGCACCGGTGAACGATGCCGCGGACGTCGTCGCCGACCCGCACTTCCAGGAGCGCACCCTCGTCGAGATCACGGGCAACGAGATCATGAAGGGTGTGCTGATGCCGGGGCCGGTGCTGCACCTCGGCAGCTACGACGGTCCCAGCTACGACGGTGTGCCCACCATCGGCGAGCACACCGCCGAGGTGCTCTCGGACCGGCTGGGGCTGAGCGCGGACCGGCTCGCGGCGCTCGCCGAGGCGGGCGTGATCGGCAAGTCCTGAGAGTCGCACGGACCGCAGTCCGAAAATCGATGCGGTGAACCGGAATCCGCCCACGACACGGCGTGCGCGGATTCCGGTGTCACGCGCGAATTCAGCAGGTTCGCCGACGCACGCAACGAGACGAGGTACCAATGCAGCTGAGTATCGGCTCGGGCTCGGCCTACGCCAACGACCGGCTCGAGACAGCGGCCGCCATGGCCGACAGCGGCCGGGTCCGGTACATGGGCTTCGACTGCCTGGCCGAACGCACGATGGCGCTGGCCCAGACCCGCCGCCTGCGCGATCCGTCGGCCGGCCAGGACGAACGCATCTCCGCCCTGGTGCCGATCCTGCGCCGCTTCCTCGCGTCGGGAGGCCGCGTCGTCGGCAACTTCGGTGCCGCCAATCCCGACGCCGCGGCGGCCGAATTCGCCGTCAATCTGCGCGCTCTGGGGCTCGGGGGGACCCGGATCGGCATCATCCGCGGCGACGACGTGCGGGACGCCGTCACGGCCGCCGACGTCGCGCTCCCCGAACTCGGCACCACCACGCGTGCGCTCGCCGACCGGATCGTCTCCGCCAACGCCTACATCGGAGCCGATCCGATCGTCGACTGCCTGCGGCAGGACGCCCAGATCGTGCTCGGCGGCCGGATCGCCGACCCGTCCCTGTTCGTCGGGCCGATCTGCCACGAGCTGGGATGGTCGCTCGACGACTGGGACCGCGTCGGCACCGCGACCCTCGCCGGGCACCTGCTCGAGTGCGGCGTCCACAGCACCGGCGGCAACTTCGAGGACCCGCCGTACCGGGTCGTCCCCGACCCGCACAACCTGAGCTTCCCCCTGGCCGAGATCGACGACGACGAGCTGATCGTCACCAAGCTCGACGGCACCGGCGGGGCCGTCGACCTGCGCACCACCCGCACCCAGCTCTACTACGAGATCCACGATCCCGCGCGCTATCTCACCCCCGACGTGACCGCGGACTTCAGCGACGTGCGGATCGAACAGGCCGGGCCCGACCGGGTACGCCTGTCCGGCGCCCGCGGATCCGCCCGGCCCGACACCCTCAAGGTGCTCGTCGGCGTCGACCTCGGATACAAGGCCGTCGCCGAGATCTCCTACGGCGGACCGGGCTGCGTCGACCGCGCCCGTCGCGCCGAGGAGATCGTGCGCCGGCGCCTCGAACCGATCCGGGCGCAGATCGACGAACTGCGGATCGAACTGCACGGCGTCGACACCCTCTTCGGCGACCGGATCGCCGGCGGCGAGCCGGCGGAGGTGCGGCTGCGGCTCGCGGCCCGGGCCCTCGATCCCGACGTCGCCAAGGCCGCCGCCTACGAGGTCGAATACCTGTACTTCGGTCCCGCAGGTGGCGGTGGCGTGGTCACCTCGGTCGTCCCCGCCGTCGTCGTGACCCCCGCCCTGCTGCCCCGCAGCGAGGTACCCCTGTCCGTGGAGGTGACCACCGCATGAAACTTCGTGACGTCGCGTACAGCCGCTCCGGCGACAAGGGCGACACCAGCAACATCTGCGTGTTCCCGCACGACGACGCCGACTACGAGTGGCTCCGGTCGGTGCTCACCGAGGACATCGTCGCCGAGGCGTTCGGGAACCTCGTCGAGGGCGAGGTGACCCGCTACGAGATCCCGGTGAACTGCTGCCTGAACTTCGTCCTCACCCGTGCCCTCGCGGGCGGGGTCTCCAAGTCCCTGCGGGTGGACCCGCACGGAAAGTCCTACCAGTCCCTGATTCTCGACATCGACGTTCCGGGACGCGAGGAGAGGCGATGATCCACGACCTGTTCGCCCGGGCGGCGCACGGCCCGTCCGTGCACGTCGGCGGCAGAGGGGAGACCGGGCGCGGCGAGACGTTCGACTCGATCGATCCCGCCACCGAGGAGGCGCTGGCACGGTGGACCGCCGCTGACCGGGAGCAGACCGAACGCGCGATCACGGCCGCCCGCCGCAGCTTCGACGCCGGGGAATGGCGCGCCGCCTCCCCGGACCAGCGCGCCAAGGTCCTGCGGCGGCTGGCGGACCTGATCGACGAGCACGCCGGGCAACTCACCGAACTGGTCGTGCGGGAGGTCGGATCACCCATCGGTCTGGCCCGCACCCTGCAGGTCGCGCAGCCGGCGATCAACTTCCGGTGGTTCGCCGACGCGGCGCTGCGTGGTCCCCGTGGGGGTTACCAGGAGCGGTTGCCCGGCATCCGCGGCGCGGTGTCGTCCGAGAGCCTCCTGCTGCGCGAGCCGATCGGCGTGGTCTCGGCGATCGTGCCGTACAACTACCCGCTGAACATGATCTCGTGGAAGGTGGCGCCCGCGCTCGCCGCCGGCTGCAGCGTGGTCCTGCTGCCCTCGCCGCGGGGCACGTTGTCCGCGCTGGCCTTCATGCACCTCGCAGACGAGGCCGGATTGCCGCCCGGCGTGCTGAATCTCGTGCCGGGTGGACCGGCCGTGGGCGAACTGCTCAGCTCCCACCCCGGGGTGGACATGGTGAGCTTCACCGGATCCTCCGCCGTCGGCGCGGCCGTGATGGCACAGGCCGCGGCCACCCACAAGAAGGTCGTGCTCGAACTCGGCGGGAAGTCCCCCAACATCCTTCTCCCGTCGGCGGACCTGTCCACCGCCGTGGGACCGTCGATCCTGCGGTTCTGCCGCAACGCCGGACAGGGCTGCGGCGCCACCACCCGGATCCTCGTTCCACACGATCGCATCGACGAATTCCTCGATCTGGCAGCGGGCTTCATCGAGGAGAACGTGCCGACCGGCGACCCGTTCGACGAGCGCACCGAAGTGGGGCCGCTGATCTCCGCCGAGCACCTCGCGCGCGTGCGCGGCTACCTCGACCGCGCCGTCGCCGCCGGCGGCCGCATCTCGGTCGCCGGCGAGCGGCCGGTGGGCAAGGGCTGGTTCCTGCCGCCGACCCTGGTGACGGGTGTGGACAACTCCGCCGAGATCTGCCGGGAGGAACTGTTCGCTCCCGTCGCGGTGGTCCTTCCGTACCGGGACGTCGACGAGGCGGTCGCCGTCGCGAACGACTCCCCGTACGGACTCAACGCGAGCGTCTTCGGCGACCACGCCGAGGCGGTGGCCGTGGCTCGGCGCCTCGACGCCGGCACCGTCGCGATCAACGGTGGCGGCCCCATGCGGGCGGACGTGCCGTGGGGCGGATCGAAGCGCAGCGGCACCGGCGTCGAGATGGGCGAGGACGGGTTCGCCGAGTTCTTCCGGATCAGGCACCTGAACTGGCAGGTGCCGTCGTGACCACCGAAACCCGAATGCCCGCACACGCTCCCGCGTACCCGATCCTCGACGGACCGGCACCCGACCTCGCCGTCCGCGCGTCTACCGGAAGCCGTACCCTGCCGTGGCTGCTCGACCGGTGGCGCACCGACCGGCCGGAGACGACCTTCCTCATCTGGGAGCCGCACACCGGCGCCGAGGCGCAGCGCTGGAGCTATGCGGAATTCGCCGCCGCGGTGGATCGGCTCGCGGCCGGACTGCAGGCGCGCGGCATCGCACCCGGTGACCGTGTGGTGCTGCTGATGGACAACTGCCCCGACTTCCTCGTCGGATGGGCGGCGATCGTGTCGACCGGCGCGGTCGCGGTGTGCCTCAACACCCGCAGCAGCGCCGACGAACTCGCCTACTACGACCGGCACTGCGCCCCCCGGGCCGCGCTGATCGGAACCCGGTCGGCCGAGGCCGCGCGGGCCGCCATGCCCGGCCTGGAGTGGATCGCGACGACCGGCGGCACCGAGACCCTCGAGGCCGCGGCACCGGGGGGTACCGTGCCCGAAAGGGCGTCCGGCAGCCTCGGCGCGCTCGGACGGGCCGCCGGGGCACCCGCGCCGGTGTCCATCGATCCGCTCGCGCCCGCGAGCATCCAGTACACCTCCGGGACGACGGCGCGGCCCAAGGCCGTGGTCTGGACGCACGCCAACTGCCTCTGGGCCGCCCGGGTCAACGCCGCCCACGCCGGGCTGCGGGGCACCGACGTCGGACTGATCACTCTGCCGCTGTTCCACACCAACGCCCTGGGCTACTCGTTTCTGGGACTGCTGTGGGTGGGGGCCACCGTGGTGCTGACCCCGAAGTTCTCCGCGTCCCGCTTCTGGGACGTCTCGCTCCGGCACCGGTGCACGTGGGCATCGGTGGTGTCGTTCATGCTCCGGGCCCTCGACGGTGCTCCCGTTCCGGCCGGCCACACCTACCGGCACTGGTCGGGCAGCGCGACGCAGCACTCGGTGGCCGACGGGATCCGCATGACCGGATGGTTCGGCATGACGGAGACCGTGTCGCACCCCGTCGTCAGCGAACTGGCCCATCCCGACCCCGACGGGACCATGGGACGTCCGGCCCCCGAGTACGCCGTCGCCGTCGTCGGCGACGACGGCCGTCCCGTCGAGCCCGGCACGGTGGGTGACCTGTGGGTGCGCGGAACACCGGGTGTGTCCCTGTTCGCCGGGTACCTGCACAACGACGACGCGACGCGGGAGGCCTTCACCGCCGACGGCTGGTTCCGCACCGGAGACCGGGTGCGCCAGGACCGCTCCGGGCAGTTGTGGTTCGTCGAGCGGTCCAAGGACATGCTCAAGGTCGGCGGTGAGAACGTCGCCGCTGCCGAGATCGAACGCGTGCTCGCGGCGGTGCCCGGCGTCCGGGAGGCCGCCGTCGTGGCGAAACCGGACCCGATGCTCGGCGACGTCCCGGTCGCCTTCGTGATCCCGGACGGCGCCGCGCCCGACGGCCTGCCGGCCGACATCGAACGGGCCTGCGCAGAACTGCTGTCCGACTTCAAACGACCGCGCGAGGTCCACCTGGTACCGGAGTTCCCGCGCGCCACCTTGAACAAGGTCGCCAAGGCGAAGCTGCGGCACTGGCTGCTCGAGCCGTCGACGGAAGCGAGGAAGACATGGACCTGGGTGTGATCCTCGGCGACGTGCACTCCACGCTGTCGCCGCGCGAGCACCTCGACGGACTGCTGCGGCAGGTCGAGGCCGCGCAGCGCAACGGCGTGCGCTACATCGTGATGGGCCACCACTACATCTACGGCAACCTGCGCTGGCTGCAGCCGATCCCGACCCTGGCGCGGATCGCGGCCGAATTGGACCCCGGCGTGAAGATCGGCACGATGGTGGTGCAGGTGCCGCTGTTCCATCCGGTCGCGCTCGCCGAGGAACTCGCCACCCTCGACATCCTGACCCGGGGCAACCTCATCGTCGGCGCCGGCGCGGGATACCGGCGCGAGGAGTTCGCCGCGTTCGGCGTCGACTTCGGCCGGCGGTTCGCCATGATGGACGAGGCGCTGCAGATCATCCGGCTCATGTGGACGCAGGACGAGGTCGACTTCCACGGCAGGTTCTGGCGGCTCGACGGGGTCAAGACCCACATCCGTCCCTGGCAGGATCCCCACCCGCCGATCTGGATCGGCGCACTGAAGGATTCCGGCGTCCGGCGCTCCGCACGACTGGGCGACGCGTGGCCGGTGACGCCCGAAACCCGGACCGACGACATGCACCGCATGTTCGGCGTCTATGCCGCGGCGCGGCACAAGCACGGGCGGCCGCCGGTGGCGCGGCATCCGCTGCGCCGCGAGATCGTTCCCGGCGCCACCACCGAGGGTGCGTTCCGGCGCTTCGAATCCATGGCGCGGGACCGCCTCCTGGCCTACGCGCAGCGGGAACTGGACACCCGCGATGCCACCGCCCTCACCGAACGATTCCGGCAGGTCGCCGCCGCGGAGGCGATCGTCGGAACCCCCGACGACTGTCTCGGCCAGTTGCGCGCTCTCGCGGCGCAGGTGCCGGTCGATCCGGTGATCGTGCGCGCGCAGTGGCCCGACATGACGGCCGACGACGTCGTCGCGTACCTCGACGACCTCGGCCGCGACATCGTCCCCGGAATGCGCGAGATCGTGTCGATCGACGCCCGCACCATGGCGGCCCCCTCGGCGATGGCGTCCACGAGCCCGACAGGAGAAGTCCGATGACGCTCGACGACCGGAGCACCGAACCGCGTTGTCCTGTGGTCGACTTCGACCACAACTCCGCCGCGCACGCCGAGGACCCGGTCGGCTCCTACCGTCGGATGCGGGCGGCAGGGCCGGTGGTCCGGTCGACCCGTCACGGCGGCTTCTGGGTGCTCACCGACTACGACGGCGTGTTCGAGGCCGCCCGCGACGACCAGACCTTCTCGTCCGCGCGGTGCCCCTACGGCGGCGACGGCCTGGCCACCGTCATCCCCAAGACGCCGGTGAACCACCACATCCCCGTCGAACTCGATCCTCCGGAACATCGCAAGTACCGCAAGCTGATCAACCCGCTGACCTCCCCGGCGGCCGTCGAGCACCTGCGGCCGGCGATCGAGAAGTACACGACGTGGTTCATCGACCAGGTCATCGAGGCCGGCACGTGCGACTTCGCGACGGTCATCGGCGTGCCGGCCGTGGTGACGATCGACTGGCTCGGCCTGCCGCCGGCGGACTGGGAGCGGTACGCGCACGCCCATCACGCCGCGCTCTCCGACCTGCCGGGCACGCCGGAGTTCGAGCACGCCATCTCCGTCGAGTTCCCGTGGATGGAGAAGCAATTGCGGGCCGCGATCGCCGAGCGGCGCGTACGTCCGCGGGACGACGTGCTGAGTCACCTCGTCGGCTCGGAGGTGGACGGCCGGCCGGTGACGGACGACGAGGTATTCGCCATGGCGGAGCTGCTGATCTCCGGCGGCGTGGGCACCACCGCCTCCCTCGTCAGCCAGACGCTGATGTACCTCGACCGCAACCACGAGCTGCGTCGCACCCTCGCCGAGCACCCGGAGAAGCTGCCGCGGGCGATCGAGGAGTTCCTGCGCGTCTTCTCACCCACGCAGGCCCTGGCCCGCACGGTGACTCGTGATGTCGAGTTCTACGGGCACGACTTCCGCACGGGCGATCGCGTGCTCCTCGGCTGGGCGTCGGCGAACCGCGACCCGAAGGCGTTCGACGACCCGGACACCGTGGACATCGAGCGGTGGCCGAACCGGCACACGGCGTTCGGCATGGGTGTGCACCGGTGCGCCGGGGCGCACATCGCCCGTGCGCTGTCCGTCGAGATGCTCGGCCAGATCCTGTGCCGCATGCCGGATTACGAGATCCTGCACGACCGGGTGGTCCCGTTCGCGCACCAGGCGGTCAATCCCGGTTGGAAGCGAATTCCCGCGCGCTTCACGCCGGGACCGCGTATCGGCCCCACTGCCGGGAACGCGCGCCCCTTCTCGGCCTGAAAGGTTCATCTTCAAGAGATTTCGCGCCGGTGGAACGGGACGGGCGGACCGTGAACCCGGGGGTGCTCGCCGAATCGACCATTGACCTCCCGGGTCCGATGTGAGCATAATCATATGCAGAGATTTCTTCCGTTTCCGTTCTTCTCGCGTCTCGCGATCCACCGCTCTGCACGCAAGCCCGGCCGGCCTCCTCGCGGGGACGGTCGCCCGGTCCGTGGCGCGAACCGAAGAGCGAGTCGAGAGAGAGGTTCACGTCATGGGATTCGACGGAATGGTTGCCTTCGTCACCGGTGCGGCGAGGGGACAGGGGCGCAACCACGCGGTGCGGCTCGCCCGCGAGGGCGCCGACATCATCGCGATCGACCTGTGCGCTCCGGTGCAGGGCGCCCCGTACGACATGGCCACCCGGGCGGACCTCGACGAGACGGTCCGCCTGGTGCAGGCCGAGGGGCGGCAGATCGTCGCCACCGAAGCGGACGTGCGGGATTCGGCCGCGGTCGCCAAGGCCGTGGCGACGGGGGTCGAGCGGTTCGGCCGCCTCGACGTCGTCGTCGCCAACGCCGGGATCGCCGGCAGCTATCCGGTCGAGGATCTCACCGACGAGATCTGGCGCGACATGATCGACATCAACCTCACCGGCGTGTGGAACACGGTGAAGGCCTCCGTCCCGCACCTGCGTGCCGGCGGCCGCGGCGGCAGCATCGTGCTGATCAGCTCCATCGCCGGACTGAAGGGCCTGCCGAACAACGCCCACTACGCGGCGGCCAAGCACGGCGTGCTCGGCGTGATGCGCAGTCTCGCCAACGAACTCGGCCCCGAAGGTATCCGGGTCAACGCGGTCCTGCCGACCAACGTGGAGACCCGCATGCTGCTGAACGACGCGATCTACAAGTTGTTCCTCCCGGACGAGCCGCAGCCCACCCGGGAACAGGTCGAACCGCTGCTGCACGGCATGCACGCCCTCGACGTCCCGTTCGTGCAGCCCGACGACGTCAGCAACGCCGTTCTGTTCCTCGCCGGAGCCGAGTCCCGCTACGTCACCGGCATCACGATGCCGATCGACGCCGGCGCCCTGGTGAAGTAGTGACAGGCCCCGAAACGCGCTCTGCGACGGAAGGACACGACATGCTCGACGGCCGGGACCGCCACCCGCGACGGACGGAGGATGTCCTCGAGATCCGCGAACTGGCGACGCGGTACGCCCTGGCCGTCGACGACCACGACATGGAGACGCTGGCCGCGCTGTATACGCCGGACGCCGCGTTCCGCGGTCTGTCGGAATCGCTGTGGGGGCGGGACGCGATCGTCACCTACGTTCGTGCCGCGCTCGACGGATACGACGGGGTCAGCGTGCACACCCCGCACCCCGGCACAGTGGACTTCACCGATGAGGACACGGCGCAGGGGGTCGTGCCCTGCCACGTCGAGTTCGCGCAGGCGGGGGTGCAGAGCATTCTCGCGTTGCGGTACCACGACCGTTACGTGAGACGGGCCGGGCGCTGGTACTTCGGCGAACGCCGGCTCGAGGTCCGGTACGCGACGCCGACCGCGACGTACGGGACGGTCCTCACGGCCGGGGCCGCACCCGACCCGCCGTCCCCCGCCGAGCAGGACGGACGACTCCGGCCGAGTCCGTCACCCACCTTCGACTGAACCATCCCGAGAGAGGGAATTACGATGCAAGACAACGACGGATCGGACGCCTACGACGTCATCGTGCTCGGCAGCGGGGGTGCCGGACTGTGCGCCGCCCTGTCGGCCGCCCGGTGCGGTGCCCGAGTGGGCGTGTTCGAGAAGGGCGAACTGCTCGGCGGTACCACGTGCCTGTCGAGCGCCGTGGCGTGGCTGCCGAACAACCGGTACGCGCGGGAGGCGGGGATCGTCGACTCGCGCGAGCAGTCCCTCGCCTACCTCGAATCCCTGTCGCACGGGATGATCCTGCCCGAACTCGCGGAGGCGTTCGTCGACACCGTTCCCGAACTGCTCGACTGGCTCGACACCACGCCGCTGAAGATGCGCCTCGTCGCCGGCTACCCCGACTACCACCCCGAGCGGCCCGGCGGGATGCCGCAGGGCGGACGCTCCCTCGAACCCGACCTGTTCAGCTTCATCGACCTCGGCCGATGGGAGGACAAGCTCGTCGGGGTCCCGCGCCGTATGACGGTCGCGGAGACCCCCATCGGCGGCGGCACCGGCCACCTTCCCCCCGACGTGCTCGAGCAGCGGGAGCGGGACCGCGTGGAGGGCCTGGGCCGCGGCATGATCGCGGCCTTGCTCCAGGGCTGCCTCGACGAGGGCGTCGCCGTGCACACCGGGGAGCGGGGCGTGCGGCTGATCCAGGACGAGTCCGGCCGCATCACCGGCGTGCGATTCGAGGGGCGGAACGGGGCGCACGACGTGCGCGCGGAGCACGGCGTCGTGCTCGCCACCGGCGGCTTCGAATGGGACGAGCGGCTGCGGCGCGACTTCCTGCGCGGACCGATGGCGCACCCCGCCACCGTGCCCACGTGCACGGGGGACGGATTGCGCATGGCGATGCGCGTCGGCGCGCAGCTCGGCAACATGCGCGAGGCCTGGTGGGCGCCGGTCGCGGTGCTGCCCGGGCAACGGGCGAACGGTGCCCAGGCCGTCCAGCTCGTGCACCGGGAGCGCACTGCGCCGCACTCGATCATGGTCAACCGGCTCGGCCGGCGGTTCACCAACGAGGCGACCAACTACAACGCGCTCGGTGGGGCGTTCCACCAGCTCGACGCGCACGACTTCGACTACCTGAACCAGCCGTGCTGGCTGATCTTCGACGCCGACCACGTCGAGAAGTACGGGGCGTTCGGGGCCGCGCCGGGCACCGAAGCCCCGGAGTGGGTCGTGCGGGCCGACACTCTCGCCGATCTGGCACGGCAGATCGACGTCCCCGCGGACACCCTCGAATCGACGGTCGCCCACTGGAACGAGGACGTGCGCCGGGGCCACGACAGCGAGTACCACCGCGGCGAGAGCGTGTACGACGGGTTCGTTGGTGACAAGAACAGGTACCCCGGCGTGGAATCCACCCTGGGACCCGTCGCGCGGGCCCCCTTCCATGCGGTGCAGATCCACAGCAGCACGCTCGGCACGAAGGGCGGTCCGCGCACCGACGCCGACGGCGCGGTCCTCGACGTCGACGATCGGGTCATCCCCGGCCTGTTCGCCGCCGGGAACGTCATGGCGGCCCCCACCGGCATGGTCTACGGCGGAGCCGGCGGAACCCTGGGCCCTGCCCTGGTATTCGGCTACCGGGCGGGCCGGGCCGCGGCGAGGGCGTCGCTCCGTGCGGCCGATCCGTCGGCGGATCCGGCCGCGGCGCCGTTGCGGCCGGTGTCGCTCGCCTGACGGATCAGGGGAGGGATCCCTGCCGAATATCCGCGCGGTCCCCAGTCAGCCGCGACAGCCGTTCGTTGCTGTCGCGGCTGACTGCCGTGCGCGCGGCTCCGGAACCTGTGCCGGCACGGGACGTAGGTGTCCGGCGATCGGGGACCTTCGGACCTTGCGGGCTCACTAGCTAATAATCATGATAAGCATTAGAGTGCGGTTCGTCACAGTACGCATACAATGAGAACGGGAGCACCCATGGGACGAGTAGCCGGAAAGGTCGCGCTGGTCACCGGCGCCGCCCGGGGTCAGGGACGATCGAACGCCGTCCGCCTCGCGGAGGAGGGTGCCGACGTCGTGATCCTCGACTCCTGCAAGGACGTCGACACGGTCGCGTATCCGCTCGCCACCACCGACGACCTCGCCGAGACCCACCGGCTCGTCGAGGCGACGGGCCGCCGCTGCCTGTCCCGGGTGGTCGACGTGCGTGACCAGGCGGCCCTCGACCTCCTCGTCTCCGACGCCGTCGACGAGTTCGGGCACCTCGACATCGTCAGCGCCAACGCCGGCATCGTCAGTTTCACGCCCACCTGGCATCTCAGCGACGAGGAATGGCAGAACGTCATCGACGTCAACCTCACCGGTGTCTTCCACACCGTGCGGGCCGTCGTGCCCCGGATGATCGAGCAGGGTACCGGCGGCGCGATCGTGCTCACCAGCTCGGTCGCGGCGATCCGGGCGAGCCGCAACCTCGGGCACTACGCGGCCAGCAAGGGCGGGGTCGTCAGCCTCATGCGCACCCTCTCCAACGAGCTGGGGGAACACGGCATCCGGGTCAACACCCTCAACCCCGGCACCGTCCGGACGGACATGATCGAGAACGACGCCATGTACCGCATCTACCGTCCGGACCTTGAGTCGCCCACGCAGGCCGACATCGTCGACCACTGCCGCCGGCGCAACGAACTCGACGTCCCCTGGGTCGAGGCCGTCGACATCAGCAATGCCCTGGTCTGGCTGGCCTCCGACGAGGCCCGGTACGTGACCGGCGTGGTCCTGCCCATCGACGCCGGATTGCTCGCCAAGGCCTAGAACCCGATTCGCCGCCAACGAATCCCGTCTCGGAAGGAACGCACGATGGAAAGCCCCGCTCGCTGTCCGGTCGTCCACTTCGACCACAATTCGCCCGAGCACTCGGCCGACCCGGCCGAGTCGTACCGGAAGATCCGCGAAACCGTCAAGATCGGCTGGACTCCCGCTCACGGCGGATACTGGGTGCTCTCCGACTACAGTTCGGTCTTCGACGCCGCCCGCGACGACGAGACGTTCTCCTCGGCGCGCAGCGAGTACGGCGGCGACGGGCTGTCCGTGGTGATCCCGAAAACCCCGCATCACGACCATATTCCGATCGAGCTCGATCCCCCGGAGTTCCGCAAGTACCGCAGGATCGTCAACCCGGTCAGTGCGCCGGCCGCCGTCGAGAAGATGAAGCCCACCATCGACCGGCACGTCGCGGGCTTCATCGACAGCGTGATCGAGAGCGGTGAGTGCGACCTGACGTCGGTCATCGGAGTGCCCTCGATCGTCACGGTGGAGTGGCTCGGACTCGACGTCTCGGAGTGGCGCCGCTACTCCAACGCCCACTTCCAGGTGCTCGCGGGAATTCCGGGCACCCCCGAGCACACCCGCGCGGTCGAGGTCGACTTCCCGTACCTGGCCGGACGCATCGAGCAGACCATCACCGAACGGCGACGGGATCCGAAGGACGACATCATCAGCTACCTCGTCCAGCAGGAGGTCGACGGCAGCCCGATGAACGATCACGACGTGTTCGCGATCGTCGACCTGCTCATCTCCGGCGGCGTCGGCACCACCGCGTCCCTGGTGAGCAACTCGCTGGTCTGGCTCAGCCGCCACAAGGACGTGCGGCAGCGTCTCATCGACCACCCCGATCTCCTCGATCACGCCATCGAGGAGTTCCTGCGGTACTTCTCGCCGACCCAGGCGCTCGCCCGCACCGTGACGCACGACGTCGAGTTCCACGGCTGCCCCATGCAGAAGGGCGACCGGGTGCTGCTGTCGTGGGCCTCCGCCAATCGCGATTCGGAACTGTTCGACAAGCCCGACGAGATCGACATCGAACGGTGGCCCAACCGGCACACCGCCTTCGGCATCGGTGTGCACCGCTGCGCCGGTTCGCACCTCGGCCGGTACATGTCGCACGCTCTGATCAGCCAGGTGCTCGAACGGATGCCGGACTACGACGTCGACCTCGCGGCGCTGCAGCCGTACCCGCGACAGGGCGTGAACACCGGCTACCAGCGCATCCCGGCCACCTTCACGCCCGGTCGCCGGGTACTGACGGACTACACGCTGCAGTAACGTCTTTCGCCGACGCGGCAGTGACGTCTTTCGCCGACGCGGCAGTGACGTCTTTCGCCGACGCGGCAGTGCCGTCTTTCGCCGACGCGGCAGTGACGTCTTTCGCCGACGCGGCAGTGCCGTCTTTCGTCGACGCGGCAGTGCCGTCTTTCGTCGACGCGGCAGTGCCGGCCGTCCGCGTACGCGATCGCATGCGCGGACGGCCGGCTGTCGCGGCTGTCAGCCGAGCTTCCCGGTCGGTTCGAACTTCACGCGCAGTTCGGGGATGCTGCGGGTGTAGAGGCCCTCCTCGCGCGGTACGAAGCCGTCCTGGTACTCGATCGAGTCCATCGTGTCGAGCACGAGGTTCAGCGCGATGGTCATCTCCGTCTTCGCGAGCATAGAGCCCACGCAGAAGTGGCGGCCGAGGATGAACTGCACGTGGTTGGCCGCACCACTGAATGCTCGGTCGACGTTGAGGTCGGTTCGGAAGATGTCGAACTCGTCCGGATTCGAGAAGTGGCGCTCGTCGCGGTTGGCGGCCGCGAGCATCATGATGCACGTCGCCCCTGCGGGGATGGTCGAGTCCTCGATCTGCACCTCGTCCTCGGTCTGGCGCATGATCATGTGGACGGGTCCGGAATACCGCAGCGTCTCGGCGATGACGCGGTCGGCGAGGGTGCGGTCCTCGCGCACGGCCCGCATCTGCTCGGGATGGTCGATCAGATTGCGAATCATGCTGGCGATGGCCTTGTCCGTCGTCTCGCCACCGGCGACGAGGAGCAGACTGACGAAGGCCTTGATCTCCTCGTCGGACATCTGCTCGCCGTCGACCTCCGCGCGGCACAGGCGCGAGAGCAGATCGTCGCCGTCGCCCGAGCGTCGTTCGCGGATGATCGGCAGCATGTACTCGCGCAGCTCGACATGGGTGCGTTCGGCGGCGGCGTTGATCTCGGGGTCTCCGGCCAGGTTGTTGAGATAGGCCATGATCGAGAGGTACCAGCCGCGGAACCGCTCGTGATCGCTCTTGGGCAGGCCCAGCATGTCGACCATCACGTTGATGGGGAATCGGCTGGTGAACTGGGAGACGAGTTCGGCCTCGCCCTGCCGGGCCACCGCGCCGAGCAACTCGCCGGCGTTGCGCGCGACGATGTCGCCGATCAGCTGGGCGGCATTGTGGGTGATGGCCGGCATGAAGCGTTCGAGTCCGTTGCCGCGGAAGAACGGGTTGAGCAGCGCGCGGTGCGTGGAGTGCTCGCGCCCTTCCATCTGCAGGATCGTGCGGCCGTGGATGGGCTCGAGCTGCCATTCGTAGTTGCGGCTGGAGAACTTCGGGCTGCGGAAGGCCTCGGCGCAGTCGGCGTACCTGCTGATCAGGTAGCTGTCCGTGCCCTCGTGGTGCAGGGCCGGGTAGTGGTCGCGCAACACGCGGTGGAGCGGGTACGGGTTGTCGAGGAACTCGGGGGAGAGGATGTCGGGGGCGATGGGGCGGGGATCGACTGCGGTCACTCTGGGATCTCCTGATCGTCGAATCGAGGGTCGAGCAGGATCGGTGCCGGAGCACCGGTCGGGGTCGTGCCGCTCCGCCGAGGGTCTGGGGCCGGAGGTGGACAGTGATCCGGATCACTAGGTGCTGATAACTATAAATACGATTCGAATGATGTCAACGCATATTGGTGAAACGAGTTCTCGACGGGAACGGGCGCCCACTCGTGAGGAGTGGGCGCCCGCACCGAATCTGCCGTCCAGCTCGAGGGTGCTGCCACGCCGGCGGTAGTCGGCGAGCGCCGCGTCGTACTCGTCGTCCGATCCGAGTCGGCTGCACATGCTGGACCCGCAGCGGGTTAGAAGAACCGTTTGACGACCTTCGCTGTCGGCGCGACGTCCATGTCCGAGCGGACGTAGAGGGCGTCTGTGATCCGTTTGATCGGCAGGGTGTGCCATGGATCGAGTTCGGATTCCACACCGAACGAGATCGAGCCGCGCCCGGACCATGCTTGCTTCGGGGTCACACGGCAGGAGTTGAGCACCAGATCCGCGAGCGACGGGTCCCCACCCTCGGGATTCGGGATGACCCGGAGGCCCATCGGCTTCATGTCGTAGGGCTCGAGGTCGACCGGACGCTCCGGCTTCATCTGTACGGTGCAGATGCGGCTTCCCTTGGGACGTTCCACGATTCCCTGCATGACCTCGCTTTCCTGCTGCCACTCGATGTGGCCGAACTTCTTGGGGTTGCCCCAGATCTCACGGCCGGCGGCGAGTGCCGACTCCTGGTTGAGCAGGATGCGGACGGGATAGATGCACGGCTCGCCCTCCCACGTGCAGTCGAGGAACTGGTAAGCCTCCTCGTACGCACCGAACGTGGTGAACGGCATCTTGGCGATGACGATGCGGACGGTTGCGGGGAGAGTGAGTTCGAAACCCGCTGCCTCCGGAAGGAGGTCGAGCGCGGCGTTCTCGTCGGTCTCGTAGGCGACCGTGATGGTCTCCATGTCGCGATAGTAGACGGGCGGCTTCGGGTAGAGCGGCTCGTCCACCGGCATCGTGTAGCCGAATTTCTCCCGGGTGAGTCGTCCCTGCTTGGCCATGATTGCTCCTTGCGTCGAGGGAAATGTGGCGGATCAGTGTTCGTAGACGGGAGTGGTGGTACCCCGGGGGACGATCATCTTGTCGAACTGCGCCTGCTCGATCAGGGCGGTGTCGCAGAACTCGAGCATGGCCGCGATCTTGTCGTCGCGGACGGTGACGATCCAGCAGTACTGGTTCTTGTACGGAACCCCGTTGCGGCCCATGCCATCCGAGCGGCAGAATACGACGACGCGCCCGTCCTCCAGCGAGAGGACGTCCTCGACCTCGAGTGGCTTGATGCCGTACTCCTGGCTCAGGCCCTGCACGGACGGGCCTTCGCGCTCCTCGCCGCGGAAGTTCGCGCCGAGAAAGTCGTTCTGGATGGACTCGAGACCCTTGTAGGTGCCCGAGATGGGAGTGGATCCGATGAGGGTCCAGGTGGCATCGGGATGGAAGTAGCGGGTGAACGCGTCTCCCACCCCCTCCGAATCGCCGCGGACGGCGGCGAGCCAGTTCTGTACGACCTTCTTTTCGTTGGTTCCCATGTCCATTCGCTTTCGTGATTCCGGGGCGGGCTGCTCCCGCGCCGGTCGACAGGTCCGTCCCGAGGAAAGCCGCCGTCGATGCTCGCGCATCGGCTGGGATGGGACGGGGGCTCTCCTGCGGTCGCTCGGGCCTCTGCGGATCGTCGAATCGACGGTCGAGCGGGAGTTGCGTCGCTCAGGGGCGAGCGCCTCCGCGGACGGTTCGGGATCGGAGTCGAAGTGATCCAGATCACCGATGCTGACGACTGTATGCGGAATTTGGTAATTGTCAATGGATTTCGCGCACGCCGAAGATGCCGAAGGGGGCGTCCACTCGGTGGAGTGGACGCCCCCTTCGCGCGCGGGAACTCGCGCGGGAACTACGGTTGCGTCGTCTTCGGCGGCTCCAGCGTCCGGAGGGCGGCGAGCAGCCGCTCCGGGATCGGGGCCTTGTTTCCATCGGCGCCGCGCACGGCGAACGTGATCTTGCCGTGAGCGACGAGTTCGTCGCCGCGCTCGAAGTCGAATCCCAGCGCGTACGAGGTGGTGCCGAGGTGGTCGAGGACGACCGTGCAGGTCAGCTCGTCGAACACCTCGCAGCTGGTGATGTACTGGCACTCCGACTTCAGGCCCACGGTGTAGACGCCGACGGTGTCGAGCAACGTGTGGCTGTCGAGGCCGAACGAGTGCAGCCAGACGCTGTACGTGCGTTCCATCCACGGGTAGTTGATGGCGAAGTACGAGATCCCGACGGCGTCGCAGTCGCCGTAGGCGAGCTGGAAGCGCTGCTGCGTGACGGCGGTGGTGGCGGTGGTCATGTCGTGTCCTTCCGGGTGGATCAGGGGTGGCCGCCGTCGACGGTGACGATGGAGCCGGTCGTGAAACTCGAGGCGTCGCTCGCGAGGTAGAGGGCGGCGCCGACGATCTCGTCGGGCTGTCCGCCGCGCTTGGCGGCGAAGCGCTGCGCCCGATGGGAGAAGGCCTCCATGTCCCACGAGTTGCTCACGCCCGTGAGGAAGGTGCCGGCCATGATTGCGTTGCTGCGCACCGTGGGACCGAACGCGTGCGCCATGCCGATCGTAACGGCGTTGAGTCCGGCCTTGGCGGCGGCGTAGGGAAGGATGTCCGGCCTGGGGTGCACGGACCCGGCGCTGGAAATGTTGATAATGGATCCGCCGTCGCCCTGCGCCATGCGGGTTCCGACGAGTGCCGCGAGCCGGAACGGGCCCTTGAGGTTCACCCCGATCACTTTGTCGAACAGCGTTTCGCTGACGGTGTCGAGACTGTCGTACAGCGGGGACATGCCCGCGTTGTTGATCAGCACGTCAATCTTCCCGAAGTGACCGTAGGCCGCCTCGACGAGTTCCTCGATCGATTCCCATCGTCCGACGTGGAACGAGTGCGCAAGCGTCTTGCGTCCCGTCTCCTCGGTGATCTCGTCGGCGGTGGCCTGGCAGGAGGCCAGGTCACGGCTGGCGATGACGACGTCGCAGCCGGCGCGAGCCAGCCCGAACGCCATGGCGCGGCCGAGGCCCCGGCTGCCGCCGGTGACGATCGCCGTGCGGTCGGTCAGATCGAACGCGCGGACGGGGTCGAACCCCGGGCGGGTCCGGCCGGTTGTTGAATCGGTCATCGAGTTCCTCCACTGGTCCTGGTTGACGGTACCCAATTCCTTGCTATTGTGATCATAGATTAGCGGATAGTGATCCAGTTCACGACAATGGCCGAGACCGCGCCGAGTCACACCGCCGTGTCGCACCCGGTGGATCGGACGCATCGCCAGAACGGAGTACAAGGTGAGTGACGACCAGCAGGACCTGTTCGCCCTGCCGCAGCGGTACCTCGACCTCCAGCGGGAAGCCCGGGACCTCGCGGCCGAGTGCGCCGACATCGCTGCGCGCGCCGACGAGGCGGACAGCTTCGATCCGGACGTCCGCAAGCGGCTGACCGCGTCCCGGCTCACCGAGGTCGTCGTGCCGGCTGCCTACGGTGGTCGCTTCGAGAAGGTCGACTCGCTCGCGGTGACCATCGTGCGCGAGGCCCTCGCCGCCGAGTCGGCCCACCTCGACTCCATGTTCGGCATGCAGGGCATCGGCAGCTACTGCATCAGCGTCGGCGGCTCCGAGGAACTCAAGGCGGAGTGGCTGCCCAAGGTGGCCCGGCTCGAGGCCGTGGCCGCGCTCGGCCTGACGGAGCCGCACGTCGGCTCCGACCTCAAGGCACTCAGCACCACCGTCGTCGAGCGCGACGGCAAGCTGATCGTCGACGGGCACAAGTCCTTCATCACCAACGGCGGCGACGCGGACTTCTACAGCATCCTCGCCCGCGAGGGCGACGGATACTCCCTCGTGCTGGTCCCGGCCGACGCGCCCGGCCTGCGCATCGAGCGCCCGCACCAGATCATCGCGCCCCACGTGCTCAGCGACGTCATCCTCGAGAACGTCGAGGTACCGGTCGGCAACCGCATCGGGGAACCGGGCAAGGGCTTCGGGCTCGTCCTCGCCACCCTCGCCACGTTCCGCGTGTCCGTGGCCGGCGCCGCCGTCGGCGTGGCCCAGGCCGCGCTGGACGAGGCGGTCGCCCACGCCAAGACCCGGGAGGGCTTCGGCGTCAGCCTCGCGCGTCTCGGATCGGTGCCCGAGCACCTCGCCTCCTGCTGGACCGACATCGAGATGGCGCGCTCGCTGACCTACCGCGCGGCCGCCGCGTCGGCCCGCGACGCACGCGCCAATCTGCACCTGTCGTCGATGGCAAAGGTCGGCGCCACCGAGGCGGCCGCCCGCGTCGTCGACCGCTCGGTGCAGATCATGGGCCGCTTCGGGCTCGTGCGCGGCGGGAAGCTCGAGCGCCTCTACCGGGAGGCCCGTCCCATGCGGATCTACGAGGGCTCGACCGAGGTGATCTTCGATTCCCTGGCCAAGCAACTCGTGAAGGAAGCCCATTAGGGGCAGAATGCGGACCAGAGGCAGGCACCCATGACAACGGACGCGAACACCACCAAGCTGGAGCGAGTCGTCATCCGCTTCGCGGGCGACTCGGGCGACGGCATGCAGCTGACCGGCGACCGGTTCACCTCCGAAGCGGCCGCGTTCGGCAACGACCTCGCGACGCAGCCGAACTTCCCCGCCGAGATCCGGGCACCGCAGGGCACGCTGCCCGGCGTGTCGTCGTTCCAGATCCAGATCGCGGACCACGACATCCTCACCGCGGGTGATCGCCCGGACGTCCTCGTCGCGATGAACCCGGCGGCGCTGAAGGCGAACATCGGCGACCTGCCGCGCGGCGGCACCGTCATCGTCAACACCGACGAGTTCACCAAGCGCAACCTGTCCAAGGTCGGCTACGCCGCCAGCCCGCTCGAGGACGGCAGCCTCGACGAGTTCGTGATCCACCAGGTGCCGATGTCGAGCCTGTCGGTCGGGGCGGTCGAGCCGGCCGGCCTGAGCCGCAAGGACGGGGAACGCGCGAAGAACATGTTCGCGCTCGGGCTGCTGTCGTGGATGTACAACCGGCCGGTGGGGCGGATCGAGGAGTTCCTGCGCACCAAGTTCGCCAAGAAGCCGCAGGTCGCCCAGGGCAACCTGCTCGCATTCCACGCCGGGTGGAACTACGGCGAGACCACGGAGACGTTCGCGACGACGTTCGAGGTGGCCAAGGCGGACCTGCCGCCCGGTACGTACCGGCAGATCACCGGCAACACCGCCCTGGCCTACGGCCTGGTGGCCGCCGGTGAGCTGTCCGGGCTCGAGGTGTTCCTCGGGACGTATCCGATCACTCCCGCCTCCGACATCCTGCACGAGCTGACCAAGCACCGCAGCCTCGGCGTGACCACCTTCCAGGCGGAGGACGAGATCGCCGCCATCGGCGCGGCAGTCGGGGCCTCCATCGGCGGCGCCCTGGGCGTCACCAGCACCTCCGGTCCGGGCCTGGCCCTCAAGAGCGAGGCCATCGGCCTGGCCGTGATGACCGAAATCCCCCTCGTGGTGATCGACGTGCAGCGCGGCGGACCGTCGACGGGCCTGCCGACCAAGACCGAGCAATCCGACCTGCTGCAGGCGCTGTACGGGCGCAACGGTGAGTCGCCGGTCGCGGTGCTCGCGCCGCGCTCGCCGGCCGACTGCTTCGCCACCGCGGTCGAGGCGGCCCACATCGCCCTGACCTACCGGACCCCGGTGCTGCTGCTGTCCGACGGCGCCATCGCCAACGGCTCCGAACCCTGGCAGATCCCGCGGGTAGACGAGCTCGCCCCGATCGAGCCGGGCTACGAGACGGGCCCGGACGCCGGCGGTGCGCCCCTGCGCCCCTACGCCCGGGACCGCGAAACCCTGGCCCGCACCGTGGCGATCCCCGGAACGCCCGGCCTCGAGCACCGGATCGGTGGCCTCGAGAAGGCGAACGGCAGCGGCAACATCTCCTACGACCCGGCCAACCACGATCTGATGGTGCGCCTGCGCCAGGCGAAGATCGACGGGATCTCGGTCCCGGACGCCGAGGTCGACGATCCGTCGGGGCAGGCGGAACTGCTGATCGTGGGATGGGGCAGTTCCTACGGGCCGATCGGCGAGGCGTGCCGCCGGGCCCGGCGTCGCGGCACCGCGGTCGCCCACCTGCACCTGCGGCACCTGAACCCGTTGCCGCGCAACCTCGGTGAGGTGCTCGGCCGGTACCGCACGGTGATCGCGCCCGAGATGAACCTGGGACAGCTGACGAGCGTGCTGCGGGCGCGCTACCTTATCGACGTCCAGCCGGTGACCAAGGTTCAGGGCCTGGCCTTCCTCGCCGACGAGATCGTCGACGCGATCGATGCCGCGCTCGCCGGCACCCTGCGCGAGCTGGAACACGCCAAGACCACCGCCGCGCTGGCTGCGGCCGAGTACCGTCCGGAGCCGGACCGCGAGGAGGAATCGGCATGACCGAGTTGATCAGCCGCGTGGGCACCGATCTCGGACTGAGTGCCACCGCGCTCGTCCCGACGACCGACACCCCGCAGAAGGCCAAGGACTTCACGAGCGACCAGGAGGTGCGCTGGTGCCCGGGCTGCGGTGACTACGTCATTCTGGCCGCGATCCGCAACTTCCTGCCCGAACTCGGCCTGCGGCGCGAGAACCTGATGTTCGTCTCGGGCATCGGCTGTTCGAGCCGGTTCCCGTACTACCTCGAGACCTACGGCCTGCACTCCATCCACGGCCGTGCGCCGGCAATCGCGACCGGTCTGGCCGTCACCCGGCCCGACCTGTCGGTGTGGGTGGTCACCGGTGACGGCGATGCCCTCTCGATCGGCGGAAACCACCTGATCCATGCGCTGCGCCGCAACGTGAACCTCACGATCCTGTTGTTCAACAACCGGATCTACGGCCTGACGAAGGGGCAGTACTCGCCCACGTCCGAGGTCGGGAAGATCACCAAGTCCACGCCGATGGGTTCGGTGGACCACCCGTTCAACACGCTGTCCCTCGCTCTCGGTGCCGAGGCCACCTTCGCGGCCCGAGCGCTCGACTCCGACCGCAAGGGTCTGACCGACGTGCTGCGCCGCGCAGCCGAGCACCGGGGCACCTCGTTCGTCGAGATCTATCAGGACTGCCCGATCTTCAACGACGGCTCCTTCGACGTGCTGCGCAAGGAGGACGCCGAGCAGCGGGTGATCCCGCTGCGCCACGGTGAGCCGATCGTGTTCGGCGCCGAGGGTCAGAAGTGCGTCGTCCGTGACGGATTCGGACTGCGCGTGGTGGACACGGCGACGGCCGACCCGGGTGCGATCGTGGTGCACGATGCGCACGCCGACGATCCGGAGTACGCCTTCGCGCTGTCGCGGCTGTCCGACCAGGACCTCGAACACACCGTGTTCGGCGTGTTCCGCAGCGTTGCCCGTCCGACGTACGACGACCTGGTGCGGGAGCAGAACGAGAGCGCCCGCACCGGCGGTCTCGACCGCCGAGACTCCCTGCAGTCCTTGTTGACCGGGCACGACACCTGGACTGTGTCCGATTAGCCCGATGTTCGAATAGGGTCGATCGCCGTCCCTCGGCGCGGAAACTGGGGTCCTCGTACCCCTAGACAATGCGCATGATTAGTATAAAGTGACTGCCATCACACCTCCCTTCCTTCCCTCCCCTCGGCAGGAGTAGTCGTAATGTCGCTCAGGAACGAAATCGAAAACGCCCTTGCCCGCTACGCGCTCGCCTACGACGACGGCGACATGGACGGCGTCGAGCGCGTCTTCGGCGAAACCGCCGTGTTCACCATGAAGATCGGCGACGGCGACCTCATCGGGCCGCTGAACGGCCGCGAGGAGATCATGGGCCTGTTCCGCGGCGCGCACGAGTCGCAGACCGACCAGCGGCGGCACATCACCACCAATCTGCTGATCGACGAGATCGACGAGAAGAACGTCCGCACGGTGTCCTACCTGCTCATCACCTCCGCGGAGAACGGTGCGCTGAAGGTGTTGTCCACGGGCAAGTACGAGGACGAGTGGACCCGGAGCGGCGGCGACTGGGTGCTCACCAAGCGGCACATCGCCCTCGACCTCCCGTACTGAACCCTCCCGCATCCGGAGACACCCATGACGATGAACCAGGGCCTCATCCCCGCCAAGTGGGCCGCCCTCACCCCGAACCGCATGGCGTTGTACGACGTCCCCAACGATCGCCGCATCACGTTCGCCGACCTCGACGAGCGCGTCCGGCGCCTGGCGAACGGACTGCGCGGACTCGGCCTGGAGAAGGGCGACCGCGTCGCCGTGCTGACCAAGAACAGCATCGAGTTCCAGGAACTGTTCTTCGCCGTCGGCCGAGCGGGACTGATCCTGCAGCCGCTGAACTGGCGGCTGGCAACTCCGTCCCTGCTCGGGCTCGTCGCCGACGCCACCCCGAAGGTGCTCATCACCGCCTCCGAGTTCCGTTCCGTGGCAGAGGAACTGAGTCGATCCACCTCGGTCGACCACTGGCTCGAGTTCGGCCCGGGCGGAAGCGGGACGTACGAGGAGCTGCTCGCGAGCTCCAGCCCGGCCGAACCGATCTGGACGCCGAGCGTCGGGGGAGACGACCCGTTCTTCATCCTCTACACCGGCGGCACCACCGGCGAGTCCAAGGGCGCGCTGCACTCGCACACCAGCGCGGCCGCCGGCATGCTCAACCAGACCGTCGCCGAGCGGGTCGTTCCGACCGACGTCTATATGCTCACCGGCCAGATGTACCACATCCCGGTGGTGCTCTCGATGAACTACATGAAGCACGGATGTCCGGTCGTGCTGGTCAATTTCGAGTCCAAGCAGGCGCTCGAGATCATCGAGTCGGAACGGGTCTCGGCGTTCCTCGGCATCACCACGATGCTGAACTGGATGATGGCCGTGGAGAACTTCGACTCCTACGACCTGTCGAGCCTGCGCAACATCCAGTACGGCGGCGGCCCCATGCCGTCCGCGATCGTGCGCAGCGCGCTCGAGGCGTTCCCGTGCACCCTCATCCAGGGATACGGCCAGACCGAGGGCACGACCATGTCGTTCCTGTCCCAGGAGGACCACCTCGACGCGGTCAACGGCATCAACGAGCACCGGCTGAAGTCCTGCGGCCGCGAAGGATTCGGCACCACGATCCGGGTCGTCGACTTCGACGGCAACGAGGTCCCCAAGGACGGCAGGACCCCCGGCGAGATCGTGGTCCGCTCCGAGGCCAACATGCTCGGCTACTGGAACAAGCCGGAGCTGACCGCGCAGACCCTGCGCGACGGCTGGATGTGGACCGGCGACGTCGCGGTCTGGGACGAGGACCACTACGTCTATATCGTCGACCGGGCCAAGGACATGATCATCTCCGGTGGCGAGAACATCTACAGCATCCAGGTCGAAGAGGCCATCGGCGCCCATCCCGCAGTCCTCGAATGCGCCGTCATCGGCATCCCCGACGACGAGTGGGGCGAGGTCGTCAAGGCCGTCGTCGTGCTCAAGCCCGGGCACACCGCCACCGAACAGGAGATCATCGACACCGCCAAGCGGAACCTGGCCTCCTACCAGAAGCCCCGTTCGGTCGACTTCGTCGACGCCCTGCCGAAGGCGCCGACCGGGAAGATCATGAAGCGGGACCTGCGGGCGCCGTACCTCGAAGCGACGGCGGCCCGATGACCGTGGACACCGGACGCCGGGTGCCGACCGAGACCGAACTCGCCGAACTGGTCGGCACCCGCTTCCCCGGCGGCCAGGCCACGCTCGAGCCGTGGTGGGTGCACCTCGTCCTCGACAGCATGCTCGCCGACCCCGCCGACGGCGGTGCGCACCCGGTGCTGGTGTTCCTCGTCGCCACCGGCGCGATGGGCTGGAGCTGGGACGAGTTGTTCGCGGTGTTCGGGGCCACCGAGGCCGACGGCCCGATGGCCGGGGAAACCGAGACGGTGGTGCACCGGCCGCTGCGCGTCGGCGCCGCCTACCGCGTCTCGGGCGAGATCGTCTCCGCGACGCGCAAGGTGGGCCGGCGCACCGGCGTCTTCGACATCGTCGGCTACCGTCTCGACCTGCACGACGAGGACGGCGCGCACTGTGCCTCCACCACCAACTCGATCGTGTTCCCGCGGCGAGGAGAGAACGCATGAAACCGACCGTCGGACAGAAGATTCCCGAGCGCACCATCGACGCGGTGGATCCGGCCCGGATGAAGACCCTCTCGGCGCTCATGCGGGACCCGAACCCGATCCATTTCGATCGGAAGGCGGCGAGCGCGCTGGGCCTCGGCGACCGCACGGTCAATCAGGGCCCGAGCAACATCGCCTACGTCGTGTCCATGCTCGGCTCCTGGGCCGGTGGCGTGGACCGGGTCACCGGATACCGGTTCAGATTCCTCGGCAACGTATTCGAGGGTGACAGGCTGCGGGCCGCGGGCGTGGTGACCGACGTGGAGGAGACAGCCGACGGCCTCCTGGTGCGCTGCGACCTCACACTCGACGTCCTCGGCGGAGCGCGCGTTCTCGAAGGCACCGGGACCGTCCGGTTCCCCGTCGATCGCTAGACACCAATTCTCACGAGAGGGGCGACAATCATGGCAGGACGAGTAGAAGGCAAGGTCGCGTTCATCACCGGGGCCGCCCGCGGCCAGGGTCGCAGCCACGCGCTGCGGCTCGCCGAGGAGGGCGCCGACATCATCGCGGTCGACATCTGCGAGAACATCGACTCGGTGACCCCGTACTACCCGCTGGCCACCGAGGACGAGCTCAAGGAGACCGTCCGGCTCGTCGAGGCCCTCGACCGGCGGATCGTGGCGCACCGCGCCGACGTCCGGGACCGCGCGGCGCTGCAGCGCGCCTTCGACGACGGGGTGGCGCAGCTCGGCGGCGTCGACATCGTGGTCGCCAACGCCGGCATCGCCACCTACGGCCGCTCGTGGGAACTCACCGCCGAGCAGTGGCGCGACATGATCGACGTCAACCTCACCGGCGTCTTCAACACCGCGGTCGTCGCGATCCCCACGATGATCGAGCAGGGCCGCGGCGGGTCCATCATGTTCACCAGTTCGATCGGTGGCCTCAAGGGCATTCAGCAGGTCGCCCACTACGTCGCCGCCAAGCACGGCATCGTCGGGCTCATGCGGACCATGGCGAACGAGCTCGGTCCCCACAGCATCCGGGTCAACACCATCCACCCGACGAACGTCGACACCATCATGATCCAGAATCCCGGGACGTACGGCATGTTCTCCCCGGGGGATCCGGAGCCGTCGCAGGAGAAGGCGATGCCGGGGTTCATGTCGCTGAACACGCTGCCGGTGCCCTGGGTCGAATCGATCGACATCAGCAACGCGGTGCTGTTCCTCGGCAGCGACGAGGCACGGTACGTCACCGGAGTCACCTTCCCGGTGGACGCCGGCGCGTACGTGAAGTGATGTGACGATGGCCGTCGGAATCGACGACAACGAGGATCTGCGTACACTGCGGGTCGACGAGGAGGGCATCGCCGAACTCGTTGCGGCGCAGACCGAATGTACCTTCGCCTTCAGTACGGCGGCCGGGTGGCCCGCCGGGGTGGTGATGAGCTACCTGCACCACGATGACCGGTTCTGGCTCACCGCCGCGAAGGACCGCGCGCACGTACGTGCGGCGATGCGCGAATCCCGCGTGACGCTCGTGATCTCGAATGCCGGCACCGGCCTGCCCGGCAGGCGGATGCTCGCCGTCCGCGGCCGCGTCACCGTCCACGCCGACGCGGAGACCAAACGCTGGTTCTATGCGGCGTTCGCGCAGCGCCATGCTCCGACCGATCCCGCAGCCTTCCAGCGACTGCTGGACAGCCCCAACCGAGTCGTCCTGGAAGTCCGTCCCGTTCGCATCGCGGTCAGTCACGACTCGACCAGGATGCCGGGCGACGGACGCGGCGGCTCGCTCGGGCCTCGACCGAACAAGGAGTGAACAATATGACCGCGGATCCGGACTCCGCCTACGCCCACCTGCTCTCGCCGTTCCAGATCGGCCCGATGAAACTGCGCAACCGCGTGGTGCTGCCGCCGCACGCCTCGGCGATCGGCAACATCTTCGGGTCCGAGGCCGACGCCGAACGCAACCTCGCCTACTACGTGTCCCGGGCGAGGGGCGGAGCCGCGTGGTTCGACAGCCTCAGCGCCTGGGTTCCGAACACCGGGGTGATCCCGGGGTTCGAGCCCACCGGCGTCGGCGCCACGGTCGAGGGCCACTACAGCCTGCCGATCTTCGTCGAACGCGTACAGGCGTATTCCGATGCCCTGCACGCCGAGGGCGCGGTGGCGACGGGGCAGATGGTCCACCAGGGCGGCATGCCGCATGGTGCGTCGTCGGTCCTGAGCGCTCCGGTGATCAACAACGTTCCGCACAAGCTGAACCGGGACGAGATCGCCTACTTCGTCGGCCAGTACAAGTTCTGTGCGGAGCAGGCCCAGAAGGCACGCCTCGACGGCGTCGAACTCCACATGAACCACGACGATCTGCTCGAGTACTTCCTCTCGCCGCTGACCAACAAGCGCGACGACGAGTACGGCGGCTCGATCGAGAACCGTTGCCGGTTCCCGGTCGAGGTGCTGCGGGCCATCCGTGACGTGATCGGATCGTCCATGGTCATCGGCATCCGGCTGAACCTGCGCGAGGAGGTCCCGGGCGGCTACGACATCACCGGAGCCATCGAGATCGCGCAGTACCTCGAGAGCACCGGCCTCGTCGACTACTTCCACGGCGTGGTGGGCAGCCCGTGGGGCAACCCGTCCTACATCCAGCCGCACTTCTACGAGGCCGGCCAGTGGAGCGATCTCGCCGGGCAGCTCAAGCGGGCGGTGTCGCTGCCCGTCGTGCACACGGGCCGCATCAACCACCCCGACGTCGCCGAACGGATCCTCGCGGCCGGCGACGCCGACGTCGTCGGCATGGCCCGCGCGCACATCGCCGAGCCGTCGATCATCGAGAAGGTCCGCACCGGCCGCGTCGACGAGATCCGGCCCTGCGTCGGCGGCAACGAGTGCATCAGCCGCCGCTACGTCGAGGGCCTGCCGTTCGGCTGCGCGGTCAACCCCGTCACCAGCAACGAGGTCGACGGGCCGTGGCCCACCGTGACCGACCCCCGGCGCGTGCTCGTCGTCGGTGGCGGCCCGGCGGGCATGGAGTTCGCGGCCCTGGCCCGGGAGAAGGGCCACGACGTGGAGTTGTGGGAGGCGTCCGACGTGCTCGGCGGCCAGCTGCGCACCGCGATCAACGCGCCCACGTACGACATGTTCGAGAAGTACCTGGACTGGCAGCAGCGCCGGCTCGAGCGGGCGGGCGTGAAGATCGACTACCGGCACGCGGCGACGAAGGCGGAGATCGAGGCCGCCGGATTCGACGTGGTGGCGGTCGCCACCGGCTCCACCCGCCGGATCCCGGACATCCCGGGCGTGTACGGCGACAACGTCGCCGACATCCGCGACGTCCTGAACGGCGACGCCGCGGTCGGCAAGCGGGTCCTGATCGTCGCGCAGGACGATCACATGCCGCCGCTGTCGCTCGCCGACTTCCTCACCGATCGCGGTCACGACGTCACCATCGTCTACGCGACGCAGGTCGCGGGCCAGCTGCTCGGCCGCTACATCGTCGGTGCGATCCTCGGGCGCCTCGACGAGAAGGGCGTGCAGTACCGGTTCATGGAGGACGTCGTCGAGATCACCCCGACCGGGGTGGTCACCCGCAACGTCTACTCCGGCCGCACGCACCGGGTCGACGGCTTCGACTCGGTGGTGCTCGCCTGCGGTGGCATCGGGGACGCCGGCCTGTACGAGAGCATCAAGGACGGCCCGGCTGCAGAGGGCGAGCGGGAGGTGCACATCCTCGGTGACGCCTACGCGCCGCGCCGACTGGTCTTCGCCACCCGTCAGGCATTCGCGCTCGCGAAGCTGATCTGACGGACACCACGACGGGGGTGCGGGCTTCGGGCCCGCACCCCCGTTTCGGTGTCCGTCGGCGATGAGCGGGATGTTGCTGCGTCGAGCGGGAGGTTGTCGTCGTCGCTTCTCGCGTTTCGGCGCGAGATCCTACCGCTCCGCGCGAGATCCACCCGCGCGACACGAACGACGCAGCGAAAAGCGCCGGGCGATCGCTGGTCGCGATCGCCCGGCGCGAGATCCGCCGCATCAGGCCAGGACGAATCCCTTGAAGTCGGCGTCCCGGACCTCATTCCACGTCTGCTCGTAGAGCACGATTCCGCCGGCGTACGGCATGAAGATCTGCGGCTTACCGGGCACATTCGCGCCGCGGTACCACGACCCGGACTCGCCCTGCGGCCACAGGGTCATGTTCGCGATCTCCTCGACCGTCTCGACCCACGCGTTCTGCGCTTCCTCGGTGGCCTCGATCGTGGTCAGTCCGTGCTCGCGCATGTGGTCCATGGTCTCGACCGTCCACTCGACGTGCTGCTCGATGGCGGTCACCATGTTCGACAGCACCGACGGGCTGCCGACGTTGGCGATGATGAACATGTTGGGGAATCCGGCGGTGCCCAGGCCGAGGTGCGTCTTCGGGCCCTCCTGCCACGCCTTCTGCAAGGGCAGGCCGCCCCGGCCGCGAATGTCGATCTGGGTGAACGCGCCGGTGAAGGCGTCGAACCCGGTGGCGAGCACGACGGCGTCGAACTCGTACTCGGTGCCGTCGGCGAGATGCATGCCGTGTTCGGTGAAGCTGTCGAGGGGCTTCTTGCGCAGGTCGACCAGTTCGACGTTGTCGCGGTTGAAGGTCTCGTACCAGTCGGTGCCGACGACGGGCCGCTTCGCACCCATCGGGTAGCCGAACGGCTTGAGGCTGTCCGCGACGTCCGGGTCGTCGACGATCTCGTCGATCTTGGCCCGGATGAAGTCACAGACCGAGTCGTTCGCCCGCTGGTCCACCATCAGGTCCGCGAACGCGCCGAGGAAGGCAATTCCGCCGCCCTGCCAACGCTTCTCGTACTCGGCCCACCGCTCTTCGTCGCTGACGTCGAACGCGGCCTTGGGGTTGTCGTCGCGGATGCAGCCCGCGGCGGCGGTCCGGCACGCACGGCGTCGCTCGCGGTAGTTCGCCTTGACGTTCGCGACGAACTCCGGGTCGAGCTTGTGGTTGCGGGCGGGAATGACGAAGTTGGCGGTGCGCTGCAGCACGGTCAGCTTGCCGGCCTGCTTGGCGATCTCCGGGATGGCCTGCACGCCGGAGGATCCGGTGCCGACGGCGGCGACCCGGAGACCGGTGAAGTCCACTCCCTCCTCCGGCCACTCGCTGGTGCGGTAGATCGGCCCCTGGAACTTGTCGAGGCCCGGGACGTCGACGTCCTTGGGGACCGACAGGCAGCCGACGGCCATGAGGCAGAACCGTGAAACGTACTCGTCGCCCTTGTCGGTGCGGACGTACCACTTCTGCTCGCCCTCGTCGAAACGGGCTTCGGTGACGGCGGTTTCGAGACGGATGTCGCGGCGCAGGTCGAACCGGTCGGCGACGTGCGAGAGGTACGCCTGCAGCTCGGGCTGCGACGGGTAGCGCTCGCTCCACTCCCACTCCTGCTCGAGTTCCTCGTCGAATCCGAACGAGTAGTCGTGGCTGTCCACGTCGCAGCGGGCGCCGGGGTAGCGGTTCCAATGCCAGGTGCCGCCGACCTCCTCGCCCTTGTCGAGCGCGACGGCGGTGTAGCCGTGGCGGCGCAGCTTCCACAGCAGGTACAGCCCTGCGAAGCCCGCGCCGACGACGACGGCGTCGACCTCGATTGCGGATGTTGAGGAGTTGGGGGTTGCAGTCATCGGATGGCCTCTCTGACTGGGGGATTCGGTCGGATGTGCCGATGTCACCGCCAGGCTCGTGGTTTCGGTGAGCCGGGCGGGAGCGCGGTGCGGCCGGATGGTCGTCCGCTCGCGGAAGAGTTTGTGACGGGTATCACTCTATCAATGCGAATGGATATAATCAAAGGTGTAGAGCGGATATATTTGACGGGCGTCTTCGCGCCACCCCGTGTGCGGGGCTGTTCCACACCCCCGCGTGCGGGGCCGTTCCACACCCCCGTGTGCGGGGCTGTTCCACACGGAAATCTCCGAATCCACCATGGAAAGAGGTCGACATGTACCGACTCGTCGCCGCGTACAACCACCCCGAGGATCCCGAGAAGTTCCTCGAGCACTACCGCAACGTGCACTCCAAGCTCGCGCTGAAGCAGCAGGGGATCCGGAACTACGAATGGGGCGTGTGCTCCACCCCCGACGGCAGCACCCCGCCGCACTTCCTGGTCGCGGTGTGCGACTGGGACAGCAAGGAAGCCATGCTCGCCGACATGGCGTCTCCGGAAGGGCAGCAGGGCGCCGCCGACCTCGAGAACTTTGCGCAGGCCGGCGTCTCGTTCGACTTCTACGAGATCACCAAGGACATCTGATCCGAGACATACGGCAGGGGTGGGGACCGTGAAGCCCCCACCCCTGCCGTATGTGTCGCTACCGTATTCCGGTCAGGCGTCGAAACCGTCCATCTGCGGCGTGGTGAGGCCGGTGATGATCCGCTCGGCGATCTTCCAGCCGTCGGCGGTGCGGACGTAGCGGTCCTCGTTGAGCGCGATTGCCTTGATGGCGGCACCGTTCTTCATCTCCGCTTCGGAGAAGACGTAGTTCGTACCGGTGGCGTGGTCGTCGTCCTCGAAGTCGATGACGTGATTGGTGATGATGTGGAACTGCTTGTCCACTGCCTGTGCGTCCCGCTCGAAGAAGTCGAGGATCTGCTCGTGCCCCTCGTACCGGGTCAGGCCCACGGCGCTGGCGTCCCACGCTCCGTCGGGTGCGAAGGCGGACAGTGCCTCCTTGGGGTCGAATCGATCGAGGCCACGGGCGTAGAGATGGGTGATGCGGATGATCTCGTTGATGTCGTCGGCGCGCATGTATCGGTCTCCGATGTACTCGAGGGGCAGGGTCAGGGAACGGACGGCAGGTCGATGCCGTCCAGGTCGGCCTTGATCTGGAGAGCAAGGTACTTGTTGTAGATGCGGGCGAGGGTGAGATTGCCGCCGCTGAACCAGAATCCGTCGTGACCCGAACGTCGCCACACCGACCGGATCTCGCCCTCGTCGTCGAGACCCCAGACCGGTCCGCATTGGTCGGCGACGGCGTCGCCCAGGACGCGGCGGGCAGTGTCGAGGATGCCCCGGAACCCGGTGGCGAACACAACGCTGTCGGCGGGCACGACGGTGCCGTCCGACATGACCACTCCCTCGGGAACGAACCGTTCCACGGTCTTCCCTGCGACCAGTCCGATCGACCCGTCGGCGACGAGCCGGGACGCTCCGACGTCGATGTAGTAGCCGCCGTTCCGGGTAAGGAAGAGGTCCATCGCTCCGGTCCCGCCGTCGCCCAGGTGATGACGGAATCCCCGGGCGCTCAGGGCATCGAGCAGGTCGCGATCGATGTCGGCCATGGCCGCGACGGCGGTGCGCAGGCCGTCGACGAATCCCTGGTCCCGCCGCGCGAACGATGCACCGACGAGGTCGGCGATCTCGGTGGGCGCGGTGTTCTCGCCGTAGGCGGGTTTCAGCATGACGTCGACCACGGTGGTGCCGCCGACGACGTAGGTCGGACCCCGCTGGACGAGGGTCACGTGAGCGCCGGTGTTGTACAGGTCCTGGGCGATGTCGTGGCCGCTGTTCCCGGTGCCGATGACGACGACATCACGGCCGCTCCGTCGTGGGTCCGTCGTGTAGCGGCCGGAATGCAGCAGCTCGCCCGCGAATTCTCCGGTCCCGGGGATGTCCGGTACGAGCGGCTCGGTGCCGCTCAGGCCGGTGGCCAGGACCACGTGCTGCGGGCGCAGCACCCGCCGTTCGCCTCCGCGGTCGAGCACCACCTCCCACCGCTTCGTCGCGGGATCGTACGAGGCGCTCACGAGTTCCGTGCGGGTCCACACGTTCAGTTCCAGGGCTCGGGCGTAGATGTCGAGCCAGTCGCCCATCTTGTCCTTCGGTGTGAACACCGGCCAGGTGGGTGGGAACGGCATCATCGGCAGATGGTTCGACCACACGGGGTCGTGCAGCACCAGCGAGTCGTAGCGGTTGCGCCAGTTGTCACCTACGCGCTCGTTGCGCTCGACGACGAGCGCGTGGACGTTCATCGCCCCGAGGTAGGCGGCGAGCCCGAGACCGGAATGTCCGGCGCCGATGACGAGGACCTCCGGATCCCGTTCGGTGCACTCGCTCGCGAGGAGCCGACGATCACCCCAGTGGACGGTGACGCGTTCACCGGGTTCCGGGACACCGTTCGGACGACGCTCTCCCACAGCCGGTTCGGCGCCGGCGAGACTGTCGAGCGTCGTCAGGACAGCCGTCGCGCGCCAGCGGCCCGCATCGTCCGGGGTCAGTCGCGCGACGCCACGGACGTGTCCGAACCGGATGGTGAGGCGGAAGAGCAGCTGCACGACCGGCGGGCCCTCGCCTGTCGGCAGCAGCGCCGGTGGCACGGAGGAATCGAGCGCTTCGTCGCGGACCTCGAGATCCGCCGCGCCGGTGAGCAGCGGGCGGATCGCCGATTCGCCGTGCAGGCTGCGCAGATCGCCGGTGAAGGCGAGCAGGTCGCGCCACCACGCGTCGGTGGCGAGTGCGTCCGGGTAGTCGTCGGCGTTTCCCGATCGGAGCGCACCGGCGAAGTCCGCGAGCCAGCGTTCGGCGACCGCGTCGGGGTGGGCGGGATCGAGGCGCGGTGTGTCGAGTCGAGCAGTCATGTGGTCTCCCGTTCGTCCGGCCGGGTCAGCGGAGGGTGTAGCCGGCGTCGACCTTCAGTTCGGTGCCGGTGACGTACCGGGCCTCGTCGGAGGCCAGGTACAACACCGCGTTGGAGATGTCGATCGGCTCGATCCACGGCACGGGCAGGACGTTGGTGGTGGCGAAGACCGGTGCGGCCTGTTCCTGGGTGGGATGTTCGACGTCCGGGAGGAACAGCCGGAAGCAGGCCTCGTTGAGGATCATGTCCGTGGCGACGCCGGTGGGATGCACGGTGTTGACGCGGATGCCGTGCGGACCCAGTTCCAGTGCGAGCGTGCGCATCAGGCCGACCACGGCATGCTTGCTCGCGGTGTAGGGCGCGACGTTCGGCGTGCCCTTCAGGCCGGCGGTGGAGCTGGTGATGACGATCGACCCCCCGGTGCCCTGTTCGATCAGGTGCGGGGTGACGGCCTTGCACGTGTGCCACACGCCCTTGAGATTGATGTCGAGGACATCGTCCCAGTCGCGTTCGCTCACCAGGTGTGTCTCGTCGCCGAAGAGGAAGATGCCGGCGTTGGCGGCGACGATGTCGATCCGGCCGAGCTCGGCGATGCCCTCGTCGACCACGGCTTTGACGGCGTCGAAGTTACGGACGTCGGCCTTGCGGGCGATGATCCGGCGATCGAGTGCCTCCACGGCGCGCACCGTCTCGGCCAGGTCGTCCTCGGTGGCGCCGGGGTAGAAGCGGGTGACGCTCTCGATGTCCTCGGCCACATCGAGAGCGACGATGTCGGCGCCCTCCTCGGCGAGGCGGATCGCATGGCTGCGTCCCTGGCCGCGGGCCGCGCCCGTGATGAAAGCGACCTTACCTGCTACCCGTCCTGTCATAGCTGCTCCTTCGGGGGCCGCCGACGGGCCCGATCCGCCGTCAGCGGTAGGTGTTCCAGGTGGGAGCCGACTCCGGATAGTCGGCCTCGGTGTATCGGGTCTGGGGCCACCGAATCCGTTTGGTGGTACGGAAACTCGAGCCCATCGACTCGAACGGTACCGCGTACATGAACGACACGGCGCGTCTTTCGAAAAGCCAGGTGCCGTCCCGGCGCACGTATCGGTCGCGGTACCGGAACGCGGTCATCATCAGGGTGTCGTGGACCGCCAGTTCGGCATGGCCGGTCATGATTCCGCTTGCGTGCGAGTCGTCTTCGATCGTGACGAGGTGGATCTCGGGTGTGTGCAGCATGGTGTGGTAACGGTCCATGCTGGAGACGTAGAAGGGGCGGATCTGCTCACGGCCGCGCAGCTCGGTGCCGGCGACCTCGAAGACACCGTCCTCGGTGAACATCGACAGCACGGTATCGATGTCGTGGTCGTCGACGGCCAGGGCGTAACGTCCGGCCAGGTCCCGGATCTCGTCCTTGGCGACGAGGCGGCTCAGGGCGGCGGAATCGAGGTCCGCGAGTTTCGAGGCAGTCATCGGCTCTGTTCCTGTCGGAGGTACACGGATCGGGCCGGGACGGAGTGTGGACCCCCGTCCCGGCCCGTGCGCCGGGCGCGAACACTCCCGGGGAATCGCGTGTGCCGATCTAGTCGTCGTACATGATGACGCCGCGAATGTTCTTGCCCTCGCGGAGATCCTTGAACGCGGTGTTGATGTCCTCGAGCTTGTAGGTCTTGGTGACCAGCTCGTCGAGCTTGAACTCGCCACGGCGGTACATGTCGGCGATGAGCGGGATGTCGCGGCGCGCCGTCGTGGTGCCGTACAGGGTGCCCTGCAGGCGCTTGCCCGACATCGCGAAGGTGAACAGGTCGAACGGCACGTCGCGCTGGGTGACGGGAGCGGCGGCGGTGAGCACCAGGGTGCCGCCGCGGCGGGTCATCTCCTGCGCCGGGTTGAGCAGGTGCCCGTAGGCGATGTCGACGGTGATGATGACGACGTCGGCGCCCTGCCCCTCGGTGAGCTGGTCGACGACCTCTCGGCACTGTTCGAAGTTCTCGGTGGTGTGGGTGGCACCGAAGATCTTGGCCTGGTCGCGCTTGTACTCGACGGGGTCGATCGTGACGATGTTCTTGGCGCCCTTGTGCCGGGCGCCCTGGACCGCGTTCATGCCCACACCGCCGGTGCCGATGACGACGACGGTGTCCCCGAGCTGGATGTCGGCCGCGTAGACGGACGAGCCCCAGCCGGTGGGGACGCCGCAGCCGATCAGTGCGGCCTTGTCGAGCGGGATGTCCTTGCCGATCTTGACGCACGAGTCGATGTTGACCACGACGTACGGGGAGAAGGTGCCGAGGTAGGAGAACGGGCCGACGCCCTGGCCCCGGGCGTGGACGCGGTGGGTGCCGTCGGGGGCGAAGCCGCCGAGCACGCCGGCGCCCATCTCGCACATGTTGGAACGGCCGATGGTGCACATCTTGCAGTGGCCACAGGACGGCAGGAAGGACAGGACGACGTGGTCGCCGACCTCGAAGCCGGTGACGTCGGGGCCGAGCTCCTCGATCACGCCCGCACCTTCGTGCCCGCCGATGATCGGCGCCCAGTCGAGGGGGATGTCGCCGGTGTCGACGTGGTCGTCGCTGTGGCAGATGCCGGAGGCGGCGAGCTTGACCCGCACCTCCCGGCTCTTCGGGGGATCGATCTCGATTTCCTCGACGCTCCAACCGGACCGGGTTCCCGGCTCCCACAGCAGCGCTCCGATGGTCTTCATGGCTTCTCCTCGTGACGAACGGGGGTGAAGGCGCGAGCGGCGGCCGGCGTAGGGCGCCGGCACGGGCTCGACGGTGTTGATCGCTATGCATGCATGTGATCGCTATCACCATAACCATATGCATGGATATAAGCAATAGCGGTGTCGTCGGAGTTCGCCGGACCTCGGGAACCGGGCCGCCGGTCGCGAATCGGCCCGGAAACCCGGCGGGCCCGCGCCGAGACGATGCTCGGTGCGGGCCCGCGGGGTCCGTGTCGCCGGACGGCGGCGACAGTGGTGTTCAGCCGCCGAGCGCCTGGTTCCAGGGCAGGACCTGGCTCAGGAGTTCGGGGAACTTGCGCTCGGCGTACCGGACGTATTCGTTGATGTGGTCGCGCATCCGGTCCTCGGACAGGTCCGCGTCGTGCGAATGCAGCGCCTCGTAAATCTGGATGTGCGCCTTGAGGGTCGTCTCCCGCAGCGGGGCGGGGTGGTCGACGCCCATCACCGTGCCGCCGGTGATCCGCAGCAGCGCGTCCGTCAGGTAGCCGAAGAGCGCGTTGCCGGTGGACCAGGCGATGACGTCGTGGAACTGCTTGTTCGTCTCGAGGAACGTGTCGATGTCCGCCGTGTCGAACGACTGCTGCATGCGGTCGACGGACTGCTTGAGCTCGAGCAGGTTCTCGTCGCTGATCCGCTCGGCGGCCAGGCGGCAGATGACGGGCTCGAGGGCGGTGCGGGCCTCCACGATCGTGCTGAGCGAGGCGTTCTGGAGCTGCATCAGCAGGATGATGGTGCTCGCCAGATGGGACGCGTCCGGATCGAGGAGGACGGGACCGCCCTTGGGCCCCGGCTTGAGGGCGATCATCCCCTGGAACTCGAGCAGCCGCAGTCCCTCACGGAGGGTGCCGCGGCCGATCTGGTACTCCTCGAGCATCGCCTTCTCCGGGGGCAGCAGGTCCCCGGGCTGCAGACCTTTTCGCGCCGTATCCCGGACGATCTGCTGGGCGACCACCAGCGATGTCTTCGGGCCTCTCGACATTGCAGCCACGGAACCTCCTTAGCCTCGTGGCCTCCTGACTTCCGGGAAGCGGAGGCTGTCACGGCGCAGCGGGTGCTCGCCGTGTCGGCGGATCGGGCGGGCAACTTCCCCGGACGATCCGAATTGTGCACTGTACTCATTGTGCACGCGATTGTGCACATTGATGTGCACCATTATCGAACGTGTGCCTATTCGGCGGGCGGGAACTGCGGCTTACGCTTTTCCAGGAAGGCCTGCGCACCCTCGATCATGTCGGCGCTGCCGATCGCCTGGACGAGCATGCCGAGCCCGTTGCTGAACGAGTCCCGGGCGGAGTTCCACCAGATGTTCGAGCTGACCTTGGTGATCTCGAGGTAGCGCGGGCTCAGGGCCTCGAACTCGCGGCACAGCGAGCGGACGGATTCCTCGAGAAGCTCGTCGTCGACCACCTCGTTCACCAGTCCCATCTCGTAGGCGCGCTCCGCCGGGTAGCGCCGGCACAGCAGCGACAGTTCCTTGGCGCGCTTCTCGCCGATCTGGACTCCCATCACGTTCGTGGCGCCGCTGACCGGAGAGCTGCCGACGCGGGGACCCGTCTGACCGAATGTCGCCGAGCGGGCGGCGACGGCGAGATCGCAGGCCACCACCAGTTCGTTGCCGCCACCTGCCGCGGCACCGTTGACGGCCGCGACGACCGGGCGGGGGCAGGTGCGGATCGCGTCGAAGAGTTCGAGCGATGAACGGTAGAGACCCCGCAATTCCTTGACGGTGGGCTGGCTGAGCTGGCCGAGCGAGCCGCCGGCGCAGAAGCTTCCCCCCGATCCGGTGATGACCACCGAGCGGTACTCGGTGGCCTCGTGGAGCGCGTCGACCATGACAGCGCACATCTCGGCGTCGAAGGCGTTGCGGCGCTCGGGCCGGTTGAGCCGGATCCACAGGCTGGAGTCGACGGATTCGAGAACGACGCTCGTGGTGGTGGAGGTGGGGCTGCTCATGGGAACTCCTTCGGTCGAGGTTCACGGTTCGGCTCGGCGGGGTACGAGAGAGGCGGGGTGTGGGAGGGGCGGGGCCGGCGGGAGTGTCTCTTCGCCGGTAAGGAGCCAAGACACGAACTGTACGTTATAATCGTTAGCATTATTTTGGCCCGTCGGGAAGTGGGGGAGTGTCCGATCCGGACAGAGTTCCCGAACCGGCAGGTGCTCTCGGGAGGAGAAGGCGCGATGATCACAGGACGGGCGCCGAAAGCTGCCATGGTGGTGGCGCAGCACATCATCAGGGACGCGACCAGGCAGAACCTGGCGGCGGGCGATCTGCTGCCGTCGGAGCGGGTCATGCTCGAGAAGTACGAGATCGGCCGCGGCACGCTGCGGGAAGCCCTGCGGCTGTTGGAGTTTCAGGGGGTGATCGCCCTCAAGCCCGGCCCCCGGGGCGGGCCGGTGATACTGGATCCCGATGCGTCCCACCTCGCGAGTTCGCTCATCCTTCTCATGCAGCTCAAGGACGCGCCGTTCAGTGTCATCATCGAGGCGCGCACCGCCCTCGAGCCGATGATCAGCCGCCTGGCTGCCCAGCGCATCAGCGGGGAGACACTGGTCGAGCTCAAGGAGACCATCGACCGGATGCACGGCTCGCTCGGCGACCAGCACGAGTTCCTCGAGGCGAACAAGAACTTCCACGATCTGATCGCCTGGTCCTCGGGTAATCCGCTGTTCGGGTACATGGTCGATTCGCTGCTCGGAATCATGGACGGCACTGCGATCGGGATCGACTACCCACCGCACCGGCGCGAGGCGATCATCGTCGCGCACACCCAGATCTACGAGTCGCTCTCGCAGGGGGACCCGATCGGATCCGAGGAACGCATGCGCGACCACATCAACGCCTACCGGAGGTACGCGCAGCGCAAGTACCCCGACCTGCTCGAACAGGTCATCCAGTGGGACCGCGCCCTGGGCTGAGGCGCACGGCCGCACACGGAGGAAGGGGCCCCGGGTCGAACCCGGGGCCCCTTCCTCCGTCGTGTGCCGGCCGCTCGGAAGGCGTCGTCACTCGGTGACGACGGAGATCGCACGCTCGGGGCAGGACGCGGCGGCCTCGCGTGCGGCGTGCTCGTTGGCCGGGTCGTCGCCCCCGGGCAGGACGTACGCGTGGCCGTCCTCCTCGCGCAGTGCGAAGACCTGCGGGGAGGTCATGAAGCACAGCCCGTGGCCCTGGCAGTGGTTCTCGTCGACAACAACCTTCATCGGTCGCTCCTTCCGTCATCCGGATATCGAGGATGCCAGCTCGTTGAACATTTGATTTGATAGCCGGGCTGGCGGTGTGATCTACACTACTATATCATCTGTTATAACCATTAGCAGGAGATGCCCGATCCGACGCAGGAGGGTCCACGCGATGGACAGCCGCAATCGTTGCCCCGTCATCAACTTCGACCACAATTCGCAGGAGCACTCTGCCGATCCGGTCGCCTCGTACCGCAAGGTCCGCCAGAACGAGCGAGTCGCCTGGACGGAGGCGCACGGCGGGTACTGGGTGCTCAGCGACTACGACTCGGTCTTCGAGGCCGCCCGTGACGACGAGACGTTCTCGTCCGCGCGCAACGAATATGGGGGAGAGGGTCTTTCGGTCGTCATCCCGAAGACGCCGATGCACTTCCACATCCCCATCGAGCTCGATCCCCCGGAGTTCCGCAAGTACCGCAAGATCGTCAACCCGATCACCGCGCCCGCGGCCGTCGAGCGGATGAAGGCGCTCGTCGACCGCCACACCGCCGGGTTCATCGACAGCGTGATCGAGGACGGGCAGTGTGACCTCACCTCGGTCATCTCGGTTCCCTCCATCGTGACGGTGGACTGGCTCGGTCTCGACCTCGCCGACTGGAAGCGCTATTCCCACGCGCACCACCAGGCGCTCGCCGGCATTCTGGGAAGTGACGACTACCGCCACGCGATGGAGGTCGACTTCCCGTACCTGGGCGACCGCATGCGCGAGACCATCCGGGCCCGTCGCGAGAACCCCACCGACGACATCATCAGCTACCTCGTGCAGCAGGAGGTCGACGGTCGTCCGCTCAACGACTTCGAGATGTACTCGATCGTCGATCTGCTGCTCGCCGGCGGTGTCGGTACCACCGCGTCCCTGGTGAGCCAGGCGCTGGTGTGGCTCGCCGAGCACCCGGCCGTGCGGCAGCGGCTCATCGACGATCCGAGCCTGATGGACCACGCCGTCGAGGAGTTCCTGCGGTACTTCTCGCCCACTCAGGCGCTCGCCCGGACCGTCACCAAGGACACCGAGTTCCAGGGCTGCCCCATGAAGAAGGGCGATCGGGTGCTGCTGTCCTGGTCGTCGGCCAATCGCGACGAGAAGCTCTTCGACAACCCGGACGAGATCGACATCGAACGGTGGCCGAACCGGCACACCGCATTCGGAATCGGCGTACACCGTTGCGCCGGATCGCATCTCGGCCGCTACATGTCCAAGACGCTCATCACCCAGATTCTCGAGCGGATGCCCGACTACGAGGTGGACTTCTCCGCGCTCGAGCGATACCCGCATCAGGGCACCAACATGGGCTGGCAGCGGATCCCGGCCACCTACACGCCGGGCCCGCGCGTGCTGTCGGACTACACCTTGTACTGAGTTGTACCGAGCGCACCCACCGCACCATCCGATTCATCGACAGGACAGGGGAACGCCGTGTTCAACGGCCGAAGAATCGTCGTCGTCGGCGGCGGCCTCGCCGGGCTCCGCACGTGTGAGGCGTTGCGCGCCGAAGGTTTCGACGGCGAGCTCGAGCTGATCTGTTCCGAGCCCACCCCGCCGTACGACCGCCCGCCGCTGAGCAAGTCCGCACTCCTCGAGGCGCAGGACACCACGTTCGACGTCGACTACGCGGCGCTCGGCGTCGAACTGCGCCTCGGTGTCCGGGCCCGGGCGCTCGACACTGCAGCCCGGACGGTGCACACCGATGCCGGCGAGCATTCCTACGACGCGCTGGTCGTCGCGACCGGGGCGGCCCCGGTCGCGCTGCCCGGGGCGGGCCGGCAACTCGTGCTCCGCACCGCCGCGGACGCCGAGCATCTCCGTGCCGAGCTGCGCCCGGGAGCCCGCGTCGTTCTCGTCGGTGCCGGCTGGATCAACGCCGAGATCGCCACGACCGCACTGTCTCTCGGCTGCTCGGTCACCTGCGTGGAAGCCGGGTCCCGGCCGCTCGCGGGTCCGCTGGGCGCGCAGGTCGCCGAACGGCTGCGATCGTGGTGGGACGGAGTCGATCTGCGCTGCGGCACCGGCGTCGGCGAGGTCACGACAGACGGGCTGACACTGGACGACGGCACCGCATTGCCGGCGGACGTCGTCGTCACCGGTATCGGAGTGCGGCCCGACGTGGGCTGGCTGACCGGATCGGGACTCGAGATCGATCGCGGGGTCGTCGTCGACGAGTCGCTGCGAACCGCCGACCCGGCGGTGTTCGCCGTCGGAGACGTCGCGATGCGCTGGTCGCCCCGGTTCGGGACGCGACTCGGGGGTGAACACTGGGACGAGGCGCGCACCGGGCCGGCGACGGTCGCCGGCGCGCTCCTGCGACCGCAGTCGCCGCCCGTCTTCGACCCGGTCCCGTACTTCTGGAGCGACCAGTTCGGACACAAAATCCAATTCGTCGGACACAGAAGCGAATCCGACGATATGGTGTTCCGCGAGGGTGCGGACGGCAAGTGGGGTGCGGCCTGGTTCGATGCCGCCGGGCAGCTCACCGCGCACCTGAGCGTCGATTCTCCCCGGCACATGGTGCAGGCCCGCATGGCGATCGACCGCCGTGTCGTCGTGGATCCGGACGAGATCCGGGATCTGTCGGCGCCCCTGCAGGCGCCGGCCCCGGCAGCGAAGTAGTACTCCCATCCCATCCAGCGAGTCGCCGTGGCGAGAGTCCGCGGTCGAGTGGAGGAACACAGCATGACCACAGCCACTCCCATCCAGCTGAAGAGCTACGACAAGCTGTTCATCGGCGGATCGTGGGTCGAGCCGTCCAGCGACGCGGTGATCGAGGTGATCTCCCCGATCAACGGCGAGGTCATCGCGACCGTGCCCGAGGCGCGCGAGGCGGACATGGACCGCGCCGTCGCGGCGGCGCGCAAGGCGTTCGACGAAGGTCCCTGGCCGCGGATGACGCCCGCCGAGCGGGCGGAGATCCTCGTGCGCGTCGGGAACGAGGTGAAGAAGCGCATCCCCGAGATGGCCGAGGCCTTCACCCTCGAACTGGGCGCCCCCGCAGCGGTTTCCACTCTGTTCCACCAGAACGCCGTCGACATGTGGGACGACGCGGCCACGTTCCACGAGCGCTTCGCGTTCGAGGAGGAGCGCACCTGGAAGGGCGGGCACGGCAAGATCGTGCGTGAGCCCATCGGTGTCGTCGCGGTCGTGGTCCCGTGGAACGGTCCGGTTGCGACCGGCTCGCTGAAGATCTCGCCCGCACTCGCCGCGGGCTGCACGGTGGTGCTCAAGCCGGCCCCGGAGGGCCCCGTCACGATGATGATGCTGGCCGAGGCGCTCGACGCCGCCGGTCTGCCCGAAGGCGTCATCAGCGTCGTGCCGGCAGGACGGGAGGTGGGTGACTACCTCGTCAGCCACCCGGACGTCGACAAGATCAGCTTCACCGGCAGCACGGCGGCCGGCCGCGTCGTCATGAGCCGGGCCGCCGAGCGGATCAAGCGGGTCACCCTCGAGCTGGGCGGCAAGTCTGCCGCGATCATCGCCGACGACATCGACCTGGACACCTTCCTGCCCGGCATGGTGTTCGGCGGCATCGGTCACTCGGGGCAGGTCTGCGCCGCCCTCACCCGCATCATCGTCCCGCGCGAGCGCCAGGAGGAGGTCGTCGAGGCGATCAAGGCGGTGATGGAGAGCGTGAAGGTCGGTGATCCCCGTGACGAGGACACTGTCCTCGGCCCCCTGGCCGCCGAGCGTCAGCAGACGCGGGTGCTCGACTACATCGAGATCGGCAAGAAGGAGGGTGCCCGTCTGGTGACCGGTGGCGGGAAGCCCGCCCACCTCGACCGCGGGTGGTACGTCGAACCGACCCTGTTCGCGGACGTCTCCAACGACATGCGCATCGCGCAGGAGGAGATCTTCGGGCCTGTGCTGGTGGTCATTCCGTTCGATTCGATCGACGGGGCCGTCGCCATCGCCAACGACTCGGACTACGGCCTCTCCGGCTCCGTCTACGCGAAGGACGAAGAGCTGGCCCAGAGCATCGCGCGACGGGTGCGCACCGGCCAGATCTCCGTCAACGGCTACGCGATGTGCGTCGTGCAGCCCTTCGGCGGCTACAAGCAGTCCGGTCTCGGCCGCGAGGGCGGCATCGAGGGCTTCGACGCGTTCTTCGAAACCAAGCTGATCCAGCTTCCCTGACCCACGACGAAAGCGAAGGACCCGATATGACTGCGGTTTCTCCCGATCTCGCGCGCCGCGCGGAGGACGTGATGTACGCGTACGCGACCGCCGTGGACGAGGGCGACCTCGACGCCCTGCGCGCGCTGATCACCGACGACGTCTCGATCACCCAGAACGGCAAGGAGGATGCGGGCCCGGAGGAGTTCCTCGGCGTCTACCGTGCCTTCGCCGAGTCCGGCGCGGAGTTCTCCCGCCACGCGATCACCAACGTCCGTGTGTCCGACGAGGGCGACGGCCGGGTGCGGGTCGACGCGTACTTCGAGGCCACGGTGGCCGGCCCCGAGGGCACGCAGCGGCTGTACGGGCGCTACGCCGACACGTTCGCCGAGCGTGAAGGGACACTGCTCATCGAACGCAAGCGCATCACCGTGGACCGCGTGCTGGACCAGCCGGCCTCCGCGGCGGCGTACGCGCCGTACTGATCGAGCCGAACAACAGGGAAGGGCGGCGATTCGACGAATCGCCGCCCTTTCCCATGTCCTGGGGGCCGTCCTACGGGCGACCGCCGTGGGTGGCGCCGACGCGGGTGGCGAGCAGGCTCGCGTCGCGCGTGTGACGACGGGCGGCCTCCGAGGAGTTCGGCGCGGCGCAGGCGTAGAGGGTGTTGCCCTCCGGGCCGCCGAGCATGCACGCGAACACCCCGGTCGGGAACACGACCTCGCCGGTGATCGCGCCACCCTCCTCGACGCGGATGACCCGCCGGTTGAGGGCGTCGGCGACCCACACCGCACCGTCGCTGTCGAGGCAGATGCCGTCCGGCGCGACCGCCGCGGCGCTCATCGCGGCCTTGACGGAGTCGGTGGGCAGGTCCGGACCGAACGCGGCCCAGGTGCGCTGCCCGCCGAGCCGGCCGTCGGAACCGATGTCGAACGCAGTCAGCTTGTTGCCCATGCTTTCCGCGACGATCAGCGTGCCGGTGGGGGTGATCACCATGCCGTTGGGGAAGCGGAGATCCGAGGCCTCGACGGTGAAGGACCCGTCGGGCGCGATACGGATCAGGTTGGCCGGCGCGATCGGGGTGTCGCGCTTGAACTCGAAGCCGAAACTGCCCACGTACGCGGTGCCGTCCTCGGCGACCACCATGTCGTTGAGTTTGCCGGTGGCGACCGACGAGAGGTCGGCGTGGACGACGATCTCGCCGTCGTGCTCGCGGCGCATGATCCGCCCGGACTCCATCGCGGTGATCAGCAGGCGGCCGTCGGGCAGCCAGCCGAGGCCGGACGGCTCGTCGCCGGGGAGGGTGGCCTCGACGGTCACCGCACCGTCGGCGCCGATCGAGATCACCTCGTGCCGATAGAGATCCGAGACCCACACCCGTCCGTCGTGCCAGCGGGGGCACTCGAGGAAGGCACGGTCGGAGACGACGGTGTCGATGGGGCTCTGCAGCGCGGTGTCCTGGTTTCCGGCAGTCATGGTCGGTGGCCTTCCGTAGTAGATGCGGGGAGATGCCCCCGGAACTCTCGCTTCCAAGCTAGACCAATCATGCGCATAGATAAAGGCCCTAGCGCGCCGGTATTGCAAATAATCATGCGTATGGTTATGGTGATGTGCATCACTCGCTGGGCGCCGACTCTGCGCATCCGATCGGGAGTCGTCGACGTCTGTCGAAACCCATGCCGCACACGAAGGAGATGCCATGGCCCTCGACCCGGCCACCACCGCGTTTCTTGCCGAGATGGCGAAGGCAGGCGGTCCGCCCCTGCACGAGATGGCCCCGCAGGAGGCCCGCGCGATGAGCGAAGGCTTCACGCCGCTCTACGGCGACGGCCCGGAGATGACCCGGGTGGAAAACCGCACCGTGCCGACTCCGGACGGTCACCAGCTGCCGATCCGGCTCCTGGTGCCGACCGACAACGCCCGCGGCGTCATCGCCTACCTGCACGGTGGGGGCTGGGTGGTCGGGAGCCTCGACGGGTACGACACGCTCGGCCGTCAGCTCGCCGAGCGCACCGGCTGCGTCGTCGCCCTCGTCGACTACCGGCTCGCTCCCGAGCACGTGTTCCCGTCCGCCGCCGACGACGCGTGGACCGCGGTGCAGTGGCTCGCGGCGAACCGCGCCACCTACGCGGCCGCGGACGCCCCGCTGATCGTGGGCGGTGACAGTGCCGGCGGCAACCTCGCCGCGGTGGTCGCGCAGCGCGCCGCCCGGGAGAACGGTCCCGAACTCGCCCTGCAGTTCCTCGCCTACCCCGTCATCGACTGCGACTTCGACACACCCAGTTACCTCGACCCCGCGAACGAGCTCATGCTCACCCGGGACGCAATGGTGTGGTTCTGGGACCTGTACGTGCCCGAGGCGAAGGACCGCACCCGCTGGGAGGTCGCCCCGATCAACGCGAAATCGTTCGATGGTGTCGCCCCGGCCGCGGTGCTGATCGCCGAGCACGACGTCCTGCACGACGAGGGCCGCAAGTACGCGCAGGCGCTCCGCTCGGCCGGAGTGCCACTGCGCGAGAAGGTGTTCACCGGGCAGATGCACGGATTCTTCCAGTTCGTGAACATCCTGCCGGGCGCGAAGGACGGCATGGACTACGTCGTCGAGGCGGTCGAGGACGTGCTCGCCGGCGCGGACATCGCCCGATGAGCCCCGATCGGACGGAGAACGGCATGGGTACCGATCGGACGGAGAACGGCATGGGTACCGAGAACACCGCCGAGGAGTTCGACGCGATCGTGGTCGGTGCCGGCTTCTCCGGCATCTACATGGTGCACCGGCTGCGGGAGATGGGGCTGACGGTCCGCGCCTTCGAGGCCGCCGACGGTGTGGGCGGCACCTGGTTCTGGAACCGCTATCCCGGCGCTCGATGCGACTGCATCAGCATGGAATACGCCTACACCTTCTCGCCCGAGCTGATCGACGAGTGGGAGTGGACCGAGCGCTATCCCGCCCAGCCGGAGATCCTGCGCTACCTGAACTTCGCCGCCGACAGACTCGACGTGAAGAAGCACTTCCGGTTCCGGACCCGGGTCGACTCGGCCCGGTTCGACGACCACACCGACCGATGGACGATCACCACCGACTCCGGTGACGTCGCCGTCGCCAAGTACTTCGTGACCGCGGTCGGCTGTCTGTCCACGTCGCAGACGCCGGACTTCCCGGGCCTGAACAACTTCCGCGGTGCGACGTACCACACGGCCGACTGGCCACGCGAGGGCGTCGACTTCACCGGCAAGCGGGTCGGGGTGATCGGCACCGGTTCGTCCGGCGTCCAGGTGATCCCGCTCGTCGCCGAGCAGGCCGAGAAACTGACCGTGTTCCAGCGGACTCCGGCGTTCAGCCTCGACTGCGGCAACCGCCCCCTCACCGAGGACGAGAAGCGGGAGTTCAAGGAGAACATCGAGACTTTCAAGGCGACCTCGAAGACCACACCGTCGGGCCAGTACACCGACACCCTCGAGGTCGGCGCGCTCGACCACTCCCCCGAGGAGCGGTGGGCGGTCTACGAGGAGCGGTGGAACCGGCACCGGGCGATCGACCTCATCGCCGCCTACCCCGACCTGTTCACCAACCGGGAGGCCAACGAGACCATCGCCGAGTTCTTCCGCAGCAAGATCCGCGCGGTGGTGCAGGACCCCGAGCTCGCCGAACACCTGTCACCGCGGACCTACCCGCTGGGTGCCAAGCGGATCACGCTCGACACCAACTACTTCCAGACCTTCAATCGGGAGAACGTCGAGCTCGTCTCCCTCCGCGAAGCGCCGCTCGAGGAGTTCACGGACAAGGGCATCCGGGCCGGGGGAACGGAGCACGAACTCGACGCGGTGATCCTCGCCACGGGGTTCGACGCGATCACCGGTCCGCTGCTGAAGATGGACATCTCCGGTGTCGGCGGCGAGACGCTGCGGGAGAAGTGGCAGGACGGACCCGTCACGTACCTCGGGATCGCGGTCGACGGGTTCCCGAACATGTTCATGCTCACCGGTCCCGGAAGCCCGAACGTGCTCACCAACGTGGTGTGCGCGATCGAGCAGCACGTGGAGTGGACCGCCGACTGCATCGAACGTCTCGAGCAGCGCGGCGCCCGCCGGTTCGAGGCGCTCGAGCCGTATACGCACGATTGGACCGAGCTCAACAACGAACTGGCGAAGGGCACGCTCTACCCCGAGGGCAACTCGTGGTACACGGGCGCCAACGTGCCGGGCAAGCCGCGGGTGATCATGTCCTACGTCGGTGGGCTCAACACCTACCGCGAGATCTGCGACGACGTCGCGGCCGAAGGCTATCGCGGTTTCGCCATCAAGTAACGGGAAACGGCAACGGCAGGACGCGCACTCGCGGCTGCGTGCCGCGGCGCGTCCTGCCGTCGTTTCCGAGGTTCCGACGACGAGGAGTTCGTGGTGTCGCAGGGTCTGAAGTTGGGGTACAAGGCGTCGGCGGAGCAGTTCGGGCCGCGGGAGCTGGTGGAGCTGGCGGTGCTGGCGGAGGAACACGGGATGGATTCGGCGACGGTGTCGGATCATTTCCAGCCGTGGCGGCACAACGGGGGGCATGCGCCGTTCTCGTTGGCGTGGATGACCGCGGTGGGTGAGCGTACCTCGCGGTTGCAGTTGGGGACCTCGGTGCTGACCCCGACGTTCCGGTACAACCCGGCGGTGATCGCGCAGGCGTTCGCGACGATGGGGTGCCTGTATCCGGGGCGGGTGATGCTCGGGGTCGGCACCGGGGAGGCGCTCAACGAGATCGCCACCGGGTATGCGGGGGTGTGGCCGGAGTTCAAGGAGCGGTTCGCGCGGTTGCGGGAGTCGGTGGCCCTGATGCGCGAGCTGTGGACCGGGGAGCGGGTCGACTTCGACGGGGAGTACTACACCACGAAGGGGGCGTCGATCTACGACGTGCCCGAGGGCGGGATCCCGGTGTACATCGCGGCGGGGGGTCCGGTGGTGGCGCGGTATGCGGGCCGGGCGGGGGACGGGTTCATCTGCACCTCGGGTAAGGGGATGGAGCTCTACACCGGGAAGTTGTTGCCGGCGGTGGCCGAGGGTGCGGGCAAGGCCGGGCGGGACGCCGGGGCGATCGACAAGATGATCGAGATCAAGATCTCCTACGACACCGATCCGGAGCGGGCGCTGGAGAACACCCGGTTCTGGGCGCCGTTGTCGCTGACGGCGGAGCAGAAGCACAGCATCGACGATCCGGTGCAGATGGAGGCGGCGGCCGATGCGCTGCCGATCGAACAGGTGGCCAAGCGGTGGATCGTGGCGTCGGATCCGGACGAGGCGGTGGAGAAGGTCGCGGCGTATGTCGACGCGGGGCTGAACCATCTGGTGTTCCACGCGCCGGGACACGATCAGCGGCGCTTCCTCGACCTGTTCGAGAAGGATCTCGCTCCCCGCCTGCGGGCGCTGGCCTGAGGAAGGAAAGTCCGAATGAACACGGCCACAACTACACTCACCGGCACGGCGCCGTGGCGGGCGCTGGCCGCCCATCGCGGCGAGCTCGAGGCGGTGGATCTGCGGGAGTTGTTCGCGGCGGATCCGGGGCGGGCGCAGCGGTTCTCGCTGACCGTCGGGGAGTGGTACATCGACTACAGCAAGCATCGGATCACCGACACCACGGTGGGGTTGCTGCTGGAGCTGGCCCGGGCGTGTGGGCTCGAGGCCCGCCGCGATGCGATGTTCGCCGGGGACCGGATCAACACCACCGAGGACCGGGCGGTGCTGCACACCGCGCTGCGGCTGCCGCGGTCGGCGACGCTGACCGTGGACGGCACCGACGTGGTCGCCGAGGTGCACACCGTGCTCGACGCGATGGCCGGCTTCGCCGAGAAGGTCCGCTCGGGCACCTGGCGCGGCGCCACCGGCGAGCCGATCGCCACGGTGGTGAACCTCGGGATCGGCGGCTCGGATCTGGGTCCGGCGATGGTGGCGCGGGCGTTGCGGCACTACGCCGACGGCCCGGCGGTGCGGTTCGTCGCCAACATCGACCCGGCGGATCTGACCGCGCAGCTGACCGGGCTGGACCCGGCCACCACGCTGTTCGTGGTGGCGTCGAAGACGTTCACCACCGTCGAAACCCTCACCAACGCCACCGCCGCGCGGCGCTGGCTGGTCGCCGCGCTCGGCGAGGACGCCGTCGCGGCGCATTTCGTGGCGGTGTCCACCCACGCGAGCAAGGTCGCCGAGTTCGGCATCGACCCGGCGAACATGTTCGGGTTCTGGGACTGGGTGGGCGGGCGGTACTCGGTGGGCTCGGCGATCGGGCTGGCGGTGATGTGCGCGATCGGCCCGGTGCGCTTCGCCGAGTTCCTCGCCGGGATGCACACCGTGGACGAGCACTTCGCCACCGCCCCGCTGGAGGCGAACGCGCCGGTGCTGCTCGGGCTGCTGGGGGTGTGGTACGCGTCGGTGCTGGGGGCGCAGTCGCGGGCGGTGCTGCCCTACAGTCAGGACCTGGCCCGGCTGCCGGCGTATCTGCAGCAGCTGACCATGGAGTCGAACGGCAAGAGCGTGCGGCGGGACGGGACGGCGGTGGACCACGAGACCGGGGAGATCTTCTGGGGCGAGCCGGGCACCAACGGGCAGCACGCGTTCTACCAGTTGCTGCACCAGGGCACCCGGCTTATCCCGGCCGATTTCGTCGGGTTCGCCGCCGCGTGCGAGGACCTGCCCACCCGGGACGGGACCGGCAGCATGCACCAGATCCTGCTGGCGAACATGCTCGCCCAGGCCAAGGTGCTCGCGTTCGGGCGCACCGCGGCCGAGGTCGCCGCCGACGGCACCGACCCGGGGTTGGTGGCGCACAAGGTGATGCCCGGCAACCGGCCCTCGACCACCCTGCTCGCCCCGGCGTTGACCCCGGCGACGCTGGGCCAGTTGATCGCGTTGTACGAGCATCAGACCTTCGTCCAGGGCGTGATCTGGGGCATCGACTCGTTCGACCAGTGGGGCGTCGAACTCGGCAAGACCCAGGCCCTGGCCCTGGCACCGGCCCTGACCGGCGCGGCGGACCCGGACACCGGCGACACCTCCACCGACACCCTCGTCCGCACCATCCGGCGCCTCCGCCGCACGTGAGTCCCTCGGGCGGCCCCCACCGCCTCGAGGACGCACCGGCGAAGCCGCCCAGAGAAGGGAGAATCATGCCCGCGCCCAAGCTGTTGACCTTGCCCCCGGCGATCACGGAGTCCTGGGACTGGCAGCTGCACGCCGCCTGCCGGGACGCCGATGCCGCGACGTTCTTCCATCCGGACAACGAACGGGGTGAGGCGCGCACCGACCGGGTTCGTGCCGCGAAGCGGATCTGCCAATCCTGTCCTGTGCGGACGCAGTGTCTCCGGCACGCGCTCGAGGCCGGGGAACGGCACGGAATCTGGGGCGGGTTCTCGGAGGAAGAACGCAGAGTCCTGGTGCGGCCGTCGAACAGGGCACCCCATAGCCTGGAGCCGTGTCCGGTAGCCGTCTCCCCGAGATCCGCACGGGTGTCCGCGACTCCTGGGCGGTCGGTCTCGGCCTGATCCCGCTCGGCCTCGCGTTCGGGGTCGTGCTCACGCAGGCGGGCTTCGACTGGTGGTGGGCGCCCGTCTTCTCGACGGTGATCTACGCGGGCTCGATGGAGTTCCTCGCCGTCGGCCTGATCGGTGCGGTGACGCCGGTGGCGTCGATCGCCGCGGCGACCCTGCTCGTGAACTTCCGGCACGTGTTCTACGGGCTGTCGTTCCCCCTGGAGAAGATCCGCAGCCGGCTCGGCCGGGCGTACGGTGTCTACGCCCTCACGGACGAGACCTATGCCATCGTCGCCACCAAGCACCGCGACGAGCTGACCGGCCCGCGGATGCTGACGGTCGCGGCGACCTGCCAGCTGCTGTGGGTCGCCTCCGGGACCGCCGGCGCCCTGATCGGCGCGGCGCTGCCGGCGGGGCTGTCGGGCCTGGAATTCGCCCTCACCGCGTTGTTCGCCGTGCTCGCGCTCGACGCCTTCCGCCTCGGGCGGGACCTGCCGGCCTCGGCTCTCGCGGTGGTGTGCGGCCTCGTCGGGGCGGCCGTGTCGAAGGACGGCATGCTGGTGATCTCGCTGGGACTGTTCGTCGCGTGCCTGCTGGTGCGGTTCGTCTACCGCAACAAGGTGGCCCGTGCCTGAGCCGGTACCGGACGCCGGCTACGTCGTCGCTGCCCTGATCGCGATGTTCCTCGTCACCGTGGGCCTGCGGGCGGCGCCGTTCGCCGCGCTCGCCCGGCTGCGGGAGTCGGACGTGGTGGGGTACCTCGGCGCCGCGATGCCGGCCGGCGTGATGGTCATCCTGGTGATGTACACCCTGCGCGACGTCGGGCCGGCGACGTGGCTACCGGCGGTGCTGGGCCTGGCGGGAACCGTCGCGGTGCACCTGTGGCGGCGCAGCGCGGCGCTGAGCACCGTGGCCGGAACCGCGATCTACGTCCTGGCCGGGGCGTTCTGGAGCTGAGCGGTGCGAGCGCCGACCGGCGCCGGGACCGCGTCGGGGCGGCGGGAACGTGCCGCGACGACCGCGGCGACGAGCACCGCGAGACCGGTGACGCACTGCGCGTTGCCGAGGGTCTGCTGGATGGCCGACTCGACCCAGCCGTGCGTCGAGGTGTCCTCGAGCAGGTAGTTGGGTCCGACGAGGAAGACCAGCGTGGCCGGCAGCAGCACGGGCCACCACGAGCGGTACCGGGGAGCCAGCGCGACCGCGACGAGCAGCACGCTGTATGCCCAGTGGTGCGTGACTGCGATGGGAGCCGCGAGCAGGGTCGCCAGCGCGATCACCCCGAGGGCGACGACGTGCTCGCCGGCCCGGGTGAAGCGGTGGGCGGCCCAGAGCGCCGCTCCGACGACGAGCGCGACGCCCGCGAGCCACGCCGCGGTGTACGCGTGGCCCTCGAGGCCGAGCCGGGCGAGCAGGCCGCTGAGCGCCTGATTGCGGAAGAAGTCCTGGTCGCCGGCCCGGTCGGTGGCCCAGGCTTCGGTGGTCCAGAAGTACACGGAGGATTCCGGGCGCAGCCAGTACGCGAAGCCTGCGACGGCGAGGAACGCACCGAAGGCGCGCACCGCGGACGGCATGTCCCGACGGAGCAGGAACAGCACACCGAACGCGGCGGGGGTCACCTTGATCGCGGCGGCGAGCGCGATCCCGACGCCGCGGAACCGCTGCGGGATCACACCGAGGACGTCGGCGACGACCAGGGCCATGAGGATGATGTTGATCTGCCCGAACAGGAAGTTGGACCGGATGGGTTCGAGCCAGAGCGCCACGCCCAGCGCGGCGGTCGCGACCACGTTCGTGCGACGGACGTCCATGCGGTCGAGCGAGACCTTCAGCACCCACCACACCAGGCCGATCAATCCCGCGGTCCACAGCACCTGCATCAACGTCGCGTTGAGCAGGGGGAGCGGGGCGAAGAGGAACGCCGCGAACGGCGGATAGATGAACCGGAATCCCGAGTTGGTGTGGAAGCCCTCGGTGTAGAGGGGGGTGTGGTGCAGGAATGCCCACCCCGCGTCGCGGAAGACGGACAGGTCCATGAGGTATCCGGTGACGGCGTTCTCGAGGTGGACACCGACCACGATCGCCGAGGCCATCAGCCCCACCCCCACGAGCAGGGAGTACCCGGGCCGGGCACGGACTTCGGACAGCAGCACGGACGATCACCTCCGCTTGTCGGGACAGGAACCTCCCGGATACGTTACACAATCGTTGTCTTCGGGGCCGGATGCGCGGGTTGCCCGGTCCCCCACCGCGTTTCCGGCCGGTTTGTCCGGTTCGGGCGATTCCGTGCGACGGCCCTGCCTCGCACGGTCGAGGCGAAATCGCGATCTCTACGACGTCTCCTAGATATGGACAGAAATTCCTGTCGAGCGGGGCCTTGCGATACTGGGCGCATGCCGCGCCGCGTGCCCGAGGAGCTTCTGCCGCACCTGCGCCGCGCCCGCGATCTCGCGGACCGGGAATACGCGCAACCTCTCGACCTCGCCGGGCTCGCCGCCGCCGCGGGGGTCTCGAAGTATCACTTCCTGCGCTGCTTCACCGCCGTGTACGGCAGGACGCCCGGGGTTCACCTCACCGAACGACGCATCGAGCGGGCGCAGGACCTGCTGCGCGCGACGAACCTGACCGTGACGGAGATCTGTCATCTCGTCGGGTACAGCAGCCTCGGGTCGTTCAGCACCCGGTTCCGTCAGCTGGTCGGCGTCACTCCCACCGAGTATCAGGCCACGTTCGCCGAGTCCGGTGCGCCCCGCATCCCGGGCTGCTGGGTGTTCATGCACGGTCTGAGCGACCGCCGTCGAACTGCGCAATTTGGGAGAAGCCCGCACCGTTCCCGTCGATCTACGGTCGAGGCGTGCCGCACCATCGACCCGGAGGACACGCTGTGATCACCAACATCTCCCTGTTCACCCTCTATGTCACCGATCAAGACGAGGCGAAGAAGTTCTATGTCGACACGCTGGGGTTCGTGGAGACCGCGGACGTGGCGATGGGTGAGGGCTTCCGCTGGGTGACCGTCGCGCACCCGGACCACCCGGAACTCGAGGTGACGCTGATGGTACCCGGCCCACCCCTGGGCCCGGACATGGCCGCGGCGGTGCGCCGCGCGCTGGCCGACGGCACCATGGGCGGTTTCGGGCTCCGCACCACGGACTGCCGCAAGACGTACGAGGAGCTCACGGCCAAGGGGGTCGAGTTCACCCAGCCGCCGTCCGAGCGTCCCTACGGTGTCGAGGCCGTGTTCCGGGACAACTCGGGAAACTGGCTCGTGCTGGTGGAGCCCCGCGAGTACACGCCCGACGAGTTCCGTTGATTCGGAACTCTACGACTTTCTCGGACTTTTCCGAGAGAGGGATATAAAGGCGCAGATCCACGTCGGGAAGCCGCCCGGACGCGCCGGCGGTACCCTCCTGTGCGGCGCCGGGCCGTCCGGCACGGTGACGCACGGGAGGGAACCCATGACACGGCAGGCGCCGGTGATCGCGCTGCTCGCTGCGGTGCTGGCGGCGACGCCGGCGCATGCCGCACCCGCCGAGCCCGCGACGGACGGGGTGCCCGGCAGCGGCCCGTGTGCGAGCGACACGTGGCAGCACGAGTCGCTGATCCCGAAGGACCTCGACATCCCGGTGCCGTACCCGGTGATCACCACCGTGCCGTACCCGGCGCCGGAACCGGAGACCGTGCGGATCGATCCGCCTCCGCTGCCGGTCGACCCGTGCGCCGATCCGTGCCCGGACCTGACCGACGAGCCGGTCACCCCGGATCCGGTCTTTCCCCGGATCGCCCTGAAGCCCAGTCCCTTCCACCTCGGCATCCCGGTGCCCGGCGAGGGGGCCGAGCCGCTGCCGCCGCTTCCGGCGCCCGAGACCCCGCCGATCGAGCCCGCCCCGCAGGCGCCCGCGCTCCCGGCTCCGCGGGTCGTCGAGGTCTCCACCGTCGCCAAGCAGACGGGCGCCGGATCGGTCACCCGGACCGACAAGCGCTGGCAGGTGTACGGCACCGATCTGGGCATCATGTGGGAGTCGGAGCCCGGCCGGATCGCCGTCGCGTTCGGTGACACCGTCGGCAAGGGCTTCCATCCGCCGGGCGGGCAGGGTGACGACTGGCGCAGCAACGTGCTGGCCTTCTCCACCGACCGTGATCTCGCCGACGGGATGAGCTTCGACTCGATGGTGCAGGACTCGCGGTGCCATGCCGCCGAGATCCTCGGCAGCCGCAAGCTCGACAACGTCGAGATCACCACGATCCCGACGTCGGGATTCGCGGTCGGCGACCGCCAGTACCTGACGTACATGTCCATCCGGACCTGGAACAGCATTCCCGGCACGTGGTGGACCAACCACGGTGGCATCGCGTACTCGGACGACGGTGGTTCCACCTGGACCAAGGATCCGTACGCCAAGTGGGACAACATCTTCGGCGTCACCAACTTCCAGGTGGCCGCGGCGGTGCCGGCACACGGATACGTCTACCTGTTCGGCACCCCCAATACCCGGCTCGGCTCGGTGGCGCTGGCCCGGGTGCCCGAGGACCGGGTGCTCGAGCCGGGCGCCTACCAGTACTGGCGCGACGGGAACTGGACCCCTGCCGGCGGATACACTGCGGCGACGCCGGTCGTGCACGGCCCCGCTGGGGAGTTGTCCGTGCGCTACGACGCCGCCGCGGACCGCTGGCAGATGACGTACCTGGACACCGCCAAGGCCGCGATCGTCGTGCGGGAGGCCGAGTCGCCCCAGGGAGTGTGGTCGGAGAGCACGCGGCTGGTCGGCGTGGAACAACACCCGGAGCTGTACGGCGGGTTCGTCCATCCGTGGTCGACGGACGAGGACCTGTACTTCATGCTCTCGACGTGGTCGGACTACAACACCTTCCTGCTGCGGGCGAGGATCGAGCGCTGAGCCGCGGCCGCCCGCCCACCGACCGGCCGCTGCCCGCCGGTCGGCTGCCCGGCCGCCCGCTGCCCGGCCGAATGTCACATGGGTACGGTTCGATCGAACCCATGTGACATTCGGTCACGAGAACTGCTCACGCAATGCCGTTTTCCGGAACTTTCCGGTCGCCGTTCGGGGGATGGCCGGAAGGATCTCGAAACGGTCCGGCATCTGCCATTTGGCGAACTCGGTGGACAGGTGCTCTCTGAGGGCGTCAGGATCGACGGACTTCCCCTCGCGCAGGGCCAGGACCGCCAGCGGTCGCTCGCCCCACCGCGCGTCGGGGACCGCCACCACGGCTGCCTCTGCGACGGCGGGGTGAGCCATCAGGTGGTTTTCGAGATCGACCGAGGAGATCCACTCTCCCCCGGACTTGACCAGGTCTTTGGCCCGGTCGCAGATGCGGATGCACCCGCGATGATCGATACGCACGATGTCTCCGGTGCGGAACCACCCGTCAGGGGTGAAGCTGTCTGCACCCGACCCGTTGTGATAGGCGGCGGCCACCCAGGGACCGCGGACTTCGAGTTCTCCCATGGACTTGTCGTCCCAGTCGATCAGGTCGCCCTCTTCCCGGCGGGCACGGATCTCCACGAACGGCACGGCGATGCCCTGCCGGGATCGGAACTCGTACTGCTCGTCGCGGCTGCTGTCGTCGAGATCGTCGGGCAGTCGGCAGATGCTGCCGAGCGGAGTGGTTTCCGTCATTCCCCATGCCTGGACGACAGTGAGACCATGGCGGTCGAAGCCTTCGAGCAGGCTGCGCGGGACGGCGGCACCGCCGACGATCAGCCGATCGAGCCGGGTGAGGTCCCACCGATGCGGATCCGCATCCAGCTCCGCGAGCATTCCCATCCACACCGTCGGTACACCTGCCGTTATCGTGACCCGCTCGTCCGCGAGCAGGTCGAGCACGCTGGACGGGTCCAATTGCCGGCCGGGCAGTACAAGTCGTGCGCCGATCAGTGCCGCGGCATACGGCAGGCCCCAGGCGTTGGCGTGGAACATCGGGACGACCGGAAGCAGCGTGTCGCGTGCGGAGACCCCCAACGTGTCGGGAAGCGCTGCGGTCAGGGAGTGCAGGACCAACGCCCGATGGGAGTAGACCACTCCCTTCGGCCGCCCGGTGGTCCCAGACGTGTAACACATTGCGGCAGCTCGATGCTCGTCGACAGAGGGCCACGGCATCGGGGCCGCCGAGTCGACGAGGTCGTGGTAGTTCAGCGTTCCCTCGGGCGCCGGTTCGTCGTGGGCGACGACGATGACATGGTTGAAGGTGTGTCCTTCTCGGATTTTGTCGAATACGTCCAGCAGGGATTCGTCCACCACGAGCACCCGGTCCTGCGCGTCACCGACGATGAAGCTCAGTTCGTCGGGGTGCAGGCGCGGATTGAGGGTATGGACCACCGCGCCCATCGCGGGTACCGCGAGGTACATTTCCATGTGTTCGATCTGGTTCCACATCAGTGTGGCTACCCTGTCGCCGTCGGCAACGCCGAGTTGTGCGAGCGCTGATGCCAGCCGACGGGCACGTGCGCCACATGCTCCCAGAGTGGACCGTACGATGCTGCCGTCCGGACGTCGAGATACCACTTCCTTGTTGCGGTGGAAGTACTCGGCGCGCTCGGCCACCGCCGCGATCGTCAGTTGATAGTCATCCATCATGAGTCCGTTGAGCATGTGGTTCTCCTGGTTCGATGAGTCGAGAAGGGCGGGGCCGGATGCTCCGGGTCGATGGGCGACGATTCTCCTCACGGCGGAGGCGCCGGCCCGGCGTGCCGTCTGCGGCCCGTATCGGCGGAGTGCGCTGCGGTCGGCGGAGTGCGTGCACATCCGAGGGGCGGAACGGCTGCGCGCCCTGTGCGGTCGGCGCGCGATGGCCCGACGTGGAGCATAGGGGGCAGTTGGTCAGTTGTCGAGCCGATTCGATTCGTTGTCAACGCGATTCGACGACGATTCGTGCGAGCCGTGTGTTCGGGTGCGGTCTGCGAGGGACGTCGGCCGGACGGAGGTGTCCGGTCGAAGGGCCTCCACCCGCTGCACTCCCGCCGAATACGTCCGCCGTCCGATGATCAGGAGCACCCCGGCGGCCACGTATGCCAGTGGTGCCCATTGGAGGGAGACGTCGAGGCCGATCCGGTCGGCGGCGAGGCCTACCACGAACGGTCCGAGGGCAAGTCCGAAGACACTGTTGGACATGGTGACGGTGCCGAAGGCGGACGCCCGCAGACTGGGGTGGGTAAGGCTGGCGACTACCGAAGTGATGCCTCCGGAGATGGACGCGGCACACAGTGCACCGCCGGCGAGCAGCGCCAGTTGCGGCGGTCCCGGCTCGAGGCCGAAGCCGACGATCAACAGCAGTGCTGCAACTGCACACAAGGCGAGTGCCACGCTCCACCGCCGGTCCGGGGTGTTGCGGCAGATCCGATCGGTGGCGATCCCGCCGACCAGCATTCCGAGGCCGATCGCCAGGAAATACACTGCGGCAACCGCTCCGGCCCGGTCGGGCGCGAGAGAGTAGTAGCGGTTGAAGAAGCTCGGCAACCATGCCGTCAGCGCGCCGACGGTGAACATCTGCAGACCCGCGGTGGCGTATGCGCACACCACCGAGACGCTCGAGAACAGGCTCGACAGCGGCGCACGGTATCCGTCCGTGCCGGACTCTGCGGGCGGGGCTTCTGCCTCCGGACTCTGCTGTTGCACTATTCGGCGGTCGGTGACCACGAGGCTGAACAATCCGGCCAGGACGAACCCGATGACGGCCATGACGCCGAACGACCACCGCCAGCCCAGGGAGGTGGCGACGGTGCCGCCGAGGGCGACACCGATCACCGAGCCCATTGCTCCTGCTGCATAGAAGGCGCCGCTGAGGGAGGCACGCAGGCGTGCAGCGAAGACGCTGAAGATCACTGCGATCCCTGCGCTACCGAATGCCGCCTCTCCCACACCGACCAGGAATCGGGCCGCCAGCATCTGTTCGTAGCCGGCGGCGACCGCGCACAGCAGCGTGGCCACACTCCAGATGGTCGCCATCAGGACGATGCTCTTCACGCGACCCCACCGGTCGGCCAGGATCGACAAGGGTAATGCCAGCAGACCGACCATGAGCGCGACGACGCTGTGGAAGGAGGCCAGTTCGGCGTCGGACAGATCCCATTCCTGCTTCAGGAAGGGATAGATCGAACTGAGTACCTGCCGGGACATGTAGTCCGACAGCATCAGTCCGAGGATGAGCGCCAGCACGACCCAGGGGTAGATCCTGGATCGAGGCGTCGGTGGGGGCGATGTGGCAGACGCGCAGTCGATCTCCGGCGTGGCCTTTGTTTCCATGGACGCTCCTCAGACGGTCGGTTCAGCTCACCTCTCGGCGCCCGCGATCGGTGCGATCCGATGTGGCGCGTCCGAGCCGTATGCCGGCGCGGTCCTCCGCGGTCCTCCGCGGCACTCTCGCACTCGGGCGTTGTGGCGGCGGGGCGATCCGGGATCGAGGTGCGTGCGGGCGACCACTTCGAGGTGGCGGACATCACAGTAGCCCGGGTCGGTGCCCGAGTGCTTGACCTGACGTGGCACCCGAGTTGACATTCTGTCCCGAGTGGAGTGCGCAAAGATGCTCCATCGCCGCCGAGTCCGTACGCCTGCCGACCCGTGGTCGATGTCTCCTCGGGTCCGGGTCGCGGTGTCGTCGACGGGGTAGCGTCCGACGTCAGTGCGTGGACTGTTCCGCGCCGGTCGACGGGTCGGGGCGGGAGACGTCCCCGGTTCTGTGGGTGGCGCGCCACGACGTGGGGCTGGCGCCGAATTCGCCGCGAAACCACCGTGAGAACGCGGAGGGTTCGGAGAACCCGAGCAGTTCCGCGACTTGGCCGAGCGGTCGGCGCTGGTGTCCGACGTACTGGCGCGCCAGATCCAGGCGGGTGGAGTTGAGGAGGGCGGAGAAGGTCGTGTCGGCACGCACCAGGCGGCGGTGCACCGTCTTGCGGTCCACGCCCAGTGTTCGGGCGACCTGCTGCAGCGAGCACCGGCCGGTAGGGAGCAGGGCCTCGACCAGTTCGCGGATCCGGTCGAGGTCGTCTCCGGGTCGGCCGGCGGCGATTCCTTCCACGTACTGTCTGGCCAGGGGACGCAGCAGCGGGTCGGCCAGGCTGTTGGGGGCCTCGAGGTCATCGGCGAACATCACGAGTCCGTCGAATTCTGCGCCGAAGCGGATCTCGGATTCGAGGACGCGATGGTGAACGCTGAGGTCGGCCGGGGGGTCGTGCCGGAAACACACGGTGACAGGCTTCCACACACCCCCGACCAAGGCGCGGACGACGCGAACGGTGGTGCCGACGACCTGCTCGACGAGCTGGCGTGACTTGACGGTCGCCGCCAGGTCCAGCTCGATCTTGACGGTGGCCAGACCATCGGTTTCGGAGATCCGAATATGGAACGCCTCGCTGTGCAGATGCTCGTAACGGCTGATCAACTGCAGCGCGCTACGCACATCCGGCTCCTCCCGGGCTCCGAGTCCGATCGCGCCGAGGACGGACAAGCGCCGGGTCTGCGCGAGCTGAAGGCCGAAGGCCGCCGAGCCGGTCGCGTCTGCGGACACTTCGAGCAGTTCGGCGACCGCGTGCACGGCGATCCATTGACCGGGTACGGCCAGGTCGGCTGTGCTCAGGCCGACCGACCTCAGCAGTGGGAGCGGGTCCACGCCGACGGTGCGCATGAAGTCCAGGTAGGCGCTCAAGGTGGTGTTGCGGACCAGGGGGTTCATGCGACTCCTTACGTGCCCCGTAATGTCAATGATTCTGCCACGCAGAGTCAAGAAATATTGCGTGTGCGGGTCTACGCTCTGGTTACCGAAATCACACGGTGTCGGATCGGGAAGCACGCGTCACGGACAGAGGTGGCGCCGTCGTCCGGACGGAGAAGCTCCGGCCGGGAGCACCTCGGGGCCACGGCCATCGGCCCCGACCCGACGTTCGCAGGTCCGGCATGTGCGGCTGCACCCGATGCCCGCCCCACCCTCATGTCCTGATCAACCAGGCCAGATCCCAACCAGGGAGGATTCAGATGAAGAACATGCTCCACGCCGAAGAACAGGCCCCCGTCGACGCGGATCACGCGCCGCCACTGATCAAGGCGAAGCCGCTCTCGAGGTATATCGGTACCGAACTGTTCGATGTGACTCTCGGTGAGATCGCCCGCGACGATGCGCTGTTCGCCGAAACGAAGGCTCTTCTGCTCGAGCGCAAGGTACTGTTCCTGCGGGATCAGGACATCACGCGCGCCGAGCACGTCGCCTTCGCCGAGCGATTCGGTCCCCTCGAGGAGCCCCACCCCAACGCGCCCAACGATTCCGGACTGGTGCTGCTGTACAAGGACGCGGACAGCACGCCCGAGCATTACGAGAACGTCTTCCACTCCGACACCATCTGGCGGGAGCGTCCAGCCATGGGCGCTGTCCTGCGGTGCGTGGAGACACCGGAGGTGGGCGGGGACACGATCTGGGCGAACATGGTGCAGGCGTACCGGGATCTCCCGGAGCACGTCAAGCAACAGATCGACGGACTTCGCGCTCGCAGTAGCTTCGAAACCCTTTTCGGCGCAGCCAAGCCCATGGAACTGCGCCACCAACTGAAAGAGCGTTTCCCCGATCCCGAGCACCCGGTGGTGCGTACGCATCCCGAGACCGGCGAGAAGATCCTCTACGTCAACGGCGTGACCACTCACTTCGTGAACTTCCATACCCCGCAGAACGTGCGCTTCGGGACGGATTTCGCGCCCGGCTCCGGCAACCTGCTCAACTACCTGATCAGCCGCGCCGCGATCCCGGAGTACCAGGTTCGCTGGCGATGGACCAAGAACAGCGTCGCGATCTGGGACAACCGCAGCACCCAGCACTACGCAGTGCAGGACTACTGGCCGGCCGTCCGGAAGATGGAACGCGCCACCATCATCGGAGACCAGCCCTTCTGACGGCGACGGCCCGGACCACCCACAGCACCCCCTGAAGGAGATTCTCATGCAGACCGCTCAACAACTCGACGTCAACTACATCAAGGGCGACGACAATCCGTGGATCCCGTTCACTCCACTCACCGACCAGGTGTTCCTCAAGTACTGGAAGGTCGACCCCGTACGGGCCGAGATCGTCGTTTCGATGAAGATCCCGGCGGGGCTCGAGCTGCCGCCCCATTACCACACCGGCATCGTGGTCGGGCACACCGTCAAGGGCGCCTGGCGCTACAAGGAGAACAACTGGATCTCCCGGAGCGGCGACACCGTCTACGAGGTCGCCGGCTCCTCTCACACCCCCGAAAGCCTCGAAGACACCGAGGTCTTCTTCTATCTCGTCGGTGAACTGCTGTTCCTCGACCAGGACAACAAGATCCTGTGGCAGGAGACTCACAAGACCCACATCGAACGCTACAACACCTACTGCGCCGAGCACGGCATCGCGGCGCGCGACCTAAGCAGCTGGCAGGACTGACCACCGCAGATCGACACCACTCGAATCCGGTTGCGGCCGTCGGGCCGAGAAACGGCCGCAACCGGATTCGACTACCCGACTCCCTGGTTCCGGCGATGGTCATCGAAGTTGCACGGCGGGTCCTTTCCGGCGGGAAGAGCGCCGCAGTCGGGCGGAGGAGTCGTCGGAACGATTTCCCGTCAACGCGTATCCATGACGTTTCACGCGATGTCCACGCAGTCGACGTCATGACACCCCGCACAGCAACCGAACTCACGCCCGGCCGTCGGCGGTCACACCGCCGGGATCCGGCGCGGAGGAAGCGCGCGCGGAATTCCATGTAAGACGCACTCTGCGAGTGGGATTCGGAGCGGTATCGACGGATCACAAGAGATCTCCTGCACATCCCCGCCGCGATCTACCGGAGCCGACCGTGAACACCACCAGCACCACCACCATCACCCTGCCTACCGTGGTACTCGTCCCCGGTTTCGTCCCCCTCACCGCCGACCACTGGCAGTGCCTGCTCGCCGAGAAATGGGAGAAGGCGCGCATTGTCGCGCCGCCCGGCTGTGCCCCGCTCAGCCGAACCGCGTGGGTTGAGGCGCTCGAGGCGGTCCTCGCCGGCATCGCGGGCCCGGTTGTCCTCGTCGCCCATGGTGCCGGCGTGCTCACCACTGTCCACTGGGCTCGGCAACCCAACCGCCCCGTCGACGGAGCGCTGCTGGTGGCTCCACCGGACTTCGAACTACCGCTGCCCGATGGATACCCCTCCACCGAGGATCTCGACCGCCACGGCTGGAATCCATTGCCCCGAAGGCGACTGCCGTTCCGCAGCATCGTGCCGCCAGCAGAAACGACGCCCTGGCCTGCTTCCGCCGCGTGGCCGGCATGGCCGAACACTGGGGTAGCCGTCTGATCGATGCGGGAGATGCCGGGCATTTGGATCCTACTGCTGGATACGGCAATTGGGATCAGGCGCACGAACTGGTCCGCGATCTCGGGCGAGTGCGCATACCGGAGGGCGTGCCCGGCGCACCCATCCTTGCAATGAGTGACCCATCCTGAATCGGTTTGCCTTCTGCGGCGGCGCCACTCCGTTCCGGGAAACCCTGAATCTGATCCGCGGAACGTGTCCGTCGCGCTTCAACTGGGAGAACATTGAATGACTATGCAAAGATCGGATTCTGCCGAGGAAACGGCAGCGCCTACCGTGGACGACCCTCACGGTTTCCTGCATCGATTCGCGGAAGTCAACGGAATGCGTATCCACTATGTCGAGGAGGGGGAAGGTCCGCTGGTGGTGCTGGTGCACGGCATCCCATACCTCTGGTACATGTGGCGCCGGCAGATCCGTGCACTGGCCGCGGCCGGATATCGAGTGGTGGCACCGGACATTCGTGGGTTCGGGCGGAGCGGGTGTCCCGAGCGGGTGCAGGACTGCAATGTGTTCGATGCGGTCGGCGACCTCGTCGGGTTGATGGGCGGCCTCGGGGAAACCTCGGCCGTGGTCGTGGGCCACGATCTCGGATCGTTCGTGGCCCATGCGGCGGCCCAGCTGCGCCCCGATCTGTTCCATGCCCTGGCCATGCTGAACACCCCTGTCCCTCCCCGCGAGCCCTGCCGGCCGAGTGAGAATTGGAAGAAGCTGGAAGCGGAGACCGGTACGCGCTTCTATCAGCACTATTTCCAGACGCCGGGTGAAGCCGAGCGACACATGGATGCCGATGTCCGCACGACGCTGCGCAGCATCTACTACTCGGTCTCCGGCAGCGCGGTCGGTGAGGAACGCTGGCGCCAGTTCGTCGCGGAGGGCGAGAACTTTCTCGATACGGTTTTCGACCCCGAGTTCCTCCCGGGTTGGCTACCCGAGATCGCCCTGGACTACTACGTCAGCGAATACTCGCGCACCGGGTTCGGGCCTGCGTTGAACTTCTACCGGAACCGCGACCGCATCTGGGAGCAGAGCTCGTTCCTCGACGGCCTGAAGCTGCAGCAGCCCAGTCTGTTCATCGGTGGAGCGGCGGATCCCGCGTTGGACCGATTCGCTCCCCTCTACGACCGTCTGGAGAGCCATCTTCCCAACTTGCGCAGGAAAGCCCTGCTCGAGGGAGTCGGTCACAGCGCAGCGGAGGAACAGCCGGAACTCGTCACCGGAATGTTGCTCGCCTTCCTCGCCGATCTCTGAACGGAGGGACTCCGGCGACTCGCAACGAAAGTGTGTCCCGTAGGGGTCGGGGACTCCGTGCGTCGGCCTGCGCTGTCGCGGCCGCCCGTGCGCCGGTCGCCCGGCCGAATGTCACATGGGTTCGGTTGGATCGAACCCATGTGACATTCGGTCACCTAGGTGCCGGTGATCTCGTTGGGGGTCTGCGGCAGCGACGCGGTCGTCACGGCGGCCGAGTCGAGATCGACCGCGTGCAGCGCGTTGTTCGCCGGGTCGGTGACGTAGGCGGTGTGGCCCTGCACGTACAGCGCCGGGCGCGGTGACTGCCACTCGTCGGGCTCGGTCCACGGGGCGAGGACGTCGATGCGCCGGACCACCGCGCCGCTGTTCTGGTCGATCACGTGCAGCGCTCCGTCGGTGCCCAGGACGAGTGCCTCGCCGTGGGGTCCGCGTCCGAGCGAGCGGAACGTGTAGCTGGTGCCGAGGTCGACGAGGCGCAGCTCGCCGGTGCGGGTATCGGTGAGCGAGACACGCTGTGGTCGTTCGAGTTCCGCGTCCGGATCGCTCTTGTAGTCGCCGAGAACGATGTCGGACTCCTCGGATCCGGCCTGGTTTCCGATCCGGCCGTACGGGTCGGGGGCGCTCACCTTCGTGATCGTGCCGTCGCGGTAGACGAGCAGGCCGTCCTCGCAGCCCAGCACGACGGCCTCGCCGGCGGCGACGGCCTCGCCGTGCACGCCGGGGCACTGCTCGTTGCGGGTGATCTCCCGGCGCTCGGCGTCGAGGACGGCGATGCCGTTGCGGGACTCGCTGTTGCCGAGGGTGACGAGCAGGCTGCCGTCGGCGAGCGCGACCGCGACGCCGTGGTGCGCTTCCGGAGTGGTGTAGGTGTCGGTCTGTGGCGTGCCGTCGGCAAGGTACGCGGGGTCGAGGATGTCGACGCGGCCGGTGCCGTCGTCGAAGAGCACGGTCCTGCCCGCGTGCCGGACGACGTGCCCGGGCTTGGCGGCGGCGAACTCGACGTCGGTGAGTGCCGCGCTGCCCGCGTAGTGGTGCGCGTGGTCGCCGTGGGGTTCGGACCAGCTGCCGGTGTCGAGGACGCGGAAGCGGCCGGCGGTGGAGACGAACACGTGCCGGCCGTCGCCGGCGGCATTGAGGCGGTTGAATCCGTCGAGCGGCAGGTCGGCGACGACGTCGAGGTCGTTCGCGTCGAGGACGAGAATGCCGCCGTCGTAGGTGACGGCGAGCCGGGGTTCGGCGGCGGCGACCTCGGCGGGGGCGGTCGGGGCGGGGGCCGCGGGGGCGTCCTCGGCGGTGGAGGTGGAGCAGCCGGCCACGAGCACGGTGGCCAGCCCGGCGGTGAGCGCGAGACTTCGGGAGGACTTCATGCCGGAACATCTACGCTTTATTGCAAACGAATGTCAAAGTCTATTATGCGAATGTCCGCATCCGGGATGTCCCGCGACACGCGGTGCAAGGAGGCGGTGTCCACGCGCGGCGCCGCTACCATCGACCGATGGACCCGGTCCGCAACCCGTACGCTCCCGGCGCGGGGCAGCGCCCGCCCGAGCTCGCCGGCCGGGCGAAGCAGCTCGACGCCTTCGACGTGGTGCTCGAACGGATCGCCCGCGGCCGCCCCGAACGCAGTGTCGTGCTCACCGGGTTGCGCGGCGTCGGCAAGACCGTCCTGCTCAATCAGCTTCGCTCCGCGGCGATCTCGCGGAGCTGGGGCACCGGCAAGATCGAGGCCCGGCCCGACCAGGACCTGCGCCGGCCGCTGTCGTCGGCGCTGCACATGGCGGTGCGCGAGATCGCCCCGGCCCATCCGCACCCCGAATCGGTCGAGTACTTCCTCGGCGTGCTCAAGTCGTTCGCGCTGCGGGCCACCGCGGACAAGGGCACGCGCGAGCGGTGGCAGCCCGGCATCGACGCCCCCGCGGTCAAGGGCCGCGCCGACACCGGCGACCTCGAGATCGACCTCGTCGAACTCCTGATCGACGCCTCCGGGCTCGCCCGCGACGTGGGCGTGGGCATCGCGCTGTTCGTCGACGAGATGCAGGACCTCGGCGCACCGGACATCTCCGCGATCTGCGGGGCGTGCCACGAGCTCAGCCAGGACGCCGCACCCCTCATCGTGGTCGGCGCCGGGCTGCCGCACCTGCCCGCGGTGCTCTCCGCGTCGAAGAGCTACTCGGAGCGGCTGTTCAGCTACCACCGGATCGACCGGCTCGACCGCGGCTCCGCCGACATCGCGCTCATCGCGCCGGCCGAGCGGGAGGGAGTGACCTTCACCGAGGAGGCGCTCGACGCGCTGTACGAGACGGCCGACGGATATCCCTACTTCGTCCAGGCTTACGGCAAGGCGACCTGGGACGTCGCGGCGACGAGCCCCATCACCGCCGACGACGTGCGCGTCGGCGCGCCCGCCGCCGAGGAGGAACTCGCCGTCGGGTTCTTCGGCTCCCGGTACGAGCGCGCCACCCCCGCGGAGCGGGAGTACATGCGCGCCATGGCCGACCTCTCCGGCGACGACGGTCCCGTCGCGACGTCGAAGATCGCGGCCGAACTCGGCCGCAAGCCTGCGTCGCTGTCGCCCGCGCGGGACGGGCTCATCAAGAAGGGGCTCATCTACTCCGCCGAACGGGGCTTCATCGGATTCACCGTGCCGCACTTCGGACGGTATCTGCGCGCTCAGCACGACTGAGCTGCAACCGGATTCGCTGCAGGGCGCGGTGCTGGGCGATGCGGACGGCGCCGACCGAGGTGCCGAGCATCGCGGCGGTGCGTTCGGCGCTGTAGCCCTGCAGGATCCGCAGCTGCACCACGCGGCGCTGCTGCTCCGGCAGCAGCGCGAGTTGCCGGCGGACCGCGGAACGCAGCTCCTCGTCGAGCACGCCCTCCTCGGGACCGGGGCCGGCGACGTCGTGCAGCGGCGTCACGGTACGCGCAGCCTTGCGCCGGACGTCCGCGACCTTGTGCGTGGCGATCCCGAACGCGAAGCGCAGCAGCGACGCACCGCGATCCTGGTAGCGCGGCAGTGCCCGCGTCAGTGCGAGGCACACCTCCTGGGTGACGTCCTCGGCCGGAGTGTGCGCGCGGGTGCCCTCGTCCATACGCGCGGCGCAGAAGCTCAGCACATGGGGGCGAACGGAACTTACCACCACGCCCACGGCGTGCGGTTCACCGGCGACGGCGCGCGGTACCCAATGGCGGAGCAGCTCCTCGGTTTCGATGCGGTGCACGGGGTGTCCTCTCGGGCGGGGAAGGTGGTGAGTTCCACCTTCCGTCGCCCGGGCGCCCCGGGCCAGGACCCCTGGGGGTGGTTACTCCTCCACCCACCGCACGGCGTCGTCCAGGCTCGCCCGGTCGGTGCGGCAGGTGTTGGCGGGGTGGCTCTCGTCGGCGTAGCCGAAGGAGATCGCGCACACGATGTCGCGCTCGTCGGAGATACCGAGTTCGCGGCGGACGGCACCGGCGGCCATCGCGACGGCGGCCTGCGGGACGGCGGCGATGCCGAGCGCCTGCGCGGCGAGGAGCAGGGTGGCGACGTACCCGCCGCAGTCGACCGCTCCGTACGTGCCGAGTGCCTTGTCGGTCGTGACGATCGCGACGTGCGGCGCCCCGAAGAAGCGGTAGTTCTCGAGCATCTGCTCGGTGCGGCGCGCGTAGTCGTCGCGGGCGATGCCGAGGCTGTTGTAGAGGGCGTAACCGGCGCCTCGGCGCCGGTCGGCGTACACCCCGCGGTACTCGGCGGGGCCGGGGATGTCCGGGTCGAGATGGCCGGACGCCGCCTGCTCGTACACCGCGGTCCGCAGCCGCTCGATGGCGTCCCCGCCGGCCACGACGACCTCCCACGGCTGGGAGTTGCACCACGACGGGGTGCGCTGCGCCATCCGCAGCATGGTTTCGATGTCCTCGCGCGGCACCGGCTTGGACAGGAACGCCCGGCAGGAGTAGCGGGTGTCGAGCAGGGTCGAGAGCGAGGCACGGTGGTCGATCGTCATGTGACCAGGGTCGCACAGGCGCCTGTGTAGCGCTCGTTCAGGGCCGTCGTGCGGGACCGGCGGCCGTGTAGTTCTCCCGGTCGAACCGCCGGGTGCGCAGCCGGTATCGCCAGGACGAGCCCGGCCACAGCGACCGGTTCACCGCGTCGCGGTCCAGGTACCAGCTCCGGCACCCCGTGGTCCACACGGTGCCTGTCGAGCGCCGGCGCATCTCGTCGGCGAACTCCCGCTGGGCGGCCGCCCGCACCTCGAGTGCGGTGACGCCCTCCCGGTCGGTGGCGTCCATCGCGGCGGCGACGTAGCGGAGCTGGCTCTCGATCATGAACAGCAGCGAGGTGTGGCCGATGCCGGTGTTGGGCCCGCCGAGCAGGAAGGCGTTGGGGAACCCGGCGACGGTCGTGCCCAGGTGCGCCGACGCGCCGTCGCGCCCCCACCGCTCGAGCAGGGTGCGGCCGTCGCGGCCGACGACCGGCAGGCCGGCGAGCGCGGCGGACACCCGGAATCCGGTCGCGTACACCAGGACGTCGGCCGCGTGTGCCCGACCGTCGACGGTGCGCACACCGTGCGGGCCCAGTCCCGCGACCGGGGTGGTGACCACCGTGCTGGAGTCTCGGGCGAGCGCGGGATAGTAACTGTCGGAGAACAGGATCCGTTTGCACCCGATCCGGTGTCGCGGGGTCAGGGCGCGGCGCAGGTCCGGGTCGGGCACCTGCCGGTGCAGGTGCCGCAGCGCCCGGGCCTCGAGGCGGGCGAGCCGGCGGTCGGACCCGGTGAGGGCGGGGACGAGCGCCTCGCCGCGCCAGTACTCGACCGTCCGTCGCGCGCGGTGCGGCAGCGGTAGGTGCTGCCTGCGGCGCGGCAGCACCCAGGCGGGGCTGCGCTGGAACATCGTGACACGGCCGGCGGTGTCGGCGAGGTACGGGATCACCTGGGCGGCGCTCGCACCGGTGCCGATCACGGCGACGTGCCGCCCGGTGACGTCGACGGCGTGGTCCCAGCGCGCGGTGTGGAAGGCTGGGCCCGCGAAGGAGCCTTCGAGGCGGGGAATCTGCGGGACGTTCAGGGCGCCGGTGGCCAGGACGAGGAAGCGGGCCGCGTAGTCCGGACCGTGGTCGGTGCGCACGTGCCAGCGGCCCGTCGTCTCGTCCCACCGGCACCCGGTTGCGGTCGTGCCGTAGGCGATCCGGTCGTCGAGCCCGTTCCCTGCGGCGAACGTGTGCAGGTGCGCGAGGATCTCCGGCTGGGTAGCGCGGCCGCGGGCCCAGACGGCCTGGGGAGCGGACGAGTACGAGTACAGGGCCGGATGGATGTCGCACTCGCACCCCGGGTAGGTGTTGTCGCGCCACGTGCCGCCGAGAGCGGCGCTCCGTTCGAGAACGCGCACGTCGCGGCCGCGTTGCCGCAGGTGTGCGGCGGCACCGAGCCCGGCGAAGCCGGCGCCGACGACGAGTACTTCGGTTCCGATCACTTGAACAGTGTGCAAGTACCGGCTTCACCAGGCAAATTAGGGTCTATATCGCCATCTAGTACGCGGTCGAGAATCCTGAATACTTCCCGATCAGACCACGTCCTCTTCGTTGCCCGGCGTGACCCGGCGCAGCCCCCGGTACGCGTCGGCGGGGGAGCGGCGGCCGGCCACGACGGCCTCGACCTCGGCGGCGATGGGCATCTCCACCTCGTACTCGCGCGCCAGTTCCATCACCGTCGGGGCCGTCTTCACCCCCTCGGCCACCTGGCCCAGCCGGGCCACCGCCTCCTCGAGGGTGAGCCCGCTCGCCAGCGCCTCGCCGATCCGGCGGTTGCGGGACGCCGGGCTCGTGCACGTCGCGATCAGGTCGCCCATGCCGGTCAGGCCGGCGAACGTCCGCGGGTTGGCCCCCATCACCTCACCGAGCCGGGTCATCTCGGCGAGGCCCCGGGTGAGCACCATCGCCCGGGTGTTGTCGCCGACCCGCAGCCCCTCGGCCATGCCCGCCGCGATCGCGACGATGTTCTTCAGGACCCCGCCGAGTTCACAGCCGAGGACGTCGGTGTTGCGGTACACGCGGAAGACCTTCGAGGCGAACAGTGGCTGCAGGGCCGCCGCGACGCGTTCGTCCGCCGTGGCCACCACCGCGGCGGCCGCCATGCCGTCGGCGACCTCGCCGGCGATGTTCGGCCCGGCCAGCAGCCCCACGGGGTGCCCCGGCAGGCATTCGCCGATCACCTCGGTGGGCCGCAGGCGCGTGCCCGGTTCGAGTCCCTTCGCGAGCGAGAGGATCGGCACCCAGGCCCGCACCTCGTTCGAGATCTCGGCGAGGGTGGCGCGGACCGCGTGGGACGGCACTCCGACCACCAGCACGTCGGCCTCGTGCGCGGCCTCGAGGAGGTCCGAGGTGGCGCGCAGGTTGGCCGGCAGGGTCCGCTCGCCGAGGTACCGGGTGTTGCGGTGCTCCTCGTCGATCTCGCGGGCGGTGTCCGGATTGCGGGACCAGAGCAGGGTCGGGGTGTTCCGGGCCGACAGCCCTGCGACGGTGGTGCCCCACGAGCCGGAACCGAGGACGACGACGCGAACCGGACGTGCCATGGGTTGTTGATCCTGTCTGCGCGGCGGGACGGTACGGCCCTCAGGGTGTCAGTTCGCCCGTCCCGGCGCCGGATTTTCGCGGTATGCCCGGTCCCCGATCTGCGTCGTACCGTATGTGCGGATGCGCACACTGGCAATCTGATACCCCAGGGGGTATATTGACGATAGACCCCGACCGCTTCCCCGAGGAGGACGCCCATGTGTTACCCCGTCACCTGCCCCAAGTGCGGAAAGACCGGCTGGGGCGGCTGCGGCCAGCACGTCGACAGCGTGATGAAGTCCGTGCCCGCCGCCGAGCGATGCGCCTGCGACCAGGACTCCGCTCCCAAGACGAGCTCCGGCATCTTCGGCTCGCTGTTCGGCCGCTGACACCCACCGGCTCGGGACACGGCGGGTGCGCGCACCCACACGCGCGCACCCGCCGTCACCGGCCGGTCGTCCAGTCCCCCCGCTCGAGCAACCGCGACACGATCACCCCGGCCACCAGACCCCAGAACGCCGCCCCGATGTTCCAGAACGTCACGTTCGCGGCGGTGACGACGAATGCCACCAGCGCCCCCATCGTGTACTTCGAGGCGAACGCCGTCACGAACGCGCCCTGCAGCGCCCGCAGCATCGCCAGGCCCCCGAGGGTCGCGACGAACGCCGCCGGCGCGGCGGTCATCCACCGCACGAACAGCGGCGCGAACAGTCCGAACACGATCGAATACAGCCCGAAACACACGGCCGCCGTGTACTGGCGGCTCCGCTCACCGGACGCGGTGAGCAGGGCGTTCGTCGGGCCGGTCAGGCACGTCGACACCGCGCCGACGCAGGCGGCACCGAGCGACCACACCCCGCACGCGATCGTGGTGACGTTGATCGGGGGCCGGTGCCCGGCCGCCGTGAGCACTGCGACGCCCTGCCCGTTCTGCACCACCAGCACGGTGATCGCCAGCGGGATCACCAACTCCAGCAACGCCGTCCACGTGAACACCGGGGCGGTGAAGACCGGCGACGCGAGGATGCCCGCTCCGCCCGGGGCCGGGGAGAAACGCCCCGACGCCGCCACCGCGACCGCACCGGCGATCAGCGCCCCGAGGATCGGCGGCAGCCACCGGCCGATCCGGCCGAACGCGCTCAACGCCAGGAACATCAGCACCATGGGCGCGGCGATCGCGACGTCCGCACCGAGCGCGAGCACCAGGTCCACACCGAACTTCAGGAAGACGCCGGCCACCATCGCCATGACGATCGGCATCGGCAGCGCCTCCATCACCCGCCGCACCAGCCCGGACGCCCCCAGCACCAGCACCAGCAGGCCGGTGACCAGGAACGCCCCGATCACCTCCGGCCAGGACAGGTGCCCCAGCGACCCGCCGACGAGGATCGTGCCCGGAATCGTCCAGGCGAAGCCGAGGGGCTGCCGGTAGGCGATGCTCATCGCGATCGTCAGCACGCCGTTGAGGACGAAGATCCCGAAGATCCACGACGCCAGTTCGGCGGCGCCGAGCCCGCCGGCCGCGCCGGCCGCGAGGACGACCGCGACCGGCCCCGTCGACGAGAACACCAGCCCGATCACGCCGTTCGCCGCGTACTCGACGCCGAGGTCCCGCAGCACCCGGCGCGGCCGGGTCACGGGCCGAGCGGGCCGCTCGAGCAGGTCGGTGTCGTTCGGGGGAGAGGTCTTCTCGTCGACTGCTGTCATCTCTTCCTCACTCCTCTTGCCGGAACTGGGCGGCCAGCTCGCTGCGCGAACGGATGCCGAGCTTCGCGTAGACCCGTGTCAGGTGGTACTGCACCGTCTTCACCGACAGGAACAGCTCGCCCGCCACGTCCTTGTTGGTATTGCCCGCGGCCACCAGCGCGGCGACCGCCTTCTCCTGCGGGGTCAACGCCGCCAGATCCATGTGTGTCCGGCGGGTATCGTCGCCGTTCGCCTTCATCCCCCCGGCCTTGAGTTCGCGGTCGCAGCGCTGCACGTACGACGTCGCGCCGAGCGTCACGTACAGCTCGCGGGCCGTGCGCATCACCGCGTCCGCCTCCCGCCGGCGTCCGGCGCGGCGCAGCGTCTGCCCGTACGCGAAGTTCACGCGGGCACGGTCGTACGGCAGCGACAGCGTCGCCAGGTTCGCCAGCGCGTCCTCGAATGTTCTGCGGGCGGCGTCGATGTCACCCCGTGCCCCGTGGATCCGTCCGCGCACGTATCCGAGCCGCGCCCGGGCGGACAGGTGCCCACGGGAGACGGCCAGTTCCTCGAACGGACGGAGGAACTCGTCGGCCTCGTCGACGCGTCCGGTCATCACGAGAGCATTCGCGTACAGGTCCGGCCACGGCCAGAAACCCGGTTCCACCAAGGCCTGCCGCCGACGGGTGGTGAGCGGTGCGAGGTGCCGCAGCACCCCGTCGTAGTCGGCGGCGACCTCTGCGCACTGGGCGGCCGCGATGCAGGACGGCACCACCATGACGGCATAGTCGGTGGCGCCCGCGCGTCCGCGACGCAGGTGCTCGCGGGCCAGCGACCAGTCCCCGCGCAGGGCGTGCACCTGCGCCCCCGTCCAATGCACCAGCGGCCGAAGCAGATCCAGGCCGGCCGTGTCGAGCTGTGCGGCCGCGCGGTCGACGGTGCGCACGGCGTCGTCCCATGCGCCGAGCGCGAACTCCGTGCGCGCCAGCCACGCCTGCGCCCACAACGAGATCCGGATCGAGCCGCCGCGGAAGACGGTCGGCTCGGCACTCTCGAGCTCCGCGCGGGCGCGATCCGGCTCGTCCAGCGCCAGGGCGAGCCAGCCCTCCGCCATGCGGATCCGCTGGCTCTGGGCGCCGAGCCGGAAGGTCTCCGACAGCTCTGCGTACGAGGCGCGTGCCTCGTCGACGCGGCCGGTCATGGCCAGGCCGAGGCCGCGGATCGCGGCCGACTCGACGGCAGCGGGCATGTCGGGAGCTACGAGGGACGACGCGCGGTCGGCCCACTCGACGAGGCCCGCGCCGTCGAGCTGGGCCAGCGAATGCAGCACCATGCGCTGGCAGATCATCGCACCCAGATCGGGGTCCCGGGCCGGGTCCGGGAGCAGTTGCCATGCGCGCGTGAGCAGCTGGGAGGCCTCGGCCGACCGGCCGCGCTGGATCGCCAGGTAGCCGAGCACCACGTCGCGCATGGAGCCCTCGGGCGCGGCCTCCATCGCCGGCACGAACGTCAGCGCCTGGGGCAGGTCCGCCGCGCCCGTGAGGGCGTCGACGCCGCGGATCAGCCGCTGCGCGCGCTGGTCGCGGTCGGGACTGATGCCACTCGCGATGATCAGTGCCTCGGCAGCATCCGACCACGCACCGACGGCGGCGCGGCGCCGGCCGTACCGATCGAGGCGGTCCGCGAGGTCCGCATCGGCGGTGGGGGTGGCGGAGACCAGGTGGGTGAGGGCGGCACCCTCGTCGTCGACCAGTTCGGCGGCGCGGGCGTGCAGGTCGCGCCAGCGGGCGGGACCGATGTCGTCCGCGACGGCGGCCCGCGTCATCGGGTCCGGGAAGATCAGGGTGACCGCGCCGCGCTGTTCGCGCCGCCGGAGCAATCCGGCGGTGTGCGCGGCGTCGAGCGCCGCGGTCGGGTCCGCCAGCCCGGCCAGCGCCGCGGCCTGGGTCAGGGTGCTTTCGCCACCGAGCACGGCCGCCGCTTCCACGAGTGCCCGGGTCTCGGCGGGGCAGTGGTCCAGCGTGCGGCGCACGGCGCCCGACCGTTCCTGGGGCGCCGGGAACCGGGCCTGCCAGTGCTGCCACTGGTTGCGGGGGATCTCGTCGAGCAACTGCAGGATCGGGCGGGGTGTGCCGAGAGTGTGCTCGAACAGCCGTCGCGCGGTCCACGGCGACAGGTCCACGCCGATGCGGGCGAGGGCCAGCTGGGCGATGTCCTGCGGACCGAGGGGCCGCACGTGCACGGAGAGGGCGCGGTGATGGTCGAGCACCTGCCGGGTGCTGTCCGGGACCGCCTCCGGCAGCGGGTCCACGGTCACCAGCAGGACGAGCAACTGCTTGCCGTGGGCGCGGCGGACGGCGGACGACAGGGCCTGCAACGACTCGGAATCGGACCAGTGCGCGTCGTCGACGACGAGAACGGTGGGATCGTCCACGAGGGACAACAGTTCGTGCGCCACTTCCACCGGATCACGTCCGGTGACGGGGGCCTGCAGCAGTTGCTCGGCCGTGCTCCACGCGCGCGCCGCCTCCCACGGGACGCCCGCGGACACGCGGACCTGCCAGCCGTTCAAGACCTCGGTGAATCGTTGCACCAGGGCGGATTTGCCGATACCCGGCGGACCCTCGACGAGGGCGAGCACGGGTGAACCGGCTCGCGCCTCGCCGAGGTGACGGTCGAGCTCGGAGAGCTCTCGGGTACGTCCGACCAGCATGGCGGGGTGAGTCACACTTCCACGGTAGTGGGGCTCGCGGCCGCAGCTTCGGGGGTTCGGGCAACGTACTGCGCACCCCGTCGGATGGGAACGAACACCGTGACCAGGGCGCCGGCCACGGCGATGCCCGCGAAGATGTAGAAGCTCACGTCGTTGCTCAGCCCGGCACCGATGAGCAGGCCGCCGATGATGGGGCCGAAGATGCCGCCGAGCCGGCCGAATCCGGCGCACCAGGCGACACCGGCACCGCGCGCTGCCGTCTCGTAGTAGTTGGAGACGAACCCGTAGATGAGCACCTGGGTGCCGATCGTGCCGACCCCGGCGATCGCCACCGCGGTCAGCAGGACGGGCAGCGGGAACCCGAAGGTGAGGAGGATCAGTGCCAGGCCGGCGAGGCCGAACGTGGTGGCGATGACCGGCTGGGGGCCGCGGCCGTCGGCGATCCGGGAGGCCAGGAGGCCGCCGATGATCGCACCGCCGTTGAGCACCAACAGGAATGCGAGCGAGCCCTTCGCGTTGTAGCCGGCGTCGGCCATGATCTTCGGCAGCCACGTGTTCAGGCCGTAGGTCAGCAGGAGCCCGGCGAAGCTCATCAGGCCGAGCAGGGTGGTGCCCCACGCGTAGCGGCGGGTGGCCAGTGCGGCGAATCCGACCTTCTCGGCCGGGGCCGGGGCGATCGTGGGCAGGGGGAGACCGAACTTGTCACAGACCGCGGCCGCCTCGTCCGTCCGCCCGCGCGCCTGCAGCCACATCGGGGATTCGGGGAGCTTCACCAGGGCCAGGGGCAGCAGGATCACCAGCGGCAGCGCGCCGATCCAGAACAGTCCGCGCCAGCCGATGGTGTCGCGCAGCACGATGGCCAGCAGAGAGGCGAGGACGCCGCCGGCGGGGACGCCGCTGTAGACGATCGCGTTGAACAGGTTCCGTTTCCCGGGCGGAGCGAACTCGGCCACCACGGCACCCGCGGTGGCGACGAGACCACCGACGCCGATGCCGGTGAAGAAGCGCAGGATGCCGAAGGAGGTGATGCTGGTGGCCATCGCCGCGGCGCCCATGCCGACGGAGAACCAGACGATGTTGATCAGCATCATCTTCCGGCGCCCGAGCCGGTCGCCGAACGCGCCGGTGAACAGGGCGCCGACCATGACGCCGATGAGGGCGTACGAGCCCAGCGCGCCGCCCTGCTGCGCGGAGATCGCTCCGATCTGGCTGGGGTCGGCCATCAGTGTGGGCAGGATCGTCCCGTAGACGACGAGGTCGTAGCCGTCGAAGATGATCGCGAGCGTGGCGAGGGCGACGACCCAGATGACGGTGCGGCGGTGCCGGGGACTTGCCCAGGCTGTTGTGTTGTCGGCCATGTCGGCTCCGGTCTGTGAGTGCGGTCACAAATGAAACGGGGCAGAAAGAGGGCCTCACCGGCAGGGGATCCCTGGCCTGTCGGTGAGGCCTGTGGCGGTGCTGGGGTGTTACCCCAGGTCGCCGCCGGCGACGGGAAGAACCGTGCCGGTGATGTAGGAGGCCTCCTCCGAGGCCAGGAAGGTGATCGCGGCGGCCTGCTCGTCGAGCGTGCCGTACCGCTTGAGCAGCGAGGAGTCGACGGTCTGGTCCACGATCTGCTGGTACCAGCCCTTCTCCTGCTCGCTCTGCGCGGCGGGGCCGCGCGCTACCCGGCGGGCGGGGGCGTCGGTGCCGCCGGGGGCGGTGGCGACGACCCGGATCCCGTACGGGGCGGCCTCGAGGGCGAGCGCGGCGGTGATCGCGTTGACCCCGCCCTTGGCGGCGGCGTAGGGGACGCGGTTGACACCGCGCGTCGCCACGGAGGACACGTTGACGATCGTGCCCGAGCGTTGCTCGATCAGGTACGGCAGCACCGCGCGGCATGTCCACAGCGTCGGGAACAGCGACCGCTGCACCTCCGCCTGGATCTGCTCGGGGGTGTAGTGCTCGTACGGCTTCGCCCAGATCGTCCCGCCGACGTTGTTGACGAGCACGTCGATGCGGCCGTGCTGCTGCCGGGCCTCGTCGATCGCGGACTGCGCTCCCGCGAAAGTCTCGAGGTCGGCGGTGACGGAGTGCGCCTGGAAACCCTTCTCGCGCAACTCCTTCGCCACCTCGTGCACGAGCTCGGAGCGGTCGACGAGGATCACGGATCCGCCCTCGGCTGCGATGCGGGACGCGACCACGAGGCCGATACCCTGCGCGGCGCCGGTGACGGTGACAACCCTGCCGTCGAAGCGGCCCGGGTACACGGTGCCGACCGGAAGAAGGGCACTCACGCGAGTTCCACCTTCGCGGACTCCTCGATGGCGCGGCGCATCGTCGCCTTGGCGTGCTCGGCATGGCTGACGATGAGGTCGCGGGCCGCCGCGCGATCCTTGCGTTCGAACGCCCGCACGATCTGCAGGTGGTCGTGCGGAATCTGCTCGTCCACCCACTGCGCGGTGCGCAGCACCTTGCGCATCAGCTGGGTCACCTCGAGCCGGTTGTACGCCTCGAGCAGCACGGGATTGCCGCAGCAGCGGAACAGGAACTCGTGGAAGGCGGCGTTGGTGTCGGTGAACGCGCCCGCGTCGGTGAAGCGGTCGTGGTCGATCGACGCGGTCGACGCCTCGGCGAGAATCCGGAATTCCACGAGCTGCGCGTCGGTGAGCCGGCCGATGGTCAGCTCCAGCGCACCGAGTTCGAGCGCCATGCGCGCGTCGAACTGGGCGTCGGATTCGGTGACGGGCGGGTGCTCCTCGCCGATCTCGTAGTTGCCCACCGGCACCTGCTCGGCGGCGCCGAGGGACACCGGCAGGCCGGTCTCCTCGGCTGCCCTGGTGGCGGCTTCGAGTTCCCGCTCGGTGGGCCGGGGCGCCGGTTCGGCGGCGCCGGGGGTCGCGGAGTTGTTGAACTTCTCGAAGTAGAAGTTCGTCACCGAGATGCCCTCGTCCGACAGGTGCGTGCGCACCGCCTCGACCATCGGCGGCGGCCCGCACAGGTAGACGTCGACGTCGCCGTCGTTGAGGTGCTTCGGCTCGAACAGGCCGGTGACGTACCCCTTGTTGGGGGCGGTCGACTCCGGATCGGAAACGCAGTAGTCGAACGTGAAGTTCGGCAGCGACCGCGTGTAGGCCTCGAGCTTGTCCAGCTCGACCAGGTCCTGGTCGAAGCTGACGCCGTAGACCAGGTGCACCGGCAGGTCGCTGCCCTCCTCCTGCATCTTCGACAGGATGGCGAGCAGGGGCGCGAGGCCGGTACCGCCGGCGAGCAGGAGGGCGGGGCGCTTACGCTCACGCAGGAAGAAGCTGCCGAACGGGCCGGTGAACTGCAGGGTGTCTCCCACCTGGGCGCGATCACTCAGGTACTCGGACATCAGGCCGCCCTCGGTGATCTTCACCAGGAAGGACAACTGCGGGTCGTTCGGTCCCGTGCTGAACGAGTACGACCGGGTCTGTTCCGTTCCGGGCACGGTGATGTTCACGTACTGGCCCGGCAGGAACACCAGGTCGTCCCGATTGGGGATCTCGACGGTGAAGCCCACGGTGCTGGGAGAGAACCGCTGCAGGTCCGTGATCGTCGCCGTGTACGTCGCGGCCGCGGTCTTCGCGACGTCCGAGGTCGTCGCGATCTGCAGCACGAGATCGGATTCCGGGACCATCTGGCACGGCAGGCAGAATCCCTGCTCGGCCTCGTCGTCGGTCAGCGCCTCCTCGATGTAGTCGCCGCCATCGTAGTTGCCGGACTCGCACAGTGCCTTGCAGGTACCGCACGCGCCGTCGCGGCAGTCGAGAGGAATGTTGATCCGCGCCTTGTACGACGCGTCGGCGACCGTCTCGTTCGGTCCGCACTTGATGAAGCGGGTCACCCCGTCCTCGAAGCTCAATGCCACCTGAAAGCTCACGGCATGTGCCTCCTTTCGTGAATCGGGGGTGGATCAGACGACGTAGACGTCCACGATGTGGTGGATGTAGTCGTTCTTGAGCACGATCTTCTTCTTCTTGATCACCGGGTGCGGGCCCGAGACGTCGAGGGTCACGAAGTTCGTGCCGAAGTAGGTGTCGGTGGTGTTGTACCGGTAGTACAGCGAGAACCAGTTGTGGCGCAGGTCGATCTCGGTGCCGCGGCGCTCGAGGATCTCGACGTTGGTGATGTTGTGGCCGGTGCGCGGTTCGGGCAGCGACGTCGCGGAGGAGCGGTCGGTGCGGATGCGGAACACCCGGTCCTCGAGGCCACCGCGGTTGGGGTAGTAGATGAGCGAGATCTCGCGCTGCGGGTCCTCGGTGAGCGCACCGTTGTCGTCCCATGCCGGCATCCAGTACTCGGCCTGCGGGTGGTAGCACTCGAGCCACTTCTCGAACTCGCGGTCGTCGAGGAGACGGGCCTCGCGGTAGAGGAACTGCTCGATGTCGGTCTGCGTCAATTCCGTTGCGGCGGTCATGTCCTGGTCTTCCTCAGCGCTCGTTCGTGGTGGTGGGCTCGGCGACGGCGTTCTCGGCGGTTTCCGCCGCGACGGCCTTGCGCATGCTCTCGAGCCAGAAACCGTGCTGGATCGGGTACAGGCCCTCGTCCTCGGTCTTCACGCCGCTCGACAGCACGTTCTTCATGCCGAGGTCCAGCGCGACCTGGTCCGGTCCGTTGAGCTGGTGGGTGGCGCCGCGGCTGAGGTCGTTCCACGGGGCGGCCGACGCGAGATAGGTCTTCTGGCAGGACCGGAACTCCTCGAGGTCGTCCGGGGTGGCCATTCCGGTGGCGTTGAAGAAGTCCTCGTACTGGCGGATGCGGTTGGCGCGGGATTCGGCGCTCTCACCCTTGGGGGCGATGCAGTAGATGGTGACTTCGGTCTTGTCCACGGAGATCGGCCGGAAATGCCGGATCTGCGAGGAGAACTGGTCCATCAGGTACACGTTCGGGTAGAGGCAGAGGTTGCGGGACGCGCCGACCATGAACTCGGCCTTCTTCTCGCCGAATTCTGCGGCGAGCTCGTCCTTGCGGGGGAAGAGCGGGCGGTCCTGCGGGTTGCCCCACCACATCCACAGCAGCAGGTGGCCGTTCTCGAACGAGTGGTAGCCGCCGCCCTGCTTGCCCCAGGTGCCGGCGTCCATCGCCTTGGTCTCGTTGGTCGACTCGCCGGCGGTGCGGCGCGCGGTGGTGGCCGCGTAGTTCCAGTGCGTCGCCGACACGTGGTAGCCGTCGGCGCCGTTCTCCGCCTGCAGCTTCCAGTTGCCGTCGTAGGTGTAGGTGGACGAACCGCGCAGCACCTCGAGACCCTCGGGGGACTGGTCCACGATCATGTCGATGATCTTGGTGGCGTCGCCGAGGTGCTCTTCGAGGGGCTTGACGTCCTCGTTCAGGCTGCCGAACAGGAAGCCGCGGTAGCTCTCGAACCGGGCGACCTTGGTCAGGTCGTGGCTGCCGTCCTTGTTGAACCCCTCCGGGTAGCCGGCGTCGCGCGGGTCCTTGACCTTGAGCAGCTTGCCGTTGTTGCGGAACGTCCAGCCGTGGAACGGGCAGGTGAACGTGGTGCGGTTGTCGGTCTTGCGCCGGCACAGCATCGCGCCCCTGTGGCTGCACGCGTTGATCAGGCAGTGCAGCTCGCCCTCCTTGTCGCGGCTGATCACGACGGGCTGGCGACCGATGTAGGTGGTGAAGTAGTCCCCGTTGTTCGGAACCTGGCTCTCGTGCGCGAGGTAGACCCAGTTGCCTTCGAAGATGTGCTTCATCTCCAGCTCGAAGACCTCCTCGTCGGTGAAGATGTTGCGGCGCACTTGGTATCGGCCGCTGGCCGCGTCTTCGACGAGAGCGCCGTCGAGGGCGGCGCGCACATGGTCCAGGGTCTCGGTCATGGGGATCCTCCAGAAAGGGTGTCGGGTCGGCCCCGGCGGAGAATGGGGCTGTTTCCGCGTTATCTCCACCATGCCACCATGTGGCCACAGTCACACCAGGCAAATGCCTAGGCCTACCTAGGACCCTCGGCAGGAGGGTAGGAAGTCCCCAAACGCCCGGTGCGTCCTTTGGGCTGCTGGAACAGCCCAAAGGACGCACCGGGGGTGGGTCACGTCGCCGAGGTGAACTTCTCCCGCCGGATCCGGCGCGGCGACATCCGGCGCCGCTTGCACGCCTTGACGGCGCTGTCGACGAAGGCCTCGGAGCCGCAGATGTAGCCCGTGTACTCCTTCGCCGACGCCACGTCCTCGACGAAGGCGTCGGGGGCGTAGCCCTCGCGGTCGCCGCCGGACTCACGGCTCAGGCACGCGACGAACCGGAAGCCGGGATGCTGCGCCTCCAGCTCGCGGAAGAAGCCGGAGTCGTAGAGGTCCTCGGCGGTGCGCACCCCGTGGTAGAGGACGATCTCGCGCCGCGGATCCAGCGACAGCGCCTGCCGGACGATGCTCTTCATCGGGGCCAGTCCGGTCCCGCCCGCGAGCAGCACCATGGGGCCGGTGGACTCCGCGTCGAACGTGAAGTCCCCGAGCGGTCCGGTGACGTCGACACGGTCGCCGACCGCGACGGTGCCGAACGCCCACCGGTCGCTCGCGACCCCACCCGGCCGGCGACGGACATGCAGCTCGAGCAGCTTCGCCTCACCCGGGGTGTTCGCCAGCGAGTACTGCCGCCGGACGCCGGTGCCCGGGACAGTCAGTTCGACGTACTGCCCGGCGGAGAATTCGAGCGGCGTGTCCAGGGTGAGCAGCATCCGCCGCGTGTCGTGGGCGATGTCGCGGACCTCGGTGACGGTGCCGACGAGGTCGCGCAGCGCGTGGGTGGCGTCCCGGTCCCGGCCGTCGTCGGTGCGTGGCCGCTCGACGACGGTGTCGCCGCACGGCGTGGCCTGGCACGCGAGGGCGAAGCCCGCGTCGCGTTCCGTCGCGGGCAGCGTCGCCTCGGGGGACGTGCGGTGGTCGACGGCGCCCGAGCGGACCCGGATCTTGCAGGTGCCGCACGTGCCCTGGTTGCACGAATTGGGCATCCACACCCCGCTGCGCAGCAGTGCGTCGAGCACGGTCTGCTCGGGTGCGCACGCGACGGTGGTGTCGCCGACGGTGACGGTGGCGCTCATGTCCTAGACCTCCCAGGTGACGTGCAGGGCGGTGGGTCCGCGGAAGCCCCAGCCCCAGAACTCGACCTCGGCGTTCGTGTCCCGCTCGAGGTTGGGGATGGTGTCGAGCAGTTCCTCGAGGCCGATGCGGCACACGTGGTTCGCGAAGTAGATGCCGGCGCACGCGTGGTTGCCGGCGCCGAACGCCAGGTGCGGCAGCGGCGGGCGGGTCATGTCGTATTCGGTGGGGGCGTCGTACTTGCCGGTGTCGTGATTGGCCGAGCCGTACGACAGGATCACCACGGTGCCTGCCGCGATGTCGACCCCGGACACCGTGGTGTCCCGCCTCGCGATGCGGGCGGTCGCCGACCAGATCGGCGACGTCCACCGCATGCCCTCGGCGATCGCGCGCGGAATCAGACCCGGCTCGTCGACGACGGCTTCGAACTGTTCGGGCCGGCTCAACAGCCCCGCCAGCGTCGAGGACATGGCGTGCCCCGGCTCCTGCATGGCCCCGAGCAGGAACACGTACAGCGTGGGATAGATGTACTCGCGGTCGCGGGTCTGTCCCTCGGGCATGCCGTCGTGCAGCCAGTGCGACATCGCACTGTCGTCCGGGTGTTCGATCCAGTGGTCGATCAGGGGATCGACGATCGAGCGGATCTCCGCCTTCGCGGCGTCGCCGGCCGCGAACCGCTCCTGGTCGGTGAATTCACCGTGGTCGTCGACCTCGGCGTTGGTGAAGGAGTCGGACAGCTTGTGGAACCACTCGCGCAGCGTGTCGGAGCCGACGTCCTTCAGCCCGAGCAGGTCTCCGAGCGCGCGGACGCTGACCGGTTCGCAGTACCGGGCGACGAGATCGGCGCGGCCGTCGTTCTCGAAACCCTCGAGGTAACGGCGGGCGATGGGCCGGACCAGGTCCTCGATCCAGCGGTCGACCTCGCTCGGCTGCAGCGCGGGTTCGACCATGGAGCGCAGATCCTGGTGGATGTCGCCGTTGACACCGATGATCGCGGGATGTCCGAACGTGCGCCCGCCGGCCGGGGTGATGATGGCCTCGAAGTCGTCGCTCGTCGCGATGGCGTGGCACGCCTCGGCGGTCGAGGCGACGAACGCGCCGAGGACGGGGACGAAGGCGACCGGTGCCTCGGCCCGCAGCCGCTCGTAGACCGGGTACGGGTTGCGCTCGAGTTCGGTCATGGTGATCTCGTCGATCCAGGAGAGGGTGCTCGTCATCGGTATTGCTCCTCGATGTGTCTTCGGCGGGTAGACCCCTCGAGCGGGGCCGTTCGTCGGGTGAGGCAGAACATATGACGGCAGTCACACGATCGCCGAGACGATCCGCGCGGCCCCTGGACACATCGCGCGACTTTCTGTGACCGGCGTCTCCGCTACGTACGCTCGTGGTGTGAGTGCGACCGAGATCGGAGACTGGGATGCCGCATCCCGGGCGGTGGCGGACGCGTACTTTCCCCATGAGCTGACCGATTTGTCGGGCACCGACCGGCCGAAGCTGTCGCTGACGACGGTCGATCTCGGCGGGGTGACCCTCGGCCGCCTGCACTGGGGTGCCGACATCGCCATCGCGTGCGACTATCCGGGCGCCTACGAGGTGAACATCCCGGTCACCGGCCGGCTCGAGTCCCGTGGCAGCCACGGCGAGACCGTTTCGGTGCCCGGTCAGGCCACCGTCTTCCGGGCCGACACTCCGAGTGTGATCACCCATTGGGGCGCAACGTGTTCCGTGCTCGGGGTGAAGTTCGACCGGGAGCATCTCGAGCGGGAGGCCGACCGGATCCTCGGTTCGCCGGTGCGATCGAAGCTCGAGCTGCCCGACCAGCTCGACCTGACCGGTCCGGCGAGCGAGTGGCACGGGCTCGTCCGGGCCCTGTCCGAACAGCTCGACGGTGCCCTCGAGGTGGTGCGCAATCCGGTGGTCGGGGCGCAGCTCGCCGGTGCCGTGACCGCGGCGTTCGTCCTGGCCGTCGCCCCGCAGGACGGGCCGGCCGGACCCCCGCGGCCGGGCATGATCCGTCGCGTCCTCGACGCCCTGCACGACGATCCCGGCCGGGCGTGGACCTCGGCCGACATGGCCGAACTGGCCGGCACCAGCGTCCGCCGCCTGCAGGAGGCGTTCGCCCACTTCGTCGGCCGCAGCCCGTCGGCGTGCCTGCTCGACATCCGGCTCGACCGCGCCCACGCCGACCTCGTCGCCGGAGCGGGCGCGGTCACCGTCGCCGACGTGGCCTACCGGTGGGGTTTCAGCCACCCCGGCCGGTTCGCCGCGGCGTTCAAGCGGCGCTACGGGACGACGCCCGCGGAGGTCCTGCGCGGCCGCTGACGCACACAGAAGTCCCGGACGTCGACAACCGTCGAGACGCTTGTCGATGTCCGGGACCTGTGTCGTTGCGTGGGCCTACCCGACCCAGAACTGCGGGGTGGGCCGGTCGAACGACAGCTCCGGGAAGTCGTCGTCGCAGATCGGGACCCGGGCTCGGCGCTCGACGTAGTCGTGGCCGTAGGCGCGCATGTGCTCGATGCACGCGACGGTGTATCCGACGGGATCGGGGTGGACGGCGGTGGCCGGCCGGAAGAGGTTGGGAAAACCCTTCGCCGTCAACGTGTTCGCCGTGCACCGCGCACCGTCGCGGCCGCACAGCGGGAGGGTGCCGTCCCCGTCGACGAGGAACTTGGCCCGCGCGACGACGGTCGAGCCGTCGAGGATGTCCCAGCGGTGGTCGACGTCGTCGTAGCGGGCGGAGGTCGCGCCGGCCGTGTCGTGGACGGCCAATCGCAGTTCGTCGCGCAGGCGGCCGGCCGCCCGCAGGGCGGCGAAGGAGCGCCCGAGGACCACGGCGTCGAACTCCGGGACGGGGGCATGGGCGACGGACTTCGAGGCGGTGGTCATCTCGGGCGCTCCTTCGCGGGTGGAACGCCGCGCGCGGGCGGCAGGGGATCGCCCGCGCGCGGCAGCTGGGGGTTACTTGCGGTAGTAGGCGCTGACGTCGTCGTTGCCGATGAGGTCGGGCACGGTCCAGCCGTCGAGGTCGTACTCGCTCATGAACTGCTCGGCCAGGCCCTTCATGCCGGAGACGATGCCGCGGTTCTCGGCGGCGAAGAGCAGTTCGGCCTTGACGTTCTCGTGGTTGCCGGAGTAGTTGCGCTCGTAGAGTTCGTGGCGGCCGCCGAACTCGGAGCCGATCGAGTCCCACAGGGCCTTCATGACCTTGACCCGGTCCACGGCGGTGATGCCGTCGGAGCCGCGGACGTACTTGTCCAGGTAGGGGCGCACCTCGGGGCTCTTGAAGTCCGCCGCCGACGAGGGCAGGTAGATCAGGCCGGACGCGACGTCCTGCTCGATGATCTCCTTGATGCGCGGGTAGCCGGAGATCATGAACATCCGGTAGGTCAGGCCGTACTCGAGCTTGGGGATGACGGTGTCGCCGATCCACGGCTCGGGGTCGCGGGCCATCGACTCGGTGAGCGACCAGAACAGGTTGCGCCAGCCGATGACCTCCCCGACGCGGGTCTGCACGCCGCGGAAACCGCCGGCGCCGGTGGCGTCGAGGGCCTTGAGCAGCAGGCCCGCGATGAAGTCGAGCTTGACGGCGAGGCGGGTGCAGCCCTGGAAGGTGAACCGCGGCAGGAATCCGGACTGCGGGAAGAACGCGTTGATCTTCTCCACATCGCCGTACATGAACACGTTCTCCCACGGCACGAGCACCTTGTCGAAGATGAAGATCGCGTCGTTCTCGTCCATGCGCGAGGACAGCGGGTAGTCGAACGGCGAGCCGACCACGGCGGCGTTCTGGCTGTAGGAGGCCCGCGAGATCAGCTTGATGCCGGGCGCGTCCATCGGCACCGTGCAGATCAGGGCGAATTCCTTCTTCTTGATCGGCAGGCCGTAGTGGGCGATGAAGTTGTAGTTGGTGATCGCCGAGCCGGTGGCGACGACCTTGGCGCCGGAGACGATCAGGCCCGCGTCGGTCTCCTTCTCGACCTTCATGAACACGTCGCCGACCTGGTCCGGGGGCAGTTGCCGGTCCACCGGGGGGTTGATGATGGCGTGGTTCCAGTACAGGACCTTCTCCTGCGATTCGCGGTACCAGCGCTTGGCGTTGTCCTGGAACGGGGCGTAGAGCTCGCTGTTGGCGTTGAGGGTGCCGAGGAAGGAGGCCTTGTAGTCGGGGGACCGGCCCATCCAGCCGTAGGTCATCCGCGCCCAGGTGGCGATGGCGTCGCGTTCGGCGAGCAGGTCGTCGGCGGAGGTGGGGGTGCGGAAGAACGGCATGGTCACCCCGCCGTTGCCGGTGTCGGTGGGACAGGTGAGGGTGTCGACGTGCTCGCCGGTGTGCAGCGCGTCGTAGAGGCGCGCCGTCATGCGGATGGAGTTGCGGAACGCCGGATGGTTGGTGAAGTCCTTGACGCGCTCGCCGTGCAGCCAGATCTCGCGGCCGTCCTTGATCGATTCGATGTACTCGTCCCCGGTCATCGGCCGCGTGGCGAAGTTCTGCTGCCGGTTCGCCGGGGAATCGGCGGCGACGTTCACCGTGGAGCGGTCGATCGTGTTCTCGCCGGGACGGGACTCGAGAGTGGTCATGGATATCTCCTTGCGGGTGAAGGGAACTGGTAAGTGGTTCCGGGCGGTGGTCAGTTCACCGCGGCATCGAGGTGGAGCGGGGTGAACCGGGTCCGGGCGTCGAACCAGCCGCTGTGCGGATCGTCCATCGAGCCGTTCCATGCGGCGGAGGCGCTCGGTGCGCCGAGTTCGTGGAAGGTGCTCCGGTAGAACAGCAGCGGGGCGGTGTCGCGGCACTGGGCATCGACGATCTCGCCGATGTAGATCACGTGGTCGCCGCCGTCGTACTCGCGCCACGGGACGCAGGACAGGGTCGCCGCGGCCCCGGCGAGCACCGGCGCCGTGGGTCCGTCCTCGAACACCGGGCCGGGGGTCTGCGGCCGGCCGGCGAAGTGCAGGGCGGTGTCGACCTGGTCCGCGGCGAGGATGTTCACCGCGAACGGTGCGCCGGAGAGGAAGCCGCACGCCTTCGACGTGCGGGTCAGGGTGACCTGGCACAGCCGGGGCTCGAGGGAGACGGCGGTGAACGCGGTGACCGTCGCGCCGTGGGGTGTGCCCTCGTGGTTGGCGCAGGTGATCACGGTGACGCCACTTGCGAACTGTCCGAAGATGTTCCGGAGCCGACGCTGTTCCATTTCGGCGCTCCTCCCGGGTGGATCCGTGCTGGTGTGATGTAGACCATAGGAGCGGATGGGTGCCGGCTGCGATCCGCTGAACGCGGTCGCTATCCGGTTAGCGCGGTCGGCGTGACGGATGGCCTCGTTTGCCCGGAGACGTGTTGCCCATCACACTGGGCAGTGGGTCTCGGGTATACCGGGACGAAGGTCCCGAATGGCGAACGGCGCCGAAGGTCCCGGGGACGGAAACGGAGGTACGGGGTGAGGTCGACGCCTGATCCGGCCGATTGGGACGAAGCCGAGCATGTGGTGTCCGACGCATACTTCCCGCACACCCTGGCACCGTTGGCCGCCGGTACGGAACCGCACGTCGATGTCCGCGCGCTGCAGCTCGGTCCGCTGCGGCTGGCGCGAATCGGATGGGGCGCCGAGGTCACGGTGCAGTCGGATCATCCGGGTGCCTACGCGGTCAACATCCCCCTGTCCGGGCGCATCGAATCGGTGACGGCGGGCCGCGAGGTGGTCTCGGTGCAGGGACAGGCGTCGGTGTTCCGGCCGGACACCGCCGCCACCATCACCCGCTGGACCGACGACTGCGAGATCGTCGGCGTCAAGCTCGACCGCGACTACCTGGACCGTGAGCTGGCGCGGATCCTGGGACGTCCCGACCTGCAGTTGCCGGAGCAGGTGGACCTGACCGGGGAGGCCGGTCAGAGCTGGATGACCCTGCTGCGGTCGGTGGTCGACCAGCTGCGCGCGGACGAGGAGCTGTGGCGCAACCCATTGGTCGCCGAGCAGCTCTCCGGCGCCCTGACCTCGGCGTTCGTGCTCGCGGTGATGCCCGACGGCGGGACCGGCACCGCGGCGCGACCGCGGATCGTCAAGCGGGTCCTCGACCGCATCCACGAGGATCCGGCCCAGCCGTGGACGTCGGCGGACATGGCCGAGCTGGCGGGCGTGAGCGTGCGCCGCCTCCAGGAGGGATTCCGCGAGTACCTGGGGGTCTGTCCCCGCGACTACCTGCTCGACCTGCGCCTCGAGCGGATCCACGAGGAGCTCGCGGCCGGCGACCCGGCGGCGACGTCGGTCACGGAGGTGGCCATGCGCTGGGGGATGACGCACACCGGCCGCTTCGCCGCCGCCTACCGCCGCAAGTACGGCGTGACCCCGTCCGCGACCCTGCGCGGCTGACGAGACCTACCCGCGGTACCCGAGGTCGGCGCTGAGGTCGTTCGCGGACTTCACCAGGCAGTCCACGGCGAGCGCGCGGAATTCCTCGGGCGTGTGCCGGGCCGTCGACGTCGAGCAGGCGAGCACACCGACCACGGTGCCGGCGGCGTCGCGCACCGGCGCCGCCGCCGAGATGAGGCCCTCCTCGAGCTCGGCGGAGGTGAGCGCGTAGCCCTGGGCGCGCACCCGGGCCAGCTCTGCCCGCAGTTCGTCCGCGTTGCCGACGGTCGCGGTGGCGAGCTTCTCGAAACTCGTGTCGGCGACGACCTGCTCGACGGTGTCGGTGGGGGCCCACGCCAGCAGCGCCCGGCCCATCGACGTCGCGTATGCGGGGACCCGGGTGCCCACCGAGACGTTGATGCTCATGATGCGCCGCACCGGGACCCGGGCGGCGTACACCACCTCGGCGCCGTCGAGAACGCCGAGGGAGGCGGATTCGCCGGTGTACTCGGAGATCTCGACCAGCCGCGGCATGGCGGCCTCGACCAGGGCGTGCGAGGCGGAGTAGTGCTGACCGATGCTGAGCACGCGCGGGGTCAGCGACCATCGGCTGCCCGTGTTGCTCACGTAGCCGAGCTTCTGCAGGGTCAGCAGGATGCGGCGGACCGCGGGCCGGGACAGGTCGGTCTTCGCTGCCAGTTCGGCGAGGGACGGGTTGGGGTGCTGTTCGTCGAACGCGAGCAGCACGGCAAAGCCGCGCTCGATGCTTTGGACGAAATCCCGGTCCTGGCTAGGCATTGCTGGCTCCTACCTGCGGTTTCGGCGCCCGGGGCCACCCGGGTGTTGACAATCACCTGTGACTGGACGCACAGTGTGTGTACGCACTGCGATACGGAAGTACGCACAGCGTACAACCCGAGTGGCGAGAGCGCCAGCCCCGCGATCACCACGACAGCTTTCGTGACCATCGTTCGAGCCTCGCCGAGGAGGACACATGACCACCACCGAGAATCCCACCGCCCACGCGTCCGGCAATGCGGCCACCGACAAGTTCAAGAACGAGCGCGTCTCGTCGGACACGTCGGTCGAGCGTGCCGCCGCCATCTACAAGGATGTGCTCGGGGCGTTCGCCGAGATCATCCACAAGCACGAGGTCACCTACGACGAGTACCGCGTGCTCAAGCAGTGGATGATCGACGTGGGCGAGTACGGCGAGTGGCCGCTGTGGCTGGACGTCTTCGTCGAGCACGAGATCGAAGAGGTGCACTACAACCGCAAGCACTTCACCGGCACCAAGGGCAGCATCGAGGGCCCGTACTACGTGGCCGACTCCCCGAAGCTGCCGGCCAAGTGCACCATGCCGATGCGTGCGCAGGACAAGGCGGCCGAGTCCCTGATCTTCAAGGGCCGGGTCACCGACCTCGAGGGCAACGGACTGCAGGGCGCCACCATCGAGTTGTGGCACGCCGACGCGGAGGGCCTCTACTCGCAGTTCGCCCCCGGCATCCCCGAGTGGAACCTGCGCGGCACCGTCGAGTGCGACGACGAGGGCAACTTCGAGATCACGACCCTCAAGCCCGCCCCCTACAAGATCCCCGCCGACGGCCCGACCGGCTGGTTCATCGAGTCCTACGGTGGACACCCGTGGCGCCCCGCCCACCTGCACCTGATGGTGAAGGCCCCCGGCAAGCGCTCGATCACCACCCAGCTGTACTTCCAGGGTGGCGAGTGGGTCGAGGACGACGTCGCGACCGCGACCAAGCCCGAGCTCATCCTCGACCCGCAGCCGAACGCCGAGGGCGTCGACGAGGTGACCTACAACTTCGTGCTCGACCCCGAGGCCTGATCGTCTCCATGGACCGGGTCCACGTGAGTTGACGAATGCCGGTGTCCACCAAGAGGACACCGGCATTCGTCGTCCCCGAGGGTCCACTGTTGCCCGCATCACCGCCGATATCCGATTGTGAGCTGTTCGATGTCCGACCCCGACCTGAAGATCGTCTCGATCGACACGACGATCATCGACGTGCCGCTGGTACGTCCGCACAAGTTCGCCACCACCACCGCCGAGAAGCAGCCCATCCTGCTCGTGGCGATCACCACCGCGGGCGGCGTCACCGGTTACGGCGAGGGCGTCGTGCCCGGCGGTCCGTGGTGGGGTGGTGAATCCGTCGAGACGATGAAGGCGATCGTCGACGGCTACATCGCCCCCTACATCGCCGGCCGCGGCGTCGACGAGATCAGCGGCATCATGGTCGACATCGAACGCGTCGTCTCCGGCGTCCGGTTCGCCAAGGCCGCCGTCGACGTCGCCCTGCACGACGCCTGGGCCCGCGCCCTCGGCGTCGGCGTGCACGCCCTGCTCGGCGGCGCCTTCCGCACCGGGGTCGACGTGCGCTGGGCGCTCGGCGCCGCGCCGGTCGAGGAGATCCTCGAGGAGGTCGAGGAGAAGATGGCGGCACGCCTGAACTTCGCGTTCAAGCTCAAGATGGGCGCGCTCGACCCGAAGGTCGACACCGAACGTGTCGTCACGATCGCGCAGGCCCTCGAGGGCAAGGCCGGCGTCAGCATCGACGTCAACGCCCGCTGGGACCGGTTCACCGCGCTGCGGTACGTCCCGCAACTCGTCGACGGCGGCGTCGAACTCATCGAACAGCCGACCCCCGGCGAGCAGCGCGAGGTCCTCGCCGAGATCAACCATCTGGTGTCCGCCCCGGTCATGGCCGACGAGTCCGTGCAGACGCCGCACGACGCGCTCGAGATCGCCAAGCTCGGCGCCGCCGACGTCATCGCCCTCAAGACCACCAAGTGCGGTGGGTTGCAACGCAGCAAGGAGGTCGTGGCCGTCGCCAAGGCGGCCGGAATCCGCTGCCACGGCGCCACCTCGATCGAGGGGCCCATCGGCACTGCGGCGTCCATCCACTTCGCCTGCGCCGAGCCCGGGATCAACTACGGCACCGAGCTGTTCGGGCCGCAGCTGTTCGCCGTCGAGCTGCTGCAGACCCCGCTCGACTACTCCGACGGGCAGGTGCACCTCCCGCAGGGGCCCGGCCTCGGCGTCGAACTCGACATGGACGTCGTCAAGCACCTCGCCCGCGACTGACCACACCCGTGCGCGGTTTCGGTAGAAACAGCTACCGAAACCGCGCACGGCCCGAAAGGAGTACGCACCATGGCACTGTTCCACGTTCGCATGGACGTCGACATCCCCCGCGACCTCGATCCCGAGGTGCGGGCCGAGACCGTCGCGCGGGAGAAGGCCTACAGCCAGGAACTGCAGCGCGAGGGCAAGTGGCGGGAGATCTGGCGCATCGTCGGCAAGTACAGCAACATCAGCATCTTCGACGTCGACTCCGCCGACGAACTCCACGAGATCCTGTGGAACCTGCCGCTGTTCCCGTACATGAACATCGAGATCATGCCGCTGACCAAGCACGGATCCGACATCAAGGACTAGTGGCCGCCGGCAGGCCATACTCGGGTAATGGACCTGCCGCTGCACGACGTCTACGCCGAACCGACCCTCGCGGACCTGATGCCGTCCGTGCTCGCGTCCGCGGGGGTGCCCGGCGAGGCCAACCGTCTCGCGCTCGACGAGCAGTCCCGCACCGTCGTGTTGCTCGTCGACGGCATGGGGTGGAACCTGCTGCGGCGCAATGCCGCAGCCGCCCCGTTTCTCACCGGACTCGACGGCCGGCCGATCCGCGCCGGATTCCCCACCACCACCGCGGTGAGCATCGCGTCGCTGGGCACCGGCCTGGCCTCCGGCGCCCACGCCATCACCGGTTACCAGTCCTACGTCGAGGAGATCGACGCCCCGTTCAACTGGCTGCGCTGGACCCTCGCCGGGACCGCGGTCGACCAGCGTGAGCGGCTCGTCCCCGAATGGGTGCAGCCCCACCCGACGGCGTTCGAACGCGCCGACGCCGCCGGGCTCACCGTGACCACCGTCGTGCCCCGCAGCTTCGACGGCAGCGGGCTCACCCGGGCCGTGCTGCGCGGCGGCAACTTCGTCGGTGTCTCCGCCTACGGCGACCTGCTCGCCCACGTCGTCGCTGCCGTCGCCGCCGGCGACCGCACCCTCGTCTACTGCTACCTCGGCGAGGTCGACACGATCGGCCACCTCTACGGACCCGAGTCCCCGTCCTGGACCGCGCAGCTCACCGTCGTCGACCGGTTCATCGAGCAACTCGTCGCGGCCCTGCCCGCCGGGGCGCGGCTGCTGATCACCGCCGACCACGGCATGGTCGACGCCTCCCGGGGCCGTCGCGCCGACTTCGACCACATCTCCGGCCTCTCGGAGGACGTCGACGCGATCGCGGGCGAACCCCGTTGCCGGCACGTGCACACCCGCCGGCCCGACGCAGTGCTGGAGCGGTGGCGCAACGAACTCGGCGACGACATGTGGATCGGCACCCGCGACGACGTGATCGCCGGCGGCCTGTTCGGCCCGGACCCGTCGCCCGCCGCGTGCCGACGCATCGGTGACGTCGTCGCGATCGGCCTCGGCGAGTCCACGGTGATCCGCTCCGACGGCGAATTGGTCATGTCGCAGCTGCCCGGCCAGCACGGTGCGCTGACCGAGGAGGAGCTGCTGGTGCCGTTGCTGCAGGTCTGAGGGCTGAGGGTTCGGAAGATACGTGTGACGGAGAGTACCTCGACCGGGTACCGGCCTCGTCCTATCGTGGCGTACATGCGCACCCACGGATCGACGATCTGGCACTGGACGGTGAGCCTGCGGGCGATCCTCGTCTTCTGGTTCGTGCGGATCTTCGTGAAGCCGCTCTTCACCTGGTGGCCTGCCACCGACCGGGGTATCGAGACCCTCAGCCGGCTCGACCGTCGCGTCGACAAGTTGCTGCCCCGACCGCGTGGCGTCGACATCGACCCCCTGACCCTCGGCGGGGTGCCCAGCGAGCGCATCGAACCGCCGCGACCCGCCCGGGACTCGCTCGCCGGGGTCACCATCCTGTACTTCCACGGCGGCGCCTTCGTGTTCTGCGGCCTCGCCACCCACCGCACCGTCTGCTCACTGCTCGCCGCCGAGTCGGGGGTTCCGGTGTACTCCGTCGCCTACCGGCAGCTTCCCGTGGGCTCGATCGGTACCTCCGTCATCGACGCGATGGCTGCGTACACCGCGCTGCTCGAGACGGTCGAGGACCCCACCCGCATCGTCGTCGCCGGTGACTCGGCCGGCGGCTACCTGGCGATGAAGGTCGCCGAGATCGCCGCGCTGCGCGGCATGATCCGGCCGGCCGCGGTGATCGGTTACTCGCCGCTGCTCAACCTCGAACTCGAGGAGCACGACCCCGACTTCATGAAGCGGGACGCGTACCTGCCGATGCGGCAGGTCGAGAAGCTACGCGACCGCTGGCTCGCCGGTCCCGACTACATCGAGGGCGAGGAGTCGCCCGTCCGTGCCGATCCGGCGCTGTTCCCGCCCGTGTTCTTCTCCGTCGCCGAGTACGAGATCACCCGACCCGACGTCGAGATCATGACCGGCGCCTTCGACGAGGTGGGCGCGACGGTCGAGACCCACCTGTGGGCCGGTCAGGTGCACGCCTTCCCGGTGATAGGGCAGGTGCTGCCCGAGGCCCGCACGCTGCTGCACTACAGCATCGACTTCGTGCGGCGCACCGTCGTCGCGCAGGAGCGTCGCCACACGGCATGACCCCGCCGTGGCGGCCCGATGTCACATCCATTCGATCTGAGTGACGCGGTGTGACATTCGGCCGCGTGCCCGAGCAGTCAGGTATTGGTGTCGGACGGGTTTGGGGTGTCGGGGAACCCGGCGGACGGGGGGCCGTCCTCGCCGGCCGTGCACGTGACCCCGAGGGTGTAGGCGCTCATCGACAGCGATCCGTACGCGAAGCCGTCGACCAGGGGTTCGACGAGATCGTCGCCCACACCAGCCAGGCCCGCGAGGTACAACAGCGGGAGGAAGTGATCCGTGGTGGGGACCGCGTGCTCGAAGTCGGCGTGCCCGTCGAGACTCGCGACGCCGTCGGGGCGGTCCATGATCATGACCCGCGCCGCCGCGTCGAACCGGTGCGCCCAGTCGAACCCCTCGTCCGGGAGGCGCCGATCCATGCCGGCGAGGTTGTGCACGATGTTGCCGCTGGCCACGACGAGAACGCCCCGTTCGCGTAGCGGCGCGAGCTTCGCGCCGAGTTCGAGGTGGTAGTCGAAATCCTGGTAGGCGTTCAAGCTCAGCTGCACGACCGGCACGTCCGCGGCCGGGAAGGCGTGGGTGAGCACCGACCAGGTGCCGTGGTCGATGCCCCACGAGTCGACGTCCGCGCCGACCCAGGTCGGATGCACGACGTCGGCGATCTCCTCGGCCAGTTCGGGCAGCCCCGGCGCCGGGTACTGCACGTCGAACAGTTGCTGCTCGAAGCCGAAGAAGTCGTGGATCGTGCGCGGGCTGGGCATGGCGGTGACGGCGGTGGCGTTGATGAACCAGTGCGCCGAGATCGCGAGGATCGCACGCGGCGTGGGGACCGCGCGCCCGAACTCCCGCCACGCCCGGGTGTAGCGGTTCGCGTCGAGCGCGTTGCGGGGACTGCCGTGCCCGAGGAACGCGGCTGGCATGCGCGCGGACGGTTCGGCGGCCACGTCAGATGAGCCTCGGCCGGAGCCATTCCACGAGGTCGTCGAGGACCTGCTTCTTCTCCGGTTCGTTGAACACCTCGTGGTAGAGGCCGTCGTACAACTTCAGGGTCACGTCCGGCGACCCGACCCGCTCGGCGACGAGCCGGCTGCCGGCCGGGGCGGTCAACCGGTCCTCGGCGCCGTGCTGCAGCAGGACCGGCAGGTTCAGCGCAGGCAGCCGGTCGGGGAGGCTCTCCCCGGTGACGACGAGGGCCCGCGCGATGCCGGCGGGCACGAGCCCGTGGTGCACCAGCGGATCGGCTTCGTACGCGGCGACGACGTCGGGGTCGCGGGAGACGCCCGCGGAGTCGAGCTTTTGCACCGGTAGCTGCGGCAGCACGCGCCCGATGAGCTTGCCGAGTTCGACGACGACGCGCGGCGTGCCGGAGGTGACGTCGACCGCGGGGCCGGAGAGGACGAGGGCGGTGAGCTCGTCGGGGTGTTCGAGCGCGTAGGCCAGGGCGACGGCCCCGCCCATGGAGTGGCCGAGCAGGAACCGCGGCAGGCCGGGATTGTCGAAGGAGGCGATGCCGAACAGCCGGTTCACGTCGCCGGTGTACTCGGCCATCTCCCGCAGATATACGCGCCTGCCGCCGGAGCGGCCGTGCCCGCGGTGGTCGAGCGCGTACACCGTGAGGCCGAGATCGCCGAGGCGCTCGATCACGTGGTCGTATCTACGTGCGTGTTCGCCGAACCCGTGGCACAGCACGAGCACGCCGGTCGGGTCCCCGCCGGGCGACCACACGTCGTAGACGATGCGGGTGCCGTCGGCACTGGTGAACGAAGTCTCGGTTCGCTGCATGATCGCTCCTCACCGCGTGGATCCGCCGCCGGATCGGGTCATCCTTCCACGAAACGCCACCGGATCGGTGCGCATTGCGGCGACCGCGCGGCTGCGTGTTCAGTCCTCGGGTCCCGGCGGTGCCTCGCTGGTCATCGACCGTCGCAGCGCGAGGATCAGGCTCGACATCGCCGACGAGCGGGGCGCGTCGCTGCGGACCACGCCGCACACCGGGACGCTGAGGCGATTGCGCGCCTCGCGCATGTAGGCCAGGCCCGTCCGTGGGGTCTCCGCGGCGGTGCTCGGGTACAGGACCGTCCACGCCCGCGGATTGGTGATGACGTCGAGGGTGGCGGTGTGGTCGCTCGCGATCGACGGCCCGAGCTGCACCCGGCGTCCCACCGCGCGGAAGGCGTCCTCGATCACCGTGTGGATGAGCACCTGGCTGGGCCGGGGCGGCAGCAGCAGCGGGTAGGGCGCCAGGTCGCCGAGGTCGACGGTGGAGAACGCGGAAAGCGGGTGCCGGCTCGACGTGACGATGACCAGGTCCTCGATCCCCAGTTCCACGGTCTCGAGACCCGGGCGGTCGACGCCGCCGCGGATCAGGGCGACGTCGGCGTCGCCGCCGGCGACGGCGTCGATCCGGTCGGCGAAGCTCTTGATGACGAACTCGATGTCGATCGCCGGGTACTGCTCGCGGACGTGGGCGATGGCATCGAGGCTCTGGGACGCGAAGGTCATGTTCGCGGCGATGCGGATGCGGTTGCGCGGTTCGCGCGCCACCGCATACGCCTGCGCTTCGAGGCTGAGCACCTGCTGCGCGATGGGGACCAGCCGCGAACCGGCGGGGGTCAACCGCACCACCCGGGTGGACCGCTCGAACAGCGACGTATCGAGTTCCTTCTCGAGCCGGGTGATCTGGTGACTGATGGCGGACTGGGAGATGAAGCACTTCTGCGCGGCCTTGCTGAAGCTCAGCTCCTCGCTCACGGCGAGGAAGTAACGCAGCTGCCGGAAGTCCATGCCCCCAATCCTACTTATGAGCGATCGAGATAAGACTTCCGCGAATACGGCAGGTTGGTGGCCATCGGTCTGCCGTCTCCATACGGTGGTTGTCATACATCGACTTCAAGGTGGAGGTAGAGGTAATCGTGGGCAGCACAGCAGTGACCGATCGGACCGAGGTCGTCGTCGTCGGTTCGGGCTTCGGCGCGCTGGCAACGGCGAAGAAGCTCGCCAAGGCCGGGACGCCGTTCGTCCTGATTTCGGAGACCACCGAACATCTCTTCCAGCCCCTGCTGTACCAGGTCGCCACCGGCGTGCTCTCGGCCGGCGAGATCGCCCCGTCGATCCGCTCCATCCTCGCCAAGTACCCCAGCGCGGACGTCCGCCTCGGCCGGGTCGTGGACGTGCGGCCGGACGTGCACGAGGTCGACTACGTTGCCGGCGGCGTCGTCCACACCGTCGGGTACCGCTCGCTCGTCGCGGCGACGGGTGCGCGCCAGGCCTACTTCGGCCGCGACGAGTTCGAGAAGGTCACCTACGCCCTCAAGACCGTCGAGGACGCCGAGCGGCTGCGCCGGCAGATCCTGCGGTGCTTCGAGGAGGCGCACACCACCACCGACCCGGAGCGCCGCCGCAACCTGCTGAGCTTCGTGGTCATCGGTGCCGGCGCGACGGGCGTCGAGCTCGCCGGCCAGATCAAGGAACTCGCGGGCCGCTACTTCGAGCAGTCGTTCCACGACATCAGCGCCGACGACGTCTCCGTCACCCTCGTCGAGGGCGCGGGCGAGGCCCTCCCGGCCTTCGGTGGCAAGCTCAGCGAATACACCAAGCAGTCGCTGGAGAAGTCGGGTGTCGACGTCGTGCTCGGCACCTTCGTCACCGACATCGACGAGCACGGTGCCACGCTCAAGGCGGGCGACGAGGAGCGCCGGATCACCGCCGAGACGATCATCTGGTCGGCCGGCGTGCGCGCCAACGACTTCGCCGGAGTCCTCGCCGAGCGCACCGGTTGCGCCACCGACCGTGCGGGCCGGCTGCTGGTCAACCCGGACCTCACCGTGGGCGGCTACGCCGACGTGTACGCCATCGGCGACATGACGTCGCTGAACAACCTGCCCGGGCAGTCGCCCGTCGCGATGCAGGGCGGCCGCCACGTCGCGCGGACCATCCTCGGCAAGCAGCCGGTGGGCACCCGATTCAAGTACCGGGACAAGGGCAGCATGGCCATCATCAACCGCTTCCGCGCGATCACCCGCGTCGGAAAGATCGAGCTGAGCGGCTTCATCGCCTGGGTGCTGTGGCTGGCCGTGCACCTGGTCTACATGGTGGGCTTCCGCAACCGCTACGTCGCGGTGATGTCGTGGTTCGGATCCTTCCTCGGTCACCGGCGCCCGCACTTCCACTACGCGCAGGAGCAGCACCGGCTCGACGCCGATGTCCCCGACGACGTGACCGTCACCGCTGTACCTGCCCGGGTCGACCGCGCTCCCGAGAAGAAGCCGGAACCCGAGAAGGTCAGCGTCCGATAGGACGACTCGACGAGAACCGGGCCCCGTGCCGTTCACTGCGAACGGCACGGGGCCCGGTCTTCTCGCTGCCCCTGCCCCTGCCCCTGCCCCTGCCCCTGCCTCTGCCCCTGGCCTCTGCCGCGGCACCCGTCGCGCATCCGCACCCGGGTGGAGTGCGTTCGCCGGGAATGCCGGGGGACGTGTGTGGTTGGATGCGGCATGACGACTCTTGCCGAGAAGGCCGTAGCGCTGAAGTCTCTGCACGTTCCGGGTGACCCGGTGGTGCTGCCGACCGTGTGGGATGCCTGGTCGGCGAACCTGGCGGTGCAGGCCGGTTTCGCCGCGTTGACGATGGGCAGCCATCCGGTGGCCGACTCGGTCGGCAAGCCGGACAACGAGGGTATGACGTTCGAGGAGCTGCTGACCCGGGTCCGGCAGGTCACCGCAGCGGTCGACGTCCCGATCTCGGTGGATGTGGAGGCCGGTTACGGCGAGGCCCCCGCTCGGATCGTCGAGGGGCTGCTCGGGGCGGGCGCTGTCGGATTGAACGTCGAGGACACCGTGCACAGTGAGGGCGGCCGGCTGCGCGAGCCGGCCGAGCACGCCGAGTACGTGGCCGGGTTGCGTGCCGCCGCCGACGCCGCCGGTGTGCACCTGGTGGTCAACGCCCGCACCGACCTGTTCGTCAAGAAGATCGGTGACGAGCCCGACCGGGTGGACCGGGCGATCGACCGCCTGAAGCTGGCCGCAGATGCCGGCGCCGATGTGCTCTATCCGGTGGGCTTCCACAGCGACGAGGTCCAGCGGCGCCTGACGTCGGAGCTGCCGTTGCCGGTCAATGCGATCGCCCACCCGGCGAAGAACGATCTCGCGTCGCTCGCTGCTCTCGGCGTCGCCCGGATCAGCTTCGGGCCGCTGCTGCAGGCCACCCTGGCCGAGCGGGCGGGTGAGCTGCTGGGCCGGTGGCGCTGAACGATCGCGCAGCGCGCGTTCGCCGGCCGGGCGACTCCGCCGACGTCCCACTCCGCGCCGCTCGGCGACCTCCGACGATCGTCCGTCACGGCTCCGTCCGCGCCGCCAGCACGTCCAGGTAGTGCTGGTTGTACATCACGCCGAGCACGTTGCCGAACGGGTCGACCACCGAGGCGGTGACGAATCCGGGGCCGTGCTCGACCGGCTTGTCGTGCACCGTCGCGCCCATCGATTCGAGCCGCTCGAGGGCGGCCGCGGGATCGTCGACGTGCCAGTAGGTCGTCGCGGGGCCGGGCTGCCCGGGGCGCTCGTGGGCGACGAACCGCCCGTCGATGATCCCGAGTTCGTGCCCGTAGTCGCCGGTGCGGAACTCGAGGTATGCAAGCCTGCCCTCGACGGAGCGTCGGAAGTACGGCTCGACGCCGAGCAGTTCGGTGTACCAGGCACCGGCGGCCGTCAGGTCGTCGGCGAAGAAGCTGACGGTGGAGAGTCCTCGCAACATGGCTCGTTCCTTTCCTCGGGGGGTGTCGACATCCATCCTGCGGGCGAAAGCGCTCACCTTCCGAGCACTTTTCGTGAGACATTTCGGGGATGCGCGCCGACCGTCTCGTCGCCGTCCTGCTGCTCCTGCAGAGTCGTGGGCGGGTGACCGCCGCCGAGCTCGCCGCCGAACTCGAGGTGTCCGTGGCCACTGCTCGCCGCGACCTCGAGGCGCTGTCCGCGGCGGGGATCCCGGTGTATCCGCAGCCCGGACGCGGCGGTGGGTGGTCGCTCGTCGGCGGCGCCCGCACCGACCTCAGCGGGCTCTCGGCCGCCGAGGCGCAGGCACTGTTCCTGCTCGTCGGCCCCGCGGCGGCCGTCTCCGGTGAGGTCAAGACCGCCCTGCGCAAGCTGGTGCGGGCGCTGCCGTCGACGTTCCGGGCCGACGCCGAGGCCGCTGCGGACGCCACGATGATCGATTCCACCCGGTGGGGCGCGCGAGACCGGCACCGGCCCGAGACGGTCGATGTTCTGCAGGCCGCCGTCGTGCGGCGACGGAGAGTGCGCCTCGTCTACACCGACAGCGCGCGCGAGCGTAGTGAGCGGCTGGTGGACCCGTGGGGTCTCGTCGACAAGGACGACATCTGGTACCTGATCGCGGGGACCGATCGCGGCCAGCGCACCTTTCGCGTCGATCGGATCGTCCGGGCCGAACCGACCGACGAACCGGCCGCGCGCCCGGACGGCTTCGCGCTCGACGCCGCGTGGCGGCAGGTCGTCGGCGAGGTCGAGCAGCGGCGGTCACGTACCTGGGCGACCGTCCTGCTCGCGGCCCGGTTCGTGCCGATCCTGCGCGACCACTTCGGCCGGCACTGCCACGCCGCCGGCGAACTCGGCGACGGGCGCGTCCGGGTCCGCGTCGCCGCACCGACGCCGCTGGACATCGCTCGCACTCTCGCCGGCTGGGGCGCGATGATCGAGGTGACCGAACCGCCTTCCGTCCGGGCGGAACTCGCGCGGATCGGCGCGGAGCTCACCGGCCGCTACCGCGATCCGGAAAGCACCGGTGCGGCACCGGAACGGGACTGCCGGTAGATCCGGCTCGCGGAAGAGGTGCAGGTCTCCCCTGGTGGCGAGGATCCGGCGTGCCGTGCGGGTATTCGGTGACATGGACGATCGGCGGGTCGAATCGGCTTGTGCGAGAAGAAGTGACGTCGCCGGCGAACGGCGGCGATTCGTTCGGCGTCCCCTCCGTCCGGCACGCACGGCGCGGCCCGCCGTGCGTGGCCGGACGGGATCCCGGTCGTGCCGGGGGTAGACTCCCGGCATTGTGGGAGAGCCTGGGGATCGCGACGCCGTGGACGCCATCGTCGCGCATTGGGCCGTGGCCCGTCCCGAACTCGACGTGTCGGGGCTGAAGGTGTTCGGTCGTCTCCACCGGAGCTTCCTCGTCTACAAGTCCCGCATCGCGCCCACGTTCGAGGAGCACGGGATCAACGATTCGGGGTTCGACGTTCTCGCCTGCCTGCGCCGCGCCGTGCCGCATCATCGGCTCACCGCGGGGGAGCTGGCCGACCAGACGCTGGTCACCACCGGCGGGCTGTCGCTGCGCGTCAATCGGCTCGAGCAGGCGGGCCTGGTGACCCGATCGAAGGACAGTCAGGACGCCCGGGTGGTGTATGTCGAGCTCACACCCGCCGGTGCCGCGCTCGTCGACTCGGTCGCCGACGCGCACTTCGCCAAGTTGCGCGCGATGCTCGGCGACCTCGACACCGGCGAGCGCGAGACGCTGGCGCGCCTGCTCGCCCGTCTGGAGCACTCCGCCCGAGCGGCCGAGTTCGAGGACTCGGGCACCGGTGTGGGCGTGGACTCGGACGCCGATCGGCCGGTCTGACGCCGCAGTCGGGCGTCCGCCGAGAAAAATTTCGGGATCTCTATGGCGCCCGCCACACCGCTGTGACCTGCGTCTCCTCCGTTTCGGCCCCGTAAATCCGGCGTAACGAGCGGCTGATCTGGGCATTCTGCTATTGACCTCTTTGCGCTAAGACGATACAAATCTCTTAGTGCAAAGATATCGACTCGGCGCGCACCACCCTCCGGCTCCGCGAGCAGCGTGGTCCGCGTCCGTCCCGACCGAACGGACCTCCCTCATGCCCATTGCTTACGCGTCCCCTCTCCAGGTGGGACCCGCCGAGCACGAGCCCGAGTCCGTCGACACGGTCGACGAGATCCTCGTCGCCGGCCGATGGCAGCGTGGACTCGGTGAGTGCATCGAGTCCGTCGACCCCGCCACCGGCCGGGTCTTCGCGAGCCTGCACACCGCGACCGTCGACGACGTCGACCGGGCCGTCACCGAAGGTCTGCGCGCCGCCCGCGGCGGGTGGTCGGCACTGCTCCCGCACGAGCGTGCACGGGTCCTGCACCGCGTCGGCAACGCCCTCGACGACGAGGCCGAACGGGTGGCACGGCTCCAGACCCTCGACACCGGCAAGACACTGACCGAGACCCGGGCCCTGGTTGCCAGCGCCGCCAACACGTTTCGTTACACCGCGGCCGCACTCGAGACGATGGACTCCGCACTGACCACGCCCCGGGGGCCGTGGTTGACCATGTCGACGTACCAGCCGATGGGCGTCGTCGCCGCGATCACGCCGTGGAACTCACCGATCGCGTCCGACGCCCAGAAGATCGCCCCGGCCCTCGCCGCCGGCAACGCCGTCGTGAGCAAGCCGCCGGTGTGGGCGCCGTGGGTGACGCTGCGTCTCGCCCGCATCTGCGAGGCGGCCGGGCTGCCCGCGGGGGTGCTCTCGGTCCTGCCGGGATCCGGGCGCACCGTCGGCGAGGCGCTGGTCCGGCACCCGGACGTCGCCAAGGTCACCTTCACCGGCGGCACCGAAACCGGCCGTCACCTCGCGCATCTCGCCGCCGACAAGCTCATGCCGATCACGCTCGAACTCGGCGGTAAGTCCCCGACGATCGTGTTCGAGGACGCCGATCTCGAACAGGCCCTCGCCGGCGTCCTCTACGGCGTCTTCTCCTCGTCCGGGCAGAGCTGCATCGCCGGATCCCGGATCTTCGTCCACCGCAGCATCGCCGAGACCTTCACCGGCGAACTCGTCCGGCGCGCAGCGGCCCTGCGTCTCGGCCCCGGCACGGACCCGCGCACCCGGGTGGCTCCGATGGTCACCTTCGCGCACCGGGACCGGGTGGCCGCGATGGTCGACGACGCCGTCGCCGCCGGGGCCCGGGCGTTGTGCGGGGGCGCGATCCCGGCCGACGAACGGCTCTCGTCCGGCGCGTACTACCCGCCCACGGTGCTCACCGGAGCCGACAACGCCGCGACGATCTGCCGCGAGGAGGTCTTCGGTCCGGTGGCCGTCGTGCTGCCCTTCGACGACGAGGAGGACCTGATCGCGCAGGCGAACGACTCGGTATACGGGTTGGCCTGCGGCATCTGGACCTCCGACTACCGGCGGGCGTGGCGCGTGGCCGGCGCGGTGAAGGCGGGCACCGTCTGGATCAACACCTACAAGCAGTTCAGCATCTCGACGCCCTTCACCGGTCTCGGCGACAGCGGTCTCGGCACCGAGAAGGGACGCGAGGGCATCCGCCAGTACTGCGATCAGAAGAGCATCTACCTCGACCTGTCCGGCGAACCGATCGCCTGGGCCACCCCCGACCCGACAGAAACCCGAAAGGACTTTTCCCGGTGACCGATTCGATTACCGCGACCCACGACCGCACCGCCCACCCGTACAGCCCCGCCTACGCCGTCGCCGGCTTCGGGTTCGTCTCCGGCGCCCTGTCGGTCGACGAGCACGGAATCGCCGTCGACGGTACGACCCCCGCCCTCGACGCCGCGATCGCCCGCCTCGGCGAGCGCCTCGCGACCATCGGCATGACCCTGGCCGACGTCGTCAAGACCACGTACTTCGTGACCGACGTGACGCTCCGCGACGAGGCGAACCGCCACTACGAGAAGGTCTTCGCCGAGCCCCGGCCCGCCCGCTCGTTCGTCGAGGTCGCCGCCCTGCCCTACGGCGCCACCGTCGAGATCGAAGCCGTCGCGCATCGCGCCTGAACCCCCACCGCACGAAAGGACCCACCGTCATGGCCGCACCCGAGAAGACCACCGTCGACCTCGAAGCCCTCATCGACTCCTGCATCGCAAGCCGCGACAGCCGCTACGAGGACTGGGACACCCTCGGCTTCCAGGCCGCCAAGGGCGGAGATCGCTTCAAGCGTGCCCAGATCCGCTACATCGGCTCCGGTGCCACCGGCAACCACGAGGGCGACGCCCGCACGCTGCCCGCCGAGCACTTCACCCTGTCCAACATGCGGCTGCCCGCCGGTGCGGTCGGCCCCGAGCACACCCACCACGACGTCGAAGAGGTGTTCTTCGTGCTCGAGGGTGAGCTCGAGGTCGCGGTCCACGACGTCGAGGACGGCACCCGGAAGGCCGTCCGCCGGCTCGGCTACCGCGACATGATCCGCGTTCCCGCCGGCGTGCCGCGCAGCCTCGCGAACGTGGGCGACACCGACGCCCTGTTCTGCGTGATCATCGGCGCCGCGAAGCCGCAGCTGCCCACCTACCCGCCGAGCTCGGAGATGTACGGCGTCACCCGCTGACGCCGCCGAGAAGACCCTCCACCGACAGGGAGATCACCGATGGAGCAGTCCGTCCGACGTCGCCTCCGCGTCCACCAGAAGACCTGGGAGGCAGACGGAGTCACCAGCGTGACGTTCGTCGATCCGACCGGTGCGCCGTTGCCGCAGTGGCAGCCGGGCGCGCATCTCGCCCTGCACCTGCCGAACGGTGTGGTGCGCGAGTACTCGCTGTGCTCGGATCCGCGGGACACCACGCGCTGGACGGTCGCCGTGCTGCGCGCCGAGCGCTCCCGCGGGGGCAGCGCCTACGTGCACGAGTCGCTGCAGATCGGCGCGGAGATCGACGTCGACGGACCGCGCAGCGCCTTCGCCCTCGACGCCGCCGCGACCGACCACGTCCTCGTGGCCGGCGGCATCGGCATCACCCCGATCGTCGCGATGATGCGGGAGCTGCGGGCGACGGGACGGCCGTGGCGCCTGCTCTACGCCGGACGCTCCCGGCGGGCCATGGCGTTCGTCGACGAGATCGCCGCCCATCCCGCCGAGCAGGTGACCGTCCACGCCGACGACGAGGCCGGGGGCCTGCCGGACCTCGCCGGGCTGCTGTCCGGCCTGCCGCCGACCGCCGTCGTCTACTGCTGTGGTCCCGCCCCCCTCATGGACGCGGTAGCCGCGACCGTCCCGGACCCCGGTCAGGTGCGCACCGAACGGTTCGCGGCCCCGGAACCGGCGCCGCGCCAGGGGGAGGACACCGCCTTCGACGTGATCGTCGAGAGCACCGGCCGCCGCATCCCGGTGCCGCCGACCGTGTCGGTGCTCGACGCCCTCGCCGCCGCCGGTGTGCCCGTACCCAGCTCGTGCACCGAAGGCATCTGCGGGACGTGCGAGGTCGGGGTGATCAAGGGCGACGTGGACCACCGCGACTTCCTGCTCACCGAGTCCGAACACGCCGCCGGATCGACGATGTTCCCGTGCGTGTCCCGTTGCCGCTCCGCCGAACTCGTACTGGATCTGTGAGAAGGGAACCGGAACGCATGTACCACCACCAACTTCCGCGCTACAGCGACTCGCCCGTCTGCCGGCTGCGCGCCCTGCGCTCGGTGACCCTCTCGGTGCCGGACCCCGCCGCGTCGCGGGACTTCTACCACGAGGCCTGGGGACTGACGACCGTCGATGCCGACGGCGACCGATTCTGGCTGCGCGCCACCGGACCCGAGCATCACGTGCTCGCGGTCGAACGGGCCGACGTCAACGCGCTGGGACGGATCAGCTTCGCCCTCGCCACCCCGCGCGAGGTCGACGACGCCGCACTGGCCCTCGACCGGCTCGGCATCCCGCTGCTGCGCACGCCGGGCCCGCTCGACGACGCCGGGGGCGGCTACGGCCTGCAACTGGTCGATCCGGAGGGGCGGTGCCTCGAGTTGTCGGCCGACACCCACGCGGTGACCGAGCAGGAACCGGCCGGCCGCCGGGCCATCCCCCGCAAGATCGCCCACGTCGTGCTCAACACGACCGACATCGAACGCACCACCGCCTTCTACACGCAGGTGCTCGGCATGCGGGTCTCCGACTGGTCGGAACGGCAGATGTCCTTCCTCCGCTGCAACTCCGACCACCACGTCATTGCGCTCAACCGGGCGTCGTGGCCCTCGCTCAACCATGTGGCGTACGAGATGCAGAGCCTCGATCACTTCATGCGCGGCATCGGCGGGCTCCGGGCGCACGGCATCGCGCCGCAGTGGGGCCCGGGCCGGCACGGCCCCGGCGACAACACCTTCTCCTACTTCACCGACCCCGCGGGCCTGGTGTGCGAGTACACCTCCGAGGTCGCCCAGATCGACGAGGACGCCTGGCTGTGCCGCACGTGGAAGCGCACACCGGAACTGTCCGACCAGTGGGGGACGGCCGGGCCACCCACCACGACCGTGCGCGCCGCCATGGCCGGCAGCCCCGACCCGGGTCACCGCGACCGCGTCGAGGCCCGCGACGCCGACTACTTCTACGGGGCCGGCCTCGCGGCCGGAGCGCCGTCGTGACCGCGGACGCCGCGGTGACCGGGCACCTGCACGTCGAGCGGCTCGGGACGGGGGAGCCGGTGCTCCTGCTGCACGGCATCGGCGGCAACGCGAACTCGTGTGCACCGCTCGCGGCGGAACTCGCCGCCCGCGGACACGCGACGTACCGGCTCGACGCCGCGGGGTACGGCCGCTCCGCCGACCCGGTCGACGTCCGGCACGACCACGCGACGGACGTCCTGGACGTCCTCGACGACATCGACCCGGTCCGGCCCGTGCACCTGGTGGGCACGTCGTGGGGCGGAGTCGTCGCACTCGAGGCCGCGCGGCGCCGGCCCGACCGGGTGCGCACGCTCGTCCTCGCCGACAGCACCCGGGGCTCGGGCACGTCGCCCGAACGCGCCGCCGCCATGCGCGACCGTGTCCGCGCCCTGCGCGAGGCCGGCGCCGACCGGTTCGCGGCGGAGCGGGCACCGAAACTCACGGCGCCCGGAGCGCCCGTCGCCGTCCGCTCACGCGTCGCCGCCGACATGGCCGCCGTGCGCCTCGCCGGATACGCGGCGGCCGCGGAAGCCATGGCGACCACCGACCACGGGCCCATCCTGCCCACCCTGACCGTCCCCACCCTGGTCCTCGTCGGCGAACACGACGTCGTCACCGGCGTCGCCGAATCGCAGCTCCTGGCGGACGCGATCCCCGGGGCACGGCTCGTCGTCGTCGCCGATGCGGGTCACGCGGCGATCCAGGAGCAGCCCCGCACGGTCGCCTGCGAACTCGTCCGATTCTGGGAAGGAGCCGCGTGATGAGCGGAACCGTCGTGGTGACCGGGGCCGGCCGCGGCCTCGGCTACTGCATCGCCGAGCGGTTGTGTGCCGACGGACGCCGGGTGGTGATCGCCGAGCGCAACGCGGACACCGCCGAGGGCGCCGCCCGTGCCCTGCGCGAACGCGGCGGCGACGCGATCGCGGTGGTCACGGACATCGCGGATGCCGGCTCCGTGCGCGCTCTCGCGTCGCGACTGGCGGACGAGGGGCCGCTGACGGGCCTGGTCAACAACGCGGCCATCGCCGACGGCGTCGGCGGGGACGCGTTCTGGGAACTGTCCGAGAGCGAATTCGACCGCATCACCTCGGTCAACGTGCGCGGCACCTGGATGGTGACCAAGCACCTGTGGCCGCTGCTCGCCGCCAACCGGGGCGCGATCGTGAACATGGCGTCCGACGTGGCCTTCTACGGATCGCCCCGGCTGATCCACTACGTCGCCTCCAAGGGCGCCGTCGTCGCGATGACCCGTTCGATGGCCCGGGACGCCGGCCCGCACGGGGTGCGGGTCAACGCCGTGGCCCCCGGGCTCGTCCGGGTCGAGGCCACCGAATCCGTTCCCGCCGCCCGCTATGCCACCTACGCGCAGGGCCGCGCCCTCCCGCGTGACCAGACCCCCGAGGACGTCGCCGGGGTCGTCCGGTTCCTCCTGTCGGAGGACGCCGCCTTCGTCACCGGCCAGACCGTCGTCGTCGACGGCGGATTCGTCCTGAACTGACCTGCTCGCCCGGCGAGCACCCGAACCCCACGGAGATCCCATGGACCTGCACCTCACCGGACGCACGGTGATCGTCACCGGCGCGAGTTCCGGTGTCGGCCTCGCCACCGCCCGGATGCTCGCCGCCGAAGGCGCCCGAGTGGCACTGTGCGCGCGGGACCTCGACCGCCTGCGCGCCGCCGCCGGCACGTTGGCGGCCGACCCGGCCGATGTCCTCACCGTCGCGTGCGACGTCACCGACCGGAACTCCGTGCAGGCCTTCGCCGATGCGGTCGTCGACCGGTTCGGGGGGATCGACGGGGTGGTGTGCAACGCCGGGCGCTCGCTGATGTCGACGCTCACCGACACCACCGACGAGCAGATCCGGGACGAGTTCGAACTCAAGATCTTCGGCGCGCTGCATCTGATCCGCGCGGCACGGCCGGCGCTCGCGAAGTCCGATGCGGCCTCCGTGGTGATCGTCAACGCGATCCTCGCGCGGCAACCCGAGTTGCGGCTCGCCGTCACCTCGGCGGCCCGTGCCGGACTGCTCAACCTGGCGCAGTCCCTGTCCGGGGAACTCGCACCCGACGGCATCCGCGTCAACTCCGTGCTGCTCGGCCTCGTCGACACCGGTCAGTGGCAGCGCCGCCACGCCGAATCCGGCGACGGCCGCGCCTTCGACGAGTGGAGCGCCGAGATCGCCGCCGACCGCGGGATCGGACTGGGCCGCTTCGGAATCGCGGACGAGGTCGCCTTCCCCGTCACCACCCTGCTCTCACCCCGCAACAGCTACGTGACCGGCGCGACCGTCGACGTCGGCGGCGGTGTCGGGCGCTACGTCTGACCCGCCAGTGGTCATCTGCATCGGAGGAAACATGGACACCCCCTCATCCGCGCCGGGTCGGCGCGCCACCGGCGGCGACGTCCTCGTGTCGGTCATGCGCCGGCACGGCATCGACACCGCGTTCGGCGTCGTCAGCATCCACAACCTTCCCCTCGTCGAGGCCGTCGCCCGCGACCTGAACTTCGTCGAGGTGCGGCACGAGGCCGCCGCGGTCAACGCCGCGGACGGGTACGCCCGCGCCTCGGGCCGCATCGGCGTGGCGCTGACGAGCACCGGCACCGGCGCCGGCAACGCCGCCGGATCGATGATCGAGGCCCTCACCGCCGGCAGCCGCGTCCTGCACGTGACCGGCCAGATCGAAAGCGAATACCTCACGCCCGAACCGGCCGCGTCGAGCCGCGGCGTGATCCACGAATTTCCCCGGCAACGGCAGATGCTCGACGCCGTCTCCCGGTACGCGGCGACGATCACCGACGCCAAGGACGCCGAGGCGGAACTCGAGGCCGCGATCGCCCGCATCCTGTCGGCACCGCAGGGACCCGCCAGCGTCGAATGGCCCACCGACCTGCAGTATCTGGCGTCGCCGGACGAACAGCGAGCGGCGGAGGCCCGGATCGCACAGCCACCGGCCCCCAATGCTGCTGCGCTGGAGCGCGCCGCCGCGGTGCTCGCCTCCGCCGAGCGGCCCCTGCTGTGGCTCGGTGGGGGCGCCGCCGGCGCCGGCGACGAACTGCGCGCCCTCGCCCACCGGCTCGGGGCGGGGATTCTCACCAGCAACTCCGGACGGGGCATCGTGTCCGAGGACGACGACCTCGTCGTCGGGAACTTCGCGGCGTCCCCCGAGGTCGCCGGGCTCCTCGCCGACGCCGACGTCCTGCTCGCCGTCGGAACCCACTTCCGGTCCAACGAGACCAAGAGCTACCACCTCACGCTGCCTGCGACGCAGGTGCAGATCGACATCGATCCCGCCGCGATCGGCCGGGTGTATCCGGCCACGGTCGGAATCGTCGCCGACGCCCGCACGGCACTGCGCGGCATCCTCGACGCGCTCGACGGCACCGTCCGGCGCGACGAGTGGGCGGCCCGGGTTCAGGCGGCACGGAAGCGCAGCCGGGCCGCGCTCACCGCATACATCGGCGGCTACGCCGAGATCTGCGAGGGCATGCGCCGCGTGCTGCCCCGCCGGTCGGTGGTCGCCCGCGACGTGACGATCCCGTCCAGCCAGTGGGGCAACCGCCTGCTGCCGTTCTACGAGCGCGAGACCAACATCTTCCCGCTCGGCGGCGGCATCGGGCAGGGCCTCGCCATGGGGCTCGGCGCGGCCCATGCCCGCCGGGACGTTCCGACGGTCGTGATGGCCGGGGATGGGGGTCTGGCCGTGCACCTCGGCGAGCTGGCCTCGCTCGCCGGGTCCGACGCCTGGTGCGTCGTGCTGGTGTTCAACGACGGCGGCTACGGCGTTCTCCGGAACATGCAGGAGGCCAACGGATTCCGTCGGTCCGGGGTGGACCTGCACACGCCGCGGTTCGATCTGCTCGCCGCCTCGATGGGCATGCCGTACACCCTCGTGCAGCGGCCCGGCGTCTTCGAGTCCGCGTTCGGGGAGGCGATCGCGACGCGCCGGCCCGCGCTGGTCGAGGTCGACGTGACCGCCCTCGACCCGCAGCCCGGACCGTTCGTGCCACCGGTGCACGTGCCGACGGGAGGTGCCCGATGACCCCGCGGATTCGCGCCGAGGCGGCCTGGTGGACCGACGGGCAGGCCGCCGCCGCGCTGCGCGACGGCCGCGCGGTGCACCTGTACGCCGCGGGCGCCGACGCCGAACCCGCCCTGCGCGCGGCCGATCGTCACGGCGACCTGCTGCGCAGCCTGATCCTGGCCGATCCCGCGTGCGACGTCGACGCCGTCGCCGGCCTCCTCGGCCGGATCACCGTCCCCACGCTGGTGGTGGCCTCCGCTCTCGGCGACGACACCGATCTGTCCGTACCGCAGCGGCTCGCGGGCGAGATCGACAACGGAGTCTTCGTCGTCGTCGACGGATGTCCGGCGCCCGTCCACCTCACCCGGCCCGAGTCCTTCACGGAATGGGCGAGCGCCTTCGCCGCCATCGCCGAGGGACTCGCCGCCCGCTACCGGTCCGGGCTCGCCGCCCCCACCCCCCACATCGAAGGAGTTCTCGCGTGAACCGCACTGCGACGGCACGATTCACAGAACCGTACCTGGAACCACGACAGACCCATCCCGATCCGCTGACCCCCTACGAGGACAAGCTCGCCGGGTCACTCATGGAGATCTTCGGGACCGGCACCCACGACCTGCCCGGTGTCGTCGAGGGACTCAACGGCCTGGGCCTGCACGGCCCCGACGGCCGGCCCTGGACCGAGGACACCTTCCGCGCCGAAATGCGACGACTGGGGAGATGACATGACCACCTTCGAGACTGCACAGACCACCACCAGCGGCGCCCCGCGCCCGGCCGGACCGCGGTTCGCCGTCGGCACCCGCCGGCCGATGGACGCCGACGAGATCGCGGCGACCGGCCTGCGCGACCGCTGGTACCCGATCCTTCCGTCGCGCATGGTCGAACCGGGCGCGATGGTCAAGGTCACCCGCCTCGGTGTGGACTGGCTGCTGTTCCGCGACGCCCGGGGCGCGGTCCACATGCTCGAGGACCGGTGCCCGCACCGCAGCGCCCCGCTGTCGGTGGGGCAGCATCTCGGTGACCGCGTCGCCTGCCTGTACCACGGCGTGCAGGTCGACGGAACCGGCACCGTCGTCTCCGTGCCCGGCATGCCCGGGTGCGCGCTCGAGGGCAAACGCGCGACCGCCTCGCTGTCGGTGGTCGAGGCCGCCGACACGATCTTCGCGTTCGTGCCCCTGACCCACGACTCCGTGCCGACGCCGTTCGTCCTGCCGGACCGGCTCGCGGACGAGGAGGTGTCGTGGTTCCCCAACTACGCGGAGTGGGCCGGGCCGTGGCGCTTCTACATGGACAACGTGCTCGACCCGATGCACGGGGCCTTCCTGCACCGCAACTCGCACTCGATGTTCGGCGGCGACACCTCGGCGCGGTTCCGGATCCGCGAGACCGACCGCGGGTTCTTCTTCGAGAAGACCGACCAGCGCGGCGTGAACTTCGACTGGGTCGAGTTCGTGCGCGGATCGATGGACTACGTGGACCTCGAGATCCCCTACGCTCCCAATGCCGGTCCCGGCGGCGTGTTCGGCATCGTCGGCATGTGCACCCCGATCGACCGGGACCACTCCGCCATCTTCCACTGGCGCACCCGGCGGGTGTCGGGCTGGGAACGGGAGGCGTGGCGCTTCCTGTACCGGACCCGGCTCGAGGAACGGCACTGGGAGGTGCTCGAACAGGACCGTGCCGTCCTGGAGGCGCTGGCCGCGGATGCCGACGTCGAGGAACACCTCTACCAGCACGACCTCGGTGTCTCCCGGATCCGCCGGATCTACCGGGCCGACGCGAAGCAGCAGGCGGCGGTGCTCGCGGGAGTGCCGGCGTGAGCGGCGGGACCATGATGCTCACCGTGGTCCTGCGGCACGATCAGAGCCGGAACCTCGAACAGTTGCAGGGCCGGCTCGACGACGCGGACTGGTGGCACGGGTTCCCGCCCGAGGGGTGCGAGGTCGTCTCGTGGGTGGTCGCGATGGGGATCGGGCAGATCGTGACCTTGCGGCTGCCCGCCGATCGGCTGGCCGCCGTCAACGTCGAACTCGAGCGCCGCGCGTGGGGCGTGTTCCGCACCGAGTGCTACCCGACTTACGACTTCGTGCCGGTGCGGGAGCGGCTGACCCGCGAATCCGACGAACGTCGCGGCGCGGTGCTCCGATGACCCGGGTGGGACACCCGGCCGTCCCGGAGCCGCCGCGGCCGGACATGTTCAGCAACGCCCGCGTCGTCGGCCGGCACTTCTTCGTCTCCGGCATGCACGCCGGCACCCCCGACGGTCCCGTCGGCGGTGCCGACGTCTACCGCCAGGCGCGGGAGGCGTTCCGACGCACCCGCGCGCTGGTGGAAGCCTGCGGCGCGCAGGTCGACGACATCCTCGCGCTGCGCATCTACGTCACGGACATCGGAGCCAAGGCCGCCGTCGGGCGGGCCCGCGCCGAGATGTTCCGCGGCGATTTCCCGTGCTCGACCCTGGTCGCGGTGTCGGCCCTGGTCGAGGACGGCCTCAGCGTCGAGGTCGAAGCACAGGGAATCATCTCGGCGGCCGCGACGGCGGACGCGTAACCTTCTGATTCGACGCCCCTGGCAGGGCATCGACCGACCCGAGGACGCCACCATGCGCGGACCCAACACCACATCGTCCACTTCCCGAACCGACGAGGCAGCGCCGAACTGGCCCGTCCTCGTCCTGACCTTCGTCGCCGTCGTCCTCGACGGTTACGACACGATCGCCCTGGGCCTGTCGGTCCCGGCGCTCGCGAAGGACTGGGACGTCGCCCCGTCCCACTTCACCCCCGCACTGTCCCTGACCAGCGTCGGCGTGGCACTCGGTTACCTCGCCTGCGGCCGGATCGTCGCACGGTTCGGCGCCCGGCGCGTCGTGCTGGCCGCGGTGGTGGTGTTCACCGTCGGCTCGCTGCTGACCGCGTTCGCGTCGACGATCACCGAACTCACCGCCCTGCGCGTGCTGACCGGCCTCGGCCTCGGTGCGGTCCTGCCGGCGGCCGTCTCCCACGCGACGGCCCTCAATCCCGCCCGGCTGCGGCAGTCGATCGCCGTGTTCGTCACCATGGGCATCTCCCTCGGTGCGCTGATCGCCGGGGTGCTGGGCACGCGCCTGATCGGCGCGTTCGGCTGGGAATCGGTGTTCCTCGTCGGCGCCGCGGCCTCGGCCGTCCTGTTGCCGCTGCTGTGGATCGGCCTCCCCGACGGACGCGCCGCCGTCGGCGAGCCCGCGCCGGCCGCCGCCGCGACCGCGTCGGCGGTGCGCGAGGCGTCCGTCGCGCGCCTGTTCGATCCGGGGCTGCGGAGCCGCACGCTGCTGCTGTGGGGCTTCTCGTTCCTGATGTTCACCGTGTACTACGTCTTCTCGTCGTGGTTGCCGACGCTGCTGACGAGCTACGGGTTCTCGGCTGGGCTGGCACCGTTGGGCTCGGCCGCGCTCGGGGTCGGCAGCATCGTCGGTGCGGCGGTCCTCATGATCGGTGCGCTGCGGTTCCGGATGTCGTCGGTGCTCCTGGTCACCACGTCGCTGGCGATCGTCTTCCTCGTCGTGTCCGCGTTCCTCGGTCCCGACAAGGTGCTCTTGCTGATCGTGTTCGGCGGCGTGGGTCTCGGCATCCAGGCCGGCATGATCGGTCAGACCGCGCTGTCGGTGTCGATGTACCCGCAGGGGACTGCGACGACCGCGGTCGGCTGGTCCGCGTCCATGGGACGGCTCGGCTCGGTCGTCGGCCCGGTGGTGGGCGGCGCGCTCATCGGCCTCGGCGTCCCGACCGGCACCATCGTGCTGGTGGCGTGCGTTCCGGTCCTGGCCGCCCTGGTCCTCATCGCGGTGCTCGGCTGGATCACCGCTCCGAAGACCCTCTCGAAGTCGGCACCGCCGGCCGTGCCCGCAGGCCGCTGACGCGGCCGGTGTGTCCTTCGGGCTGCTGGAACAGCCCGAAGGACACACGGGCGTTTACGCCCTCTCGAACACCGCGGCCAGGCCCTGGCCGCCGCCGATGCACATCGTCTCGAGGCCGTAGCGGCCCTCGCGGCGGTCGAGCTCGCGCAGCAGGGTGGCGAGGATGCGGCCGCCGGTCGCGCCGACGGGGTGGCCGAGCGAGATGCCCGACCCGTGGGGGTTCAGGCGCGCATCGTCGGGCTCGAGGCCCCAGCTGCGGGTCACGGCGAGGGTCTGCGCGGCGAACGCCTCGTTGAGCTCGATCACGTCCAAGTCCGCCAGGCTCAGGCCGAGGCGGCCGAGGGCCTTCTCCGTGGCCGGGACCGGGCCGATGCCCATGGTGCGCGGCGGCACCCCGGCCACCGCCCAGCTCGCCAGCCGGGCCAGCGGGCGCAGGCCCAGCTGCTCGGCCTTCTCGGCGGTGGTGACGATCGCCAGCGCGGCACCGTCGTTCTGACCGCTGGCGTTGCCGGCGGTGACGGTCGATTCCGGGTCGATCCTGCCGCGGATCGGGCGCAGCTTGGCGAGGGATTCGACGCTGGTGTCGGCGCGCGGATGCTCGTCGGTGTCGACGACGAGCGGATCACCCTTGCGCTGGGGCACGGCCACCGGGACGATCTCCTGCGCGAACACGCCGTCCTTCTGCGCGGCCACGGCGCGCTGGTGCGACTGGACCGCCAGGGCGTCCTGGTCGGCGCGGCTGATGGCGAACTCGGCGCGCAGGTTCTCGGCCGTTTCGATCATGCCGCCCGGCACGGGGAAGTCGCGGCCGCCGGCGGTGACCCGGGCGCGGGCCAGACGATCGGACAGGGCCACGGCCTCACCCTTGACACCCCAGCGCATGCCGGTGGCGTAGAACTCGGCCTGGCTCATGGACTCGGCACCACCCGCGAGGATCAGGTCGCTGCCGCCGGACTGGACCTGCATGACGGCCTGCAGGACGGCCTGCAGCCCCGAGCCGCAGCGCCGGTCGACCTGCTGGCCCGGAACCTCCACGCCGAGACCGGCGTTGAGGGCGGCGACGCGGCCGAGGGCGGGAGCTTCCCCGTTGGGCGAGGCCTGGCCGAGGATCACGTCGTCGACGTCGGAGCCGGAGATACCGGTGCGGGCGACGAGCTCGCGAATCACGGTGGCGGCGAGGTCTTCCGGTGCGACGTCCTTCAGGACGCCACCGAAGCGGCCGACGGGGGTACGGAGGGGTTCGCAGATCACTACGTCGCGCATGGCAGTTTCCTTGTCGATATTCGGGGTCAGTGCTTCTGGGTCCGGGCGAGATCGGCCGAGATCGCCGCTGCCGTCTCGATCACGGCGGGCACGAGTTCGCTCCGCACGGCGTCGAGGCTGTAGCGGGCGGCCTGGGTGGAGATGTTCACGGCGGCGACGACGCCGCCGGAGGCGTCGCGGATGGGCGCGGCCAGCGAGCGGAGCCCTTCCTCGAGTTCCTGGTCGACGATGCAGTAGCCGTCGCGCCGGATCCGGTCGAGCTCGGCGCGCAACCCGTCGGCCGTGATCAGGGTGCGGGAGGTGAGCGGCTCGAGCGTCGCGGTGGCGAGGTAGGCGTCGAGTTCGGCGGGGGAGAGCCCGGCGAGCAGGACGCGCCCCATCGAGGTGGCGTGCGCGGGAAAGCGGGTGCCGATGGTGATGGAGACGGTCATGATGCGGCTGACCGGAACCCGCGCGACGTAGACGACGTCGCCACCGTCGAGCACCGACACCGACGTCGACTCGTGGACGTTCTTCGCCAGCGCCTCGAGGTGCGGGCGTGCCACCTCCGGCAGCGTCAGGCTCGACAGATAGCTGTAGCCGAGCTCGAGCACGCGCGGGGTCAGCCAGAACTGGGAGCCGTCCGTACGTACGTATCCGAGCTCGACCAGCGTGAGCAGGAACCGTCGCGCGGTGGCCCGGGTCAGGTCGGTGGCCCTGGCCACCTCGCTGAGGGTGCGCCGGGGGTGCTCGGCGTCGAACGCCTTGATGACGGACAGTCCGCGCGCGAGCGACTGCACGTAGTCCGGCGACGCTGCGGTCGCCGCGATCGGGTCGCCGTCGGTGATCGTCATGGTGTGGTGCTCCCCTCGCCGTCTGCGAGCGCCTGCCTGCCGAGCGCGAACGCCCGGTTGCTGTTCGGCACTCCCGCGTAGATCGCGGTGTGCAGGAATACTTCCACGAGCTCGTCGGGGTCGAGACCGGCGCGCAGGGCCGCCCGGATGTGCATGTCGAGTTCGTGCTCGTTGCCGACGGCGGTGAGGATCGCCAGTGTCAGCAGCCGGCGGGTGTGATGGTCCAGTCCGGGCCGGGACCAGACGTCGCCCCACGCGGTGCGGGTGATGAAGTCCTGGAACGGCTCGGTGAACGCGGTGGCCGCCGACATCGCCCGGTCGACGTGCGCGTCGCCGAGCACCGAGCGCCGGACCCGCATGCCCTGTTCGAAGGCAGCGGTGCGCTGCGCCCCGGCCGGCGTGGCGCGGGCGATGTGCTCGCGGATCAGGGCGGTGATCCGGCCCGCCTGTTCGACGTTGGCCAGGTGCGCGCCCGGGTCGACGACGTGGAAGGCGGCGCCGGCGATGCCGTCGGCGATCTGCCGCATGACGGCCGGCGGGGTGGCCGGGTCCTGGGCACCGGCGACGACGAGGGTCGGCGCGACGATGCGGGCGAGGTCGGGGCGCCCGTCCCACGTGGCCAGCGCCTCACAGCACGCGGCGTAGCCCTCGTCGCTGGTGCCCGCCACCATCTCGACGTGCCGCGCGACCAGGTCGGGGTCGCGTTCGGCGAGGCCCGGGGTGAACCAGCGGCCGACGATGGACTCGGCGATGGACGCCAGCCCGCCGGCGCGGACCGTGGCGGCGCGGTCGAGCCACGGCTGGGCCGGGGCGAAGGCGGCGGACGTGCACAGCAGGGTCAGGGTGCGGACGCGTTCGGGGTGGTGCGCGGCGAGCCACTGGCCGACGGCGCCGCCGAGCGACAGGCCCACGAAGTGCACCGAGCCGAGGCCGAGCGAGTCGAGCAGCGCGACGACGTCACCGCCGAGATCGGCCATCGTGTAGGGACCGGCGACGACGGGGGACTTGCCGTGTCCGCGGTGGTCGACGGCGACGACGTTGGCGATCGGGGACAGCGCGGTGATCTGCGGCGCCCACATCGACAGGTCGGAGCCGAGCGACCCGAGCAGCACCACCGGGGGAGCGGTGGGGTCGCCGTGCTGTTCGTAGTTGAGCGTGACGGTCATGCCTGTCCTCCAAGGGGCCGGTCGGCGGTGGTGTCGTGGTGGGCCAGGGCGCGGTCGACGAGGTCGCCGGCGTGGCCGAGGTAGCGGGTGGGGTCGAGCAGGGCGCGGACCCGGTCGGCGCCGAGGTGCTCGACGATGCCGGGATCGCGGTCGAGCGGAGTGCCGGCGCGGGCCGCCGCGGTGACGATCTCGCGCGCCGAGCCGGTGTGCTCGGACAGCGCCGCAGCGACCTTCTCCGCAAGGATCGCCCCGCCGGTGAGTTCGAGGTTGCGGGTCAACGCGTCGGCGTGGACGTGCAGCCCGGTCAGGCTGACCGAAAGCTGATGGGCCGCACCGCCGGTCAGCCGGAGCAGGTCGGTGAGCGTCTCCCACTCGGCATGCCAGGCGCCCGCGGCGCGGGCGAACTCGTGGTCCGTCGACGCGAGGGCGGTCGCGACGAGGCCGGGCACGCGCCGCGCGGCCGCCCGGGCGGTGATCGCCGCGACCGGATTGCGCTTGTGCGGCATCGCCGACGATCCGCCCGGCGCGTCCTCGCTGACCTCGCCGAGTTCGGTTGCGGCCATGAGGACGACGTCGGTGGCGGGCTTGGCGACCGCGCCCGCGGCGATCCCCAGGGCGGCCGCGAGCCCGGTCACGGGGGTACGCGCGGTGTGCCACGGCACGAGGGGCCTGGCCAGCCCGAGCAGGTCCGCCAGGGTGTCCGCGAACGCGAGGCCGTCCGGGTGCACTGCGGCGAGAGTGCCTGCTGCGCCGCCGTATTGGGCGGGCAGCGAGACGAGGGCGCGGTCGAGCGAGGCGGTGGCGTCGTCGAGCGCGACGAGCCACGTCGCGGCGAGGGCCCCGAACGTGGTGGGCAGCGCCTGCTGCCCGAGGGTGCGCGCGACCATCGGGGTGTCACGGTGCCGGCGGGCCAGGCGTGCCGTCGCCTCGGCGGCGCCGCGCAACTCGGCGACAACGAGCCGGCCGGCCTTGTGCGCCAGCAACATCAGCGCGGTGTCGAGGACGTCCTGGCTCGTGGCCCCGACGTGCACCGCGGCGGCAGGGGCCTGCGCGCGCTCCCGCAGGATCTTCACCAGGGGGATCACCGGATTGCCCCCGGCCGCGGAGAGCCGGCCCAGTTCGGCCGGGTCCAGTTCGCGGGTGAGTTCCCCGGCCGCCGCGGCGACGGCCGTGACGTCGGCGGCGGTGGCGCGACCGTGCTTCTCGGCGGCGCGCGTGATCGCCACCTCGACGTCGAGCAGGGCGGCGATCCACGCCCGGTCGGACAGCAGCGTTGCGAGGTCGCCGGCCCCGAACACAGGGTCGAAGAGGGCGCCGCGGGTGTTGTCGGACTGCGCCGGCACGGTCAAGGCACGCTCCCGTCTAGATCGCGAAGAACGGCGTCTCCACACCGTTCGGATCGAGGTCCTGAACGTACACGGTCCAGGCGTAGCCGTCGTCGGACTTGTCGGCGATCAGCTTGTGCCGCTGCGACTCCGGTAGTGCGGTGAGCACCGGGTCGGAGGCGTGCGCGGCGAGGTCCTCCGGGAAGTACATGCGGGTGCAGAGGCGGTCGAGCATGCCGCGCGCGAAGATCCCGACGTTCAGGTGCGGCGCCTCGTCGGCCTCGGTGTCGGACTCGTGGGCGCCGGGCTTGATCGTGTGGATCGCGGCGGTGCCGGTGCCGTCGGCGGCGCTGCGGGCGAAGCCGCGGAAGCCCTCGGCGCCGAACCGGCCCTCGGCGTCGGCCTGCCAGGTCTCGACCATGGCGTCGGCGATCGGCTCGCGGTTCCCGTCGATCACGGTGATGCGCACGGTGATCCGGCCGGGGGTGTCGGCGGGGGCGACGTCCGCGCCGTCGGCCCACTCGAGGCCGATCTTCCAGTACGGACCGACGGTCTGCGACGGTGTGGGACCGAAGGCGGCGGTGCTCTGGTCGCCCGGGGTGACGGGGTAACGAGGAGCGAACTCACTCATCGTCGTCCTCCTCGTTCTCGAAGGGGGTGGCCTCGCGTCCGCGCAGGACGATGTCGAAGCGGAAGCCGAGGGCCCAGTTGTCGACGGTGGCGTCGTAGTCGAAGACGCTGACCATCCGGTGCCGCGCCTCGGCGGGCACCGCGTTGTAGATGGGGTCCTGGAAGAACATCGGGTCGTCGGGGAAGTACATCTGGGTGACGAGCCGCTGCGTGAACGCCGTGCCGAACAACGAGAAGTGGATGTGGGCGGGACGCCAGGCGTTGTGGTGGTTGCGCCACGGGTAGGCCCCGGGCTTGACGGTGGTGAACCGGTATCGGCCCGCCGCGTCGGTGACGCAGCGGCCGACGCCGTTGAAGAACGGGTCCAGCGGGGCGGGCCAGTTGTCGTCGACGTGCCGGTAGCGGCCGGCGGCGTTGGCCTGCCACACCTCGAGCAGCGCGTGGGGCACGGGCTTGCCGTCGCCGTCGAGGACGCGGCCGTGCACGATGATGCGCTGGCCGGCGGCCTCGCCGCCGTTGGCGATGCTCAGGTCGGCGTCCCCCTCCTGCACGCGGTCCTCGTCGAAGACCGGCCCGGTGAGCTCGCCGAGCCGCTGTGGGACGAGCGTGAGCGGCTGCGCCGGGCGGCGCAGCGCGGTGGTCCGGTAGTCGGGGAAGTCGAGCGGCGGGTGCACGCCGTCGGGGCGGGCGAAGCGGGGTGGCAGGTGAAGCATGGGACCTCGGTGTTCGATGCGTGTTCGCGATATGGACGGAAGGACGCTATGCGTACGAGGCTAGTGGGTCGTCCTGGCCGAATCAATATTCCAAAATGAAACAGTTTCGAAATGGTTCGTATCACGGACGGGGGTTCACATTACGCACAACTGCCGCTATCGTAGAGGCATGGACAAAGTCGTTGCCACCGCCGCCGAGGCCGTAGCCGACATCCCGAACGGCGTCACCATCGCCGTGGGCGGATTCGGTCTGGTCGGCGTTCCGGAAATCCTGATCAACGCGCTGCTCGAGCAGGGCGCCACCGACCTCGAGACGGTCAGCAACAACTGCGGCACCGACGGCTTCGGCCTCGGGGTGCTGCTGGAGAAGGGCCGCATCCGCCGCACCATCTCCTCCTACGTCGGCTCCAACAAGGAGTTCGCGCGGCAGTACCTCTCCGGCGAGCTCGAGGTGGAGCTGACCCCGCAGGGCACCCTCGCGGAGCGGCTGCGCGCCGGCGGCGCCGGCATCCCCGCGTTCTTCACCCCCGCGGGTGTCGGCACCCAGGTCGAGGAGGGGGGCCTGCCGCTGCGCTACGACGGCAAGGGCGGTATCGCCGTCGCGTCCCCGCCGAAGGAGACCCGCGAGTTCGACGGCGAGACCTACGTCATGGAACGCGGAATCGTCGCCGACTACGCCCTGGTCCACGCCTGGAAGGGCGACCGGCACGGCAACCTCGTCTACCGCACGAGCGCCCGCAACTTCAACCCGCCCGCCGCCACGTCGGGCCGCATCACCATCGCGCAGGTCGAGCACCTCGTCGAACCCGGCGAGCTCGACCCCAACGAGATCCATACTTCCGGCATCCACGTCCAGCGCGTCGTGCACGTCGGCCCCGTCACTGTCGGCATCGAGAATCGGACGGTCCGTTCATGACCCAGGCAGCCACCACCATCCAGAAGCTCACCCGTGAGCAGATGGCCGCGCGCGTGGCCGCGGAACTCTCGGACGGCCAGTACGTCAACCTCGGCATCGGCATGCCGACCCTGGTGCCCAACTACCTCGACCCGGACGTCGAGGTGATCCTGCACTCGGAGAACGGCGTGCTCGGTGTCGGGCCGTATCCGACCGAGGACGAGCTCGACCCCGAGCTCATCAACGCCGGCAAGGAGACCATCACGGTCATCCCCGGGGCCTCGTTCTTCGACTCGGCGGAGTCCTTCGGCATGATCCGCGGCGGACAGATCGACGTCGCCGTCCTCGGCGCGATGCAGGTCTCCGCCAAGGGCGACATCGCCAACTGGATGATCCCCGGCGCGATGGTCAAGGGCATGGGCGGCGCGATGGACCTCGTCCACGGCGCCAAGCGCGTCATCGTGATGATGGAGCACGTCACCAAGAAGGGCGAGCCCAAGATCTTCGAGGAGTGCACCCTGCCGCTCACCGGCAAGCACTGCGTCCAGCGGATCATCACCGACATGGCGGTCATCGACGTCACCGACGAGGGCCTGAAGCTCGTCGAGACCGCGCCCGGCGTGAGTGTCGACGACGTTCTGGCCGCGACCGCCGCGACGCTCATCGTCTAACCCTTCCTCCCCTGACGGGCCGAATGTCACACGGGTTCGATCTGACTGAACCCGTGTGACATTCGGCCGTCTGCGTTTACGGGGCGACCTCCTCGCGTCGCCACGCGAACGGCGCGAGCGGCGGGTCCAGCTCGGCGGCGGTGAGGCGGTTGGCGAGCGTCGAGAGGGTGAAGGTGCCGACGCCGAGGACCACCTCGAGGGCGTTGCGCGCCGTGAACCCCGCCGCGGTGAACTCGGCCCACCGGTCGTCGGGCACCGCACCGGCCGAATCGAGTACCGCCAGGGTGAACCTCCGCAGGACCTCGAGTCGTTCGTCGGCGAGGGCCCGGCCGGTGCGCAGTGCGTCGACGAGGTCCCCGGGTGCGCCCATCCTGGTGAGCTTCGCGCTGTGCAGGGCGACACACACGTGGCATTCGTTGCGGGTGGCGATCGTCAGCACCAGCACCTCCCGTTCGATCTCGCCGAGGATGCTGCGCTCGAACAGTGCGTTGGAGCGGGTGAAGGCCGACAGCAGTTCGGGGGATTCGGCCATGAGCGCGACGGGGTCGGGCACGAATCCGAACTCTCGTCCGATCGCCGACATGATCGGCCGGGCTGCGGGCGGCGCGGTCTCGGGGCTGTGGCGGGTGAAGGTGGTGGGCATCGAACCGTCCTCCGTTAAGATAGACAACATGGTTGACGGAACGGTAAACCAAGTTGTCGAATCCGCGCAAGGCCCCGGCTACGAGCTGCCACTCCTGCTGTTCGCGGGATTCCGTGCCCTGGTCGACGCTCTGCATCGGCAGCTCGCCGAGGAGGGGCATCCGGACGTGCGCCCCGCGCACGGCTTCGCGATGCAGGCCATCGGAACCGCCGGCGCCTCGGCCAGCGAGATCGGCCGCCGTCTCGGCGTGTCCAAACAGGCGGCGGGCAAGACGGTGGATCGGCTCGAGCAACTCGGGTACGTGCGGCGGGAGACGGATCCGTCCGATGCGCGCGCGAAGACCGTCGTCCTCACCGACCGAGGCCTCGACTGCCTCCGGCGCTCCGCGGCGATCTTCGACGAACTCCGTGGCCGGTGGGGCCGGACGTTGGGCTCCGAGCGCCTGCGGCAGCTCGAAGCCGATCTGCGCACGGTCGCCGGCGCCGAGGGCTTCCGTCTCGATGCGCAGGCGTGGTTCGACCGGTGACCGCCGTGGCGCGGAGATCTGGACAACTCGGTTAATTCCGGTTAACTTCAGGGTCCGTTGTCCCGACCGGCCCAGGAGACCTTGTGAGCACGCGCTTTCCCGCCATGGAACTGAAGGATCTGCCCGGGGACATCGCAGAGCGCGTCCTCGAAGTGCAGGAGAAGTCGGGGTTCGTGCCCAACGTGTTCCTCACCTTCGCGCGACGTCCCGCCGAGTGGCGGGCCTTCTTCGCGTACCACGACGCGATCATGTTGCGGGAGGACTCCGGCCTGACCAAGGGCGACCGGGAGATGATCGTCACCACGATCTCCGCCGCCAACAACTGCCTGTACTGCGTCGTGGCGCACGGCGCGATCCTGCGGATCTACGAGAAGAAGCCGACGGTGGCCGACCAGGTGGCGGTCAACTACCGCACCGCCGACATCGAACCGCGGCAGCGCGCGATGCTCGACTTCGCCACCAAGGTCAACGAGCGTGCCTACGACGTCGACGACGCCGACTTCGCGGCCCTGCACGCCCACGGCTTCACCGACGAGGACGCCTGGGACATCGCCGCGATCACCGCGTTCTTCGGCCTGAGCAACAAGATGGCCAGCGTGACCGGGATGATGCCCAATCCCGAGTTCTATCTCATGGGCCGGGTGCCGCGGCAGTAACGTTCAGCCGTCCTCGTCGTCGCGGGGTTCCGGCTCGGGCTTCGTCCTGCCGGTGGGGTCGACGACGAGTTCGTAGCGGCGTCCGTATGTTTCGACCAACGCCTGCAGCACGGCGACGACGGGGACCGACACCAGCGCCCCGATCGCACCGAACAGCGACGCGCCGACGATCACCGAACCGAATGCGACGGCCGGGTGGATCGACACGGTCTTCGACGTGATCCGCGGGTGCAGCACGTAGTTCTCGACCTGCTGATAGGCAGTGCCGAACAACACCACCCACAGCCCGTCGATCGGCTGGTTGGCCGCGGCGATGATCGCCGGCAGCGCGATCGCGAGATACGTCCCGAGGGTGGGCACGAACTGCGACACGACCCCGGTCCACAGCGCGAGCGGCAGCCAGTACGGCACACCGATCGCCATCAGGAAGATGCCGGTGCCCACGGCGCTGACCGCACCCAGGATGAGCCGCGAGACGACGTATCCGCCGGCCTTCTCGACGGAGGTCTCCCACACCGTCGAGATCACCTGCTGCTGCCGGGCCGGGAACCAGCTCGAGATCGTGCGGCGCATCGCCGGTCCCTCGGCCGACATGTAGAACACGAACAGCAGCATCGTCATGGCCTGGAAGACCACTCCCACCACAGACGACACCACCCCCACGACCCCGGGGGTGAACCGCTGGACCAGTTCCCGGACGGTCTCCGGGGTCAGGCGGAGGAGCTCCGGACCGGTGGCGAAATTCGTGTCGAAGACGCGGTTGGCCCATTCGGTGACCGCGGTGAGGGCGTCCGGCAGGGCCTTCAACAGCTGGCCCAGCTGCTCGACGAGCAGGGTGCCGAACAGCGCGACGAACCCGATCGCGAAGGCCAGCAGAGAGAAGAGCACCAGGCCGGTGGCGGCGCCGCGCCGCATGCCGACGCGTTCGAGCCAGTCGACGACCGGCTCGAGGGTGATGCTCAGCAACCACGCCAGGAACAGCAGGCCCAGGAACCCGCGCAGGTTGTGGAACAGCCAACCCGAGAGCTGGTAGGCGGCGACGGCGAACAGCACGTACAAGATCGCCGGCCGCAGCCAGCGGGGAGCACGCCGGCCGGCGTTCTCACGCTGCGCCGGTCGCCCGCCCGGGTCGTCCTCGCTCATCGCACACTCCGCGGTCGCCCGACTGTTCCGTACACAGCGGGAATGTACTCGCCTGCCCGCCGTGGCTCGGAGCGAATGTATCGGTCGCTACCGCTGTCGAGATGAGCGATACATTCGCTCGGCCCACAGGGTTCGCACGGGACAACGAAACCGGCCCGGACTCGTGAGAGTCCGGGCCGGTGGTGGTAGCGGGGACAGGATTTGAACCTGCGACCTCTGGGTTATGAGCCCAGCGAGCTACCGAGCTGCTCCACCCCGCGTTGCATCGCCAACTATACACGAGGTCGGGGGTGCTCGCGTTCAGGGGCGTCCGGGCGCCCCAGGCTCTCCGCGTAGTAGCCGCGAATGTGCTCGACGATACGGGCGCGGGCCAGCTCGGGATCGCCCGCCCGAACGGCTTCGAGCAGCCCGCGGTGCTCGCAGCGCAGCCGGGTGCACGTCGTGGGCCAGGTGGTCAGAGGGGCGCCGGCGAGCACGTAGCTTTCGATCGAGTCGCGCAGGCCCGTCATCATCGCCGCGATCACCTGGTTTCCGGCCGCGTCCGCCATCGCGATGTGGAACCGGGCGTCGAGCACCAGGAATTCGTGTGCGGCGAGCGTCGCGTCGTCCATCGCGTCGAGCAGTTGCTCGGCGTGCGACAGGTCCGGGGTGGGGTCGCTCGCGGCCAGCGCGCGCATCACCTCGGTCTCGAGGACGAGACGGGTCTGCACCACGTCCGACACCGGGAAATTCTGCGCTGCCACCTGCAGGCGCATGAGCATGGACATGCCGCCGGTGGGCCGCGAGACGATCATCGCGCCCGCGGTGGGCCCGGAGCCGGTCTGCGCGGTGAGCAACCCGAGCGCTTCCATCACGCGCAGTGCCTCCCGCACCGACGAACGGCCCACCCCGAGCTCGGCGGCCAGGACGCGTTCCCCGGGCAACCGCTGGCCGGGGGCGAGGTGTCCCGAGACCAGTTGCTGCTCGAGGTGGTTCAACACGGTCTCCCATGCGCGGGGCTCGGACTGCGACATGGTGCGAGCCTATGCCGTTTGCCGGTCGCACCGAACGCGCGGATCCTGGGAGACAGTGATCCTCGTGAGGAGCAGTCATGACCGAACCGATTCCTCCCGAGCTCGAACCGTTCGTCGCCGAGAAGGTGGTGCTGCTGCAGACCCGGAAACGGGACGGCAGCTGGGTCGACACCCCAGTCAACATCGCGGTGCGGGGCGATCGCGCCTATTTCCGTACGCCCGGGCGGGCATCGAAGAACAAGCGGTTGAAGAACTTTCCCGAGGTACGCATCAGCCCGTGCACGTGGCGGGGGCGGGTCACCGGATCCGCGGTCGAGGCCACCGCCCGGCTGCTGTCGGGCGCCGAGTCGGTGGCCGCGGCACGCGCGATCGACCGCAAGTATCCGGTGCTGCAGCGCTACCTGGTGCGTGCCGCCCACAAGGTCATGCGCACGCCCACACTGCACTACGAGCTGACCGGGCTGCACCCGCCCCGGTAGTGCCGGCTCACGGCAGCATCCACGACAGCACCGGAGTCGACTGGAGATACACCAGCACACACAACAGCGCGAGCATCCCGACGCTGTAGCCGACGACCTTGCGCAGCAGCAGCGGCTCGCTGCCCGGCCGGGCGACTGCGGTCGCCGCGATGGTGAGGTTCTGCGGGCTGATCAGCTTGCCGACGACACCGCCGGAGGTGTTCGCCGCGACCAGCAGTGTCGGATCGATACCCGCGGCCTGGCCCGCTGTCTGCTGCAGCCGCGCGAACAGCGCGTTCGCCGAGGTGTCCGAGCCGGTGACGGCGGTACCCAGCCAGCCGAGGATCGGCGACAGCAACGCGAAGATCGCGCCGGTGCCGGCGAGCCACGTACCGATCGCGACGGTCTGCCCGGAGTGGTTCATCACGTACGCCAGTCCGAGCACCGTCGCCACTGTGGCGATGGAAAGCCGCATCTTCCACAGTGTTTCGACGAAGGTGCGGAAGGTGAGCCGGACGGTCATCGGGAACCGCCCGTCGCCGCTGCGCACCGTGTACACGACGCCGACGATGATCCCCGAGAGCAGCAGGAGCGTGCCGGGATTCGACAGCCACGGCAGCGTGTAGATCGCCCCGGTCGACGGATCCCCGCTCGCGGTAAGCAGATTCCCGTACAGCCCGGGCCACTCGATCTTGATATCGGTGCCCGACAGCCACTTCGGCACGTCGAGGCCGAGGGTCCACAGCTTGGCGATGCCGAACACCACGATGACGAGCAGGTACGGGAACAGGGCCATTGCCGTGCGCACGGCGCCGATCGGTTCGGCCGTGACGTGCGAATGCTGGTCCTCGGGCGTGGTGGGCCGCCAGAACCGCAGCATGAGGACGGCGGCGGCGAGCCCGACGAGGGACGCGACGACGTCGGTGAGTTCGTACGAGAAGTTGCTCGAGCACCAGTACTGGGCGACCGCGAAGGCGAAACCGGTGACCAGCGCGATCGGCCACACCTGCCGGACGCCGCGCCGGCCGTCGACCAGCAGCAGCAACAGCAACGGCACGAACCACGCCAGGACCGGCGTCTGCCGGCCGACGACGGCCGCGATCTCGGTCGACGGGATGCCGGTGAGGTTGCCGGCGGTGGTGATCGGAATTGCCATGGCGCCGAATGCAACCGGTGCGGTGTTCGCGACGAGCACGGTGACGGCGGCGCGGATCGGGGGCATTCCGATCGCGATGAGCATCGCGCCGGTGATGGCGACCGGTGCGCCGAATCCGGCGAGGGCCTCGAGCATGCCGCCGAAGCAGAATGCGATGAGCATCGCCTGGATGCGCATGTCGCCGTGACCGACCGAGTTGAACACGTGCCGCAAGTCCTCGAAACGTCCACTGACAACGGTGAGTTCGTAGAACCAGATTGCGGTCACCACGATCCACATGACCGGGAACAGGCCGAACGTGATGCCCTGCAGCGCGGACAGTCCGGCCAGCGGCGCCGGCATGCCGAAGCCGACGACGGCGACGACGAGTGCGACGGCGAGCGCGCCGAGCCCGGAGTACCAGGCCTTGAGCTTGAGGCCGGCGAGCAGCACGAAGAACGTCAGCAGGGGGACCAGGCCCAGCAGGGCCGTCGCGGTGAGGTTGCCGGCGACGGCGGTGGTCGACGGCGTGTACGTCACCGCCAGCAGTTCGGTTTCCACATGAAACTCCCGGTTTGCGCCGCGGACCGCGGCGGGTTCTGTGGTCAGACCACAGGACCGTACACCATGACCCCGGTCACAATCGAGTGCCGGAGGGATCCGGGGGAATTTCGGCCGAGGGGGTGACGCACCGCACCGACCATGCGTTACTGTGGTCTGACCACACAGACCCGATGCGGAGATCCACATGCGAATCGCCCTGTTCGCGACGTGCCTCGGGGACACGATGTTCCCCGGTGCCGTCTCGGCCACCGCCCTGCTCCTCACCCGGCTCGGCCACGACGTCGTCTTCCCCGAAGGCCAGACCTGCTGCGGCCAGATGCACGTCAACACCGGCTACCAACCCGACGCGCTGCCCCTCGTCGAGAACTACGCCGACACCTTCGGCGACACCCACATCGACGCGATCGTCGCGCCGTCCGGGTCCTGCGTCGGTTCCGTGCGGCACCAGCACGAGATCGTCGCCGCCCGCTACGGCTCGCCGGCGCTGTGCGGCCGCGTCGACACGGTGAAGGCGAAGACGTACGAGCTGTCCGAGTTCCTCGTCGACGTCCTCGGCGTCACCGACGTCGGCGCCTACTTCCCGCACCGGGTCACCTATCACCCCACCTGCCATTCGCTGCGTATGCTGCGCGTCGGCGACAGACCGCTGCAACTGCTGCGGGCGGTCCGCGAGATCGACCTCGTCGAACTGCCCGAGGCCGACTCCTGCTGCGGATTCGGCGGCACGTTCGCGATCAAGAACGCCGAGACCTCCACCGCGATGCTCGCGGACAAGCTGTGCAACATCACCGCGACCGGCGCCGAATACTGCAGCGCCGGCGACTCGTCGTGCCTGATGCACATCGGCGGCGGGCTCTCGCGCCTGCGCACCGGGGCCCGCACCATCCACCTCGCGGAGATCCTCGCCTCCGTCGAACCGGCCGTCGCGCCGAAGGGAGTGCCCGCATGACCGTCCTCGGCATGCCCGCCGTCCCCCCGCGCGGCTCCGGCAATCTGCGCGGCACCGAGAAATTCCCCGCCGCAGCGCATCACGAACTCGCGAACACCCAGCTGCGCCGCAACATCGGCAAGGCAACCCACACCATCCGGGCCAAGCGGCTGAACGTGACCGACGAACTGCCCGACTGGCAACAGCTCCGCGACGCCGGCGCCGCCGTCAAGCGCGACGTGCTCGGCCGGCTGCCGGAACTGCTCATCGAGCTCGAGGCGGCGGTCGTCGCCCGCGGTGGCGTCGTGCACTGGGCGGCCGACGCCGCCGAGGCCAACGCCATCGTCACCGACCTGGTCCGCAAGACCGGCTCGGACGAGGTCATCAAGGTCAAGTCGATGGCCACGCAGGAAATCGGGCTCAACGAGCATCTCGAGGACCAGGGGATCACGGCCTACGAGACCGATCTCGCCGAACTCATCGTCCAGCTGGGTCACGACAAGCCGTCGCACATCCTCGTCCCCGCCATCCACCGCAACCGTGCCGAGATCCGCGAGATCTTCCTGCGCGAGATGCCCGATGTCGACCCCGATCTCGACGACAACCCGGCACATCTCGCGGCCGCGGCCCGCACGTTCCTGCGCCGGAAGTTCATGACCGTGCCGGTCGCGGTGTCGGGCGCGAACTTCGGGATCGCCGAGACCGGCACGCTCGCCGTCGTCGAATCCGAGGGCAACGGTCGCATGTGCCTGACCCTGCCGCAGACCCTCATCACGGTGATGGGCATCGAGAAGCTGCTGCCCACCTTCCGGGACCTCGAGGTGTTCCTGCAACTGCTGCCGCGGTCGTCGACGGGGGAGCGGATGAACCCGTACACGTCGATGTGGACCGGCGTCACCCCCGGCGACGGACCGCAGGAGTTCCATCTCGTGCTGCTCGACAACGGCCGCACCGCCGCGCTCGCCGACGGGGTGGGACGCGAAGCGCTGCACTGCATCCGGTGCTCGGCCTGCCTGAACGTGTGCCCGGTGTACGAGCGCACCGGCGGGCACGCCTACGGCTCGACGTATCCCGGGCCGATCGGCGCCGTGCTCAGCCCGCAACTCGCCGGCATGGACACACCGGGTGACCCCAACGCGACCCTGCCGTTCGCGTCGAGCCTGTGCGGAGCATGTTTCGACGCGTGCCCGGTCAAGATCGACATCCCGTCGCTGCTGGTCGAACTGCGGCACCAGAAGGTCGAGCACGCGCCGTTCGGGGTCGAGGCCGCGGCGATGAAGGCGGCCTCGCTGGCGATGTCGTCGTCGCGCCGGTGGACGGCCGCGCAGAAGGCCGTCGGACTCGGCCGGCTCCTCGCCGGGAGGAAGGGGAAGATCACGACGCTGCCCGGGCCGCTGGGAGGCTGGACCGAGGCGCGTGACATTCCGGCACCACCGAAACAGACGTTCCGGCAATGGTGGAACTCGGACGAGGGGCGGGCCGCGCTGGCGCAGGCTCGCGAGAAGGGACGACAGCAGTGAGCACCCGGGATGTCATCCTCGGCCGGATCCGTGACGCCCTGACCCTGGCTCCGCCGGAGCCCGTGCAGGTTCCGCGCGACTATCGCACCGGACGAACCCTGCCCGACGCGCAGCGCCGGGAACTGCTCGTGGACCGGCTCGTCGACTACAAGGCACACGTCCACGAGTGCACGCCCGGCGACCTGCCCGACGTGCTCGCACGGGTCCTCGCAGAGCGGGGTGTGCGGCGCGTGGGAATTCCCGCCGGACTGGATCCCTCGTGGCTGGCGCGGTTCGACGGTGACGTGGTGGTGGACTCGGCCGAGATCCCCGCGCCGGACCTCGGCGCACTCGACGGCGTCGTCACCGCCTCCGCCGTCACGTGCGCCGAGACCGGCACGATCTTCCTCGACGGAAGCCCGGGCCAGGGGCGGCGTGCGCTGACCCTGGTGCCGGACCTGCACGTGTGCGTGGTGCCGCTCGCCGACGTCGAGGTCGGGGTCCCGGAGGCACTGGCCCGGCTGGTGCCGGAGCGGCCCACCACCATGATCAGCGGCCCGTCCGCAACCTCCGACATCGAACTCGAACGAGTCGAGGGTGTGCACGGTCCGCGGACCCTGGACGTGGTGATTGTTGGGTGAGCCTGCTGAGCGAGTACACCCGGCCGACCCTCGGCTGGCGGTTCCGCGGTAGCTGCCGATCCGCCGGTGAATTCTACTTCTTCGCCCCGGACGACGAACCATCGCACGTCCGGCGCCGGCGCGAGGCCGCCGCGAAGCGGATCTGCGCGAGCTGCCCGGTGCTGACGGAGTGCCGAACCCACGCGATGCTCAGCAGGGAGCGGCACGGTGTGTGGGGCGGTCTGTCGGAGCGGGAACGCCGCACCCGGCGCTGACCGCGGACGCGCTCCCCGGTTTGTGACCGGGGAGCGCGTACCACTTCTGTGTCACACCGCGGCCACCAGCGGGGCCACGACCCGCCGTCCGGTGGCGGTGCGGATCGCATCGGTCAGCACGGCCGGGTCCGCGGTGTCGACGACCGCGGCGATGTGCGCGTCGGGCCGGACAACCCACACCTCGTGCGCTGCCGCGGAAAGGCTTTCGGCGAGCGCGCCGGTCGCGTCGATGTCGCCGATGGCGTGGATCCGAACCGGCGCGCTCGTGGCGTCCAGCGCGAGCGTGCGCAGCGTGGTCGCGTCGACGTCGCGGCCGTGCAGGAGCAGGATTCCCGCCCGGGCCAGCGCACGCAGGCGCGTGGCCCGACCGCACACCGCGACCGGCATGTCCGGCAGCAGAACGCCCGGAACGGGCTGTGGAGCAACACCCCTGGCGGGCCGACCAGCGAAGGGACGGGCCGGGTCCGCGGTGGTCAGTGGCGAGTCGGCATACCAGAACGGTTCCGCGAGGCGGCCCGAGTCGACCTGGGCGCGGGCGTCGGCGTCGTCGGCCGCCGCCTCGAGGATACGCAGGCGGTGTGCGCGCTGCTCGTCGGTCTGCGGCACCAGGAAATCCATTGTCGCGGAGGTGACCTCGATGTTCTCGCGCGCCGCGGCCCGCCGCTCCAGGTCGTAGGTGTCCAGGAGCGACTCGTCGGCCCAGCCGCGCAGCACGAACGCGAGCTTCCACGCGGCGTTCTCGGCGTCGCCGACCCCGGAGTTCAGTCCGCGCGCACCGAACGGCGACACGAGATGAGCGCAGTCGCCGGCGACGAGGACGCGGCCCACGCGCATCCGGTCGACGAGACGAGCATGGAAGCGGTACACGGACTTCCACACGATCTCGTAGGGCAGCTCGGCGCCGATGATCCGGCGGATCCGGCGGTCGAGGGCGCCGCTCTCCGTTTCGGCCTCGAGGTCGTAGTCGCCGGGGACCTGCCAGTCGATGCGGAACGTCGAATCCGGGCACGGGTGGATGAGCACCTGGCGTCCGGGATTCCACTCGGGATCGAAGTAGAACCTGCGCTCGTGTGCCCAGTCGGGGATGTCGGCCTTGATGTCGCAGATGAGGAACTTGTCGTCGAACGTGCGACCCGCGAAGTCCAGCCCGAGGTGCGTGCGGAACCCGTCGGCCCGCGCCCCCATCGTCGCGACCGCGTAGGCGACGGGCACGACGGCGGGACCGTCCGGGGTCGTGCACAGCACGCGTACGCCGGCGTCGTCCTGGTCGATACCGTCGACATGGTGACCCCACCGGACCTCGATGAGCGGTTCCTCGGCGATGCGCTCGTCGAGCAGCTGCTCCGTGCGGGCCTGGGAGATGTTGACGAACGGCGGGAACGCGGAGCGGCCGTTGTCGACGAACGGTTGGGTGAACAGCTTCTCGTCGCGGTAGAAGGTGCTCGCGGTGTCCCACGTGACGCCCTCCGCGGCGACCTGCTCGCCGACACCGACGGCGGCCCACACTTCGAGCACGTCGCGTTGCTGGCAGATCGCCTTCGAGCCGATCGGGTCGCGTTCGGGGCGAGCGTCCAGGACGATCACGCGAATGCCCCACCGGGCGAGCAGCAGGGCGGTGGTCTGCCCGACGGGTCCGTTCCCGAGCACCGCGACGGTGCCGTTGTGAATGTTCCGCACTGTCATCACATTTCCTTCTCGTACCGTGGTGGGGTCAGCTCTGGAGCTGGGCCCAGACCTCGTGGTCGCGCTCGGCGGTCCAGATCACGGGCCGTTCGATGCCGGACAGTTCGTCCCACACCCGGGAGACGTCGAACGGCAGGCAGTGCTCGAAGATCGGCCAGTGCCCATAGCGGTCGAACAGTGCCGCGTGCGTCGCCTCGAACGCCTCCTTCAATGTGCCGCCACGCCGCTGCACGGTCCCTACCTCGGTGAGCATCACGTTCAGGAAGTGCCGGGTCTGCTCGATGGCGGCGTCGACCTCCTCGCGGCCGCGGCTGACCGCGCCGCGCCCGCCGACGAGCGCCTCGGCGCCGAGCGCCTTGATCCGGTCGAGTGTGCCGGTGGACCAGTCGCGGTGGAACGCATCGCCCGTGTACAGCGCGGCCTGCGCCTCGACGAGATCGCCGGCGAACAGGATCTTCTGCTGCGGCAGCCACGCGACGATGTCGCCCTCGGTGTGGCCGCGGCCGAGGTGCTGGAGCACCAGGTTGCCGCGGTCGCCACCGAGGTCGATGGTGAGCCGGTCGCTGAACGTCAGTGTCGGCCAGGTCAGGCCGGGCACGGAGTCGGCACCCTTGGCCAGGCGCGGCATGCGGCCGAACTCGGACTCCCAGTCCTCCCGGCCGCGCTCGGCGATGAGGTTGTAGGTGTTCTCGTGCGCGACGATGGTGTCGGCGTCGAAGGCGGACGCTCCCAGCACCCGCACCGCGTGGTAGTGCGAGAGCACGAGGTAGCGCACGGGCTTGTCGGTGTGCTCACGCAGCTTGGCCAGCCAGTCGCGCGCCGCGACCGGGGTGGCGAGCGCCTCGAAGCACACGAGGAAGTCCTCGCCCTCGACAGCCCCGAGGTTGGGATCGCCCTCGGCGGTCAGCGCGTACACCCCGTCGGCGAGAATCTCGAGGGTCTGCTCCTTCTCGCCCAGATCGGCGGAGGAAGCGAAGGACAGTGCGGTCATATGGAACCACCCCAGTTAGTAAAAGGTTTGAACGAATCTGTGACCAATGTAAGTGGCGTCACACCGGATGCGCAAGCCTTTGACCACTTCGGCACGGTGCATGCGGCGCCACCTCTACGCTGGCGGGGTGAGCGAGCCTGCGGACGACGTGGACAACCTGGACTTTCTGAGCTTTGTCGACTTCGCCGTGCGCAAGACGACGCGCGTCATGCCCGAGGTCGATCCCCAGTCGATGCGGCTCGTGCTCGAACTGACCCGGGTCGCGAGTGCACTCGTCTACGACCTCGAGTCCACCGTGCACCGCCCGCAGGGCTGGAGCTGGCCCGGCTTCCGGGTGCTGTTCATGCTGTGGTTGTCCGGGCCGAGCGATGCCAAGCGGGTCGCCCAGCTCTCCGGTATGAGCCGCGCCGCCGTGTCCGCGCTGGTCAACACGCTGGAACGGGACGGCCTCGTGACCCGGCGGCGCTCTGAGCGCGACCGGCGCTCGGTCGAGCTGAGTCTGACCCAGGCCGGTGTCGACGCGATCACCAGCACCTACGCGGCGCACAACAAGCGCGAACGGACCTGGACGAGCGTGCTGACCAAGCCCGAGCAGACCATCCTGATCGGCCTGCTGGAGAAGCTCGCCACCGCGGCCGACGACCTCGATATCCACACCCGCGACTGAGTCGCGGCGCCGGAGTACTTGCGCTTTGTGATGGCCCTCACTTACGGTAGGGCGTCCAATCAATCAAAGCATTGATTGATTGATCCCTTCACACCCCATTGAGGTGATCATGTCGCTCGACATCTCCACGGCCGCCGGCGGCGGCACGACCCGGCCGGACGACGCCGGTCTCGACGCCGTCCTCGCCCTTGCTCGGCAACGCCGACGCCTGTCGCTCGGCTCCGCAGCCGTCCTGCTCGCGGTGTTCATGGGCTACATCGTCCTGACAACCTCCACCACGGTCTTGTCCGGCCGCCTCGGCGGACTCGGCATCGCGTACTGGGTCGGGTTCGCCGTCTTCGCCGCGATCCTCGTCGTCGCGCAGATCTACACCCGCTGGGCGCGCCGCATGGATGCAGTCGTCGATGCGCACCTTGCCGCGCTGGAAGGGCGGTGACCGGCATGGGACTCAGCGTCGCGATCGTCGTCGCCATCATCGGTGTCACCCTCGGCATCACCTACCTGGCCGCCAAGCGCAACACCTCCACGGACTCGCACTACGTCGCCGAGGGGCAGGTCGGGCCCGTCGGCAACGGACTGGCCATCTCCGGCGACTACGTCTCGGCCGCTTCGTTTCTCGGAATCACCGGCATGATCGGGATCGCCGGGTTCAGTGGCTTCTACTACGCCACCGCGGTGCCTCTGGCGTACCTGCTGGTGCTGCTCATCATCGCCGAACCGCTGCGCAACCTCGGCCGCTTCACCCTCGCCGACGCCGTCGCCGCCCGGTTCGACGGCCGCGGACTGCGCGCCGCTCTCGCCGTCACCACGATCGTCATCTCCGCGATGTACATGGTGATCCAGTTCGTCGGCGCGGGACTGCTCGTGCAGGCCCTGCTGGGCATCAAGTTCTGGGTCGCCGTCATCGTCCTCGGGCTGCTCATGGTCGTCTACACCATGTTCGGCGGCATGCTCGCCACCACCTGGGTGCAGGTGCTCAAGACCGGGCTGCTGCTGACCGGCACCGCTCTCATCCTGTTCCTGGTGCTCGCGAAGTACGGGCCGAGCCCGCTGCACGTCGTCGAGCCGCTGCCGGACTCGGTCACGTCGTCGCACCCGCAGAACACCACCAAGACCTTCGACATCATCTCCCAGCAGCTCGCCCTTGCCCTCGGCGTGATGGGTCTGCCGCACGTGATGGTCCGGTTCCTCACCGTCAAGGACGCCCGCGCCGCCCGCAAATCCGGTGTGGTCGCACTGTGGATCTTCAGCGCCTTCTACGTGGTGCTGCCGTTCGTCGGATACGGCGCGATCCGCGCCCTCGGATCCGACGCCATCGCCGCCGCGCATCCACAGGGTAACCTCGCCGTCGTTCAGCTCGCCGGCGCCCTCGGCGGTCCTGCCCTCGAGGCCGTGATCATCGGCATCACCCTCGCCACGATCCTCGCGGTCCTCGCCGGCGTCGCCATCGCCACCTCCGGAGCGTTCGCGCACGACCTCTACACTCACGTCGTCAAGGGCGGAAAGGCCACCGGTGAACAGCAATTGAAGGTGGCCCGGCTGTCACTGCTCGGCATCGCCGTCGTCGCCATGTTCCTCGCGCTCGGGGCCAAGGGCTTCAACCTCGGCTTCCTCGCCAACGTCGCGTTCGCCGTCGCCGCGAGCACCAGCCTGCCTGTGCTGCTGCTGAGCATCTACTGGCGCGGATTCAACCGCGTCGGCGCGACCTGGGCCCTGGTCGGCGGCCTCGCAGTGAGCCTCGGGTTGGTGGCGATCAGTCCCAACATCCTGGGACCCACCGGGCTGATCCACGGGATCGACCCGATCTTCCCGCTCACGATCCCGGCCCTCGTGTCCGTGCCGGCGGGATTCCTGCTGGCCTATGTGGGCTCGCTGGTCGGCCGCTCCCGGCCGGAGGCCGCCGGCACCGACTTCGCCGAGATCGAACGCCTCGCACTCATCGGCCGCTGACACGGCCGGTGTGTCCTTCGGGCTGCCAGGACAGCCCGAAGGACGCACCGCCGCGGCCACCACGGGTAGGGGAGCTACTGCCAGGGGATCCGGTAGGACTCCCATTCCTGCCCTTCCGCAGTCGAGGTACGCGTCGGTTCCGGGAACCACCGGAGCCGCGGATTCGTCTTGAGTTCGGCCACCTCCGGCGGAACCGGACGCGCCGTCACCTCGATCTCGGACCACCGGCACTGTCCGGCAGCGACTCTCGACGCATACAGCCGCAACTCGGGGGACGCTTCCGCGGTCGCTGCGAGTTGTTCCATCAACGCATCGTCGACCTCGATGCGTCGGTCCCGGTCGGCGCCGGCGAACCCTCGTGCGCGGATCACGGCGGCTTCGAAGTCGGTCACGGCCTGGTGGATTCGCCGCAGTGGACTGTCGAGGTGCGGCGGTACTTCCCTCATATCGCATCCGCCCACGGGTCCTCACCGACCGAATACGCGCTGGAGGGCTTGTTCACGGGGCTGCTCACGTCTGCGACGCCGGCGAGGTCGATGGCCACCTCCGCCCTGTGCTCGGTGCGCTCGTGCGCCTCGGTCAGCGGCGCCAGCTTCTGCTCGACCCGATCCTTCAGGACGTCCGCCGGCGACGACAGTGCGTCGAGGAATTCCTTCAATGCGTCGGCGAGCTCGCGGATCCGGTCCACTACATCGTCGACGAATTCCATCGTGTTCTGAACGATTTTGGTGATCGTGACGATCTGTGCGGCCGTACCGACGAACGGAGTCTTCTTCAGCAGGAACTTCAACTTCTGCAACGCGTCGTCGAATGCCACTTCTTCTTCGAGCATCTCCTTCAGTGACCGAACCGCCGTGACGATCCCCTCCCGGATCTTCTCCGCAACCAGGTAGCACGTCTCCTTGATGACGCGTCCGACCGGTCCCTCCCATCGGAGGGCATCGACGATGCGGTCGGCGTAGTCCGTGAACGCCCGGGCGGCCTGCCCGCCCCAGTGGGGATCCAGGGTCCGGACGACGGCGGCGAGGTTCCCGCCGCTGGTCTCTACCGCCTCCCCGGCGATGCGATAGGCGTCGCCGAGGCGCTCGAGTTCGTTCCAGTTTCCGCCCAGCGGTTCGACGACCTGCGCGATCGGGCTCCACCCGGTCAGCATGTCGATCGCCTCGTCGACATCGCCGAGCCAACCGGCTGCATCCGCGACGACCTGACGGACGTCCTCGGGGAGGGTTTCGGGGTGACCGAGTTCGATCCGGTCCGGACCGCCATACGGGAAGGTGCCGGGATACGGCCGCGCCGGACCGGGCGCCGGTGTGTCGGGATCGAATGCGTCGACCGACTTCGGGAAGAGCATGTTGGCATTGAGCCGTTCGTAATTCCGTGCCTCGGTGTCGTCGTACATCCACGCGCACCGGTTCAGTTCGATGCTGGTCTTCAGGCAGAGATCGGCAACATGGAAGTATCGAGACTGTGCCGACGGGAGAACCGCCTGGAACCCGGCCCGGATCGTCTGCAACAGCACACCGTCGAAATTGCCGTTCGGCTCACCGTGGACGGCGAGATACCGGTTCGCCCGCACAACATCGTGTCCGATCTCCTGCACGGCGACGGCAGCGCCGGCTATCCGGCGTGTGGTGGCGGAGAATTCCTCGTGCGTCCCGGGCATCACGATCTCCTCAGCGACGCGACGAGATCATCGATAGAGCTGTCGTCGAGCTGTCCGGCCACACCGCGATCCGCCCGGACGACGAAGACCGCGACCTCCGCTGTTGCAAGGCCGGTGGTGGCCACGACGTCCAACCGCGCTGCCGGCGGGTCACATTCGTCGGTGGGCGGGATGTCGGACACCAGAGCCGTGAGCCGGACTGCCGGGTTTCCGGCAATCTCGAAATGGACGGGGTCCGAATAGTTGATCGTCGGCAGTCGTCCGTCGTCGGAGTACATCCATTCGACCGCCCGGACTTCGTGAGCAGCGACGGTCAGGAGGTCGCCCGTTGGGCGCCCCGTGATCCCCACTGCGGCCAGCATCGACGTGTCGTCCGCCTCGCAGTACTCCTTCCCGAAAGCGGATGCCGAACCGATCACCATCGCTGCACCGTCCCGGCTTCTCCAGCCCATGACCGATTGGCCCTGCCCGAACCAGCCGGCTGGAGTGGTGTACGTGAGCCCGAACCGTGTCGGTACCGGTTGCGGTTGCCCTTCGGGAACCTCCGGCGGGAGCGGAGCGCGCTCCATCGACGGGAAACCCGGGGGGAGTTCGCGCGGTGGTGTTGCGGCAGTGGGCGACTCGGTGCGTGTCGTCGTGATCGGTGGTGGTGGCGCCCAGCCGGAATCCGGAAGGTCCGGCCTCAGCAGGCTCGCTGCTGCGGATATTCCACCGATGGCCAGCAAGCCCCCCACGTACCACAACGCCACCTTGGCCAGCTGAAGGACAACGACGCCCCATTTCGACATTGTTCGATCCCCCCTATCGACGGCAGAACCATACCAGTTGATGTGTTCCGCATGGGGATTGAGCTTTTCTGGGCCGCGCAGATGCCCGGATCGTCGTGTGTTCGTTCCCGGCTGTCGGGATGCAACCGTCGGCGACGTGCGCGGTCGTCCTGGCGACCGACGGGGTGCGGCAGCGGTTGACCGGCAGACGCGCGGGTGCGGTCGAGGGAGGTCATGCGCTGTCCGCGAGGCGGTTCGCCCTCGCCCTTACGTACTGTCGAGGCGCCACTGCGCGAGTTGGACAGCGTTCGAGATGCATTCGGTCAGCACGGCCAATCGTTCGGTGGGTCCGTGCGCCGTGAGTACCTGCAGCCGGTCGGCCTCACCCATAGGGACGAAGCGTGCCAGCGCGAACAGCCGGGCACCCGGCTCGTCGGGCAGTTCGGTGATGCTCGGGGGTTCGATCCGGCCGCCCGACAGGCGGTCGAGCAGACCGTACAGCCGGCCGAGCCCCACGCTCAGGCCGGAGAAGTCCACCGGACCGGACTCCATGTCCGGCCACGGCTCGACCTCCGCCCGCGGATACGGGTCGTCCGGTAGCCAGTCGATCACCCGGATGCGTTCCTCGCCGATGCATTCCAGGAAGTAGCGACCGTCGTCGAGTTCGGTGTCCATCACGATCCGCGCGACCGTGCCGACGTCGTGGCGGGTCTCGCCCCCACCCACCTCGTGGCCTCGCTCGATGAGCACCACGCCGAACCGCGGCCCGTCCGGATCTGCGAGGCAGTCCCGGACCAGCTCTCGATACCTCGGTTCGAACACGTGGAGTGGAAGGGCGTCGCCCGGAAGCAGCGCGGTTCCCAGCGGGAACATCGGGAGCACGGGCATCAGGGCAGCCGCAGCCGCGGTATCGGCGGCGCCGGGATCGGCTCGCCGCGCGCGATCTCCGTCAACAGGTGTTCCGCCCATGCCGCGAGGCCGTCTATGTCCAGCCCGTGCGGCGGCTCGTCCTCGTAATGGCGGATCCGAGCCTCCCCCTGCCGTAGCAGCGACGCGGCCCCGGCCGGATTGTCCCGCAGCAGATGCGTCAGCCCCACGGTGAGCTGCGCCAAGCCCTGCCACAGCGTCCGCTCGTCGGCCGGCGCCGACTTCCACGTGCCTTCCAGCACCTCGTGCGCATGGAACGGATACCCGTGGTCGAGCAGCCGCTGCGCCTCGGTGATCGCCTCGTCGGGCTCGAGCTGCAGGTCCTCCGGGACCCGTTCGACTCCCTCCTCGCCGTAGGGCAACGGGCGCCCCAGGGCGTCGCGCGGGCGGGCGTTCTGCGGTTTGCCGTCGACCGTTCGATCCCGTTCAGCCATGCACCCAGCGTAAACCGGCAGCGCCGACGCGACCCCGCTTCTCGCGCGCCTCGTCGACCGCGTAGGCCAGCTCGTCGCGCAGCAGCTCCGGGGTGGCCGGGCAGACGTGGGTGTGGTGGCCGGTCCGGAACAGGTACCGCCCGTCGCCTGCGACGTCGAACCAGCCGAGATCGGTGACCGGCGTGAAGTTCAGACCGTCCGGTGAGCACAGCACCCGTACGCTGCCCGTCCCGGACCGCGGATCGGTCAGCAGCCGCCGCAACCGGACGGCCGGGGGCGCCTGCGCGGTCCGGAGCACCTGCGTCGGGCGCGCGAACTCCGCCACTTCCGCGGTGGGTGCCGACAGCGCCGGCGCCGTACCCGGGGGCGCGCCGGGTAGGCACTGTACGACCGCCTCCGCCAGTGTGTGCGCCGCGGTCGCCGTCACGACGAGATCGCCGGCACCTCCCGGATCCTGCCGCGCCAGAACGGCGCAGTCGTGCCTGATGCATCCCCGCAGCCGCAACTCGGAGCCCTCCGAGAACTGCCCGTACACCTCGACGGCGACCTCCGCGTATCGCATCGTCGCTATCGCCGCGGTGAGCCGCTCGTCGGGATTCGTGCGCCGCCACCGGTGGGCCGCCTCGAGGTTCGCGGCGTGCTCGTCCTCCCACAGCGCGGTGGAGCGGTAGCGCAGAGGAAACGGAATCTCGTCGAGTCCCGTCGCGGTCCACAGGGCCAGGAACCGGTCGGGGGTGAGCCGCCACCTCATGCCGGATCGACCCCCAGCACCGGCGGCGCGGTGAGCGGGATCGGACCGACGAGCTCGTTCCCGTTGTCGGCGCCCACCAGAAAACTGGGCACCGTGCGGGCGGCCTCGTCGTCGCGCGCAGGACGCGCCGGGGCGCCCAGCATGCCCGGGTACATGCCGCCCGGACGGGCCGACCCGGCGCGGGCGCCGGCGGCCGACGTCGCCGGGTTCGTCGTACCGTTCGCGACCGGTAGGCCACCCACGGGTCCGAGCCCGCCGGGACCGGCAGCGCCGGAGCCGCCGCTTCCACCGCCGGCGCCTCCGGACGTTGGACCACCGGGTCCGCCCGGAGGTCCACCCGAACCCGGGTACCGCTCCGGGCCCGACGTCGCGCCAGCCGTCGTCGTCGCGGCCGGGGTGGTGGCTGCAGGCTCGCCGGCGCCCGGCGCCGGGCCGCCCGGGTCTGCTTCCCCGTCTGTCGCGGAGGTGCCGCGGGACGGAGCGTCCGTGACCTGCCCGTCGTCGGCGCCGGCCACCGAGGCCGAGGGCCCGGTGCCGGCCGCCGAGGCCGAGGGGCCGATGCCGCCGCCCCGGCCCTCCGCGCTGCCCGAGGGGTGGCGCGACAGGTCTGCCCCGACCGGACCGGATCCTGCCGTCGCCTCGTGCGGCGACGGCAGGACCGGAACCGCCGTGCCGGATTCACGGTAATGCGGGACGTAGAGCGATTCCATGACGCGTACCGCCTCGGCGTGCGCCGCCTCCGCCGCCCGCGCGAACTCGGCCGTGTCCTGGGGCACCACCACGCCCAACGGCATCGGAATCTGCGCCGGCGGTGGTGGCACGTTGTTCCGCACAGCCGAAGCGACCTCCGATGCCGCAGCGAGTTTGGTCGACACCGCAAGCAGCGCGGTCACGAGTTGTTCGGTCGACCTCGCGAAGGAGCGGGTCGCCGCCACGGCGCGGCGCGCCGCGTCACCATCCCACCCCTCGGCAATCTTGTTGCAGATCATCTGGGTTCCGAAGATGAAACCGACGCTCATGTCGGTCGCGATCTTGCGCCAGCTCTCCGCCAGGCTTCGCATCGCGCCCGGGTCCATTCTCTGGACGTCTCGATAGATGGCGTCGTGCTCCATACTGTGGAAGTTCTCGAATGCGGTGGCGTAGTCGGGATCGAAGCTGCCTTCGAGCCGTGCCACCAGTCTGGTGTGCCAGTCCGCCAGCGCGCCGACCCGCTCCGGTACCCGATGCTCGAGCAGCGGTTCGAGCATCGCTGCGACGGGATTCTCGTTCTCCGGCACCCTATTCGGTGCTTTCGCTCACGGTCGCGACGTGCTGCGCCGTGCGTCTTCCGGTGCCGTGCGAAACATCAAGTGACGTGTCCATGGAGTCCCCCCGATTCCGTGGTAGTGCGCAGCATCGTAGCGGACCGTGCGGTCTCGTGGCGAGTCGTGCCGAGGAACGAACGGCATCAGCCATCCGCGACTTTTCCAGTCATGCGCTCCCCCAATGGTGGTCGCGGACGACTGGCGCCCGCGCGGATACAGCACGACTCGTGGAATTCTCCGGGTTTCGGAGTGACGCGCAGTGGCGGCGGTTCACGCGGAGTCGGTGGTGCCGAGTTGCCGGGCCCAGTCGTAGTCGGCGTCGAGGAAGCCCTGTCCACCGGCGGCGAACGTGTCGCGCATGCGGGAGAGGGCCTCGTGGAATTGGGTGAGCCGCTCGTAGGCGGACGTGGGGGTGCCTCTGGCCTTGGTGAGGAAACCTTGCCGAAGCTGTTCCGCGGACTCGAATCCACCGAAGCTTCCGACCGTGGTCAACTCGTCGGTTCGGTCTATCGCATGGCGGAGATTGGCGAGCATGGTCTCGCAGATGGCGACGATCTCTTCGATCGTTTGTGGGTCGAGTCGTAGCGGTTTGCTCACGTCGGTCCTTCAGTTGGCGAGTTGAGCGGCGATGCGTGACGTCGTGTCTTCAATTCCGGCGCATAGCTCGTCTTGCGGCACTTCGGCGGACTGGTCGGGGTGATAGACACGGGAAACGATGAGGACACCGAAGGAGGTCTCGACGTTGACGGCGCACGACCATGACCGGCCCGGGTCTCGTTCGAGCAATGCACGCCGACCGTTGATCTCGATGGGAGTGGAGTACTCGGCGACCTTCACCTGCACCTCGGCGAAAGTGATGTTGCCGGACATGACGTTGAGTCCGTACCGGCGCAGAACGCCGGGGATATGCAGGGTGCCCTCGTAGCGGCAGGTGAGGAAGGTGTAGTGCGTCGCGGCGAAGTCGCTGATCTCCTCCGACCTCGGGTCGTAGCCCGCCTCGACGAGCACTCGGTCGGGGATGTCGAGGCAGGGGTCGAACGTGACTGGGGGGCGGTCGGATTCGTCGACGATGCGGGGTGTGCGTGTCGTCGTGGTGGTGGCGGGTGGTTCCGTGGGTGCCGCGGGCGTGACGGCGGTGCACGCGCTGACCGCCGCCGCGACGAGGGCGACGATCCATCCGCGAGTGCGCAGGTGTCGTCGTCGCTCTCGTTCGCTCGCTTCCCGGTCGCACGCGACGTCGATTGCGGGCGCGGACGACCGACGGCCGCGCGAACATTGCCCCCCACCCATGGACCCCCCGATCCGTCGTGTGGGGACAGATGCTAGCGGACGGCGCCCACGAGCCGGAGGGCGAGATCGGAGTAGAGGTGCGCGAGGGCGTGGGGCTCGTGGTAGCGGCCGGAGGGGTACCAGCGGCAGATGTCGACGCACAGCGACATCAGGGCAAGGGTGACGCCCTCGGTGTCGGGGACGGTGAACTCACCCGAGGCGACGCCGGCGTCGACGATGGTGCGGACGACCTGGGTGGTGCGCCGCCGCAGGCCGGTGATGACGCGGTAGTGCTCGGGCGTCAGGGCGGTGAGCTCGTACTGGACGACGCGGGCGCGGCGATGGTGCTCGGCCTGCCACTCGGCGAACCGGCCGATGACGTTGGCCAGCCGAGTGGTGGCGTCCTCACCGGGGAGGTCGGCGTCGCGCACGACCTCGAGGGCCAGGTCGTGGCCCTCGTAGCTGATCGCGTAGAGCAGCTCTTCCTTGGACTTGTAGTGGGGATACATCGCGGCCGGGCTCATGTCGAGGCGGGCGGCGATCAGTCTGGTGGTGGTGCCGCCGTAGCCGTTCTCGGCGAACACCTCGACGGCCGCCTCGCGTAGGCGGGCCGCGGCCTTCGATCCGCTGATCACCGCGTCCCTCGATGTGCTCACGTCCTGCTCCCGTTCCTGCTACGGCCCTGGTTGACAAGATAGCGGCCGCGGTTCACTATAAGCGCACGCTTAGAAAATAAGCAGATGCTTACAGATTTGAGGAGCGGTTGATGCAACGCACCCTGTACGGCCCCGATCACGAGGCGTTCCGCGAGTCGGCGCGCGAGTTCGTGAACCGGTTCGTCATGCCCCGTGCGGAGGAGCTCATCGAACGTCACGAGATTCCCCGTGACATCTGGATCGAGGCCGGTAAGGCCGGCTTCCTGGGACTCGAGATCCCGGAGCGCTTCGGTGGCATGGAGGCGAACGACTACCGCTTCAACGCCATCCTCGGCGAGGAGTTCGCCCGCGCGAACATGGCGCTGTCGTCGTCGATGGGCATCCACTCGGACATCACCGTTCCCTACATCGTCCACCTGGGCAACGAGGAGCAGCGTGAGCGCTGGCTGCCGCGCTGCGCCACCGGTGAGCTCATCTGCGCCATCGGTATGACCGAGCCTTCCGGCGGTTCCGACCTCGCCAACCTGAAGACCACCGCCGTGCGCGACGGTGACGACTGGATCCTCAACGGCGCCAAGACCTTCATCACCAACGGTTACAACTGCGACCTCGTCGTCGTCGCGGCCCGCACCGACCCGTCGAAGGGCGCGAAGGGCATCTCCCTGTTCGCCGTCGAGCGCGGCATGGAGGGCTTCGAGAACGGTCGCAAGCTCGACAAGGTCGGCCAGCCCGAGGCCGACACCGCAGAGTTGTTCTTCAAGGACGTCCGCGTCCCGCACGCCAACCTCATCGGCGAGGAGGGCATGGGCTTCATCTCGATGATGAAGATGCTGCCGCAGGAGCGGCTCGGGTCCGCGGTCAACAATGTGCACCACGCCAAGCACATCCTGCTCGAGACCATCGAGTACGCGAAGGAGCGCAAGGCGTTCGGCCAGGCCATCGGCGCCATGCAGTACAACAAGTTCCTGCTCGCCGAGCTGATCACCAAGATCGAGGTGGCCGAGGCCTACGTCGATCAGGCCGTCGAGGCCCACGCCGACGGCAAGCTCACCGCCGTGGACGCGGCCAAGGCCAAGTGGTGGACCGCGCAGACGCAGTCCGAGGTCCTGGACGCGTGCGTGCAGATCCACGGTGGCTACGGCTTCATGAACGAGTACCGTGTGGCTCGTGCATGGAAGGACGCCCGCGTCACCAAGATCTGGGCCGGCACCAACGAGATCATGAAGGAACTCATCGGCCGCGATCTGGGCCTGTAGAGACTCGAAGCGTCAACACAAAACAAGGAGCACGTGATGCCCGAAGCTGTGATTGTGTCCGCCGCCCGTTCTCCCATCGGGCGGGCGATGAAGGGGTCGCTCAGGACGGTGCGTCCGGACGACCTGGCCACCCAGATGGTCGCGGCCGCCCTGGCGAAGGTGCCGGAGCTGGACCCGGCCCAGATCGACGACCTGATGCTCGGCTGCGGCCAGCCCGCCGGCCAGTCCGGGTTCAACATCGCCCGCGTCGTCGCCGTGCAGCTGGGCTACGACTTCCTGCCCGGCGTGACCGTCAACCGCTACTGCTCGTCGTCGCTGCAGACCACCCGCATGGCGCTGCACGCGATCAAGGCCGGCGAGGGGGACGTGTTCGTCTCCGCCGGTGTCGAGTCCGTCTCCAGCTTCGTCACCGGCAACGCCGACGGCCTGCCGAACACCAAGAACCCGCTCTTCGCCGACGCCGAGGCCCGCACCGCCACGCTCGCCGAGGGCGGCACCGCGTGGACCGACCCGCGCAGCGAGGCCCTGCTGCCCGACGTCTACATCGCGATGGGCCAGACCGCGGAGAACGTCGCCTCGCTCACCGGCATCTCCCGCGAGGACCAGGACCGGTGGGGTGTGCGGTCGCAGAACCGGGCCGAGGAAGCCATCAAGTCGGGCTTCTTCGAGCGCGAGATCAGCCCCGTCACCCTGCCCGACGGCACCGTCGTGACCACCGACGACGGGCCGCGGCCCGGCACCACCTACGAGGCCGTGAGCCAGCTGAAGCCGGTCTTCCGCCCCGACGGCACCATCACCGCCGGCAACGCCTGCCCGCTCAACGACGGCGCCGCGGCCCTGGTGATCATGTCCGACACCAAGGCCAAGGAGCTAGGGCTGACCCCGCTGGCGCGGATCGTCTCGACCGGCGTGTCCGGCCTGTCGCCGGAGATCATGGGTCTGGGCCCGATCGAGGCCGTGAAGAAGGCGCTCGCCCACGCCGGCAAGACCATCTCCGACATCGACCTGTTCGAGATCAACGAGGCGTTCGCCGTGCAGGTGCTCGGCTCCGCCCGCGAGCTCGGCATCGACGAGGACAAGCTGAACGTCTCCGGTGGTGCGATCGCCCTCGGTCACCCGTTCGGCATGACCGGCGCGCGGATCACCGCCACCCTGCTCAACAACCTGCAGACCCACGACAAGCAGTTCGGCGTGGAGACCATGTGCGTCGGCGGCGGTCAGGGCATGGCAATGGTGCTCGAGCGCCTGAGCTGATCGTCCCCCTCGGACCGGGAAGTCGGATGAGGCGCGGTCGCGGGCCCGAAAGGGCTTGTGGCCGCGCCTTTTTCGAATATCAAGCCTTGAACTCGAGCGCGAATTCAACTATACAATTCGCATAGGTATCGACTATCGGAGGAGACTACACACATGTCCGTGCTCGACAAGTTCCGCCTCGACGACCGCGTCGCGATCGTCACCGGCGCCTCCTCGGGCCTCGGCGTCGCCTTCGCCCAGGCTCTCGCGGAGGCCGGGGCCGACGTCGTGCTCGCGGCCCGTCGCGCCGACCGGCTCGAGCGGACCGCCGAACTCGTCCGTGCCGCCGGCCGCCGCGCGCTGAGCCTCGAGACCGACATCGCCGAGCCTGAGCAGGCGCAACGGATGGTCGATGCCGCGATCGAACACTTCGGCAAGGTCGACATCCTCATCAACAATGCCGGCATCGGGACTGCCGTCCCGGCCACCAAGGAGACCCCGGAACAGTTCCGGCGCGTCATCGACATCAACCTGAACGGCTCCTATTGGGCCGCGCAGGCCGCCGGGCGCGTCATGCAGCCCGGCAGCTCCATCGTCAACATCTCCTCCGTCCTGGGCCTCACCACCGCGGGACTGCCGCAGGCCGCCTACGCCGCCAGCAAGGCCGGCGTGATCGGCCTGACCCGGGACCTGGCCCAGCAGTGGGGGGCACGCAAGGGCATCCGCGTCAATGCCATCGCGCCGGGATTCTTCGAGACCGAGATGACCGACGAGTACCAGCCCGGCTACCTCGACAGCATGAAGCCGCGAATCGTCCTGGGCCGCACCGGTGATCCCGCGGAGATCGCCGCCACCGCCGTGTGGCTCACCTCGGAGGCCGCCGGCTACGTCACCGGCCAGACGATTGCGGTCGACGGCGGCCTGACCATCAACTGAAGTTTCCAACCACAACAGCACGGAGGTAAGCAGTGAGCGAAACAGTCACCCGCACCGCCATCGTCACCGGAGCCGCGCGCGGCATCGGCGCCGCAGTCGCCAAGCGGCTGGCGCAGGACGGATTCCAGGTCGCGGTCCTGGACCTCGACGAGTCCGCATGCGGCGACACCGTCTCGGCCATCGAGGCGGCCGGCGGCAAGGCCCTCGCGGTGGGTGCGAACGTCGCCGACGAGCAGTCCGTCGCCGCGGCTGTGGAGAAGGTCGCGAACGAGCTGGGCGATCCCACGGTGCTGATCAACAATGCCGGCATCACCCGCGACAACCTGCTGTTCAAGATGACCGTCGACGACTGGGACGCCGTGATGAGCGTGCACCTGCGGGGCGCGTTCCTCATGTCCCGGGCGACGCAGAAGTACATGGTGGAGGCCAAGTTCGGCCGCATCGTCAACCTGTCGAGCACCTCCGCGCTGGGCAACCGCGGTCAGGTCAACTACTCCGCCGCCAAGGCCGGCATGCAGGGCTTCACCAAGACCCTCGCGATCGAGCTCGGCAAGTACGGCGTCACCGCCAACGCGATCGCCCCCGGCTTCATCGAGACCGAGATGACCGCTGCGACGGCCGAGCGGGTGGGCATGTCGTTCGAGGACTTCAAGGCCGCCGCGGCCTCGCAGATCCCCGTCGCCCGCACCGGAAAGCCCGACGACATCGCGCACACCGCCTCGTTCCTCGCGAGCGAGGGTGCGGGATTCGTGTCGGGTCAGGTCATCTACGTCGCCGGTGGTCCGAAGGACTGACGGCGGGGACCGATCCACGACGACGCCGTGCGTCCCTCCCCCCTGCGGGAGGACGCACGGCGTCGTCGTCTGTGCGGTCGGCTACGGCTGCCGGACCGTCTGCCGGCGGTGCAGAAGCCAGCACGCGCCCGCGATCGTGGCGGTGAGTGCGCCCGTCGCGATGAGCTGGGTGCGGGCGGCCGTGTCGAACAGCGCGAGCACGGCGATGCCGGCGAGCAGGCCGAGGGTCGCGTACGACAGGTACGGGAAGCCCCACATCTTCAGCGGCAGGGCGTCTTCGGTGCCGTCGCGCCGGGCCCGCCGGCGCAGCACGAGGTGCGAGACCGCCACGAACGTCCACAGTACGAGGATGGTCGAGCCCACGGCGTTGAGCAGCAGCGGCAACACCTTGTCGGGACGCACGTAGTTGAGTGCGACGGTGACGAATCCGAACGCGACCGAGGCGAGGACCGCGTTGCGGGGCACCCCGTTGGGGGCCACCCGGCCGAACGCGGGGTAGGCCGAACCGCGTTGCGAGAGAGAGTAGATCATCCGTGAGGCGCTGAAGAGCATCGCGTTGAGCGAGGACAGCAGCGCCACCACCACGATCACGGTCATCACGGCGGCCGCCCCCGGCACGGCGCCGGCGTTCAGCACCGCGACGAACGGGCCCGTGACGAGATCCTCGGACGTCCACGGCAGCACCGTCACCATGATCAGCACCGAGCCGATGTAGAAGACCAGGATGCGCCAGATCAGCGTGCGCACCGCGCGGCCGACGTTCCGGCGCGGATCGGAGGTCTCGGCGGCCGCGATGGCGATGATCTCGGTGCCGCCGAACGCGAACACCACGATGAGCAGGCCCGCGGCGATACCGGCGATACCGGTCGGCGCGAAGCCGCCGTGCGCGGTGAGGTTCGCGAACCCGGTGCTGTCGAAGGCGGGCACCCATCCCGCGATCATCGCGACGCCGATCGCGAGGAAGGCGACGATGGCGACGATCTTCAGTGCCGCGAACCAGAATTCGACCTCGCCGAACCGCCGTACGCCGACGAGGTTCACGCCGGTGAGCACCACCATGAAGAACAGTGCCGCGGCCCACTGCGGGATCCCGGGAATCGAGGCGGCGGTGATGGCGGCGGCGCCGGTCGCCTCCGCCGCGATCACGATGACCACCTGGATCCAGTACAGCCAGCCGATGGTGCGGCCGGCGACGGAGCCGAGGGCGTTCTCCGCGTGCACGGAGAAGGCGCCGCTGGCGGGGTTCGCGGCCGCCATCTCGCCCATCATCCGCATGATGAGGACGACGAGAGCCGCGGCGGCGAGGAACGAGACGAGGATGGCCGGTCCCGCGACGGCGATGCCGGCGCCGGAGCCGACGAACAGTCCCGCGCCGATCGCGCCGCCGAGACTCATCATCACCAGCTGTCGCGGCCGCATCGCCTGGTGCAGCATCGCCCGCGGCGCCGGCTCGGTGGTGGTGGCCGGCGTGGTGGCCAGGGTGTCAGTCATCGATGCGCTCCCCGGCCGGCACCAGCTGGTCGAGGGCGATCTCGAACGCGGTGGCCGCGACGCCCGTATGGTCGGCGCAGCGGTCGTGGCAGCGCTGCAGCGCACCTGCGACGGTGTCCGAGACGTCGCCGAAGATCGCCGCGTCCGAGACCTCCACGTCACCCTCCATGAGCTGGGCGAAGGCGCGGGCCATGCCGCTGTTGGCGATGAAGTCGGGGATCACGGAGACGGACTTGTCCGCGTGCTCGTAGGTGGGGCCGTAGAAGATCTCGTCGTCGGCGAAGGGCACGTTCGCTCCGCTGGCGATCACCTCGAGGCCGGCCGCGACCATACGATCGACCTGTTCGCGGGTGACCAGGCGGGAGGCCGCGCAGGGGAGGAAGATCTCGGCGCCGAGGTCCCAGATCGCGTCGTGCACCTCGGTGAAGGGACGCATCCGGTCGCTGCGGAGCGCGTTGCCGTCCTTGTTCAGCAGCAGCGTGCGCACCTCGTCGAAGTCGAGACCGGCCGTGTCGAGGATGCCGCCGTCGCGGTCGATGATGCCGACCACGCGAGCCCCGGCCTGGGCCAGGTAGTAGGCCGCGGCCGCGCCGACGTTGCCCCAGCCCTGGACGATCACCCGCTTGCCCCCGAGCCCGTGATTACCGGCGGGGTCGCCGTAGATGCGGTAGTGGTGGCGCACCGACTCGGCGACGCCCCAGCCCGTGATCAGATCGGCCACCGTGTACTTCGCATCCGGTGCCGGGGTGAACCGGGTGTCCTCGACGACCTTCGCGACACCGAGCCGCAGCTGCCCGACCCGCTGGACGCGTTCGCGGTCGTCCGCCGCGAAGTGCCCGTTGACGACGCCCTCCTGTGGATGCCACAGCCCGTTGCTCTCGGTGAGCGGCACGACCTCGGTCATCTCGTCGACGTTCAGGTCGCCGCCGGTGCCGTAGTAGGCGCGCAGCAGCGGCGCGACCGCCCGGAACCAGCGCCGCAGCACGCCGTCCTTGCGGGGATCGGAGGGGTCGAAGTCGATGCCGGACTTGGCGCCGCCGATGGCCGGACCGGAGACGGTGAACTTGACCTCCATCGTCTTCGCCAGCGACTCGACCTCGCGGCGGTCGAGGCCGCGGCGCATCCGCGTGCCGCCACCGGCCGCGCCGCCGCGCAGGGAGTTGATGACGACCCAGCCGCGGGCGGTGGTCTCGGTGTCGTGCCACTCGAAGACGATCTCGGGGGCCTTGTCCTCGAAACGGGTCAGCAGGTTCTTCATGTCTTCTCTCGGGAGTCGGGACGGTGCGATGCCCGGGGAGCGGGCGAATGAAGAAGACTGTGACCGTGGTTACAGAGGGGGCGCAAGTGCGGCCTGCACTACTGGTCAGGCTGAAGAGCTGTAGCGCAGCCGCCCGTCGTTTTTCTGTGCAGTGTGCAGAGCTGTTTCGACGTTTTCGGCGGGCGGGGGCGAGCGCGCCGACCTTCAGCTCTACCGACGGTAGGCGGGCGCTTTGGCGGTTTTGCCCGGCTGCAGCGTGCGGAGCAGCGGCATGGCCCGGTACCGCACCACCTCCGACAGCACCATGACGCTGGTCGACCGGGCGACGATCGACGACCGGTTCAGTTCGATCAGCGTCTGCTGCAGACCGAGGTGGGAGTCCGCGGCGATCCGGCACAGAATGTCGCCGGCGCCGGTCGTCGCGAACGCCTCGAGCACCCCCGGAATCGCTTCGAGGACATCGGTGATCGCTTCGAGCGCGCCCTGGACGATCTCCATCGTCACGAAGGCCTGGACCTCGAATCCGGCGGCCGCCAGGTCCAGCCGCGGTTCGTAGCCGGCGATGATCCCGGACTCCTCGAGCCGGCGCAGCCGTGCCGAGACCGTCGCGCGCGCCACCCGCAACCTCCGGGACAGCTCCAGGGCGCCGATCTTCGGATCCGTGTGCAGCGTGTCCAGGAGCGCGAAATCCAACTCGTCCAGCTGCACGGCGTCACGCATGGCCGTTCCTTCCGAAGAGGCGGCGGAAACTGTGCCGATTGTATAGCGGCTCGCCCCGCATCCCGCATTTTCCAGTCAGGTCGATCAGCTGGGAGAGAGGAGATTGCACCGTCGCCGCGACGGGGTTTTTCCTGGTGACACACGACACACCGATGGCGCCGCGTCCGGCGGCAGGAGGAATCGCCATGACTCTCGAGTTCACCCTCACCGACAGCGAGAAGCTCGCCCAGTTGAACCCCGAGGAACTGCGGCAGCTCGTCGGCCTCGTCGAGTACGACGCCGAGCGGGACCCGTTCCCCGTCAGCGGCTGGGACGCGGTGGTGTGGGTGGTGGGCAACGCCACCCAGGCCGCGCACTACTACCAGTCCGCGTTCGGGATGGAACTGATCGCCTACTCCGGTCCCACCACCGGCAACCGCGACCACCACGCCTACGTCCTGCGCAGCGGGGCGGTGCGGTTCGTGGTCAAGGGTGCGGTCGATCCGGACAGCCCGCTCGTCGAGCATCATCGCCGGCACGGCGACGGCGTCGTGGACATCGCGCTGCAGGTGCCCGACGTCGACAAGTGCATCGCGCACGCCAGGGCCCAGGGCGCGACGGTCCTCGAGGAGCCGTACGAGATCAGCGACGAGTACGGCACGGTGCGGCTCGCCGCGATCGCCACCTACGGCGAGACGCGCCACACGCTCGTCGACCGGTCCCGCTACACGGGCCCGTATCTGCCTGGCTACGTGGAGAAGTCGTCGACCTACCGCAAGCGCGACGGCGCGCCCAAGCGGATCTTCCAGGCCCTCGACCACGTGGTCGGCAACGTCGAACTCGGCCACATGGACGAGTGGGTCGGCTTCTACAACCGCGTCATGGGCTTCACCAACATGGCCGAGTTCATCGGTGACGACATCGCCACCGACTACTCGGCCCTGATGAGCAAGGTGGTCTGCAACGGCAACCACCGCGTCAAGTTCCCGCTCAACGAGCCGGCCGTCGCGAAGAAGCGCTCGCAGATCGACGAGTACCTCGATTTCTACCGTGGTCCCGGCGCGCAGCACCTGGCGCTGGCCACCAACGACATCCTCACCGCCGTCGACCGGCTCCGCGAGGAGGGCGTGGAGTTCCTCGCCACGCCCGACGCCTACTACGAGGACCCCGAACTGCGCGCGCGGATCGGGAACGTGCGGGTGCCGATCGAGGAACTGCAGAAGCGTGGCATTCTCGTCGACCGGGACGAGGACGGTTACCTCCTGCAGATCTTCACCAAGCCGATCACCGATCGCCCGACGGTGTTCTTCGAGCTGATCGAGCGGCACGGTTCGCTCGGCTTCGGCAAGGGCAACTTCAAGGCCCTGTTCGAGGCGATCGAGCGCGAGCAGGCGGCGCGCGGCAACTTCTGACCGGACGCGCGGCGGGTCAGGAGATCCGGCTGACCTGCTCCCGCAGCGCGTGCTCGGTCCGGCGGACGATCGTGCCCACCAGCGGCTCGATGAGCAGCCCCGCCGCGCGACCGGCCGCGCCGCCGGGCAGCCGGTAGCCGAAGTCGACGGCGAGGCGCATGCGACCGTCGCCCAGATCGTCGAACTGCCACGACGACAGGGTGCGGAAGCCGGAGATCGAGCTCAGCACGATCCGGTGGTTGTCTTCCCACTCGACGATCTCGAGCCGGGAGTCGAAGGTGGCCGGCCCGATCCGCATGCTCGCGTCGAAGAGCGCGCCCACGCCGCGGACCCGATCACCCACGGGCTCGAAGCGGGTGACTCCGAACATCCACTCCGGGACCGTGCGGTGATCGGCGACGTAGGCGAAGGCGGCCTGGCGGTCCACGTGCGCCACGCCGTCGTGGCACACGTGGATCATGCGGCGATCGTCAGTCATCCGGAGGCACCTCCGCCGGTGAACCTAGCGGAGTTGCTCGCGTCTCCGGGATCCGCCCGCACACCTGTGTGGGCGGATTCCGGAAGGGCGCGTGAATTCCCTTGTTCTCCAAGAATTTGTTGCCCGAAGCGAGCGGGCTCGCTCACGGGTGCGGCGCGATGCCGAACAGCAGTGCCTCGATCCCGGCCCGGAACGCGGCATCGTTGTCGACGGGTGTGGCGCCGGCGTTCCCGCCCGCGGAAGCGAGCAGGCCGGCCAGGTGGGGGTAGTCGCCGTGGGCCAGCATGGCGGTGATGTGCTCGGCGCCGCCACCGGCGGTGGGGGCGGACAACCCCGCCGCCTCCTGCGCGGCGAAGGTGGTGACCCAGCCTGAGAGCAGGGCGATTCCCATCATGGTCGCGGTGGCGTCGAGGCCGGTCGGTGCGAGGGCGCCGACCATGTGGTCGAGGTATCGCATCGAGTGCGGACCCAGTGTCGTCGTGCCCGCGACGCTCAACCACGGATGCCGACGGTGCAGCTGCCGGGCCTGCTCCGCGAGGGCGAGGACGTCGGTCCGCACGTCCCCGGTCAGGGGCGGGTACCGGTACTCCGCGGCGACGCGGTCGACCATGAGAGCGACGAGATCGTCCTTGCCTGCGACGTAGCGGTAGAGCGAGGCGGCCGCCGTCCCGAGTTCCTGCGCGACGCGCCGCATCGAAACGGCACGCAGCCCGTCTGCGTCGGCGAGGCCGACGCACGCCTCGGCGAGCTGCTCGAGCGTATGGGCAGGGCGCGGCCCGGGCCTGGGGTCGTCGGCACGCAACCACAGCGAGGTCGGGGGTTCGGCATGCGGCATGGGTGCCAGCATGCACTACCCGGACAGTTGCGAACGACGTTCGCAGACGCGTACGGTGTAATTGCGAACGATGTTCCCAATCGTGGAGGTCGGAATGACGGTTCTGGAAACCGAGGCGCTCACCAGGCGGTACGGCAGCCATCTCGTGCTCGACGGGCTGAACCTGGAGGTGCCCGCCGGTCGGGTGCACGCGCTGCTCGGCCCCAACGGGTCCGGCAAGACCACGACCGTGCGGATGCTGGCGACCCTGCTGCGACCGACCTCCGGCAGCGCCAGGATCCTCGGTCACGACACCGTCCGCGAGGCTGCTCACGTCAAGCGCAACATCGGCTTCGTCGGCCAGTACCACGCGGTCGACCCCCGCCTCACCGGCACCCAGAACCTGACGATGGTTGCCCGCCTGAACGGGTACAGCGCCCGGGGCGCCCGCCGGCACGCAGACGACCTGCTCGAGCGCTTCGACCTGACCGACGCCGCGGCCCGGCAGGTGCACACGTACTCCGGCGGCATGCGAAGGCGGCTCGACATCGTCGCGGGCATGGTCGTCCGTCCCGCGGTGCTCTTCCTCGACGAGCCCACCACCGGCCTCGATCCCCACAGTCGCAACGAGATCTACCGGTATGTACGGTCTTTCGTGGAGGAAGGCACCACCGTCGTGCTCACGACCCAGTACCTCGACGAGGCCGAGCGGCTGGCGGACACGGTCACCATCCTCGACGCCGGTCGGGTCGTCGCCACCGGGACGCCGGACGCGATAGCCCGCACCGTGGGCAGCGGCCTCGACGTCGTCGTGCTCGATCCGCACCGGCGGGGCGACGTCGCCGCGATCGTCGAGCGATTCGGCGGAAGACCCGTCGACGCGCCGCCCGGGACGAGAATGCGCCGCTGCGGCTGACGTTCGGATTCGACGGCGAGCCGGCCACCCTGCTGCCGATCCTGCGCGCCCTCGACGCGGAGGGCATCGCGGTGCAGGACATCGGCCGCCGGCGCGCCACCTTGGACGACGCTTTCCTCGCACTTACCGGTCGCCCGACCGAAGGGATTCCCGCATGACTGCCCCCACCGCCACCCGCACCGTCTCGCCGGCGGCGGGTGCCTGGATTCTGTTCCTGCGGGTGGCCGCGACGTACCGGAACGCGCCCGGCCTGCTCGCGGTGACCCTCGCGGCACCGCTGGGAATGATGCTGCTGTTCGGCTTCGTATTCGGCGGCGCGCTCGCCGGCGGATCCGACGCTGCCGCCTACCGGTCGTACCTGACGCCCGGAGTCCTCGTCCTCGTCGCGGCCATGGGGCTCGTCGTCACCGCGTCGACCGTGAACGCCGACCTCCGCAGCGGCCTGACGGACCGGCTGCGGGCCCTGCCCGTCCCGCCGGTCGCGGTGCCGGCGGGCCTCGCACTCGCGGAGACGGTGACCGGCGCCTCGGCGCTGGCGACGATGGCCGGCGTGGGATTTCTCGCGGGATGGCGGGTCGAGGCCACCCCCGCCGACGTGGCGCTCGCCGTGCTGCTGCTGCTCGCGTTCCGGTTCGCGCTCGCGTGGCTCGGGATCGTGCTCGGCGCCTCGATCCGCGACGAGCAGATGCTGCAGCAGGTGGCGCCGCTGATCTTCGGGGCGGTCATGTTCTCCAACGTCTTCGTCCCCACCGAGACGATGCCGGCCGTGGTCGCGACGATCGCCGAATGGAACCCCGTCAGCGCCGTGGTCGCGGCCCTGCGGCAGTTGTTCGGATCCGGGACGACGGTCGCCGCCGACGCGGCCTGGCCCATGCAGCATCCGGTCGTCGCGGCCTTCGCCTGGACGGCGGTGATCCTTGCCGTGTCCGTGCCGATCGCCGTGCGAGGGTACGCATCCTCCCGCTGATCGGATCCTTGCGCAGGTGGCGCGTCGCTCAGGCGACGCGGCCGAGGTTCGAGCGCAGCGCCTGCTCGGTCTGGCGGATCGCGGTGCCCACCACCGGTTCGATGAGCTTGCCGAGCGCCCGTCCGGCCAGGCCGCCGGGAAGCTGGTATCCGAAGTCGACGTCGAGGCGGATCCGCCCGTCGCCGAGGTCGGCGAGTTCCCACGACGAGGCGGTGCGGAACCCCGCGATGGAGTCGAGAACGATCCTGCGGTCGAGTTCCCAGTCGACGATCGCGAGGCGGGAGTCGAGGCCCCTCGGTCCGATCTGCATGGTCGCGTCGAAGACCGCGCCGAGGCCGTTGACCTGCGGTCCCACCGGCACGAAGCGGTTGACGCCGTACATCCATTCGGGGACCGTGCGGTGATCGTCGAGGTAGGCGAACGCCACCTCGAGGGGAACCTCCGCAACGGCGGTGTGGCGGATGTGGATCATCGTGTACCTCCATGAGGACATTTCCGTTACCCAAGGTATCAGGTAACTCGCGTCCCGGGGAGATCCTCAAACTCGTCCATGCGGACGCTCGTCCTGCTCTACTCATGGTGACACAGTTCACAGTGGATCCGGTGGGAGGGTTCGTGAAGACCAAGGCTGCGGTGATCAAAGGGCTCAATCAGCCATGGGAGATCGAGGAGATCGACCTCGGAGACCCGGTCGCCGGTGAAGTGCAGGTGCGTCTGGCAGCGTCCGGACTGTGCCATTCCGACGAACATCTACGCTCCGGCGCGACGCCGATGCCGTCCTTCCCCGTCCTCGGCGGGCACGAGGGCGCCGGCGTGGTCACCAAGGTCGGACCGGGGGTGTCCAACATCCGGGAGGGCGACCATGTGGTGCTCGCCTTCATCCCCGCGTGCGGGCGATGCCGCGCGTGCGCGAAGGGCCTGCAGAACATCTGCGACGAGGGGGCGAACCTCCTCACCGGGCAGGCCATCGCCGACAAGACGCACCGGGTGACCCTCAATGGTGATCCGGTCATCCAGATGTGCCTGCTCGGCACGTTCGCGCCCTACGTCACCGTGCACGAGGCCTCGGTCATCAAGATCGAGGACGACATCCCGCTCGACAAGGCCGCCCTGCTCGGCTGTGGCGTTGCCACGGGCTGGGGCTCCGCGACGGCGATCGGCGGCACCAAGGTGGGCGACTCCGTCGTCGTGATCGGCATCGGCGGCGTGGGCATCAACGCGGTGCAGGGGGCCGCGCACGCGGGTGCCCGGCACGTCGTCGCCATCGACCCGGTGGAGTTCAAGCGGGATCAGGCCAAGAAGTTCGGGGCGACCCACACGTTCGCCTCGATCGAGGAGGCGCTGCCGGTGATCGGCGAGATCACCTGGGGTGCGATGGCCGACGTCACGATCATCACCGTCGGTGAGATCCACGGGGACATCATCGCCCCGTCGATGGCGCTGACCGGCAAGGGCGGCCAGGTGGTCGTGGTGGGCATGGGCAGCGCCGCCGACACCCAGGTGACGCTGAGCCTGTTCGAGCTGACCCTGCTGCAGAAGCGCCTGCAGGGCGCGATCTTCGGTGGTGTCGGCCCGCGCTCGCAGATCCCGAAGCTGCTCGACCTCTACCGCAGTGGACAGCTCGAGCTCGACAAGCTGGTCACCAAGACATACCGGCTCGAGGACATCAACGACGGCTATGCCGACATGCACGAGGGCCGAAACCTGCGCGGCATGGTGCTCTACGGCGACGACGACTACTGACGGGAGCCGGCACCGGCACCGCGATCCGGTGACGGGCCGGCCGGCGGTGACGTTCGGCCGGCCCGCCGGGGTCGCCTACGGTGATGCCATGGAAACGCGTGAGGAAGCCGTCGAATCGGGATCGTGGCGGCAGTACGGGCCGTCGACCCTGCCCAAGCCGCTCGAAGCCGCCCTCGAGGCGTTCGCCGAGCGCGGTTACGACGGCACCTCGATCCGGGAGATCGCCGCCCGGGCCGGGCTGTCGGTGCCGGGCCTTTACCACCACTACCCGTCGAAGCAGGCGCTGCTGGTCTCGCTGACGACGGCGGTGATGGGCGATCTGCTCGACCGCAGCCGGCGGGCCCTGGCGGAGGCCGGCCCCACGGCCTCCGAGCGGTTCGACGCGGTCGTCGAGTCCCTGCTGCGGTTCCACATGTTCCGGCGCAATCAGGCCTTCGTCGCCTCCACCGAGATGCGCAGCATGGAACCGGACAGCCGGAAGGCCTACATCGCGTTGCGCGACGAGCAGCAGCGGATGCTCGACGAGATCGTCCGGGACGGGGTGACGAGCGGGGAGTTCGGTACCGAGTTCCCGGAGGACGCGAGCCGGGCGGTGACCACCATGTGCGTCGCCGTCGCCGGGTGGTACCGACCGGACGGGCCGCTTGCTCCCGACGAGGTCGTCCACCGCTACCTCGCCATCGCGCGCTGCGCCGTGGGCGCACGGTAGGGACTGCGCCGTGGGCGCACGGTAGGGACTGCGCCGTGGGCGCACGGTAGGGACTGCGCCGTGGGCGCACGGTAGGGACTGCGTCGTGGGCGCACGGTAGGGACTGCGCCGTGGGCGCACGGTAGGGACTGCGCCGTGGGCGCACGGTAGGGACTGCGCCGTGGGCGCACGGTAGGGACTGCGCCGTGGGCGCACGGTAGGGACTGCGCCGTGGGCGCACGGTAGGGACTGCGCCGTGGGCGCACGGTAGGGACTGCGTCGTGGGCGCCCGGTAGGGACTGCGCCGTGGGCGCCCGGTAGGGACTGCGCCGTGGGCGCCCGGTAGATCGTCCGGGTTGACCGCGCGGGGTAGGGTGTGTCACGGTTGTCGTAACCGAGCGATCGATCGGTCGGGGTGAGGAGGAGGAATCGCGATGGCTGTCGATCTGTCGTACCCGGAACACGTCCAGGCACTGGTGGCGAGGACCGAGGAGTTCGTCCGGGAGCACGTGCTGCCCGTCGAGGACGCCCACAACGGTGACATCACCGCCGCCGGGGGCGACGACCTGCGGGTGAAGCTGCAGCAGGCGGCCAAGGACGCCGGCGTCTTCGCGCCGCACGCGCCCGTCGAGTACGGCGGCCACGGACTCGGCATGGTCGACCGCGCCCCGGTGTTCGAGGCGGCGGGCTACTCGCTGTTCGGGCCCATCGCACTCAACATCGCCGCCCCCGACGAGGGCAACGTGCACATGCTCGCGCACATCGCCAGCCCGGAACAGAAGGAGCAGTTCCTCGCGCCGCTCGCCCACGGCGACGTGCGGTCCGGATTCGCGATGACCGAACCGGCACCCGGCGCCGGGTCCGATCCCAACGCGCTCACCACCCGCGCCGAGAAGGTCCCCGGTGGCTGGAAGATCAACGGCCGCAAGTACTTCATCACCGGGGCCGACGGCGCCGGCTTCTTCATCATCATGGCCCGCACCTCCGGCGAACCCGGACTGCGCGGCGGCGCCACGATGTTCCTCGCCCCCGCCGACACCCCGGGCCTGACCGTCGGCCGGCACATCGACACCATCGACCGCGCCATGATCGGCGGTCACTGCGAGGTGTTCTTCGAGGACCTGTTCGTGCCGGATTCCGCCGTCCTCGGTGAGGTCGACCAGGGCTTCGCCTACGCGCAGGTACGGCTCGGGCCCGCCCGCATGACGCACGTGATGCGCTGGCTCGGCGCGGCGCGCCGCGGCCACGACATCGCCGTCGCCCGCGTCGCCGAGCGGGAAGGCTTCGGCGGCAAGCTCGGCGACCTCGGCATGATCCAGAAGATGGTCGCCGACAACGAGATCGACATCGCCGCCACCCGTGCCCTGCTGACGCAGGCGTGCTGGGAACTCGACCAGGGCTCGCACGCGTCCAACTCCACGTCCATCGCCAAGACCTTCGCGGCCGAGGCGGTGTTCCGCATCGTCGACCGGTCGATGCAGATGTGCGGCGGCCTCGGCGTCTCCGCCGACCTGCCCGTCGCGCGGCTCGCCCGCGAGGTCCGCCCGTTCCGCATCTACGACGGGCCTTCCGAGGTGCACCGCTGGGCCATCGCCAAGCGCGCCGTCGGCGCCGCGAAGAAGGCCGCCGCCGCGAAGGAGAGCCGGGCATGAAGACCGCACAGCACGAGGGACTCGACCTGAGTGCCCTGCACCGCTACCTGGAGGACTCGGGCATCGCCCTCGACGGCGAACTGCGCGCCGAACTCATCTCCGGCGGCAAGTCGAATCTGACGTACGCGATCTTCGACGACACGTCGCGGTGGGTGCTGCGCCGGCCGCCGACGGCAGGGCTCACCCCGTCCGCACACGACGTCGCCCGCGAGTTCCGCATCACGTCGGCGCTGCAGGGTTGCGGCGTGCCCGTCGCGCAGACCGTCGTCCTGTGCGAGGACGACTCCGTGATGGGCGCTCCGTTCACCGTCGTCGAGCACGTCACCGGGCGGGTGATCCGCACGACCGAGGACCTCGCCGCCCTGAGCGACGACGAGATCGAATCGTGCACCGGCGAGCTCGTCCGCGTGCTCGCCGCCCTGCACTCGGTGGACTACGAGGCCGTCGGCCTCGGAAACCTCGGCCGCCCCGACGGGTACGTCACCCGGCAGGTGAAGTTGTGGGCCGGCCAGTGGGACCGGGTCAAGACCCGCGACCTCGACGACCTCGATCGGCTCCACGCCGCCCTCGCCGACGCGATCCCCGCGTCGTCGGCGGCGTCGATCGTGCACGGCGACTACCGGATCGACAACACCATTCTCGATCCTGCCGATGCCGGAAAGATTGCGGCGGTGGTGGATTGGGAACTGTCCACGCTCGGTGACCCGCTCACCGACGTCGCCCTGATGTGCGTGTACCGCAACCCCGCGCTCGATCAGGTGCTCGGCGAATCCGCCGCGTGGACGAGCCCGCGCCTGCCGTCGGCCGACGACCTCGCACAGCGCTACGCGGTGGCGACGGGCCGCGAACTCGCCCACTGGAACTTCTACATGGGCCTGGCGAACTTCAAGCTCGCCGTCATCGCCGAGGGTATCAACCACCGCTGGCGCGTGGGGGCGACCGTCGGCGACGGCTTCGACCGGGCAGGGGAGGCCGTACCGGTCTTCGCGGCCGCCGGCCTGGAGGCACTGCGGGGAGGCGCAGCGTGACAACCGATCTCGTGAACCCCAGCGCCCTGGTCACCGGCGCATCCCGCGGCATCGGGCTCGGTGTCGCCACCCGCCTCGCGGAGCAGGGCTACGGTCTGACCCTCACCGCGCGCGACGAGGCGCGGCTCGACGCGGTGGCCGCCGGCCTGCGCGACGCCGGTGCGCCCGAGGTCCGGGTCGTCGCCGCCGACCTCGGCGACCCGGACACCGCGGCACGCGTCGTCGCGGCGCACGAGGAGACGTTCGGCAGCATGCGGGCGCTCGTGCTCAACGCCGGCGTCGGCACCGCCGGCACCATCGCCGAGTTCCCGATGCGGCGCTTCGGCAAGACGGTGTCCGTCAACTTCGAGACCCCCTTCGCCCTGATCCAGGCATCGTTGCCGCTGCTGCGCAAGGCCGCGACCGCCGCCCCAGGCCGCGGTGCGAAAGTGGTTGCGCTGTCGTCGATCACCGGCGTCTACGCCGAGGCCGGCCTGGCCGTGTACGGTGCGACGAAGGCGGCGCTGATCTCTCTGGTCGAGACGCTCAACGCCGAGGAGTCCGGCAACGGTGTCAGCGCGTCCGCGATCGCACCCGCCTACGTCGACACCGACATGTCCGACTGGATCAAGGACCGCATCCCCGCCGAGGAGATGCTCGAGGTGAACGACGTCGTCGAACTCGTCGACGCGGTGCTGCGGCTGTCCTCCCGTGCGGTGCTGCCGCGCCTGGTGCTCAGCCGGGCCGGGACGGACGCCTACCGGGCCTGAGCTCTCACCGGCCGTCCGCGAGCGCGCGGACGGCCGGGCTGGTCGCGTGCCGGACGAACGCGCAGTCCGCGAGGCGTTCGGCCGTTCCGAGGGTGAGCGTCATGTCGACCGAGTCGGCGAGCCGGTAGGGCCGGCTCTCGACGACGGAGCCGAGGACGCGGCGCAGCCGGGACACCTCCGCCCGCACCGCGACGGCGTGGTCCGGGTCGCCGTAGATGCCGTTGCTCACCTCGGTCACCGTCATTCCCTGCGGCCCCCGCAGGTGCAGCAGGAGCAGGATCTCGGCGTGCCGGGCGGACAGCGGGCTGCGCCACGCCGAGTCGGCGCCGCTGACGACGACCGTCGGCGTGCCGGACAGGTCCAGTTCGATCGCCATCCGCGCCGGGCCACCCGCTGGCCGGATCAGCCAGCCGTGCGCGAGCTGCTCCGGCACGCACAGGCCCAGGCCGGGCACGCTCAAGGTCCGCTCGGACGTCGGCGCCGCCACGCGCTTGGTGGCCGCAACGCCCGACGCGTGCGCCACCCACCCGTGCTCGTCGACGAGCAGCAGCGGCCCGCTCATCGAGGCGAGCACCGGCGCCGCGGCCGTGCGCAGCCGTTCGAGCCGGTTCTCGTGCAACCGCCACAGCTGCGCCTCGGCGAGCCGCACCGCCGTCTCGACGAGCGCGCTGATGGTGGGATGGATGGTCAGGGCGGGGCCGCTCACGTCGACCACGCCGAGCAGTTCCCCGGTGCGCGGATCGTGGATCGGTGCCGCGGTGCAGTACCAGGGGTGCTGGGACTGCTCGAAGTGCTCGGCGGAGAACAGCTGTACCGGGGCGGCCTCGGCGAGGGCCGTCCCGATCGCATTGGTCCCCACGGTCGCCTCCGTCCACCGGGCGCCCTCGCTGAATCCGAGGCTGTCGGCGCGGCTGCGCACCTTGGCCGACCCGGCCCGCCACAGCACGATCCCGTCCGCGTCGGTCACGACCATCAACATGTGCGACGCCTCGGCCACGGAGCACACCACCTGCTCGAGGTCGCCGATCACCCCCGACAGCGGGGAGTTCCGCCGGCGCCGTTCGACCTCGGCGAGCGGCAGCAGGGCGCGGGCGTTGCTGCCGTCCGGAGCCAGCCCCGCGACGAGCACCCGGGACCAGGACCGGGCCACCACCGACCGCGGCCGCAGCGGCGACCGGCCGCCGCCGATGACCGCATCGTGCATGCGCGCCAGCTCACGCGCGTATCGATGCAGGTCGGTGCCGGGTTCGATGGCGCTGAAGTTGCCCACTGTCTCCGTCTCTCGTCGGTCGGGTTGCGGTGAGCATATGCCGAATTGTGTGGCCGGCACCACACCCGTCGCGCGGCGGCGCCGCGGCGCAACGCACTGCAACACTTGTTGCGGCGACGCCGGCGCTGTGTTCTGGATCACGCGCCGGCCTCGGTAGCGGCGCACCCGGATGGTCCCGCGTCGGACATGGCCGAACAGGTCCGACGCCCGTACAGCGAGGAGATCGACCCATGAAGGCAGCCCGCTTCCACGGCCCCGGGGACATCCGGGTCGAGGATGTCCCCGAACCGGCGACCCGGCCCGGAACCGTCAAGGTCGAGGTCGAGTGGTGCGGTATCTGCGGCACCGACCTGCACGAGTACCTCGAGGGCCCGATCTTCGCCCCGCCCGCCGACGCACCGCACCCCATCACCGGCGAGACCGTGCCGATCACCCTCGGTCACGAGTTCGCCGGTGTCGTCGCGGAAGTGGGCGACGGCGTGGACGACGTGTGGGTGGGCGACCGGGTGGTCGTCGAGCCGTACATCATCTGCGGCCGCTGCGACGCCTGCCGCAACGGCCGCTACAACGTGTGCAGCACACTGGGATTCGTGGGCCTGTCCGGATACGGCGGCGGCTTCTCGCAGTACGTCGTCGCCGAGCGGCGCTGGATTCATCCGCTCGGCGAACTCGGCACCGACGTCGGCGCCCTCGTCGAACCGCTCGCCGTCGCGTACCACGCCGTGCGGCTCTCGGGTGCGCGGCCGAGCCACTCGGCGCTCGTGTTCGGGGCCGGGCCGATCGGGCTCGTCACCACCTCGGCGCTGCGCGCGGCGGGCGTCGAGCAGATCATCGTCGTCGAACCGGCCGAGGTGCGGAAGAAGAAGGCCGAGCCGGCCGGGGCGGACCACATCATCGACCCGCGCGACGGCGACGTCACCGAGCAGGTGCTGGAGCTGACCGGCGGCCGTGGCGCCGACGTCTCCTTCGAATGCGCCGGCATCGACGCGGTCCTGAAGACCGCTATCCAGTCCACCCGGGCGGGCGGCACGTGCGTGAACGTCGCGATCTGGGGCCACGAGGCGAGCGTCGCCATGAACGACCTCGTCTTCCGCGAGGTCAACCTGCTCGGCAGCCTCGCCTACGCGAACGATCATCCCGCCACGATCGAGATGATCGCCTCCGGCAAGGTCGACCCCTACCAGTTCATCACCGGCCGGATCGGGCTCGACGACATCGTCAAGGACGGCTTCGAGGAACTGATCACCAACAAGGAGGAGAACGTCAAGATCCTCGTCCAGCCGTGATCGTCAGTCGTCGTCGCCGTTCTCCTTGTCCTCGCCGCGACGGCGCAGAAAGTTGAAGCCCGGGACGCCGACGATCGCCTGCCGCACGTCCTTCGCGACGCCCAGCAGCTCGTGGATCTCCGGGGCGACGCTCTCGAGCGTGCCCAGGATCGGCATCAGGGCCGTCATCCGGTCCGCGAGCTCCGGCAGCTGATCGAGCAGGACGACGGCCGCGTGGACCTCCTCGGCGCTGAGTTCCTCGATGAACTGGCCCGCGAGCGGCGCGGCCCGCGTCGCCATCGGCGCGTAGGTGTCGAGCAGTTCGCCGGCCGCGTCGGACGTGCGGCCGGCGGACGACACCACATCCTGCGCCCGGTGGGCCACGGCCGCGGCGTCGCCGACCACCGTCGAGCTGCTGTCGATGACCTCGTCGACCCGGCCGACGGCGGCGCGGGCGTCGGTGACGACCTCATCGATGCGCGCGACGATCGCGCGGGCGTCGGTGACCACGTCGTCGACGCGGGCGACGAGCGCCTCGGTGGCCTCGAACAGGCTCGTGATCCGCCCGGGAACTGACACCGCGAACTCGGCGACCTCCACGGTCCGGTCCAGGGCGATGCGGGCGGCTCCGAGGGGCGCGGCGAGAAGCGACATCATGCGCTCATCCTGCCGGACGGGTGACCCTGCCGGTGTCATCGGGGAGCAGCCCTCCGCTAGCCTCTCCACTGCGGCCCGACGGACTTCCGCTGCGATGAGCGGTCCCGGACATGTCCCCACCCGCACGACTGAATTCGTGCTGCCCAGGGGACCTGACCGTGACGCTGCTTCGTACATCTGCCCGCCGGATCGCCGAGTTGGATCGGCCCGATTCGCTGGCGGAGCAGTTGTTGGAGCAGATGCTGTTTCGCACCGGTCATCGTCCCAGCCAGGCCGAACAGAAGTCGTGGAGCCGAAGCCTGCCGGTGCTTGCGCAGGATCTCGTCGATGCCGGTCTCGGCGATGTCGAGATGCTTCTCGAGTACCATCTGCCGCTCACCTCGCAGCGTGCCGACGTGGTGCTCGCCGGCACTCATCCGGCCACCGGGGCCGTGTCGTATGTCGTGGTGGAGCTGAAGCAGTGGTCGGCCGCGCGGCGCTTCGAGGACAATCCCGAACTCGTCGAGGTGGCGGGAATGCCGGGCGGGCCGAGGCTGCATCCCGTCGCGCAGGTCAAGGGGTACTGCGACTACCTGAGCGATTTCGCGCGCGCTGTCGCGGATCAGCCCGATGCCCTCGCGGGACTCGCGTATCTGCACAACGCCACCGATCCGACCGCGGTGGCGGAGCTGCGCGCCTATCCGAGCGGGATCACCGGCCGGTTGTTCACCGCCGCCGACCGCGGCGGCATGATCGACTTTCTCCGCACCCGGCTCGCCCCGGTGTCCGGGCACACCGCAGGCGACACACTCTTGAAGTCCGCGGTCGCACCGTCCCAGCAGCTGCTGAAGGTCGCCGCCGCCGAGGTGCGCGACCGGCCGCAGTTCCATCTGCTCGGCAATCAGCAGTTGGCCGTGGACCTGGTGCTGCACGAGGTCGAGGTGTCCCGCGCCGCGGACCGCAAGCGCGTCGTCATCGTCACCGGGGGACCCGGCAGTGGCAAGAGCGTGATCGCGCTGTCCCTGCTCGGCGAGCTTGCCCGCCGTGGCCGCACCGTCCTGCATGCCACCGGGTCGCGTTCGTTCACCCAGACCCTGCGCAAGGTCGCCGGGGCGCGCGCCCCGCGGGTGCAGAAGATGTTCAAGTACTTCAACCAGTTCATGTCGGCCGAACGCAACGGCCTCGACGTGCTGATCCTCGACGAGGCGCACCGAATCCGTGAGACCTCCGTCGATCGGTACACCCGCGCCGAGCTGCGCACCGATCGACCGCAGATCGACGAACTCATCTCGGCGGCGCGCGTCCCGGTGTTCCTGCTCGACGAGCACCAGGTGGTGCGGCCGGGTGAACTCGGCTCGCTCGAACAGATCGAGCGCTACGCCGCGACGCTCGGACTCGAAACCCATCACGTGCACCTCGGGGAGCAGTTCCGCTGCGGAGGCAGCGAGGAGTATGTGCTGTGGGTCAAGCGTCTGCTCGGTCTCGTCGAGGGTGGCCCGGTGCGGTGGTCGGGGGATCCGCAGTTCGCGGTGCGCGTGGCCGATTCTCCGGAGGAGCTCGAGTTCCTGCTCGAGCAGCAGCGCGACCGCGGATACTCGGCACGCATGACCGCGGGGTACTGCTGGCCGTGGAGCAACCCCGACAAGGACGGCCGTCTCGTCCCGGATGTGCAGATCGGCGCGTGGGCACGGCCGTGGAACAGCAAGAGCGAACGCCGCACCGGCGACGCGCCGCCGGCCGCACTGTGGGCCACCGAGGACGGGGGTTTCGGGCAGGTCGGCTGTGTCTACACCGCGCAGGGTTTCGAGTACGACTGGAACGGCGTCATCCTCGGACCGGACCTGGTGTGGCGGGACGGAGGATTCGTTTCGGTCCGTACGGCCAACAAGGATCCCGACTTCAGAAATGCGAAGAAGATCAGCGATATCCGATTCGATCGTCTGGTGCGAAACGTGTACAAGGTTCTCCTGACGCGGGGCATGATCGGCACCGTCATCTATTCCACCGACGAGCCGACTCGCGAGGCGCTGAGAAGGCTGATTCCCGAGGGAAATTGACACTACGCCGGGAGAGGCCGCGATCCGATCGCGTGTGGTTCGGCGACGGGACGCCGCATCACCCTGATGCGCTCACCAGCGCACGCCCGGCGCCCGCTCGATGCGATGGAATGGCGGAATTCAGGCGAGGCAGCCGCACGAGCTGCTCGATGGTGATGACTGACCGTGTCGCGGTAGATGTGAGGGTCGCCGGCCTCTTGTGAAGCACCGGAACCCGGCGCACGCTGGACGTATGGCAGTCGCACCGAAGATTGCGGTGGCGGGCGCGGCGACGGCCGTGGTCTACGGGAGCCTCGTGCGCCCCCGGCTCATGCGGTGGGGCGCCACCGACGAGGAGATCAGCGGGCCGTTCCCCGGCGCCGACCTAGTGCCCGACGGCGAGAGGTCGGGAGCGATGGCCGTCACCATCGACGCGCCGCCCGAGCAGGTCTGGCCGTGGCTGGTGCAGATGGGCTGGGACCGCGGTGGGTGGTACTCCTGGGATCACCTGGACAATGCCGGTCGCCCGAGCGCCCGGGAAGTGCATCCGGAATGGCAGGACATCCGGCCCGGCGACCAGCTGAAGTACTGGGCGCCCGGCGCGGGACCCATGGACGCGTACAAGGTCGCGCGGATCGAGCCGAACCGTTTCCTCGGGCTGTACGGGCTGATCGATCTGCGGGGCCGCACCCTCGACCCCGGGCAGCCGCGACCGTCCGGCTATCTGGAAGGACTGTGGGGCTTCCAGCTGAAGGAGCTGCCCCGCGGGCGCACCCGCCTCGTCATCAGCGGATATCAGGCGGGCCGACCGCGATGGATTACGCGCCTCGTCTACTCCGGAATCTTCCCCCCGGTCGTGTGGATCATGCAGGCGCGCATGCTGGTGGTCCTCAAAAGAAGAATCGAAAATAACTCGCGGGCAACAGATTCGAACACGGCAACAGGAGAGGCGCGAGGACGCGACTCGCGTGGTCCTTCGTCGGCGGTGGTGAAATGGCGCGGCAGCCTGCACCGCGTCCGGCCCGGCCGGGTCCCGATCCGGGACACCTCCCTCTACGTCGACGTGGTCGGGCAGGGACCTCCGTTGGTGGTCATGCACGGCGGACCGTCGGCGGACATGTGGACGATGCAAGCCTTCCGGCAGTGCGCGGACCGGTTCACGTTGGTGTTCTACGACCACCGCTGCAACGGGCGCTCGATCGGTGCACCCGTCGAAACGATGACGTGGGAGAACCTCACCGCGGATGCCGACGCCCTGCGCGAGAGTCTCGGTTTCGAGCGGTGGGCGGTGCTCGGGCATTCGTTCGGCGGGCAGGTCGCGCTCGAGTACGCTCTGCGCTACCCCGAGCGGGTCTCGCATCTCGTGCTGCTCGACACCGGCGCCGACAGTCACTGGGAGCGCCAGAACGTTCCGAAGGTGCTCCTCGAACGCGGCTACAGCCGGGAGAAGGCGGAGCTGGCGCGGCGGTGGTTCACCGGCGAGTTCACTCCCCGCGAGTACTTCCCGATCTTCGCGCAGATCGGGGACGCATACTTCTACCGTTCCGGCCTCGACATACTGGCTCGCGAGCTGAGCAGCGGAGCGTGGCGTTCGAGGCTGCGGCCGGCGCCGCTCATCTTCGCCGGCCGGCATCTGCTGAAGGACTGGACGGTCACCGATCGTCTCGGTGGGATCACCGCGCCCACGCTCGTCGTGGCCGGGCGCGAGGACTTCGTGTTCCCGCCGGAGTGTCAGCGGGAGCTGGCCGCCGGCATTCCCGGTGCGCGCCTTCGGATCATCGACCGGGCCGGGCACAACCCGCACGACGAGCAGACGGCCGAGGTCGTGCGGGCACTCGAAGACTTCCTGGGTGCCGACATTTCCGCCGGATAGATCGCGCGCCTCGGTTGTGGCGTAGGTGAACGTGCCGCGGCGCAGGATGCTTCGGGAGACGGACGCCCTGCGGGCGACTGTCCTCGACCGAGCGGAGACCCTAAGGGTCCCTGAGTCTTTCGGCCCCTTCCCCAACGCTGCCCGGTCGCCATACCCCGATAGACCTTCTCGGCCAGCACTTTCGGCCCCACGTCGCGGGCGACGTGCGGCTGTGCTGGACCCGAACGAACGTGTCGACCCGCGCGATCAGGTGCCCCGCCACCAGCTACGGGGACAAAGGTACTGGTGCCCAGTCGGTTTCGAGCACGACGAAGTCGCGCTCGCAGCGTCCGTGCGCTGACGTCGGACCACGGGAGAGTAGCGACGTGGACCGGTGTGTCTCGGTTACCGTTGCGCACACCGGGAACAGCGATGCACGACGAGCCCCTCGAAGCCGAGGGGCTCGTGCGTCAGGACGTCGACCGGGCGCGGCGGTGTGGGATCGGCGCGACGGAACGTGCGCGCGGTTGCGGATACACGCCCCTGTCGGGCGTGTGGATAGACTCCACCTTACGGTGCATGACAGCTTCCTTCTGTCGTGTGCCCAGACCCCGGCGCGGTGCTGCAACACCTGCCGGGGTCGACCTGTTTTCAGGCCAATGCAGGGATGGTGGCACGACCGACGCGTGCCGTCAACTCGAACGCGCGTTCGGATCCCTCGGCGCGCGTGGTGAAATCCGAAGAGAGTCCGGCGCGTCGAGCACTCCCAGGGTGAGTCGCCCGGCAATGGTAGGGCGTGGCGTCAATTTTCCGATATGTCCTATTCGTCGTCGGCGGCTTCACCGCGGGGCTGGTGCTGGCTGCCCCGAGCGTCGACACCTATCCCTTGGCCGACGGGTTGCTGCCCGGCCCGGTGTTCACCTCCGACGTCGCCGCCGCCGCAGCCGGGGGGCTCGCGGCGCTGGCCGCGGCGGCAACTGTTCGTCGGCGCGTGCTTGCGGCCGCCCTGGTCGGGGCGATGGCGATGGCCGTCGTCGCGCTGCCGGGAGGATGGCGGTTCGACGTGTACGTCGCGACGATCGGCGCGGGCCTGCTGCTCGGCGCGCTCGTCGTGCTGGGGGCCGGGAAGCTGCATGCCGCCCTGCCCGGAGCGGTGGTCGCCGGGCTGCTGACGGCCGAGCCGCTCGCGCAGTTCCGGGAACTGGACTCGGCGCCTCAGCGGTACGCGTCCTATCTCGCAGCGAGCGTTCAGCCGGTCAATGCCGTGTGGCTGTCGCTGGCGATCGTCACCGCCGTCGCGGCGGGGGTGGTGGCGCTGACCGCCGGAAACGACGAGGCGCCGGTCGCCGCACCCCGGGTGCGTGGGCGGGAGGTGGCCGTCGGCATCGGTGTGCCGATCCTCGGGGTGGGGCTGTACTGGTCGTTCCACCACGCGCTGTTCTCCCTGCACGACCTCGGGGAGGGTCGGTGGCTGTGGGGTCTGGTGGCGGTGCCGGTGCTCATCGCCGCGGCGCTGTGGCTGCGGAGACGGACAGGGGCGGTGCTCCTGGCGGCGACGGCCGTGGTCGTCGCCGCGGGCGGCACCGTCTCGTGGTCGCCGGCGGTGTGGCCGGCGCTGCTGATCGCGCCTGCCCTCGTGGCCGTCGGCGCGTGGCTGGGTCGCCGCCGGCCGATGCCCGTGGTGGGCGTCGGCCTGCTCGCGCTCGCCGCGGCTGCCGGGATCTTCGATCGTCCCCCTTGGGACAACGCGAATTTTGTGGCGACCATCCTCGTGGTGCCGTTCGCCGCCGCGTACACGATCGTCGCGTCACTGCCGTCGACGGCGCCCGTGACCGCCACCTCGCTGGCTCTGCCGTCGGTGCTGGCGCTGCCGCTGGTCGCCCAGTTCGGGTGGACGGCCTACACTCCGCTCACAGACGACGCAGCCGGGTGGAGTCCGGGTGCGTGGACGTGGACGTCGGTGGGCGCGTCGACCGCCGCCATCCTGGCCTGCGGTGCGGCGATGGTGTGGCTACGGCATCGCGGGACGAGCGAGGACATCGGAACCTGACCGGGACGTTCGCTGAGGAAACGAGTGCTGCGAGAATCCGAGCATGCCTGACTCCATGCGCGGATACTTCACCGAATCGGACGGCACGTACCTTCCCACGAAGTACGCCGTCAGCCCCTGGTCGTCGACGATGCTGGCCGGACCGTGCGTGACCGGCCTGCTCGCCCGGGAACTCGACAAGGACCACGGTCCCGACGGGTTCGTCCCCGCCCGGCTCACCGTCGACCTGTTCAGGCCGGTGCAGAACGCGCCCGTCCGGTTCGAGACGACCCGCGTGCGAGACGGCAACCGCATCCGCGTCGCCGACGCCCACCTGATCCAGGGCGACGACGTCACCGCCCGCGGGACCGTCGTCTACCTGCGCCCATCCGAGCAGCCGCCGGGCACCGTCTGGACCCGTGACGAGCACCCGACGCCGCCCGCCGAAGCACTCGACGGACCGGAGGCGGGATTCGCACCCACCTGGTTCGGCAGCGACGCGCACCCCGAGGGCTGGTCGCAGGTGCGGTCCGAGCATCAGAACGCGAGCCGGAAACGCATGTGGTCCCGGCAGATTCCGGTGATCGTGGGGGAGGAGATGTCGCCGTTCGTGCGGACCGCGGTCGTCGGCGAGGGCACCAGTTTCATGGCCAACTGGAGCGACGAGGGCATCGGCTTCATCAACGGCGACCTCACGCTGACCCTCTCGCGGCTGCCCGTCGGCACCGAGGTCGGCGTCGAAGCCGATCACCACCTCAGCGCCGCCGGCGTCGCGGTGGGCACGTCGGTGCTGTTCGACCGGTTCGGTCCGTTCGGGACGGGCGCCGTCACGTGCCTGGCGAACGCTCGTCGTCAGGTGAACTTCGGTTGAGCGGCACTGTGCCGAGCGCGCAGTTCTCGTGGACGTTGCCCGGCGTGTCGTCACGAGAACTGCACATCCGAGCGAACCCGTGACTCCCCGCGGGGCATGGGCCGCGTCCGGCCCACATCGCTTCAAGCGATAACAAAATCTGTTATCGTGATGTCGTGGCCGTCGGCTTCGGTGACTTCGTTCGCATCCGGCGGGGGATTCTGGGTCTCTCGCAACGGGAGCTCGCCGAGCGCTCCGGCATCAAGCAGCCTCTGATCGCCGCAATCGAGACCGGACGACGGCAGCCGTCCGAGCCGGCCCGTTCGGCGCTGACGGCAGCCCTGCCCGTTCGCCCCTCCGAGGCTCTGGCAGCCCGACGTGAAGAAGTGCGCGAACTCTTCGCCGAGGCGGGACTGCCGAACCCGAGGGTGTTCGGATCTGTGGCGCGCGGCGACGACGACTTCGCCTCGGATATCGACCTCATCGTGGATTTCAGCGATCGCCACGACATCGTCGACCTCCTCGGGTTGCAGCAAGCATTGGAAGACCTGCTCACCGTGCGGGTCGAGATCGTCGACGGGCGAGCCGGGGGGCGCGTGGGGGACCGGGCCCGGGAGGAAGCCGTGGCGCTGTGACATCGGAGAAGCTGTGACGTCGGAGGAGAATGCGGACGAGCGTGTTCGCCGTCGTTTACAGGACCTTGCCGACTTCGCGGCGGATGCCGCCTACACGGTGGGACTCGGTCTGGATGCCTACCTGGAGGACAGTCCCTACGGGCGCGTGCTGCGGAACAACGGTCGGCACATCCTGATCCAGGTGGCCACGGTCGTCGAGAAGCTGCCGGAGACGTTCAAGTCCGAGTTCCCCGGCGTCGACTGGGTGGCGATCGGACGGATGCGAAACCTGATCGCGCACCACTACGACAAGGTGAACGACCGTCTCGTCTACTCCGCCTTGGCGACCCGGATCCCCGAACTGAGCGCCACGCTGGGGCTGGGGCACTGAGCTCGGTTCTCCTCCGCTCACCTCGCAGGCTGGACAACGCCGGACATCGACAACCGTCGCTTTCGTTGTCGATGTCCGGAGCAGGTGTGGAGGGACGGGCGTAACGCCCTGAGGCGCGACAGGACGCCGAAGCGTGCGGCTGTCGTCGTCGCTACGGCGCCCCGAACCCGTAGGTGAAACTGCCCGTCGTCCAGTTCATCGTCGCGTGGTACTTGTACCCGCTCATCGTGCCGTCGCCGTTGTCCTCGGTCGCGACGAAGCACTCGAACACCGTCGTCGTCTCGGTGAGGTTGTCGGTGGACCCGCCGTTGACGGGTGAGCAGGTCACCTCGATCACCGGCCCGTCGAACATTCCGTTGTCGATGTGCTTGCTCGCCATCTGCTCCACACTCGACTCGATCTCAGAGACGGATCGCGCGCGGGAGGCGCGCTCGGCGTTGTCGCGCTGCTGCTGCGCCGCCTTCTCGGCGGCCAGGCGTTCCGCTTCGCGCTGTGCAGCTTCCTCTGCCGCCGCGACCTGTGCCGCAACCTGGGCGTCGTGATTGAGCTTCCAGGTGAGCGCCCCACCCCCCACGGCGAGCAGCAGGACTGCCAGCACGATCAGGAGCGGCTTCTTCCGGATTCGGCGCTTCTTGCCGTCGACGGCGCCGGAACCAGGGAAGTCCAGCCACCGGGTGCCGTCCCAGTAACGTTGTCCCCCGTTCGGATCGGGGTACCAGCCGGCGGGTGCGGGCGTCTTGTCGTCCGACATCGTCATGCCCTTCTTGAACTGTCCGGCCGGACAACCGGCGGGATCTACTTCACGACCCTGCAGAAATTCGGGCGCAGCCGTGACGAACGCGAATCCGGCCACAGCCACCCCCTCCTCTCGGCCCGGCGCAACATCATCGTCATCGTCGACGAGGCGCACCGCAGCCACTACGACAACCTCGACGGCTACGCGCGTCACCTGCGCGACGCGCTGCCGCACGCGACCCTCATCGCCTTCACCGGCACGCCCGTCTCGTTCGAGGACCGGGACACCCGGGCGGTGTTCGGCGACTACATCGACGTCTACGACCTCACCCGTGCGGTCGAGGACGGCGCCACCGTCCCGGTCCACTTCGAAAGCCGGCTGGTCAAGGTCGCGTTCGCCGGCGACGTGACCGAGGAGCAGATCGACGCGTCCGCCGACGAACTCACCGTCGGACTCGACGACACCGACCGCGACCGCATCGAGAAGTCCGTCGCGGTCGTCAACGCCGTCTACGGCGCGCCGGCCCGGCTGCACAAGCTCGCCGCCGACCTCGTCGAACACTGGGAGAGTCGCCGCGAGCAGATGGCCAAATTCGTCGGGTCCGACGACAACCCCACCGCGCCCGGCAAGGCCTTGATCGTGTGCGCGACCCGCGAGATCTGCGCCAATCTCTACGACGAGATCGTCGCACTGCGCCCGGATTGGCACTCGGGCGAGATCTCCAGCGGGCGAATCAAAGTCGTCTACTCGGGAACCGCGGCCGATCAGCCGCCGATCGACAGGCATGTGCGCCGCGACTCGGCGAACGCCGCGATCAAGAAGCGGCTCAAGGACATCGACGACGAGCTCGAAATCGTCATCGTCAAGGACATGCTCCTCACCGGCTTCGATGCGCCGCCGCTGCACACTCTCTATCTCGACCGGCCGTTGAAGGGTGCGCTGCTCATGCAGGCCCTCGCCCGGGTCAACCGCACCTTCCGCGGCAAACGCGACGGGCTGCTCGTGGCCTACGCGCCCGTCGCCGACAACCTCGCCGAGGCGCTGGCCGAGTACACGGCGACGGATCAGGAGACCAAACCGCTGGGCCGGCCGATCGAGGAGTCCGTCGACGCCGTCAAGAATCTGCTCACGGTGCTCGTGAACATGCTGCACGGTTTCGACTGGCGGTCGCGCCTCCGGTCCGCCACCGGACCGCGTGGCTATATCGAAGCCGTGCTCGCCACCGTGAACTACCTGCGCGACCCGAAGCTTCCGGAGAACCGGGTGCCGGAAGGGGACGAGACCCTGGCGGCCCGCTTCCGGAAATTCTCCTCCCAACTGTCCCGCGCCTGGGCGATCTGCGGCACTCATCCCGATCTGGGAGGGCTGGCCGCCGACGCGAAGTTCTTCGAGGAAGTCCGCGTCTACATGGCGAAGTTCGACGCCGAGGATCGGCAGGCGCGGGGGCTCGCTGTTCCGGAGGACGTGCGGCGTGCCTTGCGTCAGCTCATGGCCGCCTCGGTCGAATCCGGCGAGGTACTCGACATCTACGACGCCGCCGGCATTCCGCGACCGTCGCTCACCGAACTCAATGCGGAATTCCTGGCACGGGCCGAACATGCGAAGAACCCGAACCTCGCGATCGAGGCGCTCCGCAAGCTCATCAACGAGGAAGCGCGAAAGGTTGCACGGCACAATCTGGTACGTCAGCGAGCGTTCTCACAACGTCTGCAGGAACTGATGAACAAGTACACCAACTCGCAGCTCACCTCCGCGGAGGTGATCGCCGCGCTGGTCGAGGTCGCGCAGGAGGTGCAGGCCGAGGGCGACCGCGGCCGCCGCTTCGATCCGCCGCTGGACTGGCACGAACTCGCCTTCTACGACGCCGTGGCCCAGAACGAATCCGCCGTCACCGAGCAGGGCGACGACGTGCTCGCCCAGATCGCCCGGGAACTCGTCGCTGTCATGCGTCGCGACGTCAGGACCGACTGGCGCGTGCGGGCGGACGTCAAGGCCAAGTTGCGCTCGCAGATCAAGCGGTTGCTCACGCGGTACAAGTACCCGCCGGACCGGCAGGCAGGCGCGATCAAGCTGGTGCTCGAACAGATGGAGGCGATCGCGCCGACGATGGCCGCGTGAGTGTGCACGCGTCTCGCGTGAGGCAGATGCGGGCACGAACCCCCACGTCCCTGCCAATACCGCAGTGGCGAAGTGGCCGCTCGGGGCGAGGCCGTCGGATCACCGCGTCGACCCGTCAGGGTCGTGTGTTCCCCGGATCGATGGGCTGCCCGAGACCGGTGGCACGCCCGGTTCGGTCGCGTTGCAGCTGCCATGTCACCTGGTAGGCCATCCGTCCCACACCACCTTCGCGCACATAGGCTTTCGCGCGCATCACCAGTACGAACGGGCTGCCCTGGATGCCCGTGAACTGGCGTTGTTCCAGGCCGACGACGGCGGAGTCGACCGCGAGGATCGCGCCCGTATCTCGAACGTGCAGGCTCGTCATCGAGGCGCTCACCATCGGCACGGCCACATCCTGGCGGGCGAACGTCTGGATGGTGTCGTCGGCGTAGGGGACGAACGAGAGGATGTCGACATGCTGGCCGCTGTCCTCGGCCGACAGATCGAACATGAGCCATCCGGAATGGATCATCAGCAGACCATTCGTGCCGGCATCGATCATGTAGGGCACTCGGAGGTGTTGGACAGCATCGATGTCGCGCACCCGAAGTCGGACGGTCATGTGTACTCCTGAGGAAGGGGCTGGGGCATTACCACCATCCCGCCGGGGCTTCCGGACGGTAACCCACCCCAGGGCTTCGGTTCGTCCCCCCTGCCCGCCGCCGGGCACTCCGGTCGGTGCGGGCGGACGCCGTGCCGGTCAGGGTGCGGGGGAGTGGCCCCGCCCCCGGGCAACCCGGCGGACGAGCAGCGTCGCGGCGGCGACGGCGCCCGCTCCCTCGGTCCACAACCTCGGGTTCGTCGCCGGCGGCCGCTTCCGGGCGGACAGCGGCATCAGCTCGAAGTGCACGGCCATGTCGTCCGTTCCGGGCTCGCGCCCGAACACGACCCGGCTGGAGCCCAGCCCGTCGCCGAGGTCGAACCGGAACGCGTACGGATCGGCCGGGTCGTCGGGGTGCAGCGGCAGGCCCCGGTAGAGCGGAGGCAGCGGGGTCAGGAACCGGAGCAGGAGTTCGCCGCGACGGACGAAGACCTCGACGCCGGCACCGATCATGGTCCTGACCCGGACGTCGGTGACCCGGCCGGGCAGGTGGTACCACCCGCAGATCTCGGACCAGACCTCGGGGCGCTGCGGAACGTCGGTGCGGATCTTCTCGCCCGGAACGCCGAGCACGGACCCGAGCAGCGTCCCGGTTTCCACCGGCAGCCACATCACGGCCCGGTGCGCTCCGTTGGTGAAGGCGAGGATCCCGACGCCGTCGCCCGGGGCGACGGTGATCTGCGAGTTGAAGCCGGGCAGGATGCCCTGGTGCTCGGCCACGTGGTGGCCGCCCACGTCGCCGCGGAAGAAGGTCAGACCGACGCCGGGCAGCCGCGGATCGGCCTGGTACTGGGGCGCGAACATGGTGGCGAGCGTCGCGGGTTCGAGCACCGATCCGTGCTCATTGGCGCCGCCGCCCAGCAGCGCCGCGACGTAGCGGGCCATGTCCGTGGGTGTCGAGTACGCCGCGCCGGCTCCCGCCGTCACCGGTTCCCGCTCGGGGACCGCCCTCGGGCCGCTCGAGCGCAGGGTGTAGCCGGTCGCGATCCGTGCGGCGTCCAGGTCGGCCCGGACGAGGCTGGTGCTCGTCATGCCGAGGGGTTCGAAGACGTGCTCGCGCAGGTAGCGGTGCAGCGGCTGCCCGGTCATGTCCTCGACCATCTGGCCGAGCGTCGCGTGCGAGTGGTTCCCGTACCGGAACCTGGTGCCGGGCTCCGCGTCGATGCGCAGTCTTCCTCGGTAGTGCTCGGCCAGGGATCGTGGCCGTCCGGGCTCGATGTTCTCCCCGAAATTCGGTCGGAGCGCGCCGGACGCCGGCGCCACCTCGCCGAGTCCCGCGGTGTGGGTCAGCAGGTGGCGCACCGTCGCGGGCCGCCAGCCGGACCGCGCGGGGACCAGCCGGAAGGCGCGCAGATAGTCGGCGGCGGGCGCATCGAGGTCGACGAGTCCCCGTTCCCACAGCTGCATGACCGCGATCGCCGTGAACGTCTTGGTGATCGATGCGATCCGGAAGATCGTGTCCTCGGTGACGGGTCTGTTCGACGGGATGTCCGCGACGCCGTGCCCGTGGAAGAACTCCAGCGTTCCGTCGCGGACCACGCCGACCGCCAGGCCGACGGCGGGCCGGCGGTTGAGGGTCTCGTCGACGGCGGCCCGCAGCTCGGGCCTCTCGATCTCGGACATGGCTCCCCCTCGGGCGTCCCGGCTCGAATCGATCGTAGGTGGGTTGCTCGCGTCGCGCCCGAAAGTGCGGTCCGCACGGGCAAGAACACGCGCGAGAGAACACCGATGGGCGCGGGTGTTCCGGGCCGACGCAGCAACCGGTGCGTGTGTTGCCCACAATCGGCGTTTCCGACTGGGCCTGCGGTGCCATACTCTCTGAATGTCCTTCAGCCGAGCCCTGGCTGGGCTGCCCGGTGTCGTGACGGTACGCCGTTACCGCCGCGAATGGTTGCGCTCGGATGTGACGGCCGGGCTCGTTCTGACCGCACTGCTCATTCCTGCCGGCATGGGCTACGCCGAAGCCGCCGGGCTGCCCGCGTACGCGGGCCTGTACGCGACCATCGTGCCGTTGCTCGCGTACGCCGTCGTGGGACCGTCCAAGATTCTCGTTCTGGGACCGGACTCGTCGCTGGCGCCGCTGATCGCTGCGGCGGTGTTGCCGCTGACCGTGGCCGCGGACCCGGAAAGCGCACTGGTCCTGGCGGGCGTCCTGGCGGTGCTGGTCGGCGTGATCATGATCCTCGGAGGGTTGCTGCGGCTCGGGTTCGTCACCGAGTTGTTGTCCAAGCCGTTGCGCCTGGGCTATCTCAACGCGATCGCGCTCATCGTGATCGTCGGGCAGCTGCCGAAGCTGCTGGGCTTCTCGGTCGACGCCTCGGGCCTTCTCGACGAGCTCGCCGGGATCGTCGGGGCGGTGCTGGACGGGGACGTCGACCCGACGACGGCGCTCGTGGGCGGTGTGTCGCTGGCGGTGATCATCGGGCTCAAGGTGCTGCATTCCAAGGTTCCGGGTGTTCTGGTCGCGGTCGGGGGAGCCATGGTCGTCGCCTTCGCGATCGACCTCACCGACGACATCGACATGGTCGGCGCCCTGCCACGCGGTATGCCCCTCCCGTCGTTCGGCGGGGTGAGCTGGGATGAGGTGGCCGCGCTCGTGGGGCCGGCGGCGGGTATCGCGTTGATCGCCTTCGCCGACTCCGGCGTGCTGTCGCGCACCTTCGCAGCCCGGCGGGGCGAGAACGTCGACGGCAGTACGGAGATGAAGGCGATCGGAGTCGCGAACGTGGCCAGCGGGGTGTTCGGTGGGTTCCCGATCTCGGCCAGCGGTTCCCGTACCCCGGTGGCAGAGGAGAGCGGAGCCCGCACCCAGCTGGCCGGAGTCGTCGGAGCCACAGCGGTGCTGTTGTTCGTTCTGCTCGCACCCGGAGTGACGGCGTATCTCCCCCAGGCCACGCTGGGGGCGGTGGTGATCGTCGCGGCGTGGGCGCTGGTCGACGTGCCCGGTGTGGTGCGGATGTGGCGGATGAGCCGCGTCGAAGCGGGTCTGGCCGCTGCAGCGTTCGTCGGCGTCGCCTTGGTGGGGGTCTTGCAGGGCATCCTGGTGGCGATCGGATTGTCCTTCGTGGCAGTGGTTGTGCGGGTATGGCAGCCCTATCGGACGGAGCTGGTCGCCCTTCCGGACCGGGACGGGTTCCACGACATCACCCGGCACCCCGAGGGCCGGCGCATCCCGGGTCTGGTCCTCGTTCGATTCGATGCTCCGTTGTTCTTCGCCAACGGGGAGATATTCGACAGCTACGTCCGTTCATTGGTGAACGACTCGGCGTCTCCCGTCGAATGGGTCGTCGTCGCCGCCGAGCCGATCATCGGATTGGACACCACAGCCGTCGACGAAGTGGTCGACCTCGACCGGTATCTGGAGAGCCAGCACGTCAGGCTCGTCTTCGCAGAGATGAAAGGCCCCGTCAAGGATCGGCTCGTGCGCTTCGGCGTGGGTGACCGATTCGATACGTCGCGGTTCTATCCGACGATCGAAGCTGCGGTGAGCGCCTTCGAGCAACGGCGTCGGCGCCACGGCGACGACCGGCCCGAGGGCGACGGCCCGGAAACCTCGTGACGTACCGCGGATCGGTCCGACGAGCGAAGTGCGGCACGTGCCTCCTCGTCGGACCGTCGCGGCGCAGAAGCCGTCATCCGGTCGCGAGAAACGCATCGATGACCGGCACGACCTCGCCGGCTCCGGTGAGCACGTCGATGTGCCCCCCGGAGTGCATATGCAGGGTGGCATGGGGAAGCAGCCGGTGCATGATGCGGGCATTGACGGCGGGAACGATCGGGTCGTCGGTGCCGGCGACCACGAGGACCGGTTGCCGGATCAGCGGCAGCATCGGCAGGCTCGTCCACAGGGCCCCGGCGAGCAGTTGCTGCAGATATCCGGTTCGCGACGTCGTGCGGGGCTGCCTGCCGAGCAGGCCGGCGACCGCGCCGGCGTTCGGGCGGGCGGTACCGCCGTACAGTTCCGCGACGTTCGCCGCGGCCCAGGCGGCGTCGTCGAATCGCCGGCGGGTGAGCATCTTCGCCAAGGTGCGCGGACTGCCCGGGACGGACACTGCCCCGGTGCTGGTGGCGACGAGCACGAGACGCCGGCAGCGGCGCGGATTCTGCAGGGCGAACTGCTGAGCCAGCGCGCCGCCCCACGAGTATCCGACGACGTCGACGACCCGGAGACCGAGGGCGTCGAGGACCCGGCCCACGACCCATGCCAGATACGGGAAGCCGTACGGCACCAGCGACGACGGCGACCCACCGGCGCCGGGTACGTCGAAGCGCACGATCGTCGCCCCCGCGTTCCAGGACTCCACGATCGGACCGAGGATTTCCAATCCGGCGCCGAGACCGTTGCACAACACCACAGGAACTCCGCTCCCGTGGCGCACGCTGACCCGGATCCGGTGGCAGCCGACGCGGACGATCCGCTCCTCGAACCGGGTGTGGTGATCGAGCACGTTTCCGGCGGTCACGTGTAGAGCACAACCATCTCGGCGATACACACCGGTCGTGTCCCACCTTCGATCTCCCAGTTGATCTCGAAGACCACCTCGAGACCTGCCGGCTTGTGCTGAAGTCGAAGCGTCATGATTGTTCCTCGAGATGTGGGGCGTTCTGCCCGGGGGAGCGCGGGAGCGGCGTTGTGTCAGGCGTGCCCGGCACGGTCCGATTCGGGCACCCGACCCTGGGAGGACAGTTCCTCGAGGAGGAGTGGCACGCCGATGTTCAGCGAGTGGATGCCGATGGTGGTCGCGAGCTTCAGGACTTCGACGATCTCGCGGGCGGTGACGCCCAGATCGAGTGCGGCTCGTATGTGTCGCCGCAGCCCGGGAGCGTACATGTGGGTGCAGGAGGCATCGACGGCGATGCACAGCAACTGGACGACCTGCGGTGAGAGCACGCCGCTCTGGTACGGCTGCATCGTCGCCGTCAGGTAATGCTCGGTCCATTCGGGATCGAGTTCCTCGATCCCGTCCCACAGCGGGTTCCAGGTGCCCTCCGCCTTCATGCGGTCGACGATGGAAGGAGCCGCACCGGGCGTGTGGGCGGTCATCGGCCGCGAACCTGGTCGACGACGGCCGAGACCAGCTCGCGCTTGAGGATCTTTCCGGTGGCGGTCATGGGCAGGGCCGTGGTGAATTCGACGGACCGGGGGTACTTGTAGCCGGCCATCTGGTCCTTGCACCAGTCGATCAGCTCCGTCTCGGTGATCCGTGCACCCGGTTCGAGGATGACGAATGCCTTGACTTCTTCGCCGTGCCGTTCGTCCGGGACGCCCACGACGGCTGCGAGCGAGACCGCGGCGTGCGTCATCAGTACTTCCTCGATCTCTCGGGGGTAGACGTTGAATCCGCCGCGGACGATGAGATCCTTGGCCCGGTCGACGATGTAGTAGAAGCCGTCCTCGTCGCGCCGTGCGAGATCGCCTGTGCGGAACCAGCCGTCGCGCATCACCTCGGCGGTGGCGTCGGGCCGGCCGAGGTAGCCCTTCATCACGTTGTGGCCGCGGAGTGCGAGCTCCCCGACCTGGTCGTCGCCGAGAACGGGGTTCCAGTGCTCGTCGACGAGCTTGGCCTCGATGCCCCAGACCGGAACACCGATCGAGCCGGGGCGGGGGTCGCGTTCGGGGTCGCTGAAGACCGCCAGCGGCGAGGTTTCGGACAGACCGTAGCCCTCGAGAATCCGCACGCCGAAGCGGCGTTCGAACTGGGCGTGGATCTCCACGGGCAGCGCGGCGCCACCGGAGATCGCGCGCCGCAGGGAGCGGGAGATGCGGTCGACGTCGACGGTGTCGTCGACCGCGCCGAGCAGAGCCCAGTACATGGTCGGCACCCCGGCGAAGACGGTGATGTCCTCGCCGACCATGAGCTCGAGCGCCGCCTTCGCGTCGAACCGCGGCAGGAGCACGAGGGTGGCGCCGACCGACAGGCCGGCATTCATCGTCACGGTCTGGCCGAAGGAATGGAACAGTGGCAGGGTGAGCAGGTAGGTGTCCGGGCGCAGCGAGGTGCTGTCGAACAACCGGTTGGCGGTCAGGGCATTGAGCAGCATGTTCGCGTGCGTCAGTTCCGCGCCCTTCGGCCGGCCGGTGGTGCCGCTGGTGTAGAGGATCACCGCGGTATCGCCGGGCTCGCGAACGACGGTGTCGAATGTGTCCGGACGGGCCTCGACGGCCCGGGCGAGGGTGTCGACGCCGGGGATCGGCGACGACGTGTCCGGGTCCGCGGTGAGGAGAATCATCTCGCGGCATCCGGCGGCGTTGTCGAATCCGGCACGGCCGTATTCGCCCATGGGCAGGTCGTCGGTGCCCTCGAAGCAGAAGTAGAGGGCGGCACCGGAATCGTCGAGATGGTAGGTGATCTCGCGCGGCTTGAGCAGGATGTTCAACGGCACGACGATCGCGCCGGCCTTGAGGATCCCGTAGTAGACGGCGGGGAACTGCGGGATGTTCGGGCACGAGAGCGCGACCTTGTCGCCGGGGCCGATGCCCCGGGCGGCGAGCAGGTTCGCCACCTGGTTGGCCAGGGCGTCGAGGTGGGCGTAGGTGAGGCGTTCCGTGCCGAAGACCAGTGCGACGCGATCGGGGTAGCGACGGACGGAGTCTTCCAGTAGTACGGAGAGATTGAGCACGAGAGTGTGTCCTGTCGTTGTGACGAGGGAGACGGTGGGGTCAGCTCAGGGGTGCGTCGGTGGCGGCGCGGACCTGCTCGGCGGTGACGCCGGGTGCGCACTCGACCAGCACCAGTCCGGTGTCGGTGACGTCGAGGACGGCGAGGTCGGTGATGATCCGCTGCACCACGGCCTCCCCGGTGAGCGGCAGGGTGCACCGCTCGACAATCTTCGATGCGCCGGTCTTGTCGGTGTGCTCCATCAGCACGATGACCGTGCGGGCGCCGTGGACGAGGTCCATCGCCCCGCCCATGCCCTTGACCATCTTGCCCGGCACCATCCAGTTCGCCAGATCCCCGGTGGCGGAGACCTGCATCCCACCGAGCACCGCGGTGTCGATGTGCCCGCCGCGGATCATCCCGAACGAGATGGCCGAGTCGAAGAACGCCGCACCGGGGTGGACGGTGACCGTTTCCTTGCCGGCGTTGATCAGGTCCGGATCGACGGCGTCCTCGGTCGGGTAGGGGCCCGTCCCCAGGATCCCGTTCTCCGAATGCAGCGTGACCCGCACGCCCTCGGGTAGGAAGTTCGGAATCAGCGTCGGCAGCCCGATGCCGAGATTGACGTACTGCCCCGGCGTGAGTTCCTGCGCGGCGCGGGCCGCCATCTCGGTACGTGACCAGCCGAGGGTGTCGATCACTGCGGTCATGCTCGGGCCTCCTTGGCGGCGCGCACGGTGCGCTTCTCGATCTGCTTGTCCTGCATTCCGGTGTGCACGATGCGGTCGACGAAGATTCCCGGAAGGTGCACCTGGTCCGGGTCGATCTCGCCGGGTTCGACGAGCTGTTCGACCTGGGCGATGCAGATCTTCCCGGCCATCGCGGCCAGCGGGTTGAAGTTCATCGCGGCCTTGTTGAACACCAGGTTGCCCTCGGTGTCGCCGCGCAGCGCATGTACCAGGGCGAAGTCCGCGGTGATCGATTCCTCGAGCACGTACCGCCTGCCGCGGAACTCGCGGATCTCCTTCGGCGGCGACGCGAGTGCGACGGATCCGTCCGCGTGGTAGCGCCACGGCAGCCCGCCCTGCGAGACGGGGGTGCCGACCCCGGCGGGAGTGAAGAACGCCGGGATGCCGGCGCCGCCGGCACGCATCTTCTCCGCCAGGGTGCCCTGCGGGGTCAGCTTCACCTCGAGTTCACCGGAGAGGTACTGACGGGCGAACTCCTTGTTCTCCCCCACATAGGAGGCGGTGACGCGGCGGATCCGCTTGTCGCCGAGCAGGATTCCCAGCCCGTGCCCGTCGACGCCGCAGTTGTTGGAGAACACCTCGAAATCGGTGCCCTTCCCCTCCGCGAGCGCCGCGATCAGCTCGTCCGGGATGCCTGACAGGCCGAAACCTCCGACCGCGAGCGAGGCACCGGACGGGATGTCGGCGACGGCCTCGGCCGCAGTTGTGTAGATCTTGCTCAATTTCTTTCTCCGTACTGGCGCAGGACGCGCGATGCAGGGGGCGTGTGGCTGGCGTGAGGGGCGGGCCGGCGGCCTCGAGTCGTGGCCCGCCCCGGAATCAGCACCGCGCTGCGGCGGATGCTGCGGTGTGCTCGATCAGTTCCTGCAGCAGCTCCTCGGCGCGCGGCCAATATCCGTAGCCGGCGGCGGGATTCAGGTGCCCGACGTTGCCGAGGTCGACCAGCCGGCTGCCCCACAGCTCGGCCATGCCGGTCACACGGCGGTAGCAGGCGAGTGGATCGTTGCGGCTTGCTGCGACGACACTCGGGAACGGCAGCCTCCGGCGAGGGATGGGGTTCCAGCCGCCACGGTCGAGGTCTTCGCCGGAGGGGTAGCCGGCGGGCAGCGGCAACTCCAGGTCCGCCGGGGTCGCCAGGAGGGCGCCCTGGATCGGCCGGGTGGGGTTCTGGGCCCAGTGGACTGTGGTCATGACTCCGGCGCTGTGGGCGACGAGCACGACCGGGCCGGAGATGTCGTTCAGGACGGTGTCGAGAGCGGCGACGCGGGCGGCACGGTCGAGCTTGTCGTGCTCGAGCGGGGGCACGGTGCGCGCGTCGTCGAGGCGTTCGGCGAGCAGGGTCTGCCAGTGGTCCGCGACGTGGTCTCGCAGACCCGGCACTATCACCACGGTCGGAGAGGCGGGGCTGTTCAAGATCGGCTCCAGGAGCTTGTTCGAAGTGACGGGGAAGCAGGAGTGTCTGCCTCAGCGGGCGACGGGAGTGCTGAGTGCGAGGAGTTTGCGCAGTCCCGCAGGATGGAGGCGCTTGCCGGCCAGCAGCGCGGCGATGGCGGCGAGGTAGACCAGGGGCGACAGCTGCAGCGCCTCTCGCAAGCCGAGCCGATCGGCGAGGATGCCGACGACGAACGGGCCGAGGGCGAGACCGAGCAGGTTGTTGGCGACGGTGAGCGTGCCCATCGCGGACGCGCGCACCGACGTGTGGGTCAGGTTCGCGACCATCGCTGCGGTTGGACCCGAGGAGCCGGCGGAGAAGAAGGCACCGATTCCGATGAGCACAAGCTGGGCGGGGCCGGCCTCGAGCCGGAAGGCGGTAAGCAGGCACACCAGCGCGATGATGCAGAAGACGACGGCAGCGGTCCACTTGCGGGTGATGTCGTGGCGGCCGAGGCGGTCGGTGATGATGCCGCAGACGACCATGCCACTGCCGACGAGAAGTACGACGATCGAGGCGGCGGCTCCGGCCTTGTCCGGGGCGAGGCCGTAGTACCGGTTGAAGTAGCTCGGAGTCCACGACAGCAGCACTGCGGCGGTGAATATCTGCAGTCCGCCACCGATGTAGGCGAACAGCACTGCCGGATTGGTGAACAGGCTCGACACCGGGGCGCGAAAGCCGTCGGGTGGGGTTGCGGTCTGCCTCGGGTGTTCGTCGGCGGCGTTCTCGGCGAGCCTGCGTTCGGTGACGAGCGTCCGGAACAGCGCAACCAGGATCAGGCCGAAGACCGCCATGGCCGCGAACGACCATCGCCAGCTCAGGTGCACGGCGATCACTCCGCCGAGGGCGACGCCGATCACCGACCCGAACGATCCGCCGGCCATGAAGGCGCCGCTGAGTGAGGCGTGCACCCGCGGGGCGAATACACTCAGCACCACCGCGATGCCCACGCTGCCGTAGGCGGCTTCGCCGACGCCGACGAGGAATCTGGCACCGAGCATCTGCTCGAAGTTGGAGGCGACCGCACAGAGCAGGGTGGCCGCGCTCCACAACACGGCCATGAGCACGAGGCTCTTGACCCGGCCCCACCGGTCCGCGAGCAGCGACAACGGCAGGGTGAGCAGGCCGACCATGAGGGCGACGATGCTGGTGAGGGAGGCGAGCTGTGAATCAGACAGGGCCCATTCGCTTTTCAGGAACGGGAAGACGGCGCTGAGGACCTGTCGGGACATGTAGTCCGAGAGCAGCAGCCCGAAGGTCAGGGCGAAGACGATCCACGGGTACGTCCGTGAGCGCGTGTGGGGGCGGGGACCGGCGGCCGGTGTGCCGGTCGGATTCTCCACGGGGGAGGTGGGCAGTCCCATGGGAACTCCTGTGGGCGAGGGTGGCGGTGAATGCGGAGGAACGACCGCGAGGAGGACAGAACGAGACGTCGTGGGCCTCTCCCGTGGCACCGCCACGGGAGAGGTGGCACCCACGGCCGGGGCACGCACGGTGCTGTGTGCGTGCCCCTCCGGGGAGGTGTCCGGTGTGCCTGGCTCAGGCGTGCTGGGTGAAGCCGCGCTGGCCGGGCTTGCGGTTGGGTGCGAAGCCGACCTTGGCGAGGGTCTCGTCGGCGTCGGCGTAGCGCTCGTCGAGCTTGTAGATCTCGCGGGCCTCCTTGCCGGTGGCCACCTGCCGGCCGAGTTCACCGGCGATGCGCACGAGCTGTTCGATCTGCTGGACCGAGGTCATCTTCTCCTTGGTCGGCGTCCACAGGGTGTCCTCGTTGCCGACCCGGCAGTGCAGGCCCATCGCGATTGCCATGGTGTTGATCGGCAGTACCGACCGCATCAGGGTCTCGAGGGTCAGCACCGCGCCGTCGGGGGTGCGGCGGATGAACTCCATCATGTTGTAGGGGTTGGGGCCGTCGAACCCACCGCCGATACCGACCCAGGTCACCATCAGCGGGCCGGTGTAGACGCCGCGGCGGATCAGCCGTTCGACGGTTTCGAGCTGCGGGATACTCGAGAGCTGGAAGTGCGGCTGGATACCCTTGGCCTGCAAGCGCTTCAGGTGCTCTTCGACCCATTCCGGGCCGGCCGGGACGACCATCTCACGGTACGCCTCCCACACCTCGGGACGCTCGAAGGAGGTACCGCGGATGTCGTCGGGGGTCATCAACTCCACGATGTTCATCTGGCTGGTGTTGATGGCGATGGTGACCTGATCCGGGGCTGGATCGAGCTCGGCCAGCATGTGGCGGGCGTCGTCCGAGAGCCACTTGGCGTCGGCGCCCTCCCCCTCGGGGGCGAACGAGATCGACCCACCGACCTGCAGGATCATGTCGGGCACGGCCTCACGCAACCGGCCGAGCAGCTCGTTGAACTTCGACAGCCGCTTGGAGCCCTTGCCGTCGAGTTCACGCACGTGGATGTGCAGGACGGTCGCGCCGGCGTCGTAGCAGTCCACCGCCTGCTGGACGTGCTCGTCCATGGTCAACGGCAGGTCCTCGCGGAAGTCGTCGAGTTCCCATTCCGGGCCGTACGGCGCGGCGGTGATGACCAGTTTCTCCTGGTTCTCGGGGAACAGGGAATCGTCGAGGAAGTGCATCTGTGGTCTCCGTTTCAGAGTCGATGAGGAAGGAAGAGGAAGTCAGAAGGGGCGGTCGCCGATGATCCCGGCGCGCTCCATCTTGCGTACGGCGGGCCAATAGTCCTGCACCGCATAGTGTTGGGTGGAACGGTTGTCCCAGATGGCGATGCTGTTCTTCGTCCACCGCCAGCGCACCTGGTACTCGGGGATCGCGGCCTGGCTGATCAGGTACTGCAGCAGATTGCCGGCGCCGGGGGCGTAGTCGATCCCGAACCGGACATTGCCGGGGGTGTGGTAGTTGACCAGGTGCGTGGCAAAGGCGTTGACGAACAGGATCTTCTCGCCGGTCTCGGGGTGGGTGCGCACCACCGGGTGCTCCGCGTCCGGGTACCGCGCATGCAGCTGATGGCGCTGTTCCATCGGCAGGGCGGCACCGAAGCTCGCCTCGATGCTGTGCCGGGCCCGCAGTCCGGCGACCTGTTCCTTCACCGGCGCGGGCAGCCGCCGGTACGCCTCGGCCATGTTCACCCAGACGGTATCGCCACCGACCGGCGGCGTCTCCACGCACCGCAGCACGCACCCCATGGGCGGGTTCTGCCGCCATGTGGCGTCGCAGTGGTAGGCGTTCTCGTAGTGCTCGGGCGGGCTGTCGACGTCCTTGTAGATCCGCACCAGGCCAGGGTTGTCGGGGTCGCTGCCGACCATCGGGTGATCCTCGAGCGGACCGAACCGTTCGGCCAGCGCCACATGCTCGGCGCGAGTGATGTCCTGGTCGCGGAAGAAGAGCACCTTGTGTTCGAGCAGGAGCGCGTGCAGCTGCTCGAACAGCGCATGGTCACGCGAAACCTCCCCGAGGTCGACGTCGAACAGCTCGGCGCCGATGGTGCAGGTGAGCGGTTCGACGCGGAACTCCCGCGTGGTGGCCGTGGTCGTCTCCGACGGCCGGGTGGTGGTAGTCATGACAGATCCTTCGTGGGTGGTGGGATGGCGGTGGCGTCCGGAGCAACATCCCGCCCGGCCGGGGTCAGAGGGTGAAGACCGACGAGCCGATGCTGCGACCGGCTTCGAGATCGTGGTGGGCGCGGACCGCGTCTTCGAGTGCATACCGCTGGTTGATCTCGATCGCGATCTTCCCGGTGGCGACGTGGGAGAACAGCTCTCCGGCGAGTTCGGCGCGCTCGGCCGGGTCGGCGATGTAGTCCGCGAGCGCCGGACGGGTCACGAACAACGATCCCTTGACCGCGAGCTGCATTGCGTCGATCGGGGGGATGGGCCCGGAGGCGGTACCGAAGCAGACCAGCAGACCGCGGCGCGCCAGCGAATCGAGGGAGGTCGAGTACGTCGTCTTGCCGATGCTGTCGTACACCACGGGAACGCCGGCGCCGTCCGTCAGTTCCCGCACTCGCTGCGCGACGTCCTCCTGCGTGTAGATCACGACGTGATCGCACCCGTGGGCGCGCGCTGTCTCGGCCTTCTCCTCGCTCGAGACCGTCCCGATCACGTTGATTCCCAACAACTTCGCCCACTGGGTGAAGATCAGGCCCACGCCTCCCGCCGCGGCGTGCAGCAGCACGGTGTCCCCGGCCTTCAGCGGGTGGATGCGGCGCAGCAGGTAGGCGGTGGTCAAGCCGCGCATGGTCATCGCCGCGGCGGTGTCGAACCCGATGGCATCGGGCAGTGGGATCAGGTGTTCGGCGGGCATCACGCGCTCGGTGCTGTAGGCGCCGAGCGGGCTGCCGGTGTAGGTCACCCGATCGCCTTCCCGCACGTGCGCCACGTCCGGTCCGACGGCCTCGACCACGCCGGCGGCTTCGACGCCCATGCCGGCCGGCAGGGGGGCGGGGTACAGGCCGGTGCGGAAGTACGTGTCGGCGAAGTTGAGACCCACGGCCTCGTGCCGGATCCGGACCTCGCCCGGGCCGGGGTCTCCGACCTCGACGGCTTCCCACCGCATGACCTCGGGGCCACCGGTTTCGTAGAAGCGGACGGCTTTTGCCACAGTCTTCTCCTTGTCGCGCCTGCCGGCCCGTTCCACCGGGCAGGCTTCGGCGCCTTTGATGTTTCTCGGGATGTAATTGCTTCCCGCTGTACGGGATCCGGGCTGTCGAGGGCACGTTGCCGTGCTCGACGGCGGTCGGTGTTCCGGCGGGAGGAGGTGGGCGATGTCGCGGCCGTGGCCGACGTTCCCTCTCCCCAACCGGCTCTGTGTGATGGACCTAACAGTAGTGGAGTGCATGCCCGAATGCTTATCCCTGAGGGACGTAATTCTGTTCATTTGGGGACATGCCCTGTGCACTGGGGAAGGCTCCCGGTCCGGGCGGATCACCACATCCGGACTCGTCGATCGGATCAGGTCGACGCGGGCCGCGAACCCGGTGAGGAATCAGCGCGTCCCGGGCCGGTTCCAGGGGACGGCGCAGCAGGCCGACAACCCCACCGGTGTCGACTACCGAACCGGCTCGTGCCCGCCGGAGTCGACGTCAGTGCGTACCGGCTCGTTGCGGGCCGACTGCGGCCTCGGGCGAAAGCAGTGCCGGCGGTCCCGATCGGCGGCGGCGCAGCGCCTTCTCCGCTTCGACGACGATCGGGACGATCAGCGCCCAGCCGAGGCAGGCGAGCCACTGGCCTCCGGTCAGCGACGTGGTCATCAGAAGTTCTTGGAGGAAGCCGATTTCGACGGCGAATACGGTGACCACGACGGGAATCGACAGGATCTTCAGCGCCCCGAGTATCGGGGCCTCCAGGCCGGATTCCGGATCGCGGCGCATGACGAGTCCGGCGAGAACGGATCCGAACGACAGCACCACGAATGCCGTCGTCATGGGGACGTTCGCTTCGGTGGTGCTCATCTCGCCCGGGGCGAGGAGCATCGCGGCGAGGGTGACGGCGAACTGCAGGATGCCGTAGGCCAGCCACTGCGTGAACGCCCTCCGGTTGGCGATGGGCAGCTTCGGATCGCGGGGCGCTTTGTTCATCAGGTCGGGCGCCGGCGGGTCGAGCATGATGACGGCGACCGGGAACAGAGTGATGAAGAAGTGCTGGAACAGCACCATCAGCGGGGTGAGTGCGACGCCGTCGTTGATGTCGAAGATGCTCGCGACGAGGAACAGCAGAACCAGTGAGAACAGTTTCGACATCTGGTAACGGATGTAGGAGACGATCTTGTCGTAGATGTTGCGGCCAAGGCGGATCGCGCTGATCAGGGTCCCGAAGTTGTCGTCGGTGAGGACCATCTTGCCGGCCTGTTTGGTGACTTCGCTGCCCGATCCCATGGCGACACCGATGTCGGCCTTCTTCAGCGCGGCGGCGTCGTTGACGGCGTCGCCGGTCATCGCCACGACCGCGCCGGTCTTCTGCATGACGTCGGCGAGGCGGAGTTTGTCCTGCGGGGTGACGCGGCCGAACACGTGCAGGTCGGGCAGGGCAGCCGACAATTCCTCGTCGGTCATGGCTTGCAGTTCGGTGCCACCGATCGCGCCCGGTCCGAGGCCGAGTTCGGCGGCGATGGCGGATGCGGTGATCGCGTGGTCTCCGGTGATCATTCGGACTTCGATGCCGGCCTCGTGGGCGGTGCGCACGGCATCGATTGCCTCCGGCCGGAGTGGGTCGATGATGCCGACCATACCGACGAACGTGAGGTCCTCGACGAACGACATGGGGTCGGCTTGCACGGCCTGCTCCTGCCCGTCGAGCACGCGTGCTGCGAACGCCAGGACGCGCAGGCCCTTCTCGGACATGGCCTGGTTCGCCGCGATCAGCTCCTGCCGGACGTCGCCGATCGGTACCGCCTGCCGGCCGGGACGGAAGGCGTTCGTGCACCGCGCGAGAACGACGTCCGGTCCGCCCTTGACCAGTTCCACGAATCGGGTGGTGCCGTCGACCGGTAGATAGTGGAACGTCGCCATGAACTTGTACGCGGAGTCGAACGGCACGGCGGCGACGCGGGGATACGTCCGCCGGGTCTGGGGAGCGTCGACGCCGACCTTCGCTGCGAGCACCACCAGGGCGGCCTCGGTGGGATCGCCGACCACCTGTCCGGTGTCGGAGACGGTGGCGTCGCTGTCGAGGCACAGCCCGTAGGCGAGCAGGGTGAAGTCGGGGGCCGACTCGCCCGCGACGTGGGTGACGCGCCCCGACTTGCTGTATCCCTCACCGTCGACGCTGTACCAGCGGCAGTGGAAGTACAGTGACCGCACGGTCATCTGGTTCATGGTCAGCGTGCCGGTCTTGTCGGAGTTGATCGCGCTGGTGGCGCCGAGGGTCTCGACGTCGGTGAGGTTCTTCACGACGGCCTTCGCCTCGGCCAGCTGGCGGGCGCCGTAGGCGAGCATGGCCTGGACGAACGTCGGCAGGCCGGTCGGGATCGCGGAGACGCCCATGGAGATGCCCAGCAGCAAGACCGTGGTCACGCTCTGTCCGCGGATCACTCCGAGGACGACGATGAGGGCGACCGCGGTCCACGCGATGATGCCGAGCACCTTGGTGAGCGAATTCAGTTCGCGTTGCAGCGGCGACTTGCTCGGCGTGACGGCCGAGAGCATCGAGGCGATGCGGCCCATCTGGGTGTGCATGCCGGTTTCGGTGACCACCATGGTGGCGGTGCCGCGCGTGACCGAGGTGTTCTGGAAGACCATGTTGCTGCGATCGCCGAGGGGGACGTCGGCGGCGCCGAGGGTCTGGGGATCCTTCGGGACGGGGGCGCTTTCGCCCGTCAGTGCCGCCTCCTGCGTCTCGAGGGTGGCCGAGGTGAGCAGTCGGCCGTCCGCGGGGACGATGTCGCCCGCCTCGAGCTGCACGACATCGCCCGGCACCAGGTCGGTGGCGGCGAGCTGAACCAGTGTCCCGTCACGGGTCACCCGCGCCTGCGGGGTCTGCATCTTCGCCAGTGCGTCGACGCTGGCGCGGGCCTTCAACTCCTGCCGGGTGCCAAGGACCACGTTGAGTCCGACGAGTACGGCAACGACGATCGCCGTGGGGATCTCCCCGATGACGACGCTGACGACCGCCACCGCGACCAGCATCAGGTTCATCAGGTCCTTCAGCTGGAGCAGCGCGAGCGCCCGTGCCGACGGTGCGGGTTCGGAGACGATGCTGTTGGACCCGTAGCGTCGGCGACGCTCGACCGCCTCGTCGCTCGTCAGTCCGGTCTGCGTGTCGGTGGCCAGTGCGGACACCACGACGTCGGCCCTTTGGGTGTGCCACGTCGTGGGTGCTTGCCCAGTCGCGGGGGTGTCCGACCGTTTCGGCGTGCGTTCTGTCGAGGCCATGACTGGCAGGTCCTTCCCGGCGCGGACGTCAGTAGGGAGTGGGGATCCAGTGCAGCGGTTGCGTCGTCACCCGGTAACCGTCGGGGCTTTGCCGCGCCGGCAGGCTGATGTCGCGACCTTCCAGGGGCTCGTAGGGGATCTTGCTCAGCAGATGGCTGATGAGGTTGAGCCGCCCGCGCTTCTTGTCGTCGTTGTCGGCGACGTACCACGGTGCCCAGCCGGTGTCGGTGAAGCGGAACATCTCGTCCCGCGCCCGTGAGTAGTCGTACCACCGGCTGTACGACTGCAGATCGAGGTCCGACAGCTTCCAGATCTTGCGCGGATCGTCGATCCGGCTCTGCAAACGTGCGGTCTGTTGCTCCTCGCTCACCTCGAGCCAGTACTTCAGCAGGATTACACCCGACTCCACGATTGCGCGTTCGACCGCCGGAACGAGCTGGAGGAAGTGGCGCGACTCCTCCTCGGTGCAAAAGCCCATCACCCGTTCGACGCCGGCGCGGTTGTACCAGCTGCGGTCGAAGATCACGACCTCTCCACCGGCGGGCAGATGCGGCAGATACCGCTGCACATACATCTGCGTCTTCTCCCGCTCGGTCGGTGCGGGCAACGCGACCACGCGGAACACCCGCGGGCTCACCCGCTCGGTGATCGCCTTGATGACCCCACCCTTCCCGGCGGTGTCACGCCCCTCGAACACGATGCAGATCTTCGCGCCCGACGCCTTCACCCATTCCTGCACTGCGACGAGTTCGGCGTGCAGCGGTCTGAGCAGGCGCCGGTACTCCTTGTTCTTCATCGGTGGGGTGAACTCGACGGTCGGCGCGTGCAATTCGCCGGTATCGGCACGAGGCTGCGGCCCGTGCTTCGCGTCCCTGTGCGCCGTGCCCTTCTTCTTCTTCGATTTCGAGGGTGCGGATTTCGATCCCACAGCTGTATCTCCTGCCACCAGGAATCCGATGCGATCAAACCCGGGACCGGCCCGGGGCCTTTCCGGTCCGACGTCGAGTTCTCGAGTCCTGCACCGGAGGTGCGGACGATGCGGATGAATCGAGGGGGAATCGCCGGACGTCGCGCTCGCGTGTTCCGTCGATGGCGTGCATGGGTGGGATTCTCCTCCCCACCCCGCCCGATTGGCCGCGTTTCGCGGCAGGACGGTCGGCGCTGTGCCGAATTCGAGGAGCGGTGCCTAATTCGAGGAGTGGTGCCGATTTCGAGGATCGGCGCCGATTTCGAGGAGCTGTGCCGATTTCGCGGAGCGGCGGGGTGCCTCCTGCCCTCGTTCCTGCGACCCTGCTCGGTGCCGGTCACCGGACGGGTTCGCTCATCCGAACAGCAGGATTCCCGTGAGTGCGAGGGCCGAGACCCATGCCGTGGATGCGGCGGCGAGGGCGAAGGGCCGCCAGCCCACGCCTCGGAGGACGTCGATGCGTACGCCGGTCCCGAGCGCGAACATGGCGGCGGTGAGCAGCGCGGTCTGCGCGAGTCGAGCCGACCCGAGAACCTGATCAGGGAGCAGACCGGTGGCGCGCAGGGCCACGCAGCCGAGGAAGCCGAGCAGGAACAGCGGCACCAGCGGTGGGCGCCGCGTGTCGGCCTGCGTGGCGGTGACGCGGCGCGAGGCCACGCCGATCCAGGCGATCACGGGCGCGAGCAGCGCGACCCGGGCAAGTTTCACCGTCACCGCCACCGTGAGAGCGGTCGCTCCGGCCGCGCCGGCACCGTGGGCGTCGATGGCCCCGCCGGCGGCCACGACCTGCGCCACCTCGTGGATCGCGGCACCGGCCCACACGCCTGCCCGAGTGTGGTCGAGCCCGAGCGCGGACGCCGCGAGCGGGAGGCCGGGGATCATCGCAGTGCCGAAGACGACCACCAGTGCGACGGCGGTGACCACCTCCTGCTTCCGGGCCTCGACGACCCCGTCCGCGGCTGCGACGGCGGCCGCTCCACAGATCGAGAATCCGCACGCGATGAGCAGTCGCTGCGTCCAGCCGAGACCGAGGATCCGGCCCAGTGCCATGGTTCCGGCGATGCCGCAGGACACGACGGCGACGACGATGCCGAGCACGCCCCAGCCGAGGTCCAGGACGTCGGTGACCAGGAGCTGAAGTCCCAGGAGCGCGACTCCGACGCGGAGCAACCGCCGGGAAGCCATGGTGATGCCCGGTTCGGTGACGGTCGGCAACCTCGTGGTGTTGGCCAGCAGTGCACCGGCGAGAATCGCGATCAGCAGGGGGCTGAGGCCGTCGACGAGTGCCGACGCAGCGAGCGCAGCCGCGGCACCCGCGCCGCAGAGAACGAGTCCGGGGACGGGCGTGCGCAGGCGAACCGAGACCGGCGGTGCGGGCGTGGTGGGGGATACGGCCATGGTGCCCAGCCTGACGGCTCCCGGGGTGGGCGGATAGACCGTGTTTCCGCATCACGTCATATCGATTCGATATGACGCACCCGGTGCTGATCCGACGACGATTCTCTGGCGCGCCACCGGCTGGGGGTGCACCCGAAGCGCTTCCGGAACCAGCGCGAGAAGCTGCTGGGCGAGGAGAATCCGAGCAGGTCGGAGACTTCGGTCAGGGAGTAGCGCCGGTTGCCGACCATGTGCCCGGCCAGTTCGGCGCGGACCGAATCCAGGAGCGACGAGAAGGTGTGGCCTTCCTCGGCGAGTCTGCGGTGCACCGTCCTGCGGTCCACCCCCAGGCTGCGAGCGACCTGCTCGATCGAGCAACGACCGGTGGGAAGCAGGAGTTCGATCAGTTCGCGGACACGATTGAGAGTCGTCGCCTCGCGTGTGGCGTGCATGGAGTCCAGGAGTTGTTGGGTGTACGGCCGCAACAGCGGATCGGACATCGTATTGGGGGCGTCGAGATCTTTGGCATAGAGGGTGATTCCGTCGAAGTCCTGCTCGAATTCGACGACGGGTCCGAAGAGTCGGAGGTGAGTGCGCATGCTGCGCGGAGCCGGATGGGCGAACGACACGGTGACGGGCTGCCAGGCCGGCCCGAGAAAGCCTTGCAGCAACCGGTGCAGAACTCCGACGGCGAGTTCGACAGACTGGCGGAAGGTCCCCGGCTGCCCCAGGTCGAGGGTGAGCCGGAGGGTTGCGACACCGCCATGCTCGTTCAGGCGGATGCGCAGGGCTTCGTTGTACATGTGCTCGTGGCGCATGAGGACCTTCAGGGCGCTGCGGACGTCCGGTTCCTCCCTGATGACCAGGCTCAGCGGGCCGAGGTTGGAGAATCGCCGGCGCTCGGCGAGGGCGAGGCCGAAGTCGTCCCGGCCGGACTCGGCGGCGGAGCGTTCGAGCAACTCGGCGATCGCCGCCGCCGGCACCCAGCGGTCCTGCAGGCTCAGGCTGGCCGGGTCCAGGCCCGCGCTCCTGGCGAGAGAGGCGGGATTCAAGCCCAGCGAGTGGGCGAGCTCGACGTAGTTGTTCAGTGAGGCATAGCGTGCGAGAGGCTTCAACTGCCGCTTCCTGTCCCGAATCGATAAGCCACGCGACGAGTGATGACGACTATATCGGCGTCGACCGGGAGGCTCGACGCCGCGACCGCGGGTTCGCCCGGCCCCGGGACGGGGTCACGCCCGCCGAGACGGGAAGAAAGAAGAAGGACCGGCACGTCCGGTCGCCTCACGGCGACAGGCGCAATGCAGCTCCAGCCGGACGGAACTCTGCAAAGGCAAAATAACTGAGCCCGGGGGACACGGAGCGTGCCGATCCGAACTCTTCAACACCGCCCCTGTCCCGGGTATTCCATCCCCGCCCGGGTGAACTGCATCTCGGATCGCTGGTTTCTCACATTTCTCTCCGCCGATGCGTCTACCTCGTATACGCCGGATGGAAGGATCAACCCCGTGAACGCGACGCGAACCCACACGGTCGTCGACTCACCGATCGGACCGCTGACTCTGGTGCGGACGGACGGAGCACTCAGTGGCCTGTACCTCGCCGAACACCGGCACCGGCCCGGCCCGCGCACCTTCGGAGACGTCGCGGCGACCGGTTTCGAGGAGGTCACCGAGCAGCTCGCCGAGTACTTCGCCGGGCAGCGCACCGAGTTCACCGTGCCCCTGGCACTGCACGGCACCGCCTTCCAGCTCCGCGTCTGGCAGGCGCTGCGGACCGTCGCATACGGCACGGTGTGCACCTACACGGACCTGGCCGCCGCCGTCGGGCACCCCACGGCCGTGCGGGCGGTAGCCGCCGCGAACGGCCGCAACCCCGTCAGCATCGTCGTGCCGTGTCACCGCGTGATCGGCCGCGACGGCAGCCTCACCGGATATGCCGGGGGTCTCGCCCGCAAGCGCTACCTGCTCGACCGGGAGGCGCAGGTGACCCATGCCGTCCCCTGACCCGCTGCCGCCGTTCGAGCGGGTCGTCGCCGAGCACGGCGCCACCGTCCTGCGGGTGTGCCGCGCGCTGCTCGGTCCGGTCGACGCCGACGACGCGTGGTCCGAGACGTTCCTCGCCGCGCTGCGCGCCTACCCGGCGCTGCGTCCGGGCAGCAACGTCGAGGCGTGGCTCGTCACGATCGCGCACCGCAAGGCCGTCGACGTCCACCGTGCCCGGGCGCGGACCCCGGTGCCCGTCGCCGCCCTGCCGGAACGCCCCCTCGCCTCCGGGATGCCCGAGCCCGACGACGACCTGTGGTCGGCGGTGGCCGCGCTGCCGTTCACTCAGCGCGCCGCCGTCGTCTACCACCACGTCGTCGGCCTGCCCTACGCCGAGATAGCCGCGATCCTCGGCAACTCCACCGACGCCGCGCGCCGCGCCGCCGCCGACGGCCGGGCCGCGCTGCGCCGCCGCTACCCGACGGAGGAACCGTCATGACGCTCGAATCGTCGCCTGTCGATGCTGCCGACCTGACGCGCCTGCACGCGCGGCTGATCCTCGACGCCGAGGCCGCCGACCTGCTCGACGTCGCCTACCGGATCGTCGACACCCCGGTGGGACCGCTGCTGCTCGCCGCCACCCCCGCCGGCCTCGTGCGGGTCGCCTACGCCGCCGAGGATCACGAGGCGGTCCTCGCCCGGCTCGCCGCCGACATCAGCCCGCGCATCCTCGCCGCGCCCGCCCGGCTCGACGACGCCGCCCGCCAGCTCGACGAGTACTTCCGCGGCGCCCGCACCGCGTTCGACCTGCCGCTCGACCTGCGCCTGGCCCGGGGCTTCCGCCGCGAGGTCATCACGCACCTGCCGCGCATCGGCTACGGCCGTACCGCCAGCTACGCCGAGGTGGCGGCCGTGGCCGGCAGCCCGCGTGCCGTCCGGGCAGTGGGTACGGCGTGCGCGCGGAATCCGTTGCCCGTCGTCCTGCCGTGCCACCGGGTGGTGCGCAGCGACGGAGACCTCGGCAGGTACGTGGGCGGCGTGGACGCCAAACGCACGCTGTTGCGGCTCGAGGCCGCGGCGTGAGCGTCGCCCTGCGGTTGGCGGTGACCCCGCCGCTGGCCACCGCCCCGATGCTGGCGGCCCTGCGCAGCCACACCGTCGCCGGTCTCGAACGACACGACGCGGCCACCGGCACGCACGTGCGGTCGGTGCGGGGCCGGCACGGCCCGGCGGTGGTCGCGATCCGGCCCCGGCCGGCCGCCGAGCACGTGCCCGTCCGGATCGACGCGGACCGCCGCGACCTGCCCGAGGTCGAGCAGTTGGTCCGGCGGTGGCTGGACCTCGACGCCGAGCCTGCCGTGATCGACGCGGCGCTCGGCGCCGATCCGCAGCTCGCCCCGATGGTGGCGGCCCGGCCGGGACTGCGCGTGCTCGGGACGACGGACTGGTTCGACACCGCCGTGCAGACCGTGCTGGGCCAGCAGGTCAGCGTCGCCGCCGCCGCCACGTTCGCCGGTCGGCTCGTCGCCCGCTACGGAGATCCGGGATCCGGTGCTATGCGCTGCTTTCCGGCCCCGGAGCGGCTCGCCGCCGCGGATGCCGACGAGGTGCAGGGGGCGGTGGGGCTCACCCGGGCGCGGGTGCGGACCGTGCTGGCGCTCGCTCGCGCCGCGGCCGACGGGCTCGATCCGGCCGAACCGGTGCGGTTCCGCACCGATCTGGCGGCACTGCCCGGCATCGGGCCGTGGACCGTGGACTACCTCGCCGTCCGCGTCCTCGGGGACCGTGACGCGTATCCCGCCGGAGATCTGGTGCTGCGCAGGGCCCTCGGCGTGGGTTCTGCCCGCGAGGCGACGGTCCGGGCCCGGCAGTGGAGTCCGTGGCGGGCCTACGCCGCGTTCCACCTGTGGACGCACTCCGCCTACGGCTCGTCCTCGCCGTAACGGTCCCGTATCGAGACATGCATGGGGAAAAGCACTTTCGTGTCACCGAACAACAGCCGGGTCGCCGACTCCACCGCGGCGGACAGGTGCGCCGTCGCGGCCTCCGGGGTGCGGGTGTGCACCACGATCTCGTCGTGCTGGAAGAAGACGAGTTCGCCGGTGTCGTCGGCGGCCAGGCGCAGGCGCAGATCGGCCAGCACGCACAGCGCCCATTCGGCGGCCGTCGCCTGAACGACGAAGTTGCGGGTGAACCGCCCCCGCGCCCGCGCGTCGCCGTGCGCGAAGAAGTCGGCACCCGGCGGCGGGCACGCGCGGCCGAGCCACGAATGCACCACCTCACCGCGCTCGCCGGCACGTGCGGCGCGTTCCACGAACTCCACCGCCTCGGGAAAGCTCCTGCGCAGCAGGGTGAGCAGCGCACGTGACTCGCCGGCCGTCGCACCGTAGAGCACGCCGAGCACGGCCACCTTCGCCTTCGCCCGGTCACCGCCGAACGCGGCCGCAGCCACCGGTGCGTACAGGTCGTCGCCGCCCGCCGCCGCCGTCATCCGCGGGTCGCCGGACATCGCGGCCAGGATGCGCGGTTCGAGCTGGCCGGCGTCGGCGATCACGAAGACGTGCCCGGGCTCGGCGATCACGCTCGACCGCAGCGCCTTCGGGATCTGCAGGGCCCCGCCGCCGCGGCTCGCCCAGCGCCCGGACACCACGGCACCGGGCACATAGACCGGATGGAACCGCCCGCCGCGCACCCAGGTGTCGAGCCACTGCCACCCGTTGGTGCTGTGCAGCTTCGACAGATCCCGGTGCTGCAAGAGCAGCGGCACCGCCGGATGGTCGAGTTCGCGCAGCACCCATTTGCGGGTGGACGACAGGTCGATGCCTTCGCGTCGGAACGCCTCGAGAATTTCGGTGTGCGAGGCCGGATTCAGCGCACGGCCGAACACCTCGCCGATCCGTGCGTTCAGTTCGGTGATCCGGGGCGGCAGCCCGTCGTCGGCGGGGCGCGGACCGAGGGTGCGCTCGAGCACGCGGCGGTGGGCGTCGGCGGAGAACGGCAACCCGTCGAAACCCATCTCCGCGGCGGCCAGCGTGCCCGCCGATTCGGCGGCGACGAGCAGTTCGAGCCGGGCATTGCCGGCGAGTTCGGTGCGCTGCCGCTCGAACTCGGCGAGCACGGTCTCGGGGTCGACGGTGGGGGCGACGTCGAACAGCCCGGGGCGCTCGTCGACCGGTTGTTGCTCCGGTGGTGCGGGAATCCCGGCGCGTACGTTCAGGATCGCGCGTGTGGACGCCAGATCGTGGCATCGGCGCACCCGGACCCCGGCGCGCAGCAGGGCGGGGTACACGGTCGCGGTGCCGGTCCAGATCCACCGCGGCGGGTCCGCCGCCTCGAGCGTCCGCGCGGCCGTCGCGAGGTCGTCGTGGTATTCGGCCGCGGCGAGCGGGCGTCCGTCGGCGCCGACCGGAACGGTCCATCCGCCGGGCGGCTGCCCGCCGGCGGTGTCGGGAACCAGTACGGTGCGCACCCGTCCAGTCTGCACCGCCGTGCCGACACCGCCGGCGGACGGTCCCGTCCACCGTCGCCTCCGGACCCGCACGGTTACTCGGAAAGCAGGCCGGACTCCTCGAGCAGGTCGCCGATCTCCGTCGTCTCCAGCTTTGCGATCAGATTCTCACGCAACAGTTTCGGATAGGGAGGCGAGCCCGGCCCCGACGAACCATGCTGTCCTCTCGTCCACCCCTGTGGGCTTGCGGGGCTGCTGTAGGACGTGAGGCGTCGCCCCTTCGCGGTATCTGCCGCTACTTGTCGTTGGGGTAGCGGTAGAACCCTTCGCCGGTCGCCGCACCGAGCTTGCCGGCGTCGATGTAGTTCTCCTTCAACCATGCGGCGATGGTCCGGTCCTTCTCGTCGCCGTGGGACAGGATGTTGTAAGGCGTGGTGAGTCCGATGACGTCGTAGATCTGGAAGGGACCCATGGGTGCGCCGGTGGCGATCCGCCACACCCTGTCGACGTCCTCGGGGTCGGCGTAGCCGCCCGCGGCGAGCTCACCGGCGGCGTTGAGGAACGGCACCAGCAGCGAGTTCAGGACGTAGCCGGCCTTCTCCTTGTGGATCGGGACCGGGACCATGCCGATGGCCGCGGCGAAGTCGACGACCTGGTCGAACACCGCGGGGTCGGTGTCGTCGGTGCCCATGATCTCGGCCGTGTTGAACTTCCACACCTGGTTGGCGAAGTGCAGCGCGAGGAACTTGTCGGGACGGCCGGTGAAGTCCTTCATGTCGCTCGGCAGGAGTGTGGAGGAGTTGGTGGCGAAGATCGTGTCCGCGGGTGCGACCTCGCCCAGCTTCGTGTAGGTGTCCCGCTTGATGTCGAGGACCTCGGGCACGGCCTCGACGACGAGGTCGGCGTCCCGGACGGCGTCTGCGAGGTCGGAGGACAGGCGGATGCCGGTCGCGGCCGCCTCCGCCTTCCCGTCGCCGGCACCGGGAACCTCACGCTGGTACGTCTCGGCGAGTTCGCCGAAGCGCTTCTGCGCGTTGGCGAGGGCGTCGTCGCTGATGTCGTAGGCGGTGACGGCGAATCCGCTGTAGGCGGACTGGAACGCGATCTGTGCGCCGAGGACCCCGGTCCCGAGGACGGTCACCTTGCTGATCCGGCTGGTCATGCTTCCTTCTTTCGTTGTGGGGAGGACGCGCCCGGTTCCGGCCCGCTGCGGGCCGGGCGGTCGTCGTCGAGTGCCGCGAAAAAACCCGTGACGATCTGGTCGATCTGGGCGTGCAGGTCGGCCTCGGGGTCGTCGTCGGGATGCGCACCGGTGAATGCGCGCGCAAGTATCAGGTGCAGGATCGCGAAGATGCTCCGGCCGGCGTGCCGGGCCTGGTCCTCCGCTCGTCTCTCGTCCAGCCCACGGTTCCGCGCGGCCTCGACGAGCCGACGCGCGATCGTCTCCTCGAAGCGGGCGACGAGATCGAGTCCCTCGGAACGGTATTTCTCGCTTGCGGAGCCGAACAGCAGCTCACGTTGGTAGTTCACCGTGTTCTCGACGTGGCTGTCGGCGGCCTCGAGAATAGGTCGGACGACGGCCTGCACCGCGTCCACCGGGTCGCGCCGCGATCGTGACTCGCGGTCGCCGGCGCTCAGGGCCGACCGGAACTGCTGGTTGTAGACCATCATCAGCAGTTCGCCCTTGGACGTCGCGTAGCGGAACAACGTTCCAGCCGCGACGTCCGCACGTTCGGAGATCTGCTGTGTCGTGACTCCCGCGAAGCCCTTCTCGGCGAACAACGATGCGGCGGCGGCGAAGATGCGGGACTGCTTGTCACGCATGTTCCGGTCTCGACGACCCGGAGTTCCCGATGAGGTAACCATCCTGCGCCTCCCAAAATGAGTGGACTCATTAATGAGCGTACTCCGATACCGTCCTGCAGGCACCCGATGTGCCCGCCCGGCGTCGCCGTCGAGGACCCGTTTCATCCCCCGTTTCACCCCGTCGCGGCTGGGCCGGGCGGAATCGGAACGCTACGTTCGAGACCTGGGACCCCGCTGCTCTGCCCTCGAGGAGCAGCGGGGTCCTGTCTTTCGCGTCGTTACGCTGCGGCGGACACAGGCTCCGCGTCGCTGCGGCGGTGGAATCCGCGCACGTCGTAGATCCGGGTCACCACCCCACCCAGCACGAGGCCGATGCCGAGTCCGAGGAGTGTCATCAGGGCGCCCCGGGTCAGACCCGCCGGCCCGCTGCCGTCGAAGTACAGGATGGCCCGGGTCGCGATGTACACCTGGTGCATCGGTTCGAACGTCGACAGCCACGAGTACAACGGCGGCATGGCCTCGAGTGGCACGGTGCCTCCCGACGACGGCAGGCCCAGGATGATGAAGATCAACAGGTTCACCAGCAGTCCGGCGGAACCGAATACGGCCATCACCGAGATCGAGGTGACACCCACGGCGGTGATCGCGAGGGCGCCGTACTCCCACAGCAGCAGGGCGCGGGTCACGGGCATGCCGAGCAGGGTGGCGATCCAGAGGTAGAGCGCGGAGACGATCAGTGCCAGGATCACCATGATCGCCCACTTCACGAGCAGGACCCGGAACCGCGACAGGTGCGCCGTCTTCCGGTCGACGTACCAGGGCCCGTACTCGGTGGGGACGAAGCCGAGGGCGCTGTCGACGAGCGAGTTGACGATGGTGGCGCCGGTGAAGCCCGCGAGGATGAGCAGCAGCGTGTAGTAGAACGCGGACAGGCCCAGTCCGGTGCCGTCGGGCAGGGGCTTGTGCTCGACGAAGCGGATGTCGATCGGATCCGCCAGCACCAAGCGGCTTCCGCCGGACAACTGCAGATCCGGGGCGCTGGTGGCGAGGGTATCGGTGACCGTGGTGGTGAGTTGCTCCCCGACGGTCGTGTTCACGGTGGTCAGGGCGCGGTCGGCGATCGACTCGACGATGCCCTTGCCGAAGGTGCCGGTGCGCGGGTTGGTGTAGACGGTGATGATCGGCTTCTCGATGTCGCCGGGGATCACGCTGCCCTGCGCAAGAATCGACGTGCGTTTGGTGAAGTCGCTCGGAATCACGATCGCCCCGTAGAGCCGGCCCGAATCGAGTCCCGAGGTCGCCGCGGAGATCCCGACCTGTTGCAGATCGATCTCTTCCGGATCGACCCCGTCGGCGATGGCGGCGGTGATCTCGGCGCCGAGGTTGCGCTGCTGATCCGAACCGGGGAGCACGTCGCCGACATCCTGGTTCACGATCGCGACCGGGAACTTGTGCAAATTGTCGGCCGGATTGATCATGCTGCCGATGTAGAGGGCCGCCAGGGCCGCCATCACGGCGGTCACCACGACGACCGGCGCCAGCCAGAAGCGGGGGCTGCGCAGTGTGCCGGCGTGGGGGTCGGCGCTGATCTCCGTCGAACTCATTCCGGGCCTTCCATGGTGCGTGCAGTCGGGTAGTGCGGGTGGCCGGTCGGAACGGGCCGGCCACTCAATTGTGCACGCCCGTGAGCAGATAAGCGCCCTACTCGGCCCACTCGTGGCAGGAGACACGTCCCCGCCTCTCGCGCGAGATGGCTCACTCATGGGCACACTGGGGGCCGAGTGAGCGAATGTATCGTGCTGTCGGTCTGATCGAGTGAGCGATACATTCGCTGTTCATCCCGCAGGGCGCGCCGTCATCGGTAAGAACGCCACCGCCGACGATGTCACCATCGGCCTGTGTTTCCCGATCGGGTGCCTGCTCGTGGCAGGAGTGATGCTGGCGCTGGTGAAGCTGCCGCGGGTTGCGGCGCCGGCGGACACCACGAAACTGGTCAGGCCCACAAATGTCTGAGCCCGAGGCTTGACGCAGCCCTTCGACCTCATGGTCGGAGGGCTGCGCTGCGTCAGGAGTGCCTCTTGCCGCCTCGGCAGGTCGTCTTCCTGGGGTTATGCCGCACCGGGACGCAGAACTACTATTACCTTCACAAATATTGCCATAGTTGCTATGGTTCACATCGGGAGGGAGAAGTGACGTGAAGCACTTCCCTGTTCCTTCGAGGAGGGCGTCGGCCGGAAGCACAGACGAGGTCGTCGCATCGTGAGCGTGTTCTCAGACAGGTGGTGAAATGGGCATCGCAATGGTCCTGGACATGGCGTCGTCGGCCACACCCGATCGGCTCGCAATGGGACGCCGGGCCGATGGGGCTACCTACGGGCAGCTCGACGAGATCGCGTCGAGGGGAGCCACGGTCCTGGAGGAACTCGGGGCCCGCCATGTCGTCTTCGTGGGCGTGAACGGCCCCGTTCTGCCGGTCCTGATGTTCGCCTCGGCACGCGCCGGCATCCCGCTCGCGCCGCTGAACTACCGACTCGGCGCCGACCAGCTACGCGAACTGATCGAGCGGCTCGACCAGCCGATCGTCGTCGCCGACGACGTGTACGTCGACAAGCTCTCCGGGCTCTCGCACCGGATCGTCACGTCCTCGCAGTTCCTCGAGCTCGCACGCACGACGGAGCGGGCGACGGGGGATCGCTCGACCGACGACGACACGGCGATCGTGCTGTTCACCTCTGGGACGACCTCCGCGCCGAAGGGCGTGTTGCTGCGCCACCGGCATCTGCTGTCGTATCTGCTCAACACCGTCGAATTCGGTTCTGCGGGAGAAGAACAGGCGACGCTCGTCAGCACCCCGCCGTATCACATCGCGGGTCTGGGGGCGGTGCTCAGCAACATCTACGCCGGCCGTCGGATGGTGTATCTGCCCGACTTCTCGCCCCAGGCGTGGCTCGATCTCGTCCGAGAGGAGGAGGTATCGAGCGCGATGGTCGTGCCGACGATGCTCGCGCGCATCGTGGAACATCTCGACGGCGCACCCGCCGACACACCGTCCCTCGCGTCTCTCGCGTACGGCGGAGCCCGCATGCCACAGCCGGTCCTCGAAAAGGCACTGACGGCCTTCCCCGACACCGGTTTCGTGAATGCCTACGGTCTCACCGAGACCAGTTCGACGATTGCCGTGCTCGGTCCCGAGGACCATCGGGAAGCGTTCGCCGACCCTGCCCTCCGCGGCCGGCTTGCTTCTGCGGGACGCATCGTTCCCGGGATGCAGGCCCAGGTCCGGGACGACGACGACGTGACCGTCCTCGCCGAGGGGGAGACGGGGCTGCTCTGGGTCCGCGGCGCACAGGTCAGTGGCGAGTACATGGGCAAGGGTTCGGTGCTCGACGCGCACGGCTGGTTCTCCACCCGGGACCGGGCCCGCATCGAGGACGGCTTCCTCTACATCGGCGGCCGCGCCGACGACACCATCATTCGGGGCGGTGAGAACATCGCGCCGGCCGAGATCGAGGACGTCCTTGTGCATCACGGCCAGGTCCGTGAGGTGGCCGTGATCGGTGTGCCGGACGACGAGTGGGGCGAGCGGATCTGCGCGGTGATCGTGCCGAACGGCGAGGTTCACGACGATGCACAGTCGTTCCGGGCCTGGTGCCGTGAGCGGCTGCGCGGCTCCCGCACACCGGACGACGTCGTGTTCGTCGACGAGCTGCCGCGGACGCCGACCGGCAAGCTCGTGCGGCGCGACCTCGTCGACCGGATCTGCGCCGTCGCCTGACCGCCACTTCCGGGTATCGCCCCGGGCGCTCATCAGCTCTTTCGCAGTTCCCGATCCGACATGGAGGACGAGACCGACGTGAACCTCACCGGCACAGCAGATCCGACTCAGCAGGCGTGGGTGTTGCGCGCCCGGCCGAGCGGCCGGCCACGCGACACCGACGTCGAACTCGTGGCGACGACGATCGGTGCTCCCGGGGCCGGCGAGGTCCGCGTCGCGAACCTGGTGATGTCGGTCGAGCCGTACATGCGGGGGCGCATGGGCGGCGAGGCCACCTACGCGGAGCCCTACGAGATCGGCGAGCCGATGCTCGCCCCGACCGTCGGGCGCGTCACCGAGTCCTCCGAGAGCGCCGTCCCCGTCGGTGCTCTCGTCCTGCACGACCACGGTTGGCGGGAGCATTCGCTGGTCCCGGCATCCGAGTGCCGTGTCCTGCGGCACGACGACCTCCCGCCCGCCATGCATTTGGGACTGTTGGGGATTCCCGGCATGACGGCATGGGTCGGCGTCGAGCGGATCGCTCGCGTCGTGGCCGGCGATGTCGTGTTCGTGTCGTCGGCCGCCGGAGCGGTCGGCTCGACGGTTGTCCAGCTCGCGAAACTGCGCGGTGCCACGGTGATCGCGAGTGCCGGGTCGCCCGAGAAGGTTGCGCTCACGAGGAGCCTGGGAGCCGACGCCGCGTTCGACTACCACGACGGCCCGATCAAGGACCTTCTGCGCCGTGCGATGACCGAACTCGGTGTCACGGGCGTGGACGTGTACTTCGACAACGTCGGCGGAGAACATCTCGAGGCCGCAATCCGGGTGATCAACGATCACGCCCGCATCGCGCTGTGCGGAATGATCAGCATCTACAACTCGGCCGCGCCGCAACCCGGCCCGAGCAATCTCCTCAAGCTGATCTGGCGGCGCGCGCGCATGGAGGGTTTCCTGCTCGGCGACCACCTCGATGCCCGCGAGGAATTCGAGTCGGAAATGGCCGGTCTCGTCCGATCGGATCGAATTCGCTCGGTACACACCGAGTTCACCGGTGGCGTCGCGGGCGCGTGGGACGCATTCCTCGGCATGCTCGACGGTACCGCCACCGGGAAGGCCGTGGTCCCGCTCGCCGCGGACACCCGCCGGCGGCTGACCGAACCGAACCCGAAAGCACACCTCGATCGGCACCGCTGCTGCGGTGCCGGCCCCGAACCTACCGAAAATCCGGCACAGCACCCGAAGCACACGGTGCGGCCCCATACCCGAAGGAGTCACACGATGACCGACCAGGCGCTGCCGTTGGAAGGAAAGGTCGCCCTCGTCACGGGCGGGAGCCGCGGCCTCGGCCGGGAGATGACCCTCGCGTTCGCCCGTGCCGGTGCTGACACCGTGATTGTCAGCCGCAAGGTCGAAAGCTGCGAGAAACTGGCCGCGGAGGTCGCCGAGACCACCGGTCGCCGGGCCCTTCCGCTGGCCTTCCATGTCGGTGACTGGGACGCTCACCAACCGCTCGTCGAACGTGTCTACGAGGAATTCGGCCGCATCGACGTCCTCGTCAACAACGCGGGTATGGCCCCGCTGTACCCGAGCCTTGACCAGGTGTCGGAAGCCTTGTTCGACAAGGTCATCGACGTCAACCTCAAAGGCACCTTCCGCCTCACCGCACTGATCGCGCCGCGGATGGCCGCCGGTGCAGGCGGTTCGATCATCAACATCAGCTCGATCGCGGCCGAACGCCCGACGCCGAACGACCTGCCGTACGCCGCGGCAAAGGCGGGACTGAACGCCCTCACCAAGGGCTTCGCGCAGGCGTACGGGCCAACGGTGCGCGTCAACACGGTCATGGCCGGTGCGTTTCTCACCGACATCAGCAAGGCATGGGACATGGACTACGCCAACGAGATCTTCGAGGCCCTGCCGCTGCAGCGAGCAGGGAATCCGGACGAGATCGTCGGTGCCGCCTTGTACCTGGCCGGCCCTGGGTCCACCTACACCACCGGCGCGATCATCCCGGTCGACGGTGGTCGGACGTCGACCGCCTGATCGGGCGAACCCGTGATCGCGAACCCGTGATCGCCGGAACGCGGTGATCCCCTTTACGTCGGCCGTGCCGACCGTTCGACAGGAGTCGTCCCACATGCGTATTCCCTCCCGGCGCTCGCACGCTGACCGCACCGTCCGTCGCCGGTTCTCTCTCACCCGACCCACCGCCGTGATCGCCGTCGCCGTCGTGTCCACGCTGCTCGCCGCGTGCGGCGGGGGCGGTGACGATCGCATCACCTCCGAGGCCGTCGGAGCGACCGGACCCGCCGGGGACGAGTCGTGGCAGAAGATCGTCGGGGCCGCCGAGGCGGAAGGTGAGGTAACTATCTACTCCTCGAACGCGGCCGATGCCCTCGCCGAACTCGGCCGCCGCTTCGAGGCGGACTACGGGATCCGCGTGAACGTCGTCCGCGACGTCGATGCGAACATCCACCAGAAGGTCGGCGCGGAGGCGGACACCGGCAACCAGGTCGCCGACATCGTCACCCAGGCCACTTCACCCTGGGTCGTCGAGCTCGCGGCCGCCGGTGGGATCGCCGAGCCGATCGGTCCGGCCTTCACCGACCCGTCCTCCGAATACGACACCGACACGTTGCTGCGCGGGTCCGGCGACTTCGTCACCGGCGCCTCCGTGCTGACCTTCGGCTGGAACACCGACCGGTACCCCGCGGGACTGGAAAGCTATGAGGACCTGCTCGACCCGGCGCTTGCCGACGGCAAGATCGGTATCGTGCTGCCGACGTCGACCGCGCACGTCGACTTCTACGGCAGCTACCTCGAGCAGGTCGGTGGTGAGGGCTTCGTCGAAAGGCTCGCCGCGCAGAAGCCGCGGATCTACCCGGGCGCGCTGCCGGTCGCGCAGGCCCTCGCCTCCGGTGAGATCGCCGCGACGGTGTTCGCCCAGGACCAGACGGTGGAGAAAAAGAACGGCGCACCGGTCGACAGCGGGTTCGACAAGCTCGTGTGGGGGGCCCCGATGTACACGTCGATTCTGGCGAAAGCTCCGCACCCCAACGCTGCTCAGCTCCTGGCCAACTACATGGTTACCCCGGCCGGGCAGGAGGCGCTCTCGTTCCGCAACGCGGCCGTGCTGCCGAACGTCTCGTCGGCCGTGACGACGATCGACACGGTGGCGCCGCAGGACCTGAGCGCGATGACGCCCGAGGCGCTGGAGGCCCTGAAGGTCCGATTCGGCCAGCTGTTCAACCAGTGATCCCTGCCGGCAGTGACTTCCGTTCACCGAGCGCTCTCGAGCGGGTCTCGACAACCAGTGGTATTCCGAGAAGGAGACGGATCGATGGGAAGAGTTGAAGGCAAGGTTGCGCTCGTCACGGGCGCAGCCCGCGGACAGGGCCGGTCGCATGCGCTGCGGCTCGCTCAGGAGGGCGCGGATGTCGTCGTCCTCGACGCATGCACCGAGATCGACTCGGTGCCTTACCCACTCCCGACCGAGGTGGAACTGAAGGAGACCGAGGCGCTGGTCGCCGCGACCGGGCGGCGCGTACTGGCACGCACCGCCGATGTGCGCAGCCAGGAGCAGCTCGACGCGGTCGTCGACGAGGCCCTCGCGGAGTTCGGCCACATCGATATCGTCGCCGCCAACGCCGGCATCGTCGGCTTCCGTCCTACGTGGGAGCTCAGCGACACCGAGTGGCAGGACATGCTCGACGTCAACCTCACCGGCGCCTTCCATACCGTCAAGGCGGTCGTGCCGGCGATGATCGAGGCCGGCCGGGGTGGTTCGATCGTCATCACGAGCTCGATCCAGGCCATGCTCGGCTCCGCCAACATCGCCCACTACAACGCTTCCAAGAGCGGCGTCATGGGCCTGATGCGCACGCTCGCCGCGGAACTCGGCCCGCACGGCATCCGGGTGAACACCGTCAACCCGAGCGCCGTCGAAACCCCGATGCTGCTGAACGAGGCCACCTTCCGCATCTTCGGCCCGGATCTGGAGAACCCGGGGCCGGACGACCTGTGGGAACGCTCCAAGAACCGCAATCCGATGGGCGTCGGGTGGGTTTCGGCGGCCCACCTGAGCAACGCGGTGCTGTTCCTGGCTTCCGACGAGGCCCAGTACATCACCGGGGTCGCGCTCCCCGTCGACATGGGGGTGCGGCTGTGACGATCACCGAGACCAGCGGAACGACGTCCGCGGACCTGACGCAGCGGCTCGCCGGGCGGCGGGTGTTCCTCACCGGTGGCGGCAGCGGAATCGGCGCGGCCGTCGCACACCGCCTCGCCGCCGAGGGCGCGGCCGTCGCGGTCACCGACGCCCGTGAGGACGCGGCCGTGGAGGTCGCCGATGCGGTGCGCGCGGCCGGCGGCACCGTGATCGGGTCGGTGTGCGACGTCGGCGACGAGGCTTCCGTCGCCGCGGCCGTGGAAGCGGCCGTCGCCGAGTTCGGTGGATTGGACGGGGTGGTCACGTGCGCGGGCATTTCCGGGACCGCGATGCTGCACGAGATGGACCTGGGCCACTGGGAGCGCATCCTGCGGGTGAACCTCACCGGCACATTTCTGCCGCTGCGCGCGACGATTCCGCACCTGCTCGACGCGGACGGGGGGTCGATCGTCACCGTCGGATCGGTCGCGTCGCTGGTGTCCACGAATCTGAACACCCCCGGCTACGACGCGTCGAAGGGGGGCGTCCTGCAGTTGACCCGCTCGGTTGCCATGGGATACGCCGCCCGGGGGATCCGGGCCAACTGCCTGTGCCCGGGTCTGGTGAGCACCGGACTGCGCGCGAATTCCGCCGCGCTGCAGGGCCCGGAGCCGGAGGCCACGCGCAGCCGGGTGGTCGAGAACACGGCGCTGGCGCGGTCCGCGGACCCCGGCGAGATGGCGTCGGTGGTCGCGTTCCTGCTCTCCGACGACGCCTCGTTCATGACCGGAGCCGCGATTGCCGCGGACGGCGGCTTGACCGCGAACTGACGAGACCGGTGGAATCCGGCCTCGACCTCGAGCATTCCGAAAACGACAGAACCCATCCGCCCGCCGCTTCCCGGCGAGCGCTACGCAGAGGTGACCGCCTATGTCCACCGACCCCACCTGGCGCAGGGATGCCTGCGCGATCGCCGGCATCGGCACGACGGAGTACTCCCGCGACTCCGGCGTGTCGGTTACGGCTCTGGCCGTCGAGGCCGCAGCGAACGCCCTCGCCGATGCCGGACTGACCCCGGCCGATGTCGACGGCATCGTCCGCAACGACATGGACCTGGTCTCCTGCGCGGCCCTGGCCGACGGACTGGGCGTTCCGAACCTGACCTACTGGGGCGAGGCCGGCCCGGGCGGCTCCGGCCCGGCCGCGATGGTCGCGCAGGCCGTCGCCGCGATCATGAGCGGGCAGGCCACTACCGTCGTGGTGTTCCGCTCCCTCAACGGCCGCTCCGGCCGTCGCTTCGGTCTGTCCCCGGTCGCCACCCCCGAGGTCGGCGGTAATGAGACGTTCGAGGAGTTCTTCGGCCCCTACGGCCTGCTGTCGTCGGGTCAGTACTTCGCCCTGGTCGCGCAGCGTTATATGTCCGAAACGGGCTTGACCTCCGAGCAGCTCGCGCAGATCGCCCTGGTAACCCGCCGCCGCGCCAACTCCAATCCGGCCGCACAGATGTACGAGCGCACCATGACGCTCGACGACTACTTCGACTCGCGCATGCTGTCGTCGCCGCTGCGTCTGTACGACTACTGCCTCGAGACCGACGGTGCCGCCGCGGTCGTCGTCACCACCACCGAACGGGCCGAGGACCTGAGGCAGACACCGGCCCTGATCCGGTCGGTCGCGATGTCCACCTGTCCGCACCCGCAGCCGGGCCTCATGTACCCGACGCTCATGCGTGAGGACATCACCGCCCTGCCGTCGAGGGTGTGCCAGGAGACGCTGTACTCGCGGGCCGGTCTCGGCCCGGCCGACGTCGACGTCGCACAGATCTACGACTGCTATTCGATCACTGCGCTGATTCAGCTCGAGGACTACGGATTCTGCAAGCGCGGGGACACCGGCGATTTCCTTGCCGACGGGCAGATCGACCTCGGCGGGTCGATCCCGATCAATACGAGTGGAGGACACATGTCCGAGGGATACATCCACGGAATGAACCACGTCGTGGAGGGAGTGCGGCAGATCCGCGGCACCTCCACCAGCCAGGTCGAGGGAGCCCGGGTCTCCCTCGTCACCTCCGCGCCGCCGCCGGCGGCCAGCGCGCTGATCCTGGTGTCGGCATGAGCGCCCGCGGCACCGCCGTACCGGCGGACACCACGCGGGACCGGCTGCGCCCCCTCGTCACCGAGCGCGGCAGCAAGGGCTTCTTCGACGCCGCCGCGGACGGAGAGCTCGCGATCCTCACCTGTGAGGACTGCGGCCGCCGCATACACCTGCCCCGGCCGCGTTGTGTGTACTGCGCGAGCACGTCGGTGCGCTGGAAGCCGGTCGCCCGCACAGGCACCGTCTATGCCCACACGATCGTCGAGCATCAGGTCCATCCGCTGTTTCCGGTGCCGTACACGGTGATCGTCGTCGACGTCGACGGTGAGGCGGACGGGGTTCGGCTGATCGGCAACCTGCCCGGCCGCATCGACGTCGCGGCCGGTACCCCCGTGCGTAGTGCGTTCGAGGACCTCGGCACCGACGCGGCGGGCAACCCTGTGGTGCTGCCGGTGTGGGAGATCGACACCGAACGCACGGCCGCTACGGATGGAGCCGGCCGATGAGCGCCTCCACCGCAACGTGGCGCCCCATCGACCCGGAGTTGTTCGTCGGCGGCAACCCCGGGGCCGCGCTGCGGGGCGCCCGCTGCCCGTCCTGCGGCACGGTCACCTTCCCGTACCAGAGCGGTTGCCCGCGGTGCGGCGGGAATGCGATGACGGATCTCGAACTGCCGCGCGAGGGCACTCTGTGGTCCTACACCGTGCAATCCTTCCCGCCGAAACACCCGTTCGTGTGCGTCGAGCCGTTCGAACCGTTCGGCGTGGGCTATGTCGACCTCGGCGACGTGATCGTCGAGGCGCGGCTGACCATCGCCGATGCGGGTGCGTTGCGGATCGACATGCCGATGCGGCTGACCACGATCGTCAACCACGTGGACGAGGACGGCACCGAGATCGTCACATTCGCGTTCGCCCCGAGCAGTGAGGAGCAGCGATGAAGGTCGCGATCGTGGGCGTCGGCATCCACAAGTTCGGCCGCACGGAGGGCGTGAGCGGGCTCGAGCAGGGCGCGTATGCGGCACGGCAGGCACTCGCCGACGCCGGAGTCGAGTTCAAGGACATCCAGTTCGCGTACGGTGGCAGCGATTCGGCCGGCAACGCCGACACGCTCGTCTCTGCCCTGGGCCTGACCGGGCTGCCGTTCGTCAACGTCAAGAACGGCTGCGCGACCGGTGGCAGTGCCCTGACCTCCGCGGTCAGCCGGATCCGTTCCGGCGAGTCCGATCTGGGCCTGGTCGTCGGGTTCGACAAACATCCGCGTGGCGCGTTCAATGCCCGCCCCGAGGACAACGGTATCGGCCGCTGGTACGGCGAGAGCGGCATGATGGTCACCACCCAGTTCTTCGCGATGAAGATCCAGCGCTACCTCGTCGAACACAACCTGCCCAGGTCGCTGCTCGCGACAGTCGCCGCCAAGGCGTTTCGCAACGGCGCGCTCGCCCCACACGCGTGGCGCCGCACGCCGATGACGGAGGAGCAGATCGCCAGCTCCACGATGGTCAACGACCCGCTCACGCAGTACATGTTCTGCTCACCCGCCGAGGGCGGGGTGGCTCTCGTCCTCGCCCGCGCGGACCGGGCTCACGAATACACCGATGCCCCGGTGTTTCTCGAGTCCGCGGAACTGCGCTCCAGGGAGTTCGGCTCGTTCGAGGTGTTCAGTCCGTGGACGTCGCCCGCACGGGCCGACGGCCCGACCGTCACGGCCTCCCGCGCGGCGTTCGAGGCCGCCGGCATCGAACCCGGCGATGTCGACGTCGCACAGATCCAGGACACCGAGGCCGGAGCCGAGATCATGCACCTCGCCGAGACGGGGTTGTGCAAGCACGGCGAGCAGGAGTCCCTCATCCGGTCCGGTGCCACCGAAATCGGCGGTTCGATCCCGGTCAACACCGACGGCGGCTGCTTGGCCAACGGCGAGCCGATCGGCGCGACCGGCCTGCGCCAGGTCTACGAGAACGTCGTACAGCTCCGCGGCGTGGCAGGGGACCGGCAGGTCCCCGGGGAGCCGAAGGTCGGCTTCACCCACGTCTACGGCGCGCCGGGCATCAGCGCCTGCACCGTCCTCACGCGCTGACCGGCGCATCCCGACTTTCACCTTCCGAGTAGGAGACCACCGATATGGCATGGGATTTCGAGACCGATCCGCAGTTCCAGGAGAAGCTGGACTGGGTGCAGCGGTTCGTGGACGCGGAGGTCGCCCCGGTCGACCGCGTCGTCGAGCACGCATGGGACGTCACCGACCCCACCCGGAACAAGCTCATCCGGCCCCTGCAGGACGTCGTGCGCGGGCAGGGCCTGTGGGCGTGCCACCTGGGCCCGAAGCTCGGCGGCCCGGGCTACGGCCAGCTCAAACTCGCACTGCTCAACGAGATCCTCGGCGCCACCCACAGTGGCCCCGTGGTCTTCGGCTGCCAGGCCCCGGACTCCGGCAACGCCGAGATCCTCGCGCACTACGGCACACCCGAACTCAAGGAGCGGTACCTTGGCCCGCTCATCGACGGCGACATCATGTCGTGCTATTCGATGACCGAACCGCGGGGCGGCTCGGATCCGACCAGCTTCGTCACGCGTGCCGTCCGGGACGGCGACCACTACGTCATCAACGGTGAGAAGTGGTTCTCCTCGCACGCACGGTTCTCGTCGTTCCTGATCGTGATGGCCGTGACCGATCCCGATGCCCCGCGGACGAAGCGCGCGTCGATGTTCGTCGTCCCCATGGACACCCCGGGCATCGAGATCATCCGCAACGTCGGGGTGTGGGGACACAACGAGTCGGAGGGCACGCACGCCTACATCCGCTACACGGATGTGCGGGTGCCCACCGACCACCTGCTCGGCGAGGAGGGTGAGGGCTTCGCCGTCGCGCAGACCCGCCTGGGCGGCGGGCGCATCCATCACGCGATGCGCACCGTCGGGTTGGTCCGCGCCTCGCTCGACATGATGCTCGAGCGCGCGGTGTCTCGTGAGACGCGCGGCCGGAGCCTCGCCGACATGCAGCTGGTGCAGGACATGATCGCCGAGTCGTGGGCCGAGCTCGAGCAGTTCCGCCTGCTCGTCCTGCAGACAGCCTGGAAGATCGACAAGCTCGACGACTACAAGAAGGTCATCGCCGACATCTCCGCCGTGAAGATGGTGATGCCGAAGGTGCTCAACAACGTCGTGTCCCGGGCGATCCAGCTGCACGGTTCCCTCGGCATCTCGAAGGAGATGCCGTTCGGCAAGTGGCTGCTCGAGAGCTACCACATGGGCCTGGCCGACGGCGCCACCGAGCTGCACAAGCAGCAGATCGCCAAGCAGCTGCTGAAGAACGCCACGCCGGCGTCGGGCCTGTTCCCGACGACGCACCTGCCGGCGCTCGACGCGGCCGCCGAACTCAAGTTCGGCCTGCCCGCGGTGGGAGCCCAGTGATGACGGGCTCGGTCGTGTCCGGCGAGCAGCCGTCGGCCTCGAACGTCGGGGAGCCGCGCACGGAGGTTGCGCCGGTCCGGACGGGGGAGGACCTCGACTGGGCCGCGCTCGAGACATACCTGCGGATGCACCTCGACGACGTCGACGGGGAGTTCTCCGTCCTGCAGTTCCCGCGCGGCTCGGCGAATCTCACCTACCGCGTGGGCTTCGGCGACCGTCTCCTCGTCGTGCGCCGCCCGCCCTTCGGTCAGCTCGCCCGGGGCGCCCACGACATGACCCGCGAATATCGGGTGCTGTCCCGCCTGCACCGCCGGTACGACCGCGCCCCCCGGGCGCTGCTGCACTGTGCGGACCAGAGTGTCGTCGGTGCCGAGTTCTTCGTCTCCGAGTACCGCGACGGCGTCGTGGTGTGGGATTCGGTGCCCGACTCGATGTCCGGCGTCGACGACGCCGGGCGGCGGATCGGCTTCGCGGTGATCGATGCGCTCGCGGACCTGCATGCGGTCGACCCCGCCGCATGCGACCTGGCCGGCCTCGGCCGGCCCGAGGGCTACCTGGAGCGCCAGGTGCAGGGCTGGTCGGCGCGATGGGACGCCGTCGCCGAGTACGCCCCGGCCGAGACCGCGGCGCTCGTGGCCGAGGCGACCCGGCGGATCCGCGCGGCGATTCCGGCAAGCCAGCGGGCCGGGATCGTCCACAACGACTACAAGGTCGACAACTGCCAATTCCCGCACGGCGACCCGGACCGGGTCAAGTCGGTGTTCGACTGGGACATGGCCACGACCGGGGACGTGCTGGTCGACCTGGGCACGCTGCTCAACTACTGGCCGGACCGGACCGTGGATCCGGCCTCGGACGCGGCGTTCATCGTCGTGCCCGGTATGCACGGCCTCGACCTGCCGTCGCGAGTGGAGGTGGTCGCGCGGTACGCGGCCGGTAGCGATCTGGACCTGTCGAACATCGACTGGTACGAGGCGTTCGGATGCTGGAAGACCGTGGTCATTCTGCAGCAGCTCTACGCACGGTTCGTGCGCGGCGAGACCACCGACGCGCGGATGGGTCAACGCGGCGAATTCGTCGCGCCCCTGGCCCGTCGCGCGCTCGGCCTGCTCCCCGCCTGACCCCGCCTCCGCACGCCCGTCCGCGCGGTGGCACCGGCCACCGCGCGGACGAGTCGTCTCACCATCGATCACACGAAAGGCGAACCCCATGGCCTCCATCGGACTGAGCGCATACGGAATGAATCCCACCGAACTCGTCGAACTGGCGGTCTGCGCCGACGACCTGGGATTCGACGCATTGTGGCTGGGGGAGCACGTGCTCCATCCGGTCGCCTACTCCAGCAGCCACCCTTCGACGGGGACGGCGCAGCACCACACGGGACCCATCGTCGATGTGTCGACGGAGCTGACGGATCCGTGGGCGGTGCACGCGGCCGTGGCCGCGACCACGAACCGCATCAAACTGGGCACGGCCGTGTATGTCACTGCCCTGCGGCACCCACTGCACACTGCGCGCACCACCATCACCGTGCAGGAACTCAGCGGCGGTCGTCTGCTCTTCGGGGTCGGCGCCGGATGGCTCGAGGAGGAGTTCGCAGCGTTGGACGTGCCGTTCCGCAAACGTTTCTCGCGCACCGACGAGTGCGTGACGATCCTGCGGAAGGCGTGGTCGGGCAGGTCGTTCTCCCACGAGGGCGAGCACTACCGGTTCGATGAGGTACAACTGCATCCTCGCCCCGTGCACGTGCCCGTCATCCACGGCGGTAACGGCCCGAAGGCGCTTGCCCGCGCGGCGCGGCTGGGAGACGGATGGTTCTCCTCCGGCACCCCGAGCTTCGGGCAGGCGGTGGAGATGGTGAACGAGATTCGCAGGCTGCGGCGCGAATTCGGTCGGATCGGCGAGTTTCCGTGCTACGTGCGCGTCGACGCGGCGACTTCGGCGGACCTGCGCCGGTATCGCGACCACGGCATCGAGGACCTCGTGGTCTGGGCCGACTCGGTCTGGAAGGGCGACTCCGCCGAAGAGCGCCGCGCCTTCCTGACCGCGGCCGCCGATCGCCTGGGTGTGGGACCGTCGCGGGTGTGAGAGTCAGTCCGAGCCTGCGACGTTCACGACCGGGATCGACGCGCCGCTGACCGCGCGCGAGGAATCACCGAGCAGGAAGCCGATGACCTCGGCGATGTCGGTGGGGCGGGCCCAGCTGGAGCGGTCGGCCTCGGGCATTGCGTCCCGGTTGGCGGGGGTGTCGACCATGGTAGGCAGCAGACCGTTGACGCGGATGTTGTCGCCGGCGTATTCGACTGCGAGCGCCTGGACCAGGGCGGAGACGGCGGCCTTGGAAGCGACGTAGGTGGCGGCGCCCGGGAAGGGCCGGACTGCGGCGGCGGAGCCGATGCACACCACGGACCCGCCGCCGTGGCGGATGAGTTCGGGTAGGGCGGCCTGGATGACGCGGTAGGCGATCGTGAGGTTGATCGACAACTGGGCTTCGAGGACCTCGATGGGCGTTTCGTGGACCCGGCGGCCGGCAGCGAATCCGCCGACGAGGTTGACCACGCCGTACAGCGGCCGGGCCTCGTCCTTCGTCGCGCACTCCACGACCGCCTCGACGTCCTGCTCGTCGGACAGATCGGCGCGGATCGTCTCGAGGTTCGGGTGCGGAGCGACGCGGTCGAGTTCGGCCTCGACGTACCAGGGGACCACCAGCCGCCAGCCGGCGTCGAGGAGGTGGCGGGTGACCGCGGCGCCGAGGCCGCCGGTGCCGCCGGTGACGATCACGGTGCGGGCGGGGGACGTCTCGTTCATGGGCAGAGCCTTTCGAGGTGCGAACGGGTGGTATCGGGAGGTGCGGTCAGGGCACGCGAGGGTCGGCGCGCCGGATCTCGGGGGCCGCGCGCCAGTCGTCCAGCCCGTGCTCGACCGTGCCGATGCAGGTTTCGCCACGGGTCAGCGCGGACCAGTGGGCGTGATTGAGTTGGTGAAGGGTGAAGCCCGCGTCGAGGGCGGACTGGAATCCGCCGGCGTCCTGGCTCTGGTTCACCGATTCCTTGATCAGCAGGGCTGCCATGGTGGGGATCCGGGCGATTCGGCGCGCGAACGCGAGGGTCGAGTCGGCGAGTTCGTTCTCGGGGAAGATCTTCGAGACCATGCCGAGGGCATGGGCATCGGCCGCGTCGAGGCAGTCACCGGTCAGGAGCAGTTCCTTGGTCTTGCGGGGACCGAACTCCCACGGATGTGCGAAGTACTCGACGCCGCACATCCCCAACCGGGTGCCGACGACGTCCGCGAACGTGGTGTTCTCGGCTGCGACGATCAGATCGCAGCTCCACATCAACATGAGCGCCGCGGAGTACACGGCTCCGTGCACCTGCGCGATGGTGATCTTGCGGAGGTTACGCCATCGGCGGGTGTTCTCGAAGTAGTAGTGCCACTCCTGGTGGAGCCGCATCTCTATCTCGGAGTAGGTGGCTCCGTTGCAGGCGTAGGAGACGTGCTGGCCCGAGCCCGGAGCGCGCTCGCGCACGTCGTCCGAGGACCCGAGATCGTGCCCGGCCGAGAAGGACGGTCCGTGGCCCCCCAGGATGACCACGCGCACCGTGTCGTCGGCCTCGGCGCGTGCGTAGGCCTTGCCGAGTTCGACGAGCAGGCCCCGGTTCTGGGCGTTGCGCTGCTTCGGGCGGTCGAGCATGATGCGGACGATGCGACCCGCGTCGAGGGACTCGTAGGTCAGGTACTGGTAGTCGGTCATCACGGTCCTCACGGAGTCCGGCGCCGGCCGACGGTGTGTCCGCGCGCCCGACTAAATATTGCAATATTTGGTGTGGTTATCGATATGTACCGTATCCTTTGCTGTGGCGCAAGTCACCGGGTCGCTGTAAGGCTTTGCGGTTCAACGCTGCCGGCGGTGGTGAACGGGCAGTCGGCGCCGGCCGAGGGCCAGCACCCCCAACGCCAGCGCGACGGCGCCGGCGGCGGCGGCGAACGGAACGTGAGGGTTGAAGATCTCGCCCATCCGGCTTGCGAGCCACGGGGCCACCGCGCCGCCGCCGAAGCGCACGAAGCTGTACGCCGCGGCTGCGGTGCTCCCGTCCACCGGCGCGGCGTCCATACCGATTTCGGTCACCAGGGTGTTGAGGACGCCCAGGAACAGGCCCGAGACGACGATGCACGTCACGACCGCCGGTCGGTTGCCGGTGAATACGGCCACGACTGCAAGGGTGAGGGCGAACAGGGCCAGGCCCAGGGCGGTCGCGCCGATTGCGCCGAGCGCGGTGCGCAACCGAGGCGCGACGGACACCGACGAGATCACCACGCACACGCCCCAGCCGCAGAAGACGAATCCGAGCCGAAGTGGATCGAGTTCGAGGACGAACGGCGCGTATGCGAACAGGGCGAAAAGGCCGAGGTGGTACAGCAGGGAGACGAGGGCGATCGACAGCAGGCCCGCGTGCCCGAGCGCCCGGAGCGGTGCGATGAGCGGGATCGGCCGGTCGGGCGTCGTGGCGGGCGGCAGCAGGACGACGAGCAGCGCGAAGGCCACGGCCATGAGTACGGAGGCGCCGAGGAAGGCGGCGCGCCAGGAGATCTGGCCGAGAAGCCCGCCGACGAGCGGGCCCGTCGCGATGCCGATGCCGACGGCCGACTCGTAGAACACGATCGCTTTCGGCGCACCGCCGGTCGCGGCGCCGACTATCGCGGCGAGCGAGGTCGCGACGAACAGCGCGTTACCCAGTCCCCATCCGGCGCGGAAGCCGATGATCTGGCCGAGCGTCCCCGACAGGCTCGCGCCCAGGGAGCATCCGGCGATGACGAACAGGCCCAGCAACAGGGTCTTGCGGGTGCCGATGCGGCTGGATATCGCGCCGGTGACCAGCATCGCGAGACCCATCACGGCCATGTAGCCGGTGAACAGCAACGACACCTGTGACGGCGTGCCGCCGAGCTGCTCGGCCAGCGGGCGCAGGATCGGGCTGACCACGCCGATACCCATGAACGCGACGATCACGGCGAACGTGATCGCCCATACCGCGCGCGGTTGCTTCGGCTGTCCCGGTGCCGCACCCGGGGGAGGCGCGGCAGCGGCTGTGGGCGGTTCTGCCGGACGCGCCGGGAGGGAAGTCTCGGCGGCGGGTATGGAGGGTCTGGTCGTCAAGGGGGTCTCCGCTCTCGTTCGTCACCCGACGGGACACGCTCGACCGAGAACGCCGCGGAACTCCTCCGGATACGGTCATGCCGCATACGAACGGGCCGCACCTGCCGGGTGGACCCGGGGAGGCGGCGGCCGGAAGACGAAGGGCAGGCTAGTCGGTCAAAGCCACTCCACCCGCTCGTCGAGGATGCGCGGATTCTGGCGGCTGATGCGGTCGATGACCTCGCGCATGTGTGCGCGGGTCAGAGTGCGGGCGAGTTCGGCGTTGCCGGCAGCGATGGCGTCGTGGATCTGGCGGTGCGGCTCGGTGAAGGCCTCCCGCTCCTTCTCGTTCCACTCCTCGGGGTGGGCGCCGAGCATCCGGTCGGTATACAGGTGGGCCAGGGCCGAACCGGTGAGGTCGAGGACGTAGTTGCCGGTCAGGTTCCGCAGCGCGCTGTGGAATCCGGTGGCGGTCTCGGTGACCTCTTCGTTCGACATGTCCGGTCTGAGATCGTGGGCGGCCAGGGGAGTGAGGTCGACGTCCTCTCCGGCGGCGATCCGATCGGCGAGCATTGCTGCGGCCAGCCCCTCCATCTCCAGGGCGGCCTCGGCGACTTCGCGGAACTGAATGCCGTTCGCCTGCAGATACATCGACAGCGTGTCGCCGAACTCGGAGCCCGAGGGCTCCGACACGATCGGGCCCCCGCCCAGGCCCTGCCGGACCGTCACCAGCCCCTGCGCCTCGAGCAGGCGCAGGCCCTCTCGCACCGACGCGCGGCCGACCCCGAACCGCTTGGCCATGTCGTTCTCGGACTCGAGCGCGGAACCTGGGCCGAGCCGGCGGTCGGCGATGTCCTTGGCGACCATGCGCGCGACCGTCCGCGAGACCTTCTCGTTCCGTGTCATCGCGATGGCGCGTCGGAGGGCGGCGGTTCCTGTGGGAGAACCCATGGTGTTGCGCGTCATTCGATGTCCTCGTCGGTTGTTCGGTCGGCGATCGGGGTGGTGATGAGTATAGGGACGGGGACCGTCCCGACCGGGCACTCCTCCTTAACCATGCCAATATTTCGTATCTAATGCTATACCAAAGCTATGACGCAGCACACAGTGGAACCCTATTCGACGCACTCCGGCTCGCGGCACCAGGCGCTGGTCGGGCAGAATGCCCTGGTCACCGGCGGTAGCGAAGGCATCGGTCGCGGTATCGCGGAGCGGTTGCTCGACGCCGGCGCGACGGTCGCGGTGGCGGCCCGCCGCCCCGAGATCCTCGACGAGGCCGTCGCATCGTTGCGCGCCCGGTGCGGCGACGAGTCGCGGGTCGCGGGCATCGTGGCCGACATCGCCGACGCCGACTCGGTAGCGGCGATGTTCGAACGGGTCGAGCGGGAGTTCGGTTCGCTCAACGTCCTGGTCGCGAACGCCGGCAGCGGCACCGTGGCGCCGTTCCTCGAACTCACCGAGGAGCAGTGGCAGGCCTGCATCGACCTCAATCTCACCGGCACGTTCCGGTGCGTGCAGGCCGCGGCCCGCGCGATGGTCCGCCGAGAGGGGACGAATCGCTCGATCGTCGTGGTCTCGTCGATCCGGGCGCTGGGAGTGCGGCCGAGCCTGGTGCCGTACGGCACCGCAAAGGCCGGTCTCAACCAGTTGGTACGAATGGCTGCCTACGAGCTCGCCCCCACGGGCATTCGGGTCAACGCACTGTCCCCCGGGATCACTGCGACGCCACTTACGCAGGAGCGCAATTCGCTGTTCGACGAGCGTGCCGCCACCGTGCCGATGGGGCGCGCCGGTACGCCGGCGGACATGGCGAGCGCGGCGCTGTACCTCGCGGGCCCGGACTCGGCGTTCGTCACCGGGACGAACCTCGTCGTCGACGGCGGGGAGTCCCTGTACTGACCTGTCACGCGGAAGCCGCGGGACCGGATCCCGTGCGTATCGAACAGGCCTTCACCGGTGATGTGATGTACAACTCATAAAACATTGCTATAGTTACGGTGTTTTTCACCCCGGCTCTGGAGGCCGCTCCGTCGAATCCGCGCCCGTGTGTCGCCGCGCCGGCCGACGGAACCACCACCACACGCAGCGTAGCTGCCGTGTGGCCCGAAAATCTTTGCAGTAGAACGTGACTGCGGTACGACGAAGGAGAACGCTCGATGACCAAGGTGATGAACGGAATCAAGGTCGTGGAGGTCGCGTTGTATGCGTTCGTCCCCTCGGCCGGCGCGATCCTGTCCGACTGGGGAGCCGACGTGATCAAGGTCGAGCACTCCGACTTCGGGGATCCGATGCGCACGACCGCGGCGTGGGGCGTGCCCGGCGACGTCGACGGCATGTCGGGTCTGTGGGAGATAAACAACCGTGGCAAGCGCGCCATCGCCCTCGACATCGCCACCCCGCAGGGTCGCGAGGTCCTCATGAAGCTGGTCGAGACGGCCGACGTCTTCTCCACCAACTTCCTGCCGGATGCGCGGACCAAGCTGGGTATCGACGTCGACGACATCATGGCGCGCAATCCGCGCATCGTCTACGCGCGCGGCACCGCCCAGGGGGTGGCCGGACCCGACTCCGAGAAGGGGGGATTCGACGGCATCACCTACTGGGCGCGCTCCGGTGCGGCGGGGTCGATCGCCCCCGGCGACCTCGAGTGGCCGGCCAACATGCCGGGCCCGGCCTTCGGCGATGTGCAGAGCGGCATGGCGCTCGCCGGCGGGATTGCGGCCGGACTGCTGCACCGCGAACGCACCGGGGAGGGCATCGTCGTCGACACGTCACTGTTCGCGGTCGGCGCGTGGGCGATGCAGGCGACCATCGCCGGCGCCCAGCTCGTCGGGGCCGCGGAACTGCCCTATCCGGACCGGTCCGCGCCGGTGAACCCGGTCTCGAACATCTACCGGACCAGCGACGGCCGGTACATCCATCTGGCGTTGTTGCAGAGCCAGAAGTACTGGCCCGGGCTGTGCGAGGCGATCGGCCGACCCGACCTGATCGACGACCCGCGTTACGCGACGTTCGAGGACCGCGCCCGCAACACTCGCGAGTGCACCGCCGAGCTCACCGAGGTGTTCCGGACCCGCACCCTCGCGGAGTGGACGGACATCCTCGGCAAGCAGGAGGGACAGTGGGACGTCTTCCGCAAGCCCCTCGACGTGCTGACGGACCCGCAGGCGATCGCGAACGAGTACGTCCGCACCGTCGAATACGAGGACGGACGCACGCTGGATCTCGTCACGGCGCCGATGCGATTCGGAAACGAGGCCCCGGTGCTCACCCGTGCTCCCCAGCACGGCGAGCACACCGAGGAAGTGCTGCTCGAGCACGGCCTCGACTGGGACCAGATCGTCCAGCTCAAGATCGACGGCGCCATCAAGTGAGCCGGATCCGGGATGCGGCAACGGGTGAGCGAGGCCGTCGCATCCGGGTCGGGCTGGGAGCGCTGACCGCCCAGACTGTCGGCGGGACCGCGGCGGAGTCGGGCCGGGCGCTGGACGCCCTCGTGCGGCATGCCGTGACCGCCGAGGAGTCCGGGTTCGACTCGGTCTGGCTCAGCGAGCACCACTTCGCAGAGGACGGTTACCTTCCCAGCCCGCTGGTGGTGATGGGTGCGCTCGCCCGCGAGACGACCGACGTCGACCTCGCGACGAACGTCGCGATCGGGCCGCTCTACAACCCGCTGCGGTTGGCCGAGGACGTCGCGGTCGTCGACCAGCTCAGCGGCGGGCGCGTGCTCCTGGGCCTCGGACTGGGTTATCGCCCGGAGGAATTCGCGGCGCTCGGCATCGATCGTTCGCGGCGTGCGCTGATCCTCGAGGGGACCGTCTGCACGCTACGTGCAGCCTGGTCGGGGGAGTCGGTCGTGCCGCCCGGACGGAGCGGACAGGCCGTCCAGGTCCGTCCGCTCCCTGCCCGGATCGGGGGTCCGCCGATCCTTTTGGGCGCGTTCGCGAGTCGGGGTGTGCGCCGCGCTGCACGTATCGCCGACGGTTGGATCGCGCCCGAGCTCGCGTCCGTCGCGCAGCTGGCCCGCCGGATCGGGACGCTCGAACTCGCAGACCTGGACCGGCCCTTCCACATCGCCCTGACGATGTGCGCGTTCACCGCGGCTTCGGGGGTGTGGGAGACGGTGGCGGCCGGGCATTCCCTTGTCGGCGACCGGTACCGGCGCTGGATGGCGCAGGCCGGGGACGGCGCCGTCCCGGACGGGCCGGGCACGAACGTGCCCGTCTCGACGCGGCCGGACCATGTCGTGGCCGGCACGCCCGAAGAGTGTGTCGACCAACTGCGTCCGTGGTGGGAACTGCTGAGGGCGCTGCCGCAGACGGTGAGCGCGCACGTGACGGTGCGTGTGGTGTTCCCCGGAGTTGACGATGCAGCGACCCGCGAGTCGATCCGGCTGCTGGGAACGGACGTATTCCCGGCTCTGGCCGAGTGACTCGGCCCTCGTGACGCGGAACGCTTCCGGGTATGGACTGTGATCTAAATCTCCGTTAATATTCGCATGTTCCTAATGGTAAGGGCATGCAATCCGCCGAGCGGATCTTCCGTTCGAACTCCATCCGATTCTCAGGAGGATTACGTGTACGACCTTCGCGATATCAAGATCATCGACACCGACACCCATGTCGTCGAGCCCCCGGACCTGTGGACATCGCGGATGTCGACCAAGAAGTGGGGCGATCTGGTGCCGCACGTGCGCTGGGACGATCACCGCGGTGACCAGGCGTGGTTCGTTGCCGGCAAGCGCATGAGCGCGGTCGGTTCGCCGGCGATGGCCGGCTGGCACGAGTACCCGCCGAGCTGCCCGCCGCGATTCGAGGACACCGACCCGCGCTCGTGGGATCCGGCCAAGCGCCTGACGATCATGGACGACTACGGCATCCACGCGCAGATCCTCTACCCCAACGTCGCGGTGTTCAGCTCCAAGACGCTGCAGTCCAACGGTGACAACGAGTTGCAGATCGCGTGCATCAAGGCCTACAACGACTACCTGAGCGAGTGGGCGCAATTCGCTCCAGGGCGGTACATTCCGGTCGGCATTCTGCCTTTCTGGGACATGGAGGCCACGCTCGCCGAGGTCGAGCGCGTCGCCGCGGCGGGTCACAAGGGGCTCGTCTTCACGCAGAATCCGGCGGCATTCGGTCTGCCGATGCTCACCGACCCGTACTGGGACCGCCTGTGGGCTTCGGCGCAGGAGAAGAAGCTGCCGATCAACTTCCACATCGCGTCCGGCGAGGTCGACCTCAGCGGCTTCGGCCACGAGAGCAACGGCGTGCACGCCAACTACGCGATGATGGGCATCTCGTTCTTCATGGACAACGCCCGCACCATCTCTCAGCTCATCTGCGGCGGCATCTGCGATCGATTCCCCGACCTGAAGTTCGTCTCGGTCGAGTCGGGCATCGGCTGGATCCCGTTCGCGCTCGAGGGCCTGGACTGGCAGTGGAAGAACTCGGGTGTGCACAAGGAGCACCCGGAGTACGAACTGCTCCCCAGCGAGTACTTCAAGCGGCAGATCTACGGCTGCTTCTGGTTCGAGCAGGACTCGGCCCGCAGCGCGATCGAGCAGCTCGGCGCCGACAACGTCCTGTACGAAACCGATTACCCGCACCCGACGTCGATGTCGCCCGGTCCGGCCTCCGATGCGCTGGCTCCCGACGAGTACCTGCGTCGCAACTTCGCACACCTGTCCGAGGCGGACGCCCGGAAGATCCTGCACGACAACGCCGCCGCGCTGTACAACCTGGACTCCTGAGTCCGCAGCCCCGCCGCTACCCCGTCTGCCGCGCATTCGCACGGCCCAGCACTGTGGAGGAAAGATGTCCCTCTCGGAGTTCGAGTCCCGCGCCCGCGCGTGGGTCGTCGAGAACGTCGCCCGACTCGGGTTCGACCGGGTCGACGACCCTTACGACGTGGCCGTGTTCCACGATCTCGGATTCGACGAGGAGAAGGCACTACTCGATCAGCACCGCGTGTGGCAGAAGGTCAAGCTCGAAGCCGGCTACGGCGCTCTCGACTGGCCGGAGGAGTTCGGTGGCGCAGGTCTCGGCGCCGATGTCGCGGAGGCGTTCTCCCGTATCGAGAACGATCACTGTCCTTTGCGACCGCACGAATTATTCTCCGTGACAATGCATCTGATCGCTCCTACTATTCGGCTCCTCGGAACGGAGGGGCAGAAGCGCGAGTTCCTGCCTGCGATGCTGCGAGGCGACCTGCTTGCGTGCCAGCTCTTCTCCGAGCCCGATGCCGGATCCGATCTGGCGAACCTGGGTACCCGAGCCGTGCGCGACGGCGACGACTGGGTGATCACCGGACAGAAGGTGTGGACTTCGGGCGCACAGTTCGCCGACTGGGGTGAACTCATCGCGCGCACCGACCCGGACCAGCCCAAGCATGCGGGCATGACGGCGTTTCTGATTCCGCTGGACGCCCCGGGTGTCGAGATCCGCCCGATCCGGCAGATGTCCGGTGGCAGCAGCTTCAACGAGGTCTTCCTCGACCGGGTGCGCATCCCCGATTCGCTGCGCCTGGGTGGAATCGGCAAGGGCTGGTCCGTCGCGCTGACCACGCTGGCGTTCGAGCGGGAGGGCGGGTCCAACTCGGCGAACGTCGGCGGGCAGTTCGACCAGCTCCTCGCCACCGCCCGCACTCTCGGCCGCGACACCGATCCGCGGGTGCGCGAGCTCCTCGCGCGGGTCTACCTGCGGCAGAAGCTCGCCCAGGTCGACATGCTGCGAGATCGTCAGGCCCGGGAGGCCGACGCCGCCCCGACGGCGGTCGGGTCGGTGCGCAAGATCCAGTGGGTCGACAAGCTCGCCGCGGTCTCCGAGGCTGCGCGCATCATCCTCGGACGTGATCTCGTCGCGGACACCGGCGTGCCGGGCACGTTCGGCTGGAACGCGCACGTGCTCGGCGCGCCCGGGTACAGCATCGCCGGTGGCTCCGACGAGATCCAGCGCAACATCGTTGCCAAGCGACTGCTCGGACTGCCGCCGGAAGTTCGAGTCGACCGCGGAGTGACCTGGCGGGAAGCGCGCGCCCGTGCCGCCGCCGCGACCGCCTGAGCCGACCCTCGGCGCCACGATCCGAACATCACCCTTGTGTACTACCCCTCGAGTACTGCTCTTCACGAAAGGCCGTGTTCCATGAGAATCTCGACGCTGCGCCGCACGATCGCCGGACTGGGGGTCGCCGCGCTGACGTTCACCGCGGTCGCCTGCGGTTCCGGCACCACCACCGAGGTCGCCGCAGAGGACCTGGGCCCGCAGGGGGACGCCGCGTGGCAGGAGGTGATCGAGGCGGCCAAGCAGGAGGGCTCGGTGACGTATTACACCGGGCAGGCGACCGACAATCTCGAGAACCTCGCCAACCGCTTCGAGTCGGCGTACGGGGTCACGGTCGACATCGTCCGCGACAACGACGCGAATCTGCAGACCAAACTGGCCGCGGAGGCCTCGACCGGCCGGCAGGTCGCCGATGTCGTCGCCTCGGCGGCCCGCCCGTGGGTCGACGAGCGTATCGCCGAGGGCTACTACGCCCCGGTCACCGGCCCGGCGTTCGACGCAGCCGAGTTCGACAGTGAGAAGTTCATGATCGGCGACACGATCTTCACCTCGTCGGCGGCCGTGCTCACCTACGGCTGGAACACCGACCGGGTCCCCGAGGGCATGGACAGCTACGAGGACCTGCTCGCCCCCGAGCTGGCCGGCGGCAAGATCGGCGTGATCCTGCCGGTATCCGCAGCGATCGTCGACTTCTACGACTACCTCGCCGACACTGTCTCACCCGACTTCGTCGCGAAACTCGCCGCGCAGCAACCACGCACCTATCCGGGTGCGCAGGCAATGGGTCAGGCCCTGGCCTCCGGGGAACTCGCCGCCACCGTCTACACCGTCCCGCTGACCGCCGAGAAGGCGGCCGGCGCTCCGGTCGAGTCGGCCATGCCGAAGCCGGTGTTCGGTGCGGCCTTCTACACGGGCGTCAGCGGCGCCGCTCCGCATCCCAACGCGGCGCAACTGTTCGCGAACTTCCTCGTGACCAAGGCCGGTCAGGAAGCGGTCGCCAACCGGGCCGGCGCGGTCCTGCCCGACATCGCGACGGCGGCGACTCCGGCCGAGAACATCTGGGTCAACTCGCGGACCGTCACCGCCGCCGATGTGGAGGCCTTCCGCGCCGAGTTCGAGCAGTTGTTCGGCGCTTCCCAATAAGCACACCGGGTTCGGTACGGACCTGACACGAGAGGAACTTCCGATGAACGTCGGTGAACGTTTGAAGAGCGCGGTGTGCACCGCGGAGGTCATCGTCGTCCGTATCGACGACGGCGCGACGGGGCCGCTGCTGTGCGGCGGCGAGCCGATGAGTGCGGATGCGGCGCCGGCCGCACCCGCGCAGGGCGGCGAGCTTCTCATGGGTAAGCGCTACTCCGGTGGCGGCGTCGAGGTCGTGGTCGTGCGCGGCGGCGCCGGGCCGCTCGCGGTCGGCGACGAGGTCCTCAGCCAGAAGCAGGCAAAGCCCCTCCCGTCCTCGGACTGACCGGGCACCCGGCGCTCCCTCATCCACGAAAGGCGACAGCATGATTCTCGGAACCTCGGCCGCGGCAGAGGACACCGCGTTGCTCACCGACACCATCCGCTCGGTGATCCGTCGGACGGACCCGGTCGACGGACGCGCGGAGCGCGTATACCGCGACGGTCCGGTCGATCGTGACCTGTGGGCCGTGCTGGGCACCGAGATCGGCGTGGGTGCACTCGCCGTTCCGGAGGCCGCCGGTGGTCTCGGCGCGTCGTTCGCCGACGTCGCCGCCGTCCTCGAGCTGCTCGGTGCGGAACTGTGCAGGGTCCCGGTCCTCAGCGGCGTCGTTGCCGCCGCGGCGTTGTCGCGCTGCGACGGCGCGCCGCGTGCCGCGGAGCTGCTCGCCGGCATCGCGACGGGGGAGACCGTCGTCGCCACGGTCGTCACCGCACCGGGTACGGACCCCGGATTTCGGGCCGAACACGTGGGTGACGACGTGTTCGTGACGGGCCGAGCCGGTTTCGTCGTGGATGGCGACGTCGCCGACACCGTGCTGCTGCCCGCCGTCGACGAATCCGGGACGGTGGGCCTCTACGCCGTCGACGCAGCCGTGCTCACGTCCGAGCGGATGGACACTACCGATGCGACCCGGATCTTGTCCCGGGTTCGTGCCGAGGCCGCCCCGGCGACCGTCCTCGCGGAGCGCGCTCCACTCGGGTGGATCCACGACAGGGCGGTCGTGGCCCTCGCGTGCGAGAGCCTGGGCGTCGCGCGTACCTGCCTGGCCAATGCCGTCGACTACGCCGGCCGGCGCGTCCAGTTCGGCCGCGTCATCGGCGGATTCCAGGCGATCAAGCACATGCTCGCCGAGGTCTCCGTGGCCGTCGAACTCGCCGAGTCCGCCGTTGCCCACGCCGTGTGGGCCGTCGTGGAGGGGAGCGACGACGATCTGGCCGAGGCCGCTGCGATCGCAGCCCTCGCCTGCGGGGACGCTGCACGCCTCGCCGTCGAGAAGAACGTCCAGGTGCACGGCGGCATCGGCTTCACCTGGGAACACACCGCACACCTGTACTACCGCCGTGCTCTGACTTCCGGCGTCCTGTGGGGGAGCGGTGACGATCATGCCCAGCGCCTCTATGCTCTGGCCGCGGCAGGCGCCGCGACAAGCAGCGAGGCATCCACCGATCCGAGGCAAGAGCCGGCATCCGCCGTGCTCTCCTCCACCGAGTCCTGAACCCCGCTCGTTCAGAAAGCGAGTACACCGTGTCCCACGTCTCCGTACGCCAGCTGCTCAAGAACTTCGACGGAAAACCACCCACCGTCGCCGTCGACCACCTCGACCTCGAGATCGAGGACGGCGAATTCCTCGTGCTGCTCGGCCCGTCGGGCTGCGGCAAGACCACGACACTCCGCTGCCTCGCGGGCCTCGAACAGCCGGCCGGAGGCTCCATCACCCTCGGCGACCAGGTGGTGTTCGACCGGCAGCGCGGCATCAACCTCACCCCGGACAAGCGGTTCATCGGAATGGTGTTCCAGTCCTACGCTCTGTGGCCGCACATGACTGTGCGCAAGAACATCGCCTATCCGCTCAAGTCCCGCAAGCTCACCGACGCTCTCGCGAGCGGGCGCGTCGAGGAGACCGCGGCGCTGGTGGACTGCGAGCGGTTGCTCGACCGTCTCCCCGCCGAGCTGTCCGGCGGTCAGCAGCAGCGCGTGGCTCTGGCCCGCGGCTTGGTCTCCCACCCTGACCTGGTGCTGTTCGACGAGCCGCTGAGCAACCTCGACGCCCGCCTGCGCGACCAGGTGCGCGCGGAGCTCCACGACCTGCACCAGCGCAAGCCGTTCACCGCGGTGTTCGTCACGCACGACCAGAGCGAAGCCCTCGCTCTGGGAACCCGGATGGCGATCATGAGGTCGGGCAGCATCGTCCAGATGGGCCCGCCCCGCGAGGTCTTCGAGGAGCCGGTCGACGAGTACGTCGCGGGTTTCACCGGCATGTCGAACCGGGTCCCGTGCGAGTACGTCGACGGCCGCTGGTACGCGTTGGGCACCGAGATCCACGGCATGCAGCCGCGTGCGGCCGCGTCGGTCGGCGCGTTCGTGGTGCGCCTGCGCCCCGAAAAGGTACGCCTGGTCCCGGACGTGGCGGACCTGCAGCCCGGCGAGGCGGGCATGTTCGTCAACGTCGACGACGTCGAGTACGGTGGCCTGCACCTGGACGTCATGCTCTCGGTCGCGGTCGAGGGCTCCCAACGCCGCCAGTTGCACGCCCGCGTCGCGACGTTCGATTCGTTCCGCGCACCGCGGCTGATCGAACGCGATGCGCGGATGGTTCTCGCCTTCGACCCGATCGACGGGCGCACCTTCGACACCGACGGCAAGGCGCTGCCGATGGATCAGCAGGCGCTCGTCAGCGCCCTGGTGGGGTGAGGGCGATGGCGATTCTGACACTGCCACGGACCGAGGAGCACGAGTCCGTCACAACCGCCCCGAACGGCATGCGGAATACGGCGGTGCGCGCCGGGGCACGCCGAATGGGTGTCGTCGCGTTCACCGCGTTGCTCGCCTACCTGGTCGTCCTCCCGATCGTGCGCCTGCAACTGACCGCGTTCGAGGACGGCGCTGCCGGTTACTCGCGGGCATTCGGATTGTCGCGTATCGGTCAGATCCTCTGGTACACACTTGGATTGGCGATCGGATCACTGGCCATCGCGATGGTGCTGGGAACCGCTCTGGCGTGGGCGGCCAGCCGCCTGCCCCGCCGATTCGCGTTCCTCGAAGTCCTGCCGATTCTGCCCATCGTCATTCCGGCTGTCGCCTCGATCGTCGGCTGGGCGTTTCTGCTGTCGCCGCGGCCCGGCTACCTCAACGCCATGCTGCGGAATCTGCCGTGGTGGTCGCACCTCGAGGAAGGCCCGGTCGACATCTACTCGATCGAGTGGATCGTCATCATCACCGGCTTCTCGCTGAGTTCGTTCGTCTTCATGTTCGTCCGCTCTGGATTCGAGAACATCAACTCCGAGATGATCGAGGCCGCACAGGTTTCCGGCATGCCGGAATGGAAGGTCTTTTTCAGGATCACCCTTCCGCTGCTGCGCCCGACCCTCATCTACGGCTCCGGTGTCGCGCTGCTGCTCGGTCTCGGCCAGTTCACCGGACCACTGCTTCTGGGCACCAACTCCGGCGTCAGCGTGCTCACGACCGAGATGTACTTCCAGATCAGTGACAGTCCCGCGCAGTTCGCGACCGCCGCAGCGCTCGGCTCACCGCTGCTCGTCGTCGGTGTCGTCGTGGTGTTCGCGCAGAAGGCGATGCTCGGAAATCAGCGTCGGTTCGTCACGCACGGCGGCAAGGCGTTCAAATCACAGGGTCGGCCCTCCAAGGCCGGCGTCGCGGTGATCCTGGTGTTCTCGCTGCTGTCGACGATCCTGCCGCTGCTCGCCCTGGTGTTCGTCGCGCTGTCCCGATACTGGCGCGGCACCATCGACTTCTCGACCCTGACGTTCGACAACTTCCGCACGATCTTCTCCGGCACGGCCGTGCCGGCCGCGGTCGGCAACAGCTTGATGTTCTCGTTCGCGGCCATGGCGATCGTGCTGCCGCTCGGCTTCGTCGCGGCCGGCCTGATCGTGCGCGGCCAGCGCTACCCGGCCCTTCGCCTCCTCGTCGACGTTCTGGTATCGATGCCGCTCGGAGTTCCAGCCGTGATCTTCGGCGCAGCGTTCCTGCTGACCTACACCACCGGTCCGATCATCCTGTACGGCACGCCGTGGGTCGTGATTCTGGTGTACGTCACGCTCATGCTGCCGTTCGCGACCCGCATGCAGCTGTCGTCGATGCTCGCGCTCGGCGACAGCTACCTCGAAGCGTCCCGCGTCAGCGGCGCGGGCTTCGTCGCCACGAATGTGAAGATCCTGCTGCCGCTCATGCGCGGCAGCTTGGGCGGCACCGCGGCACTGCTGTTCGTGCTGCTCACCCACGAGTTCACGGCGTCGCTGCTCGTGCGCGCGTCCCGGACCCAGGTCATGGGCACCACCCTGTTCGAGTACTGGTCCAACGGCGGGTACCCGCTGGTGGCCGCCGTGGCCCTCGTGATGACGGGCGTGACCGCCGTGGGTGTCACTGCGGCGATGCTCGCCGGCGGCGCGGACGCGATGAGCAAGATGTGACATGTCCCCGGACCGCCCGGCCGACCACGTGTCGGCCGGGCGGTCGTGCGTTCTGCCCGATTGTGCGGTGCCGACACACAACGGCGGACAGCCCGGGTTTCCGTATCGGAATTGATTAACACATATACTAACGCGGCCGTCCTCGGATAAGGTGGCGCCCATGACCGAAGCGGACGCCCGCGACCTCGACTACTGGTCCTTCGTCGAACTCGCGAACCGGCGCCTGAGCAGCCGATACGGCGATTACCACGAGCAGGCCACCGAGGTGCTGCTGACCCTCAACCGGGCCTCCGACATCGTCACGTACGACCTGGAGGCGGCCGTGCACCGCCCGAGGGGGCGGTCGTGGTCGGCGTACCGCCTGATGTTCGTCACCTGGCTTGCCGGCCCCATCGAGCCGAAGGTGGCCGCCAAGCTCACCGGCATGAGCCGCGCCGCTGTCTCCAATCTGGCGAAACCGCTGGTCGAGGCCGGCCTGCTGGCTCGCACCCCGGATCCGGAGGACGGCCGGTCGGTCCGCTTGTCGCTCACCGAGGCCGGCGAGCGGGAGATCGTGGAGACGTTCCGCGCCCAGAACGAGCGCGAGGCTGCCTGGGTCGATGTGCTGACCGAGGCGGAGCAGCAGATCCTCGTCATGCTGCTCAACAAGCTCATCACCAAGCGCAGCCGGTTCGATATGCGCGACCGCAACTGACAACCGATCTTCCCGATGTGGTTGCGCTCACGTCCGAAAACTAGTTAAGGTATTTACTAACACCGCGGGGGATCTCCGCGGATCAGCCACCCAGAGCCCGAGGAGCGGAATCCCATGGCGTTCTATCGACAGCTCGGCGTCATCCCGCCGAAGCGGCACACGCAGCACCGCAACGAGGACGGCGGGTTGTTCTACGAGGAGCTGATGGGCGAGGAGGGCTTCTCCTCGGACTCGGCGCTGCTCTACCACCGCCACATCCCGTCGGCCATCGTCGACGCGACCGAGTGGAAGCTGCCCGAGCAGGCCACCACCCCGAACCACCCCCTCAAGCCGCGCCACCTGAAGCTGCACGATCTGTTCCCGGAGACCGTCTGGGCCGAGACCGACGTCGTCACCGGCCGCCGGCTGATCCTCGGCAACGCGGACGTGCGCCTCTCCTACGTCGTCTCGACGAAGGAGTCGCCGCTCTACCGCAACGTCGTCGGCGACGAGATGGTCTACGTCGAGTCCGGCACCGCCCGCGTCGAGACCGTTTTCGGTGTGCTCGACGCGAAGGCCGGCGACTACGTACTGCTGCCGATGGCCACCACGCACCGCTGGATCCCCACCGGCGACGAGCCGCTGCGCGCCTATGTCATCGAGGCCAACAGCCACATCGTCCCGCCGAAGCGCTTCCTGTCGCGGTTCGGCCAGTTCCTCGAGCACGCGCCGTTCTGCGAGCGCGACCTGCACGGCCCGACCGAGCTGATCCAGGTGGAGGACACCAACGTCGAGGTCCTGGTCAAGCACCGCACCTCGCACGGCATCGTCGGCACCCGCTACCTCGTGCCCAACCACCCGTTCGACGTCGTCGGTTGGGACGGCTGCCTGTACCCGTACACCTTCAGCATCCACGACTACGAGCCCATCACCGGCCGAGTCCACCAGCCGCCGCCGGCGCACCAGGCGTTCGAGGGCAACAACTTCGTCATCTGCAACTTCGTGCCCCGCAAGGTGGACTACCACCCGCTGGCGATCCCGGTGCCGTACTACCACTCCAACGTCGACTCCGACGAGATCATGTTCTACTGCGGCGGCGACTACGAGGCCCGCAAGGGCTCCGGCATCGGCCAGGGTTCGATCTCCGTCCATCCCGGCGGCCACGCCCACGGTCCGCAGCCCGGTGCCTACGAGCGGAGCATCGGCGTCGACTTCTTCGACGAGCTCGCCGTCATGGTGGACACGTTCCGGCCGCTCGAACTCGGCGAGGGTGCGCTCGCGTGCGAGGATGCGGCCTACGCCGGAAGCTGGAACCGGGGGCTGCAGAAGTGAGCACTCTCGGAGCCCTGCTGACGGAACTGTGCGACGACGCCGCGCTGTTCCCGCCCGGCAACGCCCCGCTCGATCGCGCCCTGCCGGCCCACGCCGCGCACCGCGTCGCCGACCATGCCGGGCTGGTGGGCACGTTCGTGTTCCCGGCGCCGCGGATCCCGGAGTTGCTCGAGGCACTCGGACAGCGCCCGTTCGGGGGCGACCTCACCCTGAGCATGACCGTTCCGGGCGGGCCGTCCGCGGTCGTTCCCGCGATGGAGAGCCTGCGCGACGTCGACGGCGTCACCGTGGCCGCCCTCGAGATCGCCGTGCCCGCCGGGGAGAGCCCCGCCGGTGTGCTCGTCGCCCTCGACCTGATCGCCGCCGAGTACCCCGGAGTCGCACTGTTCGTGGAGGTCCCGCGCGACGAGCGCCGCGCCGAGATCCTCCAGGGACTCGTGGGGTCGCGTTACGCGGCGAAGTTCCGCACGGGCGGGGTCGTCGCGGAGGCGTACCCCGACGAACGGGAACTCGCCGACGCCCTCTCGACCGTAGTCCGCACGAAGGTCCCGTTCAAGGCCACGGCGGGCCTGCACCACGCGGTCCGCAACACCGACCCGCACACCGGATTCGAACAGCACGGATTCCTCAACGTGCTCGCCGCCGTCGACGCCGTGCTCGACGGTGCGGACACCGCGGCCGTCGCGGCGGTGCTCGCCGACCGGGACGGCGCCGGCCTCGCCGCCCGACTGCGCGACCTGTCGCCTGCTCGAATCGAAGAGCTGCGCAACAGCTTCCGCTCGTTCGGCACCTGCAGCATTGCGGAGCCGCTCGCCGATCTCGTCGAGGTCGGCCTGGCCCCGTCGACGATGTCCCCGATCACCGAAGGATCCCTTGCATGACCGTCATCGACATTCCGGAAGGTTCGCTCTTCGGCGCGAACAACCTGCCCTACGGTGTGTTCTCCACGGCCGGAACGGAGCCCCGCGTCGGTGTGCGCGTCGGTGACTCCGTCCTCGACCTCTCCGTCGTGTTCGACGACCCCGCCTTCGCCGAGCCCACCCTCAACGCCTTCATGGCGCAGGGCCGCGCCCGCTGGGACGAGGTGCGCGCCGCGCTGCAGAGCCTGGTCACCGGGGACGTGCCCGCCGAGGCCGTGCACGCCGTCGCGGACGTCGAACTGCACCTGCCGATCGAGGTCGCCGACTACGTCGATTTCTACGCGTCGGAGAACCACGCGTCGAACCTCGGACGGCTGTTCCGGCCCGACAATCCGTCGCCGCTGATGCCGAACTGGAAGCACCTGCCGGTCGGCTACCACGGCCGCTCGAGCACCGTCGTCGTTTCCGGCGTGGACATCGTGCGCCCGTGTGGCCAGCGCAAGGGCCCCAACGACCCGGCGCCCGTCTTCGGTCCGTCGATCCGTCTCGACATCGAGGCCGAGATGGGCTTCGTCGTCGGTGTCGGCTCGCCGATGGGATCGTCGATCACCCCGGACGAGTTCGCCGACCACTGCTTCGGGGCCGTCATCCTCAACGACTGGTCGGCCCGTGACATCCAGGCGTGGGAGTACGTTCCGCTCGGCCCGAACCTCGGCAAGTCCTTCGCGACCTCCATCTCGCCGTGGGTCGTGCCGCTGGCCGCGCTCGAGGCCGCCCGCGTCGACACCCCGGTGCAGGACCCGGAGCCGCTGCCGTACCTGAAGGGCACCGAGAAGTGGGGCCTGGACATCGATCTCGAGGTCGAATGGAACGGCCACGTCGTCTCGCGTCCGCCGTACGCCCAGATGTACTGGTCGCCGGCGCAAATGCTCGCGCACACGTCCGTCAACGGTGCCGCCACCCGCACCGGCGACCTGTTCGGATCCGGCACCATCTCCGGGCCGGAGAAGGACCAGCGCGGCGCGTTCATCGAACTCACCTGGGGCGGTAAGGAACCGGTTCAGGTCGGCGACGAGACCCGCACCTTCCTCGAGGACGGCGACGAGATCGCGATCTCCGCGACCGCGCCGGGTCCGGACGGCACCCGCATCGGCTTCGGCGAGGTCCGCACCCGCATCCTGCCCGCGAAGGACGCCGGCCGCTGAGCCGACTCTCCCCGGATCCGCGCGCCGGTTCGACAGCGGCGCGGTGCATTCCGCGCGTCGACGTCCGGTCGGCGCGCGGATCCGTTTCAGCGGACGATCAGCGAATCACCCACGGCCAGAACGCCGTCCGATACCACGTCGGCGTAGACGCCGATGCAGGGGGCGGGCTTGCCGCCCGCCCGGTTCGGGACGCGGTTGCGGTCGGTGACGGTGCGCAGCATGTCGCGCCGGGCCGGCACCTCCTGGTGCGGCAGCGTCACCATCACACACCGCGCCGTGCGCTGCGTCGGCACGAGCGCGACGGAACCGGCCTCGATACGCCGGCCCAGCCAGTCGTCCTCGACGAATCCGGTGTCGTCGGTCGAGACCACGAGGTTGGGCCGGAAGCGGCGCAGCGCGACACCGGCGGTGTCGCCCGTGCCGAGCGCCTCCACGGCGGCCGTCGTGAGCAGGTGCAGCGGCGCCTCGTCGTAGGTGCGGGGGCGGGCCTCCAGGGTCAACGCACGCCCGGTCAGCTCGGACAGCAGCCCGGGGGTGCGCGGGTCGTCGCCGCGGGTGCACCGGCCGTCGGGCAGCTTGATCTCGAGGACGGACGGATCCGACGGGTCGGCGTCGTCGAGCAGGCGGGCACGGCACTCGAGCAGCCGCGACCAGGCCCGCACCTTCTTCGCTGACGCGACGGTGCCGGTCTCGGCGTCGATCACCGCCCACATGTGGTCGCCGCGCAGCCCGTCGGACTCGATCGCCGCCGACTGCAGTTGCTCGCCGCCGAACGACTTGACCGGGTAACGCCAGAGCTGAGAGACCTGCACAACGGGCCAGCATACGGACCGGTGTGTCCTTCGGGCGGTCCTGGCAGCCCGAAGGGCGCACCGGCGCAGCCTAAGGTGTGGCGTATGAGCGATGATGCGACGCCGCGCCGTTGGGGCCTGACTATCCCTCTCGACGGCATTTCCCTGCCGGATCAGCGAAACCTGATCGCCGAACTGCCCGACCTCGGCTACACCGACGTGTGGTCGTCCGAGAGCAGCGTGGCCGACGCCTTCACGCCCCTGGCGCTGGCGAGTGTGTGGGCGCCGACGCTGCGCCTGGGCACCGCGATCGTCCCGGTGTTCACGCGCGGCCCGGCCACCCTGGCGATCTCCGCGGCCACTCTCGCCGCCGCCGCCCCGGGCCGCTTCGTCCTCGGCGTCGGAACCTCGTCCAACGTGATCGTCGAGAAGTGGAACAGCACCCCGTTCGAGGAGCCGTTCAAGCGGGCCCGCGACACGCTGCAGTTCCTGCGCGCCGCGCTCGCCGGTGAGAAGGTCACCCACAAGTACGACACGTTCGAGGTCAGCGGGTTCCGGGCCGGCCTCGTCCCCGATCCCGCCCCGCCCCTGCTGCTCGCCGCCCTGCGGCCCGGCATGCTGCGCCTCGCCGGACGCGAGGCCGACGGTGCGATCGTCAACTGGCTCTCGGCCGACGACGTGCGCACCGTCGCGCCGTACGTGCACGAGGGTGGAGCGGGCAAGGAGATCGTCGCCCGCATCTTCGTGCTGCCCGGCTTCGACGCCGAGACCGCCCGCAGCATCGGCCGTCGCATGATCGCCGCCTACATGAACGTCCCCGTCTACCGCGCCTTCCACGAATTCCTGGGCCGCAGCGAGGATTTCGAGGGCATGTGGCGGCTGTGGGGGGAGGGGGAGCGGTCGGCGGCCCTCGCCGCGATCCCGGATCACGTGGTGGACCAGCTGGTCGTGCACGGGCCGCCGGAGGCGTGCCGGGAGCACATCGAACGGTACGTCGAGGCGGGTGTGACCACCCCCGTGATCGCGATGACCACCGCGGGCGATCCTACGGAGATGATCCGGGCCCTCGCCCCACGCTGAGTGCCGGATCCGCGCCGGGCGGTCGACCGCGAATCGAGCGCGCCACTGTCCGGGAACCGTGCGGCAGTTCCGTGCCGATCGGTTCGGCGCCGAGCGTCGTCACGATTCGGTCGCGGCGGTAACGTCCCCGTCGGGCACCGACGACATTCCGGGCAGATCGACCGCTGGGAGGCCGCGATGCCTGGACCGGATCTGCGTCGGGTGACCGTCGCCGCCGACGACGGCCTGCCCCTGTCGGTGCGGGTGCACGGACCCGCCGACGCGCCCGTCACGGTCGTGCTGGTGCACGGGCACTGCCTGCGCACCGACAGCTGGTCGGCGGTGCGCGAGCGCCTTGCCGGGCAGGCCGGCGCGGCGGTCCGCATCGTCGCCTACGACCAGCGCGGTCACGGCCGGTCGGGGGTCGGCGCGCCCGAGACGTACACCATCGAGCAGCTCGCCCACGACCTCGACGCCGTGCTGCGCACCGTCGTGCCCCGCGGGCCCGTGGTGCTGGCGGGGCACTCGATGGGCGGGATGGTGGCGATGGCCTACGCACGGCTGTACCCGGAGGCGATCGGCAGCCGCGTCGTCGCCGCCGCGCTCGTCGCGACCGCGGCGAGCGGCCTGGCCGACCTGGGGCTCGGCCGCTACCTGCGGCACCCGGCGGTGTCCGTGCTGCACCGCGCGGTGCGACGGGCGCCGCGGGTGATGCAGGGATCGATGCGCGTCGGCGGGCGGATGTGCGCGCCGGTGGTCCGTCGCGGCACCACGGATTCGTGGGCGCGTTCGCTGGCGACGACCCTGACGAACGAGACGTCGATCGTGACGCTCTCGCGTTTCCTTGCGGCGTTCGCGGTGCTGGACGAGTCGGCGGCGCTGGCCGTGCTCGCGGCGATCCCGGTCCTGGTGGTCGGCGGGTCGGCCGACGAGCTGACCCCGTTCGCGCATTCGCGGGCCATCGCCGCGCGGCTGCCGGCCGCCGAACTGGTGCGGGTCGACGGCGCGGGGCACTCGCTCATCGTCGAGCGCGCCGACGAGGTGGCGGCCGCGCTGCTGCGACTGCTCACCCACGTTCGGGGGGTGGCCACCCCCGTCGGGGTCGTGTAGGCAGGAGCACATGACCGACACGCGCACCGACCAGCCCGCCGCCGTTCTCATCGCCGTCGACGAGGCCTCCGGCATCGGCCTGCTCACCCTGAACCGTCCCGATCAGCGAAACCCGTTGTCCGCGGCGGCGATGCGCGAGGTCACGATGGGACTGCGCGCGCTGTCCGCGGAGTCCGCGACCCGGGTGATCGTGATCCGCGCCGAGGGGCCGGTGTTCTCCGCCGGTCACGACCTGCGCGAGATGATCGGCCGCACCCTCGAGGACGAGCGGGTCATCTTCGACACCTGCACCGAGATGATGCAGACCGTGCAGTCGGTGCCGCAGCCGGTGATCGCGTCGGTGCAGGGTGCGGCCGTCGCGGCCGGGTGCCAGCTGGTGGCGTCGTGCGACCTGGCGGTCGCGTCGTCGGACGCGGTGTTCGGCACCCCGGGGGTGAAGATCGGCCTGTTCTGCTCCACGCCGATGGTCGCGCTCAGCCGCGCGGTGGGGCGCAAGCGGGCCATGCAGATGCTGCTCACGGGCGAAACCATCGATGCGGAGACGGCCGCGGACTGGGGGCTGGTCAACTTCGTCGTCGACCCGGCGGCGCTGGAAACCGAGACCGCCGCGCTGGCCGCGAAGATCGTCTCGGCGTCGCCGGCGACGGTGCGGATCGGCAAGGAGGCCTTCTACCGGCAGATCGAGCTGCCGCAGGAACAGGCCTACGAGGCGATGGCCGAGACCATGGCGACCAACGCGATGATCTGCGATGCGCAGGAAGGCATGACCGCGTTCGTGGAGAAGCGCCGTCCCGTATGGCAGGGCCGCTAGGCTTATCGAGCGTTAAGTCTGGACCATTGGTTGGACGTCCTATAACGTGTCCGATCATGAGCTCAGACCCGCGCGCGAACACCGTCGACGGCGTGCTGCACCGCAGCGCCGCCCGCTTCCCCCACCGCACCGCCCTGCGGTTCGGCGACCGCACCCTCACCTACCGTGAACTCGACGACGCGGTCACCCGGGCGGCCGCCCGGCTGCGCGCGCTGGGCCTGGACCAGGGCGATCGCGTCGCCGCGTACGGCACCAACTCCGACGCCTACGTCGTCGGGTACCTCGCCGTCGCCCGGGCCGGCCTGGTACACGTGCCGATCAACTACGCGCTGCGCGGCGAGGAGCTGAGCTACCTGCTCGGCCAGTCCGGGGCGCGTGCCGTCCTCGTCGACCCCGCCCTGGCCGGCAACCTCGAGCAGGTGCTCGCCGACGTCCCGGCCGAACACGTCCTGCCGCTACGCGACGCCGACGACTCGCTGCTCACCGCCGCGTGCGCGGGCGAGGTTCCGGAACTCGACGTGACCGTCTCCGACGCCGACCTCGTGCAGTTGCTCTACACCTCCGGCACCACGTCGAAGCCCAAGGGCGCCATGATGCCCCACCGGGCGCTGGTGCACGAGTACACCTCGTCGATCGTCGCGCTGGACCTGGCTGCGGACGACAACCCGCTGGTCTGCATGCCGCTCTACCACTCGGCCGGCATGCACGTGTTCATGATGCCGTACCTGGCCGTCGGCGCCACGATCACGCTGCTGCCCGCCCCCGACATCCCGGAGATCCTCCGGCTCGTCGAGTCCGAGCGCATCGGCTCGCTGTTCCTCGCCCCCACGGTGTGGGTGCCGCTGGCGAACCACCCCGACCTCGAGACCCGCGATCTGTCGTCGTTGCGCAAGGCCCAGTACGGCGCGTCGATCATGCCCGTCACCGTGCTGAACCGGCTCCGCGGGCGCTACCCCGACCTGGGGTTCTACAACTGCTTCGGTCAATCCGAGATCGGTCCGCTGGCAACGGTTCTGCGCCCGGAGGAGCACGAGGACCGGCCGTCGTCGTGCGGGAGGGCGGTGCTGTTCGTCGAGACCCGCGTCGTCGACGCCGACGGCAACGACGTGCCCGACGGTGAGTCCGGCGAGGTGCTGTACCGGTCGCCGCAGCTGTGCCTGGGCTACTGGGACAACCCGGAGGCCACCGCGGAAGCGTTCCGCGACGGCTGGTTCCACTCCGGCGACCTCGTCACGCGCGACGCCGAGGGCTACATCACCGTCGTCGACCGCATCAAGGACGTCATCAACACCGGCGGCATCCTCGTCGCCTCCCGGGAGGTGGAGGACGCGCTCTACACCCACGAGGCCGTCGCCGAGGTGGCGGTCATCGGCACGCCCGACGAGAAGTGGATCGAGGCCGTCACCGCCGTCGTCGTGCTGCGCGACGGCGCGGATGTCGACGAGCGCGAGCTGATCGACCACGTCAAGCAGCGGCTCGCGCCGTTCAAGGTGCCGAAGCTCGTCCGGTTCGTGGACACGTTGCCGCGCAACCAGAGTGGCAAGCTGCTCAAGCGCGAGCTGCGCACCACGTGACCGAATGTCACATGAGTTCGATCGAAGTGAAGCGGTGTGACATTCGGTCACACGCGACGGAAGGCTGAAGGACACCGATGGTCAAGAAGCACGTGCCGTCCTGGCACGACGACGAGGTACAGGCGGTCTCCGAACTCGCCCGTGACTTCTTCGAGCGCGAGGTGATGGCCCGCGCCGAGAAGTGGGACGCGCAGCGGCGCATCGATCGCGACGTGTGGCTCGCCGCAGGCAAGCTCGGGCTGCTGCTGTGCTCGGTGCCGGAGGAGTACGGCGGCGGTGGCGGCACCTTCGCCCACGATCTGGCCGTCTTCGAGGCGCAGGGCTACTCGGGTGACCTCGCACTGGGCATCTCGGTGCACAGCGGCATCGTCGCCCACTACATCCTCGAGTACGGCAGCGAGGAGCAGAAGCGGACCTGGTTGCCCGGCATGGCCACCGGTGAGATCCTCGGCGCGATCGGCATGACCGAGCCGGGCGCCGGCTCGGACCTCAAGGCCATCAAGACCACCGCGATCCGCGACGGCGACACGTACGTGGTCAACGGCTCGAAGACCTTCATCACCAACGGCTCGTCGGCCGACGTCATCGTGCTCGCCGTCAAGACCGACCCCAAGGCCGGTGCCAAGGGCGTGTCCCTGCTCATCGTCGACCTGCGCGACTGCCCCGGCTTCGCGGTCGGGCGGGTGCTGGACAAGGTCGGCCAGCACGGCGCCGACACCTCCGAGCTGTCGTTCACCGACGTGCGGGTGCCGGTGGCGAACCTGCTCGGCGGGAGCGAGGGGCAGGGCTTCGCGCAGCTGATGGCGCAGCTGGTGCAGGAGCGGCTGATCATCGGCGCGCAGGCCGCCGGCGCGATGGAGCGCGCGGTCGAGGAGACCGTCCGCTACACGAAGGAGCGGCAGGCGTTCGGGCACAGCCTGTTCGAGTTCCAGAACACCGCGTTCGAGCTGGCGGAGTGCCGGACCATCGCCCGGACGTGCCAGGTATTCCTGGATCACTGCATCGAGCAGCACCTGAAGGGCGAGCTCGACGACGCGGACGCCGCGATGGTCAAGTACTGGCTGACCGACAGGCAGTGCGAGGTGATCGACCGCTGCGTGCAGCTGCACGGCGGCTACGGCTACATGCGCGAGTACCTGATCGCGCGGATGTACGAGGACGCCCGCGTGCAGCGGATCTACGCAGGCGCCAACGAGGTGATGAAGCAGATCATCGCCCGCTCCCTCTGAGCCCGCCCCCGAGTGGGTTCCGGCGAGGAACCCTTCACCTGCCGGCCTGCCGGGTGTGGTGGGCCAGCACCTTCGCGAGCAGGACGGCGAGCTGGTCGCGCTCGGTCGGGTCGAGCGGCGCGAACGCCTCGTCCTGCGCCGCGACGAGCACGTCGTCGAGGGTGCGCAGGTGCTGCCGCCCGCGGCGGGTGACGCTGATGATGTTGCGGCGCCGATCGGTGGGATCGGGGCTGCGGTCGACGAGCCGCCGGTCGGCCAGCTCGTTGACGGTGGCGACGATGTCGCTGCGGTCCATCCCCGCGCGACGGCCGAGATCCGTCTGACACAGCGAGCCGTACTCCTCGAGTGCCGCGAGCGCGCGGTAGTGGTAGCCGCGGGCGTCGGCCTGGCCGAGCCGGTCGACCACCACCCGGTGCACGTGGCGGGCGGATTGGGTCAGCAGCCAGCTCGGGAGCCGCTCGAGCCTCGTGGGCGCGGTCGAAATGTCTGGGTCGGACATGCCACCAGGGTACGGTTCGACGGCCGGAAATCCGACGGTCAGCCGTCGGCGCCGCGGCAGCGCAGCCCCGCGGTACCGGGCCGACGATTCCGGCCCCGGCGGCGCGACCGGCGCGGGGGAACTGCTCAGCGCCCGCGGTGATCGGTGATCGGCGTGCGTGGTCCCCGTCGCGGGACCCGCCCCGCCCCGCCGGTCGCCATGATCAGTCGCACCGCTCGATAACGGTGCGGCCGAAGCGGTTCCAGATACTTCACCATGCCGGCGTCGTCGAGTGGTGCGCCCAGCAGCGACCAGCCGACGATCGTCGCGAGGTGGTAGTCGCCCACCGACAGCGCGTCCGCGTCGCCGAAGGCGCGCTGCGCGACCTCGGCGGCGGTCCATACGCCCACGCCCGGGATCGAGCGCAGCTTCCGCTGCGCCTCGGCCGGCGCGAGGTCGACGAGCCGCTCGAGGCGGTCGGCCAGCCGGGCGCAGCTCACGACGGTCCGGGCCCGGCCGGGGTCGACGTTGGCGCGGTGGAACTCCCACGACGGGACGCGGCGCCACGTCTCGGCGGCCGGGGGCACCCGCATCCCCTCCGGTGCCGGACCGGGCGCGACGTCGCCGAACCACGTGACGAGCCGCCGCCACGACGCGAACGCGGCGACGCTGTGCACCCGCTGTTCGAGGATCGCCGGGACCAGGGCCTCGAGGACGCGGCCGGTGCGCGGGATCCGCAGGGCCGGCAGGCGGCGATGGGCCTCGGCCAGGCTCGGATGCTCGGGCCGGAACCCGGTCGGGTCGTCCTCGGCACCGAGAAGGGCGGGAAGGTGTGCCGACAGTTCCTCGGCCCCGGCACCCCACGCGTGGCAGCGCACGCCGCGCGGACCGTCCTGCACGAGCCGGTAGGTGACCGGCCCCGACGCCAACCGGGACGTGCGCCACACGGCCTGCCCGTCGCGGCGATGGCAAGGGTCGTAGGGCCCGCGCTGCAGGGGTTGCAACGTCAGCGCGACGTCCACCGGCCGAGGCAGCTCGGCGCGGACGACGAGCGCGCCGGTGCTGGGTGGAGCGGGGGCGGGCACCGGTCCACCGTACTGTGCGACGAGGTGACCGTGCGACGAGGTGCGGATCGAGGGCGGCGACCCGCCGAGCGTGCGCTTCTCGCGCCGGCACGCCGAGGGGTGCCGCGATTTCTGCGCGGCCGCGGCGCGTCGGCGCCTCGGGCGCGACGTCGCCCCTGCCACGGGATATGGTCTGGCACATGATCATCGTGAGCACCGACGGTTCCTGCCTTCGCAATCCGGGCGGCGCCATCGGATGGGCGTGGGTCAATCACGAGGGGCCGAGTCGCTCGGGTGGGGAGCGCTCGGGCACCAATCAGATCGCCGAGCTGCGGGCGCTGCTCGAGGCGCTGAAGGCCCATCCCGGTCCGGAACCGATGATCATCGAATCCGACTCGCAGTACGCCATCAAGTGCGCCTCGGAATGGTTGCCCGGCTGGAAGCGCAAGGGCTGGAAGACGGCGACCGGCGCGCCGGTGAAGAACCTCGATCTGGTCCAGGCCATCGACCGCGTCCTCGCCGACCGGTCCGGGCCGGTGCGGTTCCGGTGGGTGCGCGGACACGTCGGCAACCACTTCAACGAACTCGCCGACACCCTCGCGGGCGAGGCGGCGCGCGCGCAGGCGGCGGCCCCGCCCGCCCCGAACGCGCCCGTCTCCGAACCGGCCGGGCCCGAGCCGACCGCCGCGCGTGCGCGGCCCGAGCCGACCGCCGCACCCGCGCGGCCCGAGCCGACCGCCGCGCCTGCGCGGGCGAAGAAGGCGGTGCGCCGGACGGTGAAGGTGGTCGAGGAGGTCGAGCTCACCCTCTTCTGACGAGCCGTCAGAATCCGCCGGCAACCTCGATCACCGCGCGGCCGGTGAACTTGCCGGCCCGCACGAGGTCGAGCGCGGGCACCAGCTCTCGCGCGGGGATGTGGCGGGTGATGTCGGCCAGGTGCCGGGGTCGCAGGTCGCCCGCGAGGCGCTCCCACAGCGCCCGGCGCGGACCGATGGGCAGCTGCACCGAGTCGATGCCCAGCAGGGCGACGCTGCGCAGGATGAAGGGCATCACCGTGGTCTGCAGGGCGGCGCCACCGGTGAGTCCACTGGCGGCGACCGCGCCGCCCCACTGGACGGTGCTGAGGACATGGGCGAGTGTGGCGCCGCCGACGCAATCCACGGCCCCGGCCCAGATCGCCTTGCCGAGCGGTCGCGGCTTCGCATCGGGGTCCTCGGGCAGCCGCCCGATCACCGAGGCGGCGCCCAGTTCGGTGAGCAGGTCGTGGGCTTCCGGCTTGCCGGTCGAGGCGACCACCTCGAATCCGGCGGCGGCGAGCAGGTCGACGCTGACGGTGCCCACGCCGCCGGAGGCGCCGGTGACGACGACGGGCCCGTCGTCCGGGGTCAGGCCGTGCCGCAGCAGGGCCTGCACGCTCAGCGCCGCGGTGAATCCGGCGGTGCCGATGGCGGCGGCGTCGGCTGTGGAGAGCTCGCCGAGCCGGATGAGCTGGTCGGCGGGGACGCGGGCGTACTCGGCGTAGCCGCCGTGGCGGCCGGTGCCGATCTCGTAGCCGTGCGCAAGGACCCGGTCCCCGGGCGCGAAGTCGGGGTGATCGGAGGTGACGACCTCACCGGCGAGGTCGATGCCGGGAATGATCGGGTAGTTGCGGACCACGCCGCCGCGCGGGACGACGGCGAGGGCGTCCTTGTAGTTGATGCTCGAATGCAGGACGCGGACGGTGATGCCGTCGTCGGGCAGCATCGTCTCGTCGACGGTCTCGGGGGCGAAGTCGATCGCGTCGTCGTGCTCGCGCGCGACCCAGGCGGAGAACGTGGTGGAGGTCATGGGTCCGACCGTAGTGGCGGCGCGCTCGTCCGTGGGGCGACACGACCCTTGCCAACAGTAAGTAAAGGCATGCTAAGTTAGGCAATGCTTGGCTGAGTTCGAGGCGGTGGGTGGGGCTGCGCGGGTGGCTCCGTCTACCTCGGAAGTTCAATTTTCAAGGAGATTGCCCATGCGTATCCGGTTGTCCGCCGCCGTCGCGTTAGTCGCGGCCGCCTCGCTCGGGCTTTCCGCCTGCTCCTCCGACACCTCCTCCGACACCGCGGCGGAGACCGGCGAGACCGTCGTCATCAGTCACGCCCAGGGCGATACCGAGGTGCCCGTCGATCCCGAACGGGTCGTGGTCTTCGACCAGAGCGTGCTGCAGTCCATGATCGACCTCGACCTGCCCGACGCCGTCGGCGTCCCCGCGCTCACGAATTGGCCCGAATCGTTCGCGCGTTACCGGGGCGACGACGTCGCCAAGGTCGGCTCGCTGTTCGAGCCCGACTTCGAGGCCGTCAACGCCCTCGAGCCCGACCTCATCATCGTCGCCGCCCGGTCGGCCACCAGCTACGACGCGCTCAGCGAGATCGCCCCGACCGTCGACCTCTCCGTCGACGCCAAGGACTTCCTCGCCAGCGTCGCGAAGCAGAACCGCAACCTCGCCACCATCTTCGGCGCCGAGGGCGCGTTCGAGGAGAAGTTCGCCGGCATCGAGGCGTCGTTCGACGCGGTGTCCGCTGCCGCCGCACAGGCGAACCTGCGGGGACTCATCACGCGCGTCGAGGCCGCCGAGGTCACCGCGTACGGACCCGGCTCCCGGTACGGGATCATCCACGACCTCGGCGTCAAGCCCGTGTCGGAGACCTTCGCCGACGACGTCGCCCACGGTGACGCCGTGTCCTTCGAGTACATCGCCCAGGCCGACCCCGACCTGATGTTCGTTCAGGACCGCGAGGCACCCCTCGGCGACACTACCGGCCCCAACGCGTCCCGAGTCCTCGACAACCCGCTCGTCGGCGGCACCACCGCCGCGAAGGAAGGCCGGATCACCTACCTCGACCTGTACACCTGGTACATGGCGCCGAGCGCGCTGAGCTCCGTCCAGTCGCAGATCGACGTCGTCGGGCAGGCCGTCGGCAAGGCCGCGGCGGCATGACCGCCTCCCGCCCGTGAGCTCCCCGGTAACGACCGGCAGGGCCGGCGACCGCACCCCGCGTGCGGCCGCCGGCCCCGCCGCGCGTCTGCGTCCCGTCCTGATCGGCGCGGCGCTGCTCGCCGTCGCCGCCTTCGCGTCCCTGTTCGTCGGCGTCGCCGACGTCACCCCCGCCGACCTGCTGCGCGGCGACACCGCGACCCTCGAGGTGTTCTTCGTCTCGCGCGTGCCCCGCCTGATCGCGATCCTGCTCGCCGGCGCCGCCCTGAGCGTGTCCGGCCTGATCATGCAGCACCTGACCCGCAACCGGTTCGTGGCGCCGGACACCGCCGGCACCGTCGAATGGGCCCTGCTCGGCATCCTCGTCGCCACCCTGTTCCTCGGCGGACAGTCCGTGCTCGGCAAGATGCTCGTCGCCGTCGCCTTCTCCCTCGTCGGCACCTTCCTGTTCCTGCGGCTCCTGCGCCGCGTCCGGTTCACCGACATGATCGTCGTACCGCTCGTCGGCCTCATGTTCGGCGGCGTCGTCATGGCCGTCACCACGTTCTTCGCCTACCGGCTCGAACTGATGCAGGCCCTGAACACCTGGACCAGCGGTGACTTCTCCGGCATCCTGCGCGGCCGCTACGAGATCATCTGGGTCGTCGTCGCCGTCATGGCCGTCGCCTATCTATACGCCGACCGCTTCACCGTGGCCGGCCTCGGTGAGGGCTTCGCGAAGAACCTCGGCGTCCCGTACCAGCTGGTGATCAACATCGGGATGGTCGTCGTCGCCGTCACCACCGCCGTCGTCACCGTCGTCGTCGGCGCCATCCCGTTCCTCGGTCTCGTCGTGCCCAACCTTGTCACCCTGGCGCTCGGCGACAACCTGCGCCGCGTCCTGCCGATCACCGCGCTCGCCGGCGCCGGATTCGTGCTCGCGTGCGACGTCGTCGGCCGCGTCCTCCGCTACCCGTACGAGATCCCGGTCGGCACCGTCGCGAGCGTCGTCGGCGCCGTCGTGTTCATCGCGCTGATCCTGCGCACCCGGCGAGGTGCGCGATGAGCCCGGCCGTCGCCGCACCCGCCGTGACGAGTCGCCGGAACCCTGCCCGTGTGCTCGTCGTGCTCGCCGTCGTCGCCGCACTGGCGGTGTGCGCCTACCTGTTCCTCTTCGTCACCGGCTCGTGGGACTTCGCCATGAAGATCCGCGGCCGGCAGGTGCTGTCGATGGTGCTCGTCGGCTACGCCACCGCCTTCGCCGCGGTGATCTTCCAGACCGTCACCAACAACCGCATCCTCACCCCGGGCGTGATGGGTTTCGACAGCCTGTTCATGCTGCTGCAGACCCTCGTGGTGTTCCTGTTCGGCGCGAGCGCCCTCGCGACACTGGATCCGCGCCTGAAGTTCGGGGTCGAGGTGCTCGCCATGGTCGGCTTCGCGCTCGTGCTGTTCCGATGGCTCTTCGACCGCGGATCCCGCGACCTGTACGTGCTGGTGCTCGTCGGCATCGTGCTCGGCGCGCTGTTCGGTGGGCTGTCGTCGCTGGTGTCGCGGCTGATCGACCCCAACGACTTCATGACCCTGCAGGACGTGCTGTTCGCCAGCTTCAACAACGTGCAGGTCGACCTGCTCGCCGTGTCGGCCCTGCTCGTCGTCGCGGCGACGGCGTTCTCGGTGCCGCTGCTGCGTAAACTCGACGTCGTCGCACTGGGCCGCGAGCACGCGATCGGCCTCGGCGTCGACCACCGGCGCGTCGTCACCCGCGCGCTGATCGTCGTCGCGGTGCTGGTCTCGGTGGCCACTGCGCTCGTCGGGCCCATCACGTTCCTCGGGCTGCTGGTGGCCAACCTGGCCCGGGAACTCGTCGGCACGTTCCGGCACCGCTGGACGGTGCCCGCCGCGACGCTCGTCGCGATCGTCGCCCTGGTCGGCGGGCAGTTCGTCCTCGCCCGGCTGCTCGACTACAACTCGAGCCTCATCGTCGTCGTCAACTTCGTCGGCGGCATCTACTTCATCTCCCTGCTCGTGAGGGGTGCGCGCCTGTGATCACCGTTCGGGACCTCGCCAAGAACTACGCCGGCACCACCGTGCTCGGACCCGTCGACCTCGACGTCCCGCGCGGCGGCCTCACGTCGATCATCGGTGCCAACGGTGCCGGCAAGTCGACACTGCTGACCATCGTCGCGCGGCTGCTCGACACCGACGCCGGATCGGTCAGCATCGACGGGCTCGACCTGCGGGCCACCCCCTCGGACGCGCTGGCGAAGAAGCTGTCGGTGCTGCGCCAGGACAACACCACGGCGGTGCGGTTGTCGGTGCGCGAACTCGTCGAGTTCGGGCGATTCCCGCATTCGAAGGGCCGGCTCTCGGCGGCCTGCCACGACGCGGTCGACCGCGCCCTCGAGTACACCGGCCTGGGCGGGTTCGAGCACCGCTTCCTCGACCAGCTCTCCGGCGGACAGCGGCAGCGCGCGTTCGTCGCGATGGTGCTCGCGCAGGACACCGACTACGTGCTGCTCGACGAACCGCTCAACAACCTGGACATGAAGCACTCGCAGCACATGATGCAGCTGCTGCGACGCATGGCCCACGAGATGGGCAAGACCGTGATCCTGGTGATCCACGACATCAACTTCGCGTCGTGCCACTCGGATCGCATCGTCGCGATGCGCGACGGCGCCGTCGTCGCGGACGGCGACGTCGACGAGATCCTGCAGCCCGAGGTGCTGCGCAAGGTGTACGACATGGACATCGCCGTGCACGAGATCGACGGCCGTCGCATCGCTGTGTACTTCTGAGGCGCCTCCGGCGCCGGTGTGTCCTTCGGGCGGCTGGGGCAGCCCAAAAGACGCACCGGCGACGGGGTCGCTACCTTCGGGTGATGGACGAAGCGCAGCAGGTGGCCGACTTCCGGGCCCGGCACGGCCTCAGCGGCCTGATCGACGTGCACACCCACTTCATGCCGTCGAACGTGATGGACAAGGTGTGGAGCTACTTCGACTCCGCCGGGCCGCTGGTGGGCCGGGCGTGGCCCATCACCTACCGGCACGCCGAGGAGGAGCGCGTCGAGCGGCTGCGGGGTTTCAGGGTCCGCCGGTTCACGGCGATGCTCTATCCGCACAAGCCCGCGATGGCCGCGTGGCTGAACGCGTGGGCGGTGGACTTCGCGGCCCGCACCCCCGATTGCCTGCACACCGCGACGTTCTATCCCGAGCCCGACGCCGCCGGCTACGTGGCCGCGGCACTCGAGCACGGGGCACGGGTGTTCAAGTCGCACATCCAGGTCGGCGACTACGACCCCAACGACCCGCTGCTCGACCCGGTGTGGGGACTGCTCGAGGATGCCGGCGTGCCGATCGTGATCCACTGCGGATCGGGACCGGCTCCGGGGACGCACACCGGGCCCGGACCGATCGCCGCGCTGCTGGAACGGTTCCCGCGGCTGGCGCTGATCGTCGCGCACATGGGCATGCCGGAGTACCGCCAGTTCCTCGATCTGGCGGAGAAGTACCCGCGGGTGCACCTGGACACCACCATGGCGTTCACCGACTTCACGCAGGAGTCGATGCCGTTCCCGGAGGACGAGCTGCCGCGGCTGCAGGCACTGGGTTCGAAGGTGCTGTTCGGCAGCGACTTCCCGAACATCCCGTACCCGTACGTCCATCAGCTCGAGGCGGTCGAACGGCTCGGTCTCGGCAGCGAATGGGTCCGCGCGGTGTGCTGGGACAACGCACAGGTCTTGTTCGGCGCGGTGTGAGCCGGGGGCTGTGTGGCCGAATGTCACATGGGTTCGATGTGATCGAACCCATGTGACATTCGGCCCCTCTCACGTGCAGCAGTTGGGGTCGAGGACGAGACGCAGTGCCTGCAGAGCCTCGTTGCAGGCGCGATGGTGGACGTTCATGCCGCGGCGCGTGGACTGCACCATCCCGGCCTTGCGCAGCTGGCCGAGGTGGTGGCTGACGGTCGACTCCGTCAGGCCCACGGCCGACGCCAGGTCGCACGTGCAGACGTCGTCCTCCCGCGTGGTGAGCAGGATCGACATCAGCTGGATCCGGGTCGGGTCGGCGAGCGCCTTGAGCCGCAGCGCCACCTCGAGGGCGGCTGCCTCGCTCATCGGTGCGGCCGAGACCGGCGCGCAGCAGATGGGGGCGGAGACGTCGATGACCGGGAGCGCCTTGGGCATGTCCCCATCATCCACCCCTCTTGACATATGTCAAAAAGGGGGTGACAGTGGGCGTACTAATTCGATGTATGTCTCACAGGTGGAGGTCATCATGTCCCGCGTTCAGCTCGCCCTCAACGTCGACGATCTGCAGGAGGCCGTGACGTTCTACTCGAAGCTGTTCGGCACCGAGCCGGCGAAGGTGAAGCCCGGCTACGCGAACTTCGCGATCGCCGAGCCGCCGCTGAAGCTCGTCCTGATCGAGAACGCGGGCAAGGGCGGCTCGATCAACCACCTCGGGGTGGAGGTGGAGTCGAGCGAAAAGGTGCACTCCGAAATCGCCCGCCTCACGGACGAAGGACTGTTCACCGACGAGGAGATCGGCACCACGTGCTGCTTCGCCACCCAGGACAAGGTGTGGGTCACCGGCCCGGCGGGGGAGAAGTGGGAGGTCTACACCGTCCTCGCCGACAGCGACACCTTCGGCACGAGCCCGAAGCTGCTCGACCAGGGCGAGAACTCGGAGGGAGTCTGCTGCGGCACCGCCGCCGAGCAGGAACCGGCGACCGGCACCGAGAAGGCGCCCGCCGCGACGACGTGCTGCTGAGCGACACCCACGGGCCCGCTACGGACGCACGTCCGTAGCGGGCCCGATCCGTCGGAGACGGGTCGTCGGCACGTCCGTGCCGCCGCAATCCGGTGCCGGACACCCGGCCGGAGCCCTATCGTGAGGGGATGACTGCCGACGAGCGCAGTGGCGGGGCGACGGGCGGGCGTCCGGCCCGGCCGTCGGAGGAGCTCACACCGCTGCCGGATCTGGTGCACGGCCGTCCCCGCGCGGGGACGGTGCGCCGGCGTCGGCCCGTGTATGTGGACCTGTTGCCGCCGTGCAACGCCCGCTGCCCCGCCGGGGAGAACATCCAGGCCTGGCTGGCGCACGCGAAGGCCGGCCGCTACGAGCAGGCCTGGCGGCAGTTGGTCGCCGACAATCCGTTCGCCGCCATCCACGGCCGGGTGTGCTACCACCCCTGCGAATCCGTCTGCAACCGCGCCACTCTGGACAGCGCCGTGTCCATCCATTCGGTGGAGCGGTTTCTCGGGGACCGGGCGCGCGAGCAGGGCTGGATGTTCGAGCCGCCGCCCGCCCGCAGCGGCAAGCGGGTACTGGTGATCGGTGCCGGACCGAGCGGGCTGTCCGCTGCCTGTCACCTCGCCCGCCGCGGCCACGACGTCGAGATCCGCGACGCCGGCGCCGAGCCCGGCGGGATGATGCGCTACGGCATCCCGAACTACCGGCTTCCGCGCGACGTGCTCGAGGTGGAACTGGAGCGGGTCGCGGCGCTGGGCGTGGAGCTGACCTGCAACCACCGGGTCGAGGACCTCGCGGCGGAACGCGCCGAGGGTGGTTTCGACGCGGTGTTCGTCGCGGTCGGCGCGCATCTGGCCAAAAGGGTCGATATCCCGGCCTGCGACGCAGGCACGATGATCGACGCGGTGTCGTTCCTGCGCGGTGTCGCCGCCGGGGAACCCCCGGCCGTCGGGCGGCACGTTGCCGTCTACGGCGGCGGCAACACGGCGATGGACGCGGCCCGGGTGGCCCGCCGGCTCGGGGCCGAGGACGCGGTCATCGTCTATCGCCGCACCCGCGAGCAGATGTCCGCCCACGAGGAGGAAGCCGAGGACGCCGAACGCGAAGGCGTACGGATCAACTGGCTGCGCACGGTCACCGCCTTCGACGGTCCCGAACTGCAGGTCGAGGTCATGGAACTCGACGAGTCCGGTCGTCCGCGGCCGACCGGACGTTTCGAGACCCTGGCCGCGGACACCCTGATCATGGCGATCGGCCAGGAGACCGAGTCGGCGTTCATGCGCACGCTGCCCGGAGTCGAGTTCGAGCGCGACGGCAGCGTGCGGGTGGACGGGTCGCTGATGACCGGTTGCCCCGGGGTGTTCGCGGGCGGCGACATGGTGCCCGGCGAGCGCACCGTGACGGTGGGGGTGGGGCACGGGAAGAAGGCGGCACACCACATCGACGCCTGGTTGCGCCGAGTGCCCGACGAGCGGCCTGCCAAGCATCCGATCGCGACGTTCGACCAGCTGCACCTGTGGTACTTCGCCGACGCGGATCGGCGGGTGCAGCCCGAACTGCCTGTTGACCAACGCGTTTCCGGGTTCGACGAGGTGGTCGGCGGGGTATCGGCCGAGGCGGCGACGTTCGAGGCGGGCCGGTGCCTGTCGTGCGGCAACTGCTTCGAGTGCGACGGCTGTCTCGGCGCGTGCCCGGAGGACGCGATCGTCAAGCTGGGTGCCGGCCACGGCTACCGGTACGACTACGACAAGTGCACCGGCTGCGCAGAGTGCTTCGAGCAGTGCCCGGTCCACGCCATCGAGATGTTTCCGGAGCCGACATGACGCGTGCCACGGTGGACGGTAACGAGGCGGCCGTGTCGGTTGCCTACCGGCTCAATGAAGTGTGCTGCATCTATCCGATCACCCCGTCGTCGGCGATGGCCGAGCTGGCCGACGAATGGTCCAGCCGGCACCGGCCGAACGTGTGGGGCACCGTGCCGAGTGTGGTGGAGATGCAGAGCGAGGGCGGCGCGGCGGGCGCGCTGCACGGCGCGCTGCAGGGCGGGGCACTGGCGACGACGTTCACCGCGTCGCAGGGGCTGCTGCTGATGATCCCGAACATGTACAAGATCGCCGGCGAGCTGACCTCGGCGGTCATGCACGTCGCCGCCCGGTCCCTGGCCGCGCAGGGACTGTCGATCTTCGGTGACCATTCGGACGTGATGGCGGTGCGCCAGACCGGGTTCGCGTTGCTCGCCTCGGCCTCGGTGCAGGAGGCGCACGATCTGGCGCTGGTGGCGCAGGCCGCCACCCTGCGGACGCGGGTGCCCTTCGTGCACTTCTTCGACGGCTTCCGCACCTCGCACGAGCTCAACACCATCGAGACGCTGGCCGACGACGACCTGCGGGCCCTGGTGCCCGAGGAGCTGATCCGCGAGCACCGCGGACGCGCGTTGTCGCCGGAGCGGCCGTTCATCCGGGGCACCGCGCAGAACCCGGACACCTACTTCCAGGCGCGTGAGACGGTCAACCCGTTCTACGCCCGGGTTCCGGCGGTGGTGGACGAGTTGATGACGCGGTTGGGGGAGCGCACCGGCCGCGACATGCGCATCGTCGACTACACCGGGCACCCCGAGGCGGAACGGGTGCTGGTGCTGATGGGGTCCGGGGCGCACACCGCGGCCGAAACCGCCGCCGCGCTCACCGCCCGCGGTGAGCGGGTCGGGGTGGTGCAGGTGCGGCTGTATCGGCCCTTCCCCGCCGAGGCGCTGTCGGCGGCGCTGCCGGCGACGGTGCGCACGATCGGCGTGCTGGACCGCACCAAGGAACCGGGTTCGCTCGGCGAGCCGCTGTATCTCGACGTCGTCGCGGCCCTCGCCGAGGCACATGCCGACGGTGAGCGGGCCGTCATGCCCCGGGTCTGCGGCGGACGCTACGGCCTGTCGTCGAAGGAATTCACGCCCGGCATGGTCGCCGGCGTCTTCACCGAGCTCGCCCGCGAGCGGCCCCGGCGCCGGTTCACCGTCGGCATCGACGACGACGTGTCCGGCACCAGCATCACCTACGACCCGTCCTTCGACATCGAATCCTCCGACACCGTGCGGGCGATCTTCTACGGCCTTGGCTCGGACGGCACCGTCGGGGCCAACAAGAACACCATCAAGATCCTCGGCGACGAGGAGCACCTGCACGCGCAGGGCTACTTCGTCTACGACTCGAAGAAGTCCGGCTCGCAGACCGTCTCGCACCTGCGCTTCGGGCCGCGGCCCATCCGCGCACCGTATCTGGTGAGCCGCGCGGACCTCGTCGGCTGCCATCAGTTCCGATTCCTCGACAAGATCGACGTCCTGGGGCCGGCCGCGCCGGGAGCGACCCTCCTGCTGAACTGCAGACACCGGCCGGACGAGGTCTGGGACGCGCTGCCCCGCCGGGTCCAGGAACAGATCCTCGACAAACGGATCACGCTGTATGCGGTCGACGCGGGCCGGATCGCTCGTGAGGTCGGGCTCGCCGGGCGGATCAATGTCGTGCTGCAGACCTGCTTCTTCGCGATCTCGGATGTGCTGCCGCGCGAGCAGGCCGTCGCCCGGATCAAGAAGTCGGTGGAGAAGACCTACGGCAACCGCGGAGCCGACGTGCTGCGGCGCGAACTGGCCGCGGTGGACCGGGCATTGGAAGAGCTGCACCGGATCGATGTGCCCGACCGGGTGACCACCACGCGGGTGCCGGCGCCGATCGTGCCCGAGTACGCGCCCGAGTTCGTCCGCACCGTCACCGCGGAGATGATGGCCGGGCGCGGGGACGCCTTGCCGGTCAGCGCGTTTCCCGTGGACGGCACCTACCCGAGCGGCACCACCGCCTACGAGAAGCGCAACATTTCGGAACTGGTCGCGGTGTGGGACCCGGACACCTGCATCCAGTGCGGAAACTGCAGTTTCGTCTGTCCGCACAGCGTGATCCGTACCAAGTTCTACGACAAGTCCCACTTGGACGGTGCCCCGGAGCAGTTCGGCTCGGCGGCATTGGGCGCTGTGGGCCTGCCGGATGCCCGGTACACCCTGCAGGTCTACGCCGAGGACTGCACCGGATGCGGGCTGTGCGTCGAGGCCTGTCCTGCCGTGGCCCCCGGCGCGACGGTGACCAAGGCCATCAACCTCGCCCCCCGCGAACCACGGGTGGCCCCCGAACGCGAGAACATCACCTTCTTCGAGACGCTGCCGACGGCCGACCGGGCCCGGGTGGACTTCGGCACCGTCCGCGGAACGCAGTTCCTCGAGCCGCTGTTCGAGTTTCCCGGCGCCTGCGCGGGCTGCGGGGAGACCCCGTACCTCAAGCTGCTCTCCCAGCTGTTCGGCGACCGGTTGATGATCGCGAACGCTACGGGCTGCTCGTCGATCTACGGTGGCAATCTGCCCACCACCCCCTGGACGACCAACGCGGACGGACGCGGCCCCGCCTGGTCCAATTCCCTGTTCGAGGACAACGCCGAATTCGGGCTCGGGTTCCGGCTGGCCGCCGACGAGCACACCCGGCTCGCCCGGCGGCGCCTGACCGAACTGCGCGAGGCGATCGGTGCCGACCTCGTCGACGACATCCTGACGGCGTCGCAACTGCGCGAGTCCGAGCTGCGCGCCCAGCGGGAGCGGGTGGCCGAACTCGAAACCCTGCTCGCAGAGCTGGATCCCGCCGTGACCGCCGACCTGCGCAGTGTGCTCGACCACCTGGTGCGGCGCAGCGTGTGGATCGTCGGCGGCGACGGCTGGGCCTACGACATCGGTGCCGGGGGCCTCGACCACGTCCTGGCCAGCGGTCGCAACGTCAACGTCCTCGTCCTCGACACCGAGGTGTATTCCAACACCGGGGGGCAGATGTCCAAGGCCACCCCGCTCGGGGCGATCGCGAAGTTCGCCGCCGGCGGCAAGACGGTCCCGATGAAGGATCTCGCGTTGCAGGCCATCGCCTACGGCAACGTCTACGTCGCCCGGGTCGCGATGGGCGCCGATCCGCAACACACGTTGCAGGCGATGCGGGAAGCCGAAGCCTACGAGGGACCCTCGCTCGTGATCGCCTACAGTCAGTGCATCGCGCACGGCATCGACATGCGTCACGGGATGGACCAGCAGTACCGCGCGGTGGTCAGCGGGCACTGGCCGCTGATCCGCTACGACCCGGTGTTGCGGGCGGCCGGGCAGAATCCGTTCCTGCTCGATTCGCACCGGCCGAGGATTCCGCTCGAGGACTACCGCAGCCGCGAACTGCGGTACCGCGCGCTCGCCAACACCGATCCGGCGGAATACGACCGGCTCCTCGGCCTCTCCGAGGAGGCGATCGCTCAGCGCTGGGACCGGTACGAGGACATGGCGTCGCAAGGGTCGCACCACTTCACCGCCGACGCCCGCAAGGACCGCTGATGGACCTGTCGACGCGGTATCTGGGCCTGGCCCTGCCGAACCCACTGGTGGCGGCGGCATCCCCGCTGTCCCGCACGGTCGACGGTGTCCGGCGGCTCGCCGGGGCAGGCGTCGGTGCGGTGGTGCTCTATTCGCTGTTCGAAGAGCAGCTGCTGCGCGAAGCGGAGCGCAATGCGGCACTGACCGAGCACGGTTCGCAGAGCTACGCCGAGTCCCTGTCGTACTTTCCGGAGGAAGCCGTCGAGGACCACGGACCGCGCCGCTACCTGAGTCTGCTCGAACGCGCCGCGCAGGCAGTCGCCGTCCCGGTGATCGGCAGCCTGAACGGCGTCACCCCGGGCGGGTGGGCGGGCTACGCCCGGTCGATGCAGGACGCCGGTGCGGCCGCGATCGAGCTGAACATCTACTACCTGCCCGGTGATCCGCACATCAGCGGCCGGGACGTCGAACAACGGCACCTCGACGTCCTGGCCCGGGTCGCGGACGCCGTCACCGTGCCGGTGGCGGTCAAGGTGAGCCCCCAGTTCAGTTCGATCGCCGAGATGGCGCTTCGCCTCGACGAGGCCGGGGCCGACGGGCTGGTGCTGTTCAACCGGTTGCTGCAGCCCGACATCGATCCCGAAACCCTCACCGTGGTGCCTGCCGTGACCCTCTCGACCGCCGCGGAAACCCGGCTGCCGCAGACCTGGATCGCGTTGCTGCGTGGACGGGTGCGTGCCGACCTGGCCGCGACCACCGGCGTCGAGGACGCCACCGACGTGATCAAGTACCTGCTCGCCGGCGCGGACGTCGTGCAGTCCGCCTCGGCGTTGCTGCGCCACGGTCCCGACTACGCCGCTGTCCTGCTCGACGGCGTGCGCGAGTGGATGCGCCGCAAGGGGTATCGCAGCGTCGACGAGTTCCGGGGGATGCTCGCCGTGCCGCCCGGCGCGGACGGGACCGGCCGCGGACGGGGCGACTACGTGAGCGCGCTCCGCGAGGCCGACCACCGCGCCTACGGCATCCCGTGAGCCGAGGTGGCCGAGTTCATACGCGGTGTGGTCCCGGCGAACCGGGGCCGGCGCCCGGTGCGCCGAGTGCGCCACCCGGGGGCAATTCCACCGCGACGATCCCCGCCCGCTGGGCGTGGTGGACGAATTCGGCGCCCGGACCGAAGAACAACCGGGGGCGTACGGCGTCGAGGCCGATCGGCCACAGCGTGCCGTAGTGGATCGGCACCGCCAGGCCCGCTGCCACCAGGCGCGCGACGACCGCGGCCCGGGACGGGTCGAGGTGGCCGTTGCCGAGGGTCGGACCCCAGCCCCCGACGGGCAGCAACGCGAGGTCCACCGGGCCGACGTGGTCGGCGAGGTCCGGGTACAGGTCGGTGTCGCCGGCGAAGTAGGTCCGCCGGTCCCCCTCGACGACGTACCCGATCGCCGGGGCGAGTTCCGGGCCGCGTCGCCAGCGCCGCCCGTCGTGTCGGGCGGGCACCGCCCGGACGGTGAGCGTGCCGATCCGTGTCTCGTCGCCGGGCCGCAGCGGCACCAGGCGGTCGGCGAATCGGCGCAGCGCGGGCAGGCCGTCGATCGCCCGCCACGGGGCCACGATCGGAACGTCCGGGTCGAGCAGCCGCAGCGACGGCAGGTGGGTGTGGTCGGCGTGCAGGTGCGAGAGCAGGACGGCGTCCGGGTTGCGCACGTGCGGCCCGATCGGGGTGGGCCCCCGGCGGCGGCGCAGATGCGCGACGCGGTCGGTCAGCACCGGATCGGTCAGGACGACCGTCCCGCGGTCCATGATCAGCGCGCTGGCATGTCCGAGCCAGCGCACACCGGATGTGGCGGCATCCGGACCCGGTGGCGTGCTCACGACCCTTACGATTCCAGACGAGGGAAGGGGCCGCGATGCGCACGGTGGGCGGCATGGTGCGGGTGCTCGTCGAGTTCCTGGTGCTGTGGGGGTCGTCGGCGCTCGCGCTCATCGTGCTCGACCGCATCCTCGACGGCATCACCCTGGACCCGTCGGGCTTCACTCCGCTACCGACGCTGCCGGCCGCGCTGGTGCTCGCGTTGGTGTTCGGCCTCCTGAACGCGGCGCTGTGGCCGGTGATGATGCGGTTGATGTCGTGGATCGGTCCGGTGCTGCTGTTCGTCGGGGTGTTCGTGGCGGGCGGTGTGATCATGCTGTTGACGCTCTACCTGGTACCGGTCGCGTCGGTGGACCAGCGCCGGGATGCGTTCTACCTCGCGGCGCTGCTCTCGCTGTTCACCTCCGTCGTCTCGGGCGCCATCGCGTCCCGTTCCGATACCGCGTACCGGCTGATGCAGGTGCGCCGACAGCGGTTCCGGTTGCGTCGCAACACCGCACTCGTGGACGCGTCCCCGGGGCTGTTGTGCATCCAGATCGACGGCCTCGGCTACGACGTGCTGCGTCGCGCGATCGCCGACGGTGTGACCCCCGCGCTGGCGAAGTTGGTGCGCGAGACCCACCGGCTGATGCCGTGGCACACCGACTGGAGCAGTCAGACGGGTGCGACCCAGCTGGGCGTGCTGCACGGCTCCAACCACAACGTGCCGGCGTTCCGCTGGTACGACAAGACCACCGAGCACGTCTCTGTGTTCAGCAACCCGGTCGACAACGAGCAACGCGAACTCGAACGCACCCACATCCCCGGCCTGCTGGCGCACGACGGTACGAGCCGGGGCAACCTGTTCACCGGCGGCGCGCACGACAACGTGCTCGTCGTCAGCCGGATGCGCGGTGCCCGCCTCGGCGGCGGTGCCGGCTACAGCGACTACTTCGCCGACCCGGCGAGCGCGCTGCGCACGTTCATCCGGATGCTCGCGGAACTGCAACGGGAACTACGCCAGTCGCTGCGGCAGAAGCGGAAGGATATCCAGCCGCGGGTGCCGCGGGGCGGGCTCTATCCGTTCGTGCGGGCGTTCGCGACCGTGCTCGCCACCGATGTCGCCGTCGCGGCGGTGGTGGGCGATCTGATCAAGGGGCGCAGCGTCGTCTACGTCGACCTGATCGGCTACGACGAGGTGTCGCACCACTCCGGCATCTCCCGGCCCGAGACCCTCGCGGTGCTGACCAAACTCGACGACGTCGTCGAGATGCTGCTCGCCGTGGTGGCGCAGGCCGATCGGCCCTACCGCGTCGTCGTGCTGTCCGACCACGGGCAGAGTCAGGGCGCGACCTTTCTGCAACGCTACGGGGAAACCTTGGGGCAGTTGGTCATCCGGCTGGCCACCCGGCGCGAACCGGCGAAGCGCCACTGGTACGAGCGCGAATCCGACGTCTCCGCCCAGCCCGGGTCGGAGGGGCGCGCCTACGCCGCGGCCAGCGTGCACTCGCCGGCCGCCGCCGAGGAGGCACACGCCGGCGCGGGTGAGCCGATCGTGCTCGGCTCGGGCAACCTCGGCCTGGTCTACTTCCCGCACCTGCCCGGACGCGCCGACGTCCACGCCATCGAGGCCGCCCACCCCGGTCTGCTCACCGGGCTGCGCGAGCATCCCGGGATCGGCTTCCTGCTCGTGGCCGCTCCCGGGGGGTCCGTGGTGCTCGGGCCCCACGGCGAGGTCGACGTGACCACGGGGAAGGTCACCGGCCGGAACCCGCTGGCGGTGATGGGCCCCGACGCGCTGGCGAAGGTGCGTCGCACCGACACCTTCGACAACGTTGCCGACATCATGGTCGGCGGCACGTACTGGCCCGACACCGACGAGGTCGCGGCGTTCGAGGAGCAGGTCGGCTCGCACGGCGGCATGGGCGGACCGCAGAGCACTCCGTTTCTCGTCTACCCCGCCGATCTGCCCGCCCCGCCCGAACCGCTGCACGGCGCCGAAACCGTGCACACGGTGCTCGTCGGCTGGCGGGATTTTTCGACGGGGCCGCGCCCAGCGGTGACGAAGCAGGACGCGACGACCGGTGCGGATGACCCGGGACGCCCGGCATCCCGGGGCTGACCGCGGGACAGACCGGCCGAGGTCGCTGTCCCAGCGCCACCACCGCCTCGACCCGGCAGCCCCTGTGCCCGCTCACGAGCGCCGGCTCACCGCGACCGTGTGTTCGATTGACCCGAGGCGGCGGGGTGAAGGTGATGGAGACCGGACCGTCCCGGACCGTTCGCCTGTGGCGTCGGGCCCCGTGGAGCCGCAGTCCTTTGATGCGCCGGTACGACCGGATCGAATGGGTCGATGTGACCGGCACTCCGGTCGCCCCTCCGCGGAGCGGGGCGGACAGTGCCGCCACCGCCGTCGTCGCGGCCCTCACGGTGTGGACGGTGACGGCGGTGGCAGGCGCGGGGCTGTACGGGCTGCACCCGGTGGGCCGAGCATCGCCGAGGGGCGGCCTGGGACAGCGAGTGGCGCGGGCTGGGCACGACGCCGGGATGGCCGGCCTGAGCGGCAGGTATGCGGCCGTGTGCGGACGCGCTCGAACGCCGCGCTCAGGGGGCGATGCGAGCGTTCGGGAGGTTATCGATTCTGCTCGGCGTTCCTGATGTCGATGGCGAGTTGGTCGGCGGCCATGTCGGTGGCTTTGGAGACGATCCGGTTGGCGGCTTTGATGTTTGCGACGATCTGATCGGCGAGGTTGGTTTCGTACACCACGATCACGCCGGCCTGGCCCTCGTCGAGGGTCTCACCGAGTTCTTTGACGTCGCTGCGTTTCATCCGGTCGCTGGCGTGCCCCACCACGGCCCCGAGGGCCGTCCCGCCGGCGGCGGCGCCGACGAGACCGATGCCCACGGGCGGGAACAGCGCCGCCACCACACCCACCGCCAGTCCCCAGCCGAGGCCGACCGCTGCCCCGTGGCGGGTGGGTTGTTCGTGCTTCTTGACGATGTGGACCTTCCCGTTCTCGTCCTTGGCGATGACGGACGCGTCGAAGTCGTGGGAGGTGCGTATCTCGCGGTACAGCTGCTCGAGTGCCTCGTAGTCCGCTACGGCGTCGTCGACGCTGTCGTATGCCGCAGCGCTCACGTACAGGATGTCGTGCTCGTGCTTGCTCATGTGCAAACCTCCGAAATCTGATCGACCTGCAGGGGCTGACCGACGGACGTCAGCGCCTGACGGCCGTCGCGTTGCCGAGGGCGAAGCTCGGCCCGACGGCAGGATTCGTCCTAGTAGTCGGCTCGCGGATTCCAGGTCGACACCGCCCAGATGACCACCACGTCCAAGGCGATGATCAGGATCGACCACCACGGGTAGTACGGCAGCCACAGGAAGTTCGCCAGGATCGACAGTGCCGCGACGACGATCGCCGCTACCCGCGCCCACGTTGCGCCGGTGATCAAGGCGATGCCCACGACCACCAACACCACCCCGAGGACGATGTGGATCCACCCCCACGCGGTGAAGTCGAACTTGAACGTGTACTCCGGGCCCTGGACGAACAACTCGTCCTCGGCCACCGCGGCGATGCCCTGGAGCAACTGGACGATGCCGACGGTGGCCATGATGACCGCCGCCCCCACCGACGTGCCCGCCGCGATGCCCTGCTTGACGCTGATGCTTCCCGGATCGTGACGTACATCCTCGGACATGGCGGTCCCCTTCACAGGTTGGATGAGACATCAGCAGTATGCGCCGATCCCGCATCCGCCTCGGGGAAAGTGCTGATCTTCCTCACCGTCCGGGGTGAACGGTGCGTGGTCCGGGAAACGGTCTCACGTGTTTTCGCTCGGTTGCACGAGGTGCCTTCCCCGGGCGGACACCGCGCCGAAGGTGGGCACACAGGGCGACCGTCAACGACGAACCCGGTTCCTGCCCCCGTACACGACCCGCCGTGCAGAGGACAGGGCCTCGGGCGGAGTCGGTCCGAGCGTTTCGCTACAGTGGGAGAGGCTCTGCGACGGCCGTTATCGACAGCGACGAGACGGGCCCGATCGACCATCTCGTCATCGAGTGGCCCGCCGCCGGCCCGTGCCCACCGCCGCAGGCGTTCGACATGACCCGGGCCGGCCGACGATCCGAACAGACCCCACCGGCCTCGTGCAGAGGGGCCTGATTCCGCCGCGGGTGCGCAGATCGAAGTGGTATCGAAACGTGTTCCTACCCGTCCTGTTCTGCGGGACAATACTTCTCATGGACGACAGCGAAGTGCACGCCATCGACGTCGTCCGAATCCGACTCGGCCAGCGCTACCCCGACCTCGACCCCGAGGTGGTGGGGGGCCTGATCGAGGCCACGCTCGGCCGGCTCGACGGATGCCGCATCCGAGACTTCGTCCCCCTGCTGGTCGAACGGGCCGCCACGCGCACACTCGACGCGACGTACCACCGTGCACCGGAGTCTCGAGAACCGATGCGCACTCCCGAACCGCCCGCGGTGACCGAGACCGGCGAGGTGCGGACCGCGAGCAGCGTCCGGGTGCGGTGGGCCGTTCTCGTGCGTCGCTCATCACGCCTGTCGTAGGCGGTGACAAGAGACGGCGAGACCCGGGTCGGAACCGGAGTCGACGGTCGTCCACCACACCCGGGCGGGCGGGATGCTCGGCACGCAGCCAGGGTGTCGGCGACACACCCATGCCCGAAACCGGAGTCACGTCCTGAAACGGTTGGGAATCCGACACGAATCAACGACGGGGGCTCAGGGGCTGGGGTCCATCGCCAGCCCGGCGACGGCGGCCTTGGCGGTGCGCCCGACCCCGATCAGCGTGGCCGAGCCGGGGCCGGTCCAGTCCCCGTAGCCGAGCAGATGCAGCCGGGGTTCCTTCAACGCCTGGGTGCCCGCCACAGCGATCGAACCGTCCGGCCCACGCAGGTGCAACGGCCGCAGAGGCGTCAGGGCGGGTCGAAAACCGGTGGCCCACACGATCACCTCCGCGTGCCGGCTCTCGCCGGTGTCGTCCCAGAAGACGCCGTCACGGGTCAGTCGGTCGAACATCGGCAGCGGATCCAGCGCGCCGCGGTCCCGGGCCGCGAGGACCTCCGGGACCATCACGATGTCACCGAGGTCGGTGATGCCGCCCGGATCGGGGCGTCCGGCCGCCAGCGCCAGCGCGCGCCGCGAGGCCATCTCGAACAGCACGCGTCCGTCGACGTCGTCCGGCAGGAATCGCGGCGGCCGGGGGGTCACCCAGGTGGTGCCTGTGACCTCCGAGATCTCGGCGACCAGCTGGGCCCCGGAGTTGCCGCCGCCGATCACCACCACCGTCTTACCGGCGAATTCACCCGGGGTGCGGTACTGCACGGTGTGTAACTGTCTGCCCGCGAAGCTGCGGGCTCCGGGATAGACGGGCCAGAACGGCTGCTGCCAGGTGCCGGTGGCACTGATCACCCGCCGTGCCCGCCACACCTGCTCCGCGGTGTCCACCCGCAGCCGCTCCCGGTCGTCGTCACGGGTGACCGCCCGCACCCGCACCGGCCGCCGCACCGGCAGGCCGTAGCGACGCTCGTACGCGGTCAGATACTCGATCACATGCCGAGCGGGTGGGAACCCGTCCCGCCACGGCGGCATCGGCCATCCCGGCAGCGACGCGTACTCCGCGGGGGAGAACAGCCGCAGCGACGGCCAGGTGTGCGGCCACGCCCCGCCCGGCGCGGGCCGGTCGTCGAGGATGACGAACTCGTGCCCGGCCCGGCGCAGGTAGTACCCGGCGGCCAGGCCGGCCTGCCCGCCCCCGATCACCACGACGTCCACCTCGATCGCGCTCATCGTCTCCCTCGTCACCCGTGGCCCGTCGTCGTGCGCAGAGCTACCGGTGTCAGCCGTCAGGGTGTTCGGGGGCGTCGAGCAGGCTCGCCGCGGCGATCAGGGCGGCTTTGACGATCAGTCGTTCGGGGATCTCCTCGAACGTGACCGGTCCGAGTGCGACGGTCCGGCACGGGGAGTCGCCGCACACCGAGCAGCAGCGGCTGCTGCCGACGTCGGCGTCGAGCCAGTCCTCGAGCGGACGGCCGGCGATCCAGATGCGGTTGGATTCGGCCGGGTTCGCGGCGAAGGCGGCGTCGTCGAGTTCGCGGACCTCGAGTTGCGGTGCGATGCCGAGCGGGCGCAGGACCTGCTCGAGCGTGCCGACCGCGTGCTGGACCTGCTCACCGGTGCCGGCGCAGCGGCGGCACGTCTGGCCCTGGCTGACCAGGCGTTGCCAGACGATGGGCAGTGCCGTCATCGCGCACCCCTTCTCGGTTCGCGGGGAAGGTGGGAGTCGCCCCGGGCTCCAGTGTGGCCGACCCGGCCGGGCCGCAGGGCGTGTCCCGACGGATCCGGCCGGGGCCCGCCCTGCGGTCGGGTCAGCTGCGGACGGCGCCGGGGACGAGTTCGGCGATCAGTGCCTCGACCCGCGTCTTGATCTCGTCGCGGATGGGGCGGACCGACTCGACGCCCTTGCCGGCCGGGTCCTCGAGCACCCAGTCGCGGTAGCTCTTGCCGGGGAAGACCGGGCAGGTGTCGCCGCAGCCCATGGTGATCACCACGTCGGAGGCTTCGACGGCGTCGGTGGTGAGGATCTTCGGGGATTGGGTGGAGATGTCGATGCCGAGCTCGGCCATGGCCTCGACGGCGGCGGGGTTGACCTGATCGGCGGGGGCGCTGCCGGCGGAACGGACCTCGACGGCGTCGCCGGCGAGGGCGGTGAGGAATCCGGCGGCCATCTGGGAGCGGCCGGCGTTGTGCACGCACACGAACAGCACGGACGGCTTGGTGGTCATCGAGGGAACCTTTCGGGTGTCAGACGGTGGGAACGGCGGTGAGGTCGGCGAGCAGAGCGCGGACCCGGGCGTCGAGGTCGTCACGGAGGGTGCGGACCACCTCGAGGGATTGTCCGTCCGGGTCGGGGACGGTCCAGTCGAGGTAGCGCTTGCCTGGGTAGACGGCGCAGGCGTCGCCGCAGCCCATGGTCACGACCACGTCCGCGGCGGCGACGACGTCGTCGGTGAGCGGCTTGGGGAACTCGGCGCCGAGATCGAGTCCGAGTTCGGCCATGGCCTCGACCACGACCGGGTTGATCGCCGCGATCGGCGCGGAGCCGGCGGAGCGGACGTGGACGCGGCCACCGGCACGGTGGTCGAGCAGGGCGGCGGCCATCTGGGAGCGGCCGGCGTTGTGTACACAGACGAACAGCACCTCCGGAACGTCCTTGGCGACGGCGCCTTCGGCCTGGGCCAGCGCGGTCAGGCGTTCGGCGGCGAACCGCGGGGCGAGCGCGGTCAGGTGGGTGCAGACGGTGGCGGTGCGGCGCAGTGCCGCATAGGACTCGAACACCACCCGTTCGACGGTCTGCGGGGAGAAGATTCCGTCGTACTTGTCGGCGAGGTGCTCGGCGGCACGCTGGAGTACTGCCTGCGGCATGAGCAGTTCGGGCTGGTGGCGGTCGGACATGCCGTCTCCCTGGCTCTCGGGCTTCACGAAGCAGCGGGGGTGGCGGAGGGGGTGAAACGCTTGCGCAGGGCGAGCGAGACGTAGACGAGGCCGACGAGCACGGGCACCTCGATGAGCGGCCCGACGACGCCCGCGAGGGCCTGCCCGGAGGTGACGCCGAAGGTGGCGATGGCCACGGCGATGGCGAGTTCGAAGTTGTTGCCGGCCGCGGTGAACGCGAGGGTGGTGGTGCGCTCGTAGCCCAGACCCATCGCGGCGCCCAGGAGATAGCCGCCGCCCCACATGATCGCGAAGTACGCCAGCAGCGGCAGGGCGATGCGGGCGACGTCCCACGGGTGGGAGGTGATCTGCTCGCCCTGCAGCGCGAAGAGCATCACGATGGTGAACAGCAGCCCGTACAGGGCCCACGGCCCGATCCTGGGCAGGAACTTCTGCTCGTACCAGGTCCGGCCCTTGGCCTTCTCGCCGAAGTGCCGGGTGAGGAAACCGGCGAGCAGCGGGATGCCGAGGAAGATGAGCACCGACTTGGCGATCTGCCAGGGCGAGACGTCGAGGGTGGTCTGTTCGAGTCCGAGCCAGCCCGGCAGCACCGAGAGATAGAACCAGCCGAGGCCGGCGAACATGATCACCTGGAAGACGGAGTTCAGCGCGACCAGCACGGCGGCGGCTTCGCGGTCGCCGCAGGCGAGGTCGTTCCAGATGATGACCATGGCGATGCAGCGGGCCAGACCGACGATGATCAGTCCGGTGCGGTACTCGGGCAGGTCGGGCAGCATCAGCCAGGCCAGGGCGAACATCAACGCCGGCCCGACGATCCAGTTCAGGACCAGCGAGCCGATCAGCATCCGCCGGTCGCCGGTGACGGTGTCGAGCCGGTCGTAGCGCACCTTGGCCAGCACCGGGTACATCATGATCAGCAGGCCGAGGGCGATCGGCAGCGAGATGCCGTCGATCTCGACGGCGGAGATGATGTCGCCGAGGCCCGGGATCAGGCGGCCGAGCAACAGGCCGGCGACCATGGCGACGCCGATCCACACCGGCAGGAACCGGTCGAGTGTGGACAGCTTGCCGACCACGGCCGGGTGGTCGCTGGTGGTGGTCACGAGGCGACCTCCTCGAGGGTGACGGCGGGCGTGCAGGACGAGTTCGCGACGATCCCGGATTCGACGGACAGCACCGCGGACAGCTGGGCCAGAGCGGAGGGGACGACCCGGTAGTGCACCCAGGTGCCGCGACGTTCGCAGTCGAGGAGGCCGGCCTCCCGCAGCACCTTCAGATGGTGCGAGATGGTCGGTTGCGACAGGTCGAAGGACGGTGAGATGTCGCACACGCAGCACTCGCCGCCCTCGTGGCTGGCGATCAGGCTCAGCATCCGCAGACGCACCGGATCGCCCAGGGCCTTGAACATGCGGGCCAGGTCACCGGCCCAATCGGAGGTGAGCGGCTCGCGGCTGAGCGGCGGGCAGCAGGGCTCGTCCCCGCGCGGCGGTTGATTCGGCATGCGTCTATATTGACGGTTGTCGAAACACGGCGTCAAACGGACAGCCGGCCCGGTCGGAAGGAAACCCTCACGTGCGTACACCCTCGGTGCTGTTCGTCTGCGTGAAGAACGGCGGCAAGTCCCAGATGGCCGCCGCGCTGATGCGCCAGGCCGCCGGCGGCCGCATCGCCGTGCACTCCGCCGGAACGGCACCGGGTCCGGCGCTCAACGCCCTCTCGGTGCAGGCGCTCGAGGAGGTCGGCGCACCGGTGGACGGCGAGTACCCCAAGCCGATCGATCCGCAGCTGTTGCGGGAGGTCGACCTCGTCGTCACCCTCGGCCGTGACGCCCGCGTCGACGCGGCGTACGTGGAGAACTGGGACACCGACGAGCCGTCCGAGCGCGGCATCGACGGCATCGAACGGATGCGCCTCGTGCGCGACGACATCGCCGCCCGCGTCGACGCGCTCGCCGCCCGCCTGCTCGACTCCGCCTCCCCCACCCGCTGATCCGACCGATCCAGGAGAAACTCATGAGCACCATCGCAGTCTTCGAGCCGGCCCTGTGCTGCAACACCGGCGTGTGCGGCGACGACGTGGACCGGAACCTCGTCACCTTCACGGCCGACATGCAGTGGCTGAAGGATCAGGGTGCCGCCATCACCCGGCACAACCTCGCCAACGATCCGCTGGCCTTCGCGCACAATCCCGCCGTCAAGCGCTTCCTCGAGGTCGCCGGCTCCGCCGGTCTGCCGCTCGTGCTCGTCGACGACGTCACCGTGCTCACCGGCCGCTACCCCGATCGGACCCAGCTCGCCGCGTGGGCGGGACTCGACGCCGCGCAGGCGCCCGTCGGCGCGACGATGCTGAATCTCGCGGACGATGCCTGCTGCACACCCGGCGACTCCACCTGCTGCTGAGCTGTCGAGGACGAGGAGATCACCGGATGACCACCCCCACGTTCCTGACCGACCCGCCGCGGTTCGTGTTCTTCACCGGCAAGGGCGGCGTCGGCAAGACCTCCATCGCCTGTGCGAGCGCGCTGAGCCTCGCCCGCGCCGGGAAGAAGGTGCTGCTGGTCTCGACGGACCCCGCCTCGAACGTCGGCCAGGTCTTCGGCCTGGCGATCGGCAACGCCCTCACCGCAATTCCCGCGGTGCCGGGCCTGTCGGCGCTCGAGATCGATCCCGAGCAGGCCGCCGACGCCTACCGTGAACGCATCGTCGGACCGGTGCGGGGTTTGCTGCCCGACGCGGAGATCGCCTCGATCACCGAGCAGCTCTCCGGTTCGTGCACCACCGAGGTCGCGTCCTTCGACGAGTTCACCTCCCTGCTGACCGACACCGACGGCGAGATCGCCTCGTTCGACCACGTACTGTTCGACACCGCCCCCACCGGACACACCATCCGGCTGCTGCAGCTGCCCGGGAACTGGACCGAGTTCCTCGAGGCGGGCAAGGGTGACGCGTCGTGCCTCGGACCGCTCGCCGGGCTCGACAAGCAGAAGGTCATGTACGCCGCCGCGGTCGGCGCACTGGCGGACCCGCAGCGCACCCGGCTCGTGCTCGTCGCCCGCGCCACCCGCTCCGCCCTCGCCGAGATCGACCGCACGCACGGCGAACTCGCCACCCTCGGGCTGAGCCGCCAGCACGTCGTCGTCAACGGCGTCCTGCCGGCGCCGTCCGGCGACACGGACCCTCTCGCCCTCGCGATCCACCGTCGCGAACAGGCCGCATTGGCGGGCATGCCGGCGGCGCTGAAACCGTTGCCACTGGACCTGATCGAGCTCAAGGCCGCGAACATGATCGGTCTCGATGCCCTCGGGACGCTGTTCGAGACGGCCGACGGCGGCATGGACCTCCCGCCGGAGACCGGCGCGGTGTCGGAGGTCGCGGATGCACCGCTGCGCGCCCTGATCGACGAGATCGAGCGGGACGGGCACGGTCTCGTGATGTGCATGGGCAAGGGCGGGGTCGGGAAGACCACGGTCGCCGCGGCCGTCGCCGTGGCCCTGGCCGAACGCGGACACGAGGTCCACCTGACCACCACCGACCCCGCCGCACACCTGACCGAGACCCTGCACGGCGACGTCGAACACCTCCACGTCTCGCGCATCGATCCCGCCGAGGCCACTCGCGCCTACCGCGAGCGGGTGATGGCCACCAAGGGTGCGCACCTCGACGAGCAGGGCCGCGCGACCCTCGCCGAGGACCTGCGCTCCCCGTGCACCGAGGAAGTGGCTGTCTTCCAAGCCTTCTCGCGAGTGATCCAGGAGTCCCGGCGCAAGTTCGTCGTCGTCGACACCGCGCCCACCGGCCACACCCTGCTGCTGCTCGACGCCACCGGGTCCTACCACCGCGACGTCACCCGGCAGCTGGGCCCCGGCCTGCACGCCGTCACCCCGATGATGCGCCTGCAGGACCCGGCTTCGACCAAGGTCCTGTTGATCACCCTCGCCGAGACCACCCCCGTGCTCGAGGCCGCCGGGCTCCAGGCCGACCTCGAACGTGCCGGTATTCACCCCTGGGCGTGGGTGATCGACAACTCCGTGGCCGCCGCCGCGCCCACCGCGCCGCTGCTGCGCCGCCGCGCCGCCGCCGAGCTCGAGCAGATCGACAAGATCCGTACCGAACTCGCCGATCGCTACGCGGTCGTGCCGCTGCTCGCGACCGAACCGGTCGGGGTGCCGGCGCTCAGGGCGCTCGGCGAAGTGTCCGCCCCGGTCGCCGTGCGGTAGCGCCCGGTTCCGACATGCGCGATCCCGCCCCGGCATCCGGGGCGGGATCGATGCGTGCGGCCGTGATCAGGCGCCGGCGGCCTCGAGGCCGGTGGTGATGTCGGCGAGGATGTCGTCGATGCCTTCGATGCCCACGGCGAGGCGGACCTGGCCGGGGGTGACGCCGGCGGCGAGTTGCTCGGTGGCGGTGAGCTGGGAGTGGGTGGTGGAGGCGGGGTGGATGACCAGCGAGCGGACGTCGCCGATGTTGGCGACGTGGCTGTGCAGGGTCAGTGCGTCGACGAACTTCTTGCCGGCGTCGACGCCGCCGGCGAGTTCGAAGGTGACGATGGCGCCGGTGCCGCGGGGGGCGAGCTGCCGGCCGCGTCGGTACCAGGGGGAGGAGGGCAGGCCGGCGTAGGCGACGGAGGTGACCTCGGGGCGACCGTCGAGGAATTCGGCGACGCGGGCGGCGTTGGCGACGTGCCGTTCCATGCGCAGCGACAGGGTTTCCAGGCCCTGGGCGATGAGGAAGGCGTTGAACGGGGACACCGCGGAGCCGAGGTCGCGCAGCAGTTGCACGCGGGCCTTGAGGGCGTAGGCGGGGGCGCCGAGGTCGGCGTAGACCACGCCGTGGTAGCTGGGGTCGGGGGTGACGAACTGGGGGTGCCGCGCGGTGCCGTCGGGGCCGGTGGCGGTCCAGTCGAAGGTGCCGCCGTCGACGAGGACGCCGGCGATGGCGGTGCCGTGGCCGCCGAGGTATTTGGTGGCCGAGTGCACGACGATGTCGGCGCCGTGCTCGAGGGGGCGGATCAGGTAGGGGGTGGCGACGGTGTTGTCGACGATCAGCGGCAGGTGGTGCTCGTGGGCCACCCCGGAGATGCCCGGCAGGTCGAGGAGGTGGTTCTTGGGGTTGGCGATGGTTTCGCCGTAGAAGGCGCGGGTGGTGGGGCGGATCGCGGCGCGCCACTGGTCGAGGTCGTCGGGGTCGTCGACGAAGGTGACCTCGATGCCGAGTCGGGGCAGGGTGTAGTGGAACAGGTTGTAGGTGCCGCCGTAGAGGTAGGGGCTGGAGACGAGGTGGTCGCCGGCGGCGGCGAGGTTGAGCACGGCGAAGGTTTCGGCGGCCTGGCCGGAGGACAGCAGCAGGGCGGCGGCGCCGCCTTCGAGGGCGGCGATGCGTTGTTCGACCGCGTCCTGGGTGGGGTTCATGATGCGGGTGTAGATGTTGCCCGGTTCGGTGAGGCCGAACAGGGCGGCGGCGTGGTCGGTGCTGTCGAAGGTGTAGCTGGTGGTCTGGTAGATCGGCAGGGCGCGGGCGCGGGTGTCGCCGCCGCCGGGCTGGCCCACGTGGATCTGCTTGGTCTCGAAGCTCCAGCCGGCGGCGGGATCGGTTGCGGGGGTTTCGCTCATGGGTTGCTGCTCCGTCTTTCGTTCGACAATCGTCTCGAGGTGACGTGACGGTTCCCGCGCGGAACTCGACACGGGGAACGCCACGTCGGATGCACAATCGGGATGCCCTATACGGGCGAGGTCCGGGTGCGGCCGGTCAGGCGGCCGGACACCCGCAGATACACATGCGCACGGCCCGGCAGCGGGCGGAAGGCCCCGGCATTGCCTGCATTCGTGTCCGGCTCACGCGCCCGACACTATCTGGTGTGCGGGGCGCCGACCAGCGCTCCCCGGAATTCACGCGATCTCGACCACGGTCCGCACCGGGGTGGGGTTGCGCGTCAGATCGAGGACGGGGCAGTGGGCGTCCACCGCTTCCTGCAGTTCGAGGTAGCGTTCGCGCGGCTCCGGTCCCGACAGCGTGACGGCGACCCGCACCTCCCCGAATCCGGGGCGGACGTCGTCGAAGCCGAAGAACCCGCGCACGTCCAGATCGCCCTCGGCGCGCGCCGAGATGTCGTCGACGCGGATCCCGAGCCGCTCCGCCCAGACGCGGTAGGTCACCACCTGGCAGGACAGCAGCGAGGCGAGGTAGTACTCGACGGGGTTCGGTGCGGTGTTCTCCCCGCCCAGGGCCGGCGGTTCGTCGACCTCGACGCTGAACCTGCCGAGGGCGACGGTGCTGGCGACGGCGTCGTGCCCGTGCGCTTCGGCGCGGAAGACGGCGTGAGCCCGGGTGGGGTCGTCGGCGATCGCCTCACGATTCGTGTCGACGACGGCGCGCAGGTGGGTGGACGGAGCAGTGGTCATGAATGTGCTTCCTCGACAGTCGGTTCGGGGGAGAGGCGGGCCTACGGGCACGGACACGTGGACGTCGCCGTGCGGGCGAAGTCGATGTGGCGGCGACGGGTCAGCAGGAGCACGGCGCAGACCGTAACCAATTCCCGACCGGAAAGCTAGGGATAGGTGCGTGTGTTCCGCGGCTCAGTGGGTGCACCCGGCGGGCGTCAGTTCGGCCAGCCGGGCGATCACGTCCCGGGCGGTGCCGCCGGCCGAGAGCACCCGCCGCTGCCGGACGGCCCCGTTGCCGCACGCCAGCACGGTGTGCAGACCCTCGCGGGCGTGCTGGTAGCTGCCGAGGTCCTCGAGGGCCGGCCGGACGTGCTCGATCATCGCCCGGAGCAGGTGCGCGGTCGGGCGACGGGCGGTCGACGGAAGGTCGATGCCGTCACCGGGCAGCCCGTCGTGCGCCGCGCGCCAGTACGCGGCCCGCAGCACTTCGGAGGAGAACGGCTCGGCGATGCGGCCGGCATCGAGGGCGCGCAGAGCGGTGAGCACCAGAGCGCGGACGAGGACGGCCACGAGGACCGTCTCGGCGACGGTCGAGGGGACATCGCACACCCGCACCTCGACAGTGGGGAAATTGGTCGACGGGCGGACGTCCCAGTAGACCATCGCCTTGTCGAGGATGCTGCCGCACTCCAGCATCGCCGCGACGGTGCGGTCGTACTCCTCGAGGGACGAGAAGTACGGTGGCGGACCGGCGCTCGGCCAGCGCGACCACAGGATCGAGCGCCAGCTCGCGTACCCGGTGTCGACGCCGCGGTGGATCGGGGAGTTGGCCGACAGCGCCAGCAGGGACGGCAACCACGGCCGGAGATGATTGCTCACCTGCACGGCGGTGGCGCGATCCGGCACGGCCACGTGCACGTGACAGCCGCAGATGCCCTGTTCCCGGGCCAGCATGCCGAAGACGCGTTCCATGCGCAGGTAGCGCGGCTTCGCCGTGACCGGCAGCTCGCGCGACCCGACGACCGGGACACCGACCGCCACCAGCCGGGAGCCGCAGCGGCGGGCGGCCTCGGCGACCAGGGACCGCCGGGTGGACAGGTCGGTGTACAGCTCGAGGGCGTCGTGGCACACGCCCGACGCCGTTTCCACCTGACACCGGTCCAGCTCGTACTGCAGTTCCACGCCGAGGTCGCGGGCCTGCGCGACGACCTCGGAGTTGTTGACGGCGGGTTCCCCGGTTTCCGCGTCGACGAGGAGGAACTCCTCCTCGACCCCCACCGTGGGGAGGTCGGACGATGTGGCCATGGTGCTCCCGGCGGGACTCGCGGTTCGTACCTGAATTCTGCGCCGCCGGGGACGGTGCTGCAGCACTTGCACGAATCCGGGTTGGCGGATCGGCGTGCGTCGCCGCCCGCACAGTACGGTCCTCCCCGGCTCCGCGGGCGACGAACACGCACAGGACCGGTGCCTCGGCCGGAGCGGAGAATCCCGTCGACACCGCCCCGCCCGGCGGTCCGGCCGAGTAGGGTCGATTCCCGGACCGTGGGAGGCGTAGTGAACGAATCGACACCGGTTCCCGGAGGGGCGTGGCCGACTCTGCGTACGGCCGACTGGGCCGCGACTCGGGACACCCTGCACATGTGGCTGCAGATCGTCGGCAAGATCCGGCTGGCCCACGCGCCGATGGTCAACCACTGGTGGCAGGCGACGCTGATTGTCACTCCACGCGGGCTGGGCACCTCGTCGATCCCCTACCGGCACGCCACCTTCGACATCGAGTTCGACTTCTGCGAGCACCGCCTGCACATCCGCTCGAGCGACGGCGGCAGCCGTTTCGTCCCGCTCACCGCACAATCGGTGGCGGACTTCTACTCCCGCACTCTGGGCGCCCTGGACGAGCTGGGCATCGCCACGCGAATCCAGGGCACCCCCAACGAGGTGGATCCGGCGATCCCGTTCGCGCAGGACCGCGAGCACAACACGTACGACCCCGATGCGGCCCACCTCTTCTGGCGGCAACTGCTCCAGGCCGACCGCATCCTCCACGAGTTCCGAGGGGACTTCCTCGGCAAGGTCAGTCCGGTGCACTTCTTCTGGGGCGCGATGGATCTCGCCTGTACCCGCTTCTCCGGACGCACCGCGCCACCGCACCCCGGAGGAATCCCCAACTGTGCCGACTGGGTGATGACCGAGGCGTACTCGCACGAGCTCAGCAGCTGCGGATTCTGGCCCGGCGGTGCGGACGAAGGGGCCTTCTATTCCTACGCCTACCCCGCACCGGAGGGCTTCGCCGCGCATCCGGTGCGCCCGGACGCCGCCTACTACTCCGCCGAGCTGGGTGAGTTCCTGTTGCCGTACGAGGCGGTGCGGACCGCCGCCGACCCCGACGCGGAACTGCTGCGGTTCCTGCGCAGCACCTATGAGGCAGCCGCCGAGCTCGGCCACTGGGATCGGGCCTACCTCGAGCGTCGACCGCAGTGAGCACGTTCGACGAATCCGGGCGGCCCGACGGCCGGGTGGGGTCGCGCGAGACCCCACGAGCTCGCGCGACCTCCGAGGCGGCGGCTCAGAGGAGATGGACCTTCTTGTAGAGGATCTTCGACGGACCGCCGATCAGGCCGACGCTGTCGAGGAACGTCATCAGCTTGGCGCCGGACTTGCGCACGCGGTCGTGGTAGTGGGTGTTGTTCCGGGCCTCGGCGATTGCCCGGTCGCGGTCGACGCCCGCGTTGCTGTACACGTCGGGGTGGATCATGCTCTTGACCACGAAGTACACGGTCACGGCGGTGTTGATGCGCTCGAACTGCAGGCGGGCACGGCTCGCGCCGGCCAGCCGGCGCGCGACCTCCTCGCGGGCGAACCGGATGTGCCGGGCCTCCTCGAGAACGTGGATCTTGCTGACCGTGCGCGTGACCGGCTGGACGCGTTCGTCGCGCATGAAGTCGCGCTGCATCATGTCCAGGATCTCCTCGGCGGCCATGACGCTCGCGTAGGCGTTGGCGCCCCGGAAGAATCCGCCCCACAGTCGGCCGAGGCGGTGGATGTAGCGGGCGGGACCGTAGTCCGGCATGCCGAGGCGCTCGCCGGCGCGGCCGAACATGACGGAGTGACGGCACTCGTCGGCGACCTCGGTGAGGGCGAACTGGACGTGGCGGGAGTGCTTGTCGCGGTTGTAGACGTCGCGCAGCAGCATCTGCATGAGCAGGATCTCGAACCACAGACCCACGCTCGAGACGCTCGCGGCCTCGTGCTTGGTCAGCTCGATGCGCTGTTCCTCGGTCATCTCGTCCCACAGCGCGGTGCCGTACAGCGTGCTCCACTCGGGGGTCATGCCGTACTTGTCGGCGGGGACGGGGGCCTCCCAGTCGACCTCGACCGTCGGGTCGTAGGACTTGCGGGCCGACGAGGCGAGCAGGCGCTGCGCCGTCTCCTCGCGGTCGGAGAGCGGGACGCCGGGGACGAAGCCCGTGCTCTCGGCTTCCGACGGGCGGGTGAGCGATGCGGTCATGTCTCCACCTTTTTAGTGTGACGACTGGTAACTGTTAATCCGAGGCTACCTCGTTGGTCTCCGGCGCACAACGGGGCGTGGCCGTCCAGGCGCCCATCGCCTGCATAACACCGCTCCGACCAGCGCCACCGCCCCGAGCGCCCAGCTCGCCTGCTGCATCCCGTGCGGCAGCGCATAGCGAGCGACTCCGAGTTCGGGTCTGCGCGGACCGGCGGCTTCGGTGACGACGACCGCGGCAGCGCGTGTATGCGAGATTGCACGGCCGCCATCATGTTGAGGCGGGCGGTCGGTCTACCTGCACGTTTTGAAAGATGGCCCACTCGCCCGACGTCCACCTGCCTCAGGAGTGTGGCACGAACACCGACGAGCCGCCGTGCCACATTTCTGAGGCACCCAGGTCAGCGCCCTGCTCGTGCCTCAGGTCGAGTGGCACAGGACATCCACGAGACGGTGTCACCTCCAGATCTCGTGTCACTCGGGTCGACAACTGTAGAAGTGCCCCAAACCAGTGAGGTCGAGGTCCGGTACGTGCAGGACATCGGCGCTCCTGTCGCGACGACGATCGCTGCAGCGGATCCGCATCGGATGATCCGGGACTGCCGGTGCGGTGCATGCGGAGTCACCGGCGTCGGCGGCACTATGCAGGGATGTCTTAGTCGGCCACCAACAACGGTGGCCATGTCCTCTACTGTCGACGGACATGAGAACCTGACCGTACGCGGACAGGAAGATGACCGCTGACGGCCAATAAGAGCCGACTGTGTGCGGACACGAAAGTGACCATCGACGGTCACGAATCTGCCCAGACCATCCCATTCGCCCCGGCGCGTCCGCGCCGGGGCGGCCCCTCCCGTGGTTTCGATTGCGATGCCTAGTCGAATCGAACGCCCCGGGAGGGACCACTGTGAAGTCTGACGGAGAACTGATGGACATACTCAATGCCTACGATCTGACCGGCTCGTACCGTGCCGCCGCGCAGTTGTGCGGCTGCTCGCACAACACCGTCAAGAAGGCCGTCGAGGGCCGGGCGGCGGGGCTGCCGCCGGCGGTGCGGCGCGCCCGGTTGATCGACGACTGGCACGACGTGCTCGAGGGGTGGGTGGCCGAGTCCCGCGGCAAGATCCGCGGCGACGTCGCGCACCGGCGGTTGCAGGCACTCGGCTACACCGGCACCGACCGTACCACCCGGCGGGCACTGTCGGAGATCAAAACCCAATGGCGACTGGGTAATACGCGAGTGCACCGCCCGTGGGTGACCGAACCGGGGTTGTGGCTGCAGTACGACTTCGGGGACGGTCCGGTCGTGGACGGCCGCAAACTGGTCCTGCTCGTCGCGTGGCTGGCGTGGTGCCGGTACCGGGTGGTGCTCGTGCTGCGGGACCGGACCGCGGCCAGCGTGTTCGCCGGCCTCGACCGGGTCTTCCGCATCCTCGGCGGCGCCCCGACCTACCTGCTCACCGACAACGAGAAGACCGTCACCACCGGTCACATCGCCGGGGTCCCGGTCCGGAACCGGCAGGCGGTGACGTTCGGACGCTACTACGGCATCTCGGTGCTGACCTGCGCTCCGGCCGATCCCGCCTCGAAGGGCGGGGTGGAGAACGCCGTCAAACTCGCCAAGGCCGACATCGTGCCCACCGAGACGAACCTGCTGTCCCGCTACGACAGCGTCGCCGCGGTCGAGGCGGCCGCCGCGGAGTTCATGGACCAGGTCAACACCCGCACCCACCGCGCCACCGGCCGCGTCCCGGCCGAGATGCTCACCGAGGAACGCCCCCGGCTGCACGCGATACCGGACCTGCCGCACACCGCCGCGCTCGGGGTCACCCGTCGTGTCCCCGACACCACCCCGATGATCACCTTCGAACACGGCCAATACTCCGTTCCGGCAACACTGTTGGGGCACAGCGTGTGGGTGCGCCACCACGCAGGCACCGACGAGATCGTCGTCTGCGCCCTCGACGACGGCGGCCCGGTCGAAGTCGCCCGGCACCGGCGCACCACCGTCGGCAGCCCCGCGATCGACGACCGACACTTCCCCGACCACCGCGCCACGGTCCCCGGCGACTACCGGGTCCGTGCCCGCACCGCCGCCGAACACGCCTTCCTCGCCATCGGCGAGGGCGCGGCCTGCTGGCTCAAGGAAGCCGCCGCCGTCGGCACCGAACGCATGGGGCAGAAGATGGCCCATGCGGTCGCACTGTCCACCCTCGTCGACCGCGCCGACGTCGACTGGGCACTCGGGCACGCCGCGGTGCACGGCCGCTTCGCCACCGGCGACCTCGACTCGATCCTGCGCGCCAAGGGCCTGGATCCGACCCGCCACCGAGCCCGCGAGGACACCTCCCTCGCCCAGGGAACCCGGGGATGGACCCTGCTGGGCGCCACCGGACCCGACGAGGAGGTGGGCGCATGAACCCCACGACGGCACCGCTGTCCGCCGACGTCGAGGCCCTGATGCGGCAGCTGCGGCTGCCGCATGCCCGTGCGATCGCCGCCGACGTGCTGGCCACCGCCCGCTCGCAGCGGTGGGACCCCACCGAGGTGATCAAAGCACTGTTGGCGGAGGAGGCGGCCGGGCGGGCCCGGTCGATGCTCGCCTCCCGCCGCAAGGCCGCCGGATTTCCCACCGGCAAGACCTTCGACGTCTGGGACGAGACCGCCTCGTCGATCCCGTTGCCGACCCAACACGCCCTCAAGACCCTCGAATGGGTGCACCGGCGCGAGAACCTCGTCGTCTGCGGCCCCTCGGGCACCGGCAAGACGTTCTTCCTCGAAGCCCTCGGCCAACGCGTCATCGAGGCCGGCATGCCGGTGGCCTGGTTCACCCTCGAACAGATCGGGGTGCTCGTGCGCTCCCACCGCGCCGACGACTCCCTCGGCAAAGCGATCGCCAAGATCGTCCGCGCCGAACTCGTCGTCATCGACGACGTCGGCTTGCTCCCGGTCGGGGCCGATGCCGCCGAAGGGCTCTACCGCATCGTCGAAGCCGCCTACGAACGCAAATCCGTGGCGGTCTCGTCGAACCTGCACCCCAGCGGCTTCGACGAGCTGATGCCCAAGACCCTGGCCACCGCCACCGTCGACCGGCTGCTGCACCACGCCCACCTCTGCCAGACCAGCGGCGACTCCGTGCGCCTGGCCCAAGCCCTCAACGGGAAAGGAGTCAAAGCTCTGACCTGACCACCACCCGGTGGCGGACACCCCGCGGGCAGATTCGTGTCCGCCACCGGTCAGCCCCACATGTCCGCCCACGGTCAGCCCTCATGTCCGCCCGCAGTCAGATCCAGATGTCCATTGACACTCTACGAGAGCCGGCTCGAATTGGACCGGCAGTGGCGGGCGGACTACGCGCCCGAGATGGTGCGGTTTGAGGCACAGCCAATGTGCCTGTGAAGTATCGGCGGAAAACACGCGTCGGCTGTGCTGGATCCGCTGTTCAAGCGTGCGGGCCGCTGTATCGCGGTGATCGCGGTTTGATCACCATCCGCGACAGCGCGGAGGCCATCCCGACTACGGCATCTGTACGGCGCGTCCAGTCGTCGTGGTGCGGTGCGGCGACCGAAGTCTTCCAGGCCTCGCGTCATCGACCGCCAGAGTGGTAGCCAGTACTTCACCGGCAGTGGTTCACCCGCTCGCTGCGGCTGCTCGACGTGTCCAAGATCGTGAGAAACGTGGTCTACCTGCGTCAGCGGAACTACGCTCTCGACTCAGCCCCCCATAGTCGTTCGCGGCACGGGGTGTGCACCATTCACGGCATCGTCTACCGCGGTCGGTTCACTCGTGCGACGTCGATCACGCTGTTCGTGTGCCCCGTCGAGGCGTTCCCTGCCCGGCTCAAGCCGTCGTTGCCCCTCGCGCATCCTGCCCTCGGGGATGCGATTGATCCCGCAGCGCACGAGCTTGGTTATGCCCTCATCGGACTGCAGGAATGACACTTGGCCAGGCGATTATGGCCTGCTCAGGCGGGGTAGTGTGAGTCGTACCGGTTGGTTGAGAGGACTCTGCAGGCACTGTTTGTGCAGTAGGTTCGATGGACGAAGGTGATGACTGAACAATCTCCGTTCGATACCCAGCGCGACGTGACCCCTACGGTTGCCGCGGAGCTCGGTGCTGAGGGGCTGGAAGATGCTCAGGAGATCGGGCGTGGTGGTTTCGCGGTGGTCTATCGCTGTAACCAGGTGGCCCTGAACCGGACGGTTGCGGTGAAGGTGCTTGTCGCCGATCTGGACGACGAGAATCGGTCGCGTTTTCTTCGGGAGCAGCGAGCGCTGGGGCAGATGACCGGGCATCCGAACATCGTCCATGTGCTGGAGGTCGGGGTCACCGGCAGCGGCCGCCCCTATCTGGTGATGCCGTACCACGCGCAGGACTCGCTCGACGCGCGGATCCGCCGGCATGGGCCGTTGTCTGTCGAGCAGACCCTGCGGCTGGGGGTGAGGATGGCCGGTGCGCTCGAGTCGGCGCATCGACTGGGCGTACTGCATCGTGACGTCAAGCCTGCCAATATTCTCCTTACCGACTACGGCGAGCCGGTGTTGGCCGACTTCGGGATCGCGCACATGGCCGACGCGTTCCGCACGGCCACCGGTGTGGTGACCGGGTCTCCGGCATTCACCGCAGCGGAGGTGCTCGCTGGGGGCCCGTCGACGGCGGCTGCGGATGTGTACGGGTTGGGTGCGACCTTGTTTGCCGCGTTGACCGGACATGCCGCGTTCGAGCGGCGCGGCGGGGAGCAGATGGTGGCGCAGTTCCTGCGCATCTCCACCGAGCCGGTGCCGGATCTACGCGACCAGGGCCTGCCGGAGGAGTTGTGCGCGGTTGTCGAGAAGGCGATGTCGCGTGATCCCGCTGAACGTCCGTCCGCTGCGATGTTCGGCGAGGAGCTGCGGGCATTGCAGGTGCGCTACGGTTTCCCTCTGGACGAGATGGCGGTGCCTACGGATCCGCACAGCGGGGTGGACGGACCGCAACCGGAGCAGACCCCTGGGTCGGTACCCCGGCCGTTCCGTTCCGGGGTGAAGGGAAATCTCCCGCTGGAGTTGAGTAGTTTCGTCGGGCGACGCGCAGAGATGACCGGGGTCAAGAACCGGTTGTCGGCGTCTCGTTTGGTCACGTTGACCGGTATCGGTGGTGTCGGCAAGTCCCGGTTGGCCCTGCATGTGGCCGGCAACATGCGGCGGGAGTTCCCGGACGGGGTGTGGCTGATCGAGCTGGAGCGACTGCACGACCCGTCGTTGGTGGCCGGCGTCGTGGCGGACACCCTGGGTCTGCGCGTCGGCTCGTCGGGGCACATATCGGAGCTTCTTGTCGATCTTCTGGCGCGGCGGACGTTGTTGCTGGTGTTCGACAACTGCGAGCAGCTGATCGATGCGGTGGCGCAGCTGGTGGAAACGCTATTGCGCAGCTGTCCACACTTGCGAGTGCTCGCCACCAGCCGAGAAGCCCTGGGCGTGGCGGGGGAGTCGGTGCTGCCGGTACCGCCGCTGGCGGTACCTGACCTGAGCCAGGCGCCGTCGTTGCGGCGGCTGCCCCGCTACGACGCGGTGACCTTGTTCGCCGAGCGTGCCGCCGCCGTCGCACCGGGATTCGAGCTGACCGACGCCAACAGGGCGACGGTGGCGCGCATCTGTCAGAGCCTGGATGGGTTGCCACTGGCGATCGAACTTGCCGCCGCCCGGCTGCGAGCGATGTCGTGTGAGCAGATTCTTCAGCGGCTGACCGACCGATACTCTCTGTTGACCCGTGGTAGCCGCACGGCCCCGGCTCGCCAGCAGACGCTGCGTATGTGTGTCGACTGGAGTTACGAGTTGTGCACCCGGGCCGAGCGGCAGGTGTGGGCGCAGGCGGCGGTGTTCACCGGTGGGTGTGAACTCGCTGCCGCGGAAGATGTGTGCCGGCTCGAGGACGGGCCTGACGACGTGCTCGACGTTCTGACCGCCCTGGTCGACAAGTCCGTGCTGATCCGCGACGAGCAGGGCGGTGTGGTCCGTTTCCGGATGCTCGAGTCCGTGCGTGAGTACGGGTGGGAGAAGCTGATCGACAGTGGTGAGCAGCAGCGTGTGCGTCGGCGGCACCGCAATTGGTGCCGACGCCTTGTCCTCGAAGCCGAGGGCGAATGGATCAGTTCCCGGCAGCTGGAGTGGATTGCCCGGCTCGATCGGGAGCAACCGAATATCCGTGCAGCTCTGGAATTCACGCTGTCTCATTCCGATGATGCCGATGTTGCTGCAGGACTGCAGATCGCTGCTGCCTTGTTCCCCTTCTGGAGTTGTCGGGGGTTGTTCGGGGAGGGACGGCGCTGGCTCGGTCACGCCTTGTCTCATCATTGCGGCGAGACCTCGACGGAGCGTGCCAAGGCCCTCTTCGTTGCCAGTGTGCTCGCGGCAAGACAGGGGGATCTTGCTGCCGGCGCTGCGCTGGTGGACGAGGCACATGTGCTGGCCGAGCGAACCTCAGATCCGGTGATGCGAGGGTGGTACGCGTACGCCGACGGTATGCAGGCGGGTTACAGCGGCGATCTCGACCGAGCGTGTCGCTCGCTCGAGGAGGCTCGCACGCTGCTCGACACGGGCACGAGCGTTTCTCAGACCACCGTGCACATCCTGCAATCGTTGGGTTGGGCGTACGGATTGCGGGGGGACACTGCCCGTGCGACAACGTGCCACGAACGGGTCTTCGCGATCACGGAATCGCGGGGTGAGACCGTGTACAGGTCCCATTCGTTGTGGGCATTGGGGGTCGTGGTGTGGGAGCAGGGCGATCGTCGACGGGCCGCGCGATTGCTCGAGCAGGCGTTGCGGTTGACCCGCACGGTGAACGATCCCTTTATCGCTTCGGCATGTCTCGAGGCGCTCGCCGGCATCGCCGGCGACGACCAGGACGCCCGGCGCGCTGCTGTCTTGATGGGTGCAGCAGACGAGGTGAGGCGCAGTGTCGGCGGAGTGGCAGTTCGGACGCCGCCTCTGTTGACTCGTCGTGCCGAGTGTGAGCGCACTGTGCGCCGCGTCTTGGGTGAGCGCGCGTTTACCGCTGCGTACCGGAAGGGGAGCGCGTTGGGGCTCGATGCTGCGGTGTCCTATGCAGTGGGCGAGCACCAGCGTGCGGTGGGCTCGTTGGCTCCCGGGTCGTCTGCGGGTCTGACCAAGCGCGAGCAGCAGGTGGCGGAGTTGGTGGCGGAAGGTCTGACCAACAAGGCGATCGCCGCTCGGCTCGTCATCTCGGAGCGGACTGTGCACGCACATGTCGAGCACGTGCTGGCCAAGCTTGGGTTCACTTCTCGGACGCAAATCGCCGCCTGGGTCGTCGAACGGGCCGCTGAAGAGCACTCGAGTACAGGGGGTCAAGGCGCCGAGGGTCTGGAAGCGTGAACTGCAGGCGGTGCCGGGCCTGTGCAGCTGTACCGCTCGGCGGAGCAAAGCGATTTCCCGAGGCGGTCGGGTGCTATGCAGAGTCGAAGGTCCGGCTCCTGGTCTCGGTGGCCAGCGCGGGTGGGGTGCCATCTCCTCGCAAGTGTGCGAGCATGACGATTCTCGAATCCTATATCTTCCAGAGACTTTCTGAGATATCCATGTTGGTCCTAGAACATCGGCAGTGACCGAGTTCGGGATGCGTTCTTACGGTCGGCGCGTCGTGCACCGTCGGAGTTTCAATCCCGTTCTTCACGAGGCTGCGGAATTGTCACGCTGGTATCACCCAGGCGCTCTATGTCCCCCGCGCCGGTGATCACCGCCACGGCGCGGCGTTTCGTGCAAGACGGTTTGTCGTCTCGGTGAGTCCGAACAGAGGGAATCGGTCACCTGTGTCGGTACCCTGCAAGCAGATTCGTCTCCAGCGTTCGGGGGAGGCGACCGAAACTGCGAGCCAACAGAAGATCCATGGCCCCTCATCGAGGGCTGCGATGGCAAGGACTCGGGGATACGTTCTCGGTCCGTGTTCACGTTGCGTGCAGTAGACAATCCGAGATGATATGACGATCCCTCGGCCGGCTGAGGCGCAGGGGCGCAGCTTGTCGCTGCCGCAAGGGCATCGGGCCGCCATGGGTGGCAGGAACTCCCTACAGGTCTGGCATCGTCTGAGAAGAAGTGCTCGGCATTCAGGGTGCGAATCCGGGGAGCGCCCGGTGGTGCCCGGATCGCCGAGAGTGCTTGTTTCAGTACGAGTTGCCGGAGCTGAGAGCGAATCGAGTGAACGGTTCGGACCGAACTGCGTCATGTGCTTTCCTGCGGATCAGGTCTTCGGCGGCGAACCAAGGATCCGCAATGGAGGGTCAGGCACGTAATGGCCGACCTACCTATCTTCCTGCCCATTCGTGCCGGGTCGAGGGGGAGACGGGAAGCTCTACTGAGACCCCAGGGCTCGTCGGCCGGGCGTTCCGAGGGGGAAGGGTGGGAGGTCGGCGTCTCGGCGGTACGGCGGTGACGCGACGACAGCAGATGCGGGTGATGGTTGACACAGACCGAGTTCCTATAGATGATTTAGAGGGTCTCATCACGTACCGAGTCAGGAAGGATTGTGGTGCCGTGAGCAAGTACAGGGTTATCGACACCGATACTCATCTCATCGAGCCGGCGAATCTGTGGACCGATCGCCTGCCCAAGGCGTGGGGTTCGGACGTTCTGCACGTCAAGTGGGACGACAAGACCCAGTCGGATCTGTGGTTCTTCGGCGACGAGCCGCTCAAGGGCGCATGGACCTGGGCGAACTGGGGGTGGAAGCACTACAACTCCGACGTCCACGACGGCACCGGGCCGGCGCGGCTCGAGGAGGCGAACCCGGCGGCGTACGACGTCGACGCCCGGGTGGCGTTCATGGACGCGCAGGGCTTCGAGATGCAGGTGCTCTACCCCAACCTCGCCGGGTTCGACTGGAAGCCGTTCGTGCAGCATCCCAACCCGCAGCTGGCGATGGCGCACCTGGCCGCGTACAACGATTTCCAGCTCGAATGGGTGCAGAAGTACCCGGGCCGGTTCATTCCCATGATGGTGATCCCGTACTGGGATCTCGAGGCCACCCTCGCCGAGATCGAACGCCTGGCGGACGCGGGTTTCGGTGGCATCGTCACCACCGGCGCCCCGCACGAGCACGGGCAGCCGCCGCTGGGCAGCCGCAAATGGGATCCGCTGTGGAAGGCCTGCGAGGAGGCCGGGCTGTCGGTCAGTTTCCACACCGCCAGTGGCGACTTCCGGGAGCTGCTCAAGCGCAACGAAGAGGACGAGGTCACCGGCGGTGCGCTGATCGCCCGGGACGGGCCGCACATGTACCTCGCCAACGCGGTCATCGTCGGTGACCTGCTGATGTCCGGCATCCTCGCGCGGTTCCCCACGCTGCAGTTCGTCTCGGTGGAGAGCGGGATCGGCTGGGCACCGTTCGTGCTCGAAGCGCTCGACAAGCGTTTCCAGAAGAACGGGGTCTTCCGGTCCCATCCGGAGTTCGGGGACATGCTGCCCAGCGACTTCTTCAAGCGGCAGGTGTCGTTGAACTTCTGGTTCGAAGAGCTCGACGACTACCACCTCGAGACGCTCTCGCTGCGCCCGATCCTGTTCGAGACGGACTTCCCGCATCCGACCGGCTACCACCGGCCGACCCTCGAGGAGAACATCGAACTCGTCCTCGGTCGGCAACCGGAAGAGGTCCGCCGCGCCGTGCTGTGGGACAACGCGGCCCGGCTCTACGCCAAGGCCCTGGAAAAGCAGGGCGTCAACCCCCACCAGGCCGTCACCGTCTGACACCACGCCACTGCGGCAACACACCCCCGCGGCGCTCTGGGGCCCCCACCCCACACCCCAGAGCGCCGCTCGGCCCCCGGCCTTACACATGAGGCTGCGCCTGTACGACAATTTCGGTAACAGGAGAATTGAAATGACAACGGATGCTACGGACAGCAAACCCGAAATTCTCACCCAAGCGGGTCCTGCGACAGGCCGGCTGGCGGGAGTGAACCATATTCAGCTGATTGTGTCGGATATGGACCAGAGTGTCCGGTTCTATCGCGACATCCTCGGTATGACTGTCATCCGCACAACCGCGGACTACCCCGCCCCGGGACGCGGGTACCAGATCCTGAAAAACACCTTTCTCGACATGGGCAACGGAAACCTCCTGTCACTGATCGTCATCGGAGGTCCCGGAATTTCCGGTGCACCGAAGCATGCGGAGCCCTCTGTGAGCGCCGAATGGCTGTGGCCCGGCGTTCCCGAACAGCAGTGGACGCCCCGCAAGTTCGACCACCTCGCGTTCAACGTCGACACTCACGAGGATGTCGTCTGGTTCAAGGAGCACCTCGAGAGCCATGGGGTGAAGACGAGCAAGATCATCGCCCGAGACTACGAGGCATGGGTGGAATCCCTCTACTTCTATGACCCGGACGGAATTCCGGTGGAAATTGCCACTTTCGACAGAAGCCATCCGAAGTGGGACGAGCATCGCCCGACAGATTGGTTCCGTGATCCTGACCCGGTGCCGGCTCTGCGAGTAGACCAACCATGACCTCGCCGAACGGTAACCTCGTCTACCGGCCACAGGAAGCGCCGTCCCCGACACACGCAGATGCTCGTGTCATCGGCGAGGTACAGCCTGCGGATTTGTGCGCTGCGGAGGCGGCGGCCGAAGCATTCCTTCGCGCTCTCGGCATCGATGTCGACTCGGGCGGCGTGAGGGATACACCGAAACGCATGACTCGTGCGTATTCGGACTTGTTCACGCCGCAATCGTTCGAATTGACCACTTTTCCCAATGACGAAGGGTACGACGAACTCGTAGTCGCCAAGTCGATACCCATGCGTTCCGTGTGCGAACATCACCTGTTGCCCTTCAGCGGGGTCGCACATGTCGGTTATCTCCCCGGGGCCAGAGTCGTGGGCCTTTCCAAACTGGCCAGAATCGTCGAGTTCTTCGCCCGCAGACCTCAAGTGCAGGAACGCCTCACAAAGCAGATCGCGGACTGTTTGGTCGACAGGCTCGGCCCGAAAGGCGTGGGAGTGGTGATCGAAGCTGAACACAGTTGCATGTCGATGCGAGGCGTACGTGCAATCGGCGCTACCACGGTCACGTCAACTCTGCTGGGCTCTTTTCGCGATGACCCCCGTTCGAGGCAAGAGTTCTTTGTTCTCACTGGAATCTGATCACGTGCCGCTCAGCCGCAGTCACCTGCATACGAGTGGGGGATAGGGACTCACAGCTGCACTTGCCCCAGTGTGCGGCGAGCCGGACGGTTCACTTCGAGTCCTCTCGAGGAGAGTACGACATGTTCTTGAGTCGATTCGCCGGTAGGCAGCTGAGGGCGGCGGACGTCGCCCAACTCAGCCCGAAGCCCGGCTGCTGCCGCAGCAGACCGCGGTGTCTTCGCTGTCCCGTCGTGGTGGCACAGATGCAGAAGTTGGTTGCGTCCGATGTCGGCGATCGGGAACTGGAAAAAGCTCTGCGCAAAGTTCGTCAACGTCGCTGAAACGATTGGTGCAGGGAGGCGAGATCGGGCCCCGAGCTCGAAGAGCCCCCCACGGGACGGAACGTTCGATTCGCAAGAACCTGGACAAGACGAATCTTGGCAGGCGGAAAGGAAACTGTGCGTAGTACTGATGGATCGGGATTCGCCGAGCTCTTGCTGCGGGTGACAATCGGCGGCACAATGCTTGCTCACGGGATCAAGCATGGCCGCACGATCGAAGGTACATCTCGATGGTTCGAATCGATCGGTTTCCGGCATCCCAAACGGCAAGCACGTGCAAGTGCCGGGGTAGAAATCCTCTCCGGACTCGGACTCATTTCCGGGCTCGGTACCCCTGCAAGTGCAGCTGCCGTGGTCGCCACAATGGGTGTGGCAACGCGAGCCGTGCACGCCCCTAACGGATTCTTCATCACTGCTGAAGGGTTCGAGTATGCGATGACGCTCGCCCTGGGCAGTGTCGCGATAGTCGCTCTCGAACCCGGGCATCGGAGCGTAGACCGGTACACGTTCTTTCGACGTCGCCGCGGATCTCGCTATGCGCTGGCGACAGTGGCCGTAGGGGCCACATCTGCCTTGCTCCACACTGCTCTGTTCTGGAACCGGCCAGGCGCGACCAACGATTCCCAGTCCGGCAGCATCGGGGCTTCTGTTCCTGCGCAGGCCGCTAGCTGAGCGTTCATTGTGGTCGGCGGCTCAAGTCACCCCATTATTGCTTCTGTAGGAACGTATTCTCCGAGAACGCCTACGTATCGACAGCACGACAACAAGAACAAGGACTTCTTATGGCTTTGCTGACTATCGGTGACCAATTCCCTGCCTACAACCTCAAGTCCGTCGTCGGTGGCGACCTGTCCCAGGTCGACGCTCACGAGTCAGATGACTACTTCACTCAAGTCACCAGCGACGACCACGCCGGCAAATGGCGCATCGTGTTCTTCTGGCCGAAGGACTTCACCTTCATCTGCCCTACCGAAATCGCAGCCTTCGGCAGACTGAACGACGAGTTCGCCGATCGCGGGGCGCAAGTGCTCGGTGTATCCGTCGACAACGAGTTCGTCCACTTCCAGTGGCGGGTCCAACACGAGGACCTGAAGTCGCTTCCCTTCCCCATGCTGTCGGACCTCAAGCGTGAGCTGACCTCGGCCACCGGTGTTCTCAATTCTGACGGCATCGCCGACCGGGCAACCTTCATCGTGGACCCGAACAACGAGATTCAGTTTGTTTCCGTCACCGCTGGGTCCGTAGGACGGAACGTCGACGAGGTGGTACGCGTGCTCGATGCCCTACAGTCCACCGAGCTGTGCGCCTGCAACTGGAGGAAGGGCGATCCCACGATCGATGCTGGTGAACATCTCAAGGAAGCCTTCTGAGTCGGCCGATCCCATTGAAATGCCCTTCTCGCTTCAGCGTCAACACTTCACGCTGCGGCACCATACCGGCTGCGAACCAGCATTCCGAGCGGATGAGTTTCCTCCTCGACGTGGGACTCGTCCTTGTGCACGACGGACTTGTGCAGTCTCTCTCCTGATTGCTGATACGCCTTCCTGTACCTATCCCGACTCCGACGAGCTGCTCACCGACGGCCTCGACGTCCTCGCTGCCGCCGTCCGCGATGTCGCGGGCGTGCGCCCGACCCTGGCAGGAGCCACCCGATGACCCACACCCTCCCCGCGGGCGTCCCGACCCGGCTCTGGCTGGGCGGCAAGCTCACCGACTCGTCCACCGGCGCGACGTTCCCCGTCGAGGACCCCGCCACCGGCGCGGTGCTCGCCGACGTCGCCGACGCCTCCGCCGACGACGGGCTGCGCGCCCTCGACCTCGCCGTCGCCGCGCAGGCCGAGTGGGCCGCGACCGCGCCCCGGGTGCGCGGCGAGATCCTGCGCACCGCCTTCGACCTCGTCCACGCCCGCGCCGACGACTTCGCCCGCGTCATCACCCTCGAGATGGGCAAGACCGTCGCCGAGGCGCGCGGCGAGGTGAACTACGGCGCCGAGTTCCTGCGCTGGTTCGCCGAGGAGGCCGTGCGCATCGGCGGCCGCACCGCCACCGCCCCCGCCGGCAGCGGGCGCATCCTCGTCACCAAGGAACCGGTCGGGCCGGTCCTGGCGATCACCCCGTGGAACTTCCCGCTGGCGATGGCCACCCGCAAGATCGGCCCGGCCCTGGCCGCGGGCTGCCCGATCCTGGTCAAGCCGGCCGCCGAGACCCCGCTGACGATGCTGCTGCTCGGGCAGGTCTTCGCCGACGCCGGCCTGCCGGCCGGGGTGCTGTCGATCCTGCCCGCCACCGACGCCGCCGCGCTGACCGGGCCGCTGCTCACCGACGCGCGGCTGCGCAAGATCACCTTCACCGGCTCCACCGGCGTCGGCAAGCTGCTGGTCCGCCAGTCCGCCGACCGGCTGCTGCGCACCTCGATGGAACTCGGCGGCAACGCCCCGTTCCTGGTGTTCGACGACGCCGACGTCGACGCCGCCGTGGACGGCGCGACGGCCGCGAAGATGCGCAACGGCGGCGAGGCCTGCACCGCCGCCAACCGCTTCCACGTCGCCCGCAGCGTCGCCGGCGAGTTCACCGACAAGCTCACCGCCCGCATCGCGGCGCTGCGCACCGGCCACGGCCTCGACGACGGCACCGACCTCGGCCCGCTGATCACCGCCCGGCAGCGCGCCACGGTCGAGGCACTGGTGCGCGACGCCGTCGAGCGCGGTGCCCGGGTCCGCACCGGCGGGCAGATCCCCGCCGGACCCGGCACGTTCTACCCGCCGACCGTGCTCGACGAGGTCCCGGCCGACGCGCGGCTGCTGCGGGAGGAGATCTTCGGTCCGGTCGCGGCGATCACCGTCTTCGACACCGAGGACGAGGCGATCGCCGCCGCCAACGCCACCGAATACGGCCTGGCCGCGTACTTCTACACCCGCGACCTCGACCGCGCGATGCGCGTGGCGTCCGCGCTGAAGACCGGCATGGTCGGTGTCAACCGCGGCATCATCTCCGACGTCGCCGCCCCGTTCGGTGGCGTCAAGGAGTCCGGATTCGGCCGCGAAGGCGCGGCCGAGGGTATCGAGGAATACCTCGACACCAAGTACATCGCGGTCTGATGACCTGCACCCATGAAAGAGGAAGGCGGCCCGTAGGAGAAGTCGACGACGGTGGCCTCTTGGCGTGTATGCCTCTCTGCTCTGCGTACAGGCATGCTGCGCCCCGCTCACCTTGGGCAGGCCTGAGGTCGGGCGCTGGTGCACCTGCCGCACAGTTTGCGAAAACTGTCCGCAGTCGAACGAGACCGGTGGCCTGGGCTGTGGGCCAGAAGTGACGTCGTTCCAACGGACAAAGGCGGATTCGCTGTGGGCCGAGACGCCAGCACCTCGGAAAGGTCCGGGAACCCCGAGTGAGGGGCCGGACATCGTCACTCATCCGCCGCCGCCCAGGACATCCTGCGTTTCAGTAGTAGGGCACCACCTTGGTCAACCGTCCGACCTCCATGGTCTTGATCAGAGGTTCCGAGCAAGAGACTGAGAAAGTAGCCGATTTGACATACTCATCTGCCGCCCGACCCCAGTCGATTCCCAGTGCAGTGGCGCGTTCGTGGTTGCTGGTGTGCGCCGCCGACCCAGAGGCGCTCCGTCGCGCCGACGCCAGCGACGCAGACGTGGTCGTTGTCGACCTCGAAGATGGGGTCGCCGACGTCGACAAGGACTTCGCCCGGCAGCAGGTTCATCGCCGCCTGCACACCGGATGTCCGACGTGGTTGCGGATCAACGACGCCACCACCAGGCATTGGAGCATCGACTTGGACTTGCTCGCGGACACTCCAACGCCTGCAGGAGTTATGCTGGCGAAGGCTGAGAGCGCGGAGCAAGTCGAGGCGACGGCTGCGCGCCTCGGCAACCAGGTTCCGATCGTCCCGCTGATCGAATCCGCTGTCGGCCTCGAGAACGTACGTGCCATTGCTGCTGCTTCGTTGGTGCGTCTCGCATTTGGGTCCGGTGACTTCCGTCGCGATACTGGAGCGGGAGCTGATCCAGTTGCCCTTGCGTATGCCCGCTCGCGACTGGTCGTCGCCAGCAGGGCCGAACGGATTTCTGCCCCGATCGACGGTCCCTCTCTCACCGATGACCTGGAAGAACTGCGCGCTGACATCAAGGTGGGGACGTCGGCCGGCATGGCCGGAAAGCTGTGTTTGACTGCAGCGCACGCCGAACCGATCAATACCGCGCTGTCACCGAGCACCGACGATATGGCGTGGGCTCGCACGCTGATTGACCGACTTGGAGAGGACGGTGCCAGGATCCGGAGCGGCAGCGAGCGGCCGCAGCTGGACCGAGCTTTGAAGATCAAAGCCCGTGCTGAGTTCTTTGGACCCTGGGGCGCCAGATGATCGGCTGATTGACTGTGCGCTTCGGGATGGCAGGGGGTGGGCGTGGTGCGTCGGCGAGTACGCGGAGGAACTTGTCGGATCGACCGTCCCTCATCGTCCGGCGTGCCCGCCTCAAGGCCGGTCCGCCTCGGTACGAGCGAGCCGGGGCGATTGGCGCGCGGCTCAACGGCGCGTAGCTGCGCGACCGATGTGCGTCCGACGTCCGATGGTCCCACAAAGTGCGTGCCGCGCGGCGACAACTCGCGGGCTGGGCAGCTCCTAAGAACGTGTCTCACATGGACGGTGTGCGCTGCGCTGCATGATCTATCTCTTGGTCGACGATCGCGCAGTGTTCACGGCGAGAACGTTCGTGCCGCTCCACCATCACCTGCTTCACGAGGCTCTTCGCATGAAACACCCTCTTATGGGCACTCCCATCCCTGGGTGCAACAGTCACTGCTGGCGTTTGCTCACATTGACCTGAGTTAGGACATTTGGCTTAGAGCATGTCTCATTTGGCCAGTTTCTTGAAGCAGGTCAGCGCAGCAGCGAGTTGGAGAAAGGCAGCGAAGTGCTCACCGTGACGTTCGTAGCGCATCGTCAGCCGGCGATAGCCGCTCAGCCACGCCAGGGTGCGTTCGACCTTCCACCGGTAACGGCCGAGGCGCTCGCTGCTGTCGACGCCGCGGCGGGCGATACGCGGGACGATGCCCCGTGCCCGCAGCCACCGGCGGTGTACGGGATAGTCGTAACCCTTGTCCGCCCGCAACCGGCCGGGCCGGCGGCGACGCGGACCACGACGCGATCGCACCGCCGGAATCGCAGTGACCATCGGCTGCAGCATGACACTGTCGTGGGTGTTTGCCGAGGTCACCGCGGTGACCAGTGGGATACCATCGGCGTCGGAGAGGATGTGGATCTTCGAGCCGTTCTTGCCTCGATCGACCGGGCTGGGACCGGTCAGAGAGCCCCCCTTTTCGCCCGGACGTGCGCGGCGTCCAGGATCGCCGCGGACCAGTCCAGGTCCCCGCCGGCGCCGAGTCGGTCGAGGATTTGGCGGTGCAACTCGTCGAACACCCCGGCCTTGACCCAGGCCGCGAACCGGCGGTGCGCGGTCGGGACGCTGACCCCGAACGACGGTGGCAGGTGCCGCCAGGCGCAGCCACTGGTGAGCACGTAGACGACGGCGGTGAACACCGCCCGATCATCGAGCGCCGCCCGGCCGCCGCCCTGCGGCCTCGGCGAGAACCGAGGCAGCAGCGGTTCGACGATCTCCCACAACGCATCCGGCACCAACCGAGTAGACAACGCATCGACCACGCCATGCATCATGCCGTACACAGGATCCGACCCATACAAGACACGCTCTTAGTGTCCCGATTCGAAGCCGAGACGGGTGAGAATCTCCAGTTCAGCAGCAGGGATCTGCGGCGGAAAGTCCTGGACGGCGCCGTTGATGGCGATGGTCGAGGTTCGTAGCGGCCGCAGTTGCTTGACCAGCCTCGCGATCGCCACACCGGTGTGGTCCTGGGCGCAGCGGGCGACGGCCAGAGCGGCGAACACGATGGTCAGGTGCGCCTCGATGGCGTCGCGGGTGCGGTGGAACATCGGCCGTGCCCGCAGATCGGTCTTCGACATGCGAAACGACTGCTCGACATGCCACAGGTCGTGGTACTTGCCGATCACCTCGCCCGGTTCCATGAGCGTGACCGGGATATTGGTGACGTATCCCTTCAAGCCGACCAGCGATCGAGCTCGTGCCAGCGCGGCATCATCGAGTCGCTGACCTGCGGTGGTGGTCTTGACGAAGCGCGTCGCCTTCGACTTCTGGGTGCCCTCGACCACCGCCCGCGCCCTCGCCTCCTGGGCATTGAGAGTCTGGTTGTCGCGCACGGCACGTTTGCGGGTGTACTGCCAGATCGCCCGCCACGAGGTGGGATGCCGAACCGGATCCCAGACCGGTTCGGCCCGCCTTTTCACGGTGTTGACCACGCTGCGGGCGTGCCGGGGGGTGACGGTGTCGATGATCTGCCCATCGGTGAACACATCACCGTGCCAATGGAAATGGGACGTCAGATCAGCGGGCGCCTTCGTCACCCGGGAGCCGACGATGAACTTCAGGCCGGCCTCGTCGAGAGCGGTGAGATTCGCCGCCGACAGCATGCCGGCATCGGCGGCGATGACCATCTCCACGCCCTCGAGGTCGTGCCGGGCTTGGAACTGACGCACCATGGGGACCAGGGTGTGCGTTTCGGCCTTGTTGCCCTCGAAACAGGCGATCTCCAGTGGGAACCCGGTGCGGTCGACGAGCAACCCGACCACGATTTGTGGATCGACCCGGCGCTCTTTGGAGTAGCCGACCTTGCGCAGGTCGTCTTCCTTCTCGGCCTCGAAGTACAAGGTGGTCACATCGAACAGCAGCAATCCCAACCCGCCGGTGCTGGCCGCGTACTCGAAGCAACGGCGGGCGATCCGGTCGCGGTAGTCGCCGGTGATGATCTGCGCGAGGTGGCGTTGAATCCTTTTGTACGACACCGGATCAGCGCCGAGATCGTCGAGGACGCGCAGGGCATCGATCTTCGAGGTCGGTTCGACGATCCGGGCGATGACCAGGTCTTTGAACACCGCGTCGTCGATGATGTCGAAGCCGAGCCCGTCGTAGACGAAGGTGAGCACGTCGTAGAGCAACCGGGCGCTGGTGCGCACGGTTCGTCCCGCCCCGGCGAGCTCGCCACCCTTGCTCGTCGTCGGGCCGGGCAGTTGGCCGGTCCGCCAGTCGGCAACATCGGCGATCTGCTCGACGGGCGTCGGCACATCCAGCTCCAGCACGCCTTGATCGCCGTGCAGCAGGTGTCGGGCTCGTTCGAGCAGAATGCCCAGCTCGACGTCGGTATGCGCGGACCCGACGTGAGCGAGGATCTCGTGCCGGCCGCGGTGTTTGCGCACGACCTGCACCGCTACCGCCCCGGATGCGGTGCGCACTTTCCGCACGAATGCCACGGCCCGAACCTACCTGCTTAGTGTCCCGATCCGCTTCGTCGACGTCGTGAATGCGCAGGTGGAAGCCTCGGCAGGTGTTCTACCCGCCAGTAATGTCCTAACTCAGGAGGCTCTTCGCATGAAACACCCTCTTATGGGCACTCCCATCCCTGGGTGCAACAGTCACTGCTGGCGTTTGCTCACATTGATGCCCAGCGATCGGGTCACCGCCGTGTAGGTGATGCAGCAAGACAACCGATTGAACTGAATGCTGTTGTTATAGAGCAGAATTGAGTACTGTAGCGATGTCGATAGTGCATGTGGTCGCCGGGGAGGACGGCCATACCTGTTGACGGCTCGTCCCACAAGCATCCACCGCTGGCAACATGTCGGACCAGTGGCGTGCGTGCAGCATGGGCGAGGCGGCGTGCCCTCCATGTGCGGGCACGGGCAGATTCCGACACCCCCTGCATTCGGGCTGCCTGAACCCTGCTTCGATGATTAAGGGATCATCGAAGCAGGGCTTTCCGCCCTCTTGCAGGACATCATCCTGTTTGGCCAGCTTCCTCCAACTCGCCGCCGCGCTGACGTGCTGGAAAAAGCTGTCCAAATGGGACATCCTCTACTAATTCTCGCTGTTGTGGGACGTCTTCAGCTTGTAGAGCTTGATGGCGAATCGGATTTCGCTCATTTTTTCCACGGTGCGCCAGTTTTCGCCGAGTAGATGGCCAAGCCGCTGCATTCTTTGTTTGACCGTACTGACGTGGATGTGCAGGGCCTCTGCCGCCGCTGTTGGGCCGTTGTCAGTAGATGCCAGAGCCTCGAGTGTGTCCAAGAGTTCGGTGCGATGCTGCGCATCGTAGTCGAGCACTGGCCCCAGAGTTAAGGTGATGAACCGATCGATGTTGGGTTTCCCGCTCATCACCAGCCCCATGAAGCCGAGCTGCTCCATCGTTCCGGACACGCCTAATTCGAAAATTCGCTCCATCGCATCACTGCATGTCGCGGCCTCGTTGAAGATGCTGCGAACTTCTGTCACTTCGATTGTCGGCCCTGCGCCGGCAACCGAGGCGATTATTCCTCCGGCTCGTTGCACTCCGGAAGCTAATTCCTGGGAGTTCTTGTGGGCGTCTTCTCCGGGCAGTAGTGCGACCACAGCTGTGTTTTTTCCGCGCGGGAGGAGACGGCACTGTCCGGCAAGTCCGCCGCGCGATCTGGCTGCCTCGTTAACGACATATGCCAGTCGTCGTTCCTGTGCCTTCGCTCGTACAATATGAACCGTATACGGGCGACGAAGTTCAATTTTCAGCTGGGCGCCGCGGTGTATCAAACGACCTGGGGATTCGTCCCCTGTCAACAAGTCGTCGATGAAGTCATCGCGTCTGAATCCTGCCGCCCCTGCCTCGGCCTCGGCCAGCAGTAGGAGCAGAGCGACCACGACAGCGGCCCGTTCGAGAATTTCGATGTCCGGTTGTGCGGGTCCGGATGAGACTTTGAAGCACAGGACGCCGAGAAGTCTTGCTGCGGCGAGGACCGGAACGACTGCAAGTCCAGGTTCGGTGTGGGTGGTGCGTGTGGTCGTTGCCTTCAGTATCAATGATGCGAACTGATTCGAATCGGAAAAATCTCCTGCCTCGGCCAGTAGGCGTCCGTCCGGGTCGAAAACTGCCAAATCACCGCCGACAATCGTGACGATCTCGTTGACGAGATTGTCGATATTGCCGCCAGCAAGTGCCACTTGGGAAAGGGTGATGTGCGCTGTGGTTGCTCGCTCTGATTCGGTGCTTTTCTTGGCAAGTTCGCGATTTGCAGATTCCAGCGAATGAACCGCGCGCTTCATCTCCTCGGAGAGTCGAGTGCGTTCTATTGCGATCGCAGCGTGCGAAGCGAGAGACCGCAGTAGCTCCAGGTCTGAGGGTTGGTATGTGCGTTCGTCGCGATTCGCCGCTATGAGCGCCCCGAGGGTCGTCGTTCCATTTACCAAAGGGACACCAACGGTGGCGACAATTCGTTCCTTCTCCATTACGCGATCTATTTGGGGGTAGTGACTGAAGGTGTCGTCTGTAGCGTAGTTCGCGACTATCAGTGGCATGCCTGTGTCGATTATGCGGCCGGTCATGGCTTTCGCGGCCGGCACGCGCAGATCGACGAGTTCGGAACTCATACCGCCTGAAGCGGCGCCCAGGTAGGCGTATCCCTGGTCTTTATCGGCCAGCCAAAGGTACACGACATCAGCGTTGAGCAGCCGACGTGCTCGGTCTGCGATACCTCCGAGGAGCCTCTTGGGGTCCTCCTCCGAGGTAATATCGGCGACAGTATCCAGCAGGGCGCGATATTGCGCGTCTCGCGGCTTGTCTCGATCGTTGATCGCGTGGGCCAGGTCTGAAACCGCGGCCCGGAAGCCCGGATCATCTTGATGCACCGGTGCATCTGTCATAGCGGCCAGCGTTCGGGCTACGGCGCGCTCGACCTCGTTGGGCTGGTAGTTCGTCTGTGAAACTGCGCGTATGAGGCCGGCTGCCACTCGTAGGAGGTCCAGGGCACTTTCGTTGGCCCGCCGTACGGGGGAAGAGCTCGAAGAAGGATGAATTTTCATGATCGCCTCGTCGCCGCTAAGGCATTGGTCGCATGGCGCGCGGAGGGTTCCTGATTCGGCCGCACGCCGTCTTCTGAGGACCATAGTGGACGTATTTGCCGTCTGTCCAGGACATGTCGGATCACTCGGCGTGACCGTAGGCTCGAGGCTGCGCCGGGATAGGGGTCCGGCCACTCATAACTCTCTGACCGCGGACCGGCCAGAGAAGGACAATGCCAGCCGCAAATAGCTCTGTGAGGTGCACGCTTGGACACCATCGCCTGTGCGACCTTCGCTCAGTACTGGGATGACACCGTTTCGGCTCACTCGACGAGGCCGTTCCTGGTGTTCGAAGGCCCTGAACTTGATGTCGCTCAATGGACCTACGGAGAGTTCGACCAGATTGTTGATCGTACTGCTGCCGCTCTCGAGGGCGCCGGGGCACGGCGAGGGTCTGTGATTCACGTGGTGCTGAAGAACTGCCCGGGGTTCGTTGCCGTCTGGCTTGCGGCGGCACGTATCGGGGCAGTTGTTGTGTTTGCGGATCCTGCGTCTTCGTCGAGGGATATTGCGATGCAGATCCGCAGGACGAGTCCGGTGGTAACCGTGTGTGGTTCGCGGAATGCGGCGGTCTACTTGGAGGGCGTCGATCGCGCGATCATCGACGGGATTTCCGCCGCGGCGGAGATTGCCTTGATCGCTGTAGAAGAGGACGCAACCGACGTGCGTGCGGATGGCGCGTTGGTCACGTCGGGGGACTGGCTGTCCGCCGAGGGAACGCCTCGCCCTCGCCCCCACGATCGGCTTGCGGTGATGTTCACATCGGGAACTACCTCTGAGCCCAAGGGTGTGGTACTCACCCAGTGCAACTATGCGCACGTCGCGAGCGGTATGGCAAGAACGGCGGAACTGGGCCCCGAGGATCGGTGGTTGGTGACCCTTCCACTTTTTCACGCGAACGCACAATACTATTGCTTTGCTTCAGCTATCGCAGTTGGTGCGAGTGTGGCCCTGACTAGTAGCTTCTCTGCATCGAATTGGTGCCGGCAGGCGGCACGGCTTCAGGCGACGCACGCAAGTCTTTTTGCGGCCCCGATCCGGATGATCCTCGCGCGACGCCCCAAGGGTGAACCGCGATTGAACCTCAAGCACGTGTGGTTCGCTCAGAGCCTGGCATCGGGCCATTTTGAGGAGTTCGCGTCGATTGTCGGCTGCACGCCCCGTCAGTTGTATGGCATGACGGAGACGATTGCGATGGTGACAGCGGAGGGAATCGACGATGCCCGTCCTGACTTCATCGGAAGGCCGTCTGAAGCCGGACGCAGGACGGCGATAGTCGATGCGGAGTCCCTCGAGCCAGTCGACGACGGATTGCCTGGTCTGCTGCTCGTAGCAGGCACTCCGGGATGTAGCTTGTTCAAGGAGTACCTCTCGGATGCGCAGGCAACGTCGGCTGCGTTCGTCGAGCGAGACGGGCAGATTTGGTTGCGCACCGGAGACCTTGTCACTGCGGACCGCTCCGGCCGGTTGAAGTTTGTTGGGCGTATCGACGATGTGATCAAGGTGTCTGGTGAGAATGTGAGTTTGACCGAGGTGGAGGCGGCGTTGGCGCAGGCTCCGGGCGTTCTGGAGGTGGCGGTGGTGCCTCGTCCCGACCCTGTACGTGACTGTGTTCCGGTGGCGTATGTAGTGCCCCGGGACGGCTCGAATCCGCCCGATGTCGAGACGTTGAAGGTGTGGGCGTACGCCAACCTCACTCCTCAGGCATGTCCGCGAGATTGGCACTACGTGGAGGAGTTGCCGCGTACGAGCGTAGGAAAGATCAGGCGTTCACAGATCAAAGAGGCCGGGGTATAAGTTGTTGTCCCGACTCCGAAATCGTTGAATCGTGGCGATGCCCTCACTCTGAGTTCGCCGCCATGTCGGCCCCTCCGGCCGGCATGGCGGCGAGTTGCATTGGGGCGGTGTGTTCGATCGGAGTACCTGCTTGTCGACTCTGTGTGAGCCAGCTCGGATGATCAGGGCTTGTCGACGTGGGTGCCAGGAGACGGCACTGGATCCCTCTCCTTGTGTCATCTCCAGTCGACGACTTGCCCCAGCACTTCGGGACAGTTCTTCTCGAGTATCTTGATGTAGCTGGAAATATGCTCGCGCATCAATTGTTCCGATTTTTCGGAGTCGCCGGACTGGATCGCGTCGAGAATTTGGTCATGAGTAACGGCAAGTCCCTTGTTCGGAATTTTTCCACTACTCGACTCGTCGACGTAGATGTTCCTGAGCGCGTCGGCAAAAAGAAGGAGGATCGGGTCGCCGGCGAAACGCGCTACTGCAAAGTGAAAGTTTCCACTGTCGTTATCTTCCTCCCCACCAGAGTCTGGGTCGTCGATTTCCCACGGAACGCCTGACTTGACGCGTTCGCTTGCAAGCCGAGCCATAAGCGGCTCGACCTGCAGCCGAGTTCTCAGTACATCTCGCAGCGTTAGGCCGAGCAGGTGAAAGTACAGTGACGATGCATTCGCATACTGATAACTTGCAACAGGATTAACGGTTGTTCCGCTACCCGGGCCCGGCCGAATGGAGATGACACCGTACATTTCCAGAATGCGCAGCGCTTCACGAAGTGAGGGTCGACTCACTGCATACCGTTCGAGCAGCTCCGATTCCGGTGGCAACCGAGTGAGCCCTTCGGATGCAATGTCCTGCACAATCTGACCTGCGACGAGACGTGCAGTCTTGCGACCTACGACCTTCATGTCAGTCATGATAGCCCCCATGATGATGGTCACTCCGGAATGCGGGTTGCCCCAGACAGGTATGCGGGCGACAGCGTAGGAACATTCCTTACCAACCGTCCATGTGCTCCGACGAAGCGCATCTACTGGTCCATGACCGTCGGACGTGGTCGGACGATGGTAACGCATGCGTACCCGAGAGCAAAGGTAGTTCTACAGCTCCAGAGAGCCTCGCGCAGCAGAGCGGGCCGGAAGAGCGATATGCCGGTGTCGCCTTTGGCCAGCTTGGGGCAAACAGAGCGTGGAGTACCTCCCAAGTCTCGATGACGACAATAGGGACTGGCGAAGCAACCGTCGAGGGATTGCACAAAGGTGTTCTGCACGTCCGTGCCGTGCGCGTGGACCGCCGGCAAGTGTGACGCGGAGTGCACGTTGCCTTGCTGGCCCGGTTGCGAGCCCCGGACCAGGACGGACTGACCCTTGCGAGTGGCGTCTCACATGTGCGGATGCCTCAGCGGGGGGTATCGAGCGCCACCAGCCGATCACGAACAGCCCAGTTCCGACCGGCGCGCAATCGTCGACTCCACGGCGATGGGATTCGTTGGCGAGCCCGCCGAGGTGCGCACGTCGGCGCCTTGCTGGGCCGTGGTGATTCACGCACGTTTCCTCTGCGGTGCACAGCGCCTACCCGAAGCGCTCGAAGAGCCGGGGTTCGTCATCATGGGGTAGGACAGCCCCAGCGAGAGGTTGCGGTTCGCAACGCGTACCTCCGTTGCCCGGTTCTCGGCCCGGTCGAGAAGACCGTCGCTAACCCACCGCTAACCCAGTACTCCGCCCCAATCGGTTGCGCTCGGCGCCCACGATTGTCACGAGCCCTGCTTGGCGGCGCTGCACAGAGGCGCGAGCGCGTTTGGAGCCGATCCTGTCGAGCCCAAGGCCGCTTACGGCGGCTCGGGTTCAGCTGTCTACATGTTCGTGTGCCTGGCGGCGTGATGGTTGACACAGACCGAGTTCCTATAGATGATTTAGAGGGTCTCATCACGTACCGAGTCAGGAAGGATTGTGGTGCCGTGAGCAAGTACAGGGTTATCGACACCGATACTCATCTCATCGAGCCGGCGAATCTGTGGACCGATCGCCTGCCCAAGGCGTGGGGTTCGGACGTTCTGCACGTCAAGTGGGACGACAAGACCCAGTCGGATCTGTGGTTCTTCGGCGACGAGCCGCTCAAGGGCGCATGGACCTGGGCGAACTGGGGGTGGAAGCACTACAACTCCGACGTCCACGACGGCACCGGGCCGGCGCGGCTCGAGGAGGCGAACCCGGCGGCGTACGACGTCGACGCCCGGGTGGCGTTCATGGACGCGCAGGGCTTCGAGATGCAGGTGCTCTACCCCAACCTCGCCGGGTTCGACTGGAAGCCGTTCGTGCAGCATCCCAACCCGCAGCTGGCGATGGCGCACCTGGCCGCGTACAACGATTTCCAGCTCGAATGGGTGCAGAAGTACCCGGGCCGGTTCATTCCCATGATGGTGATCCCGTACTGGGATCTCGAGGCCACCCTCGCCGAGATCGAACGCCTGGCGGACGCGGGTTTCGGTGGCATCGTCACCACCGGCGCCCCGCACGAGCACGGGCAGCCGCCGCTGGGCAGCCGCAAATGGGATCCGCTGTGGAAGGCCTGCGAGGAGGCCGGGCTGTCGGTCAGTTTCCACACCGCCAGTGGCGACTTCCGGGAGCTGCTCAAGCGCAACGAAGAGGACGAGGTCACCGGCGGTGCGCTGATCGCCCGGGACGGGCCGCACATGTACCTCGCCAACGCGGTCATCGTCGGTGACCTGCTGATGTCCGGCATCCTCGCGCGGTTCCCCACGCTGCAGTTCGTCTCGGTGGAGAGCGGGATCGGCTGGGCACCGTTCGTGCTCGAAGCGCTCGACAAGCGTTTCCAGAAGAACGGGGTCTTCCGGTCCCATCCGGAGTTCGGGGACATGCTGCCCAGCGACTTCTTCAAGCGGCAGGTGTCGTTGAACTTCTGGTTCGAAGAGCTCGACGACTACCACCTCGAGACGCTCTCGCTGCGCCCGATCCTGTTCGAGACGGACTTCCCGCATCCGACCGGCTACCACCGGCCGACCCTCGAGGAGAACATCGAACTCGTCCTCGGTCGGCAACCGGAAGAGGTCCGCCGCGCCGTGCTGTGGGACAACGCGGCCCGGCTCTACGCCAAGGCCCTGGAAAAGCAGGGCGTCAACCCCCACCAGGCCGTCACCGTCTGACACCACGCCACTGCGGCAACACACCCCCGCGGCGCTCTGGGGCCCCCACCCCACACCCCAGAGCGCCGTGCCTGCTGGCACATCCATCTCCCAGCTGTGTCACCGCCAGCGCATCACCGCAAAGAGCCATTCAACGATCGCCGTCAGACGCAGGAGCGTTCGACAGTCGGGAAGGGGAGCCAGATGCATTATAGGCAAAACAAGCTACTCCACTTACTGCGTGTGGGCCAGCTTGCGATCGGATGTAGCCTCAACGAATCACGTGACCCCGGAACGATTTACGCGATGGCATCCGCGGGTGCGGATGTCGTGTTCATCGATCAGGAGCACAACCTCCGCAATTCCGAGACCGTGTTCGATCTCGTGGCGCACGCGCACGGAGCTGGAATCACCCCATTGGTCAGGCCGCCGCACATCGACTATGCGTGGATCACGCGATTGCTCGATGCCGGCTGCCAATCCCTGCTCATTCCGCATGTCCGACAGCCCTCAGAAGTGCGTGACCTGCTCGAGCTTGCGCACTACCACCCACAAGGCCGGCGTGGAGTTGCGATCGTAGGCGGTGCGAATGTCAACTATCAGGCGATAGACGATCCGGTCGAGGCGATGCGACAGGCGAACGACAACCTACTGCTTTCACTCGTAATCGAGACGCCGGAAGCGGTCGATTCCCTCGACGAGCTTCTAGTTCCCGGCATCGGAATGGCGTTGGTCGGGAACGGAGACCTGGCCCAGCTCTACGGGGTTCCCGGAACTACGAACCATCGACTCGTCGTCGAAGCGCAGGAGCAGGTCCGAAAGATGTGCGCCGAAAAAGGTATCGCGTATGGAGTGTTCCAACCGGACCCGAACGCGATTACCGATGAGATCGCGCAAGGTGCACAGTTCATTGTGCACGGCGGAGTACTTCTGTTCATCCGCCAGGCCGTACGACACTTCCGCGAGACGGCGAACAAGGCCGCCTTGGAGAGTCGAGGTGCCGGTGTGCCCGACACCGTACTTCCCATAAGCCAAGCAACATTGAGATCTTCCTAGGGTAGTCCCCATGCCAAGCGAAGTCGTCATCATCGAGGCCGTCAGAACCTCCCTCTTTCAGCAAACTGCACCCATGCCCGGCTCGCCTCCGCCGGATATGCGCCGGTTACGAGCTGAGGTAGTTTCCGGCCTACTCGAAAGAGCAAAGATCGACCATTCATACATCACATCGGTTATCGAAGTCACCGAGCGCCGAACACACCACTGCCGACGAGCGCCCAACAACTTGCGGCCCCACGGCAACCGTAGGATTATCCGCGTCCGGTCCTCCATTGCTGCGGTTCAACACGCACAGAGTCTCGTTCAGCGAAAACCCGAGACAGTGGCTGTGATCAGCGGCGTCTCTGCTGGATGGGGCACGACGTCCGAGGCAGTCCTTGATAGGTCGCAAACGGTGCCACAACTTTGCCGAGAGCAGGTGGCGAATCGATGGGGAATCACTCGCGATGACCAATGGGACTATGCCTTGAATTCTGTTCAGCGCGCGGACGAGTGCGCTCGATCCGGAGACTTCCTGCGAGAGACCATTGGGCAAGACACCGTGCCGATGCTGGGAAGCTCCGGGCACATTGCCGGCCAACGTACCCGACGCTCGAACACGGTAGCCGGTAGTCGATTGATCGAGCCGACACCTATGCGATGCATGTCCGAGTATTCCTATGCCGCGCCGGCACAAGACAACCCTATGCCGAATGATGCGTGCGGTGCTGTAGCGCTGTTGATTATGACTGCTGAGCGCGCTGACGAGTTGGGTGTCCACCCTCGGGCTCGGCTTGTCGGAGTTGAAACTCCGAGGGAAGCAAAATTGCCGGGTGATCCTGCAGCAGGATTTCATAGTGTGCGCGCCTTCCTCCATTCGAACGAACTCACGGTCGACCGAATCGACCACTTCGAAGTTCCCGAGACGGGGGCTGTCTCGCCGCTGATGTGGTTGAGGGAATTCGGTGTAAGTCCCTACATGCTCAACCCTCGCGGCGGCGCGCTCGCATTCGGTCTGTTGGGTGCGGCGGAGGAACTGCGCTGCTTGGCCACGATGATCACAGCGCTTAAGGACACCGGCGGAGCGTATGGCCTGGTGGCTTCGTCCAGATTGGAAGGGCCCGGAACGCTACTCATCGAGTGCCTGCACAACGTGTGACACAGATGCCGTACCGGAGTATCGATAACACGCGCGTCCAATGAACGCGGAGGCCGTGAAGCCGCGGGTAGCAGAATTCTCTCCAGAATCTGGCTCAGTGTGCGCTCGGTACGCGGTCTGGTGCTTGCGGCTCCGCGCCAATCCAGTCGGCCTTCTCCTGAAACATGTAATGAGAGAGAGCTCAAGTGAAAGCCATAGTCATCGACCATAACTCGGGCGGATCGATTACGTTCGCGCACCTTCCCGAGCCAACGCTGAAGCCAGGCCAGGTGAGGATCCGGGTGCACGCCGCATCCGTGAATCGTGCGGATTTGCTCCAGCGGAACGGCGCCTATCATTCGACCACCAGCGCCCCAGCGCTGCAGCCCCTCGGTTTGGATGTTGCCGGGGAAATCATCGAGGTCTCGTCGGATGTGGGCGGTTTCGTTCCGGGAGACCGAGTAATGACGATGGTGGGTGGCGGGTACGCAGAGCAGGTGGTCGTAGACGCCTCGATGCTACTTTCACTTCCGAGAAACTGGTCGTACGTCGAAGGCGCCGCCGCAGTAGTCGGCTTCATGACGTCACACAACGCGTTGATCACTGCGGCGCGCATGGCCAGTGGTGAGACAGTGTGCGTTCATGCCGCCACCTCGGCTGTCGGTCTTCAATCCGTCCAACTCGCCAGATACCTGGGAGCCTCCCAGATCATCGGAACCTCGCGGTCAGGACGCGGCAGAGACCTGCTGAAACGCGTCGGGGTAGACGAACTGGTCGATACCAGCGTCAGCGACTTCGCATCCAGGGCTTTGGAGGTCACTCGGGGGCAGGGACTCGATGTAATTCTCGACTACGTCGGGGGTGGCCTGCTTCCCGATAACGTGGCAGCCGCAGCGATTCAGGGGAGGATCATCGGGATCGGTAGACTCGGCGGCTCCGAAGGGACGCTGGATATGGAGGCACTGGCGTTCAAACGTCTGGAAATAGTCGGAGTCACTTTCCGTACCAGATCCGCAGCTGAAAAGTCTGACGTAGTTCAAGCGCTATGCAGAGATATTCCCACATTCCGGCCCGACACGGTTGATAATCAGGCTCCCGAAGAGTTGAGGCCCATAATTTATCGGGCGTTACCCTGGTCCCGTATCGATTTCGCACACGAGCTCATGGAAGAGAATAAAGCCTTAGGCAAGCTCGTGCTCGAGGTGGAACAGTGACCCGCATGGCCGCGAAAGTCATGAATATTTGCGATATCGCCCCTTACAGCCCGATAGCCGGCATGACCGGGCGGGGGATCCTCGGCGAGAACCTGCAGCTGACATACGTGCTTTTCGACCCGGGCACGGAGGTCCCGATCCACACGCATCCGCAAGAACAGATCGGAATGCTCTTGCGGGGCGAGGCCACGCTGCTGGTCGAGGGGGAGCAGCGCCAACTGACTGGACTATCCGGATACGTAATCCCGAGTGGCGTTGAGCACGGATTACGGGTCGGCTCCGAGGGAGCAATATTTGTGGAAGGGTTTCACCCGCTGCGTCAGGACTACGTGGACTTCGACCGTGGAGTTACCGGCGTGCCGTTCCAATGAAACGGTGCCAATGGCGCAGGAGGGCCGACTGTGCCTTGGCGACAGTAACGCTACCGATCGCATGCCGTCGCCGCGCCACCTGCGTTGGAAGAACCGCAAAGAAGTGAAGTAGTCCAAGTTCATTCAAGGAGCAGATCATGGTATCGAAAATATTCATTACGCCGGTGTCTTGGGCGTTGGCTGTCGCAGTAGTCCTTGTCGACAAAGCGCTGTCAACCGCTGTGCACGACGCTCCCGATTTCGACGATAGATATTGAGTCTGAAATGCTCTGAGAGCCAGACGCTTGCAGCTGAGCCCTCCGCGCCTGGTCACCGTCGCTCTGCCCCGGGTGGTGGCACGTCGACCAAACGGCGATCCGAGGGTCGGGCCTGTTGATTCGGTCGGCTCCGACCTGGTGAGGTGGGTATCGAGCTAGCGCGGACCGGTGGCGTGCTGGCTCGGGCAATGAACGACTCCTAGATGGCTGGTGTTTTTCGCGTGGCGTTGCCGCGCTGATCGAGGCGGCTCGAGCAGAATGAAGGGGTGAGTCTGGGTAGGGTGTCCGGTCAGTCGAGTCTGCTCCGCTCGACGGTGGAGTATTGCCAGGACCGGGTGGGAAAGGACTCGATTTACGGTGTACTGCACCGGGAATGCTTCCGGTTGTTCCCGGATGAGATGTTCGCCGACCTGTTCACCGATGTCGGGCGTCGTAGCGTGCCGCCGATGATCGTGGCGGTGGTGATGGTGTTGCAACGACTCGAGGGCCTGTCCGATCGTGAGGCGGTCGATCGGTTCGCGTTCGATGCTCGGTGGAAGTACGCCGCAGGTGGATTGGACTTCGACTATCCAGGATTCGTGCACACGGTGCTGGTGGACATGCGGGCCAGGTTGGCCCGTTCGACTCGGCCGAACAGGGTCTTCGAGGCGGTGCTCGAGGTGGCCCACCAGGCCGGGGTGATCGGCCGCAAGCGGGTGCTGGACTCGACTCCGCTGTACGACGCGGTCGCCACGATGGACACGATCACGCTGGTCCGTTCGGCGATTCGAGGGCTGCTCGCGGCCGTCGATGCAAACCTGGCGCAGCAGCTGCGAGCGGTACTCACCAGCGGTGACGACTACGCCAGTGCCGCCAAACCGTCCATCGACTGGGACGACGAGGCAGCCCGCGCACAGTTGATCGACTCCCGGGCCTGCGACGGTCTGGCCGTGTTGGCGTATCTCGACGGCCGCGAACTCGACGACTCGGTCGAGCGGGCCTCGACGCTGCTGGCCACCGTGCTGGGTCAGGACCTCGCTGCCGACGACGACGGGGTGTTCCGAATCGTGCGCAGGGTCGCCGCCGACCGGGTCATCTCCACCGTCGATCCGCAGTCTCGCCACGGCCACAAGACCCGGGCCCGCGGTTTCGACGGTTACAAGGGTCACATCGCCATCGATCCCGACAGTGAAATCATCACCGCGACCGAGGTCACACCGGGCAACGGCGGCGACGCGGAGTTCGCGGCGGGCCTGCTTGCCGACATCCTGCCTTCCGAAGCCGAAGCCGAAGCCGAAGCCGAAGCCGAAGCCGAAGCCGAAGCCGAAGCCGAAGCCGAAGCCGAAGCCGAAGCCGAAGCCGAAGCCGAGACGCGTGTCTTCGGTGACGCGGCATACGGTGCCGGAGAGTTGTTGAAATGTTTGGACGACAATGGGATTCACAACGGAGTGAAGGTGCAGCCGTCACCTGCGGTGAAGGGCCATTTCTCCAAGGACCGGTTCGGAATCGACCTCGACGCGATGTCGGTGACCTGCCCGGCCGGGGAGACCGTGCCGATCCGGCCCCGGGCCGGCACCCGCGTGGCCGGGGCGGCCTCGTTCGGTGCCGCCTGCATCCGGTGCCCGTTGCGAGCGCAGTGCACCTCGGCCTCCGACGGCCGCACCATCACAGTCGGCCCACACGAGAAGCACTTGGCCACAGCACGTATCCGGCAACAGGATCCGCTCTGGAAAACCGAGTACCGGGCCACCCGACCCAAAGTCGAACGCAAGATCGGTCATCTCATGCGTCGCCGCCACGGCGGTCGTCGAGTACGTGTCCGGGGCACCACGAAGATCGCCGCTGACTTCGGTCTGCTCGCTGCAGCGGTCAACCTCGCTCGTCTGGCCACCTTCGGAATCACCCACCGGGCAGGACAGTGGACCGTGGCCATCGCCTGATCCGGACGACGGGCCGGTTCTGCTCCTCGTTGCGGTCATGACGCACACCCGTGGACGAGTGCTGACGCCGTCACCCGGGCATCACACCGACCATCGGCGGTCATCCTGCCCGGCGAAGGTGAGCGATCCGGCGCCTCGAGGCGCCGTTCGACACCAGCCATCTAGGCCGGCCATCGGGTTCGGTGGTTGTTCGACCGGGCTGTCGGTCGCGCTCTATGTACATTCAACCTACGGTGTGGCGGTTTGCGGACGAGAAGGTGGAATCCGTGCGCTCCTGTGCGGTTAACGGCCATCTTGATGTGGAATCTTGCCCACATTCGGTGAAGGCAATGGGCGTCGTTGGCCAGCACTGACATCGGTGGTTGAGGATCGTGCGGGTGCGCTGCAGACGGCGGGATGGATACGTCCCCGCATTTGGAGAGTGTCGATGTTTTCGACGTCCGGTGGGTTGGCGCGACCATCCGCGTCGAGGCTCTGCCGCGGGGTGAGCGGGCGGTATGCCCGCGTTGTGACGACAGAAGCGCGTCGAGTGCATTCTCGATATCGTCGCGAGCGTGCCGATACCGCAATCGGCGGGTATCCGGTTCGGATCGACATTGGGGATCCGGGGATTCTTCTGCCATACCCTCGACTGCGCCACAAAGGTCTTCGCTGAGCAGATCCCCTCAGTTTTACGTAGTCGTTGAGCCGACGCACCCCGCATCGGCGGCCATGATCGAGGTCCCTAGGTCTGCACGGGCCGGTGCCCGGCTCGCGGACCAGCTCTGAGGGCACGGTGGGTCGCGCCAGCGTGCTGCGGGAAGTACGTGCGATCCCCGACGGGCCCATCGACCAGGTCCCGGTCCTGGGTATCGATGACTTCGCGCTCCGTCGAGGCCACGGCTCGTCCGCCGCGCCAAGGGCACGGTCGCGACGTGGCTGCGAGAGCGTCTGGGGGTAAGGTCGTGTGCCGGGATCGGGCTGGAGCGTACGCTGACAGCACCGGTACCGGTCCTCCCGAGGCCGTCCAAGTCGCCGATCGCTGGCACTTGTGGCGTGACCTGGTCGGTGCGGTGAAGAAGACGGTGGTCCGCCACCGCGCCGACCTGAACGCACCGACCGGCACCCTCACCGTCGACCGGAGCGAGACGGCACCGGCCCGCCCGTTGGACAGACGACCGGAGTGATCGAGGGCTGCATTGCCACCCGCACCAGCGAACGTCACTTCGCTGTACACGAGTTGCTCGCCCAGAGACGGACGATTATTCGACATTCCCCGCATCCTGGGCCTGGATTGCAGGAGGATCTGCTTTCCGCCCGCGCTCCCGATGCGCACGACCTGGTCGCCAATGTGCGCACGGGCCGCAGCTGTTTTACCGCGAAGGCGGTGTGAGTGTGTTTCGGTCGCCTCGCTCGTACGGCAGGATCCTCGTGCGTATCGCCGCCAGGTGCCTTTGAACCTCGTGAGGTCATTCATCTTGATGTGGGACCACCGGCTTGAGGGGCTGGGCGTACGGATTGCGCCTTCTGTCCAGAGATCAGGAGGCGCAGTCGCTCGGAAAAAGGTCGTCCCTAATGTGAGTCGGCACTAGGGACGACCTTTTCGCGCTCGTCATTGGCAGGGGGCAGTGAGAGCGCGGTGTCGCCTGGCGAGGTGACACTCCGGACCGCCCGCGACGGCTGCAGGATCCGAGCGTGCAGACATCTGTCGCAAATACCTGGGCGGGTGCCAAAAGCGTACCGCCGTCCTCCCCGGCAGCGGCCTTTTGGCCGGTTTGATTATAGCAGATTGCGTTTGTACCCAACGTATTTGCTGATTCGGTTGGGTCCTTCGGTGGACCGTTGCCTGGGTTTGGGATGGCCACCTCGCGGGCTCGACGCGATGTGAAGACCCCGTGCTGGTAGTTGATGGATCGCTGGCACCAGAGAAATAGAGCGTTGCCCGCACCCAGCGCCGCACAGTGCCTTTTCGGCGTTCATCGAGGCCTGGATGAACGCCGACAACGGCCGCTGCCGCAAACCAGGCTGGCAGTGGTCCCGAGGCGCGAGCCAAGTTCGGTCCGGACCGGCCGATCCGGTTCGGGACCGAGTCTCGGCTTCTTGCCTGGACCAAAGGTGGCCCTGCTGAGACTAGATGGTCCAGGGCTTGCCGTAGGTGGTCACGTTGTCGCCGTTCGCGGTGATGGCGCGAACGAACGGACGGACCTGGACGGCGCCGATGACGCCGGAGGCGGTGCCGTGAACGTTGGAGACCTGCACGGACTTGAAGTCACCGTCGAACTCGCCCTCGGCGACGACGAGTTCCTCGATGCCCGGAGCCGGGGTCAGCTCGAGCTCGGCGTAGCCCTGCGGGAGGATGTCGGTCACGGTGGCGGTCGCACCGTCGCCGCCGACCTCCAGCTCGAGCTGCGGCGTGGAGTAGGTGACGCCGATGGCGCCGTCGATGCTGCCGGCCCACGCGAACTGGTAGCCGAACTGGAACGTGGTGCCCTCGGCGTCGGCAGCGGACTCACCGACGAGGTTCGCGGTGCCGCGGCCGTTGTGGAAGAACTCGCGGTTGAACGGGCTGCCACCCAGGGCCGGAACACCCTGGATGAAGGTGTCCTCCTGGGTCACCACGACCTCGTAGCCGTCCGTGGAGACGATCCGGTTCTGATCGTCGACCGCAGCCTGCGCGGAGCCGGTCGCACCGAGGACCAGGCCCAGGACGGCGGCACCGGACACCGCGGCGTTACGTGCGGCCTTGAAGCCACGCGACTTGATTCCCATGATTTCTCCGTATTTCTTGGTGGGGATTACTGCGGGGTGGGGCGAGCAGGACTAGAGTGTCCAGACCTTGCCGTAGGTGGTGACGTTGTCGCCGTTCGCGGTGATCACGCGGACGAAGGGGCGGACCGAGATCGCGCCGAGGACGCCGGTGGCGGCGCCGTAGACGTTGGCGAATCGCACGTGCTTGTAGTCGCCGTCGACGACGACGAGGTCTTCTCTGTAGCTGGTCAGGATCGCGCGACACGGTGGATAGTCCGCGGTTGCAGGATGAGAAAGCGGCAGTTCTGGCGAGGCGCGGTCACTTAGGGCTTGTGCTCCGCTAGCAGCTGGCCTTCAAGGGCTGATGTCGACAGCTGTGGCAGGCTCTGTTTGCGCTGCGGACCAGATGTTCTGTAGCGCGACTAACCCGATTTGAGGGGATACGTGAGGGTAAGCAAGTTCACGCTTGACATGTCGAGTCCCAACTCATCAATATGACGCCAAAGTTGCTGTATGAAACGACCTCTCGTCATTCCGTACCTGACGAATATTTCCTCGTCGGGTGCGCCGCCATAGGAGATCCAGGCCTCGGCGAACTCAAGCATTCGCGCGCCCTCCTCGCAATGATTGAGGGGCGTCCGAGGTCGTTTGGTCGACCTGACTTTTTGCTCTCGGGGTGGCTGAGCCCCTGTAATCCAGAAGTCGATATCAGGGGACTGATTGTCTTTTCGGTGTAGACGTGAATTCATAAGATTATCGCGGTTCGAAGGTTGCGCTCAATATCGATGTGGAGGCGGTTGCCAATCCGTTGTTTAAACAAATATTTCAAGTGGCACAGGTGTCTCGTCAGTTGCGGAGTCGCACTCGCCGGTCCAGGCGTCGAGTGCGACCCCGCAGCGGGTCAGGAGGTAGTCGATTGCTCCACTGGGGCTTGCCCGACTGGTTCCTTCACGTCGGAGCGTTTTGCCGGCTCGAACACGCCTGTGGGTTTTGCGGGAAGAAGCAGGCAACTCATCGCTACAAGAACGCTCACGCCGATGCCCATAACAAACACAATGGTGAACGAGCCCCAGCTCGGTGCGTTTTCGGTCGACCCAGTGGCGAGGATACTTCCGGCAAGCTGGACGCCGAGCGTTCCACCCACAGCTTTCACCACAAACGCTAGGCCACTGAATGCCCCGATTCGGCTGGCCGGGGATGTAAGGGCTACTGTATTCATTGCCTGAGTGAGTGTGATACCACCCGATGCGCCGATGAGAATTGTTGCGCAAAGGACCACAATGAAATTGCCGTTGGCCACGAGGAGCAAGGCAAACGCGACACCTGTCAGCAGTACGCCACCGATCATCGTGAGCCGTCCGCCGATCCGCCCGTCAAGCCACCCGGTAATCGGCGCTGCTACGGCCCCGACCAGCCCGATCGGCAGAAGGAGCAGGCTGGTTGCGAATTCGGTGGCTCCTAATCCATATCCAGTGATTGCGGGCTGCTGAACCAACATCGGCACCGCAAGAAACAGAGCGTTGGTGCCGAAGCCGACCAACATATAGGTTAGGCAGCTAACAGCAAGCGGTCGGGTCGCGAGCAACCTCAGTTCGATAAGTGGCTCAGGCGAGCGCAACTCCACAATGGCGAAAGCCGAGAAAAACGCAACGCAAATCAACAGTGCTGCCCCGAACTCGACAGACAGCCACCCCCAGTCAGGAGCTTTCGTAATCCCGACAAGGATGACCGCCATGCCAGTGCCGAGAAGTGCCGCCCCGCTGTAGTCGACGCGCCCATGGTTTGCGGGCGGACAGGGCGGGACGAAGCGCGTAGCAGCAAAGAAAATGATGACAAGGATTGCAAATGGGATGGAGAAGAGCCACCTCCAAGGGAGGATGCTCACCATCAGTCCCGATCCCACAAGCGCGAAGGCGGTGCCGGCATAGATAAATCCGATCACAGCCCCATTTCCGGACTTAATCCGTTGCTCGGTCTGTGTATCGCGGATGATGCCGAAAGTAAGGGGAACGACTGCGAGCCCCACGCCCTGCAATAATTGACCGATTGTGAGCATCAGAACCGACACGGAGAGCCCTGAGACGGCAGTCCCGAGAGCGACAATGCCCAGCACCCACAATAGAATTGTCTTCTTGTCTCGAATATCTGACAGCCTGCCGACCAGCGGGGTGGCCACAGCGCCCACCAGTAGCACGCCAGTAATGACCCATGCGATTTGTGCTTCACTGGCTCCAAGCGAGGTTTGGATCAAGGGTAGTGCAGGGGAAAGAATAGTTTCGAGGCCCTTGTAGGCAAACACTGATGCAATAACGACTGCCAGTGTCAGCGTGGGGCTGATGCTGGGCCGACACGATTGGTCGGATCTCGTCACTTTGGTCCTCCGATACGTGATGGCGCTCGTCGATGCACCTTGGCGGCACTACCGATGTTGGCCGAGTAGGTCATGGTGCCCGCGGCTTCTGCTGTACTTGTATTCGAGTCCTGTCAGGCGCATGGCGGGCGTACCCTCTGTTGAATGCCTGTTGCGTGGGTCGGACTCGGATGTGCAGATCGGAATGGTGATCCGCAGCACATAGCTGACAGTATGCCTACAGCGGTCACCGACAAATGTCCATGGAGGACACACTCTTCTGTCTGTCATATCCTCCGAGGACCGTGGTGTGGAAGGGGGCCTTGGCCGGTGTCGAGGAAGGGTTGTATGGCGACGGACGGTCCCCGAGGTTGACTACACCGGGCTTCGCGGTGAGGTGGAACGGTGAGGTGGAAAGAGGTGCGGATGTTCCCCCGCTTCCGGTGGCCGATCCTCGACGAGATGTCGGCTCCCGACCAAACGATCACAGTTGACCCTGCCCGTGGCTGTTGTGCCGCGAGTGGTACTGCAACGGCACTTGGGAGATGGCCGCGATTTCGGTAGTGGCAGGTGCGAGCCTGATGCTGTCGACGTCTGTGCCAGCGTGACCAGGACCAGGTGCGCTCGTCGGGGTGGGCGTGTCGCAGGATCAGATGCACGAGTAGCCGCCGGATCTGAAGGTACCGTGTAGCCGATCATGCCGTGATGGTCGATTCCGATTCCTCTTGTTGTCGCTTCGGTTTCGTCCCGGGAAGCCAGGTGAGAGCGAGGAGCGACAAGTAGTGTGGGCGTACCGGGCCCGGTAGGTGCGCACCTGATACTGGTCCAGGCCCGCCTCGTTCCTCACCCCGCTGAAAGCAGTCCTCGCGGCCCAGCGTGATCAGTGGGCCTAGATCCGGGCTCATGACGCCCGGTTGTTCCGGGCCAGCAGCTCGAGGAGCAACTACGGCTGATCTTGAAGCTGCACGCCACCGCCTGTGGCCTGCTGGTGTTCTTGGGCCTGGCCCGCAGTATCACCGCCCGACGGTCGGCGATCTTGGCCACGATCGAACACCGGTTGTCGAACGGGCGGGTCGAATCGGTCAACACCAAGATTCGGTTCATCGTCCGCCACGGCTTCGGGTTCCACACCCCGAGGCTGTCATTGCCCTGGCCATGCTCAGCCTCGGAGGCGACCGACCCTGGCTACCCGGCTGAACAAACCCACAGATCAGTCAATAGAGCCCCCTATTTTATATAGATGATCTACAGTAACTTCTGTGTTCCCATCGTTCTCCGGGGCGCGCCCGCCAGCGGGCAAGATGCCTGCCCAGAGCTGCCGGTGCTGCTTGGGCGGTGGTTGAACTTCGAACTCGCCCAATGTGAGAGGCATGCCTAGGTATTGAAATGGATATGACAACATCGATGGAGGCACCATCGGAGGTCGGAACCGCCCGCCGATGGTGGATGCTCGTCCTTGGAATGTCCGCCCAGGCCGCACAGGCGGTCTTCATCAGCGGTGTCGCCTTCCTGATCCCCGAAACTCTCGCGGTCCTGTAACCGTCACCCTCGATCGCACCTCCAACGCCTGTACCGCACTCCTTCTGGAGGAACTTCATGACTGTCACCGAGCATCGTTCTCGCCAGTTCGCCACCCGACTACCTGCCGGCCCCGGCGCCCTGTTCTCACCGCGGAGAGCAAAGATCGTCTGCACCCTCGGGCCTGCAGTCGCCACCGACAGCACGGTACGTGCACTGATGGAGACCGGGATGGACATCGCTCGGCTGAATTTCAGCCACGGCGAGCACATCGACCACGGGGCGAACTACGACCGGGTCCGCTCGGCAGCAGCGGCCACCGGCCGATCGGTCGGGATTCTCGCCGACCTACAAGGCCCCCAGGATCCGCCTCGGCCGATTCGTCGACGGAGCCACCGTCTGGGCCACCGGAGAGACAGTACGGGTCACCGTCGACGACTGTCCCGGGGACCACGACCGAGTCTCGACCACCTACGCCCGACTGGCCGAAGCCAGTGGCGTTGTCCTTGCGGACCCAGGTCCGCGGGGTCTCGCCGCTGATGCCGAGGTCCGCGGCCACGGCCGCGTGGGTGCGGGCACCGCCGACTGCGCGAGACAACGCGACCGCGTCCCGGCGGAACTCCTCCGTGTGCTGAGACCGACGTCCGCTCCGGCGTCGACCTGACCCCTTCTCACTCCGCCCCGCCGGGTCGTCGGAGCAGAACAAGATCGTCGCCGGCCCCGTCGGGGCGACTTGATCCCGTCCCGGACGACCGAGTGCGGCCACCGTTCGCCACCGCAGGGATCGCTGAGGGAATGACGTACCCCGGATTCGGGACGGTGAGCCCGGGGTCTGGGGGCCGGCGCAGCACCTCTGCTCGAGGGCCACCCCCGGCATCGTCGAGCGCGCGACCGGGCCGTCGGCGTTCTCGGACTGTCCCGGTGCCGGCGTCTCAGTCCTGAGGCGGACGCAGCACCGACGGCCGCAGCCGGTGGAAGTCCTTGACCCGCAGCGCGCGCAGGGGACGCAGCCGGAACCGGTCGTCGCCGTCGAGCACGCCGGCGAGGGTCGAATCGACCAGCACCGTTCCCGGCCGCGCGGCACCGGTCAGCCGCGCCGCGATGTTGACCGCCGACCCGAACACGTCCCCGAACCGGGCCAGCACCGGCCCCTGCGCCATACCAACCCGGAGATCCGGGGCGTCGGGACGGGAGCCGGACGACTCCTGCAGCGCCAGCGCGATCCGTGCGGCGTCCGCCGGATCCTCGGCGGCGAACATCACCTCGTCGCCCACGGTCTTGATCACCCAGCCGCCGCCCTGGGTCACGATCCCCGTCGCGGTCGACTCGAAGTCCTCGAGCAGGTCGTTGAGCTCGTCGGCGCCGATCCGACGGGTCAGGCGGGTGTACCCCACCATGTCGGCGAAGCCGACAACCAGGACCCGGCCGGCCGACTCGCCCCCGGCCCGCACCACGTTGCGTCCCGTCGTTGCCGCCAGGTGCCGGCGCCACACGTACAGCTGCAAGGTCTCGGTCAGGGGCAGGACCCGTTGCAGCAGTTCGTCGACGAACGCCCGGATCTCCCGCTCGGAGGGGGTGGTCCCGGTGTACTCGGTCTCGAGCCGATCGAGGATGTGGGTGTTCATCAGGGCCACCTCCCACTCGGCCAGCCGCGACATGGACTGTCCCAGCGACCGCGCGGCCGCCAGTTCCAGGTCGGGATGCAGGGCGCCGCTCGCCACGATCGCGTCGATGTTCCGCAGCGCCGCGACGTCGCCGTCCGTGAAGGTCCGCGCGTCCGGGTCCGGATCCACGGTGAATCCGAGCGCCTGCCAGAGCCGTTGGGCGCGTTCGGAGTCCACCCCGGCCAGGTCGGCGCTCTCCCGCTGGGTGTAGCGGCGCTCGCCGCCGAGCAGGGTCCGCTCGAGTTCGGCCTGCACGGCCTGCAGGAGCTCGGGCTCGAGCTCCGGTTGCTCCGACGCGCTCACGTCGCTCCTTCCCGGCCGCCGAACGTGACCGGCCGACCCAGCATGGCCCACCTCGGTTCGCGCGCGCAACGAATCCGCGAGAGTGTCGCACCTGTGTGCGACAGTGGTCGCGCCTCCTGCACCACCCAGCCCGAAAGGACGTGGCATGCCGCCCCGCAGACGAGCCGGCACAACCGGCCCGGATCACCTCACCGACGAGCAGCTCGCCGAGCTGACCACCGCCGTCGCGGACGGTCGCCGCGCCACCGTCTATCTCATCGAGGGCATTCCGAGCCTGGGCATCGCCCCGGGCGCGTCGGCCCGGGCGGTGTCGGTGGCGGGCCGCACGGTCACCGTCCGTCCCAAGGGCGTCGACGACGAGCTGCCCTTCGAGGCCGAGGAGCTGCGTCTGACGAAGGAGCCGTCGAAGCCGGTCCGCAAGGCCGCGGATCGATCGACCCCGCGCCCCACCACCCCGCGCCCCACCACCCCGCGCACGTCCGCGTCGCAGCCCACCGCGTCGGGTCCCTCCCGCGCTCCCGCCCCGAAGAGCTCGTCGTCCCCGGCATCCACCCCCGCCACGAAGGAGACCACCACCGTGCCGCCGACCGCACCCGAACCGCAGACCGGCGCGACCCCGAAGCCGAAGGCGGCGTCGCGCCGGCCCAAGAAGCAGCCCGGCGTGACCGTCACCATCACCATCGACCCCGAGCAGGAGTGGACGGTCGGTGTCGCGCAGGGCACCCGGCGCCTGAGCAAGGCCAATCCCGTCAGCCCCGACGCCGTGGAGCGCGCGGTGCTCGAGCTCGGCGACGAGGCGGCCCTCGAGGCGGTCCGGTCCGTGATCGACGCGGCGCGCCAGGCCGCGGAGGAACGCGTCGCGCAGCTCAGCCGCGAACTCGAGGAGGCCAGAAAGGCGTTGGAGAGCCTGGGATCGGGCCCGACCGGGTAGTCTGATCCGCTGATGCGGCCGGAACCGGCCGGGCGGGAGGGCTCATGTTCAAGCGCGTTGCGATGGCGATCGTCGCGGGGGTCGCACTGCTGACAGGTGGGACGGGGGTCGCGGTGGCGGCGCCGCCGGTTCCGCTCGGGGGCGGGTCGGGCATCACGCTCGGCAACGGATCCGAGGATCTGTTCGACTGCACGCTCGCCACGATCGGCAACGACCGTGCCGGCCGGCTCGTCGGCTTCACCGCCGGTCACTGCGGCGGTCCCGGGACGACCGTGAAGTCCGAGGCGGACCCCGGGGCCGGGGTCGTCGGGCGCATCGTCGGCACCAACGAGGTGCTCGACTACTCGGTGATCGAGTTCGACCGCGGCCGCGTCGCGCCGGTGAACCGGGTCGGCAACGTCACCATCACCGGCGTCGGCACCCCCGTGGGGTTCCCCAACGTGGCGTGCAAGGAAGGCCGCACCACCGGCAACACCTGTGGTGTCGTGTGGGGCGACGTGTTCAATTCCCAGGAGACCTGGACGCAGGTGTGCGTCGTCGAGGGCGACTCCGGCGCCCCGCTGGTCGTCGGCACGACGCTCGTCGCGATGGTCAACGCCTACCTGCTCACACCGTGCATCGGCCCGGAGGTGGGCACCAACTTCGTCACGATCCTCGGCGACGTCGACGCCCGGGGCGGCGTCGGCGCGGGTTACCGCCCCATCTGACGTACAGGCGCGGGCTCGTCGGCCGGCTACGGGACCGACAGCGGTAGCGGCCGGCCGACGAGGCTTCGTCTCGGGGCCGGCAGGGCCGCGGCGATCTGCCGGATCTGCGAGACGGAATGGGCGTGCGGCGTCGCCACCATGGCCGGGATGCCGCTGTCGCCCGCCGCGCGCAGGTCGAGGTCGAGGGGCACCTGCCCGAGGAGCGGTGCCGCGACGGCCCGGGCGAGGCGCTCGCCGCCTCCGGTACCGAACAACGGTGTGCTCGCGTGGCACGACGAGCACACCAGCGCCGACATGTTCTCCACGACGCCGGCAACCGGCATCCGCAGATCACGCGCCATGCGGCCCACCCGTTGGGCGACGGTCTGGGCCGCCGGCTGGGGCGTGGTGACGACGAGGAGCGCCGCGTCCGGCACGAGTTCGAGCAGCGAGAGTGTCACATCTCCGGTGCCCGGTGGCAGGTCGATGAGCAGGACGTCGAGTTCACCCCAGTACACGTCGCGCAGGAACTGCTCGATCGCCTTGTGCAGCATGGGGCCGCGCCAGACGACCGGCTCGTCGTCGCGGACGAAGAACCCGACGGACATGAGGGCGACGCCGAACGCCTCGACCGGCAGCATCGTTCCGTGCAGGGCGACCGGTGCGCGGCGCACCCCGAACAGATGCGGAACGGAATAACCCCAGACGTCGGCGTCGAGAACGCCGACCCGCTTGCCCTGCTGGGCCAGCGCCACCGCGAGGTTGGCCGTGAGCGTCGACTTGCCGACGCCGCCCTTGCCGGAGGCCACGGCGTACACCCGGGTCGCCGAATCGGGACCGAAGGGGGGAGCGTCCTCTGGTCTCGTGCCGCGCAAGCGGGCGGCGAGCCGCCTCCGCTCGGCTTCGCTCATCGCCGTGAAGACGACCTCGACGCCGGTCACGCCGGCGACTGCCCCGGCGGCCGCGGTGACGTCGGCGGAGAGGGAGGCCTGCATCGGACACGAGGAGGTGGTGAGCCGGACGGTCACCCGGACGAGTCCGGAGCGATCGATCCTCACCTCGCCGAGCATGCCGGCCTGCTCGAGCGGCAGATGCAGCTCGGGATCCTCGACCCGGGCCAGCGCGGCACGCACCGCAGCCGCGGAGACCGCCGGGCCGGACGTCCTCCGCGACAGCAGGCTCATGTTCGCTCCTCCGTCCCGGGCGCGCGGAAGGCACGCCGGCGGGGTTTGACCGGGCGCATCAGGAACTCCGGGCGGCGCAGCCCGGACCGGCTGGGGCCGGGCCGGGTGTATGCCAGCCAGGCGCGGTAGACCTCGCGGGACCGCCGGGTGTCCACCACCACGTCGCCGTACCGGTCGTCGGTGTGGGCCTTCTCCACACGCACCTTCTGGTGCCAGCAGTGCATGCCCGACAGCGGGTCGGGGTGCACGGCGAAGGCGAGGTTCTGATGCACGCCGGGGTCTTCCCAGTAGATCCGCTCGCTGTCCGGGTCGTCGCTGCGGAACGGCTGTACGCCCTGCTTGTAGCGCAACCGCCACACCCCGTCTCCGTCGTTGTCGAGATCGACGAGGCCCATAGCCCAACGGGATCCGGCGTTCTCGGACGTGCGCCAGCGGCCCATGTGGTGCGAGAGCGCGAGGACGCCGGGGCGGATCGACTCGGTCGCCCACACACGGGCCACGAAGTACCCGATCTCGGTGTTGACCCGGACCAGGTCACCCGTGCCGACGCCGAAGCGCGCGGCGTCCGAGGGATTCGTCCACAGCGGATGCGTGTTGCTGATCTCGTTGAGGTACTTCGCGTTCGCGGACCGGGTGTGGACCAGGGTCGGCAGGCGGAAGGTCGGCACGAGCACGATCTCGTTGTTCGCCGGGTCGATCGAGCGGTGCCCGACGTGGGACTCGATGTAGCCGGGCGTGGCGTACTCCTCCCACCCGAAGTCGACCATGGTCTCGCTGAACAGCTCGAGTTTGCGCGACGGGGTGAGCCACCCGGCGGTCCTGCTGCCGTCCTCGTGGACGACACCGACGGCACCCGCCTCGCCGACGAGCGGCGGGGTCGAGTCCAGGGTGACGGGTTTGCGCAGCACCCCGTGCTCGTCCGGGTCCGCCCCCTCGGTCTCGGCGGCCGTCAGCGGCCGCTCGTCGAGCCGGTAGGTGTCCTTGGCGACCTCGAAGACGCCGTATCTGCGCATGTACTCCAGCGGGGTGAGCCCTTGGTCGGCCGCGGCCTTCGGCAGGCCGGGCACGCTGTTCTCGAACACCCACCGGTAGTACTCGTCGACGGTGACCTTCTGCCCGGGCCGGTAGGGGGATTCGAAGAACTTGCGGATGCCGAGGCTGCCGTCGGGGTCGATGCGCCAGGACAGCTCGAACCAGAACTCGTTCTCCTCCCACACCTCTCCGGGATTGGACTCGCGGGAGTCGGACACGCTCCGGCCCATGCGCTCGAGCGCCACCCGGGTGACGGGCTGGCGGAATCCGAGCCACTTGCCGGCGTACTGCTCGTAGGACTGGGTGTCGTGCCGCTCGGTGCTGTGCCCCATGGGCAGGACGTAGTCGGCGAAGGTTGCCGTCTCGGACCACGTGGGGGTGAGTGCGACGTGGCAGCCCACGAGCGATTCGTCGGTCAGGGCCTCCAGCCAGCTGAAGCCGTCGGGGTTGGTCCACACCGGGTTGTAGACGCGCGAGAAGTACATCGACAGCGTGCCGCGGCCGTCCTGGAGCAGATGCGGCAGCAGGATCGACATCTCGTTGGTCGACAGGGGGAACTCGGGGGGCCAGAGCAGCTCGTTCCAGGACTCGTGTCCCTGGGGCAGGTTCGGGCCGTGGGCGATGATCTTGTCCCAGCCGTTGGGGCTGGTGCCGCCCTTGGTGCCGACGCTGCCGGTGAGCACGTTGAGGAAGAACAGGGCCCGCGAGACCTGCCACCCGCCGAGGTTGCCGGCGGTCGCCGCCCGCCACACGTGCGCCGACAGGGCCGAGCCGGCGGTGGCGACGATCCGGGCGAGTTCGGCGATCTGCTTCTCGGGTACCTGCGCCTCCTGCGCGGCGAAGGCGAAGGTGAAGCAGGCGTAGTCCTCGGTCAGTGCGCCGACGAACACGTCGAAGTCGTCGGCGGGCAGGTCGGGGTGGCGGTGCTTCATGTAGGTGGGCCAGTTCACCCAGCGGCGCAGGAATGCCCGGTCGATGTGGCCGGTGCGCAGCAGGTACGACGCGACGGACAGCAGGATCGCCGCCTCGCTGCCGGGCCACGGGGCGATCCACAGGTCGGCGTGGGACGCGGTGTTCGACAGCCGCGGATCGAGCACGACGACCTTGGCGCCGCCCTCGACCTTGCCCTCCATGATCCGCTGCGCGTGCGGGTTGAAGTAGTGCCCGGTCTCGAGGTGGCTCGAGATCAGCAGGATGACCTTGGCGTTCGCGTAGTCCGGTGAGGGCCGGTCGTAGCCACCCCACAGGGCGTAGCCCAGCCGGGCGCCGGCGGAGCAGATGTTGGTGTGGCTGTTGTGTCCGTCCACCCCCCACGCCAGCAGGAACCGCTCGGCGAAGCCGTCCTCGCCGGGTCGGCCCACGTGGTAGACGACCTCGTCCCGGCGGTCCTCGACGATGGCGGCCCGGATCCGGGCGGCGATGTCGTCGAGGGCCTCGTCCCAGCCGATGCGCTCCCACTGCCCACTGCCGCGGGCACCGACGCGCTTGAGCGGGTACAGGATGCGCTCGGGGTCCTTGATCTGGTTGATGGTCGCGGGACCTTTGGCGCAGTTGCGTCCGCGTGAGCCCGGATGCGCCGGGTTCCCCTCGAGCCGCTTGATGGACAGGTCGGACTTGTCCACGTACGCGAGCAGGCCGCACGCCGATTCGCAGTTGAAGCAGGTGGTGGGCACCAGCATGTATTCGTGCGGCACCTTACGAGGGTGGGCCTTGGCGTCGTATTCGACGTGGTGGTCCCAGTTTTCGACCGGAGGAAAGTTCCGCAGCCGCTCGTGCGTGCGCTGACCGGGCAGCGCCGACCCGGTCGGGGTGTGCTCCGTCTCGGCAGTCATGGGGTTCCCTTCGGGTGGGTGGTCGGGTGCCGGTCGGGCCGCTCACGACAGGGGTGGGTCCTGGCCCGCCCGGACGAACGCAGTCTCGTAGGCCAGCAGTGAGATCTGCGTCAGCAGGCCGGCCGCGACGAGGAGGGCGGCCCCGGCGGAGCCGTTCCACGACGGGGCGGCCAGTGCGGCCGCCACCACTGCCGGGACGATCGCCCCCAGCCAGAACAGCCGGGCGTAGCGGCCGCGGGTGATGATGTGCGCGGCCAGGGTCGCCTGCCGGCTGGCGTGCCGGCCGGAGTACTCGATGAGCAGCATCAGCAGGTGCAGTCCGGTCGAGAGCACGAAGACGCGCACGAGGAAGCCGACCGCCCCGTCGGAGAGACCCGCGAACGGCGCGACGACGAGCAGCGCCCCGGTCCCGACCATGGCGGCCTGAACCAGCAGGTGCCAGAACAACAACGGTGACTGCCACAGGTCGCGGCCCTCGGCCTGCCCGAAGAGGAATCCGGTGTAGCCGGCGACCAGCGCGCCGGAGACCAGGGCGGCCCAGGCGAGCACGGTTGCGCCCCAAGCCGATCCGAGGAAGGCGGCGAGGACCCACAGGGCGGCCACCCCGCCGAAGGCGGCCAGCGCGTAGGCGCCCCACACGAGCCACGAGGACCAGTTGGATCTCAGGAAGATGTAGAGAAAACGCTCCGGCCGCTTCAGGTCCCAGATCAGCAGGACTCCGGTGAGGGCCGCGCCCGCCATGGCCACTGCGGGCGCCGCGTAGTCACCCAGCCACCCCAGGTCGATGCCCAGGATGTGGGCCAGCCCCGCGACGGCGAGGGCGCCGGCGGCGACGGCCTTGGTCCACAGGTAGGTCGTCACGCGCCATCCCCACGGCCGGGGATGCGCGGTGTTCAGCGTGGTGCGAGCCTTCGTGGTGCGATCCCCGGGCAGGTCGGCCGCGGTCTCGCGGCGGTGCGCGTCCGGCTCGGCCCAGATGTAGGTGTCGGCGACCGGGGCGACCAGCGGATCGAGGACCGCCCGGTCGGCACCGAGATAGAAGACGTTCGGCCCGGTGTTCTGTTCCGGCGAGCGCACGGCGGTCTGCTGCGTGCTGACCAGGGTGGCGATGCCGCTGGTCGGGTCGTCGAGGTCGCCGACCCAGATCGAGTGGGTGGGGCACACCACGACGCAGGCAGGCTCCATGTCGTTGTCGACGCGGTGCGCGCACATGTTGCACTTCGCCGCGGTGTGGGTGTCCTGATCGATGTAGATGGCGTCGTAGGGGCACGCCTGCATGCAGCTCTTGCAGCCGATGCAGCGCTCGTTGTCGAAGTCGACGATTCCGTCGTCGCGCTTGAACAGCGCGCCGGTGGGGCAGATCTTCACGCACGGTGCGTCGGTGCAGTGGTTGCAGCGCATCACACCGAAAGATCTTGTGGTGTTCGGAAACTCACCGGCGTCGACGTACTTCACCCACGTGCGGAACTGGCCGAGCGGCACCTCGTGCTCGGTCTTGCAGGCGACCGTGCAGGCGTGGCAGCCGATGCACGTGCGCTGATCGATCGCGAAGCCGTAGCGCACCGTCTCACTTCTTCCGGATGAGGTAGCGGTGGACGCCGTCCTCGCTGTTGTTGTCCAGCAGTTCGTTTCCCGTGTCGGTCGCCCACGACGGGATGTCGCGTTTCGATCCGCCGTCGGTGGCCTCGACGAGCAGGATCTGCCCGGTCTCGAGCTTCTTGATCGCACGCGAGGCGAGCAGCACGGGCATCGGGCATTTCTGTCCCTTGGCGTCGACGACGACGTCGATCTGGTAGTCCACGGTCCGCTCCTGGGTTCCGAAGGGTCAGATGAAGAGGCTGATCTGGGACCTGCTCATCGCGGACAGGGCGGTGGCGGCACCGACGGGCTCGCCCACTCCCTCGAGGAGCTGGTCGCGGCGAAGGCCCAGCAGGTCCATGGTCATCTCGCACGGCCACAGGTTCACGCCCAGCTCGGTGCACATCTCGACCAGCTCGGCGGGGTGGGCCACGTTCTTCTGGCGCGCAAGTCGTTTCATCATCCAGGGCCCGGCGCCGGCCAGGTGGAGCTTCGACAGCTTCATGTGCCGCATGCCCGGCCGGTTCATGCCGGCCAGCGCCTTGGTCATCGCGTCGGTGCCGGTGATCCGGACGTCGTCGCGCACCAGGGGGAACAGTCCCCAGAAGGTGAAGAAGATCGTCGTGGACATGCCGTAGGCGGCGCCGGTGGAGCCGAGGATCAGGGTTGGCCACATTCTGTCCAGATCGCCGCTCCACGCCACGATCGTCATGCTCTCCGGGGCGTCGTCGACGTCACGCTGCGGGTTGTCCGACATGCGCCGGCCCCTTTCGTGGTTGCCGGGGAGGCCTCGTGCGGCCTTCGCGCGGAGTGTTGCGATATGTGATCCAGAACACTACATTCGTGTATGCGCATACCGCAAGATGGTTCGGAAAGTCACCCTCCCGGTGTGCGGACCACCCGCCCGTTTCGTCCCTGGGAGGACACGTGGCCGATACCGTCACAGCGTTGGAACTGTTTCGCGAGCTCCAGGCGGGCACCGTTCCCGAGATCCTCGACATCCGCAGCACCGAGGATTTCCGGGCCGGCCGGATCGAAGGACCCCGGCCCGTTCCCATTCGCCACGTCCCGGTCTATCGGGTGATGGAAGAACTCGAGGAACAGGCCGCCGTCACGCGGGCGGGCGCCGTCGTCGTCTGCGGACAGGGCAACGGCTCCGAACTGGTCGCCGAGGAGTTCGAGACGCTGGGCCTGCGCACCCTCTCCCTCGAGGGCGGTACCGACGCGTGGAACCGGCTCCTCGTTCCCGTCGAGATCACCGGACTCCCCGGCGACGTGCGCATCTGGCAGTTCCAGCGCCCGGCGAAGGCCTGCCTGTCGTACCTCGTCGGCGTGCCCGGCGGCCGCGGCATCGTCGTCGACCCCGCCAGATCGACCGAGGCATACCTGGAACTTGCTCGAATGCAAGATGTTTCGATCGTGCACGTCGTGGACACCCACGTGCACGCGGACCATGTCAGTGGTGGCCCGGCACTGGCCGCCCGGCTCGATGCGGAGTATCACCTGCCGCCGGAGGACGCCGGCGGCATCGTCCCGTTCCCCAACCGGCCGCTGAAGGAGGGCGACGCACTCGACCTGGGGTCCACCGTCGTCCGGGCCATGACCATGCACCTGCCGGGCCACACCCCCGGCACGACGGCGCTGCTGGTCAGCGATTCGGTCCTGCTCGTCGGCGACACCGTCTTCGTCCGGGGACTCGGCCGGCCCGACCTGACCGGCCGGGCCGAGGAGCTGGCGCGGGATCTGTTCCGCAGCGTGCACGACAGGCTGCGCCCCCTCGACCCGCGAACGATGATCGCCCCGGCCCACTGGTCGAGCAGCGAGGAGATCAACGCCGAAGGACTGGTCGTCACCACGTTGGAGGAGGTTTTCACCGCCACACTGCTGAACGAGCACGCCCTCGAACGCTTCGTCGAGCAGATCGTGAACTCGCTGCCCGCAGCCCCGCACACCTACGAGACGATCCGCCGCGTGAACGCCGGACAACTCGCCCCCGCCGACGACGAGCTCGAGGTCCTCGACGTCGGCCGCAACCAATGCGCGGCAGCCACCTCGCTGAAGACCGCCCACTGAGCGGTGCGGCCACCGACGGCACCGTCGCGCTCGCCGGGCCGGCGCCCCGCCGCGATCCGCTGCCGCCCGGCCGGCGCACCTATAATCGGCACCCGACGCTCGGTTCGGAGGGGTGATGGAACAGGACATCGCGGCACAGTTGCAGGAACTCCACGCCCGAGTCTGCAAGGCCATCGCCGACCCCAAGCGACTGCTCATCATCAACGAGCTGCGGGACGGCGAACTCAGCGTCGGTGACCTGTGCGAGGCGCTGGGCTTCAGCCAGTCCAACGCCAGCCAGCATCTGTCCGTTCTCCGCGAGCGCGGCATCGTGAACGCGCGACGTTCCGGCAACAACGTCTTCTATTCGCTGCGCAGCCGGAAGATCGTGCAGGCGGTGGACCTGCTCCGGGAATTCCTGGCCGAGGACCTGGCCGACCAGGCGATCCTGCGGGGCGCCCTCGACGGCCGGGACGTCGACCTCGGCCTCGATCTGTAGGGCGCCGTCGCGCAGGCCGATTCTCCACCGCCTCGACGGATCCGCGAATCGGGTCAGCCGCAGACCGCGCCGCTCGACGCCGAACCGACCAGCTTCGTGTACTTGGCCAGCACCCCGCGGGTGTAGCGGGGAGGCAGCGGCTCCCACCCCTGCCGGCGGGACGCGAGTTCCTCCTCGTCGACCAGCACGTCGAGGGTGCCGTTCGCGACGTCGAGGCGGATCGGGTCGCCGTCGCGGACGAAGGCGATCGGGCCACCGTCCACCGCCTCGGGAGCCACGTGCCCGACGCACAGGCCCGTCGTGCCGCCGGAGAACCGCCCGTCGGTGAGCAGCAGCACGTCCTTACCGAGGCCGGCACCCTTGATCGCGCCGGTGATGGCGAGCATCTCCCGCATTCCCGGCCCGCCCTTCGGGCCCTCGTACCGGATCACCACCACGTCTCCCGCGGTGATCGTGCCGTCCTCGAGCGCGTCCATCGCGGCACGCTCGCGCTCGAAGACCCGGGCGGTGCCCTCGAACACCGACTCGTCGAACCCGGCGGACTTCACCACCGCGCCGCCCGGGGCGAGGCTGCCCTTCAGGATCGTGATGCCCCCCGTTGGATGGATGGGCTCGCTCAGTGCGCGCAACACCTTCCCGTCCGGGTCGGGCGGGGCGATCTCGGCCAGGTTCTCGGCGACGGTCCGCCCGGTGACGGTGAGACAGTCGCCGTGCAGCAGGCCCGCGTCGAGCAGGGTCTTCATGATCACCGGCACGCCGCCGATGCGGTCGACGTCCTGCATCACGTGCCGGCCGAACGGCTTGACGTCGGCCAGGTGCGGGACGCGCGCACCGATGCGGGAGAAGTCGTCCAGGCTCAGCTCGACCTGCGTCTCGTGCGCGATCGCGAGCAGATGCAGCACCGCGTTGGTCGACCCACCGAACGCCATCACCACGGCGATCGCGTTCTCGAACGCCTCCTTCGTGAGGATGTCGGAGGCGGTGATGCCGCGGCGCAGCAGGTTCACCACGGCCTGCCCGCTGCGGCGGGCGTACCCGTCGCGGCGGCGGTCCGTCGCCGGCGGCGCCGCGCTTCCCGGCAGCGACATGCCGAGCGCCTCGGCCGCGCTGGCCATCGTGTTCGCCGTGTACATGCCGCCGCACGCGCCCTCGCCGGGGCAGATGGCCCGCTCGATCGCGTCGACGTCCTCCCGGCTCATCAGCCCGCGGGCGCAGGCGCCGACCGCCTCGAAGGCGTCGATGATCGTCACGTCGCGTTCGGATCCGTCGGACAGCTTCGCGACGCCCGGCAGGATCGACCCCGCATACAGGAACACGGCCGCCAGGTCGAGACGCGCGGCGGCCATCAGCATTCCGGGCAGGGACTTGTCGCATCCTGCGAGCAGTACCGACCCGTCGAGCCGCTCCGCCTGCATGACCGTCTCCACGCTGTCGGCGATCACCTCCCGCGACACCAGCGAGAAGTGCATCCCCTCGTGGCCCATCGAGATGCCGTCGGAGACGGAGATCGTGCCGAACTCGAGTGGATACCCGCCGGCGGCGTGCACGCCGTCCTTGACCGCCTGCGCCAGCCGGTCCAGCGACAGGTTGCACGGGGTGATCTCGTTCCACGACGAGGCCACCCCGATCTGCGGCTTGCCCCAGTCGTCGTCGCCCATGCCGACCGCGCGGAGCATGCCGCGCGCCGCGGTCTTCTCGAGGCCGTCGGTGACGTCGCGGCTGCGGGGCTTGATGTCCGGCTCGGTCGCGCTGCTCGCCTCCGGCTCGGTCGGCGTGCTCATCGCGTTCCTCCCGACCGGGGATCACGCCCGGTCAGCGCCAGCAACCGGTCCTGCACGGCCGCGTCGTCGGGCACCGGCACGGGCGGCGCGAACAGCCCGCTCGCGGCCAGCATGTCCCGCTGCGGTTGTATGTCCTCCCACACGGCCGCCACCAGGTCGGGATCGAGGCGCTCGTCGGCCCCCACGGCCCGGGCCAGGTCCCACGTGTGGATCGCGATGTCCGCGACCTGCTGCCGCAGATAGTCGCGGACGGGCACCATCCCGTAGGACAGGTGCACCTGCTTGTCCGGGTCGGTGGACGCCCACGCGACGGAGGCATCGACGGCGTGCCGGTCCCATTCGGCGGACAGGTCGTCGCCGAGCGGGTCGAGTTCGGCCTCCGCCTCGGCGATCGTCCTGCCGGCGAGCAGCGGCGGCACCCACCGCTGCTCGTCCACGACGTGCCGGACCAGGGTGGCGACGTCCCATTCGGTGTCGGGGGTGGGGGCGGACCAGTCGGTGACCGCCGAGAGCCGGCTCTCGAAACCTTGCCGGGCGATGTGCTGCAGTTCGAGCCAGTCGTACGACATGGATTCAGCCTAGGCGGGCGGTGGCGGCGGCACCGGGTTTCCCGGCGTGCGGCGGCCCGCGATGTTCGGAAGGATCGGTGTCGCCGCACCTGGTGCGGTCCCCCGATCGTCCGGACAGTACTGGAGTAGTCATGCCCGTCCCCACCGTCGACCTCGCCCCCGGCCTGACCGTCAGCGCACAGGGATACGGCGCGATGTCGGTCTCGCCCGCCTACGGACCCGTCGATCTCGACGAGGCCTTGGCGACGCTGCATCACGCCGTCGACCTGGGGGTCACGTTTGTCGATACCGCGAACGTCTACGGCGACGGCACCAGCGAACGGGTCGTCGGGAAGCTGCTGCAGGACCGCGGCGACGAGGTGCAGGTGGCCACGAAGTTCGGGCTCGTCGGTGCGCTGGGCAGCGGTAATCGCGGCATCGACGGCCGTCCCGAGTACGCGAAGAAGGCCCTCGACGAGTCCCTCGGCCGGCTCGGGGTGGACCGCGTCGACCTGTACTACCTGCACCGTGTGGACCCGGACGTGCCCATCGAGGACACGGTCGGCGCGTTGGCCGAGCTGGTGCAGGCCGGCAAGATCCGGCACATCGGGTTGTCCGAGGCCACCGGCGACGAGCTGCGCCGCGCGCACGCCGTGCACCCGATCGCCGCGATCCAGTCCGAGTGGAGCATCGTCTCCCGGGACGTCGAGAAGAACGTCGTGCCGACCGCCGCCGAGCTGGGCATCGGCTTCGTGCCGTACTCGCCGGTCAGCCGAGGTCTGCTCACCGACGCGTTCGATGCCGCCCGGATCGGGGAGAAGGACCTGCGCCGGCGCTTCCCCCGATTCGCCGCCGACGCGCTGCCCGCGAACCTGCAGGTGCGTGCCGCGGTGCGCGCGGTGGCCGACGAGGTGGGCGCGACGATCGCGCAGGTGGCGCTGGCGTGGCTCGACGCCAAGGCGCGGCAGTTCGGGCTGCCGTCGGTGGCGATCCCGGGCAGCCGCTCCGCCGCGCGGGTCACCGAGAACGCCGGCGCGCTCGACGTGCGTCTCACCGACGAGCACGTCGCCAGGCTCGACACCCTCGCCGACGCGGTCGTGGGTGGGCGGGCCGCGGACCCGACCTGGGTGTCGTGGGGCCGGGAGTGACTACCGGCGGGTAGTCGCGTCGCCGCGTAGGGTCGTTTCATCATGAAACGGGTTTGGTGGGTGTGGGGCGTGGGTGTCCTCGCCTATGTCGTGGCCGTCATGCATCGCACGTCGTTCGGCGTATCCGGACTCGCCGCGACCGAACGCTTCGACATCACCCCGGCCGTGCTGTCGGGCTTCGTGGTCCTGCAGATCGTGGTGTACGCGAGCATGCAGATCCCGGCCGGGGTGCTGCTCGACCGGTTCGGTTCCCGGGTGATGATCGCCTCGGGTGCGGCGATCATGGCGGTGGCGCAGCTGGTGCTGGCGTTCACCGAGTCCCTGCCCGCCGCCTATGCGGCCCGCGTCTTCGTCGGGGCGGGCGACGCGCTGACCTTCATCTCGGTGCTGCGGCTGGTGCCGGTGTGGTTCGACACGCGGCGGGTGCCGCTGGTGTCGCAGCTGACCGGCATCCTGGGGCAGCTGGGTCAGGTGCTCTCGGCGCTGCCCTTCGTGCTGATCCTGGGCGGAGCGGGGTGGAGCGCGGCGTTCGCGAGCGCCGCGGCGCTCGGCGTGCTCGCCTGCGTGCTCGCGGTCGCAGTGGTGCGCGACGCGCCGCCGGGGGTGGTCGTGCGGACCGAGGCTGCCGGGATGCGGCAGGTGCTCGGGCAGATCAGGGTGGTGTGGCGCAGACCGGGCACACGGCTCGGCTTCTTCACCCACATGGGCACCCAATTCTCCATCACCACGTTCGCATTGCTGTGGGGCGTGCCGTACCTCCAGTCGGCGCAGGGCCTGTCCGCGGCGGCCGCCGGTTCGCTGCTCACCCTCTCCGTGGTCTCGGCGATCGCGGCCGGCCCGGTGCTCGGGATCCTCAGCGGCCGGTTCCCGCTGCACCGATCGTGGCTGGTGCTGTCGATCATGGTGAGCAACGCCGCGATGTGGACGGTCGTGCTGCTGTTGCCGGCGCCAGCCCCGATGTGGCTGCTCGTCCTCCTGATCGTGACCATCTCGGTGGGCGGACCCGGGTCTATGATCGGATTCGACTATGCGCGGACATTCAACCCGAGCACCGCGCTCGGCACCGCCCAGGGCATGGTCAACATCGGCGGATTCCTGGCGTCCCTGCTGGTGATCCAGGCGATGGGGTTGATCCTGCAGCGTCTCGGCGGCTACACCTTCGAGGCGTTCCGGGTCGCCTGGCTGGCGCAGTATCCCGTGTGGGTCGTGGCGATCATCGGGGTGCTCGTCACCCGCGGCAAGGCCCGCCGCGAGGCGGGCGTGTCGCCGCGGACGCTGCGGCAGGTGCTGCGCGACGGTCGTCGCGCGGGGCCGGCGAATTCGCAGACGCGGATCGAGGAGGCTGGCGATGACGGGGAGCGGACCCGGGCGGACTGACATCCTCCGGCGGGATCTGGCTCGGTTCCTGAAGACCTGCGGGTTCGGTGTCGAAGAGTTGCGGACGAAGATCGACATCGTCCGCAGCGAGTTCGCCGACACCCACGGTTACGATCCCGTCGAGCATGCCGAAACGTGGCTGACCACGCCCGACTCGGTCCTGGACGAGGCCGATCCACCGCTGCGGGTCGAGGACCTCGGGCGGGACGTCGCCGGGATCCGGCTCACGTGCGCCGTCACCGCCGACGTGTACCGCGTACGGGACCTGCTCGTCGCCCGGCGGGACGTGCGGGTGATCGAGGCGAGGGACTACATCAAGCGCGCCGGCCCGGACGGGTACCGCGGGCTGTGCCTCGTCGTGGAGGTGCCGGTGGCGTCGACCGGCCGGGTGCGGACCGTGTACGTGGAGGTGCAGATCCGCACCGGGGTCATGGAGTCGTGGGAGAGCGTGGCGACGCGGCTGCGCACCGAGTTCGACGGTCACGTCCCGCGGGAGATGCTCGACGAACTGCGCGCCGCCGCGGAGAGCGCCCGGGATCTCGACTCGCGGATCGGCGCGTTGCAGCGGCACGTGGAGGAGCGGTCCGAGGCGGACCGGGACGCACCCCCGGCGTAGGTCCGCTCGCCCGGCGTGGCCGCGCGCGGACGGCACCGATGCGCGCGGGGGATCACGGATACGACGAACCCCGCCGCGAGCGCGTCGCGACGGGGTTCGTGCTGCGGGGCTCAGTTGTAGCTGTAGAAGCCCTGGCCGGTCTTGCGGCCGAGGCGGCCGGCGTCGACCATGCGGCGCAGCAGCGCCGGGGGCGCGTAGTGCGGCTCGGCGAACTCGTCGTACAGCGACTGGGCGGCGTTGAGGGTGACGTCGAGACCGACGGTGTCGATGAGGGTGAGCGGGCCCATCGGGTAGCCGCAGCCGCCCTTCATCGCGGCGTCGATGTCTTCCTTCGTCGCGTAGCCCGACTCGAGCATCCGCACGGCGGACGTCAGGTACGGGATCAGCAGCGCGTTGACGATGAAGCCGGCGCGGTCGCCCGCGCGGACCGTCATCTTGCCGAGGGTGTTCTTGACGTAGTCGAAGACGGCGTTCGCCGTCTCCTCCTCGGTGGTCAGCGCCGAGATGATCTCCACCAGCGGCATCACCGGCACCGGGTTGAAGAAGTGCACACCCACCACCTGTCCCGGACGCGACGTCGCCTGGGCCATCTTGATCACCGGGAGCGACGACGTGTTGGTCGCCAGGATGCCGGAGGGCTTCACGACCGCGTCGAGCTTGGTGAAGATGTCGACCTTGAGCGACTCGATCTCGGGCGCCGCCTCGATGACGAGATCACGGTCGGCGAGATCGGCGACATCGGTGGTGACCCGAACCCGCGCGATCGCGGCGTCGGCCTCCTCCTGCGTGATCTTGCCGCGGGCGACGCCCTTGCCGATCGAGCCGGAGACGCGCTTGCGGGCCGCGTCGGCGAACTCCTCGCTGGTCTCGAGCACGATCACGTCGCTGCCGGCCTTGGCGCACACCTCGGCGATGCCGGCCCCCATCGTGCCGCCACCGACTACACCGATCAATTCCACTGCCACGGGAGATTCTCCTCGATACGAAGGTTGGACCAGGGTGAACTTACTGCCGCCGCGTCAGCGGAGCAGCGCGCGGGACATGACGACCCGCTGGATCTGGTTGGTGCCCTCGTAGATCTGGGTGATCTTGGCGTCGCGCATCATCCGCTCGACCGGGAAGTCGGTGGTGTAGCCGGCACCGCCGAACAGCTGCACGGCGTCCGTGGTGACCTCCATCGCGACGTCGGAGGCGAAGCACTTGGCGGCGGAGGAGATGAAGCCCAGGTTCGGCTCCCCGCGCTCGGCGCGCGCCGCGGAGGTGTACACCATCAGGCGTGCCGCCTCGACCTTCATGGCCATGTCGGCCAGCATGAACTGCACACCCTGGAAGTCGGAGATCGGCTTGCCGAACTGCTTGCGGTCCTTGGTGTAGGCGATCGCCGCGTCGAGCGCACCCTGCGCGAGGCCGACCGCCTGCGCGCCGATGGTGGGGCGGGTGTGGTCGAGGGTCGCGAGGGCGGTCTTGAAGCCGGTGCCGGGCTCGCCGATGATGCGGTCGCCGGGGATGCGGCAGTTCTCGAAGTACAGCTCGGCGGTCGGGGAGCCCTTGATGCCGAGCTTCTTCTCCTTGGGGCCGACGACGAAGCCCTCGTCGTCCTTGTGGACCATGAACGCGGAGATGCCGTTGGCGCCCTTGTCGGGGTCGGTGACGGCCATGACGGTGTACCAGCTGGACTTGCCGCCGTTGGTGATCCAGCACTTGGAGCCGTTGAGGATCCAGTCGTCGCCGTCGGCCTTGGCGCGGGTACGCATGCCCGCGGCGTCGGAGCCGGCCTCCCGCTCGGACAGCGCGTAGGACGCCATGTCGCCCTTGACCAGGTCGGGCAGGACCTTCTGCTTGAGTTCCTCGGAGCCGGACAGGATCAGGCCCATGGTGCCGAGCTTGTTCACGGCCGGGATCAGCGAGGACGAACCGCAGACGCGGGCGACCTCCTCGATGACGATGCAGGTGGCGACCGAGTCGGCGCCGTCGCCGCCGTACTCCGTGGGGACGTGGATCGCGTTCAAGCCGGACTTGTTGAGGGCGTCGAGGGCCTCCTGCGGGAAGCGGGAGTTCTCGTCGACGTCCTTGGCGTAGGGCGCGATCTCCTTTTCGGCCAGCGCGCGGATGGCGGCGCGAAGCTCATCGTGCTCCTCGCCCAGCTTGAACAGACCGAACTCCGGGTTGAAGGCCATGACGGCGGACTCCTATCGGCACGCAGTGCCAGTTCTTGTTTGGGTGTCGCATCCATCCTACTGAGTGGAGGGCTCGCGACGTCACGAAATCGGTTCCAGTGAACCACGGCACTCAGTGCCACGTCAATGGGGTGGTGGATCGTCGGCCACCCCCTGACGTCAGTCCGACGCCGCCTCGAGCTGCGCCTGCACCTGGCGGGCGACCTCCGCGGGCGACGTGCCCGGGGGATAGGTCACCACCGTGATCGCGCGCTCGGCGTCCCGCGCCGGACCGACGGCCGGCGCGGCGCTCTGCCCCGGTGCGACACCGAACGAGCGCCGCACCTCGAGCAGCGCGCGGCGCAGTTCCTCCGCCGTCGCGGACTCGTCGCCGCGGATCATCGCGCGCAGCAGGAAGTTGTGCGTCGCGGTCATCGCGGCCGCGAAGCTGACGATCCGCACCCCCGACTCCGACGGCACCGCCGAGCGCAGGTAGTCGGTGAACAGCCGCTCGTAGCGGTACGTCGTGACCAGCTCCCGCTCGCGCAGCGCAGGCACCCGCTGCACCACGCGATACCGCCACACCGCAAGCTCCCGCTTGTCCCGGAAGTGCCCGAACACCAGCTCGGCGGCCTCGGCGGCGGCCGCCCACGGATCGTCGAAGTTCCCCGACAGATAGTGTCCGACCTGCTCGAGCAGCGATTCGTGATCGGCGAAGATCACGTCCTCCTTCGAGCGGAACTGCCGGAAGAAGGTCCGTCGCGACACTCCCGCGGCCGACGCGATCTGCTCGACGGTGGTCGACTCGTAGCCGTACTCGGAGAACAGGCGGATCGCCTGCGTCACCACGTGCACCCGGAACTGGGCGGGATCGGGGCCGGTCGCGTCGATGCGGCGGGCGGAGTCGGGACCGAGTGCCATGGTTCTCAGTATCCAATCCGCGGTATCGAAGTCGAAACGGCCGCGCCGCCGGACCCGGCGGCGCGGCCGGCGTCAGGCCTGCGCCGAGTGCGCGGCCCGCAGCTCGAACTTGAGGATCTTGCCGGTCGGCGTCCGCGGCAGATCCAGCGGGAACACGATCTCCCGCGGCACCTTGTACCCGGCGAGCAACGTGCGCGTGTAGGAGATCAGCTCCTCGGCCGTCACGGTCTCGCCCTTCTTCAGGATCACGAACGCCTTGGGACGCTCGCCCCACTTCTCGTCGGGCACGCCCACCACCGCGACGTCCAGCACGGCCGGGTGGCTGACGATGGCCTGCTCGACCTCCACGGTGGAGATGTTCTCGCCGCCGGAGATGATGATGTCCTTGGCGCGGTCCTTGAGCTGGATGTATCCGTCCGGGTACATCACGCCCAGGTCGCCGGTGTGGAACCAGCCGCCCTTGAACGCCTCCGCCGTGGCCTCCGGATCCTTGAAGTACCCCGCCATGACGTTGTTGCCGCGCAGCACGATCTCGCCCATCGTCTGCCCGTCCGCGGGCACGTCGTTCATGTTCGCGTCGACGACCCGTGCGTTCTCCGCCTGCAGCATGCCCACGCCCTGCCGCGACAGGAGCGCCGCGCGTTCCTCGGCGGGCTTGTCGTCCCACGAGTCCTGGTATTCGCAGATCGTGTACGGCCCGTAGACCTCGGTGAGGCCGTACACGTGCACGACGGTCACGCCGATCGCCTCGAGCTGCGCGATCACCGTCGGCGACGGGGGCGCGCCCGCCGTGGTGATCCGTAGCGGCCGGTCCAGCCGGTGGGCCTGCGGGGCCTCGGCGATGGTCGAGCACACCGCGGGGGCGCCGCAGAGGTTGGTCACGCCCAGGTTGTCGATGGCGTCCCAGATCGCGTCCGCCCGCACGGCCCGCAGGCAGATGTGCGTGCCGGCGGCCGCCGTCACGGCCCACGGCGTGCACCAGCCGTTGCAGTGGAACATCGGCAGGGTCCACAGGTACTGCGTCTTCCCGTCGAACCCGTTGTGGAACGTCTCGCCGAAGGAATTGAGGTAGGCGCCGCGGTGCGTGTACATCACGCCCTTCGGCTTGCCGGTGGTGCCCGACGTGTAGTTCAGGGTGATGACCTGCTCCTCGTCGTCGACGCCCCAGGGCAGCGGGGTGTCGTCGAGGTCGTCGGCGGCGGCGAGGAACTCGTCGTACCGGGTGGTGACGATCCCGGCCGGCACGTCGGGGTACGGGACCGTCGAATCCGGCACCTCCACGACCGCCGTCAGCGACGGCACGCCGGCCGTGACACCGGCGACCGACCCCACGAACTCCGAGTCGACGAACAGCAGCGACGCCTCCGCGTGCCCGAGGATGTACTCGAGTTCGGGCCCGGCGAGCCGGGAGTTCAGCGCGATCAGCACGCCTCCGGCGAGCGGCACCGCGAAGTGCGCGATGAGCAGTTCCGGCACGTTCGGCGCCAGGAAGGCCACCCGGTCACCCGGCTGGATCCGGCTGCGCAGGACGCGGGCCAGGCGCTGCGCCTCGTCGGCGAACTGCGCGTACGTGTAGCGGCGGTCGCCGTGGACGATCGCGGTGCGGTCGGGGAACACGGACGACGAACGCTCGAGGAACCGCAGGGGGCTGAGCGGGGTGTGGTTCGCCGTTCGGGCGGTGGGGACGGACGTGGGGGTGGGCACGGATACCTCCGGGACTTCGGCACTCGGTCGGTGTACGCCATTGTGATCGCTGCAACACCGGAACGGGTGGAGGTTATGAGTCACGACAGATTCCCCGCTACCCTCCGAAGTGGGTATTCGCGGTCTCGGAGGTGGTTCCGGTGAGGTCTGTGTCGACGAACCCAGCGTCGACGAACCCAGCGTCGACGAGCACGGCGTCGACGAACCCGGCATCGACACGGGTCGGGACGCCGAATGTTGCGGCGACGCGCCAGGGCCCGCACGCGCACCTGCGGCCGAGCGACGAGGACGCCCTGCGCGCCGAGCTGCGGCAGCTGCAGATCTCGACCGGGATGCCCGTGCTGTTCGGTGGCACCGTGCACGGGGGGGACATGCTGCTGTCCGGTTTCGTCGGCACCCGCAGCGGCATCCTCCGCGACCTGGTGATCAGCTCCGAGTGCGGACTCGGCGGCAAGGTGGTCGCCGAGCAACGGCCCGGTGCGGTGTCGGACTACTTCAACTCCCCCCAGATCTCCCACGAGTACGACCGGGAGGTCGCGGGGGAGGGCATCGAGTCGCTGCTCGCCGTTCCGGTGGTGGTGCGCCGCCGCACCCGCGCCGCCCTGTACGGCGGCCTGCGGACCAGCCTGCCGATCGGCGACGTGGTCGTCGAGCAGGTGATGCGGTCGGCCCGCAGGCTCGCCCGCGAGATCGAGATCCGGGACGAGGTGGACCGGCGGGTCGCCCTCATCGACAACGCCCGCGCCGCCGCCCCGTCCGCCGTGTCCGCGTCGGTGTCGGAGGGCATCACCGAGAGCTACCTGGCCCTGCGGGAGATCGCGGCACAGACGTCCGACCCGGGGATCGAAGCGCGCCTGCGGGAGGTCGAGGAGAAGCTGCGGACGCTGACCGGCGGGGCGGCCACACCGACGGTGCGGCTCTCGGCGCGGGAACGGGATGTGCTGGCGTATGTGGCGCTCGGGTGCCGCAACGCCGAGATCGCCGAGCGGCTGTCGCTGAGCGTGGAGACCGTCAAGAGCTACATGCGCAATCTGATGGGCAAGCTCGAGGTCGGCAGCCGGCACGAGGCGGTCGTCGAGGCCCGTCGGCAAGGCCTGTTGCCCTAGCAGGGCTTTGTCGCAGCCCACCTCCGTAGCGGACCGGGGCGGATTCCCGGCTCGGCGCCAGTCGGTAGCGGTGGGCAGCGCCGACATCGGACGTTCATCGCGTTCTTGGTGCCGTTCGAGGATCTGGGGATCGGGCAGAGCCCGATGCTGCAGCCGGAGCCGTCGCAGTGGGCGCAGCCGCTCCCCGGCGACGGGCTCTGAACCACCCGGAGGTCAGTACTTGGCGACGGTGAGCAGCGCGACCGTGTCGGCGACGGCGTCGATCCGGTGCCGGGTGCGGGGTAAGGCGATCAGGTCGCCGCTGCGTCCGTCCCAGCTCGTCCGGTCGGCGACGACACGGATGCGCCCGCGCAGGATGTACACCGTGGCCTCACCGGGACTGACGTGCTCGGCCATGGACTGTCCGGCCTGCAACGCCACGAGGGTCTGCCGCAGCACGTGTTCGTGCCCGCCGTAGACGGTCTCGGCGCTGCGGCCGCTGGGCGCGGCGGCGGCATGCGCGGCCAGGTGACGGGCGAGCGCATCGAGCGCAAGCTTCTTCATCGCCGCTCCCGGGGACCGGTGCCGGCGTGCACGGCACCCCGCGGAGGGGTGGTGCGCGCGCTGCTGCGGGCGCCTGCGGCGGTGGGCAGGTGCACGGTGAATCGGGCGCCGGTTCCGGCTCCGCCGCTGGAGGCGGTCAGCGTACCGCCGTGGGCTTCGACCAGGGCGCGGGCGATGGTCAATCCGATGCCGCTGCCGCCTTCTTGCCGTCGGCGGGCGGGGTCGGCACGGTAGAACCGGTCGAACAGATGACTCAGGTGCTCGGCGGCGATGCCGTCGCCGGTGTCGGTGACGGTGATCCCGGCTTCTCCGTCGACGGCGGTGGTGGCGACGGTGACCGTGCCCCCGGCGGGGGTGTGCCGCAGGGCGTTGTCGAGCAGATTGCCCAGCACCTGCCCGATCCGGTCCGGGTCGACCGTGACCGCGGCGGGGTGCTCGACGTCTTCGACCAGGGCGACGCCCTTGGCGGCGTAGCGGTCGGCGGCGACGCGGACCGCGGCGTCGACGAGGGTGCGGGTGTCGGTGGGCACGGGCGTGACGGACAGCCGGCCCTCTTCGGCGCGCGAGACCGCGCCCATGTCCTCGGCGAGCCGCCCGAGCCGGGCGGTGCTCGACCGCAGGACCGCGAGGGTCTCGGCGTCGGGAACCCGGATGCCGTCTTCGAGGGCCTCGAGGTGGGCATCGAGAGTGGCCAGCGGGGTGCGCATCTCGTGCGCGAGATCCGAGAGCATGCGCCGCCGGGTGGTTTCGACCGAGTCCAGCCGATCGGCGAGCTGGTTGAACGTCTCGGCGAGCTGGTCGAATTCGTGCCCGAGACCGGGTCCGGGCAGACGCACGCCGTAGTGGCCGCCGGCGATCTCGGTGGCCGAGGCGGCCACGCCGGTGACCGAGCGCTGCACCCTGCGGGTGAAGTACCAGCTCACCGCCAGCGCCATCAGCGCCGAGACCACCAGCGCGATGGCCAGCGAGATGATCATCGCCGAAGTGAACGCCTCCTCCACATGCGCCGCCTCGGTCGAGACGTGCTCGATACCTGCCTGCTCGAGGTGGTTGTGGAACAGTCCCGGGGCGACGGCGGCGGCCACCAGCCAGGCGCTGATCGCGCCGCCGACGACGACGATCGCCTGCGCGGCCAGTAGCCGGCTGCCGAATCCGACACTGCGGCGCCCGGGCCTCCGCCCTGCTGCCGCCCGTGGGGGTGGTGTGGTCACTGCCCGGCTCCCATGCGGTATCCGACCCCGCGCACGGTGCGCACGAAGACCCCGCGGGTGGCGTCGTCGCCGAGTTTGCGGCGCAGGTGCCCGATGTGCACGTCGACCAGGTGTTCGTCGCCGACCCAGCTCGGGCCCCACACCGCGGTGATGAGCTGCGCCCGGGTGAACACCATGTTGGGGTGTGCGGACAGCGCGGCGAGGAGGTCGAATTCGGTGCGGGTCAAGGCGATCGGGGTACCGTCGACCCACACCTCGCGGCCGGCCGCATCGAGGGTCAACGACCCGAACGTACGGCGGCCGGTATCGGTGCCGGACTGCGCGGGGGTGCGGCCGTCCCCGGTCGAGGGTCGGGGGCGCCGCAACATGGCCTGGATGCGGGCGATGAGTTCACGCGGACTGAAGGGTTTGGTCATGTAGTCGTCGGCGCCGACCGACAGGCCGACCAGGGTGTCGATCTCGTCGGCGCGGGCGGTGAGCATGACGACGTAGGCGTCGGAGAACGTGCGCAGCTGCCGGCACACCTCGATCCCGTCCAGGTGCGGCAACCCCAGATCGAGCACCACGACATCCGGATCGACCTGCCGGGCGCGCTCGACGGCGTCGAGCCCGTCGTGCACGAGCGTGACCTCGCAGCCGGCGCGTTCGAGGTAGGTGCCCACAACCCGGGCCAGCGCCACTTCGTCTTCGACCACCAGCGCCCGCAGGCCGCTCGGGGGGACCGCTGCGCTCGAGGCAGAGGCGGGGACGAGCTGATCGGAACCGGAGGCCATGTCCCATCGTGACCGCCGCGGCGGGCCGGTGGCGACGTTCTTCAGCGAACCTTCATCGAACGCCAACCCGCGGCGTCGGGTAACGGGCCCAGACTCGGATCCGGGCCTTTCGAGGAAAGGAGCGGCCGTGATGTGGGGATCGGGCGCAGTGGGCTGGGCCGGCTGGATGGTGATGGCGCTGACGATGATCGGTTTCTGGGCGTTGGTGGCCTTCGGCATCGCCGCGCTGTTCCGCACCGGTCACCGCACCGGCACCCCGCCACCGCCGGCCGATCCGCTGCGCGTCCTCGACGACCGTTTCGCACGGGGCGAGATCGACGCCGACGAGTACCAAGCCCGGCGGCGGGCGCTGCGTCCCTATCGGTGAGCGGCGCCGACCTCGTGTCGTCCGTTGTCGTCCCAACGTTTCCAGGAGATGTGTGTGGTGCAGATGTCCCGCCGTATGTTTCTGCTCGGTGCGTCCGCGGCCGCCGGGGCGATGGCCCTCGGTGGGCCGGTCGGCTGCGCCCGCCCCGGTGTAGCGGGAAATCCGGTCGGGCCGGGCGCCGAGGCGGTGCGCCGGCTCGAGGCCCAACGCCGTACCACCGGGCAGGCGGTGGTCGCCGCGCAGGTGACGGCGCGGCCTGTGCAGGTCGACCTCGGCGGTACGGTGGTCTCGACCTGGGGCTATGGTGACACGCTGCCCGGTCCGCTGCTGCGGGCCCGGGCCGGGGATCTGCTGCAGGTGCGGGTCGACAACCGACTCGAGGCCGACACCAGCATCCACTTCCACGGCATCGCGATGAGCAACGACATGGACGGGGTACCGGGGCTCACGCAGGAGCCCATCGTCGCCGGGGAGTCGTTCACCTACGAATTCACGCCCCCGCATCCGGGCACCTACTTCTACCACTCGCATACCGGGCTGCAGCTCGACCGCGGCCTGTACGGGGTGGTGGTGATCGACGACCCGGCCGAGCCCGGCGGCTACGACGACGAATGGGTCGTCGTGCTCGACGACTGGGTCGACGGCACCGGCCGCACCCCCGACGATGTCGCCCGCGAACTCGGCATGCCGGCCCCCGGCCGGCCCGCCCCCCGTGCGGGTGGGATGGGCTCGATGATGGACCACGGCGCGATGGGCGGCATGGGCTCGATGATGGGTGCAGAGAGCATGCGCTCGGACCTGCTCGGCGGCGCCGGCGACGTGAACTACCCGTACTACCTGCTCAACGGCCGCACCCCCGTCGACCCGGTGACCCTGACCGCCGCCCCGGGGCAGCGGGTGCGGATCCGGCTGGTCAATGCCGCCTCGGACACCGCCTTCCGCGTCGGGCTCGGTGGACATGCGATGACGGTCACCCACAGTGACGGTTTCCCCGTGTCCCCCCGGAACACCGACGCGGTGCTGATCGGTATGGGCGAACGGTTCGATGTGCTGGTCACCCTCGCCGACGGGGTGTTCCCGCTCTACGCCGCCGCCGAAGGCAAACCCGGCCACGCGGTGGCCGTCGTGCGCACCGCCGCCGGGACGGCCGCCACCGATACCCGGCCCGGCGAGCTGGATCGGCGGGTGCTGCTCGGCACCGCCCTGTCCCCGGCCGAGCAGGTGCGGTTGCCCCGACGATCCCACGACAACTACCTGAGCGTCGACATGGGCGGCACGATGGCCCCGTACCGGTGGATGCTCAACGGCGCCACCTTCCCCGACACCGCGCCGCTGACCGTCGCCCAGGGACAACGGGTACGGATGCGGTTACGGAACATGTCGGCCATGTTCCACCCGATGCACGTGCACGGACACACCTTCGCCCTGGTCGACGGCGGAGCCCGCAAGGATACCGTGACGGTGCGTCCGATGCAGACTGTGGAAATCGAGTTCGACGCCGACAACCCGGGCCAGTGGGCCCTGCACTGCCACAACGCCTACCACCAGGAAGCCGGAATGATGACGACCCTGTCCTACCGCGCCTGAGAAGACGGAGTCTGCGTATGACGACTCCTCCCGGCGAGCACCCCGCCACCGCCGAAGCCATGAGCACCCCACCGGCGGCCGTGCCGGCCCGCAAGGGCCCGCTGGCCGCGACCTGGAACGCCGTGTCCGCGGCCCTCGGCGCGGTGATGGGGCTGGCGCCGCACGTGCTGCACCACGTCGGCCTGATCGCCGGGGCCGCGCTGGTCACCGGCGCCGGGGGCAACCTGTTGTTCTTCGCCCTCGGGGTGGTGTTCTCGATTCCGCTGCTGCGCCGGCTGTATCGGCGGTTTGCCACCTGGAAGGCCCCGGCGATCGCCCTGGTGGTGTTCGCGGCGATGTTCTCGCTCTCGGCGTTCGTGCTCGGACCGGCTCTGACCGGCCCCTCGGCCCCGAACCCTGCACCGGCGCCGGGACCGAACTCGGTGCCGACGACCACCGTCCCGGCCGACCACGGCGAACACCACAGCGGCTGAGGGACTGTCACCGCAGGGCCCGGCGGTACCCGTTTCGGGGGATACAGAGTCTTCAACAGATCTTCACCGAACCACCAGCCGAAACCCCCACCGCGGCGGGAAGAGTCATCGGCGCACGGCTCCGGTACCCACCGACCCGCACATCGGGAATCCGAGGAGGCGAGATGGCTGATCATCGCCGGGGCACTGGTACCGACGAGCACGGACCCTGACCCGGGACCCGGACTTCTTCAACGGATCTTCATCCAACCACCAGAAGATGCCGGGTCGGGGCGGGGCAGACTCGGACTCGATCAGCGATGACCGTTCACCGGTGTCGGCTATCGGTACTGCGGTTCGGCGGAACCGCACTGCGTACGGGGCGAGTAACGCGTCCCCGCCATCAGAGGGAGGGACCGGATCGAATGAACCGAACCACCGTTCTCGAAGTAGGCGGCCTGCACTGGGCGACGTCGACGCCGGTCATCGAATCGACCCTGCTGCGCCGACCGGGAGTGACCGCGGTGGAGGCCAACGCGGTGAACCAGACCGCCACCGTCACCTACGATCCGGACCGCACGTCGGTGGCGGAGCTGTCGAAATGGGTGCGGGACTGCGGCTATCACTGCGCCGGCCGCTCGGTGCCCGAGCACGTGTGCGACCCGATGAGCGAACCGGCTCCGGGCCCGGGCACACCCGCACATCCCCCGCAGCCGGCGGCGCACGAGATGCCTGGCGGGCACACCGCGCAGGAGCTGATGGATCACGGCGGTCACGCCGGGATGTCGATGGACGCCATGGTCCGCGACATGCGCAATCGGTTCCTGGTGGCGCTGGTGCTGTCGATCCCGATCATGTTGTGGTCGCCGATGGGTCGCGAGATGTTCGGGTTCACCGTCCCGGCGCCGTTCGGCCTGCGCGACGACGTGTTCACCCTGTTGCTGAGCCTGCCGGTGATCTTCTACTCGTCGTGGATCTTCTTCGACGGTGCCTACCGGGCCTTGAAGGCGCGGACCCTGGACATGATGGTGCTCGTCGCCGTCGCGATCGGCACCGGCTGGCTCTACAGCGTGGGCGTGACACTGACGGGCGGCGGCGAGGTGTTCTACGAGGCCGCCTCCGTGCTGGCGAGCTTCGTGCTGCTCGGGCACTGGTTCGAGATGCGCGCCCGCGGCGGCGCCAACGATGCCATCCGGACCCTGCTCGAACTCGCCCCGCCGATGGCGGTGGTACTGCGCGACGGGCAGCCGGTGGAGATCCCCACCGCCGAGGTCGTGGTCGGGGACCTGCTCCTGATCCGACCGGGGGCGAAGATCCCGGTCGACGGCACCGTCGAGACCGGCAGTTCCGAGGTCGACGAATCCATGGTCACCGGGGAGTCCCTGCCGGTGACCAAGGCCGAAGGATCCGAGGTGATCGGTGCGTCGATCAACACCACCGGCACTCTGCGGGTACGGGCGACCAAGGTCGGCTCCGACACCGCCCTCGCGCAGATCGTCGCGCTGGTGCAGGAGGCCCAGAACTCCAAGGCACCCGGCCAGCGCCTGGCCGATCGCGCCGCATTCTGGCTGGTGCTCGTCGCCCTGATCGGGGGGCTGGGCACGTTCGTGGTGTGGTGGGCGGTCGACGGGGATGTGCAGCGGGCGCTGCTGTTCGCCATCACCGTCGTGGTGATCACCTGCCCCGACGCGCTCGGGTTGGCCACCCCGACCGCGATCATGGTCGGCACCGGTCTCGGCGCCCAGCGCGGCGTGCTGTTCAAGAACGCCGCTGCCCTCGAGACCTCGGCCCGCATCGACACCGTGGTGATGGACAAGACCGGCACCTTGACCAAGGGCGAGCCGGAGGTCACCGACGTCGTCGTCGACGGTCTCACCGAGGACGAGCTGCTGACCCTCGTGACGGCGGTCGAACGCGAATCCGAGCATCCTCTCGCCGGTGCGATCGTGCGCTATGCCGCCGCCCGCGGCCTTCCCGCGGTGTCGTTGGAGAACTTCCGCAACGTGCCCGGACACGGTGCGGTCGCCGAGGTGGCGGGCCGGCGGGTGGCCATCGGCAACCGCAAACTCATGGTCGCCGAGAACGTCGACTTCGGCGCGTTGATGGACCGGCGCGACGAGCTGGCTTCGACCGGCCGCACCGCGGTCCTCGTCGCTGTCGACGGCCGCGGCGTCGGGGCGATTGCCCTGGCCGACGCCGCCCGGGAGACCTCGGCCGAGGCGGTGGCGTCGCTGCACGAACTCGGCATCGAGGTGGTCATGCTCTCCGGCGACAACGTGGCCACAGCCCGCCGCATCGCCGGACAACTGGGCATCGACACCGTCATCGCCGAGGTGCTGCCCGGCGACAAGGCCGACAAGATCGCCGAACTGCAAAGAGCCGGGAAGAAGGTCGCCATGGTCGGCGACGGCGTCAACGACGCACCCGCCCTCGCGCAGGCGGATCTGGGGATCGCCATCGGTGCCGGCACCGACGTCGCGATCGAAACCGCCGATCTGGTGCTGATGCGCTCGGACCCGCTGGATGTGCCGATTGCGCTGCGCATCGGCCGGGGCACCTTGCGCAAGATGCGGCAGAATCTCGGCTGGGCGGTCGGTTACAACGTCATCGCGCTGCCGATCGCCGCCGGCGTGTTCGAGCCCGCCTTCGGGCTGGTGCTGCGCCCGGAGATCGCGGCGTTGTCGATGTCCGGCTCGAGCCTGATCGTCGCGGTCAATGCGCTGATGCTCAAGCGGCTGCGGTTGCCGTCCCCACCGCAGGAGCAACCGGCGCCGCGCCCGGCACCGGAGCCGATCCCTACCAGCCCGCACCGCTGACCTCACCGCGGTGTCGGCGCATCCAGGGGTCGACGCCAGGGTGGGATCGGGTGGCCGGCGCGGCCGTAGGATCGGTGGTGTGGTCCTCGTGTACGAGATCGCGCTCGTGCTGGTGTCCGTGCTGATCGTCTGGTTCTCGGTCTACGTGCTGTACCGCCTGGTCACCGACGACTCCGACGGTCGCCACTACCGCCGCTGACACCGCCGCTCCTGACCCGGCGCACCTGAGGTGGGCAGGGCGATTCGACCTGACTGCGGTCTTCACGCCCCCGGGCCGGGCCGATGGGTGTGCAGGGCGTCGAGACGGCGCCGGTACTCGTCCTCGTCGATCTCGCCGCGGGCGAAGCGCATGGCCACAATCTCTTCCGGCGTCGGGGCATGGGGCGCCGGCGGTGGTGTCGACCGGGGAGTCGCGGCGCGCACCAGCATCACGATGCCGACGATCACCAACGCCCAGAACGCCACCATCCCGACGGTCATGAGCACATAACCCCAACCGTTCATGCCGTTGCCGTACCAGAACATCATCGAAACCACCCTTCCTCGCCCTCGGTCGGCGCTACCGGACACCGGCTGTCCGACCCGGTCGGCCGCAGCACCGGCACCCCGCGTGGGGCAGCGGTGCGCGGTCCCGGTGTGTTCGCTGTCCACGGTGCCCGGCCTCGATGAGCTCTTCGCCGTCGTTTCCGTGAAGATCTGCTCAAGAACAGCGGCGATGGTCGCCCAGGCGTCCGGGTCGGTCGCCGATTGCCGGAGGGGCCGGGGCGGGAAGGGGCCGCAGCGTCCACGGTCCGGGCACGGAGCGCCGTGTGACCCCGGCTCCGGGCTCGGCGCGGTGGTTCTTCAGGAAATCTTCACCGAAAGGTCCGAGTTGTCGCCGGGTGCGGCTGCCAGGCTCGGATCCGGACGAGGTGCGGCCGGCCGGTCGGCCGCACCGCAGAGGGCGTATCACACCCGCAGTGGTCCGCGTCCCCCGCCGAGGGGTGAGGCGGGCCGGGTTTGCCGCAGCCGCTGTGGGGGATGCCTTCGCTATCGCGACCGTGGTGTCGGCCCGGTGCGTGTACACGACGGAAAGGAATGTTCTTGTGAGGAAGAAGTCTCTGGCCACCGGCGCAGTGGCGGTCGCTGCGGCGCTCACCCTGGCCGCCTGCAGCGACTCGGGCAACGATCAGGCCTCGCAGGCGAGCCCGTCGGCGACGGCGACCACCAGCGCCTCCGCCGAGACGGCCGCCGACCACAACCAGGCGGATGTGACCTTCGCCCAGCAGATGATCCCGCACCACAGCCAGGCCATCGAGATGAGCGACGTCATCCTGGCCAAGGAGGGCATCGACCCGCGGGTCACCGAACTGGCCCAGCAGATCAAGGCCGCCCAGGGCCCGGAGATCGAGCAGCTGCAGAGCTGGCTCACCGACTGGGGGCAGCCCACCATGCCCATGGGCACGACCAGCATGCCGATGGCCACTCCGAACATGCCCATGTCGTCCCCCGGGATGGAGATGCCCGGACACGACATGCCGATGCAGTCCACCACGATGCCCGGCGGCGGACAGATGGGTGGCGGCATGAGCGGGATGATGTCGGCCGAGGACATGACCGCCCTGCGCGACGCACAGGGTGTCGACGCGTCCCGCCTGTTCCTGACCCAGATGATCGAACATCACCGCGGCGCGATCGCGATGGCGCAGACCGAGGTCGACTCCGGGCAGAATTCCGATGCGGTGGCCATGGCGCGCACCATCGCCGAGACGCAGCAGCAGGAGATCACCACGATGGAGAACATTTTGTCCTCGTTGTGACCGCGAGAAAGCCGCCGCGATCGCGCGGTCGACACGGTGGGGCCCGGCACGCGGACGTGCCGGGCCCCACCGGTCAGCGGGGAGCACCGCCCGGTCCGACCGCGTCAGTTCAGTGTGTACAAGACCTCGGCCGTGGCGGCGTAGGCGGTGTCGAACCCGGTGGCGGTCAGCGCCTCCACCTGCCCGACGAAGGCCCGCTGCTCCCAGGCGGCGCCGTCCCGGCTGCGCCAGGCGTAGCCGTCGGCATCGATGCCCCACAGCCCGTCGCCGGTGCCGGCCAGCAGCACGAGGGCGGGTGCGTCCTCGACCGGGGTGAAGGTGCGTGCCAGGTCGGTGCTGCGCTCGAGCCCGGCCGGCGTGATCGCCCACACCGCGTCCGGGGTCAGGGCCAGGGCCGCGGCCGCCACGGTGGCACCGGCGCTCCAGGTGGCGCCGGCGTCGGTGGACACCCGGATGCCGCGGGTGCCGTCGAAACCGACCACCACGGTGCCGTCCGTGGCCAGGGCGTGGAAATCCACCTCTCCGAGCAGGGACCGGTCGGTCCAGGTGCGCCCGCCGTCGTCGCTGCGGCGCAAACCCAGCGGGTTGGGGCCGGGGTTCGACGGACCCGGATGGCCCGAGGCGACCAGCACGTCGCTGCCGGACACCCCGGCCAGCCCCATCAGATCGTCGTCGGAGGTGCCGACCTCGGTGGTGGCGCCGGACGGCGCGACCGCGACCAGTCCGCTGTGAGTGCCGGCCAGGATCGTGCCGGCGGAATCGACGCTCAGCCCGTGCACGTGATCGAGCGCCGGGGACAACGCAACGCGCGGTGCGGTGGCGGCGCCGGAGGGTACGGTCGCCGCGCGAGGGGCGTCGGGGGACGAGCACCCGGCCACGAGCAGGGCAGCTGCGGCCAACGCCGACACCGCGCCCGGCAGGCTCGTCCAGGTGCGCGCACGCGCCTTGAGATCCATGGAGAACTGGTCGCGATTCATGCAGCTCGCTGCCGGAGCTGTTCGCGCACCCGCAGGCGCTCCTGCTCGGTCAGCACGATCGTCAGCGGCGACAGGTTCCGCATCTCCGCTCCTCTCACACTCGACAGACCGAGTGCCCTCAGTGTAGGGGGGACGGTAGCGGTCGAGAGCACGCGAGATTCGGGCAACCCCCGGCACCGGAGCCTGGGGCGCCGCCCGGCGGCGACGACGCGCCTGCTAGGGGCACACCCGATACGGCCCCCGGCAACAAGAGCGCCACCGGAGGGGAAGACCCCGGCGCCGCACCCGCAAGCCCCACCCTGCCGCGCCCGGCCGACGGCGGGCACTGGGGCGGGACCGGGCGGTCCGTCGCCCCGACCGCCGGGGTGATCACCTCCACCTTCGGGACGGGCGGGGACACGGAGGCATCGACATCGCCGATACCATGGGCGCACCGATCGTCGCCGTCGCCGACGGGGAGGTCATCAGCGCCGGACCGGCACAGGGCTACGGGCTGTGGGTACGCATCCGGCACGACGACGGCACGGTGACCACCTACGGCCACAACAACACCAACCTGGTGACGGCCGGGCAACGAGTCGAAGCCGGGCAGAAGATCGCCACCGTCGGAGATCGCGGCAACTCCACCGGACCCCACTTGCACTTCGAGGTCGAAGACCGCTCCGGCGCCAAGACCGACCCGGCGCAGTGGCTGGCCGACCGCGGCACCCCCATCATCGCTGCGGACTGACCTCCGAGCGGGCAACCGCACCGCTCCACTGGCACAGCCCGCAGCGCACCCACCCCAGGCGGCGCACGACAGCTCGAATGAACCGGTGCTACGCCATGCGCGCCGGCAGGTTCCGAAGTGCGGGGGTGCTGCGGCCCACTCCTGCCGTGTCCGGACACCGAAAGTCGAGATCTCGTGAAGATCTGTTGAAGAAGACGGATCTCGCACGCGAGGTGGCACATCGGGGAACAACAGAGCGTCATAGTGGGACGATCCCGCCCCCGAGGGTTACTCGGCTCCAGAAAGGTCACGGCCGTGAACATGATGGGCATGATGGACCAGGCGCACACCCTGCTGCACCAGCTGATGATGTGGCTCCACCAGATGGGCGGGATGCCCATGATGAACATGCCGATGTAGCGCAGCCGCTCGCCGGAGCTCGCCGACCACCCGGGTCTCGGCCCCGGCAACGGGCACCGGCCCAGCAGGCAATCCCGGCCATCTACAGCGGAAAGTCACAACGGCGAGGGCGCCCACACGGTCGCCTGCGATCGGCGTGCCGCGACCGGTACTGCGGCGCTCGTCGCCGGTTCACACGTCCAGCGTCACCGAGCACGACCACCCTTCCGGTCCTCGGTCGAGGCGCAGCTCGTGGAGCGACACCGCCTTCGGGACCGCACCGATCTGGGGCACCGCGGCGGCGTCGACCATCGAGAACCGCGCCTCCGCTGTGCCGCCGCCGGATTCGACGACCACGTCGATCGGGATCTCCCCGGCCGTGTCGAGCAGATAGATCACCTCGTCGAGCACCGCGACGAGCAGGTCCTCGTCGCCGTCGGCCGTCAACGGGCGGTTGCGGACCCGGCCGGGTCCCGCGGACGAGATGTCGGCGAAGCTCGCGACGGCGCCGCGCACCGCCTGCGCGATGCACTCGTCACGGGTCGGTGCCCACGCCTCGATGCGCAGATCCGCCGTGTGCGGCACCGACCGGTACCCGCTTCCGTTCATGATTCGCTCCCGGGCCTGTGCAGCAGGCACTGCAGATCCTATGGTGGAACGAGGCCGCCGACGTCGCGTTCCCGCCCCCGGATCGGACAGTGATGAGGATCGTCGAGGAGACCCCGTACCGGTTCCGGATCGATCGGGCCGGCGCGATGCGCGTACCCGGGATCGTCTTCGCCACCCGGTCCCTGCTCCCCGTCGCGGAGGGGGACGAGGCGCTCACCCAGGTCGCCAACGTCGCGACGCTGCCCGGCATCGTCACCGCGTCGTTCGCCATGCCGGACGTGCACTGGGGTTACGGCTTTCCCATCGGCGGGGTCGCGGCGACGGACATCGACGACGGCGGCGTCGTCTCCCCCGGCGGCGTGGGCTTCGACATCTCGTGCGGCGTGCGGCTCCTGATCGCACGCGACGCGGACCGGTCCGCCCTCGCGTCGCGCCTGGGTGTGTTGATGGACCGGCTCGGTCGCGTCGTACCGCGCGGCATGGAGACCCGGGGCGTGTGGGAACTCCCGGACCGTACCGTGCTGCGGCAGGTGCTCGCGGGCGGCGCCCGCTTCGCGGTGGAGCAGGGGCACGGGGTCGCCCGCGACCTCGAGCGGTGTGAGGACCGTGGCGTGTTGGACGGCGCCGACCCGGACGCGGTGAGCGACCGTGCCGTCGAGCGGGGCCTCGGTCAGCTCGGCAGCCTCGGGTCGGGAAACCACTTCCTCGAGGTCCAGGCCGTCGAGCGGGTCTTCGATCCGGACACCGCGCGGCTGATGGGGCTCGACGTGGGCACGGTGTGCGTGATGATCCACTGCGGATCCCGCGGCCTGGGCCACCAGATTTGCACCGACCATGTACGTGAGATGGGTAAGGCAATGGGCCGCTACGGGATTCACGTCCCCGACCGGCAGCTGGCGTGCGTTCCGGTCCGGTCGCCGGAGGGGGAGGCCTATCTCGGGGCCATGGTGGCGGCGGCCAACTACGGCCGGGCCAACCGGCAGTTGCTCACCGAGGCGGCCCGCCGGGTCTTCGAGGAAACGGCCGGCACGACCCTCGACCTCCTCTACGACATCTCGCACAACCTGGCGAAGATCGAGCGGCACGAGGTCGGCGGCCGGGTCCGCGCGCTGTGCGTGCACCGCAAGGGCGCGACGCGGTCCCTGCCGCCGGACCACCCCGACGTGCCCGCCGACCTCACCGATGCAGGGCAGCCCGTGCTCATCCCCGGCACGATGGGCACCGCGTCGTACGTGCTGGCCGGTGTCGCCGGGAACCCGGCGTTCTACTCCACCGCGCACGGGGCCGGTCGGGTGCAGAGCCGGCACCGTGCTGCCCGGCACACCGACGGCCGGGCGGTGCGCGACGCACTCGAGACGCACGGGGTGCTCGTGCGGGGAAGCTCGTGGCGGGGACTCGCCGAGGAGAAGCCGGAGGCGTACAAGGACATCGACGCGGTGGCGGAGGTGAGCGAACGTGCGGGCCTGGCCCGCCGGATCGCCCGGCTCGTGCCGCTCGGCGTCGTCAAGGGGTGAGCGGGCGACATCGTCCGCAGTCCACGTCTCGGCTATGTCCATACCTGTTCGGCGACCCGGCGGAAGTTCCCGCCCAGGATCATGGTGATCGCCTCCTCCGGATAGCCGCGCCGCTGCAGTTCGGTGCCGAGGGTGCGAGTGTGCTCAGGCGGCACCCAGTCGATGCCGCCGTACCGGGTGTAGGCCTCCGGAACAGGTCCGGGTGCGACGCGAACTCCGCCTGTGCGTCGAGATGGTCGAAGGAGAAATCGGACCCGATGCCGACATGCTCCGGGCCGAGCAGCTCGACTGCATGGTCGATGGGGCGGACCATAGCCTCGAGAGTGGCCTCGTTCTCGCCGAGAAAGTTGCCCCCGCCGGCGATGCCGACGACGCCGCCGGTTTCGGCACAGGCGAGGGCCTGCTCGTCGGTGATGTTGCGTTCGTGCTCCCACATCGACCGCATGCACGAGTGCGAGTAGATCACCGGCGACGCCGAGACCTCACACAGGTCGAGCCCCGTCCGGCGGCTGCAGTGCGAGCCGTCGACCACCATCCCGACCGCGTTCATCTCGGCCACCAGATCGCCGACGTTGAGGGACGTGAAGGCGCCGGCGCCGGTGTCGTAGCGCAACAGGTCCGCCGTGCGGGCGGTGGTGGTCAGCGGCAGACAGCAGTGCTGCTTCCACAGGAAGCGGGGCCGCGGGACGCTGGCGGAGTGGGTCGGCACCGGGTCACCGTGCCCGACGGGGCGCCGGGGGCGCCATGCGTTTTCGCGGGTAACGATCCTGCTCGCACCGACGTAGTGATTGACATCACAACGGACCGTGCTCATACTCGTCCAAGTTGAACTCGAAATCAACTTTGGCTGCCGTTCTCACTCCAGGAGTACTCCATGTCCGACATCCACGGCGTCTGTGACCCTCGGTTCTCCGCGCTGCGAGAGGCCCTCGAACGGAATCTCGATTCGGGGGAGGACGTCGGCGCGTCGATCGCCGTGACCCTCGACGGTGAACCCGTCGTCGACATCTGGGGCGGCTCCATGGACGCCGGCGGAACGCGGCCGTGGGAGCGGGACACCATCACCAACGTCTGGTCGTGCAGCAAGACGGTCACCGCCCTGGCTGCCCTGATGCTCGTCGACCGGGGGCAACTCGACCTCGACGCACCGGTGGCGCGGTACTGGTCCGACTTCGCCGCCAACGGCAAGGACGGGATCCTGGTCCGGCACCTGCTGTCCCACACCTCCGGCGTGTCCGGCTGGGACCAGCCGTTCACGATGGACGACCTCGCCGACACCGCCAAAGCCACGGAACTGCTGGCGGCGCAGGCGCCGTGGTGGGAGCCCGGCACTGCCTCCGGCTACCACGCGCTCAACTACGGGCATCTGATCGGCGAGGTGGTCCACCGCGTCGACGGCCGGACGCTGACCGGCTTCATCGAGGAGGAGATCGCGCGTCCCCTCGACGCCGACTTCCGCCTCGGCGTGGCCCGCTCGGACTACTCGCGCGTGTCCGAGGTCATCCCCCCGCCCCCGCTGCCGATCGACCTCGCGACCCTCGATCCCGCGAGCGTGATGGTGAAGACCTTCACCGGTCCGCCCGCCGACGCTGCGGCGTCCTGGAGCGACGGCTGGCGCGAAGCCGAGATCGGCGCGGCCAACGGACATTCCAATGCTCGTGCCCTGGCGAGGATCCAGTCGGTGATCGCGTGCGGGGGACGGGTCGGCGACGTCCGCCTGCTCTCGGCCGACACCATCGACGCGATATTCGACGAGCAGTCCTACGGTGTCGATCTCGTGCTCGGCGTTCCCGTCCGCTTCGGAGTCGGATTCGGGCTTCCCACAACGGAATCGGTTCCGTTCGTCCCGCAGGGGCGGATCTGTTTCTGGGGCGGCTGGGGTGGATCCCAGATCATCGTCGACACCGAGCGCAGGATGACCGTCGCGTACGTGATGAACAAGATGGGACCCGGCCTGCTCGGCTCCGATCGCTCGGCGGAGTACGTCTCCGCAGCGTTCGCCGCCGTGCCGTGAGGCCGGACGTCGGAACCCACCGTCCGGCAACTTCTCTCAGGCGATACCGCGGATGGGCCATTGCGGGTCCACGTCCGACGCGTCGCGGCCGAGGCCCGAGAGGTACTCGGCGAAATTGCGTTGCCGCTCCGCGTGCCAGGCCGCCTGGTCCGTCATGATGTCCAGGTCGGCGAGCTGCGGGAAGCGGGTGCACAGCGCCCGCGCCAGTTGCCCGGCCGCGAGTGCGTCCGCCTCGGCCTGATGGGCGGCGGTCAGCGTGACGCCGTACGCAGCGCAGACCGCCTGCAGGGTGCGGCCGCCCTCGCGGCCGCGGTCCATCTCGCGGTCGACGACGTACGGGTCGAACACCAGGCCCGTGGCGAGTCCCGGCAGGCCCAGCCGGCGGCCCTCGGCGTCGATGACCGTCAGGTCGTAACTGGCGTTGAACGCCACGACGATGTGATCGCGGACCCAGGCCTCGCACAGTGCCTCGCGGATCTGGGCGTAGCCGGCCGTGTACTCGAGGCCCTCGGCGCGCGCCCGCTCCGTGGTCACGCCGTGGATCGCCGACGTCTCCTCCGGGATCTCGATGCCCGGATCGAGCAGCCACGTCCGCGACGCGACGGTGTCACCGTCGAGGACGACGACGGACGCGGTCACGATGCGCGCGATCCGCGGATCGCGGTCGGTGGTCTCGAGGTCGAACGCGCAGATCGGTCGATCGGGCCAGTGCGTCATCGGGGGTCCTGTCGTCGGTCGTGCGGGCGGTGAGGGCGGTCACGGCGATTGTGGCCGCAGCCACCGACACCGTCCGCCGGGCGGCGCGACGTCGTGCGCCGGACCGGCCGAAATGGCTCCGTGCGGCACGAAGGCGTACGCTGCTGGTGTTTCGTCAGGCCCCCGGAGCGGTTCCGGGTGATGTGGAGGAGGTGGGACTCGCGATGCGCAGTCGACCTCCGAGTACCGGCTGACGGCAGCCCGTACGCGTCCTTTCGGTGCGCGACGGTTGCCGTCGCGTGTACGTCCCACGGCGAATGTCCTCGCCGTCGTCCCCCGTGCCCCCCGAAAGGCCGTGCCGACATGCTGCCGAACCGTTCCGTCCGTGCCCTGCTGCCGCGTCGCTCCGCGGCGGCGACCGCCGACCCGTCCGCCGGGTTCGGTGCGTCCCTGCACCCCGCCGTCGCGTCGAGTCCCGGCCGTGACGCCGCGGGGGCGGAGAGCAGCATCGTCGACAGCGCGGTCTACCGTGACGGCCGCCGCGTCGCGTCGCCGGCGACGCTCTCGCAGGCCCTCGACTGCCTGCCCGAGCCCGGCTCGATGGCGTGGATCGGGATGTACCGGCCCACCGACGCTCAACTCAACGCCGCCGCAGAGCAATTCGGGCTGCACGAACTCGCGGTCGAGGATGCCATCGTCGCGCATCAGCGCCCGAAGCTCGAGCGGTACGGCGACACGCTGTTCGTCGTGCTGCGGGCCGCCCGCTACGTCGACGAATCCGAGCGGGTCGACTTCGGTGAGGTGCACGTCTTCGTCGGCCCGACGTTCGTGCTGACCGTCCGGCACAGCGAATCGCCCGACCTGTCGGCGGTGCGGGACCGGATGGAGAGCGAGCCGGATCTGCTGCGGCTCGGCCCCGAGGCGGTGCTCTACGCGATCCTCGACGCCGTCGTCGACGGGTACGCGCCGGTCGTCGCGGGCCTGCAGAACGACATCGACGAGATCGAGACCGAGGTGTTCAGCGGCGATCCGCGGGTCTCGCGCCGCATCTACGAACTGTCCCGCGAGGTCATCGAGTTCCAGCGGGCGGCCAAGCCGCTGCTCACCGTGCTGTCCGGTCTGTCGTCGGGATTCGCCAAGTACCGCACCGACGACGAACTGCAGCGCTACCTGCGGGACGTCACCGACCACGCCACGACGGTCGTCGAGCAGGTCGACAGCTTCCGTCAGCTGCTCGGCAACATCCTCACGGTCAACGCGACGCTGGTCTCGCAGATGCAGAACGAGGAGATGCGCAATCTCAGCCGGGCGAGCATCGAGCAGAACGAGGAGATCAAGCGGATCTCGGCGTGGGCGGCGATTCTGTTCGCGCCCACGCTGATCGGCACGGTCTACGGGATGAATTTCGACACCATGCCGGAATTGCATTGGGCCGCAGGATATCCCATGGCCCTACTGATGATGGTCATGACGTGCGCGGGGCTCTACGCGATCTTCCGCCGCCGCGGCTGGTTGTAGCCGGCCGCGGCGGACGGCGACCTCAGAGTGTGTCGGTGCAGACCACGAAACGACGCTCGCTGTAGACGAATCCGCCTTCGGAGACGGAGCAGTCGTTCACGTTGTCGGTGTTCTGCAGGATCTCGGTGACCTTCTCCGTCTCGGGGCCGGGCGCGGCGCAGTCGACGCGTTGCGGGTCCTCACCGGAGATGTCCATGCAGCTGTCCACCACCCAGTCGACGTCGAGGCACAGGGCGCCCACCTCGACACCGGCGGAGGACTCGTAGTAGGTCTGGTCGGCGTCCGAGACACACTGCTCGCTGGAGTCGACGATGTCGATCACCTTGTAGTTCGAGTCCATGCTGCCGCAGGTCGCGTTCTCGATGGTCGCGTCGTCGACGGTGCCGCCGAGGCGCACGCAGTCGCCGATCTCGACGTCGATGTCCAGGCCGGAGGAGCCGGGGGACGTCGGTGCCGTGGTAGTGGTCGGACGGCCGGTGGTGGTCCGGGTATCCGATGCACTGGCCGACGTGGTCTCGGACCCGGACTCGGGCACCGCCCGGGGCTCGACGTCCGATCCGCACGCGCCGAGTACCAGAGCCGCCGCGGCCAGCGCGACGGCGGTGCCGCTCACCCGTCGAATGAAGTTCATGGGGGGAGAGCGTACGGAATGTCCGCCTCGGGCGGGAAACGTAGGGTGATTTCTCGCAAATCCGGCGGGCACGAGTCGGCTCCGGGTGCGACCATGGGCCGGTGCAGCTGCCCGTCGCTCCGCCGATCGCACCGATGCTCGCCAAGGCCGTGTCCGAGGTCCCGGCTCAGCCCGCCGACGGCGACCCCGAGTGGTCGTACGAGCCGAAATGGGACGGCTTCCGCGCCGTCGTGTTCCGCGACGGCGACGAGGTGGTGTTCGCCTCGCGCGGCGGCAAGGACCTCGTGCGGTACTTCCCGGAACTGGCGGAGGCGGTGCGGGCCGAGTTGCCCGCCCGGTGCGTCGTCGACGGTGAGATCGTGGTGCCCCGCCCGCGCGACGGCCGGATCCGGCTCGACTGGCAGGCGCTGTCCGAGCGAATCCACCCGGCGGCGAGCCGCATCGCGTTGCTCGCCGAGCAGACCCCCGCGCAGTTCGTCGGCTTCGACCTGCTCGCGATCGGTGACGAGAACCTGATGGAGGCGCCGTTCGCGCGGCGCAGGGAGCGGCTGCGGGCGGTGGTCGGCGGCGGCCCCAGCTGCCACGTCACGGCCGCCACCCGCGACGCGGACACCGCCGGCCGGTGGTTCGCCGAGTTCGAGGGTGCCGGTCTCGACGGGGTCGTCGCCAAGCGTCTCGACGGGCCCTATGTGCCGGACAAGCGGGAGATGCTCAAGGTCAAGCACGCCCGCACCGCCGACTGCGTGCTCATCGGCTACCGGCCGCACAAGAGCATCGACGGGGTCGGGTCCCTGCTGCTGGGCCTGTACGACGGCGGCGACGAACCGGTGATGGTGGGCGGTGCGTCGGCGTTCACCGTCGACCAGCGCAAGGAGCTGCTCGCCGAACTCGCACCGCTGCGGGTCGGCGCCGACGTCGTCGCCGAGGGGGAGCCGAGCCGGTGGCGGACGGCGGTGGACCGCCGATGGATACCGCTGCGGCCGGAGCGGGTCCTGGAGGTGGCCTACGACCAGATGGAGGGCAACGCCGAGGCCGGCCTGCGGTTCCGGCACGCGGCGCGGTTCCTGCGGTGGCGACCGGACCGCGAGCCGCGCAGCTGCACCTTCGAGCAGTTGGACGTGCCGGTGCGGTACGACCTCGGCGACGTCCTCGACCGGACAGGAGTGTGACCTCCGGTGCCCGATGCGAAGCGTTCTCCCGCCGTGGAACTGGACGTCGGCGGCGTGCCCGTCCGCCTGTCCAACCCCGACAAGGTGTACTTCCCCCGGCTCGGAGAGGCCGGCACCAAGCGCCGCCTCGTCGAGTACTACCGGACCGTCGCGACGGCCGGCTCGGCGCCGCTGCTGCAGGCGCTGCGGGAGCGGCCGACACATCTGCAGCGGTTCCCCGACGGGATCGAGGGCGAGGAGATCTACCAGAAGCGGGTGCCTGCCCGCCGGCCCGACCACGTCGCGACGTGCGAGGTGACGTTTCCGTCCGGCCGCACCGCCGACGTGCTGCGGGTGCGCAGCGCGGCGGACGTCGTGTGGGCGGCGAACCTGGGCACCGTGACGTTCCATCCGTGGGCGGTGCGCTGCGGGGACGTCGACCGCCCGGACGAGTTGCGCATCGATTTCGACCCGCAGCCGGGGACCGCGTTCGACGACGCCCGCGCGGTCGCGCTCGAGGTGCTGCGACCGCTGCTCGACGAACTGGGTCTGGTCGGTTTCCCGAAGACGTCGGGCGGCCGCGGCCTGCACGTGTACGTCCGCATCGTCCCGGAGTGGGACTTCGTCGGCGTGCGCCGCGCCGGGATCGCCCTGATGCGGGAGGTGGAACGCCGCAGCGGCGGCCGGGCCACCACCGCGTGGTGGAAGGAGGAGCGCGGGCAGCGCATCTTCCTCGACTTCAACCAGAACGCCCGGGACAAGACGATCGCGTCGGCATATTCGGTGCGGCGCACCCCGATCGCGACGGTGTCGACACCCCTGACGTGGGACGAACTCGTCGACGCCGACCCGGACGATCTCACGATCGCGACCGTGCCGGGCCTGCTCGAGCGCCGCGGCGATCCGATGGCCGCGATGGACGAGACCGCGCAGGCGCTCGACGTGCTGCTCGAGATGGCCGAGCGGGACGCCGCCGCGGGCCTCGGCGACCTGCCCTACCCGCCGACCCATCCGAAGATGCCGGGCGAGCCGAAGCGGGTGCAGCCGTCCCGCGACACCGACCGCAAGCGGCCCGGCTAGGGATTCACCGGGGCGGTGACCTCTCGTGACCGCATCGATGCCCGCCGACCCGGTGAACCGGTGCGCGTCTCCGTAGACTCCCCCTGGGGGATTCGGTTTGCGGGGGACGAGGCCGGAGGAGGCAGTCACCGTGTCGGTGGTAGCGGATGCGCGGAAGTCGGTTCGGGTTCTCGGTGGTGGGGCCGTGGTGGCGGCGGCCGTCGGGGCCGCACTCGTCGCGGCGCCGTCCGCGCAGGCGGTGACGTGTGCGGCGCCCCCGGGTTCGGCGGCCTCGGTCACCCAGCTCGACGGGCGGACCGCGTGCGGCGCGGTCGCGGACGCACCGAGCGGCGCGTGGGCCCACGGCGACGGCGGAGTCGGCTTCGCCGACGCGCGCACCGGGGCGCGGGTGCTCGCGGCCGGGCTCTCGGGGGGTGCCGGGGCGGGCGAGGCCCGCGGCGGTTCTCTCGCCACGCTCGGTTTCGGTGAGGACGCGCTGGCCCTGGGCATCGTCGAGGAGCCCGCGACCGCGGTCGTCGTGGCCGGCCCGCAGTCCCAGGCCTTCATCGGCGACCTGCGCGACCCGGTGCTGTGCGAGGGGTCCGCCGCGACCGCCGTCAACCTCACCACCGGCCGTGGGTGCGTCGTGCTGGGGACGTTCCGGTACGTCACGCCCTGACCGGGAGCCTGCGGAAAACCCGTTCGGGACCGGACGCTGCGACGTAACCTGGCGGCACGATGTCGACTGGGAGGTACCACGGATGACAGCCCGACCGGTGCGGGGCGCGGCGGCGGTACAGGAACCGCCGCCGACCGAGATGCACGTCGACCGGCGATTCCTGCCGCTCGCGGATCGCTTCTTCGACCTGTACCGGCTGCCCCGGCACGGGGGCGGGGCCCTCGCGGCCTACCTGGACGGCGAGAAGGTGCTCGACATCTGGGCGGGCTGGGCCACCCGCGACCGGCGGTGGAACCGCGACACGGTGTCGCTGTCCTTCTCCACCGGCAAGGGCGTGGCGTCCACCGTGGTGCACCGGCTCGCCGACCGCGGCCTGATCGACTACTTCGCCCCCGTCGCGCGGTACTGGCCGGAGTTCGCGGCGGCCGGCAAGGAGGACGTCACCGTCGCGGACGTGCTCACCCACCGGGCCGGACTGCACCGGGTGCGCAACCTGCGGCCCGGCCGGATGGGCATCGTCGACTACGACGCCACGGTGCGTGCGCTGGCCGCGGCCCCACCCGACCCGCGCCGGCTGGAAGGCCCGGGATACCACGCCGTCACGTACGGCTGGCTCGTCGCGGAGATCGTGCAGCGCGTGACCGGGTCGCCGTTCGTCGACGTCGTCCGGCAGGAGATCGCCGAACCCCTGGGTACCCCCGAATTCTGGTTCCGGGTGCCGGAGGAGCAGCGGCACCGCATCGCCAAGCTGTTCCCGCGGATCAATCCCGCCGGCCTGCACTGGGGGATGACCGCCTCGGTGCTGTCCCGGGTGAGCCTCACCCGGGGCCTCGCGGAGGCCGCGATGCCGGAGGAGTTCGACGAGCTGGTGCGCGATCCCGCGGTGCACGACGCGGTGATGCCCGGCTGGAACGGGGTGTTCTCGGCGCGCGCCCTGGCGCGGATGTACGGGGCGATCGCCGCGGGCGGCACGATCGACGGCGTGCAGTTCCTGCACCCGGAAACCATCGAGGCCATGAGCGAGGTCCAGGTGCGCGGCCGCGACTACGTGCTCGGGGTCCCGATGGCGTGGCGGCTCGGCTACCACCAGCCGGTGTTCGTCAGCCGGGAGCGGCCGCGCGGGGCGCTCGGCCACTACGGGGTCGGCGGTTCCGGCGCCTTCGCCGACCTCGACACCGGACTGGCGCTCGCGTTCACGACGAACCGGCTGGGCAGCGGTCCGATCGCGCTGGGCGATCTGCGCCTCGCGCGGCTCGGCGCGCTGGCGCGCGACCTGGCCCGCCGCGCCTGAGGAAGGTGCCGCGGCGCCTACCCCCACGATTGTTCGAAGCAGTTCGATACGGAGGGAGCGACACTGTGAGCCACGTGTACCGGGTGATCGAGGTGGTGGGTTCGTCGACGGACAGCGTCGACGACGCGATCAAGCAGGCCGTCGCGCGTGCGGCGGAGACCACGCGCCACCTCGAGTGGTTCGAGGTGATGAACGTCAGGGGCCACATCGACGACGGGGCCGTCGCGCACATCCAGGTGACCGTGAAGATCGGCTTCCGCATCGAGCCGACCGACGGCTGACGCGTCCGGTCCGGTGGCGGGGGACACGCCGGGAGAGCAGGGGCGGCGAACCGGATCTCGACCGGAATTGGAACACGTTATAGTCTGAGTGGGTCGTCGAACCCCCGGCACTTCAGGCAGGTATCCACCGTGGTTTACGTGATCACCCAGGCGTGTTGCAACGATGCCTCGTGCGTCGAGGTCTGCCCCGTCAACTGCATCCATCCCACGCCCGACGAGGCGCCGTTCGCCACCACCGAGATGCTCTACATCGACCCGGACACCTGCATCGACTGCGGCGCGTGCGTGGACGAATGCCCGGTGGACGCGATCTACGCCGACAACGAGCTGCCCGCCGCGCACGAGCCCTATCTGAAGATCGCCGAGGACTACTACCGGCGATACCCGATCGGACCGGACTGGCCCGAGGAACGCGACCGCACCAAGATTCCCGCCGAGCTCGGCACCCTGCGGGTGGCGATCGTCGGCTCGGGGCCGGCGGCCTGCTACGCCGCGCTGGAGCTGACCGGCCGGGCCCGTGTCGAGGTCGACATCTTCGACCGCCTGCCCACCCCGTACGGCCTCGTCCGCGCAGGTGTCGCCCCGGACCATCAGAGCACCAAGGCCGTCGGCGAGCTGTTCCGTAGTGCTCTCGGCCACAAGAAGAGCCAGTGCTGGTTCAACGTCGAGGTGGGCACCCACATCAGCCACGAGGAACTACTCGCGCACCACCATGCCGTGCTCTACGCCGTCGGCGCCGCCGGGGACCGGCGCCTGGACGTGCCCGGCGAGGACCTGCCCGGTTCGCACGCGGCCACCGAGTTCGTCGCCTGGTACAACGGACACCCCGACTACGCCGACCGCACCTTCGACCTGTCCGGCGAACGCGCGGTGATCGTCGGCAACGGCAACGTCGCCCTCGACGTGGCGCGGGCACTGGTCATGGACCCGGACGAGCTGGCGAAGACCGACATGGCCGACCACGCCGTCGCCGCCCTGCGCGAGTCGAACATCCGCGAGGTCGTCGTCGTGGGACGCCGCGGACCCGCCCAGGCCGCCTACACCAACCCGGAACTGCTGGCCCTCGGTCAGCTCACGGGCGTCGACGTCGTCGTCGACCCGGCCGAGGCCGAACTCGACCCGGCCAGCCGCGCCCTCGTCGACGACCCCACCGCCGAACCGCGGATCGCGCTGAAGGTCGAACAGGTCCAGGGCTTCGCCCAGCGGCGCCCCACCGAGGGCAACAAGCGGATCGTGCTGCGCTTCCTCGCCGCCCCTGTCGAGCTGAGCGGTGACGGCCGGGTCGAATCGATCACCCTCGAACGCACCGAACTGGTCGAGGCGAACGGCCGGCTCGAGGCGCACCGCACCGGGCAGACCGAGACCCTGGCCACCGGCCTGGTCCTGCGTTCTGTCGGCTACCGCGGGGCCCCCGTCGCCGACCTGCCGTTCGACGACCAGCGCGGCATCCTCCCCAACGAGGAGGGCCGGGTCGTGGACCCGGAGACGAACGAGCCGCTGCCCGGCGTGTACACCGCCGGCTGGATCAAGCGCGGACCCACCGGCGTCATCGGCACCAACAAGCAGTGCTCCGCCCAGACCGTCGAGCACTTGGTCCAGGATTTCGTGGCCGGCCGGCTCGTCGCACCCGTCGCCGACCGGGAGAAGCTCGCGGCGCTGGTCTCCGAGCGCCGGCCGGAGTACGTCGACTACCGGGGCTGGCAGCAGATCGACAAGCAGGAACGCGCCCGGGGCGGCGCCGCGGGTCGCTCTCGCGTGAAGTTCGTCGCTGTCGCCGATCTCCTTGCCGCCTCTCGAATCGAGTCCTGACCTGGGCGCGAGCCCGCGAGGGGTGGTCCGGGCGGGCATGGTCGAATTGCCCGCTTGCGGGGGAGCTGTGTCTAATGGGTTCGCCAAGTCGTCGCTGTCGGGGCGGACGTGGGTGCGACGGCACGAACGAACGATGGGTTGTCGAATGTTCGAGAAGAAGGGTCGGCCGAGCAGTCGTGGCCGCGCCGGTCGCTGGTCCGGCCGTGTCGCCACCGCGCTGGTGGGGGCCGGCGCCGCCATGCTCACCATGACGGGACCCGCCGCCGCGGTACCCCTGTGGCCGGGCGGGCCCGAACTGCCGAGCGTGCAGGAACTCGTCGAGAGGCTTCCGGGCGGCTCGAACTCCGTCGCACCCACGCCGCCGCCGTTCTCGGCCCCGTCGATCAACCCGTCGAACGGTGAGACGGTCGGCGTGGCCCAGCCGATCATCATCCGCTTCGACGAGAACGTCACCGATCGCGCGGCCGCCGAGCGCGCCATCACCGTCACGTCGAACCCGCCGGTGTCCGGGCACTTCTACTGGGCCTCGGACCGGCAGGTGCGGTGGCGGCCGTTCGAGTTCTGGCCGGCCCACACCCAGGTCACCGTGAACGCCGGGGGCACGCAGTCGTCGTACACCGTCGGCGACGCGCTGATCACCGTCGCGGACGACAACACCAAGACCATCACCGTCACCCGCAACGGCGAGGTCGTCAAGACCATGCCGACGTCGTTCGGCAAGCCCGGCTACGAGACGCCCAACGGCACCTACATCGTCGGCGAGAAGTTCCGCGACATGTACATGGACTCGTCCACGTACGGCGTTCCGGTCGACTCGCCCGAGGGATACCGCACCTACGTCGAGTACGCGACCCGCATCTCCAACAGCGGCATCTTCGTGCATGCGGCGCCGTGGTCCGAGTGGGCGCAGGGCAACACCAACGTCAGCCACGGGTGCCTGAACGTGAGCACCGAGGACGGTCGCTGGTTCTTCGAGAACGCCCAGAAGGGCGACCCGGTGATCGTGCAGAACACCGGTGGCGGCACCCTCAACGGCTGGGACGGCCTCGGCGACTGGAACCTCTAGCCGGACAACGGTCGACGCCGGCGAGCACCTGGTGACCTTCCGGGTGGCGAGAGTACTCGCCGGCGCCAGACCGGCGTAACCTCCGGTTCGCCCGCGGCAGGCACACTGCCGCAGTGCGCTCGAGTCCGGAAAGAGTATTGCCCCAACCCGATCGGGGGCTGTCGCGACGCCCATGGGGCGACTACGCGCTGTTCGCCACGCTGATCGGACCGAATCTCGCGCTGCTGATCCTGTTCACGTACCGGCCGCTCGTCGACAACATCCGCCTCTCGTTCTTCGAGTGGAACATCTCGAGCCCCACCGCCACGTTCGTCGGATTCGGCAACTACCGCGAGTGGTTCGGCCGCGCCGACACCTGGCAGATCGTCGGCAACACCGTCGTGTTCACCGTCGCCACCGTCGCGGGATCCATGCTGCTCGGTCTGGCGCTGGCGCTGTTGCTGGACCGTAAACTCCTGGGCCGCAACCTCGTCCGCTCCGCACTCTTCGCGCCGTTCGTCATCTCCGGCGCCGCGGTGGGCGTGGCGTTCCAGTTCGTGTTCGACCCGAACTTCGGCCTCGTCCAGGACCTGCTGGACAGGGTCGGGATCGGCGCCCCGGACTTCTACCAGGATCCGGCCTGGGCGCTGGTGATGGTCACCCTCACCTACCTGTGGAAGAACCTCGGCTACACCTTCGTCATCTATCTCGCCGCCCTGCAGGGCCTGCGCCCCGAACTCTCCGAGGCCGCCGCGATCGACGGCGTCTCGTCGTGGACCGCCTTCCGGCGCGTACTCCTGCCGCAGCTGCGGCCCACCACCTACTTCTTGTCGATCACCGTGCTGCTCAATTCGTTCCAGGTCTTCGACATCATCAACGTGATGACCCGGGGCGGACCGCTCGGCACCGGAACCACCACGATGGTCTACCAGGTCTACAACGAGTCCTTCCGCAACTTCCGGGCCGGCTACGGCGCCACCGTCGCGACCGTCATGTTCCTCGTACTGCTGGCGGTCACGGTGTACCAGGTGCGTCTCATGGACCGCGACGACCGGCCGCGCCCCGTCCGCGGCCCCCGTCTTCGCCGTCGCGGGCGCGGGCGCGGGGCCGAATGTGACACGCGTTCGGTCCCATCGACGGAATGTGACATCCGGCCGGTGGCGCGCAAGGAGATCGTGGGATGACGGCGCTTCTGGACCGCCGGATCGTACGTGCGGAGCCGACGGCGGCAGAGCCGTACCGGCGTCGGGAGCGCGCGATCCGTGTGCTCGCCTACGCCGCGATGGTCGTCGCACTGCTCGTCGTGGCGCTGCCGCTGTACTGGATCGTGGTGACGTCGTTCAAGCAGCGGCCCGACATCTACACGCTGCCGGTCACCTGGTGGCCCAGCGTGTTCCATCCCCAGAACTACACGGAGGCCGTCACCTCGGTGCCGTTCGGCACGTTCCTGCGGAACTCACTGATCATCACCACGGTGCTGTCGAGCGTGAAGTTCGTCCTCGGCATCCTGAGCGCCTACGGTCTGGTGTTCCTGCGGTTCCCCGGCAAGAATCTCGTGTTCCTCGGCATCGTCGCCACCCTGATGGTGCCGAACCAGATCACGGTCATCTCCAACTACGCGCTGGTGGCGGAATGGGGATGGCGCAATACCTTCCAGGGGATCATCGTGCCGCTCGCGGGCGTCGCGTTCGGAACGTTCTTGCTGCGCAACCACTTCCTGTCCATTCCCGCGGAGATCATCGAGGCGGCACGGATGGACGGCGCCGGGCACGTCCGTCTGCTGTGGCGGGTCGTGCTGCCCGTGTCCGGCCCGACCCTGGTCGCGTTCGCGCTCATCACCGTGGTCAACGAGTGGAACGAATACCTGTGGCCGTTCCTCATGGCCGACGACGCGTCGGTGGCCCCGCTGCCGATCGGACTGACCCAGTTGCAGAACAACGACGGCGTCACCAACTGGGGTCCGGTGATGGCCGGCACGGTGCTGGCCATGCTGCCGATCCTCGTGGTCTTCCTTGCGCTGCAACGACACATGATCAAGGGCCTCACCTCCGGTGCGGTCAAGGGCTGAACTCTTCCAGGAGCAACTTCGTGAACATCGACAGGCGTGGATTTCTGGGACTGACCGGGGTGGTCGCGGCGAGCGCAGCGCTGGCCGCGTGCGCCGGCACCGGCTCGTCCGGGTCGGCGGGCACCTCGGGGTCCGCTTCCGATACGAACACGATCAAGTTCTGGTCCAACCACCCGGGCAAGTCCCAGGACGTGGAGAAGGAACTCATCGCCCGGTTCCAGGCGAAGTACCCGGACCTGACCGTCGACCTCGTCGACGGCGGCAAGAACTACGAAGAGGTGTCACAGAAGTTCAACGCAGCCCTGTCCGGGGGCGATCTGCCCGACGTCGTGGTCCTGTCGGACGTGTGGTGGTTCAACTACGCGCTCGCCGGCGCGATCACGCCGCTCGACGACCTGTTCACCGAGGTCGGCGTGGATACCGGCGACTACGTCGATTCCCTGCTGGCCGACTACCTCTTCGAGGGCCGCCATTTCGCGCTGCCCTACGCCCGCTCGACCCCGCTGTTCTACTACAACCGCGACGTCTGGCGGCAGGCGGGACTGCCCGACCGCGGGCCCGCCACCTGGCAGGAGTTCTCCGAGTGGGGGCCCGAACTGCAACGCGCCGTCGGGTCAGGCAAGCTGGCGCACGGCTGGGGCAACGCCAAGGACTACCTGGGTTGGACCTTCGAAGGACCGATCTGGACGTTCGGCGGTGCCTACTCCGACGGCTGGCGGCTGCGCTTCGGCGACGCGGAGACGATCGCCGCGGGACAGTTTCTGAAGGACATGATCCACACCGGGAAATACGCGGGTGTCTCCACGGACATCGCCAACGACTTCTCCGCCGGGATCATCGCGTCCACGATCGCCTCCACCGGCGACCTGTCCGGCATCACGAAGAACGCCGCGTTCGACTTCGGCACCGCGTTCCTCCCGGCCCCCGACGGTACTCCGGGATGCCCCACCGGCGGCGCCGGACTGGCGATCCCCGCGAACATCTCCGACGAGCGAAAGCGCAACGCGCTGAAGTTCATCGACTTCGTCACCAACGGCGAGAACACCGCCTACTTTTCGCAGCGGATCGGCTACATGCCGGTGCGCAAGTCCGCCACCGAGAACCCCGACATGAAGGCGTTCCTCGAGCAGAACCCCAACTCCCGTACCGCCGTCGACCAACTCGCGCGTACCCGCTCGCAGGACTACGCGCGCGTCTTCGTACCCGGCGGCGACCAGATCATCGGCACCGGCCTCGAGCAGATCGCCCTCCAGGGCGCCGACGTGACGACGGCGTTCGGCGACGTCACCCGTCAGCTGCAGCAGATCATCGATCGCCAGATCACCCCGAACCTGTAGGAACAGCCTTGGCAAACATAGGTTTCCGGACCGTCACCCACCGCTACCCGGGCGTCGAACGGCCGTCGGTGGACCGGCTCGACCTCGACGTCGCGGACGGGGAGTTCCTGGTCCTGGTCGGTCCGTCGGGCTGCGGGAAATCCACGAGCCTGCGGATGCTCGCCGGGCTCGAGGCAGTCGACGACGGCCGCATCGACATCGGAGGAGCCGACGTGACGGGGTTGCCGCCCAAGGCACGCGACGTGGCGATGGTGTTCCAGAACTACGCGCTGTATCCGAACATGACGGTGGCGGAGAACATGGGTTTCGCGTTGCGCAACGCCGGCGTCGGCAAGGCGGAACGGTCGGCGCGGGTGCTCGAAGCCGCGCGGATGCTCGAGCTCGAGCCGCTGCTCGACCGCAAACCGGGCAAGCTCTCGGGCGGGCAGCGGCAGCGCGTGGCGATGGGCCGGGCCATCGTGCGACGGCCCGCGGTGTTCTGCATGGACGAACCGCTGAGCAACCTCGACGCGAAGTTGCGGGTCAGCACACGCTCGCAGATCGCGGGACTGCAACGTCGGCTGGGCACCACGACCGTGTACGTCACCCATGATCAGGTGGAGGCGATGACCATGGGGGATCGGGTGGCCGTCCTCGACGGCGGCCGCCTGCAGCAGGTCGCCGCGCCCCGCGACCTGTACGACAACCCGGTCAACACCTTCGTCGCCGGATTCATCGGGTCGCCCGGCATGAACCTGCTCGACGCGCCCGTCCGCGACGGCGCGGCCGTGCTCGGCAGTCTGCGGGTCGCCGTGCCGGCCGACGTCGATGCCGAGCGGATCGTCGTCGGGGTGCGGCCCGAGGCGTGGACCCCCGTCGGGGCGTGGCGTTCCGGGACCCTTTCGTTGACGGTGGATCTCGTCGAGCAGCTCGGCGCGGAATCGTTCGTCCACGCGACGGCCGCCGAGCCGGCCGACTGGTCGAGCGCGTCGGGCAAGGTCGTGGTGCGGGTGGATCGACGCGTCCCGATCGGTCCGGGCGAGCGGGTGCACCTGCTCCCGCAGGCGGGCGAGGTCTACTTCTTCTCGGCGACGACGGGCGCCCGCCTCTGACCCCGAGTGGGCGGCCGAATGTCACATGCATTCGATTGAACTGAATGCGTGTGACATTCGGCCCGACGGCGAGCGGACGGTTCACCGGGATCACCCGTCGCCGGTCGGGCCTCGCAGGCTCGCGGGGGCCCAGCACGGCCCGTCCGGTGGCGGGGTGTGCTCGTAGCCGGGGTAGCAGGGCAGTATCTCGGGCGCGGGCGCGGGCGCGGGCGCCGGCGGTGCCGGGGCTGGTGCGGGGGGTGAGCCGGCCGGAAGGCAGGGTCCGTCCGGTGGCGGGGTGTGCTCGTAGCCGGGGTAGCAGGGCAGTACCTGCGGCGCGGGCGCCGGCGGTGCCGGGGCTGGTGCGGGGGGTGAGCCGGCCGGAAGGCAGGGTCCGTCCGGTGGCGGGGTGTGCTCGTAGCCGGGGTAGCAGGGCAGTACCTGCGGCGCGGGCGCCGGCGGTGGCGGTGCCGGTGCAGGTGGCGGTGCCGGTGCCGGTGGCGATTGCGGTGCGGATCGGGGTGTGGGTGCCGGTGGGGCCGCCTCCCGAAGCGGAGGAGCCTCGGCGGCCGGAGCTTCCGTCCGAGGTGTCGCTGGTTCCGGCGGCACCTCGTCCGCACCTGTCGGGGTGGTCGGTGGCGACGGTGTCGGCGCGGCCGGCCGCGCCGCGATCGGGAGCGGAGCGGGGTCGGCGCCCTCGGACGAGGGCGATATCGCGCCGAATGCCATGCTGCCGACGACGAAAACGGCGATGATCGCCGCCAGCGCGAGGCCTGCGACCAGGATGCGCCGGCTCCAGTCGACCGGAACGATCGCGGTCGAGGCCCTGTGGGCGGGTCGCTGCGATGTTGCCGCGGTGCGCGCGGCAGCGGCCAGCTCGCCCACCGATCCGTAACGCCGCGCGGGTTCGGCTGCCGTTCCGCGGGCGATCACGTCGACCATACCGGCGGGCAGGGTCGAGAGCACCGACGACGATTGCGGTGGCAACGTCGGTCCGCTCGACGACTGGAAGAGTCGGCCGGTGAGGCATTCGTACAGCACGGTGGTCAGGCCGTAGACGCCCGACGCCGCGCCGGGATGCGGGGGGAACCCCACATCGGTGAGGCAGATCAGCCCATCGTCCTGCACGAGGACGTTCGCCGACGTCACCTCCTGCTCGACCAGTCCGGCCGCGTGCACGGCCTCGAGGGCCGACGCCAGCTGCTCGACGACGTCGACCGCGCGCGGCACCTCCATTGCGCCGGTGGCCCGGAGCATCGCCTGCAGGCTCGTGCCCTGGACGATCGTCGTTGCGAGGAAGAGCCGGCTGCCGATCTGCCCGAAGTCGTGGATCGGGACCACATGCGGGTTCCGGATGCGCGCTGCGATCTCGGCTTCCCGTTCGAAACGAGCGCGGTAGTCGTCGTCCTCGGTCGCCTCCGGCGGCAGCGCCCGCACGGCGACGTGCCGATGCGTGATCGTGTCGAACGCGGCCCACACCTCGCCGGTCGCATCCACCGACAGTGGACGGTCCAGGCGATACCTGCCGAACAGGGCACCAACTTGCATATGTCACTCTCCGCCCCTGGAAATTGCCGCGGTTGCGGAACTGTGCGCCGGGGAGGGGAGGGTCGACCGCCTCCTCCACCGGCAGTCTATGCGGCGGATCCGGATGGTGTCGCGCTCGGCTGGGAACCGCCCACCTACGCTGCTACTTTCGATCGGGCGGGCAGCGAGATTCCTCGCGGATACGCGGACATGCGCATCCGCGGAAGCGGGCCCCGGGATGCTCGGAGATTCCGTACGGGGGCCTCAGGCGGCCGGCTGCTTCGCTGTCGGGACCGCTGCCCGGGAGAAGCGCATGGCGCCGTCCTCGAGCCCGCCGCGGCGCATCATCACCAGGTCACGGACGTAGTTCTGGAACAGTCGCCACGGAGCCGCGGGGCCCTGCTTGGGGAGCGAATCGATGCTGCGCAGTACGTACCCGGACGCCAGATCGACCAGCGGTGACGCGGCCGTTGTGGAGGCGGGAGCGGTCGGGGTGCAGTAGGCGTACCCGCGCGCGTCCATGTGCCGCAGCAGGCGGCACACGTATCCGGCGACGAGGTCGGCCTTCAATGTCCAGGACGCGTTGGTGTATCCCACGGTGAACGCCAGGTTGGGGACACCGGAGAGCATCATCCCCTTGTACGCCAGCGTCTTTCCCATCTCCACGTCGCGACCGTCGACGCGTACGGCCATCCCGCCGAGCAGGAGCAGGTTCAGCCCCGTCGCGGTGACGACCACGTCGGCCTCGAGTTCCTGCCCCGAGGCGAGCCGGATTCCGTTCTCCGTGAACGTGCCGATCGTGTCGGTCACGACCGTCGCCCGGCCCTCGCGCAGGGCCTTGAACAGGTCGCCGTCGGGAACGAAACACACCCGCTGGTCCCACGGGTCGTACCGCGGCCGGAAATGGACATCCACCTCGTAATCCGCGGGCAGGTGGCTCAGCACGCCCTTGCGCAGCAGCCTCTTGACCAGAGCCGGCCGGCGCCGGCTCAACTGGAAGAAGGCCATGCTGCCCAGCACGTTGGCCCAGCGGACGATCGGATAGGCGATCTTCGACGGCACCCGGCCGAGCAGCGCACCGGCGACGGGGTCGATCGAAGGCCGTGACATGACGTAGCTCGGGGAGCGCTGCAGCATCGTCACGTGTGCGGCCGACTCCGCGAGCGCCGGGACGAGGGTCACCGCGGTGGCGCCGCTGCCGATGACGACAACGCGCTTGCCGGTGCAGTCCAGGTCCTCGGGCCAGTGCTGCGGATGCACGAGCGTGCCGGTGAACCGTTCGACGCCGGGCAGTTCGGGGGTGAATCCCTCGTCGTAGCGGTAGTAGCCCGAGTTGACGAACAGGAAGCCGCACGTGAGACGAATGCGCTCGCCGGTGTCGGTGCGCTCGGCCGTCACGGTCCAGCGGGCCTCGGGCGTGGACCACTCGGCGCGGACCACACGATGGTGGAACCGGACCTTCTCGTCGATGCCGCGGGTCCGCGCGGTACGACGGACGTAGTCGCGGATGGACGGGCCGTCGGCGAAGGTTTCTGGTTCGGTCCAGGGCTGGAACGAGTACCCCAGGGTGAACATGTCGGAGTCGGAGCGGATGCCCGGGTAGCGGAACAGGTCCCAGGTGCCTCCGATGGCGTCGCGCGCCTCGAGGACGGTGTAGCTCTTGTCCGGGCATTCGTCCTGCAGATGGCAGGCCGCGCCGATCCCGGAGAGTCCGGCGCCGACGATCAGAACGTCGACGTGCTCGTCGTGCATCGCGCTTCTCCGTTCCCCGAGGTCTCGGCGACCGAGGTAGGTGACGCAGAACACTATCAACGGGCGGGCGATCGGCCAACGGCCTCGGCGCGGACAGCACACGCCCGCGCACGACGCACCGCACACGGCCGTCCGGAAGGTGTGAAGTCAGCGGCGGCGCCGCAGCGCCCCCTGCAACGCTGCGGTGCCACCGATGCCTGCTGCCAGCACGAACAGCAGCAGGACGACATTGGCGGTCACGGCTGCACCCGCCGTGCCGCGGTCCGGAGGTCGCACCCGCGGTGTGCCGCCTCGAATGCCGGACCGAAGGTGTCGAAGCACGCGATCCGGTCCTCGAATCCCGCGTCCCGTACCGCGCGCCGCACCGCCGCACCGCCGGCGACGGTGATGTTCGCGCCCCGCTCGCGGAGCAGCGACTCGGCCCGCTCGAGCAGTGCCGCGGTGTCGCACTCGACGGCGGTGACCTGCAACAGGTCCAGTACCACGCCTCGACCCCGCACGACGGCCTCGCGCAGGAACGAGTGCAGCACCGGCGCGGCGCCCTCGTCGACGCTCCCTGACACCTGCACCACGACGGGACCGCCCGGCGGTTCGTCGACGTCGATGCAGACCCGGGTCCCGTCGCCGGAGAAGTCGTCGAACAGCGCGGTGTCGAGCAGCGACGACGAATACCGGTGCGGTGCGTCCAGGATGGAGCGCAGATAGACCATGGCTGTTCCTCCGATGATTCCGACTGCTGGAGCAGCGCCCGGTCGGGGGACAGGGGAGCGCAGCAATCGCCTCCACGAGACGAGAACCGGCTGCTTCTCAACCTTGTTCGCAACAGTAACGTCTCGGCCCTGTGCCCGGCGGCCGAATCTGTGAAATTTCCGTGAAGATCCCGGGAGTTCCTTCAGCGCGCTCCGGAGCGCGTGGACCGCACCGCCTGCCGCGGTTCCGGCACGCACCGCTCATAGGTGCGCGCGGCGTCGGCGGCGGACCGGTCCCACGAGTAGCGGGTGCTCGCCCGGTCGTGGCCGGCGAGACCGAAGGCGGTGCGCTGGACGTCGTCGGTGAGCAGGCCGTGCAGGGCCGCAGCGACGGCCTCGGATGCGTGCGGGGGCACCAGCGTGCCCGTCACCCCGTCGACGACTGTGTCGAGCAGGCCGCCGACGGCGGTCGCGACGACGGGCCGCCCGCAGGCCATCGCCTCCAGCGGCACGATGCCGAGCGGTTCGTACCAGGGAGTGCACACCACGACGTCCGCCGACCGCAGCAGCGCGGGCATGTCCTTCCGGGGCACGGGCCCGGTCATCCGCACCCGGTCCCGCACACCGTGCTGTTCGGCGACGGCGCGCAGGCGGGCGGCCTCGGCATCGTCGGCGAGGTCGCCGTCCACCGGTCCGCCGGCGATCACCAGTTCCGTGTCGGGGAGCAGGGCCAGGGACCGGATCGCGACGTCGAAGCCCATGCGCGGCACGAGCGGGCCCACGGTGACGATTCGGTGCCCGGCCCCGCGCGCTCGATGCTCGGGGCCGGTGGGCGTGAAGAGCTCGAGGTTCACGCCGCAGGGCACGACGGACGTGCGGGTGCGGGGCAGACCCAGCGTGGCGAGCTCGAACACCTCGTCCGAGCAGGTGGCGGCCACCCGGCTCGCGCCCAGGGCCAGGAGCCGCTCGACGCGGATCCGGCTCGACGAGCCGGAGTCTGCACTGCCCTGGTGCCGGCGCTCGACCACGCCCAGGGTGTGGAAGGTCTGCACCGTGGGCACCCGGGCGTTGCGGGCGGCGAGCTGGGTCGCGATGCCCGACATCCAGAAGTGGGCGTGGGCGACGTCGGGCCGGTCCTTCGTCCATGCGCGTTCGAGGAAGGTGCCGAACTCGCCCATCCGCGGGAGGAGCTCGTCCGCCGGCAGGCGGGTGGGTGGCCCGGCGGGGACGTGGACCACCTCGTACCCCTCCTCGGTCCGGGCTCGTTCGGGAAGATCGGGGTCGTCGCGACGGGTGTAGACGGTGACGTCGTGTCCCGCCCGTACCAGCGCCGCCGACAGTTCGGCGACGTGCACGTCCCGGCCGCCGGAGTCTGCGTCGCTCGGGGCCGCGAGGAGGCGTGCGTGCTCGGACACCATCGCAATCTTCATGGCCCTTCCCTCCTGCGGGTTGCCGCGCTCGTCACCTCGTCGATCAGCGCGTACCGCCCGCAGCAGCCCCGCGCCCACGGCCCGCCGTCGAGGAGGGACGGCAACGGGTCCTGGAACCCCTGAACGTGTGAGGGCGTCCACGAGCCGTGGATCTGCCACGGAAGCACGTTCGGTGGGTGCGCCATGGGCACAGGGTTACCGATTCTGCGGCGGGTAAAACCGAGGAGGCGGAATCGTCTCGGACGCACGCGTGCCTCGATCCGGCGGACGGGATCGTCGCACTGCCGGGGGAGCGTCTCGAGTTTGATCGGCGGCTGTGCGGGTAGCGCCCTCGGCCTGACGCGCACAGCCAGGATCCGGGAGCCGTGGAACACACGCACGGGGCAGGCGCACGTCCCACGGCCCGGCGAGCCGTGACCGACCCGGTCGACATGCAAGCTGGCGAAGACCGACCGGTACCCCTCATGGCACCGGATGTCGCGGTGTACCGCGTTCCGCGGGAACGGGTTACCGGTCGAAGTCGGTACCGCTCTCGAGGACGCCGACGACCGCCTTGGCCCGAGCGATCCACTCTCGTACCCGCGTCCCGGACACCCGGCGAGGAAGTTGCGCCAATCGCAGAGTGAGCGTGTAGTCACCTTTTCGGTCGCGAACCGGTAGTACGACCGAACCGAGGTCGTACGTTTCCGCACCGTCGAGGTCGTGCAACCGGTAGTCGACCGTCGACCTTACGACGCATTCCCGGATGCTCCGTTCCTGTGCCGGTGTCAGCCTTCCGCTCTCGTACCGGCGGGTGGCGGCGCGCATCTCCTCGTATGCGGCACCGCCCTCCCGGGGCAGGAACGACAGCAGGAACCCGTGTTCGCGGACGAAGTCGAGACGGTCCCGGTAGAGCTGTCTGCCGGACTCCTCGACGCCGCGAGCCTTGGCGATCCACCGCTCCTGATCCTCGGGAGGCAGATCGAAGACGAGTGAATCGCCGATGGGTGGCACGATCGGAACTCGCTGCGCCAGTCCGTTCTCCGGGTCGATTCCGGGAGCCGACGCGGAGAGAACGGTCGCCATCTCGTCATGGCCGACGGCCGTGTAGAGCGTGACTTCGCAACCTATTTCGTTCGCGAGGTCCCTCACGGCCGGCCGCGCGCAGTCCGCATCCTGAATCGCCGACAGAATCCGGTGCTCCATCCGGGCCATCAGCGACGTGCCGACGAAACTTCCGTAACCGCCCTGAAAGAAGATCAGCGGGGCCACCGGGTTGGTGACGGCCATGTCCGCCACAGCGCACAGGACGATCCAATGGTCGCCCGCCTCCACCGTGTCGGTGATGCGGGTGTCGATCCACGCCACCGATTCCGCCAGTACGGGGTCCCCCGACGGGGACGGGAACCAGTCGATCCCGTCGAACTTGTTCTCCCAGCGTCGTGCAACGCTGGCGACCAGTTCCTCCTGCTCGCCGCCGACGATGTTGACGCACAGCGAAGTACACTCCCGCATCTTGGCGAACGTCCTCGACGTCTTCATCGGCATGAAGGAGACGAGGGGCGGATCGAGAGACACCGAACCGAAGGTTCCGACCACCAGGGCGAGCAGTTCCCCGTCGTCCGCGCGGCCGGTCACGACAGCCACACCGGTCGGGTAGTGCCCCATCACTTCCCGGAAGAGCCCCTGGTCGACCGGGGTCGCGAAACCTGTCATGGAGGTCCTCCTGATCTCGGGGACGGTGGGATGGTGCCGGCATGCATCGAGATGCCGGGTTCAGTGCTTGACGTACTTGGACTGCAGTTTCCGGCCGAGGCTCTCGGGCCGCAGGAAGAGGATGCAGAGGAGACCGCCGACGAGAAGGATGATGCCGGTGATGGTGAATGCCTGGTGCACACCGATCGCCATGTTCGTCGCCATTTCGGTGGTCAGTTCGCTTCCTGCAGCGGGAGAGACGTAACCGGCGCGGGCCATCAGCCAGCCCACGAGCGTGGGGGAGACGATGGCACCGATCGACGCCACGCCGCCGAGCGTGGCCATGAGAATCGGTCGCTGCTTGGCGCCGACCGCATAGGCGATCGCAGAGGCGGTCATCGGGTACGCGAGGCTGCAGCCCGCGGCGAGGCACAGGAGGGCGACGGCCAGCACACCGGAGGTCGCCTGGACCAGGATGAAGCAGACTCCGGCCACCAGAGCCGCGATGCCGAACGGGACAGCGATCGCGCGATGCGCGTTGTGGCCGCGCTTCATCAACCGGTGGCCGAGGAACCCGAGCAGCAGCAACACGGCGGCTCCGAGGATCCAGGGAAAGGTGGTGACGGTGCCGACCTGAGGAAGCGACAGGCCGACGACGGTGCCGAGGTACTGGGGCAACCATGTCGTGACGAACCCCTGGACCCAGAAGTTCGAGGCGCCGCCGATCACCGCGGCGAGGAAGGTCATGCTGAGCAGGGCACGCCATACGACGACAGGCTTCTGTTCGTCCACATCGTTCGTGGCCACCTCGTCGGCGGCATCGGCCGGCTTCCGATCGGCGGTGCGGGCGGCGGCGGGGTTCTGCTTGCCGTGCCCGGCAAACGGTCCGTCACCGGCGATCAGGAGCCAGGCGACGACCCACACGAGCCCGACGATGCCGAGGACGCCGAAGGCCCAGCGCCATCCCCAGGCGACGATGACCCAGGCGAGGGCAGGCGCGGCGATGACCGGGCCCAGCGTCGAGCCGGCGGCCACCAGGTTGGACGGCAGGGCGCGACGGCGCGGTTCGAACCACGAATGGGCCGCGGTGAGGGACATCGCCGTGGCGGGACCTTCCGCGCCGCCCAGGACGATGCGGGTCACCAGCAGCACCGCGGCACCGCCACCGAGGAGCATCGGGAACTGCATGACCGCCCAGACGACGCCCATGGTGAGGATGATCCACTTGACCGAGAACCTGGCGGCGAGGAAACCCGTGACCACGGAGACCACCGCGTAGAGGAAGAAGAACGCGCTGCCGATGAAACCGAACTGCACGGCGGAGATTCCGAGATCGGGCATGGCCTTCGAGGCCACCAGGCCGAGTACGGCCTTGTCGGCGAAGGCCACGATCTGGAAGAGGACGAGCAGAGCCGTGATTATCCACGCCTTGCGGTTCATCCTGTGGAAGTCGATCCTCTTCTCCCCGGGTTCCGGGGAGACAGAGACTTCGGGCGCCACGGTCGAAGCCATGAGCAGCCACCTTTCCTAGCGAGCTGCGGATGCGGAATCCGCCAGCGGGTCGACAGTGGTTCAGAAGCTATTTCCATGCGTCCTTACTGCGGTAGGAGGGAAACCTTTACTGTCGGCCCTCGGCTTGTTCGCCCAGAATGGAGGAGTCGAGACCGGAGGAGGAGTATGAGCACGCGCGCGTCGGAGCTGTCTCTGCGGGAGCAGGTCGGGGTGGTCCGGACCGGGTCGGTGCCGGCCGAGGACCTCGCCACGCAGGTCAGACGAGCGATCGAGCTGCGCGAACCGGAACTCGACGCCTGGGTGTGCCTGTCGTCGACGATTGCGGCAGAGGCTCGTGCCGTCGACCGGGACCCTGGCTCTGCGCCTCTGGCCGGTGTGTCCGCCGGAGTCAAGGACCTCATCGACGTAGCCGGGATGCCCACGCGTGCCGGCTCCGCAGTCACCTCCCCGGATGCCGTCGGCACCGATGCTGCCTGCGTGACTCGTCTGCGTTCCCTCGGTGCGATCGTCCAGGGCAAGACCGTGACGACCGAGTTCGGCTACTTCACCCCCGGCCCCACCCGCAATCCCCACGCCCTCGATCACACCCCCGGCGGGTCCTCCAGTGGATCGGCTGCGGCCGTCGCGGCGGGGACCGTGCCCCTCGCGCTCGGCACCCAGACGGCGGGTTCGCTGACCCGGCCGGCCTCGTACTGCGGAGCCGCCGGCATGGTCCTCGCCCACGGCACCACGGACATGTCCGGCATCACCGGTCTGAGCGAGTCACTGGACTCGCTGGGCCTGCTCACCCGGTCCGTGGCCGATCTTCGCTTCGTGCACAACGCATTCACCGGTCGCGAGCGCTCCGATGCCCGGGCTCCGGAGCCGGTTGCTCGGGGCCTGGTCTGGAACGCCGGTGCTCTCCACCCTCTGGAGCCGCCCATGGCGGCGTTGCTGGAACATGTGCCCGCCCTGCTGGAAGAGATCGGAGTGAAGGCCGAACCGCTCGACTGGGACGATCATGTTCAGACCTTGGCCGAGGACCACGTCACCGTCATGTCGTACGAAGCCGCCCGGGCACGGGCACACGAGTTCGACGAACATGCGCAGGCACTGAGCGCGCCGATCCGAGACCTCCTGGAGAACGGTCGCAGGACCCCCGGGGCCGAGTATTCCGCGGCCCTGACCCGTCGGGACCGTTCTCGTGAACTGCTGGACGAGATTCTGGACTCCGCTCCGATCATCGTCGGTCCTGCAGCGCTGGGTCCGGCCCCGTTCGGCCTGTCCGCGACCGGGTCGCCGATCCTCAGCCGGCCGTGGCAGCTGCTGGGTCTACCGGTCGTGGTCGTGCCGGGTGCCCGCACCCCCGCGGGACTGCCGCTGGGCCTGCAGATCGTCGGGCTGCCGGGGCACGAGGACCGGCTGCTCGACGTGGGCGAGAAGCTCGAGGCCCTCCTACGTGAACTGCCCGTGATTGCCGTCTGAGCCGCCCGCTCGCTCGGCTCGGTGACATTACTCGCTCGGCTCGGTGACATTACTCGCTCGGCTCGGTGAAAGGATCAGCCATGCTCGAACCCCGCCCCACCAACCACCACAGGATGTTCCTCACCTGCTACGAGGACACGTTCGACCGCGGCTGGCACCACGTCGATCTGTTCGTCCACGACGAGTACGGCCGTGAGGTCAACTGGGTCCACTGGACGGTGGAGGCCGACGGCCCCGAGGCGGCCGACGAGTCGGTCCGCAGGGAAGAACCACTCCTGCGACGGACCACCGCCTGGCGGCACCAGGTGAGCGCGGCGGGAATGAACTACTGGACCGCGGATGCCGGCTGGGACGACGCCGCGGCGGACGTCGCCTGAGCAGGTGGTTCCCCCCGCGCGGCGGACGGGGACAATGTCGGGAGCCAGGGATACGCCCTGGCTCCCGAATCCGGAGGTGAAGAGCCATGGCGGAGAGTGCGGACGACCTCCGAGCCGAGACGACGGTGTACGTGGTCGACGACGATCTCGAACTGTGCGAATCCGTCGACTGGTTGCTGGAGAGCATCGGGATCAGACCGGTGATCTGCCACAGCGGTGAGCAGTTCCTGAACGCCTACGACGGGAGCCGGCCGGCCTGCATCGTCCTCGACGTGCGCATGCCCCGCATGAGTGGGACACGGTTGCAGGAGAAGCTCAACGAGTTCGCGCCGCACGTGGCGATCATCTTCGTCTCCGCCCACGGCGACATCCGGATGTCCGTCTCCACCCTGAAGGCGGGGGCGCTGGACTTCCTCGAGAAGCCCTACGATCCGCAACGGCTGCTGGACGCCGTGCAGGCCGGGGTGGAGAAGGCCCGGCTCCGCTTCACCGACCATGTCGTGCGGGAATCCGTCCGGAACAAGGTCTCGTCCCTCACGCCGCGCGAGCGTCAGATCCTGGCCCTGGTGGTCGAAGGCCTACCCAGCCAGAACATCGCCCGGAAACTCGGCATGAGCGTGAAGACCGTCGACGTCCATCGTGCTCGCATCAAGAGCAAGACGGACGCCGACAGCATCAGCACCCTCGTGCGGGACGTCCTTCGGTACGGGGTGGACGTGCCGGTCGAGGATCAGTAGTCGAGGATCAGTAGTAGTCCAGCACCAGGCGCTCGCCCGCTGCCCGGGACACGCAGACTGCCATGATCTCGCCGGATTCCTTCTCGGACTGCGTGAGAACGTTGTCCCGGTGGATCGGAGTCCCTGCCAGCACCTGCATGATGCAGGTACCGCAGATGCCCTCCTGGCAGGACGTGTCCACGTCGCAGCCGTTCTCCTGAAGCACCTCGACGATGCTCCGGTCGGCCGGGACCTGATAGGTCTCCCCCTCCAGTTCCACCTCGAACGCGGAGTTCTCGGAGGCGTCCGGCTGTTCCGCCGCGTGGAAGTTCTCGAGATGGATCGACCCGGCCGGGACGTGCCGGCCGGCGAGCGCAACGACCTTGGTCATGAACCCGTCGGGTCCGCACGTGTAGACGTGGGCGCCGGGATCCATTCCCGCAAAGGTGGTTCCGAGGATCTCGTCCTGGTCCTGCCGGGCCACCCCCAGATGGGCACGGAGCTTCTCCGGGCAGCGGTCACGCAGCAGCGGAAGGAAGGCGGCTTCCTTCTCGCTGCGCGCGAAGTAGTGCAGTTCGAAGCTGATGCCGTGGACGTCCATGTAGCGCGCCAGGCTCAGCATCGGGGTGATGCCGATGCCGGCGGCGACCAGGACGTGGTGCGTGGCGTCCGTCGCGATGCTCAGCAGGTTCCGCGGGGAGCTGATCCGGAGAACGTCGCCCACCCCCACTTCGTGGAGGGCGGCCGAGCCGCCGCGGGAGTTCTCCTCGCGCTTCACCGCGAAGGCGAACGAATCCTGCGCATCGGGCGTGCTGAACAGCGAGTACTGGCGGGTGATCGACGTGGGTCCGACGACATCGATGTGCGCGCCCGGCAGATACGTACCCAGTGGCGATCCGTCGGGCTTCGCCAGCCTGAACGATCTGACGGTGGGTGATTCCTGAATGATCTCGGCGACGGTGACGTCGATGAGTGCCATGTCCGTTCTCCTCGTGAATTTCTCCGGACGGAAAACGCCGACCGGGGCCCTCCCGGACGGGAGGACCCCGCTCAGCGGAGGTACAGCCCGCCGTTGACGTCCCAGCAGGCACCTGTGACGAAGTAGCCGTCGTCCGAGGTGAGCAGCCCGACCATGTCCGCCACGAACGACGGACTTCCCAAGCGGCCCACCGGAATCCCGGCGACGATGCCCGCGAGCCTGTCCGGGGGCACCGTGGCCCGCACGACCGGGAGGTCGTGCGGCCCGGGAGAGATCGCGTTCACGGTCACTCCCCGGCCGGCCAGCTCGCGCGCGAAGACCTTGGTGGTGGTCAGGATCGCTCCCTTGGAGGCCGCGTAGTGGCCACCGGTTGCCGTCCCTCCGTTCTGGCCGGCAAGTGAGGCCATGTTGACGATCCGTCCGAAGCCCTGGTCGGCCATGGCCGCGCCGAACACCTGGCAACCGAAGAAGATGCTGTTCACGTTCGTCGTGAGCACACTCGTGAAGTCCGCCTCCGCCAGGTTCATCAGCTCCGCTGCCTGCGTGACGGCAGCATTGTTGACGACGATCGTGGGGATGCCCCAGATCTGCCGGCATGTCGCCAGGGCCTCCTCGAATCCGACCTTGCGACTGACGTCGAGCTCGAGACCGCGTGCGGTCGATCCGTCGGGGGACAACTCCGCCGCGAGGGCTTCGACACCGGCCGTGTCGATGTCGGCGAGCAGAACCCTTCTACCGTCGGCGTGGAGTTTCCGGGCAATGGCGGCACCCATACCTCCGGCCGCGCCGGTGACAACGGCGATACCCGGCCCGGTGCCGGTGGACTGAGAGATCACATCGGCCCCCTACAGCAGGTAACCCGAGGCGCTGACCGCGTCCTCGCTGTCGATGAGCCGCACGACCTTGAGTGAGATTCTGTCCCCGTCCGCTCCGAGAACGATCCGGTGGGTCAGCTCGGCGCCGAGCGTCGTGAATTCGTTGCGCTTGAACGCATTGAGGATCTGGGCCGATCGGAGAGTGACCGAGGTTTCGGTGATTTCCTCCACGGTGAACCGCGAGACGATCCGCACGGTCCGGGCCGCGGCCACCGCGGAGGGCGAGTAGCCCTGCATCATCCGCTCGACGCGCAGGTGCCGCATGCGCTTGTCGTCGTAGACCATGTTCAGGCCCGCGGCGAAGTCGTCGGTGTCCGGATCGATGGGAATCACGTAATATGCGTCGTCCGTGTACATCTGCTCCCAGGCTCGATAGTCCTTGGCATCGAGGACCTGAGCTTCCTTCCAGACGAGCTCGATCGCCCGGAGGGTACGGGAGTCCGTCAGGGTCGGCATCGGTACGACCTCAGTCATTGCTCATCATCTTCTTCCACATCGCGTAGGCTTCCCGCATCCCCGTCTCGTCGGTGACATGAGAGGTGGGCCAACCTTCTTCGGTCGTGTACTCGCGTCCCTCGCCGCGGTTGACGAGGATCGGCATGTTCGGATTGCCGCCGGCCCCGATCTGCACCCGGATCCAACCCTCGGCGTCGTCGGGGCTACCGAAACCGAACGGCCCCTGGAAGTGCTCGTGGATCCTCAGTCGCTCGCGGTTGACGCTCTCGGGCCCGCCGTCCATGCCGAGGGCCATGTGCCAGATCTCGGTCTCGTCGACGGAGAGAGGGATCAGGACCCGGAAGAACGACGACGACATCGCGACGTTCGGGAAGGTGTTGAGGTTGAACCCGCAACCGTGCATGGAACGCATATAGCGACGGATCCGTTCGGGGCTTTCTCCCGCGGCGGCGAGTTCGTCGACCAGATGCTGGAAGCGGGGCTGGATCTCCTCCGTTCCGTCGTCCACATCGAGATCCGCGTGGGCCGCGGCCATGATCGCGACGCTGTGCCCGTTGCCGAGGGCGTGGGTCTCGGCCGCGGGGTCGTCCATGAATGACATCATGTCCGCCGTCTCGGCGTCGACGGAGGCCATCCACGACTTGTGCACCATCGGGAAGTGGTACCCGTCCGTGGTGTTCTCGAGCTGGATCTTCCAGTTCCCCTTGAACCGGAACTTGTGAACGCCGAGCACCTTGGTCGGAAATCCGTTGCTCTGCTTGAAGAAGCGTTCCATCCAGATCTTGGCGTCGCCGAGGAAGTCCTCGAGCGGCTCGGCGTCCTGGTCGAAGGTTGCCCAGATCATCCCCAGGTAGCTCTCGGTGCGCAGCGTCTGGAGCGGGAAGTCCTTCTTGTCCACGACGCCCTCGTAACCGTCCGGGTAGGGGATGCCGCGAAGACGTCCGTCGAGTGCGTAGGACCAGTTGTGGTACGGGCACGTGAAGCCGTTGGCCTTGCCGCTGCGCTGGTCGCACACCGTCGCCCCGCGATGCCGGCATCGGTTCAGCAGGGTGTTGAAGTTGCCCTTGCGATCCCGGGTCACGATGACCGGCTGGTCTCCGACCTGGGTGGTCTTGAACGAGCCCGCCTCCGGGATCTCGCTCTCGTGTGCCACCCACACCCAGGTCTTGTAGAAGATCTTCTTCATCTCCTCCTGGAAGATGTCCGGATCGGTGTACAGCCGGCCCGCGACCCGGTCGTTCGCGACGAGGTCCGCGTAGGTGCGTGCGGTGGGTTCTTCTGTCGTCGTCATGTGATTCCTTCGTTCGTGAAGTGCAAGGGCGGGCATCACCGGGATGCATCAGATCCGTTGGAACATCGCCTCGGCGGGCAGCGGCGCGGCGAACATCCGGCGGGTGCAGAACCGGCTCATGCGAGCCGCCGTACGTCCCCCGGTCCGGCCCAGGTCGAAGTCGATCGCGAGCCGGGCGCAGAGAATCTCGGCCGTTCCCGTCGCATAGAGCGACAGTTGCTGCATGATCCACTGCCCGCTCGCACGGTTGCCGTCGAGACGGATCTGCTCGCTCCCGAGGAGATGCACGTTGCGGAGGAAGTGGTCGGCCGGCGGCAGGTACCGGGACACGAGGGCCACGATTTCGTCTCGGCCCCTGGCGATTCCGAATTTGCCGGCGTACTCCGGACCCAGTCCTTCCCAGGTCGCGTCGTCGGTGAACAGGACGCCGAGCTGATCCGGGCTCTGCAGCGGGCCGGGCACGTCACACAGGTCCAGATAGCGGGCGAGACAGTCGCGGACGGCCTCCTTCGCCTCGACCACCTCGAGGCGGTGCTCCGTGTCGGTCACGGATCAGACCTCGACGTCGGCGCGGATCGTCAGCTCTCGGCCCATGCGGGCCTCGATCTTGAAGTACTTCCAGAGGGCGTACTCGCCGATCATCGTCGTCCGCAACAGGTTGCACGCGGCCCGCACGGTTTCCTGGTCCTTCACGTCGGCCAGGACGTAGCAGGTCCAGGGCCAGCCGTCGGACGGGCCCACCATGTGGGCGTCGTCGTCGAACGTGCCGATGACATGGATGCCGTCCATGTTCGCGAGATTCGAGAGCATGGTGGAGATGCCGACCCACACCGGGCCGATCTCCGCCTTCGGCAGGTCGAAGAAGTTCTGGTTGTTGCCGATGCAGAACAGGGTGCGCAACGGTTCGGCGGTCATGGGGCGTCCTTTCGCTGGGAAGGCAGGCGCTGGTCTCGAAGATCCCGCCCCGGTCAGGGGAAACTGGGGATCCCGGGTTCCAGGCCGAGGAGAACGGCTCCGGCCGCCTCGAAGGTGTTGGTCTGAAGCATGGCGTGCTGAGCCGGGACGAGAGCGTCCCGAAGGTAGCGCTGCAGCGGGTGGCTCTCGTAGATCGCCCCGGTGCCGGCCAGGTCGAACGCGGCGAGCACGACGTTGCGGCCGACGTGGGCGGCCTGGGTTGCTCCCAGGCGGAGCAGGGCCGTGTACTCGTCGGTGATCTCGTCGCCGCGGACCGCCAGGTCCCACACCTCGTCGGTGATCTCGTAGAAGAAGGCCCGAGCGGAGCGGAGATCGGCCTCGGCGCGGGCCAGGCCGGTCTTGTAGGCGGGCCGGTTTCCCTTGCTGTCACCGCCGGTGATGCTGGATCGGACCGCTCCGACCTCGTGGACGTAATCCAGCGCGCCGCGGGCGGCGCCGAGAGTCACCACCGCCAGCACCTGGGCGGCATAGGCGAGCGACGGATACCGTGTGAGCGGCTCGTCGATCAGGGGAGCGCCACCGCGGACGAACGTCATCTCCTCGGGGACGAAGAGCCTGTCGGCCTTCACTGCGTGTGACCCCGTCGCCTTCATTCCGGCGACATCCCAGTTCTCCACGATCTCCACGTCGGCAGGGTCGACGAGGGCGGTCAGTGGCTTGCCGTTCGTTTCCGGGCCTCCGGCGAGACCGATGCCGAGGATGTCGGCGCCCAGGCATCCGCTGGCGAACTGCCAGAGCCCGCTGCACAGGTAGCCGCCGTCCACCTTCTCGGCCTTCTGCATGGGGAACAACCCGCCGGCATAGGCGACGTCCGGGCCGTCGGAGTAGATCGTCTCCTGGGTTTCGACCGGCAGGGCCGCGAAGTACACGAGCGAGGATCCGAAGCTTGCCACCCACCCGGTGGCCGGATCCACCGCGGAAATCCGCTCGATCTGCCTCATAAAGGAGGAGGGGGCCATCGGTTCTCCGCCGAACCGTGCCGGGGTCGACGCGCGGTAGAGTCCGGCCTGCTTCAAGAGCGCGATGAAGTCCTTCGGCACGAATCGTTGCCGGTTGAACTCGTCGCGCCGGTCCAGCAGCACGGCGAGGGCGTCCTCGAAGGCCTTCTCCCGTGCAGGGCCCACCGCTGCCGCCTGCACTGGTTTGATCGTGCTCCGGATCGCCATCGTCGTCTCCATCCACCTCGTCGTGTCGCGCTGAGGAAAACGCTAGGAAAGGTTCGGACGAGGCGGTATCGGGATTTCCTCCGCCGGTCATAAAGCATTCCCCTATGGTCGATCCGCCGCTCGTGGGTCGACAATGAACCGTCACGGCACCCGGAGGTGAGGATCGATGTTCCCGACAGGCCGCGACTTCCAGGAGATGGTGGAGAAGACGGAAACAGGGATCCTCATCCACGAGGCCGCGTCCAAGAACATCCTCTGGGCCAACCCCGCCGCGTGCCGGATGTTCGGTTTCACCCTCGACGAACTGCGACCGTTGAAGGCCCACCACATGAGCAGCCAGGAGCGTCAGTACCGGCGCTCGGTCGGGGTGGCGTGGTTGCAGGACGCGGTCGTACACGGCTCGAGCCGCAGACAGTGGAAGTACCGGACCAAGGACGGTCAGGACTTCCTGGCAGACGCGGTCGCCTCGCTCCTGACCTTCCAGGACGGGCAGGTCGTGATGGTCGAGTTCCGCAACATCGCCGAAGAGGTGGAGCTCCAGGAGGAGCTCAGCTGGGTGTCGCAGTCCCTACAGCGCATCATGACGCACACGTCGGCGGGCATCGTGGTGCTCGACGAGATGAACTGCATCGAGGACATCTCGCCGCTCGCGGCCCAGCTCTTCGGCAGAACGCCGGACGAACTGTCCGGTGTGTACCTGGAGGATCTGGGCCGGTGTGAGCCTCGCCTGACCGCCGAGCCCGTCGTCGCCAAATTGGACGCGGCGGCCGGGCCGGTGGGCATCATGCAGGAGATCGAGAAGAGCGACGGCAGCACCACTTGGCTGGCCGGCTTTCTCGAGGCCGTGGTGCACGACGGAATGACGTCCCGGGTGCTGACGATCCGTGACGTGACGGATCGCGTGGAGTGGGAACGCCGGCATGCGTATCAGGAGGCCAACCTCCAGTACCTCAGCCGGTACAACGCGATGGGTGACATGGCCATGATCCTCGCTCACGAACTCGGGCAGCCCCTCGCCGCCTCGACGAACTATCTGAGCGGCCTCAAGGCGCGCATCTCCGACCGATCCCTCGACCCCGAGGCGCTGAGCTACGGGTTGGACAGGATGGAGAAGCAGCTCGGCCGGGCGGCGGAAATCGTGTCCTCCGTGAAGCGCTACGTGCGGCGGATCGAGAGCACCAAGGCTGCCATCGACCTCAACGAGACGGTCGAGGAGAGCCTGTACTTCGTTCGTCTGCGGGCAGCCGAGCGGGGCGTGCACATATCGATCGACAGGTCCCGTTCCCCGTTGCCGGTGGAAGGAGAGAGCGTGCTGATCGGGCAGGTGGTCATCAACCTCTGCTTCAACGCGATCGACGAGATCGTGTTGCCCTCGACTTCCGTCAAGGAGCTGACCGTCCGGACGGCCCGGCGGGGTGAGTGGGCCTGCGTCTCCGTTCTCGACCAGGGACGAGGGATGGACGGTGCCTCGGGAAACCGTCTGGCCTCCGGGGCCTTCTCGGCCAAGCAGGACAGTTCCGGGATCGGCCTGATCATCTCGGAGCACATCGTCGAGCGACACGGGGGCAGCATCCGGTACCTGCCAAACCACCCGCACGGTACCGAGGTCCGGATGTGCCTGCCCATCTCCGAGTAACTGCGTCCACCTGGGTGGCAGCCTCGGGTGATGCGGATGTGCGCACGCTCCGCAGGACGGGCCGGAGACGTGGGCGTTCACGGGTCTGTGCAACGACACCTCCGCGGCGGGCTGCGCGGCTGGACTACCCTCGGTCTGCCAGTCGAACACCTCGAGGGACCCTCCTGTCCACAGCAGCCCGTCGCCCGGTCGGACCGGCGGATCGAAAGGGGAAACTGTGCCCCGCAGCGTCCTCGTCGTCGACGACGAACCCCACATCCGTCGCGTCCTGCGCGGCTACCTCGAGGCGGACGGCTACGACGTCATCGAAGCCGCAACGGGCTCGCAAGCGCTGACATCGGTGCAGTCCCACCGCCCCGACCTGGTGCTGCTCGACATCCGCCTTCCCGACCTCGACGGTCTCGAGGTGCTGCGCAGGATCCGCGGATTCTCCGACGTGTACGTCGTGTTGGTCACCGCGCGCGCCGAGGAGGTCGACAAGCTGGTGGGTCTGGCGGTCGGCGCCGACGACTACATCACCAAACCGTTCGCGCCTCGCGAGGTCGCCGCCCGCGTCCGTGCCGTCCTGCGCCGCGCCCGAGGCACCGACGGTGGTACCTCCCGCGTGGTCGTCGCCGGTCTGACCGTCGACCCCGACTCCCGGGAGGTGACGGTCGACAGCACTCCCGTGGAACTGTCCGCGCTCGAGTTCGACCTGCTCCTGGCCCTGGCCCGGGCGCCGGGCCGGGTGTACTCGCGCCGGCAACTGCTCGAGAAGGTGTGGGGCGGCGACTTCTTCGGTGACGAACGGGTCGTGGACGTGCACATCCGCAGCATCCGCCGGGCGCTCGGTGACGACGCCACCGCCCCCCGCTTCATCGGGACCGTCCGCGGGGTCGGCTACAAGTTCGTGGCCACGGCCGGGGCCGACCGGTGAACCTCGGCGGTTCCCGGTTTCCCGTGCCGAGCCTGACGACGCGGCTGTTCGTCTCCCATCTGCTGGTGGCGGTGGTCGGAGCGCTGGTCACCTTCGCCGTCGTCCGGGTCGCGGCGCCGGCGTTGTTCGACGAACGCGCCCCCGGTCCCGGCGGCGGCCGCAACCGCACGAACGGGTCTTCTCCGTTGCGCGAGGTCGTGGCCGATGCCGTGACGACGGCGTTGCTGCTCGGGGTGCTTGCCGGGGTGATCGCGGCCGCCGCGCTGGGTCTGCTGGCGTCCCGGCGCCTGCTGCGGTCGCTGCGGTCGGTGCGCTCGGGCACCCGGGCGATCGCCGCCGGTGACTACCGGCACCGCATCCCGGTGCCGCCGGAGGTCGAACTTGCCGCGGTCGCCACCGATGTCAACGATCTCGCCATCCGCCTCGCCGACACAGAAGCCCGGCGGGTCCGGCTGCTGTCGGAGGTGGCGCACGAGATGCGCACCCCGTTGACCGTGATCGACGGCTACGCCGAGGGTGTCCTCGACGGTGTCTTCGCACCGGCAGAGCTGGTCCAGATCGAAACCGAGGTGGGCCGGCTGCGCAGGCTCGCCGATGATCTGTCCACCCTGTCCCGGGCGGAGGAGGGCCGTTTGGACCTGCACCCGGCCGACGTCGATCTGTCCGGCCTCGTCGTGCAGGTCACGGGCCGGTTGCGCCCGCAGTTCGACGATGCCGGCCTGACCTTGACCGTGCACCCGCCGTCCCGGCCGGTCGTGGTGTGGGCCGATGCCGACCGGATCACGCAGGTGCTGACCAATCTGCTCGGCAACGCCCTCGCCGCGACGGAGACCGGCGGCGTGAGCATCGACATCACCGCCGGTCGAGACGTCGCCACCGTCACCGTCACCGATACGGGAGAGGGACTCGACCGGGACGATGTGGAACGGATCTTCGAGCGCTTCTACCGGGTCCCGTCCCGGCGCCGGGGCGAGCACGATCTCGGCTCCGGCATCGGCCTGACCATCAGCCGGGGCATCGCCCGCGCCCACGGCGGCGACCTGTCGGCCGACTCTCCCGGCCGCGGTCACGGATCACGGTTCACACTGCAGCTGCCCACTCGAAGCGACCACCCGATCCGACGCTGACACATCCGCGCCTTCCGCGGCCGTGCGCTACTCCGAGTGCTGCGGTCCCTGCCCGTGTCCCTGGCCCTGCCCGTGTCCGCCGGCCGGCTCCTCGCCGGTCAGGGCTGCCCGGAAGGCCTGCAGATGGTGCTCGGAACCGGTGCGCAGCTTGCCGTACAGGCGGTCGATCGCGTCCTCGTCACTGACCTCGATCGCGGTGGACAGTTCGGCGATGTCGGCGGCCTCGAGTTCGGCCCCGACCGCGTACGCCTCCTCGACCGAGGTCAGACCGCGGGCGAGCCAACCGTCGTAGGCGCTCTGCAACTGAGGCTCGGCGTAGGTTGCGGTAGTGAGCCCGGCCGATGGATCGCTCACACCGTACCGACCGAGCAGAGCGCCGACGGCATCGTAGTGACGCTGTTCGCTGGCGGAGATGCGCTCGAAGATCTGTGCCCCCCACTTCTGCGCGAACTGCTGGTACAGATCTCGTGCCAGGCGTTCCTCCTCCCGCATCACCACCAGGTCGGACTGCTCCTGTGTGGACAGCGCACCGCCCGTGCCCTCGTCCGGCTCCTGGGCTGTCGCGACGGCCGTCCCGAATCCGGCGATTCCGATCGTCGCCCCTGCCGCGAGTGCGGCCACTGTCTTCCGCCAGGTGTTCATCACCGGCACCACCTTTCTCTCACCACCGAGTCAACGCACCGTCGGTGAAGGGTTCCCGTCCCGATGTGTGAAGCTTGTGTGAGAGGGCCACCGCAGGGACGGGTTCGGCAGATGCCGGGGTCCTCGGCTTCCGCTGGGGCGAGCTATGGGCTTTGGACCCTAGAGAGCCGGTGATGTGATTCGTAGCGTCGGAGTCGGCGGCATCGCGACGAGGAGGCTGGCGATGACTGATACGACGGCGACCCCCATCCCGGCCGGCATCGAGTCGCCCGACGAGGTTCACACCCGGTTGGGCACGTTGCGGTTCTTCGACGGCTTCCCGGACGACGCGACGGTCCGGACGTTGTTCGACAACCTGGACTTTCAGCGTGCCGTGCAGGCGTACCTGCTGGCTCTGCCCGCGCTGAACATGGCGGCGATGCGCAGCGCGCTCCTCGAATGGGGCCCGGTGAACTCGACGGCGTACGTCTTCGAAGACCTGATGCATCCGCGCACCGTGTGGCTCACGGCTAACACGAGCACGTCGTACACCGCCATCTGGATCGACCTGCACGACGGTCCGCTCGTGATCGAGGCGCCGCCCGGCGTGCTGGGCGCGATCGACGACAGCTGGGGACGCTGGGTGGTCGACGTCGGCCTGACCGGACCCGACAAGGGCCGGGGCGGCGCCTACCTGCTGCTGCCCCCCGGCTACGACGGTGAGGTCCCCGGCGGCTACTTCGTGGTGCGGACCAACAGCTTCGGCATGGTGCTGTTCGTTCGGGGCTTCCTCGACGAGCACGGCGATCCCCACCCCGCCGTCGAGGTCATCAAGGACAAGACCCGGGCCTACCCCCTCGCGCTCGCGGGCCGTCCGCCGTCCATGCGGTTCGTGAACGTGTCGCCCGAACCCATGGTCGGCGTCCCCCCGGCCGACTTCCGGGCGTGGGAAATGCTCGACGAGGTGGTGCAGTCGGAGCCGCCCGAGTCGTCCGATCCGCTCACCCTGGGATTCTTCGCCTCGATCGGCATCCGGCGCGGCAGGCCGTTCGACCCCGACGAGCGCATGCGCGCGATCCTCACCGAAGCCGCCGCGGTGGGTGACGCCACCGGTCGCGCCCTCACCTACCGGTTCCGGCAGCCGGAGGCCTACCGCTACCCGGGCAGTACTTGGCGCGCATTCTTCCTCGGTGGTCATCGGTTCGAGGAGGACGGGGTCGCCCTGCTCGACGCCGCCGCTCAGTTCAACTTCTCGGTGACCGGCGTGAGTCCGGCAGAGGACGTCGAGAGGATCGGCACCGGTTCCCAGTACGTCGTCGCCTGCGTCGACGCCGACGGCGCCCCGTTCGACGGCGGCCGGACCTACCGGCTCCGCGTCCCTGCGAACGTTCCGGCCGGCAACTTCTGGTCGATCCTCGCCTACGACACCCAGACCCGGTCCATGCTGCAGACCGGACAGGAGTGGCCGTCGGTGACGAGCCAGGACCGCGATTTCACCACGAACGAGGACGGCTCCGTCGACGTCCACTTCGGTCCCGAACCGCCCGAGGACGGTCACAACTGGATCCAGACCGTTCCCGGCAAGAGCTGGTGGGCCATGTTCCGGCTGTACGGCCCCCTCGCACCGTGGTTCGACAAGACGTGGCAGCTGCCGGACATCGAGCGACTCGCGTAGAGGCGCCGACGCGGCCTCGTGGTGCCCTCGGCCCGGCACCGGCGAGATCCAGTCGGTGCGATCTCAGATCTCGCGCCAGCTCTCCCCGGCCATGTCGTGGCCGTGTGCCGCCATGAGCATCAGTCCACCGTCGACGGGAATCGAGCCGCCCGTGAGGTACGACGAGCGCGGCGACGCGAGGAATGCGATGGCCGACGCGACCTCGTTGACGTGCCCGGGCCGGCCGACCGGGTTGCCGGGGCGGTCCTCACGATACGCCTGGGATTCGTCCATGCCCGTCATCGGGGTCGAGATCTCGCCCGGCGCAATCGCATTGACGAGTATGCCGTGCCGTCCCAGCTCGAGTGCGAGGCACTTGGTGAGCATGCCCAGGCCGGCCTTGGCGCTGCAGTAGGCGGCGGCGCCGAGCCGGGGGATGTGCTCGTGCACACTCGTGACGTTGATGATCCGGCCACCGCGGCCGCCCGCGATCATCCGCCGGGCGGCGCGCTGAGCGCACAGGAACGGACCCTCGAGGTCGGTCGCGAGAACCTCCCGCCACGTGTCGTAGCTCAGGTCGAGGATCCGGTCCATGTGCCCGGTTCCGGCGTTGTTGACCAGAACGCCCAGGCCGCCGAGCTTCTCGGCGAGCGTGTCGACGACGTCGGCGGTGTCCGGACTGGTCAGGTCCTGGTGGACGACGAAGCAGCGCTGTCCGCGCTCCTCGATCCCGTCCCGGGTGTTCCGGGCCCCGGCCTCGTCGGTGTGGAACGTGATGCCTACGTCGAATCCCTCCGAGGCCAGCACCTCGGCGGTGGCTTTTCCGATTCCCGAATCGGCTCCGGTGACGATCGCAAGTCTCTCGGGTGCAGGAATATTCATGCAGGGCCTGTACCCACTCGTCGTCCCCTCCACGCCGATCGGTGGTCGACGGGCGCTCACCTCGAGTAACGTCATGACCGGTGAGCACAGGAGGTGCACCCATGACGACCTTTGCCGTGACCGACACCGGCGACGGGCTGGATGTCACCGTCGACGGCACGACCCACCGCCTCGGCGTGGCGGACGCGCGCCGGCTCGCACACCGGATTCTCGACGTCGTCCACGCCGCCTATCCCGAACGCACGGGCGCGGGACTCGAATCGTGGCCCACGGAGCGCCTGGAGGAGTTCGTCGCCGACCTCGAACGGACCGTGAACCCGGACCGGCCCGGGCACATTCTCAGGGCCGCTCGGGTGGAGCTGGATCGCCGTCGGGGCGCCGCCCGGTGATGAGGAAGATGACCCGTTCGGCCACGTCCACGGCCTGGTCCCCGAAGCGTTCGTAGAAGCGTGCCACCAGGGCGAGGTCGACGGCGGGGGTCACGCCGTGCTTCCACGCCGGGTCCCGGAGCGTCCCGAGCAGACGGGCGTGGACGGCGTCGAGTTCCGCGTCGGTGCTCCGGACCCGGGTGACCAGCTCCAGATTCGGCTCCGTGAAGACGTCACACAGTCCGCGCGCCATGCCGGCCGTGAGTTCGCCCATCCGGGCGATGTCGTCCCGGACCTCGTCGGGGGCGAGCTCTCCGGGGGTGCGCCGCCGGGCTGCCCGCGCGATGTGCAGGGCGAGCTGGCCCATCCGCGCCAGGTCGCTGCTCATCCGCACCGCCGAGAAGACGAACCGGAGATCGCCGGCCACCGGATGCTGCAACGCCAGGATCGCCACGGCCCGCTCGCTGCACTCGGTGTGCAACGTGTCGATCTGCTCGCCGAGATCGAGCGCCTCCTCGGCCGCGGCCACGTCGCCGTCGAGCAGCGCACGCGTCGACAGCTCCAGGGCCTTCGCCGCGAGCTCGGCGAGACCGCGGAGCCTGCCGGTGAGGTCGCGTAACTGTTGATCGAACGAGGCCCTCATGTACACCGATCCACTGCGCTGTCCTCCGTTGCCGTTACGGGGGTATACCCGGAAGCGGCCCCGTCGACGCCCGGTGGAGGCCCTTCGGGCCGGGGAACCGCCGCCGTCAGTTCTCGGCTTCCTGCTCGCGCTGCCGCCGCAGCCGCTGTGCGGCCGTGTGCGCGCCTTCCCGCTCGAGGGCCTGGAGCATCTTCTCGACCTTGTCCGCAGAGGCGCGCGGCGGCAGCAGCGGGGTAGCCGGATCGACGACCGCCTGGATCAGCACCGGACGGTCGGCGGTCAGGGCGGTGTGCCACGCCCCGTCGACGTCCTCGGGGCGATCGACCCGGATGCCCTCCAGGCCGAGCAGCCGGGCGTAGTCGGCATAGGGGAAGGGCGGGACGGTCTGCGAGGCGGGGATGCGGGCGTCGCCCTCCATTTCCCTCTGCTCCCAGGACACTTCGGTGAGGTCGCCGTTGTCGAGGACGAGGACGACGAAGCGCGGATCGGCCCAGTCTCGCCAGCGGTGGGCAAGGGTGATCAGCTCCGAGATGCCGTTCATCTGCATGGCGCCGTCCCCGGCCAAGGCGATCACCGGACGATCCGGATGGGCGAGCTTGGCGGCCAGTCCGTACGGCATCGCGGACCCCATCGAGGCGAGCGTGCTCGACAGGTGCGCCGGCACTCCCGGCGGCAGTCGCAGGAAACGCGCGTACCAATACACGACCGATCCGACGTCCACCGCCACCTGGGCGTCCGCCGGGAGCCGGTCGGACAGGGCTGCGACGACAGCCTGCGGATCGAGGACGACGGCCTGCGGATCGAGACCGTCCGGGGGCTCCGTGCACCGTGCGGCGGCGATCCGCCGCCAGTTCCGGACCATCTGCTCGACGTCGCGGCGCCACGGTCCGGCGGTCCGGTGCAGCCGGGGCAGCAGGGCGCGCAGGGTCTCGCGGGCGTCCCCGGCGAGGGGCACCTCGACGGGATACTTGGCGCCGAGGTTGCGGGCGGCGATGTCGATCTGCACGGCACGTGCCTGTCCCGGGGCGGGATAGAACTCCGTCCACGGATCGTTGCTGCCCACGATCAGCAGGGTGTCGCATCCGGCCGTCAGGTCCGCAGAGGCGGTCGTGCCGAGGTGTCCCATGACACCGCAGGCCCAGTCCCGGGACTCGTCGATCACCGGTTTGCCGAGCAGCGACGTCGTGACGCCGGCGCCGAGCAGCTCCGCGACCTCGCCGATCTCCGGGGCCGCGCCGTATGCGCCCTGGCCGACGAGCAGCGCGACCCGTCGCCCGGCGTTGAGCAGGTCGGCGGCCCGGTCGAGATCGGCGTCGGTGGGCAGCACCCGCGGGACCGCGACCGTCGCGGCGCTGGGGACCACGCCGTGGGCGTGCTCCTCCCCGGCGACGTCGGCCTGCTGCACGTCGTGCGGGACGATCACACACGTCGGGCTGGAGGTCGCCCGTGCGGTGCGGAAGGCGTTGTCGAGCACCGCGCCGAGTTGTTCGGGGGTATCGAGGGTCTGCACGTACTGGGCGCACACGTCCTTGAACAGCGTGGGCAGCGCGACTTCCTGCTGGTAGCCGCTGCCCTGGGCCGTCGTCACCACGTGTCCGACGATCGCCACCACCGGTTTGCCGTCCAGCTTGGCGTCGTAGAGGCCGGTGAGCAGATGCACCGCCCCGGGTCCCTGGGTGGCGAGGCACACCCCCACCTCCCCGGTGTATTTCGCGTGCCCGGTGGCCATGAAGGCCGCCATCTCCTCGTGCCGGGCGGTGACGAGCTCGATGTGCTCGGCCGCCCGATCCAGAGCGGCCAGGATCGGGTCGATCCCGTCTCCGGCGTAGCCGAAGACGCGGTGGACGCCCCAGGCCCGGAGCCGGTCGACTATCCCGTCGGCGACGTTGGCCATGCCGTTCCTCCCGGTGGCGCCCGGCGTCCGCCGCGGGCGTCCTTCGTCGTGTCCTCCGGGGCCGGGTGCCCGGTGGGGGACGGGCGAAACCTCGGCGCCGAGCGCGACGAGAATCGTTCGGGGCGGGCGGGCGGGCGGGCGGGGTGGTCCGTCCCGGGCGGCACACTGGTCGCATGAGGTTGCTGCTGCTGGCCGACACCCACATCCCTGCGCGTGCGAGGGACCTGCCGGCCCGGGTGTGGGAGGAGGTCGATCACGCCGACGTGGTGCTGCACGCCGGCGACTGGGTCGAGGTCGCGTTCTTCGACGCATTGTCCGAGCGGGCCGGACGGTTGGTCGCGTGCTGGGGCAACAACGACGGTGCGGAATTGCGGGGCCGGATGCCCGAGACCGCGCGCGTGACATTGGAGGGTGTGCGCTTCACCGTCGTCCACGAGACCGGAGCCTCGGCAGGCCGGGACGGGCGGATGTCGGCCGCTCATCCCGACACCGACGTTCTGGTGTTCGGGCACAGCCACATTCCGTGGGACACCACTACGGCCGCGGGGCTGCGGCTGCTGAACCCGGGGTCGCCGACGGACCGTCGGCGACAACCGTTCTGCACCTTCTTAACGCCTCTCCTTCCTGAAGGCAGGAGATTCCCGACTCAGACCGCAACCGCACCCCACCCGGAGGGAGGTGATCCGTTTGACTCACGTCGTCGACACCGGTGTGGCCACGCTCCGCCACAGCCAGAACCACTCTGGCAGCGTTCCGGTCCCGGCACGCGGTGTGCCCGCATGCTCGGCATCGGAAAATTCGTTCCTCGCGCGCTGGGCGAGGTCGCACTGCACCGCCTCTGACCGGAAATCGAGCCGAACGACCGGTTCGGGCGTACGGTGGGTGTGCCCCGCCACCGCCCGAGGGAGCCCACATGCCTGCATCCTTCTTTGCGCATCCGCACCAGGCGTTCACCGCAGGTTTCTACCGCGACGAGGACTTCGACTTCGAGGTCCGGTTCCTGCTCGGACAGGCCGTGCACGGTGCGGCGGACGTGGGGGAGGTGCTCGCCACCATCGCCCCGATCGGCGAGAAGGATCACGAGAAGTGGTTCGAGGGCTGGGTGGCGCTCGGCAGTCGCGTCCGGGGGCTCGCCGATGCCTCCGCCGAGGCCGGGCACGTCGTCAGTGCCGCGGGCGCATATCTGCGTGCCGCAACGTATTTCGCTACCGCAGTCAACTCCGTGGACGGTCTGGCCGACGACGGCCCGCTGCTGCCGACGTTTCGGCAGCACCGGGCGGCGTGGGACCGGTTCGTCGAGACCACCCCGCACCCGGCCGAGCGGGTGGACATTCCCTACGAGGACGGCTTCCTGCCGGGCTACCTGCTGCGGCCGCTCGGCGAGGAGACCCGCGAACCACGCCCCACCCTGATCCTGAACAACGGCAGCGACGGGCCCATCAGCAGCCTGTGGACCGCCGCCGGGGCCGGCGCCCTCGCCCGCGGCTACAACGTGCTGTTCTTCGACGGTCCGGGCCAGCAGTCCATGCTGTTCGAGCGCGGCGTGCCGTTCCGGCACGACTGGGAGGCCGTGATCACGCCGATCGTGGACTTCCTCCTCCGGTACCCGGAGGTCGACGGCTCGCGCATCGCCCTCTACGGGATCAGTCAGGCCGGATACTGGGTGCCGCGCGCACTGGCCTTCGAGCACCGGATCGCGGCGGCAATCGCCGATCCGGGGGTGGTCGACGTGTCCGCGTCGTGGCTCGCCCACATGCCCAAGAACATGATCGAGTTGCTCGAGAAGGGCGACCGGGAGAAGTTCGATCGCGACATGGCCTTCGGCATGCGGCTGTCGGGCCGGCTCGAGCGCACGTGGCGGTTCCGGGCCCGCCCCTACCGCAGGATGGACTCGTATTTCGACACCCTCACCGAGGTGCTGAAGTACCGGCTCGGCGATCTCCCCGAGTCGATCACGACGCCGCTGTTCGTCACCGACCCCGAGGACGAGCAGTTCTGGCCCGGCCAGTCCCGGCAGCTCGCCGAGCGGCTGCGCGGGGCGAAGGAACTGGCGTCGTTCACCGCGGCGGAGGGTGCCAACTTCCACTGCCAGCCCCTCGCTCGCAGCCTCACCGACCAGCGGATGTTCGACTGGCTGGACACGGTGCTGGCCGACCGGGCCCGCGTCCGGGCCTCCGGCGGCGCGCCGGCGCGTGAGGTGGCGGACGGCTGAGCGAGGTGGCCGCCGGGCAGGAGATCCGGCCCGGAGACCTCCTCAGTCCGCGAAGAACAGGGCCGCCGCCGCATCCCGCGCGATCAGGAACCCGGCGATACCCAGCACCCATCCCAGCGCCGAGTCGGCGTGCCGGGCGGTGAACTCGTCGAGACGTCGCAGCAGCGGCTCGATCCGCCGGTGCACGACGAGCCGGCCCACCACCAGCAGCAGGGCCGGCAGCACCATCACCGCGCAGTACCCGGCGAGCAGGCCGGCGCCGGTGGCGGCCGGCAGTCCCGTCGCCACGATCGTCCCGATCGCTGCCAGGTACGGCAGCATCGTGGCGACCTCGACGGTCCCGGCACCGAGCGCGAGCACTGCCACACCGGACGCCGTCCGTTGCCGCTCGAGGGCCCGGGAGCGCCAGTGCCGCAGCCGGCTCCCGCGGCCCCCAACCCGCGCCTTCCCCGAGTCGAATCGCCAGCTCACCGCGAACAGAGCCGCGCCCACCGAGAGTTGCGCCCAGTTCCACGCCGTCGTGTCGCTCCACCGCGCGAGCGCCGCGGCGCCGCTCCGGCCCGCGGACATCAGCACGAGTCCGACGACGAAGTAGAACGCGGCGATCGACAGCAGGTACACCAGCAGGCGGCGTACGGGGGGCTGGCCCGGCACGGTGAGCAACCACAGCGGCACGACGAGGGTGCCGAGACTGGTGCTGTCCACGAGCGCAAGCACCGCAAGCGTGCCCAGGAGAGCGAGGTCCATGGCTCGATGCTCGGCGGTCACCGCACGCGTGTCGTCGGTCTTCGGAACGAGGCGGGGTCCTCCGTCGGGAGGACGAACCGGCCGCGCCGCTGTGCTGTGATGAACGGGTGCCGCGTTGGTCGTCTCTCTCCGTCACCGCGCAGGGCTGGTGTATCGCGGTGGCCGAGTTCCTGCTCGGGCTGCTGTTGCTGTCCGCAGGTCTGTACGAACTCGCCCCCGTCAGGGTGGAGGCTCCGGCGGCCTTGCGTATCGGCCTGCTGGCGGCCGTGTGCGGCGCAGCGGTGCTCCGGGCGCGGCGGCCGGTGGCGGCGCTCGTGCTCGGTGCGGTGCCGCTGGGCATCGACCTCCTGCTCGGGCCGTCCCTGCCCGTGTGGCTCGTCTACTCCGACCTGCTCTACGCCGGCGTCCGCTACGGCACCGAGCGGCAGGCACGGGCGCTGCTCGGCCTCGCCTCCGCACTCTCCGCGGCCTCTTTCGGGGTCGTCTACGTCGTCACCGGGAACTGGCAGCTGCTGGTGCTCACGGCGATTGCGCTGTCCGCGTTCGTCGGCACTCCGCTGTGGTGGGGGCGTGCGGTCCGGTTGCACAAGGACGTCGCCGACGCCGAACGCGCCCGCGCCGAGGCCGTCACCACGATCGCCGAACTCGACCGGCGGGCCGCCGTGGCGGCCGAGCGCAACCGCATGGCCCGCGATCTGCACGACGTCGTCGCCGGGCACCTGTCGGCGATCGCGATCCAGTCCGAGGCCGCGCTGGGCCTCTCCCGCGATGCGTCGTCGCCGACGGCCCGCCGGATGGAGGCGCTGCACGCCGTGCTCGAATCGGTGCGGAGCAACAGCGTCGACGCGCTCGAGGAGATGCGGGAGATGATCGGACTACTGCGGGACCGGCCCGTCCTCGGCGAGACGACCGCGCCCGGGCGGCTGGCCCACCTCGGCAAGCTCGTCGACTCGGCCCACGCCGGGGGCACCGTCGTCCACGTCCGCCGGTCGGGTCCGGGGCGGCAGCTGCCCGTCGCCGTCGACCACGCCGCCTATCGCATCGTCCAGGAGGCCCTGACCAACGCCGCCAAGCACGCGCCCGGCGTCCCCGTCGAGCTGTCGCTGGACGCGCGCGGCGACCGGTTGGAGGTGACCGTGCGCAACCCGCTCCCCGACGGGACGGTTGCCGCGCCGCGCACGCCGTCGGGCGGCCGGGGCCTGGCGAGCATGCGGGAACGCACCGAGCTTCTCGGCGGCCGGTTCCGTGCGGGTCCGTCCGACGGGGCGTGGGTCGTGGGGGCGTCGCTGCCGCTGCGCCCGGGAGCGCCGTCGTGATCCGGGTGCTGCTCGCCGACGACCACGGCGCCATCCGCGCGGGGCTGGCGATGATCCTGTCCGCGACCTCCGATCTCGAGGTGGTCGGCGAGGCCGCCGACGGCGACGTCGCCGTGCGTCAGGTGCGGGCGCTGCGGCCGGACGTGGTGCTCATGGACATCCGCATGCCGGGCACCGACGGCATCGAGGCCACCCGCCGGATCCGCGAGACGAGCGATACCCAGGTGCTCGTCCTCACGACCTTCGACGTCGACGAGTACGTCCTGGGTGCGCTGCGCGCCGGCGCCGGGGGCTTCCTGCTGAAGTCGGCCTCCGCGCAGGAACTGACCGACGGTATCCGGCGGGTGGCCCACGGCGACGGCGTGCTGTCCCCGCAGGTGACCCGCACCGTCATCGCGGGCCTGGCCACCGGCGCCGCCGAACCGGTGCCGCCGCCGACCGGCGTGGACCTGCTCACGGACCGGGAACGCGAGGTGCTCGACTGCCTCGGTGAGGGCCTGGCGAACCAGCAGATCGCCGAGCGCCTGAACATCGGCGCCACCACCGTCAAGACCCACGTCTCCCGGGTCCTGGCGAAGCTGGGGGTGGATTCGCGGTTGCACGCCGCGTTCGTCGCCCGGCAGATCGCGGGCAGGTAGGTCGCCTCCTCCGGAAGGAGGACACCCGGTCCGTCGGGTGGCCGACGCGCCGGCGACCGCCTCGCGTCAGGGTCGAAGTCATGACTGCAACCGAGACGACGACCCGGCCCGGGCGCATCGTTGCGCTCGACGTCGCGCGCGGCATCGCCATTCTGGGCACGCTCGGCACGAACATCTGGATCTTGACCGACCCGGCCGGCATCGTCGGCTACCTGAACACGCTCGGTTCCGAGCCGTGGCCCCAGCGGATCCTCATGCCACTCGCCCAGGGCAAGTTCCTGGGGTTGCTGACCTTGATGTTCGGGATCGGTCTGGCGATCCAGGCGGCGTCGGCGCGACGGGCGGGACGGCCGTGGCCGGGCGGGTACCGGGTGCGTGCCGCGCTGCTGTTGCTCGACGGCGCGCTGCACTACCTGCTCGTCGCCGAATTCGACATCCTCATGGGTTACGCACTGGTGTCGATGCTCGTGTGCGGTCTCGTCGTCGCATCGGCACGGGCGCGGCTGTGGGTGGCCGTCGCCGCGTCCGCCGTGCACGTGCTGCTGCTCACCGCGCTGGTGGCGGCGATCGCGGCCGAGCCGGATTCCGGGGCGCCCACCGCCCCGGCCACCGACGTGTTCGCCACCGGCAGCTGGTGGGATCTGGTGGTGTTCCGGGCCGAGAACGTCGGCGCGTTCCGGGCCGAGGTGATCTTCGTGATCCCGATGACGATCGCGATGTTCCTCGCCGGTGCCGCGCTGTACGAGGCGGGAATCTTCGATCCGGGCAGCCGGGTGCTGCGGCGGAAGCTGATGCTGCTCGGGGCGGTCGCCGCCCCGGTCGACGCGGTCGTGGGATTGTGCGGCGGTGAGGCCGGTGTGCTGGTCGCCCGCTACGGCGTGGCCCCGTTCGTCGCGGTCGGCCTGCTCGCCTGGATCGCGCAGTTCCACGTGACGCCGCGGCGGGCGGGGGTGGTCGGGACCGGGCTGGAACGCATCGGCCGGACCGCGTTGAGCTGCTACGTCGCGCAGAACGTTCTCGCCTCTGCGCTGTGCTACGGCTGGGGCCTCGGGCTGGCGGCGAGAGTTGATCCGTCGCTGCGGGTGCCGTTCACCGTCGCGGTGTACCTGCTGGTGTGTGCGGTGCTGGTCGTCACGGCGAGCTGGTGGCTGCGGCGGTATCGGCAGGGGCCGGTCGAGTGGTTGTGGCGGGTCTCGTACCAGCGGCTGGTGCGCGAGCCGGCGACCCCTTCCTAGTGGGCCGAATGTCACATTTGGATCGCGGAGCGGAACGCCTGTGACATTCGGTCCGCTGGGAGCGGCTACCCACCGGCGGAGCTATGCGCTAATCTGTGACTCGACCGTGATCAATCCGTTATTAAACGGACCGCTCGAACGTCGAGGACAGCAGATTGGCCCCGTACGCCCGCCACGATGGTGACAACTCCAGCGAAGCTTCCGAAGCCGTGGCGCCCCGGCGTGGGGCCCACCGGCGCTCGACCCGGACCGGGCCCGCGCGCCGGTTGCTGACCATCCCCCTGGCGGTCGGCGCCGTGCTCGCGGCCGGCAGCGCCGCGGCCCAGGCGGCGCCCGGGCAACCCCGAGCCGAGGCCGCCCCCGAGCGGCAGCAGCCGACGGTCGGACTCTCGACGGCACCCCAGGTGCTGCAGCTTCCGGACGCCGGCACCGACCGGTACGTCGACCAGCTGCAGCGCGCCGCCGAGCGGGAGGCCGCGCGCCTCGCCGCGGAGGCCGCGGAGCGCCAGCGCGAGGCGGAGCGCCTCGCCCAGCAGGAGGCCGAACGCCTCGCCCAGCAGGAGTCCGAGCGGATCGCACGGGAACTCGCGAGCCGCCCGAGCGCCGTCTTCCCGACCGTCGGGGCGCTGACCTCCGGCTTCGGGCCCCGCTGGGGCACGGCGCACAACGGCATCGACATCGCCAACGCCATCGGCACGCCGATCAAGTCGGTCACCGACGGCACCGTGATCGAATCCGGTCCCGCCTCCGGCTTCGGGCTGTGGGTTCGCATCCAGCAGGACGACGGCACCATCGGCGTCTATGGGCACATCAACGAGTCGCTCGTGTCCGTCGGCCAGCAGGTGCGGGCGGGCGACGTGATCGCCACGATGGGCAACCGAGGCCAGTCCACCGGGCCGCACCTGCACTTCGAGGTGTGGCAGCCGGGCGGCGCCAAGATGGACCCGATGGCCTGGTTCGGCTCGCGCGGGATCTCGGTACCTCAGGCCTCGCGCTCCTAGTCGGGCGCCGGTACGCCGCCCCGTCGGGGGGCGCGGCGCACCGGCGTCCGGCTCACCAGATCCGCACGCGCTCCTCCTGCGCGAGATACAGCGCATCGCCGGGACGCACGTCGAACGCCTCGTAGAAGGCGTCGATGTTGCGTACCACCCCGTTGCAGCGGAACTCCGGCGGCGAGTGCGGGTCCACGGCTAGCCGGCGCAGCGCCTCCTCGTCGCGGACCTTGGTCCGCCACACCTGCGCCCAGCCGAAGAACACCCGCTGCAGGCCCGTGAGGCCGTCGATCACGGGCGCCTCGGCGCCGTCGAGTGCGATCTCGTACGCCTTCAGCGCGATGGACAGCCCGCCGAGGTCGCCGATGTTCTCGCCGATGGTGAAGCTGCCGTTGACGCGATGGCCGGCGAGCGCCTTCGGCTCGAACTCGTCGTACTGCGCGATCAGCGCCGCGGTGCGCTTGCCGAACTCGGTGCGATCGTCGTCGGTCCACCAGTTCTCGAGATTGCCGTCGCCGTCGTACTTGGCGCCCTGATCGTCGAAGCCGTGCCCGATCTCGTGGCCGATGACGGCGCCGATCCCGCCGTAGTTGGCGGCGTCGTCGGCGTGCAGGTCGAAGAACGGCGGTTGCAGGATCGCGGCAGGGAACACGATCTCGTTCATACCCGGGTTGTAGTAGGCGTTGACGGTCTGCGGCGTCATGAACCACTCGTCGCGGTCCACCGGCCCACCGAGCTTGGCCAGGTCGCGGTCGTACTCGGCGGCGTAGCCGCTGCGGTAGTTGCCGACCAGATCGCCCGCGTCGATCGTCACGGCCGAGTAGTCCCGCCACTTGTCCGGGTAGCCGATCTTGGGGGTGAACTTCTCCAGCTTGCGCAGCGCCGCCTCGCGGGTCTGCGGGCTCATCCACTCCAGATCGGCGATGCTGCGCCGGTACGCCTCCTGCAGGTTGGCGACGAGGTGCTGCATGCGGGCCTTGGCCTCGGCCGGGAAGTGCCGTTCCACATACAGCTTGCCGACGGCCTCGCCGAGCAGGTCCTGTACGAGCGCCACGCCGCGCTTCCACCGGTCGCGGATCTCCTGCGCGCCGGTCAGGGTGCGGCCGTAGAACGCGAAGTTCTCGGCGACGAGCGCCTCGGTGAGGTACGGCGCGCGGGCGTGCAGGACCCGCCAGGTGGCCCAAGCCTTCCAGTCCTCGAGGGGCGCGTCGGCCCACAGCCGCGCGAACGTGTCGAGGAAGTCCGGCTGGCGGACCACGATCTCGGCCCACTGCTCCTCGGTGGCGCCGAGCGCGTCGATCCAGCCGCGCCAGTCGAAGCCGGGCCGATCGGAGGTCAGTGCCTCGAATGTCACCAGGTTGTAGGACAGGTCGGCGTCGCGCCGCTTGACCACGTCCCAGTGCCCGGCCGCCAGCCGGGTTTCGAGGTCGAGGACCCGCTGCGGGTCGTGCCCGATGCCCGCCAGCTCGAACATGCGCCCGATGTGCGCGACGTACTGCGCCCGGATCTCGGCGTGGCCGTCCTCGCGGTAGTACGACTCGTCGGGCAGGCCGAGGCCGGACTGCGTCGTGTGCATCAGATAGCGCGACGAGTTCTTCGCGTCGGTGTCGACGTAGTGCGCGACGGCGCCGCCGACCCCGACGCGTTGCAGCCGCCCGAGCACGGCCGCGAGCTCGGCCCGGTCCGCGGCGTCCGCCACGGCGGCCAGCTCGCCGGCGATCGGGCTCAGCCCCGCCGCCTCCACGGCCTCGGTGTTCAGGAAGCTCGCGTACAGGTCGCCGATGCGCTGTGCGTCGGTGCCCCGCTCGGCCGAGGACGCGGCCGCCTCCTCGATGAGGGTGCGGACGTCGACCTCGGCCTTGTCGAACAGCGTGCGGAACGCGCCGTCGAGGGCCCGGTCGGCGGGGATCTCGTGTTCGGCGAGCCAGCGCCCGTTGACGTGCTCGAACAGATCGTCCTGCGCTCGGGTGCTCTCGTCGAGGTGGGTCAGGTCGATGCCCGAGTGCCGAGCCCGGGAATGCTCCACGATGGTCATGTCGTCCATCCTTACACCCATTCTCCGCACCCGGCACGGGCCTGCGCGTGTGCGACCGGCCGTCCCGGCCCGCGACGCGTCCCGCTCGAGTTACCGTGACCGAAGCCTCACAGACACGTGGAAGCGGGGTGAGCATGTGGGTCTGATGGACCCGATCGACGCCGTTCTCATGACGGCGGAGCTGCTGGCCAACCCCATGCACGTCGCGGTGGTGCTGATCCTCGACCCGCCCGAGGATGCCGGCCCGCGGTTCGTCGACGACGCGTACCGGGACGCCCTCGGCCGGGGCGGCGAGGTGGATCCGGTGCTGCGGCGCCGGGCGCACCGGGGAGTGGACACCGGCGGGTGGTGGGCCTGGCGCGACGTGGACGACATCGACCTGAGCTACCACGTGCGGCGGGCGTCGCTGCCGCCGGGCGCCGGACGGGAGGAGTTGTGGCAGCTGGTGGGCGCGTTGCATGCCGAGCCCCTCGACCGCTCCCGCCCGATGTGGGAGGCACACCTCGTCGACGGCCTTCCCGACGGCCGGTACGCGCTCTACATCAAGGTCCACCATGCGGTCCTCGACGGGATCGCGGGCCTGCGGATGATCGAGGAGTCGATGTCGCCGGACCCCGATCGTCGATCGATGTCCCCGTTCTTCGCCACCGGCGGGCGGGACCGGCCCGGGTCCGCGCACGGTGGGCTTCCCACCCCGCTCGCCCTGGCCCGCTCGGCCGTCGGGACGGTCGCCTCCGGGATGGGCCTGGTCCGTCGGACCGTCGAAGGGCAGGTCCGCTCCACGGTGCAGGGCCTGACCACCGACACCACCGTGCTGCCGTTCGCGGCGCCCCGCACCCGGCTCAACGGCCCTCTCGGAGCCGGCCGCAGCTTCGCGGCCGCCGGCTGGCCGAAGGCGCGGCTGCGCGCGATCCAGCACGCGGCGGGGGTGACCGGCAACGACGTCGTCACGGCCGTTGTGGCCGGGGCGTTGCGCTCGTGGTTCGCCGAGCACGACGAACTGCCCGGTGACTCCCTGGTGGCGATCTGCCCGGTCTCGGTACGCGGGCGGCAGGACGGCGGGACGGCGGGCAATGCGTTCGGAACCGCGGTGTGCACCCTGGGCACCGACCTCGCCGATCCGGCCGACCGGCTGGGCCTGATCCACCGGTCGATGCAGGTGGCCAAGGAGCGCGTCGCATCGCTGGGGCCGGTGCCGTCGCTGCTGGTGGCAGCTCCGAGCATCCTGCCGACCATTCTGGTCCCGATGCTCCCGTTCGACCCGAGGGTGCGGCCCGGCTACAACCTCCCGATCTCCAACGTGCCCGGCCCGCGCACCGAGCTGTACTGGAACGGCGCCCACCTCGAGGAGATCTACCCCGTGTCGATCGTGTACGACGGGATGGCTCTCAACGTCACGGTGTGCTCGTATGCCGACCGAGTCGGCTTCGGATATGTGGCCGGTTGGGAAGTAATACCGGACATCGAAGCGTTGATACCTCTGACAGAGCGGTCTCTGTCACAACTGGAGGCCGCGGTAGGAGTGGCGCCATGAGTTCCGACACCGGAGCGACCAGGCGGGTGGACGGCGAGCACCCCCGGACGGAGATGATCGTCGACCCTCGCTTCCTGCCGGTTGCCGACCGGTTCTTCAAGATGTTCCGCGACACCCGGCAGGGCGGCGGGGCGCTGGCCGCGTACCTGCACGGCGAACCGGTGCTCGACATCTGGGCGGGCTGGGCGTCCCGGGACAAGCGCTGGACCCACGACACGGTGGCGCTGTCGTTCTCCACCGGCAAGGGCGTCGCGAGCACCGTGCTGCACCGGCTCGCCGAGCGCGGGCTGGTCGACTACGACGAACCGGTCGCGGCGTACTGGCCCGAATTCGGGGCCGCCGGGAAGGAATCCATCACCGTCCGGGAACTGATGTCGCACCGCGCCGGCCTGCACCGCGCGCGCGGCCTCGTGCCGGGACGCTTCGGGCTGCTCGACTCCGACGCGGTGGCGGCCGCCCTCGCGGCAGCCGCGCCGGACCCGCGCCGGCTCGCCGGCCCCGGCTATCACGCCGTCACCTACGGCAACCTCGTCGCCGAGATCGCCATCCGGGTGACCGGCCTGTCCTTCACCGAGCTGATCGAGCAGGAGATCGCCGGCCCACTCGGTCTGCGCGAGTTCTGGTTCCACGTGCCGCAGGAAGAGCGGCACCGCATCGCCCGGGTGTTTCCCCGGCTGAATCCGACCCCCGCGCCGTGGGCGGTCACCGGCACCGTGCTGTCGCGGCTGCCCGGGTTGCGTGGCGTCGCCGAAGCGGGCATGGCCGAAGGCTTCGACGAGCTGGCCCGCAGCCCCGCGGCGCACGACGCGGTGATGCCGGGGTGGAACGGGGTGTTCACCGCTCGCGCGCTGGCCCGGATGTACGGGGCCCTCGCGAACGCCGGCGAACTCGGCGGGGCGCGGCTGCTGAAGGAGGAGACCCTCGAACAGGTCCTGGAGGTGCAGACCCGTCGCCGCGACTACGTGCTCGGTATCCGCCCGAACTGGCGGCTGGGCTACCACCCGGGCTGGGTCGCCCTGCGCGAGCAGCCGCTGCAGTCGATCGGCCACTTCGGCTTCGGCGGCTCCGGCGCGTTCGCCGATCCGGAAACCGGCCTGTCGATCGCCTTCGTCACCAACCGCCTCGGGAGCGTCACCCCCATCTCGGACATGCGGTTCCCGCGCCTCGGCGCCGCGGGTGTCGTCGTCGCCCGGCAGGCGGCCTGACGGCGGGCTACCTGACGGCCTGCCGAGGAGCCCGCACCCCGTGCCGACCCGGGACCTGTCAGTGGTGCACGCGGCGCCCGGTGACCGCCTCGACCACGAACAGCAGGATCACCGGCGGCTCTGTTCCGAACCACGGATGACGGTGGGAGACTGGGAAGCGCGAAACGGTTTCGTCTGTCCGAGGAGCGCGGCGATGACCACCCACCGAGAACATGCAGGCCACGAACACGCCCACGGCGAGGGCTGCGGGCACGTGGCCGTGCCACACGGCGACCACGTCGACTATGTGCACGACGGGCATCTGCACCGAGTCCACGACGGACACGTCGACGAGTGTGAACCCGCCGAGCATGTGGCCCACGAAGGACACGACCACGTCCACGGTGAAGGCTGCGGGCACGTGGCCGTCCCGCACGGGGATCACCTGGACTACATCCACGACGGGCACCGGCACGCCGCGCACGACGGGCACTACGACGACCACTGACCGGTACGACCTGCGCCCGCCCCTGATGCGACGGTCCGAGCCCGGGGGCCGGACGAGGGTCGTCTCCGCCCGCCGCTCGGCGAGTTGATCGAGCGCGGTCGGAAGCCGACACCTTCAGAGCGAACCCATGTGCACGCTCGCGTGGGCCCGCACCAGGACCGCGCCGTCCGGTGCGGTGAGGTGCGTGTCGATCGAGGCGAGTCGCCGGCCCGCACGGGTGACCTTCGCCTCGACGAGCATGTCGGGCCCCGGCGCCTCGGGTGAGCGCAGGTAGTCGAGGGTCAGGTTCAGCAGCCGGTACTGCCGGCCGGCGGCGGTGAGGGTCTGGGCCGCCAGTTCGGCGACGGCGTCGGCGACGGAGACCAGCACCCCGCCCTGCACCGCCCCCATGGGATTGGCCATCCACTCCACCGGCGGCACCACCGCGGTGACGTGGCCCTTCTCGACGGTCTGCAGGCGGAGGCCGAGTAGTCCCGCGAGCGGTCCGCGGGCCACCGTGCCGGCGGCGATGCCGGAGACTACGTCGAGCCCGGGGCGGTCGGTGAGCTCCGCCGGATCCGTCCAGGGTTCGGGGGTGGGCCGGGACAGACCGGACGCGTCCGCGAACGAGTCTGCGTCGAACACGGCGGGACGATTCACGACCATGGACCGCCCCGTCAGCTGGATCACCAGATCGCCTGCGTCGTCGCGGATCTGCGCGGTGCTCAGTGCCGTGTCCTCGTCCACGTGGACGGCGCGGCCGGTACCGTGCAGATTCCCCTGGGCGGAAATCGGATTCGCGGTCGACGCACTGAGTTGGGTGAGTACGGACCGGGTGTCGCGGCCCTGGCCCCGCCACACGAGGTGCGGGGCGGCGCCGAGCACGACGTCGGTGAGCACACCGACGGACCCGACGGTGGTGCGGCCGCGGTGGTCGAGAAACCGGTTGCCGAGCGGTTGGCGGAACGCCACCGTTCGGGGCTCCCCGGTCACGGTGTCGATACCCATGAAGGCGTTGAGGCGATCGGTTTCGGGGGCGGTGACGGTCACGGGAGGCATCCTGGGATCGGGAGGGACGGAGCGAGGGTTCGCTCGGTCACCGTACCGAGGCCGGGACCGGGGCGTCCCGCCCACCCCGGTCAGCCGAGATGCGCGTGCATCTCCCACACGAGGATCTCCGCGGCCGTGTCGGTGTGGATCCGCTGTCCGCCGGACCCGGTCAGTCGCACGGCGTCACCCTCCCGCAGGGTGCCGGCGCCCTCGAGCTCGGCCGTGCCCTGGGCGACGAACACGTGCAGGTACGGCGCATCGGGTAGGGCGACCGTCCGGCCCGGCTGCAGCCGGGCGACCGACAGCCCGGCGTACCTGTTGTGGATGCGGATGGCGGCGTGGTCGCGGTGCTCGGGGATCCCGGTCGCGACGGGCACCAGTCCGCCGCGCATCAGCTCGTCGTCGATCTCGAGCTGTTCGTAGCCGGGGGTGATGCCCGACTCGTCCGGGACCACCCACATCTGGATGAAGCGCACCGGTTCGGCGTGCTCCCCGGCGTGCAGCCCCGTGACGCCGGGCAGTCGCCAGGAGTCGTTCTTCTCCGAGTGCAGGATGCCCGTCCCGGCGCTCATCCGTTGCGCCAGGCCGGGGTAGATGACGCCGGAGTGCCCGATCGAGTCCTGGTGCACGAGGCTGCCGCGCAGCACCCAGGTCACGATCTCCATGTCGCGGTGCGGATGCGTGTCGAAGCCCTGGCCCGGCAGGACGGTGTCGTCGTTGCTGACCAGCAGCAGCCCGTGGTGGGTGTTGTCCGGGTCGTAGTGGTGCCCGAAGGAGAACGAGTGCTTCGAATCGAGCCAGGAGATCTTCGTCGTCAGCCGGTCCTCGGCGCGCCGGATGTCGATGGTCGGGGCGTCGGTCATGGTGTCTCCTCGAAAGGTATCGCGGTTCAGGGTACGGAGCGGAACGGGGCGCGGACGGGCCGGGCCGCGCAGCTTTCGGATGCGCGCCCCGGTCCCGGCGCGCGTTACGGCAACTGCTCGTGTTCGGCCGGGACGGTCCCGAGCCGGCCGGCCTGGAAGTCCTCGAACGCCTGGATGATCTCGGCCTTGGTGTTCATCACGAACGGCCCGTACATCGCCACGGGCTCGCGGATCGGCCGCCCGCCGAGCAGGAATACCTCGAGCGACGCGGTGCGCGAGTCCTGGGTGGCGGCGGCGGTGAACGTGACGCTGTCGCCGTTGGGTCCGAACACGGCGGTCTGTCCCGCCCGGATCGGTGCGCGCTCCGCGCCGACGGTGCCGTCCCCGGCGAGCACGTAACCGAGCGCGTTGTACTCCCGGCGCCACGGCAGGGTCACCGAGGCGCCGGGCGCGACGGTCAGGTGGGCGAGGGCGATCGGGGTGTGGGTGACGCCGGGGCCGCGCACCCCGCCGATCTCGCCGGCGACGACGCGGACGAGGGCGCCGCCGTCGGGGGAGGAGGCCAGGGCCACCTGGCTGCCGGAGATGTCCTGGTATCGGGGCTGCGCCATCTTGTTGTCCCGGGGCAGGTTCACCCACAACTGCACGCCGTGGAACAGGCCGCCGCTGGCCACGACATGTTCCGGCGGGGCCTCGATGTGCAGGATGCCCGACCCCGCCGTCATCCACTGGGTGTCGCCGCCGCCGATGGTGCCGCCGCCGCCGTTGGAGTCCTTGTGCTCCAGGATCCCGTCGATCATGTAGGTGACGGTCTCGAAGCCGCGGTGCGGGTGCCACGGGGTGCCCTTGGGTTCACCGGGTGCGTACTGCACCTCGCCCATCTGGTCCATGTGGATGAACGGATCGAGGAAGCGCTGGTCGATGCCTGCGAATGCCCGGCGCACGGGGAAACCCTCACCCTCGTATCCGACGGGGGCGGTACGGACGCCGAGGACGGGACGGGCGGGGGCGTCGGGCGCGGGGGACGGGATGCGGGGCAGGGTGAGGATGTTGTCTACGGTCACCGCGGGCATGGCGGGCTCCTTCGGCATGTAGTTGACTGTTCAACTACTCTAACCGACCGGCCGGGGGATTTGTTCCTGCCGTGCGACGGGCGCGAGCCGGCCGGTCCGGAAACGGCAAACCCCCTGCCCGAGGGGAGGGGAGGGCAGGGGGTCCGCGCCGGGCGCGTGACGCCCGGCGCCACGTCCCGCCTACGGGGGGAGGGAGGTGGGACGCGGTGTCTGTGACGGCCGATCGTCTCCGTCGGCCGGATGAAGCCAGGATACATACCCGCTGGGGTATGGTCCATCGCTTCGGTGCGCTGAGCGCCGGCCGCAGAGCATAGTTCCTCGCACGGCTCTGCGCCGGGATTTCGGCGATCCCGGGCGGGCGATGAATTTCCCGCTGCCGGGTGGTCTACCTGCTCGACACCCTCACACGAGGTACCGTCCGCCCGCCCACACGCAAGGAGTTGAAGATGTCCCGCATGCTCTTCGCCAACCTGGCCGTCAAGGATGTCGCCGCCACCCGCACGTTCTTCGACGCTCTCGGCTTCACCTTCAACGAGATGTTCTGCGACGCCAACACCGCCTGCCTCGAGATCAACGAACAGACCTACGTGATGCTCCTCGAGGAGCCGCGCTTCCGCGATTTCATCACCGGCGACATCTGCGACACCGCCACGGCCCGTGAGGTGCTCATGAGCGTGTCCGCCGAGAGCCGCGACGAGGTCGACCGGCTCGTCGACGCCGCGCTCGCCGCCGGTGGCAGCGACTGGATCACCGCCGGGTCGGAGGAGATGAAGACCGACTTCATGTACGGCCGGGCCTTCCGCGACCTCGACGGGCACGTCTGGGAGGTCATGTGGATGGACGTCGAGGCCGCGGCCGCCGCGATGGGACCCCAGGCCGAGACGTCCGTGCAGACGTAGCGGCCGGCGTCAGGGGTGCTCGGGCAGCCCGAACAGGGCGAACAGCTCGGTGTCGAAGAACACCGTCACATGCACTACCCGGTCGCCCACGACATCGAGCACCTGCAGCTGAAACGGATGGTGCTGCCCGTCCTCGCCTCTCATGTAGAGGCCGAGGGCGGGCTGCCCGTTCGCCACCGTCGGCAGCAGAACCTGGTCTCCCGGCCCGCTCGCCGGGCAATGCGTCCGGATGAGGGTCCCGATCGCCTCGGCACCGCGGTACCAGCCCTCGAACGGCGGCATCTCCCAGACCGCCTCCTGGGTGAGCATCTCGACGATCGAATCGATGTCGTACTTCTCGAACCCCTCGACCCAGCGCCGCACCAGCGCCTGCGCCTCCGGGCTCTCCGGCTCGACCAGATTCTCCTTCGTCACCTGCGCCTGCTGCAGCTGCGCGCGGGCCCGCTGGAGCAGGCTGTTCACGGCGGCCGTCGAGGTGTCCAGCGCGGTGGCCACCTCCGTCGCCCGCCACTGCAGCACGTCCCTCAGCAGCAACACTGCCCGCTGCCGCGCCGACAGATGCTGCAGCGCCGCCACGAACGCCAGACGGATGGACTCGCGCGAGGTCACGATCGCGGCCGGGTCCGTCGGGTCGTCCGGCCGACCGTCGTCGCCGAGGGATCCGCCGGGAATCGGCTCGAGCCACGGCACTTCCCCGCGCTCGACGAGGTCGTCGACCGGATCCGAACTCGGCGCCCCCAGCCCCGTCGGCAGCGGCCGGCGCGACCGGCCCTCCAGCGCGGTCAGGCACACGTTGGTCGCGATGCGGTGCAGCCACGTCCGCAGCGACGAGCGGCCGCCGAAGTTGGCGTAGCCGCGCCAGGCGCGCAGGTACGTCTCCTGCACGAGGTCCTCTGCGTCGTGGATCGAGCCACTCATCCGGTAACAGTGCGCCAGCAGCTCACGCCGGTACGGACCGGCGAGCGTCAGAAAGTCGTCCTGCGAATCGAGAACCTGCTCCGTCATGGTGTGCCCCCGCCTGCCCGTCGGTCCGAAGTGCAGTTACGAGCGTGAGCGTAGCCCTGGGGGCCGACAGGAAACAGGGTCTCGAACTATCTGTGCACTCCGGGTACCGTCCAGTAACTGCCCCCGGCCGACAGCCCCGCCGGCAGGCAGCAAGGACGAGGGGGACGCGTGCCCGACATCGCGCCACGACCGACAGGCCCGTACGCCGGGGGACCGCCCGCGTCGGCCCTGCACGTCGACATGCCCCCGCTCGAGCGTTTCGGTCTGCGCGAAGCCGGCCGCACGGTCGTCGTCGCCGTGGTGCTCGTCGTCAGCGTGCTGCTGAAGCTGCTGGCCTGGCCGCTGCGACCCGACGGGCGCGGCCCGGCCGACGCCGCCGCCGAGGGCACCGTCGACGCATTCGAGATCCTCGGCCCCACGTTCGTCAAGCTCGGCCAGCTCATGGCGTCGTCGTCCGGTGTGTTCCCCAAGCCGCTGGCCGACGCGTGCCTGCGCTGCCTGGACGACGTCGCGCCCGTCTCCGCGGACCAGGCCCGCGCCGTGATCGAGGAAGACCTCGGGCATCCCGTCGGCGAACTGTTCGCCCGGTTCGACGACCTGCCGCTGGCCGCCGCGTCCGTCGGCCAGGTGCACGCGTGCGTGCTGCACGACGGGCGGGAGGCGGTCGTGAAGGTGCAGCGGCCCGGCATCGCCCACCGCATGCTCATCGACCTGCGTGCGGCCTACCTCGGCGCGCGCCTGCTGCAGGCCTTCGAGTTCTTCCGCATCGCGAACGCCACCGCCATCATCCGCGACCTGCACTCGTCCACGATGACCGAACTCAACAGTGCGGTCGAGGCGGACCGGCAGAGCCGGTTCCGGGAGTGCATCGGCGCGTTCGGGGACAACACGGCCGTCACCACGCCGCAGGTGTACTGGGACTACTGCGGGCCGCGCGTGATCTGCATGGAACGCCTTCGCGGTGTGCCCATGGACCGCGTGCCCGCCGACGCCGGCATCGACACCCGCCTGCTCATCCGCCGCGGGGTGAAGGTATGGATCGAATCGGTCGTCCTGCACGGGCCGTTCCACGGCGACGTGCACGCCGGGAACCTGTGGCTGCTCGACGACGGCCGCCTCGCCTTCCTGGACTTCGGAATCGTCGGCGAGCTGCCCGAGCACTGGCGCGCCATCCTGCGCGACCTGTTCCGCGCGACCGCCATCGACGGGGACTTCGCCCGCGTGGCGCAAGGCATCCGCGCACTCGGCTACACCAGCGGACTCGATGCCGACGACGCCGAGATCGGCCGGCAGGTGGCGCAGGCCCTCGCTCCGCTCCTCGGCCGCGACCTCGGACAGCTCCGGCTCAGCGAACTCATCGTCGCGCTGATCCGGCTCGGCAAGCAATGGGGGATCGCCAGCCCGGAGGAACTGGTGCTGTTCGGCAAGCAGCTCGGCTACTTCGAGCGCTACGCCACCGCCCTCGCCCCCGGCTGGGTCATCGGCCAGGACCTGTACCTGCTGCGCAACGTCTTCCCGGAGGAGGTGGCGCGCCGCGCCGGCGAGCAGGGGCTCGAGCTACCCGCGTAGCGCGGGCGCGCGGGGCGCGGGGCGCGGGGGCGAGCGAATGTATCGTTCAGCTCCTCACGTCGACAGCATGGTCCATTCGCTCGGTTCGAGCCGGGGCGGCCCGACGGGTGCGGAGTGCGCCGGGCGCGTCAGCCCACATGCGTGACGGGTATCGAAGCCCCGGTGACGGCGGCGCCGTCGTCGGAGAGCAGGAACCGGATCACGCGCGCGATCTCGGCGGGCTGCGACCACGAGCGCCGGTTCGCGTCGGGCATCGCCGCCCGGTTCGCGGGCGTGTCGATGACGACGGGCAGCAGCGCGTTGACCCGGACGCCGTCGGTGGCGTACTCGACGGCCAGGGTCTCGACCAGTGCGGTCACGGCGGCCTTCGACGCGACGTAGGCGGCGCCCCCGGCGAACGGCCGCTTCGTCGCCGCGGTCGACATGCAGACCACCGACCCACCGCTGCCCGCGAGCAGGTGCGGCAGCGCCGCGCGGGTCACGGCGTAGGCGGTGCGCACGTTGAGATCCAGCTGGGCGTCGAGGACCTCGATCGGAGTCTCGTGCACCCGCGGCCCCGAGGTGAACCCGCCCACCAGATTCACCACACCGAACAGGGGCGCGGATTCCTCGGCCGCCGCGAGCGAGACGGCCTGCCGCAGCTGCGTCTCGTCGGACAGGTCCGCCTCCACGAGATGCAGACTCGGATGGTCCGCGAGCCGGCCGAGTTCGGTACGAGCCACCCAGGGGACCACGACCCGCCAGCCGGTCTCGAGCAGATGCGTCGTGACGGCGGCACCGAGCCCGCCGGTGCCGCCGGTGACGAGCGCGGTCCGGATCGCGGTCATGGGAATCCTCTCGGCCGAGCGGACGGATGCCCGTCCACGATAGGCGTCGGACGTGCCCGCGCATCGCGATACCGAGCCACACGTGCCGGTTCCGGACATCGACAACCGTCCCGGCGGTTGTCGATGTCCGAAACATGCACTCCGATAGTCGAATCCGGATCGCCGACGGACGGGGGTGGTCCTATGCCGTGCGCGACGCCGCGTACGCGCCCTGCCACACCGTGTCGAACGGCGTGTGCGCCCCGACCCGGCCCTCGATGCCGGCGGTGACGAAGTCCTTCGCCAGCGCGACGGCGGCGGGCACGTCGGCGCCCTTGGCGAGTTCGGCGGTCACGGCCGCGGCGAGCGTGCAGCCGGCGCCGGAGACCCGTTCCCGGCCGACCTTCGGCGCGGAGAACACGGTGACCTCCACACCGTCGAAGAGCACGTCGACGGCGTCGTCGCCGGCCAGCTCCACGCCGCCCTTGGCCAGGACGTACCGCGGGCCGAGGGCGTGGATGCGGCGGGCGGCCTCGACGAGGTCGTCGACGGTGTCGATGCGGTCCATCCCCGCCAGGGTGCGGGCCTCGAACAGGTTGGGGGTGACCACCGTGGCCAGGGGCAGCACGGCCTCGCGCAGTGCGTTGTCGGTGTCGAGCGCGGCGCCGGGCTCCTGACCCTTGCAGATCAGCACCGGGTCCAGGACGACGTGCCGCCACGACCGGCGACGCAGGCCCTCGGCGACCACCTCGATGGTCGAGGGGGTGCCGAGCATGCCGATCTTGACGACGTCGAGGTCGTGGGCCGCGGTGGCGGCCTCGATCTGGTCCGCGATGACCTCGGGCGCGATCGGGACGAAGCGGTGCGACCAGTCGTTCCGCGGGTCGAACGAGACGATGCAGGTGGTGGTGCCGACGCCGTAGACGCCCAGCTCCTGGAATGTCTTCAGATCCACCTGCAACCCTGCGCCGCCGGTGGCTTCGGACCCGGCGATGACATAGGCGAGGTCGACCACGATGTACTCCAATCCGATGGGGGACAGACTGCGTGCCGGACCCGCAAGGTACCGGCACGTCGGGGGAGACCGCGGCTGCCCGCGACGTCGTCGCCGGGTTCGCACGATCGGTCCCGGCACCAGGCTAGCGCGCCCGGCCGTGCGTCCCGGCCGGACGACCCGCGCCGATGACCGGCGTCACATGCGGCCCGGCGCATGTCGGTGCGGTGCGGCACCATGGGAATCGACCGGTCGAGGCACGACGACAGAAGGTGGGCGGCATGTGCGGTCGGTATGCGAGCACGGTCACCGATCAGGAACTGCGCTCCCTGTTCGACGTGGTGGAGACGGTGGGCGAGCCGCTGCCCCCGTCGTACAACGTCGCGCCGACGCAGACGGTGCGGGTGGTGCTCGAGCGCGCCCCGAAGGACGATCCGGGCGGGGAGGCGGTGCGTCAGCTCCGGTCCGCCCGGTGGGGGCTGGTGCCGTCGTGGGCCAAGGACCCGAAGATCGGCAACCGGCTGATCAATGCCCGCTGCGAGACGATCACCGAGAAACCGTCGTTCAAGGCCGCGGCCGCCCGGCGACGGTGCATCCTGCCGGCCGACGGGTACTTCGAGTGGCAGAAACGCGAGGACGGCACCAAGGTGCCGTACTTCCTGCACGGCGACGGCGTGCTCGGAATGGCCGGCCTGTACGAGCTGTGGCCGGATCCGAGCCTGCCGGACGACCATCCCGACAAGTGGCTGTGGACCGTCACGGTGCTGACGACGGAGGCCACCGACGCCGCCGGGCAGATCCACGAGCGGTGCCCGCTGGTGCTGCCGCCGTCCTTCCACGACGTGTGGCTCGATCCGGCCCTCACCGACCGCGACGACGTCGACGCGCTGATCGCCTCCGTCCCCGAACCCCACCTGGAGCCCTACGAGGTCGGCACCGCGGTCAACAACCCTCGCAACAACCGCCCGGAACTGCTCGAGCCGGTGTGAGCGGCGCGGGGCCACCGGGGCTCGGGCGGCCCTGCCGTGGCGCGCCTCGCGATCCGAATCACATTCCGTGAAGGGAGGATTCGCGGAATCCGAGGGGTACCGGTCGATGCTGTGGAACGCCGTGCCGACGGACGTGCCGACGGGTCTCGACCGGATCATGTGCCCCGTCACCCTCGCGCAGGGCGTACTCGACGTCGTCGCCTCTGCGCAGACGGTGCGGTACGTCCCGCTGGTTCCCGGGGCGCGGTTCGTGCCGCTGTCGTGGGCCGGGCATGCGCCGCAGTCGGATGTCCCCGAGGCGATCGTCGACCTGGTCCGGCGGGCCGCGGCGGAGGCATGATTCCGGCGAGCGGGTGCCGGCTGCACTTCCGCTGGTGGTTCAGCCGATCCGGACGCCGTCCGTGACGACCCAGATTCCGTCGGCGCTCTCCCGGACGGGCCGGCGCAGCTGGAGCACCACGATGCTGCCGTCCACCCGGTTGGTCACCTCGACGGTGTGCGGGTCGGCCGCGCGTGCGTCGGTGTCGCTCCATCCGAATCGGTCCGCCACGAACGCCTGCGCGACGAGGGACGGATCCAGCCGCCACGGCTGGCTACCCTCGTCGACCGCGCGCTGAAGCGCTTCGGCCTCCTCCGGGGTGAGGTCTTCTCCGGGAAAGGACGACCCGGCCGGTGGCGTCGCGTCCTCGCTCGTCGCGGCCGGCGACGTCTCCGGCGAGGAGGACGCGGGGGCGCTCTCGGCCGTCGTCGCCGGTGCCGGTGCCGACGCGGGAACGGACGCGCTCGTGGTCGATTGCGCGCCCGGCGTGGTGTCGCCGTCGCCGCACGACGCGACCAATCCTACCGAGACAGCCACTGCAGCAACAGTTTTCGACAATCGTACCCGCACGGAATCCTCCTCGCAATCCGGTCACTGAGGCCGGGTGAACCGGAACTCCCACGGTTGCTGCCCGTTACCGGTCTGCACCCAGTGATCGTCCTCGATGTGCCGGAGCACCTCGGCGAGGCTTCGGTTCATCTCCGGCGCCCACGCCTCCTGCGGCGGGATGTCCCCCCACGTCCGGGGGACCGGGAAGGTGGGACCGACATAGCGGCGTTCCCCGTCCACCCGGCCGACGAACCGCTTGTACGCGTTGCCGTACTGCGAACTCAGCGTCGCGAGCAGGGAGGCCCACCACGACGTGCCGCCCGCGTCCTCCAGCTTCACGGTCAGCGTCTCCGCGTCCCCGGTTCCCGAGCTCTCGCCCATGTCTACTCCCCACCTCGTCCTTCGCGGTGTCCGTCACCGGCGACGGGAGTCGACCTTTTCTCGCTCACCAGCCCCTCGATGTGCTGGAAGAGGTCGTTCTCGCCCATGGGAAGGCTCCCTCGCCGTGGTCGTGCCCCGGGCATAGACGGTATCCGGGGCAGACAAACCCGTCCGCGTTTCGCGGTCCCACGGCTCGGGTACCTCGCAGCCATGAGTATCGAAGACGGTCCCGGCGACACGCTCAGCCCGAGCGAGGGCCTCGATTCCGACGAAGTCCGCAACGACGACGGCGACGAGGTCGTGGACCCGCCGGAGGGCTGGAGCGGGGCCGACCGGTTCGGCACCACGCAGCGGGAGGAGCAAGAAGGCGAGTCGCTGGACCAGCGCCTCGCCGAGGAGGAACCCGACGTGGCGCCCCCGGAGCCGCTCGAGCGGCCGGTTGCGGCCATGCCGGACGACGAGCTGACCGAGGACATCGTCGACGAGGTCTACGACGGCGGAGGCGACACAGCCGTCTACGACGGCGGAGGCGACACAGCCGTCTACGACGGCGGACGTAAGCACGCAGAGCTGGTCGAGGGTGTCATCGTCGAGGACTCGCGGGTCGATCGAGGTCAGATCGGCGGCAGCCCCGAGGACGGCGAGTCCCTCTTCCCGGTGGTCGAGTGAGATGGGCGCCGCCGGTGACGCGCAGGTGCCGACACGGAGGCGGTCCTGCCGTGGTAGGGGTGTCCGGAAGAGCGATCGATGCAATGATCATTTGTCATGAGTGACAACTCGGGAGTTGCAGGCAGGGGCGGGCTCACCGTCGGCTCGCGGGTGGTGGTGCGTCGTGGCGACGACAAGAGCCGACTGCCCGGAGTGGTGGTCGAGGACTATGCGAGCGAAGCCGCCCGGGCCGGCGAGCAGCTCGGGCGGGACTGGGCGCCGGTGCGCCGGTGGGCCGTCGCGCTGGACGACGGCCGGCTCGTCTTCGCCGACGACGACGAGGTCGAGGCGGAGCCGAAGAAGTCCTGACCGCTGTCCGTACGCCCCGGACCCTCGCGATCAACCCCGCCGGCGTGCCGGCCTTGGACGAACCGGACGCATCGAGAAGTGCGGTTGGCTCATGCCTGAATCTGCTAGGTTGATACCTAGCTGATCTAGGCATAGGAGTTCTATGTACCTCGACAAGGACCTGGTGGCGGCCTCGGCGACCCCGCTTGTGCTCGGAATCCTCGCCGACGGCGACTCCTACGGGTACGCCATCCTCAAACGAGTCAAGGATCTGTCCGGTGGACGGATCCAATGGACCGACGGAATGCTGTACCCGCTGCTGCATCGCCTGGAACGGTCCGGATACGTGTCGGCGTCGTGGGGAAGTTCCGACAGTGGGCGACGGCGCAAGCACTACGCGATCACCGACGCAGGCCGGAGCGTGCTCGCGGAACGGCGCAGTCAGTGGGACGTCGTGGCGGACGCGCTGGACCAGGTCTGGCGCTGCGCCGAGGTGCCCGCGACCCCCGCCGGAGGATGGTCGTGATGGACACCGATGCCGCGCTGGAGTCGCAGATCGGTCAGTGGCGCGTCTACGTCGAGCGTCGTCGCGCGATATCCGCCGCCGACGCCGACGAGATGGAAGACCACCTGCGTGACCAGATCTCGGATCTGTCCGCCGCCGGACTGGGGGCCGACGAGGCCTTCCTGGTCGCGGTCAAACGCATGGGCAGCGTGGACGACATCTCCCGCGAGTTCGCGCGGGAGCATTCCGAACGCCTGTGGAAGCAACTCGTGCTGATGCCCGCACCGGACGACGGTGCCACGCGGCCCACACGTGAGCTGTTCGTCGTGCTCGCGCTCGCCGTCGGCGCGGCGGTCGCCCTGAAGGCCGGACTGGCGACACTGGACGAGGGCGTCGTCGTGCGCAACGTCAGCCTGCTCGTGCTTCCGTTCCTCGCCGGGTACTTCGCCTGGAAGCGCCGCGTGACGCCCCGCGGCGCCGCGGCGCTGCTGGTGCCGTTCGCCCTGGTGGCGGTCGTGACGAACGCGTTTCCCTTCGTCCCGAACGGATCGACCGAGGTGATCGCCGCGATCCATGCCCCGATCGCCTTGTGGTTCGTCGTCGGCCTCGCCTACGTCGGAGGCGAGTGGCGGTCCGACCGGCGGTGGATGGACTTCGTCCGATTCACCGGCGAATGGGTCGTCTATCTCACCCTGCTCGCCCTCGGCGGCGGCGTCCTCGTGGGCCTGACGATCGGCGCGTTCGACGCGCTCGGCACGGATGCCGAGTGGGTCGTCGAGGAGTGGGTGCTGCCGTTCGGTGCGGCGGGCGCGGTCGTCGTCGCCGCCTGGCTCGTGGAGGCGAAGCAGAACGTGGTGGAGAACATCGCGCCCGTCCTCACCCGCGTGTTCACACCCCTCACAATCCTCATGTTGCTGGTGCTGCTCGCGGCGTTCGCGACGACCGGTAGCGTCGTCGACGTCGACCGAAACCTGTTGATCCTGATGGACCTCATCCTCGTCGTCGTCCTGGGGCTGCTGCTGTATGCGATCTCCGCCCGCGAACCTCACCTGCCGCCCGACCTGTTCGACCGTCTCCAGCTCGTCCTCGTCGTCCTCGCTCTCGCGGTCGACCTGCTCATGCTCACAGCCATGCTCACCCGGATCGCGGAGTTCGGCTTCACCCCCAACAAGGTGGCCGCTCTCGGGATGAACCTGGTCCTACTGGTCAATCTTGCCTGGTCGGCCCGGCTCGTCCTCGGGTTCGTCCGTGGCCGCCGCGGGTTCGGCTCCCTCGAACGCTGGCAGACCCGCTACCTGCCCGTCTTCGGCATCTGGGCGGCGCTGGTCGTCTGCCTCCTCCCGCCGATGTTCGACTTCGCGTGACCGTCGGTCACCGAACAACGGCAGTCGATCCGTCCATGCCTTTACAACCGGTCCGCAAGGCAGTAATTTGAACGATCGTTCGACCTAATCTGCTGCCTGCCGCCGATCGCCGGCCGAAAGGACCTCCGCATGAGCGCACCCGAGGACGTCGTACTCTCCCGCCGGGAAGGCCACGTCACGACGTGGACGATCAACCTGCCCGAGGCGCGCAATCCGATCTCCGGCGACGACGTCGTCGAGCGGCTGGTGCAGCTGGTGGAGGAGGCGAACGCGGACTACGAGACCCGCGTGGTGATCCTCACCGGCGCCGGCAGCGCGTTCTCGGCCGGCGGCAACGTCAAGGACATGGCCGACCGCGCCGGGATGTTCGGTGGTGCCCCGCATCAGCTGCGTGAGGGCTACCGTCGCGGAATCCAGCGGCTGCCCAAGGCGATCTACCACTGCGAGGTGCCGATCATCGCCGCCGTCAACGGACCCGCGGTCGGCGCCGGCTGCGACCTGGCCATGATGTGCGACATGCGGATCGCTTCGAGCACCGCATTCTTCGCCGAGAGCTTCGTCAAGCTCGGCATCATCCCCGGCGACGGCGGCGCGTGGCTGCTGCCCCGCGCCATCGGTGCGGCGCGGGCCGCGGAGATGGCCTTCACCGGCGACCGGGTCGACGCGGCGACCGCGCTGGACTGGGGCATGGTCTCCCGCGTCGTCGAACCCGAGCAGCTGCTGGTCACCGCGAACGAACTCGCCGCCCGCGTCGCGGTGAATCCGCCGCACGCGCTGCGCATGACCAAGAAGCTGATGCGCGAGGGGCAGCGCCAGGATCTCGACAGCATCCTCGAGCTCTCCGCCGCGTTCCAGGCCCTCTCGCACCACACCGCCGACCACGGTGAGGCACTCTCGGCGTTCCTCGAACGCCGCACCGGGAACTTCACCGGCAACTGACCGCCCCGGCCCCCGAGCCGCCGCACACAACGAAGGAGAGACGGCCGTGGAGCGGACGATCTTCACTCAGGAACACGACGAATTCCGTTCCATGCTGCGGGATTTCATCGACCGCGAGGTTCTGCCGCATCAGGCGGAGTGGGATGCGCTGGGCCGGCCGCCGCGCGAGTTCTTCCACCGTCTCGGTGAGCTCGGCGTCCTCGGTATCCAGGTGCCCGAGGAGTTCGGCGGCGGCGGCGAATCGAGCTTCAAGTACAACGCCATCGTGTTCGAGGAGGTGGCCCGGGCCGGCGTGTCGTTCGGTTCCTACACCGTGCACTCCTGCCTGATCCTGCCGTACCTGCTCGAGTACGGCAGCGACGAGCAGCGGAAGCGCTGGCTGCCGGACTTCGCGTCCGGCCGGATGATGACCGCCATCGCGATGACCGAGCCCGGCACCGGCTCGGACCTGGCCAACATCGCCACCACCGCCAAGCTGTCCGCCGACGGCTCGCACTACGTCGTCAACGGCGCGAAGACGTTCATCACCGGCGGCGTCACCGCCGACCTGGTCCTCACCGTCTGCCGGACGGCGCCGTTCGACCCGGAGGACCGCCGTGCCGGCCTGTCGATCCTCTGCGTGCCCACCGATGCCGAGGGGTTCTCCGTCGGTCGCAAGCTGGACAAGATCGGGCTGCACCAGCAGGACACCGCCGAGCTGTCGTACCAGGATGTGCGGGTTCCGGTGGAGAATCTCCTCGGCGAGGAGGGCAAGGCCTTCGGCTACCTCGCCCACAACCTGCCCCAGGAACGCCTGAGCATCGCGCTCAACCAGGTCGGCCAGGCCGCGGCCGCGATCGAGCATGCCGTCGCATACACCAAGGACCGCAAGGTGTTCGGCAAGCCGGTGGCCTCCTTCCAGAACACCAAGTTCGTTCTCGCGGAATGCTCCGCCGAGGTGCAGGCGGCGCGAGTCTTCGCCGACCACTGCCTCGAGCTGCTCGACCGGGGCGAGCTGTCGGTGGCGGACGCCGCCCGTGCCAAGCTGTACTGCACCGAGGTCGCCGGCCGCGTGATCGACAAGTGCCTGCAGTTGCACGGTGGCTACGGCTACATCACCGAATACCCGATCGCCCGCCTCTACGCCGACACCCGCGTCAGCCGGATCTACGGCGGCACCAGCGAAGTCATGAAGACGATCATCGCCAAGGACCTCGGCCTCTAGACGTCCCGGTGGGACCGGCAGAAGGAGCACGAATGTATCCAGGACGCTATGCCTCGATCACCCCGGACAAGCCGGCGGCGATCGAGGCGGCCACGGGGCGCGAGATCAGTTACCGCGAGCTCGAGGACCGTTCGGTGCAGTTCGCGCACTGGCTCCGCGCCCACGGCCTCGGCGCGGGCGACCACCTCGCCGTGCTGTCGGTCAACGACGTGACCGTCTTCGAACTGTACTGGGCTGCAGTGCGTTCCGGCATGTACGTGACGTTCGTGAACACGCATCTCGCCCCGCCCGAGGTCGCCTACATCGTGGACGATTGTGACGCCGCGGCTCTCGTGGTGTCCGCGCCGCTCGTGGACCTCGCGGTCGCCGTGGCCGGCGACACGCCGAAGGTGCGGCACCGCCTGGCGTTCGGCGGCGACGTTCCCGGCCACCTCGGATACGAGGCCGAGATCGCCGCGATGAGCACCACCGCGCCGGTCGACCAGCCCGGCGGGACGGACATGCTCTACTCGTCGGGCACGACCGGCCGGCCGAAGGGGATCAAGCCCGCGCTCAGCGGAGCGCAGGTCGGTGAGCAGGCGGCCTCCAACGCGGTCGGGCTGCTGCAGAGCTTCGGCTTCGACGACGACTGCGTGTACTACGCCCCGGCCCCGATCTACCATGCCGCGCCCCTGCGGTTCGGCGCCGCGGCGCAGGCACTCGGCGGCACGGCGATCGTCGCGGGCAGGTTCGACGCCGAGACCTGCCTCGCCGACCTCGAGCGCTACCGCGTGACCCACAGTCAGTGGGTGCCCACGCATTTCGTCCGGCTCCTGAAGCTGCCCGAGCAGGTCCGCGGCCGCTACGACCTGTCCGCGATGCGCGCCGCCATCCACTCCGCCGCGCCGTGCCCCGTCGAGGTCAAGCAGGCGATGATCGACTGGTGGGGCGAGGTGATCTACGAGTACTACTCGTCCACCGAATCCGTGGGCAGCACCATCGTCTCGCCGCAGGAATGGCTCCGGAAGCCCGGCACCGTCGGCCGCACCGGACACGGCCATGCCAGCCTCGCGCACATCTGTGCCGAGGACGGAACGGAGTTGCCGCACGGACAGATCGGGTTGATCTACTTCGAACGTCCCGGCTACAGCTTCGAGTATCACAACGACCCGGAGAAGACGGCCGAGTCCCGCAACCCGCTCCACCCCACCTGGGCGACGACCGGGGACATCGGATACCTGGACGAGGACGACTACCTCTTCCTCACCGACCGGGCGAAGTTCACCATCATCTCCGGCGGGGTGAACATCTATCCGCAGGAGATCGAGAACGCCCTCGCCTTGCACCCCAAGGTGTTCGACGTGGCAGTGATCGGTGTGCCGGATGCCGAGATGGGCGAATCGGTCAAGGCGGTCGTCCAGCCGGCGGCGGGCGTCGCCGGCGACGACGCGCTCGCCGCGGAGCTGATCGCCTACTGCCGCGACCGCATCGCCGGGTACAAGTGCCCGCGCAGCGTCGACTTCGTCGACGCGCTGCCCCGGACACCCACCGGCAAGCTCGTCAAGGGGGCGCTGCGCCCCGCGACCGCCGGAGGAAACGGATGAGTGTTCGACGGGGAACATACGCACGACAGGGCGACACCGTGGCGCCGTCGGAGCGGCAACGGGTGTTCATCGAGGCGGCGCGTCGCGAGTTCGTCCGCAACGGATACGGTGCGTCGTCGATCCGGACGATCGCCCAGGAGGCGGGCGTGAGCCTGTCGGCGCTGTACTACCACTACAAGAACAAGCAGGACCTGCTGCTGGCCATCCTCATCGACGGCGTGAACGCCTTCGACGCCATGTGCGACGAGGAGCTGTCACGCGTCGGTGACGACCCGGTGGAGCGGCTCCGGGCCCTGGTGGTCGCCCTGGTCCGGTTCCGGACCATCTGCCAGGAACAGAGCCTGATGATCGGCACCGAGGTTCGCAACCTGGAACCGGAGAACGCGGCCGTCTACGAGCAGCGGCGGCGTTCCGGAAACGAGTTGCTGGGCAGCATCATCGACGACGGGATGCGATCCGGAGCGTTCACCACCCCCTACCCGGAGGACTGTCGCCGCTCGATCCTGGCGATGACGACCTCGATCGCGAACTGGTACGACCCGGACGGTCCGGACACCCCCGCCGACATCGCGGCCCGGTACGGCGATCTGGCCCTGCTGTTGCTGCAGCCGCGACCCTGACCCCCTCACGGAAGAAGACGACCATGCGTACATCACTGGTACCGTCCGCCGGTGCCCCCGACCCGAGTCTCGCAGCGTTGCGGGCCGAGGTGCGCGCCTTCCTGCGCGAGCAGATCGAGGCCGGCGTGTTCACCCCGGGCGTGGACACCTGGCTCGCCCGCTGGAACACCGACTTCACCAAGGCCCTGGCCGCCCGCGGCTGGGTCGGCATGACCATCCCCACCGAGTACGGCGGGCACGGCCGCACCTTCATGGAGCGTTTCGTCGTCACCGAGGAACTCCTCGCGGTCGGCGCGCCGGTCGCCGCCCAGTGGGTGGCGGACCGGCAGGCCGCGCCCTCGCTGCTCAAGTACGGCACCGAGGAGCAGAAGCGACGGTTCCTTCCCGGCATCGCCCGCGGCGAGATCTGCTGGGCCATCGGCATGAGCGAGCCCGAGTCCGGATCCGACCTGGCGAGCGTGAAGACCAAGGCCGTGCAGGTCGACGGCGGCTGGCGCATCACCGGCACCAAGCTGTGGACCTCCGGCGCCCACCACGCCGACGCCTTCTTCGGGCTGGCCCGCTCCGCCCCGCTCGACCCGGCGCACCGGCACGCCGGGCTGAGCCAGTTCATCGTCCTGCTCGACTCGCCCGGCGTGGAGATCCGGCCCGTGCTGTCGATGTCCGGTGAGCACCACTTCAACGAGGTCGTCCTCGACGACGTGTTCGTGCCCGACGACCTCGTGCTCGGCACGATCGGCGACGGCTGGGCGCAGGTCACCTCCGAACTCGGCTACGAGCGCAGCGGCCCGGAACGCTTCATGTCCACCTTCGGTGTGCTCGCCGGCGCGGTGGACGAGGCCGCCGCCGGCCGCCTGCCGGCCGACCCCCGCATCGGCGCGTTCGTCGGCCGGATCTTCGGCCTGCACCACATGTCCCGCGGGGTGTCCGAGGCGCTGCAGCGGCACGAGAACGCGGAGGTCGCCGCCTCGGTGGTCAAGGTGCTCGGCACGCAGGCCGAGGGCGACATCGCCGACCTCGCCGACGAGCTGGCCGGCGAGAGCGACACCGCTGGTGACGAGTTCGCCGAGCTGGTGCGGTCGGGTGTCATGCAGCGTCCCGGATTCACCCTCCGAGGCGGCACGAGTGAGATTCTGCGCGGGGTCATCGCGCGGGGATTGGGGATGCGCTGATGAGCAACGCGACGAACGGCACGTCGACCGATAACGACGTGGAGATGCGCGAATTCGCGCAGATGCTCGAACAGGTCTTCGGCGAGCGCCGCGGCGACGATCACCGCCTCACCGGGCCGCTGCGCCTCGACCGCGAATTGTGGTCCACTCTGGTCGAACTCGGTCTCTCCCGGCTCACCGGTCCGGAGGCGGACGGGGGCAGCGAGGCGGGCTGGGCCGAGGCCGCATATCTGCTCGGCGCCGCGGGCGCCGGGGCCGCCGCAGTGCCGGTGGCCGAGAACGACCTCCTCGCGGGCTGGCTGCTGCAGCTGTCCGGCTGCAAGCGCGCGGTGACCGATCCGGCGGCGGCACGCACCGCCGCCGTGCTGACCGCCGACGGCTCGGCCCGGCACGTGCCGTGGGCCCGCGACGTCGACGCCGTGGTCGTGCTGTGGGAGGCGGACGGCACGTGGCGGGTCGCCGACGTCGCCCGCGCCGACGTCGAAGTCACCGAGGCGGTCGACGTCGCGTCCGAGCCGCGCGACCACATCCGTGTCGACGTCGCCGCGCTGTCCGGCGCCGAAGTTCCGGCGGGCACCGCGGAGGAGTTCCTGCGCCGGGGGGCGCTCGCCCGGGCTCTCGCGATGAGCGGCGCGATGGAGCGGGTGCTCGACCTGGTCGTCGAGCACACCACCACGCGTGTGCAGTTCGGCCGTGCCCTGGGCAAGTTCCAGGCCGTGCAGCACCTGGTATCGGACATCGCCGCCGAGGGCGCGCTCGCGCGTGCCGCCGCGCAGGCAGCCGTGACGATCGCCGAGGATTCCGGATTCGGCAGCGACGAAGCGGGATTCGCGATCGCTGCCGCGAAGTCCTGCGCGGGGCACGCCGCGTCGGTGGTCGTGCGCAACGCCCACCAGAGCCTCGGCGCGATCGGCTTCACCATGGAGCACGAGCTGCACCGGCACGCGAACCGGCTGCTGTCGTGGCGCAGGGAGTTCGGCTCCGTGCGGTTCTGGGACGAGGTGCTCACCGCGGCGGCCGTCGACGCCGGGTCCCGGGGGCTGTGGCCGTTGATCGCGGACGGCCGACCGGAATAGGGCATCCGCCGCGGCCCGCTGGACAGGTACCACCGGCCCGGTATGAACTGTGGGGTGACGGCGCGTGTTCCGGCGGTGCCGGACCGACGAGGAGAGGTGCGAGTGCAGGACGAGCAACAGCGCGTGCCCGGACCGGTGAATCTGCGAGATCTCGGCGGACTGCCGCTGACCGACGGCGGTCGCACCGCGCCCGGCGTGCTGTATCGGGGCGACGCCTGCTACACCGGCGACGTGGTGCGCGGCATCCTCTCCGACCGGCCGCCCACGACGGTGGTGGACCTGCGATCCGACGCCGAACGCGGGCACCGCGCCTTCACCTGGCCGGACGGCACGCACGTGCATCGCCTGTCGCTGCACGCGGACGCCGCGCCGGCCGGGCGCACCGGCCTCGGCCTCGCCGAACTCTACGGCCGGGTGTTCGACGTGGCCGCGCCGCTGTTCGCCGGGCTCGTGCCGGTCGTCGCGCGGGCCGCGGGCCCGGTCCTCGTGCACTGCACCGCCGGCAAGGACCGCACCGGTCTCGCGGTCGCCGTCCTGCTGCTCGCCGCGGGCGTGGAACCGCAGGCCGTCGTCGACGACTACGCCGCCACCGACACGAACATGCCCCTGCTCCTCCGTCGCTGGGAGGCCGTCGGGCTGCGCGTGGGCGGCTCGTTCCCGGGCGGCGACCGGGCGGTGCCGTCCGACCTGTTCCGCGCCCCGGCCGAGGCGATCTCCCCGATCGTCGAACGCCTCGTCGCGCATCCCGGAGGGCCGGGGGCGTGGCTGATCGACCACGGGGCGGGGGAGGACGAGGTGCGGCGGTGGCGCGCACGTGCCCGAGGAGAAGACGTGGCTGCAACGGTATACGGAGACAGGAAGGCACCGACGCGATGAGCGAGAACAGCGAGCCGAAAGCCGGGGGATCGGCGGGACTGCCGCTGGAAGGCATCACCGTCGTCAGCCTCGAGCAGGCGGTCGCCGCCCCCATCGCGACCCGCCATCTCGCCGATCTCGGCGCCCGCGTCATCAAGGTCGAACGCATCGGGGAGGGCGACTTCGCCCGCAACTACGACGCCGCCGTGCACGGGCTGGCATCGCATTTCGTGTGGCTCAACCGCGGCAAGGAGTCGATCTGCGTCGACCTCAAGGCCACCGAGGGCGTCGCCGCGGTGCGCCGGCTCGTCGGCGAGGCCGACGTGGTGATCCAGAACTTCGCGCCCGGCGCGGCGGCGCGGCTCGGGCTCGGCGCCGACGAGCTGCGGCGCGAGCGGCCCGAGCTGATCGTGGTGAACATGACCGGTTACGGCACCGAAGGCCCGCTGCGCGAGCGCAAGGCCTACGACATGCTGGTCCAGGCCGAGACCGGGCTGTGCTCGATCACCGGCACCCCGGAGACCGCCACCAAGACCGGCATCCCGACCTCCGACATCGCGGCCGGCATGTACGCGCTCACCTCGATCCAGGCGGCGCTGTTCCGGCGCGAACGCACCGGCGCGGGGGCGACGATCGACGTGTCGATGTTCGACGCGACCGTCGAGTGGCTCGGCCACCCGATGTACCTGCAGATGTACCAGGACACGCAGGTGCAGCGGATGGGGCTGAGCCACGCGTCGATCGCGCCCTACGACGCGTACCCGACCGTCGACGGAAAGATCCTCATCGGCGTGCAGAACGACCGGGGCTGGCGGGCGCTGGTCACCGAGGTGTTCGGCCGCCCGGATCTCGCCGGGCACCCGAAGTTCGCGACGAACATCCTGCGGGTGCAGCACCGCGCCGAGACCGACGCGGTCGTCGCCGAGAACACACGCCGCTTCGAGACCGCCGAACTGGACAAGCGTCTCGCCGCGGCCGGTGTTCCGGCCGCCCGCCTGAACGACATGAAGCACCTGATCGAGCATCCCCAGCTCGCCGAGCGCGACCGCTGGCGGGAGGTCGGCACCGAGGCCGGCGCGGTGCGGGCGGTGCTGCCGCCCATGACCTTCTCCGATGTCGAGATGCGCATGGGTGCGGTACCGGCGCTGGGACAGCACACCGACGCGGTGCTCGTCGAACTCGGCCTCACCGACGAGCAGGTCGCCGGGCTGCGTGCCGCCGGCATCGTGCAGTAGCCGGTAGTCGTCCAGCGCAGTACCCGAACCCGAAGGAGCCCGACGTGCCCCAGCTGCTGCAGCTCGATTCGTCCGCGAACCTGCAGACGTCCGTCACGCGCGAACTGACCCGCCTGTTCGCCGACACGTGGCGCCGCCGCGGACCCGACTACACCGTGGTCGAGCGGGACCTGCACCGAGACCCGGTCCCGCATCTCGCGGACGCGGAACTGCACTATGCGCCCCGGCTGCGGGTTTCCGGCGTCGCCGTCGATCCTGCGGCCGAGGCGGTGCAGACCGAGCTGATCGCCGAGGTCGCCGCCGCCGACGTCGTCGTGATCGGCGCCCCGATGTACAACTGGTCGCTGCCGTCGACGCTGAAGGCGTGGATCGACCACGTCCACGTGCTCGGCACCACCGTGCCGTTCGACACGCCGGACCAGCCGTTCGCGGGCACGCCCGTCGTGGTGATCTCGAGCCGTGGGCTGGCCTACGGGCCCGGCGATCCGGACGAGGGCCTCGACCACACCGTGCCGCCGCTGCAGCAGGTGCTCGGCACGTCACTGGGCATGGACGTCACGGTCGTGACCGCCGAATACACTCTCGCGTCCCGTATTCCGGCGCTGGCGCCGATGAACGAGCGCTCCACGGCGAGCCTGGACGCGGCGCGCGAGCGGGTGCAACGGCTCGCGCACGACCTCGGCGCGTGACCGGCGCGGCCGGTCCTCCCGTTGGTTCTCAGGCGAATTCGGCGTCGGCTCCGACCGCTTCAAGGTAATCCGCGCCAGGGACGCCGAGTTCGCCTGGTAGCCGGTCAAGCTCCACATGGAGGCGGCCGGGGCGAGCAGCTCGGCCTGCTGCACCGAGCCCGCGGGTGCGCGGGCAGTCAGGTCGTCGAAGACCTGTGCGACCTGCGGGAGACGGCCCGGGTCCTTCCGCCGTTCGCATCTGCCCTGGGAGATGCGCCGGTTCTGGGCCGATCGGGCTCCCCACCACGATCCCTTCGTTCGGTCCTGCCGCGCCGCGCTCGAGCGGACGCTGTCGATGTGATGCGTCCACATCGCGGGTCGCTCGTCAGAAGAGTCAAGTTCCCCACCCAGGGGAGCGCGTCTCGGAAGGACCCTCAGATGATGACCAGCCGTGTCCACATCGCGCTCGACGTCGACGACACCAACGCATCGCCCCTCCCTGCTGGGGTGCCCCACCGTCCTGGCCGGCGACATCGCGGCGCGCCGGCGGTGCACGTGCCCGGCACCGGTTCGGAGGCGTGAGATGAACACCCCTGCAGTAGTTGTGGAAGATCTCCATGTCGCCTACGACAAGACGTGGGCGCTCGACGGCCTCGACCTCGAGGTGGGGGCGGGCACGACGCTCGGCGTGCTCGGCCACAACGGCGCCGGTAAGACGACCTTGATTCGCGTGCTCACCACGCTGGTGCGGCCGACCGTCGGCCGGGCGCTGGTCGAGGGCCTCGACGTCGTCACCGATGCGATGGACGTCCGCCGCCGGATCGGGGTCACCGGCCAGTACGCCGGCCTCGACGAGTTCCTCACTACCCGAGAGAATGTGGAACTGATCGGCCGCCTCGCCGGCCTGCGTGGTCGGGCACGGGCTCGGGCCGATACCCTGATCGACCGGCTCGGATTGCACGACCTAGCGTCGCGGCGGGTCGGTGAGCTCTCCGGCGGTTCACGACGTCGGGTCGACCTGGCCGCCAGCCTGGTCGGATCTCCGTCGGTACTGTTCCTCGACGAGCCGACCACCGGCCTGGATCCCATCGCCCGCAGCGCGCTGTGGGACGTCGTCGACGAACTCACCACCAACGGCACCACCGTCGTGCTCACGACCCAGTACCTCGAAGAGGCCGACCGGCTTGCCGACCACATTGTCGTGCTCAGCCAGGGGCGGGTCGCCGCCCGCGGCACTCCCGCCGAGCTGAAGCGGATTGTCGGCGGCAAGGTGGTGACCGCCACGATCCCCACGCACCAGCTCGGCGACCTGCCGTTCCGCCCCGACGCCGAAAATCCCGTCGAGGACGGCCGGGTCCGTGTCGCACTCACCGTGGGCGACGCGATGACCGCTGCCGAACTCGTCGCCCAGCTCACCCGGGACCGCGTCGGCATCAGCGACCTCGATGTCACCTCGCCCAGCCTCGACGACGTCTTCACCCACCTCACCCACAACGGAGCCACCCGATGAACGCCATGCTCACCACCGGACCCGGGCGCTCACCCGCCGCGGACCAGCTCGCCGCCCTCGTGGTCCGCAATCTGCGCACGAGTGCCCGCGTCCCGCAGTTGCTGATGTTCTCGCTGACCATGCCGATGGCGATGTTGGTCCTGTTCAGTCAGGTGTTCCGCAGTGTGGCGGCCGGACCCGGCTTCCCTCCCGGGGTCAGCTACATCGACTTCCTCACCCCCGCCATGCTGGCAGTCTCCACCGTGATGGCCGGCACCAACGCGGGGGTGTCCGCGGCGATCGATCACACCAACGGCCTGCACGATCGCTTCGCCGCGCTACCCATGCGGGGGGCGCTGCCCGGTGTGGCGCGCACGCTCAACGAAGCCGCATTCACGCTCGCCCGGGCCGCGCTCCTCGGTGTCGCCGCCGTCGTACTCGGATTCGAGTTCCGTGGCACCGTCGTCGACGCCCTGGCCGGGATCGTCGTTCTCGCCGTGCTGGCCGCGGCGATGAGTGCTCTGTTCGGGCTCATCGGTGACCGACTCCGCCGTCCCGACGTGGTGCAGTTCGCCGGGATGATGGTGATGATGCCGCTGATGTTCGTCTCGAGCGCCTTCGCCCCGATCGAGACCATGCCCGGTTGGATGCAGGCCGCCGCGACGCTCAACCCGGTCGCGCACGCCACCGATGCCCTGCGCGGCCACGAGCTCGGCACCGCCACGTTCGGCGACACGGCCACTGCCGTCGTCGCCGCGGTCGCGCTGGGGGCGGTGGTGACGCTCCTGCCCGGCATCGCGCGCCGGGTGCGCGCATTGGTCGCGCGTTGAGGCAGCCCACCTGGGCGGTGCGCCGCGCTGGAGACGAAGATCGCGACCCACCGGGACGACCTCGTCGTGCAGCGCGGACGCACTCCTCGACTAGCGAACAGGTATTCATGACGGTGGTGCGGGCGTGACCCGCGAACGGGTGCAGCAGCCCGGGCAGGGCCTCGTCCGACCGGGCCCGGGCTCAGCGGCGATACCGGATCTCGCCGCGGATCACGGTGCAGCGCACTGCTTCCGCGGTCGGCTCCGCAAGCGCATCGGTGAGCGGGTGGTCGAGCAGCACCAGATCCGCCGGCGCGCCCACCCGCACCCTGCGCGGCTCGGCGCCGGGGTCGTCGAGGGGGGACAGGTAGCGGTCGAGGGCGGCGGCGGCGGTGATCCGCTCCTGTGGACCGACGACGTCGCCGGTGGGGGCGCGACGGTTCGTCGCGGCCGCGATCACCGCCCACGGGTCGAGCGGCCCGTACGGGGCGTCGCTCGACAGGGCGACGGGCACGCCGCCGTCGAGCAGGGACCGGCAGCGGTACAGGTCCGGCAGATCCCGGGTATCGACCCGCTCGAGGTAGTCGTCGCCGCGGTGCGCGAGGAAGCCGGGCTGGGTCACCACGCACACCCGGCGACGACGCAGCTCGCCGATCGACTCGGCCGGGACCAGCGCCCCGTGCTCGATCCGGTCTCCGGGACGGGTGCCGGCCTCCTCGAACACCGCGAGCAGCAACAGCAGCGCCTCGCGGCTGACGCAGTGCACCGCCACCGGCCGGCCGCGGGCGTGGGCGCGACGGACGGTGCCGGCCAGGGCCTCGAAGTCGGGCAGTCCCGAGTCGGCGAGAACGATCTTGTACGGGCCGGTCGTCACGGTCGCCGGTCGATCCTCGGGTTCGTCGCCGAGGGGCACCCCCAGCAGGTGCACTCGCTGTGGCAGCGCGCCGGAGACGTGTGCGTCGATCAGCGCGGCCAGCGAGCCCGGCGCCAGATCGGGGGTGGCGTCGGTGATCCCGGTGATCCCGAGGCGGGTCAGGTCCGCGCCCACGGCATCGAGCGGGGGCGGCCCGGTGGCGGGCAGCCGCTCGCGCAGCCAGGCATCCGCCCGCCACACCCGCCCGGTGGGGCGACCGGCGTCGTCGCGCTCCACCCCGGGATGGTCGGCCGAGTCCAGTCCGGCCAGGGTCGTCGCCGCCGAGTTGAGCACCCACATCGCGCCGCTGCGGTGCTGCACCCGCACCGGCCGCCGCGCGTGCAGCCGGTCCAGCGCCGCGGCGTCGAGCAGGCCCGCGACCGTCTCGACGTAGCCGACGCCGCGGACCCAGCCGTCGCCGGGCGCGGCGTCCAGCGCCCGGGCCAGGTCGCCGGGTGTGCGCACGTGCGGGGGCCCGCACCGGACCGAGGTGGCGTCCGCGGCGATCGCGTGCAGGTGCAGGTGGTGATCGTGCAGTCCCGGCAGCAGCGCCCCACCGCGGCCGTCGATCACCTCGCCCTCGGTTTCGAGGCCGACCCCGATCGCCGTGATCCGGCCGTCGCGGACCGCGACGTCGCACCGGCCGGCCGGCAGCGCGACGTCGCGCAGCAGCAGGCCGGTCACCGCGCCGACCCCAGTTCGGCGAGCACCGCGGCGGTGTCGCGACCCGGTTCGGCGACGTCGCCGCGCGGGGCGCGTGGTTGCGGCGTCTCGATCTGCGCGGTGCCCGTCGCGGTGTCGACGTACCACTCGTGGCCTCGTCGGTATGCCTGCGCCGCAGCGGTTTCGGCTCCGTCCAGGGTGGCGGCCACCGTCGCCGACATCGAGATGTCCCACAACACCCCGTCACCGTCGCCGGGTGTGGACATCGCCAGCGCCGCCGCGGTCAGACCCGTGAGTGGATCGGCGATCGCGTCGCCGACGAACATCGGCCCGTCGCCGTCGCGGGCGACCAGTCCCGCGGCCGCGGCGATGTCGTCGCCGAAACCGATCCGGTTCGAGGCGCGTCCGTGCGCGGTGATCGAGATCCAGGTCCCGCCGGTGGCGACGAATTCGTCTGCGTGCAGGCCGAATCCGGCCAGCGCGCGCGGGCGGGACGCCTCGATCACGATGTCGGCGGCCGCGACGAGCGCAGCGAGGGCTGCGCGCTCGTGGGGGAGGGCGGGATCGAGGGTCACGGCCTCGTGGCCGCCGTGCAGCAGGCGATAGAAGTCGGGATTGCCGCGGCGGGCGCCGTCCGGCCGGGACGGTGTCTCCACCTTGATCACCCGCGCGCCGGCCAGACTGAGCAGGTGCGCGCACAGCGGTCCCGCCCACAGCGCACTGAAGTCGACGACGAGCAACCCGTCGACGGGGCGCGGCGCCAGCGGTCGCAGGGGGGCAGGAGCGTGCGCAGGGGTGACGGGTCCGGCCGCGACGCCGAGCAGGTCGGCGCGCTCGGCCAGGTCGGCGCCGGTGTGCTCGCGCAGCCAGGCCTCGACCGCGGGCCACGGGTCGTCCCCGACGTCGGCGCCGACGAGGGCGCCGAGCAGCAGGGGATCGTCGGGCCGGGCGCAGGAGACGGCAGCCCAGCCGTCGGCCGTCGGCAGCAGCCGGCACGAACCGCCGGCCGACGTCGCGCCGCCGCGGCGATGCCCGGTGAAGGAGGCGCGCTCGGCGAGCATGCGCGCCCCGTCGAGCTGCACCGCTCCGCCGGTGACGTCGGCGATCCAGGCGGTGCGTTCCCGCGCGGCGGTCGCCGCGCGACCGGGGGGAATCAGGGGTGGCCCGTCGGGACGGCCGGTGAGAGAAGCGATTCCGCTCTCGGCCCAGTCCCGCACCACATCCGGGCGCGCGGAGGTCGACACGCTGCCGATGCTACAGTCCGCGAAACGACCTCAGGACGGCGGACATGGGCACAGGCGTACGAACCCTCACGGTGGCGGACCTCGCGGGCGGCGCCGCGGACACACCGGTTCTCGGCGACGGCGCCGCCCTGTGCGAACCCGTGCTGATCGTCGACCTCGACGACGCCGACGCATCGATGGTCGAGGCCGTGGCCGCCCGGGTGCCGGCACTGGATCGGTTGCTCGTCGGGCGCTGCACTGGCGCCGTCCCGGCCGCCCTGGCGCCGCTGACCGCCGCGCTGGACCTCACGTACGTCGCGGGGCCCGATCCGGCGGACCGGGCGGTGGTCGGCACCGAGGACGTCGACGCGGCGCTCGCCGAGTTCGTCCGGGCGATGGGGCGGTATCCGCAGTCGGCCCTCGTCGCCGGGCAGGTGCTGCGGATCACCGAGGCGCTGCCGGTGCCCGAGGCGATCGACGTCGAATCGCTCGCCTACTCCACCCTGCAGGGCGGCGCCGAGTTCGGTGGCTGGCTCGACGAGCGTCGCAGGCTCGGGCGGCCGCTGCCGCCGCCGCCCGTCGCGGATCCGGTGCTGATCCACCGCGACGGCGACACCCTGCACCTCACCCTCAACCGGCCCGAACGCCGCAACGCCTACGGCACCGCGCTGCGCGACGCCCTGGTCGAGGCGCTGCGCCTGCCGCTGCTCGACGACACCGTCGCGCGGGTGGTGCTCGACGGCGCCGGGCCGTCGTTCTGCGCCGGCGGTGACCTCGACGAGTTCGGCCACACCCCGGACACCGCGACCGCGCACCTGATCCGCACCCGCGGCGGCGCCGGACGGCTGATCGCCGCGCTCGCGGACCGCACCGAGGTGCGCGTGCACGGGCACTGCGTCGGCGCCGGCATCGAGGTCCCGGCGTTCGCACACCGGATCGTCGCTGCCCCCGACACGCTCTTCCGGCTGCCGGAGGTGACGATGGGCCTGATCCCCGGCGCGGGCGGCACCGTGAGCGTGCCCCGCCGCATCGGCCGCTGGCGCGCGCTGCACCTGTTCGTCACCGGCGTCGCGCTCGAGGCACCGCGGGCGCTCGCGTGGGGGCTGATCGACGAGATCGCCGTCCGCGGGGAGTGAGCGAAGGGGAGTGAGCGAATGTATCGCCCACTCGATCAGATCGAGTGGGCGATACATTCGCTCGGGCCCGAGCGCATGCGAGGGAGGTCAGCCGGCCGCCGACGTACCCGCCCCACGAGTCGCAGAACCGTCCGGCAGCCAGCGGACATACCGCAGTCCGCGGCGTTCCCTTTCGGTCAGTCCACCCCAGATCCCGTGCTGTTCCTTGTTCTTCACGGCATCGTCGCGGCACGGGATGCGGACCGGGCAGGCCGCGCAGATGTCCCGGGCCGCTCGTTCCCGGCGTTGCCGCTCGCCCCAGGTCTCGTCCTCGGGGGCGTAGAAGGTGTCCGGTCCGATGAACCGGCAGCGGGCGTGCAGACGCCAGTGGTGCCCGTCGTATGGGTCCGGGACTTCGGTGGGGCTCGGGGCGAAGGCGGGGAGTGTCATGTCGGTTCCGGGGTCAGGCCATGAGGGCGGTGAAGCGCCAGTCCAGCACGGGTGCCGGCGCGTCGGTGCCGCGGTGGGCGTGGACGATCGAGCGCAGTTCGAGGACGCCCCCGCCGCCGTCGAGGGGCTGGGCGGAGTCGATGTGCAGGTCGCTGGTGAGGGTGTCGCCCTCGTGGACCGGGCCGGTGTGGTCGCACGAGTGCCAGCCGAGGACGGTGACGAGGTTGGGCAGCGCGCGGGTGGCCTGGGCCAGGGCGAGGCCGATGGTGTGGCCCCCGTACACCAGTCGTCCTGCGGCGCCGACGCGTTCGTCGTGGTGGGTGGCGGCGATGTTGAGGGTCAGGCGCGCGAGTTCGGGTGCGCTGGAGACGACGTCGCCGCTGGACCGCAGCACCGCACCGGCGAGCGACGGATCGAAATGCGGTCCCGGAACGCGGGTCCGGTAGGTGGCGAGGTCCCAGTCGGCGGGGGCGGACCACCGCGGCGGTTCCTGCGGGCCGATCGCGGACAGATCGTCGGCGCGCACGACGCGCGCGGGATCGGGATTCTCGCTCAGCGGCAGCATCGCGCACCGGTAGAAGTCGAGGACGGTGTGCCCGTTCTGGTCGACGGTGTTCATGCGCAGCGCCGCCAGCCCGGTGGGCTTGCGGCCGGGCTTGGCCGAATTCTCCTTCAGGCCCACCACTTCGGTGGTGGTGTAGAGGGTGTCGCCGATATGGGGGAAGCGGTGGAAGCGCAGGCCGCGGTAGAACAGATTGGCCTTGACGTGGTGGGTGACCAGGGTGGACTGGCCGATCGCCAGGTCGGTGACGAGGCCGGCGTGCGCGACGGGCCCACCGGCGACGGCCGCCGACAGGTGCGCATCGAGGGGCAGGCGCAGCCGGTCGCCGAGGATCGCCTGGTGGGCGGCGGCGAGGCCGTCGGTGATCGTGACGGCCGGGGCGGTGTCGAAGACCTGGCCGACGGTGAGCTCGTCGAAGTAGGGTCCGCCGACCTCGGTGGCGGTGCGTGCGGTGGTCATCTCACTTGTCTCCGATCAGGGCGAGGGTGCGGCGGGCGGCGACGGCGACCGCCTCGTCGAGCATCTGTCCGTCGAGCTGGGCGGCTCCGGCGCCGCGGGCCTCGGCCTCGGCCAGGGCGGCCAGCACCCGTCGGGCCTGCTCGGCCTGCGCGTCGTCGGGGGTGAAGGCCGCTGCGGCCGAGTCGATCTGGGCCGGGTGGATGACCCACTTGCCGTCGAAGCCGAGGTCGGCGGTCCAGCGGGCGGCGCGACGGAAGTCTTCGTCGTCGGTGATGGACAGGAACGGTCCGTCGATCGCCTGCACGCCCGCGGCGCGGGCGGCGTGCAGGAGGCGGTCCTGCACGTACAGCCAGTGCTCGGGGGCGGCGGTGCGGGCGCGGCCGAGCGCGGCGCCGAGGTCGGCGTAGCCGAGGATCACCGCGGCCAGCCGGGGGCCGGTGACGATCTCGTCGAGGCGGGTCACCCCGGCCGGGGTCTCGATCAGTGCCTGCACCACGAGGTCGGCATCGCCCGCCTCGGTGAGGATCCGGTCGGTCTCGGCGAGGTCGGCCGGGCCCTCCACCTTGGGCACCACGATCGACGACAGGGCCGGTCCGAGGGCGGCGCAGGCGCGCAGGTCGTCGGCGAACCACGGCGTGCCGGGACCGTTGACGCGGACCGCGATCGCGCGGCCGGTGCCGCGGGTGGACACCAGATCGGCGACGAGGTCGCGGGCGGTGTCCTTGAGGGCGGTGGCGACGGCGTCCTCGAGGTCGAGGACCACCTCGTCGGCCGAGGAGGCCAGCGCCTTGCCGGCCTTGCGTTCGTCGGAGCCGGGGGCGACGAGCACGGCTCGCCGGCGGCGGGGCTGCGCAGGATTCACGGATCAACCTCTGCTGTGGGGCGGTCGGGAACGGGATAAATGTACGGCCATTGTCCGGTCCGGCGCTACCCGGCGCCGACTCATAAGCGAGGACTGGGGCGACACATAGGCCGTTCAGGGGGTGTCTCGCGCCCAGAGGTATTGACATCGCGAGGGCGTGAGGCCAAAAATGGCCGTACAAATGACGGGTGGGATCGCAGGTCCCGTGTCGATTCGAGGATTTTCCGTGAGCTACCTGAGCGACGAAGAGACCTTCCTGGTCAAGACGGTGCGCGAGTTCATCGACCGGGAGGTCAAGCCGTCGGTGCAGGAGGTCGAGCACGCAAACGAGTACCCCGAGAAGTGGATCGAGCAGATGAAGCAGATCGGGATCTACGGGCTGGCGGTGCCGGAGGAGTACGGCGGGATGCCGGTGTCGATGCCGTGCTACGCGCAGGTCACCGAGGAACTCGCCCGCGGCTGGATGTCGCTGGCCGGCGCGATGGGCGGGCACACCGTCGTCGCCAAGCTGCTGTCGCTGTTCGGCACCGAGGAGCAGAAGCGCACGTACCTGCCGCGGCTGGCGACCGGTGAGGTGCGGGCGACGATGGCGCTGACCGAGCCCGGCGGCGGCTCGGACCTGCAGGCGATGACCACCACCGCCCGCCGGGACGGCGACGACCTGGTCATCAACGGCGCCAAGACGTGGATCACCAACGCCCGCCGCGCCGGGCTGATCGCGCTGCTGTGCAAGACCGACCCGGCCGCCACCCCGCGGCACAAGGGCATCTCCATCGTCCTGGTCGAGCACGGGCCCGGCCTGACCGTCTCGCGGGATCTGCCCAAGCTCGGCTACAAGGGCGTCGAGAGCTGTGAGCTGAGCTTCGACGGCTACCGTGCCCCGGCGACGGCGATCCTCGGCGGTGAGCCCGGCCGGGGCTTCGCGCAGATGATGAAGGGTCTCGAGACCGGCCGCATCCAGGTCGCGTGCCGCGCCCTCGGTGTCGCAGCGGCCGCGCTCGAGGACTCCCTCGCCTACGCGCAGCAGCGCGAGAGCTTCGGGCAGCCGATCTGGAAGCACCAGTCGATCGGCAACTACCTGGCGGAGATGGCCACCAAGCTCACCGCGGCGCGGCAGCTGACCCGCTACGCGGCGGAGAAGTTCGACAGCGGCGAGCGGTGCGACATGGAGGCCGGCATGGCCAAGCTGTACTGCTCGGAGATCGCGATGGAGATCGCGCTGAACGCGGTGCGCATCCACGGCGGCTACGGCTACTCCACCGAGTACGACGTCGAACGCTACTTCCGCGACGCCCCGCTGATGATCGTCGGCGAGGGCACCAACGAGATCCAGAAGGGCGTCATCGCGTCCCAACTGGTGGCCCGCGGCGGCCTGTGACCAGCCGTCACTAGGATTCATGGTCGTCATGGGCGAACGCGACACGGAACCGGCGTACGCGCAGCTGTCGCGACGGCTGCGCGAGGCCGTCGACGCCGGTGAGTACCGCGGCGGCGTCCGCCTGCCCACCGAGGCCGAACTCGCGCAGCGTTACGGGCTGAGCCGGCAGACGGTGCGGCGCGCGTTCCAGGACCTCGTCGCCGACGGCGTCGTCTACCGGGTGCCCGGCCGCGGCACGTTCGCCAACGAGGACGGGCGGCGCTACCGGCGCCAGCTCGGCTCCATCGAGGACCTGCTCGACCTCGCCGCCGACACCACGATGGAGATCGTCGCGCCGCTGCGCCGCGGCGTGCACATCGAGGCCGCGAGCCGGCTGCGCCTGGACACCGATCTGGTGCACGCGGTGGTGCTGCGCCGCGTGCACGACGGGATCCCGTTCGCGCTGACCACCGTGTACCTGCCCGATCACGTGGCCGCGCACGTGCAGGGCGCCCCGGAGCTCGCGGCCGGGGCGTCGAGCCGGAACACGGTGATGGGCCTGCTCGAGCCGTACCTCGAGCACCCCATCGTCGAGGCGGCCCAGACGATCACCGTCGCGCGGGCCACGGAAGAGGTTGCGCGCGAGCTGAACTGCGGGCCCGGACATCCGCTGCTGCGGGTGGACCGGCTGTACTCGAACGATGCGGGCGAACCGACCGAGCTGTCCGTCAGCTACTTCCTGCCCGAGCACTACACGTATCGCGTCACCCTCCGCCGCGCCGGGCACCGGCCACTGCGGCCCTGACACAGGAGAAATGGAACATGCGGACCTTCAACGGAATCGACGAGATCGAGGCGGCCGTCGGCGAGGACCTCGGCCACAGCGACTGGCTCGAGATCACCCAGAAACGGGTGAATCAGTTCGCCGATGCCACGGGCGACCATCAGTGGATCCACGTCGACCCCGAGCGGGCGAAGTCCGGGCCCTTCGGCCGGACCATCGCCCACGGCTACCTCACCCTCTCGCTGCTGCCCGTCCTCGGCTCGCAGATCTTCGCCATCGAGGGCCTGAAGATGAAGATCAACTACGGCGCCAACAAGGTTCGCTTCCCGTCGCCCGTCCCGGTGGGTTCGAAGGTGCGGGCGACCGCGAAGTTCGCGTCCCTCGAGCGCACCGCCAAGGGCGCGAACCTTACCGTCACCTACACCGTCGAGGCCGAAGGCGCCGAGAAGCCGGCGCTGGTCGCGGAAACCATCGTCGTGCTCGTCGCGTAGCGGTCCACCAGCCTGCGGACGGACGCGGGTACAGGCACGTCGTCCGCGACCCACGGCGCGGCGACCGGCCGGCCCGCGACCGTCCGCAACGGGACCACGCCCGCCCAGGAGCCGTCGCTCATGTCGGGCGCGGACGGGGGTGCGTCGCGGATCTTGACCGTCCACTGCCCCGGCCGGATGGGCAGCGCCAGGGTGGCCGTGGCCGCCAGTTCCTTCCTGGTGTGTGCCCGGGTTTCGGCGCTGCGCCCCGGTATCAGGCCGTCCGACAGGACGTCCAGTGCGCCGGCGGACTCCTCTGCGGACAGGACGGTGACTTCGCCTCGGACCACTGCGGATCGGAAGTTCGCGGACGAGTGGAACAGGTCCTGCGCCACGACGACGCCGTCGAGGATCGACACGCACACGGCCACCGGCGCCCCGGACGTCCCCAGGCGCAGCGCGCCCGCTCCGGTGGAGCCGTGCAGGAGGAGCCGGTCGCCGTCGCGCGCGTAGAGCATCGGTACGACCCACGGCAGGCCGTCGACGACGGTGGTGAACGTGCACGTGACCGCCGCGTCCAGTACCGCGTCGAGGTCGGCCCGCCGGGTCCGGGCCCGTTCGGGATAGCGCCTGATGTTGTCCATGCAGGCGAGCCTCGTCGATATGCGGACCGATGAACAGATCCACAAGACCCGCCGAATCCAGGACCAGTATTGTCGTGCCGTGCCCCGCGTCGCGCCCGTCGTCCATCTGACCTTCGAGCTGCCCGACACCGGCGCCCCCTTGCGGCAGCGTCTCGCCGAGGCCGTCGTCGACCGGATCCGGTGCGGTCACATCCGGGTCGGCGATCTCCTGCCGTCGACCCGCACGCTGGCCGCGGAGCTCGGGGTGTCCCGCGGCTGCGTGGTCGAGGCGTACGACGAGCTGTGCGCCTCGGGCTTCGCTGTGGCCCGGGCGGGCTCGGGTACGCGCATCGCGGCCGGCGCGGACGTGGCGGCCCGGGCGCACGCCGCATCACACCCGGTCGTGGCCGCCGCGCCGCCGTCGGAGCCGGACCGGGCTCGTCGCGCGCCCGTACTGGACCTGCGGCCGGGCATTCCGGACCCGGCGCTGGTCTCGGACGCGGAGTGGCGCCGGGCCTGGCGTGCGGCCGCCGCGGCACCACGCACCCTCGGCGTCGCCGATCCGGATGCGCATCCGGAGCTGCGCCGGGCGTTGGCCGATCACCTCCGGCGGACGCGGGGCCTCGCCTGCGGCCCGGACGAGATCGTCGTGCTGCCGGGCGTCGCCGCCGCGATCCGGGTGCTCGCGATCGCCGCGACGCTGCGGGACCGCGACGTCGCGTTCGAGGACCCGGGATACGGCCGTGCGCGACGGGCGCTCGTCGGCGAGGGCGCCCGGCCGCGGCCGATCCCGGTGGGGGAGGACGGTCTGGATCCCGACCTGGTGCGGGAGACCGACGCCGCGGTGTACTGCACACCCGCTCATCAGTATCCGATGGGGGCGCGCATGCCGGTGTCCCGTCGGGCACGGCTCGTCGCCCGTGCCGCCGAGACCGGGACTGTCGTCGTCGAGGACGACTACGACGGCGAGTTCCGATACGACGTGTCCGCACTCCCGGCGCTGCGCAGCATCGACGGCGGGCGCGAGTGCGTCGCCTACGTGGGGACCGCCTCGAAGATCCTGTCGCCGGATCTGCGGCTCGCGTGGCTGATACCGCCGGTCCCGCTGCGTTCGCGGATCGCGGCAGCCGTGACCGAGAGCGGGGAGGTGGCGTGTTCGGTCACCGCGTCCGCGCTGGCCCGGCTGATCGAGTCGGGGGCGCTGTCGCGGCATCTGGCGCGTGCGTCCCGCACGTACCGCGCCCGGCGGTCCGCGTTCGTCGGTGCGCTACGCGATCTCGAGCGGTTCGGCGTGTCGGTGACCGGTATCGAAGCGGGTTTGCATGTGGTGCTGCGTTTTCCGGAGGACGTCGACGACGTGGCGGTCGCCGCCGCAGCACGACGGCTCGGGGTGGAGAGCGCGCCGCTCAGCACGTACAGCGCGGCCCCCGGCGGTCCGCGCGGACTCGTGTGCGGGTACGCGCGGTTGCCGGAATCCCGGGCGGTGGACGCGGCCGACGCGATCGGGGCGGCCCTGCGCGGTGTGTCCTTCGGACTGTCCTAGCCGCCCAAAGGACGCACCGGCGGCGGAGCCGCCTACGTGTTGCAGCCGCGGGCGGCGACGGGCCACCGGTCGACGACCGTGTCCCCGGCGACGACGATCAGGTCGTCGGCGAGATTGACCGTGGTGCACACGTGATTGGGGATCACCCGGACCCGGGTGCCGAGCGCGGGGCGATCGGCGGCGTCCGGCCACTGCACGCTGGCGTGGTGCTCGGACAGCGCGACGATCCGCGCGTCCGGTGCGCCCAGGATGCGGCCGTAGCCCGTCGCCCAGGCGGCGCGATCGGCGCCGAGCACCTTGCTGCCGGCGTCGAGCACCACCGTGTCGTCACGCGCCGACACCACCGTCGACAGCGCCGTCAGCGCGATCGCGTCCGCACCGGCCGTGCCCAGCTCGACCTGCTGCGCGTCGCCGAAGACGTACACGCCCGGCCGCAGCTCGGTGGCAGCCGGCACGTCGAGGTGCGCGGTGGGGGTCGAGCCGCCGCTGACCACGCTCGCGTCGTGTCCGGTGGCCGCCACCGCCGCCACCGCCCGGCTCAGTGCCGTCGCCTCGTCCGCCGCCGCGGCGGCCGGCCGACCGGGCCCGTAGGAGTGCCCCGGGAACGTGAACACGCCGCGCACCTCGAGCCCGACCGAGGCGGCCGCGACGGCGACCGACCCGGCCCGCTCCGGGGCGACCCCGGTGCGGTGGTGACCGCTGTCGACCTCGACGAGCACGTGCAGGCCCGGTCGGGCGTGCTCGGCGAGTGCCCGCGCGCCCTCGGCCGAGTCCACCCCGACGGTCAGGCGGACCTCCGCGGCGAGCGCACGCAGCCGGGCCCCGCGCGCGGCGTCCGTCCACAGGGGATACGCGATGAACAGGTCGCGGAAACCGACATCGGCGAAGACCTCGGCCTCGGAGACCGTCGCGACGGTCAGCCCGACGGCGCCGGCGGCGATCTGGCGACGGGCGATCTCGACGCACTTGTGCGTCTTGGCATGCGGGCGCAGGGTCACGCCACGAATGCGTGCCGCGTCGGCCATCCGCGCGATGTTTCGGTCGAGGACGTCACGGTCGACGAGCAGAGCGGGGGTGGCGGGGACGGCCGGGAACGCGGGCATGGCCGCACTCTATTCGTGGCCCCGACCGGTCCGGCGCCTGCCCGGCGAGTTACCGAAAATAGAGAGCGGTCGTCCTCTTTCTCGCTATGCTCGGTGCATCGACGTGAGGGAGGTCACATGGACACGACACCGGCGCCCGCCGAGTTCGACCTGGTTGTCCGCGGAGGTCTGTGGTTCGACGGCACCGGCGCACCCGGCGTCGTCCGCGACCTCGGTGTCCGGGACGGCGTGGTGGCGGCGGCGAGCGCCGAACCGCTGCCCATCGGGCCGGACACCGAGGTGATCGAGGCGGAAGGCCGGTGGGTGATGCCCGGCTTCGTGGACCCCCACACCCACTACGACGCCGAGGTGCTCGTCTCGCCCGGCCTGCCCGAGTCGGTGCGGCACGGCGTCACCACCGTCCTCATGGGCAACTGCTCGCTCTCGACGGTGTTCGTGCCGCCGCTCGACGCCGCGGACCTGTTCAGCCGGGTCGAGGCGCTGCCCCGCGAACACGTGCTCGCCGCGCTCGAGCAGGGCAGGACCTGGTCGTCGCCCCGGGAATACGTCGCCGCGCTCGACGCCCTGCCGCTCGGCCCGAACGTCGCCGCGTTCATCGGGCATTCCGACGTCCGGGCCGCCGTCCTGGGGCTCGGCCGCTCCACCGATCCCGCCAGCGCTCCGAGCCGTGCCGAACTCGCCGCGATCGAGGCCGGGATCGAGGACGCCCTCGACGCCGGATTCCTCGGCGTGTCCACCATGACGAATCCCTGGGACAAGCTCGACGGCGATCGCTACCGCTCCCGCACGCTGCCCTCGACCCACGCCTCGTGGTCCGAGTTCCGCCGGATACACCGCATCCTGCGCCGCCGCGGCCGCGTCCTGCAGGCCGTGCCGAACCTCAACACCAAGTACGACGTGGCATTCTTCGCCCTCGCCACCACCGGCCTGGGCCGCAAGCCGATGAAGGCCGCCGTGCTCGCCGCCGCCGACACCAAGGCCGAACGCTGGGTGCACCGCATCTTCGCTCCGATCGCCTTCGCCGCCAACCGGATCGGCCGCGGCGCCTTCCGCTGGCAGCACCTGCCCACCACGTTCGAGGTGTACTCCGACGGGATCGACCTCGTGGTGTTCGAGGAGTTCGGCTCGGGGCGGGCCGCCCTGCACCTGAAGGAGGAGGTCGCCCGCAACGAGCTGCTGCGCGACGAGGCGTACCGCCGCTGGTTCCGGCAGGACTTCGACAAGAAGTTCTCGCCGCGCGTGTGGCACCGCGACTTCGACGACACCACCATCGTGGAGTGCCCCGACGCGTCGCTCGTCGGCCGCTCCATCGGCGACGTGGCGCGCGAACGCGGTGTGCACCCGGTGGACACCTTCCTGGACCTCGTCGCCGAACACGGACGGAAGTTCCGCTGGCACACGGTGATCGCGAACGATCGGCCGGAGGTGGCCAACCGGCTCCTGCGGCAGCCCGGCGTGACCGTCGGCTTCTCCGACGCCGGCGCGCACCTGCGCAACATGGCGTTCTACAACTACGGCATCTGCATGCTGCGCCGCATCCACGAGTACGCCGGGCGCGGAAAGCCCGTCATGCCGCTGGAATCGGCGATCCACAAGCTCACCGGTGAACTCGGCGACTTCTACGGCATCGACGCCGGGCACCTGCGCATCGGCGACCGCGCCGACCTCGTGGTGGTCGACCCGGCCGGTCTGAACGAGGACACCGACGCCTACCACGAGGCGCCCATGCCCGAGTTCGGCGGACTGAGCCGCATGGTCAACCGCAACGACGCCGCCGTCACCGCGACCGCGGTGGCCGGGCGCGTGGTGTTCCGTGCGGGCGAGTTCGTGCCCGGCTACGGCGCCACCGTCGGCACCGGGCGCTTCCTGCGCGCGGGCGTCGACGCGCGTGGACCCGTGCCGGCGCGGAGCGGCACCCGATGACGGAAGCGCCGGAGCGAGAACGACACCCGGTCGCGGGGCGGCGCACCCAGCAGCAGCGCCGCACGGCCACGATCGAGCGGATCCTCGACGCGACCGTCGAGGCCCTCGGTGAACTCGGCTACACCGCCACCACCATCGGGGAGGTGTGCCGCCGCTCCGGGGTGTCCTCCGGTGGGGTGTTCCGGCACTTCCCGGCCCGGCTCGATCTGATGGTCGCCGCCGCCGACGCCGTCCGCGAGCGGCAGTTCGCGAACTTCCGGCTCGGGCTCGCACAACTCGGTGGGCCCGGCGACAGCCCCGAGTCGGTCCGCGAGTGCCTGCGGCTGCTGCGGGCCGCGTGCCGCGCCCCGATCAACGCCGCCTGGTACGAACTGCTCGGCGCGGCGCGCACCGATCCCGCGCTGCGCGCCCGTCTCGCTCCGATGGCGCAGCGGTACCACGCCCAGATCGCCGAGTTCGGCCGCACCCTGCCGATCGCCTCCCGGTTCGAACCGGCGGAATTCGACACGCTGCTGTTCACGATCGTGCACCTGCTGGACGGGGAGGCCGTCGCCGCGGTGGTCCACCCGCAGCCCGAGCAGGAGGAGCCGCGTCTCGCTCTGGTGGCCCAGCTGGTGACCGGAAGGTGAGAGCGAAGTAGGTTCGGGTAATGAGCATCGACAACGAATCGGCGCCGAAGTGGTTCGTCGAGGCACTTGCCGCGCCGGTGGAGACCGGCAACGTCGAGGTCGCCGGCGTCTCGATCGCCTACCGCGCGTGGGGTGAGGAGGGCCGTCCCGGCATCGTGCTGGTGCACGGCGGGATGGCGCACTCGCGCTGGTGGGATCACGTCGCACCCCAGCTCGCCGAGGGCCGGCGCGTCGTCGCGCTGGACATGAGCGGGCACGGGGACAGCGGCCACCGCGACGGCTACTCCCTCGAGCTGTGGGCCGCGGAGGTGCTCGCGGTGGCGCAGGCCGGCGGGATCGCCGGGCCCCCGGTGCTGGTCGGCCACAGCATGGGCGGGATCGTCTCCTTCGCGGCCTCCCATCTGTACGGCGACCGGCTGGACGGGGTGGTGATCCTCGACTCCCCGATCCGGGACCTGACGCCCGAGGAGATCGAGATGCGGGCGCAGGCCGCGCGGGAGCGCAGTGGCACGAAGGTGTATCCGACGGCGGAGGAGGCGATGGCGCGGTTCCGGCTGGTCCCGCCCCAGGAGACCGCCGAGCCGTACGTGCTCGAGCACATCGCGCGGCAGTCCATGCGGCAGGTGCCCGGGGGGTGGAGCTGGAAGTTCGACGCCCTGCGGATGACCAAGGACCGGCGCACCAGCCTCGAGAGCTTCGAGGCGAAGTGCCGCATCGCCTACTTCCGCTCGGAGAACGGCATCGTCGGTCCCGACCTGCTGGCCCGGATGCGGCCCCAGTTCGGTCCGGACGCGCTGGTGACGGATCTGCCGGTCGCGGGACATCACCCGGTCATCGACCAGCCGCTGGCGGTGGTCACCGCCGTGCGCACGGTCCTGGCGGCCTGGTCGCCGGCGTGAATCCGATCCGGCCGGTGGCGGTGAAACTGGGGAGCCAGCCGTGGCTGCCGCGGTTCGGCAAGCAGATCGTCACCGTCGACCACACCATCCAGCGGGTCACGTTCGGCCGCGTCACTCTGCTCACCCTGGCCGGCCTGCCGGAGCTCGTCCTCACGGTCCGCGGCCGCAAGAGCGGGGTCGAGCGGAGCACGCCGCTGCTGGGCGTTCCGCACGACGACGCCTGGCTCGTCGCCGGCTCGAACTGGGGGATGCCGGAGCTGCCCGGCTGGGCCCGCAATCTCGACGCCGCCGACGAGGCCCGGGTCACCTACCGCGGCCGCGAGACCGTGGTGGTACCGCGACGCTCGGAGGGCAGCGAGCGGGCGATCCACTGGGAGGTGCTGGTGGAGGTGTGGCCCAACTACGAGGTGTACGCCCGGCGCACCGAGCGGGAGATCCCGATCTACGTCCTCGCGCCGTACGAGGACTGACAGGGCTCGCCGAATCGGTCAGGGTCGGCATCGGCCCTCCGACGAGCCCTGCGTGCGGTATCTGCCCGCGTTGCTAGTCTCGAACCGTGCGGGAGGCTTCGGAGTTCCACGTGCGGGCGCCCGGACCGGCCGACGCCGATGCGATCGCTCGGGTGCTGATCGTCACCTGGCGCGCCACGTACGGGCACCTTCTCCCGAGCTCCTTCTTCGACGACGACGCGCTCGAACAGCGGACGGCCATGTGGCGCTCCATGCTGAACGGACCGCGGCGGCCGCCGCGACTACGCGTTGCAGAGGCTCACGGGGAGATTGTCGGGTTCGCTTCTGCAGGCATACCGATAGACGACGAGGACCCCGTCCGAGATCTTCAGCTCTACACCCTCTATCTCCTGCCCGAACACCACGGGAGTGGTGCGGGGCAGGCACTTCTGGACGCGGTTCTGGCCGGGGACCGTGCGCAACTCTGGGTCGCCGAGGACAATCCCCGCGCGCACAGCTTCTATCGCCGCAACGGCTTCCTGCCCGACGGAGCGGAGAAGAACTACCCGGGCACGGCTCTCGTCGAAGTCAGACTCGTCCGATAACCGGCCCCCTGTGACAACCACCGCGAGCGACGGGTATCCCTGTCTGCAGCGCCGGGGCCGGGCGGAACCGCAGTCGGGGCCCGGCGGGGGCTGCTTCCCCGGACCGGTCGCCGCGCCCCCTCGGAACACCCGGGAGCAAGGTCAGCGCGTCTCCGGTTCGTCGGCGTAGTAGTCGCTCTCCAAGACCACGGGCGCGACCGTTGCCGGCGTCGTGTCGCCCGCGCGCCGTCGTGCGGAGAACATCGCTCCGCGGGCCGGCACGTGTGGGGCAACCCGCGCGAGACCGGTCGGCTCGGCCATGTCGTCGTAGATCGCCTCGACGCCGCCGCGCATGAAGTAGGTCTCGTGCCAGAACCCGGTGCCGCCGGAGTCGCGCAGGAACGTGCGCCACCAGAGCCGATGCGGGTCGGAGCGGGTCCAGCGTTCCAGACTGTCCAGGTCGCGCCAGTATTGCCGCATCCCGGCGTGGGGCGGAAGCAGGGACCAGATGAAGTCCTCGTGCAGCAGCAGCCCGTCGGGCTTGTCCTTCCACGATCGGTTGATCTGCGGTCCGAGCCCCAGCATCCGCAGCAAGCCGCGAGGACGATTCACGCGCATTCCGAGGTAGACGACGACCAGGTCCGGGTAGCCGGACAGGTCGATGGTCGAACGGTCGACACGCATGACACGGTCCTTCGTCGGCAGGTGGCCGTCGGCCTTCGTTTCGAGCAGACCCTTGAGGTTCTCCAGGTTCACGGCAAATTCCCGTCGGAGGCCGGCGGCAACCAGCGGGTCACCGAGCTTGAAGAGGCCCCTCTGCTCCATCCGCATGCGGCACGTCACCCGGGTCCCGTCGGCCGTCGTGTCGGTCAGATACGCCGCCTCGAAACTGCTCGGTCCCGAAGCCCCGGTGAAGGTGATCTTCGTGTTCGGCTCGTAGTGGACGTACTCGTTGGTCAGCTCGAGCTTGCGTCCCATGAATCTACGGACAGCGACATGCCTGGTACCTACTCCCGGCGGTCCGTCGGTGATCCGGCGTACTTCCAGCAATCCGTCTTGCCATCGGGGAGCGTTGGTCTGGTCCGCGACAAAGGTGAATACTTCGCCGATCGGGCGCGCGATGACAATGCTGTCCTCGACTTCGATCATGGCGGCCTCCTATCCGGCCTCGCACCGCCGCGCCCCCACCGGGTGTGAGTGATGGTGACCGGTCTCCGGTCCCTGAATCTACGTCTTCGGACACGGCATTCATGTCTTCGGACACGGTTTCGGTGCGTAGACCGCTCCCCTTGCCCGAGCACATATTCGATCTTCGAATGACGGCCGGTCGCTGCGGCAGCCGGCGCAACCGGCCGGGGTCGTCCTTCTCGAAAGTTGATCAGCTCACGCCATCTCGGGGACGTGCAGGTGCGCGATGGCGAGCTCGAACTCGCAGGTATCGAGCACCTCGGCGCCCGCCGCGCGAGCCACTTCGGCCCGGATGCTGTCGACGCGTTCTCTGCTGCGTTCCATCGCCTCGGCGCTGTCGAACGTCAGCGACGACACCCCGCGACCCGCGGCGCGGTCGAGCATCAGGCTGGCGCTGCAGAAGCCCTCGAGTTCCTCCATCTGGGGCAGTGCGGCCATCTTCCACATGTCCACGCCGCGGTCCATGTGGGCCGGCTCGGTCTTGACCCATGTGACGCGGCACCAGGCCCCGCGCTCGGAATGGTGGTCGCGATGCATGACAGCGATCTCCCACCGCGAGACCTCCGTGGTGCCGTGGAAGATCTCGGCGGCGGCGTCACGCAGCGTCCGCACCGGGCCCTCGCTGGCGCGTAGCGATTCCTCGTCCCGCCACGAACTGGTCGCGATGCACCGGCCCGAGCCGCGATCGATCAGCAGGGACATTCCGAGGCAGCCCTCGATGTCCGCCAGCGCGGGCATCACTGTGTCGCGTACGTGCTTGATCCCGGCGTCGATGTACGACGGATGCGCGTGAATTGTGGTGGAGCGTGCGAACATGATCGGCACCCTTCTCCTCAGGGCGGCGCCGACGCGGCGTCGCCGGTCATTCCCCCGTGCTTCACCCTGCTCCCTCAATCCGCCGGAGGCAATGGGCGGTGGCCGATTCTCTCGGCGGCCAGGAGCGGTCGCAGTCGTCGCGGGCTCGCGGGGTCTCGTGTTTTCCGAGGTGCATGCCCTCGGTGTCCACAGCAGAATGCTGCGCCGGTGTTGTGTCACCACGCCGTCGGGTGCGTCTGCGCGTTGTCCGACGGGTACGGGAGGCGCCCGTTCCATGGGTCGATGCAACGATCGGAAGGCGTTGCAAACCCGAGACGTCTCCAAGGTGCCGGAGAGCGGGTCTCCAGCAGGAGCAGAGCGGTCGTCACTACCGCTGTGGTGGGACACCCGTCCGGGTCCGGGTCCGGACGGGTCGTCGGGGGACGGGCGGTCAGCCGGCGGGCAGGTCGCGCACGTACCGGCCGGGAGCGGCGTCGAGCGCGGGATGCTGCGCACTGCCGGGTGCGTCCGGCGCGGCGGTTTCCTCCCCGCCGCGGGCGAGCACCCAGTCGGACCAGGCCTGCCACCAGCTGCCCTGCTGCCGCTCGGCGTTCTCGAGCCAGGCATCCGGGTCCGGGCCGGGTGTGCCCCCGGTCCAGTAGTGTGCCTTCGGATTGCCCGGCGGGTTGACCAGGCTGGCGATGTGCCCGGAGAAGCTGAGCGCGAATTCTGTTTCTCCACCGAGCAATTGGGTGGTGCGGTAGCAGTTGCGCCACGCGGTCAGATGGTCGGCGATGGCGCCCGAGACGAACGTGGGCACGGTGATCGACTTCAGGTCGACGGGCGTGCCCAGCACGGCGAGCCGGCCGGGCTCGACGAGCACGTTGTCACGGAAGATGTCGAGGAACTGACCGTGCAGGGCGCCGGGCAGGTTGGTGCCGTCGTCGTTCCAAGCGAGGATGTCGAAGGCCGGTGGGGTGCGACCCATGAGGTAGTTGTTGACGACGTAGTTGAACACCAGGTCGTTCGGGCGCATCCAGGTGAACGCGGACCCCATGTCGCGGGCGCTGATGATGCCCTTGCGGCGGGACCGGCCCTTGGCGAACCGGATCAGGCCGGGCCGGGCGAACGCGCCGAGCAGTGCCGGATCGCCGAAGTCCAGCATCGTCACCGCATAGGCCATGCTGTGCACTCGGGTGTCGCCCTGCGCGGCAAGGTGATTGAGCACCGTGGTGGCGATGATCCCGCCGGCGCAGAAACCGATCAGATTCACGTCGTCGCTGCCGGTGATCTCCCGCACCTCGTCGATCGCCCGGATCACCCGGCCCGCGTACGTGTCGAAGTCCCAGTCGCCCTGCTCGGCGGTGGGATTGCGCCACGACAGCAGGAAGGTCTGCAGGCCCCGGCCCACGCTGTACTCGACGAAGCTGCGTCCCGGCCGCAGGTCCAGGAAGTAGTACCGGCCGATCGGCGGGGGCACCACGAGCACCGGCCGGCGGCGGACCGTCTCCGTGGTCGGGGTGTACTGCAGCACCTCGGCGACCTCGTCGCGGGAGATCACCGCACCCGGGGTCACCGCAAGGTCCTTCCCGACGGTGAAGGCGCCGCGCTGGACCATCGACGGCATGCCCCGGTTCTCGATCAGATCGGAGACGAAGTGCTTGGTGCCGCGTGCGAGGCTGAGTCCGGCGGTGTCGAACGCCTCCTTCAGCGCCGCGGGGTTGGTCCACAGGTAGTTCGTCGGGGCCAGGGCCGCGGTGAGGATGTCGGCGGCGAACCTGGCCTCGGCCGTGCGTCGCGGGCCGATCGCGCGACCGACCTCGTCGACGACTCCGTCGACGGCCTCGGTTGCCGCCAGATAGGTCTGCCCGAGCCGGCGGTAGGCGGGGTTCGCACTCCACGCCGAGTCGGCGAACCGGCGGTCTCCCTTCGCCGGAGCCACCGTCGACCGGCCGACGGCGATCTTCGCCAGTTCCCTGCCGAACGACACGCCGTGCCGGGCCACCGCCCGGCCGTGACCGAACACGTCGGCCAGGGCGCCGACGGCCGGCCCGAGCCTCGGTGGCGCGACGTCCTCGCCACCCCCGATCGACTCCTCGACGCTCTCACCGATCACGGTTCGTGCCTGGACCATCATGCGCCTCCCTTCGACTCCTGGATTGTCTCACCGAATTGATGCTGTGACGTCCAACAGTATCGAATTACATTAGGCGGTAAGACATTCAGACGGTATGTATCCTTGTCGGCATGACGCGGCCGCTCGGGGGCCGGCGCCCGGCGAACCGGGACGAGCGTCCAGTTCCACGCCCGCGAGCCGGAGGTGACGGTCGAGACCGCCGCGGACGAGTTCGCTCGGGTGGCGGACACCGCGCCCCCTGCGGCCCTGAGGCCGCAGCCCAGGCTCGTCGGCTCGACCAGGTCCCGGAGATGGTCGTCGATGCCGTGCATCTGCTCGAGGACGTTCCGTCGAGGAGATCGAGGTGGTGCTCGATTACGACCTGAGGCTACCGCCGTCCCGTCGCTGTCCTGACAGCCGAGTCCGGCAGCCGCGTTTCGGCCCAGCCGTGGTTTCCGGCGAGGGTCCGCTCCGTGAGACGCCCGGCTCGGGTCTCGAGCAGATTCCTCGGAAACGCGGGCGAAGCCCTACCGCCAGGGGCACACTCGAGACAGGACTTCGTCTTCCCCGGTCCGGACCGGGGAAGAGGGTTGAGGGCAGGCCGTCGTCCGTGAGGAGCAGCACCCTGTTCGGGTACGACCACACCGTCAACTACGCCACGTGCTTCTGAGCCCGCGGGAGGAGCCGCGACGCGCGTCGCCCTCCTCGTGTCGGCGCGATCGCTCGGGTTCCGCCATCTCACGGCCCGGAGCACCCAGTTGCGGCGCAGAAGACTCCGTGCCCAGGGATCGGCGCAATGCTGTCCGGCCTTGCGTCGGAGATTCGGCGGCCGTATCGAGAGATGCGACGTCGAGAAATGACCACGGCATGCCCGGCCTGACCTGACCGCAGAAGGGGAACCGGTTCGTGTACCGACCGACGTTGCGTCGCCGCCGCCCGCGGTGCCGTGCCCGACCGGCGCCTTCTCCACGGCCCGGTCCGTGGACCGCGAACGATCTCGTCCTGCGAGGCACCACTGCCGCCGATCTCGACGCCACAGCGCAACTGCACATCGAGCAGCTGCCTGTCGGGTTCTTCCCCGCTCTGGGGCCGCGTTTCATGCGTCGCTGGCACAGGACATTCCTCGACTCACCGCATGCAGTGGCGTTCGTCGCGGTGCGTCGGTGCGACTCCGGCGAGGACGTGTGCGCCTTCCTGTTCGGATCGACCGACGAATCGGCACACATGCGGGCGGTGCTGGCCGAGCGCCGCTGCATGCTGGCCCTGGCGTCGACCGCAGCCTTGTCGCTGCTGCATCACCCACCACTGGCGGTGCGGTTCCTGCGCACACGGGCGGGGCCGTGGACCCGACGCCTTCTTCGCACGATCACCTCACGGCCTGCCGCGCACTCGGCCCAGATCGATCCCGTGCCGGTAGCTCTGCTGGCCGCGGTCGCCGTCCGGCCGCCGCTGCAGGGTAGCGGGGTCGGTGCGTGCCTGGTCGAGCTGTTTCTCACCCATGCGCACGAGCGGGGCGCTGCAACAGCCGAGCTGCTCACCAGCGCCGGCCCGGACGGCGCCGGCGCGTTCTACGAACACCTGGGATGGAGCCCGGTGCGAGAACACCTCACCCGCGACGGCGTCGCCGTACGCAGCTATCGCCACCCCGTCGTGCCTCCGGCCCGCCCCGGCAGTTTCTGCGACCGGTGCGGGACAGATCCCTGATGAATCTGACCCGGCGTCAGCTGTTGACGTTGCTGACCGCGGGCTCGGCCGCCGCCGTGGCATCGTGCGCCGTCGAGTCGACCCCGTCCGAACCTGCGCACCCGGCAACCACGCCGACACCGCAGCAACCTCACCCTGGTCCCGGAGCCGGCCCACTTCGTTCTCCGTTGTCCGCCGACGCGAGTCGCTGGCGGCCGGCCCCAGGCGAAGTGTCCCCGGAGATCAAGCGCACCGCGGCGGCGTTTCTGGAAACCGCCGGCAACTGGAGCGACGACGGGACGGCCGTCGACAACCTCGTCCGGGCCGGCGCGTCACCGGCGGCGGCAGCGACCGCGTCCGTCCTCCAACCGGCCACCGCCCGCGCCGGGGAACTGACCGTGGTCTATCCGCAGTACGGCGGGCTGGCCCGCGACACCGCGGCGGTGATCGCCTTGGTCGGTCAGAACCTGCGCACCGTCTCGGGGCCCTGGATCCGAGAACTCGTCGTGGACGTGCGGCTGGCTCGAGAACCCGGCGGCAACTGGACCGTCGAGCGACTCGTCCCACCGACCTCGCTGGGTTCGCCGCTGCCGTTGACCGACACGGCCGCAGCGGTGCTCGCCGACCCGAAGATCGTCCTGCCGGACCCCGCCCGGAGCGACGTCCGCACCGGCAGGATCGACACCCAGCTGCTGGCGATACTTCACGCACTGTCCCGGGAGTTCACCCTGACGGTCCAGGTGATGCATACCGGCCACATCCAGACGGTGTTTCCGACCGCGCGGGTGTCCAACCACGCCGTCGGACGAGCCGTGGACATCCGCGAGATCGACGGTCGGCCGGTGGTCGCCCCGGCCGGTGACGATCGACCGCTTCGACTGATGCGGCGAGCCGCCGAGTTGGGGGCCACCGAGGTCGGTGGACCTGTCGACCTCAACGGAGTACGCAAGGGCTTCTTCTCCGACCGCGTCCACCACGATCACATCCACCTCGGTATCACCCCCGGCGACCCGCCGGCGCACCTGCGGTAGGTGCTCGCCCCTGCAGGAGCTGCACCAGGTCACCGCATCGGGCACCCACAACAGCGGCTTCTGCTTTGCCCACAGATGGTGGTAGGTCGGACCGTCGTTCCATCGCCGAAGCACGCCAGGCGCGGACCCGGGTCGAAGCAGCCGCTCGCGCGCAGGAGCAGGCTGCGCGGGCGGCGGTGGTGCATCTGCGCCGCCCTGGGCTGTCGGTGCGGGATATCGCAGTGATCCTCGGTGTCAGTCCGCAACGGGATTCGCAGCTCGACCGTGAGGCAGTCCGAAAAGCGAGTTTCTCGCTTTCATGTCGGTGCGAGGGAGCCATGGGCCGTATGGTCCTGGGCGCTCGTCGTATCGGACGGTGCGGCTGTCGCCAGCGGCAGGGAGGTGGTCGACCGGGAGGCCGAAACGATGCCGCATCGGGGCCGGTGCGATTATCGTCGGCACTCGATGGACACCGGCTGGGACGAACACGCGGTGCGGGCGCTGCGTGCCGCTCTGCACACGAGTACCGACACGGTCCTCGAGCTGGTGCGGGGACGACCCGCCGATGCGGTCTTGCAGTTGATCGGTGACGCGCTCGTCGCGGCCGTCGACGATCGGCTGCCCGGAGCGCGGGAGGTGGCCACCCGGTGCGCCGCGGCGCTGCACGTGCGCGGCTGGACCGGAGACGCGGAGCTCGCCGACCAGCTCGAGGCCGCACTGGCCCGGGCCACTCCGATGCTCCGGCCACTGCCGGTCGATCTCGACGAGCTGTCCTCGCTGCTCGAAGGCGACGTCGTCTACGGCGGCGGCCGTCTCGACCTCGAGACCGGGCACACGTGGCCGGCCATGGTCATCGACGAGATGTCCGACGACGATACGGACGGCGACCCCGACCGCTGGTTGTTCGTCGAGTGCGTCGGATCGCGCCCCGGTTACCGCGACATGGAGGTGTTCCTCGACTCGGTGGCCGATCCCGCCCTGGCCGAGCAGCTGCGCATCGCGCTCGGTGGGCGAGGCGCTTTCCGCCGCTTCAAGGACGTGCTCTCGCAGTCGCCCAACGAGTTTCACCGGTATCGGCTGTTCTCGGACGAACGCAGAGCTGGTCGCGCCCGCGCATGGCTCACAGACCAGGGGTATCGGGTACGTCCCCGCCATATCGGATAGGTACCGGGCTCGCGGAGCACGAGACGGGCCCGGAGTCGAGTCCTCTGACAGCGTGCTCGTCGGCGATCTGCGTCATTTCCTCGAGCTGCCGGACGAGGCTCCCGGCCCGGCGCGCCGTCTCGCCGAGCAGTCGGGTGCGCCGGTGCGGGCCGCCACCGCCGGGAATCGGGGTCCGCTGGGTCAGTGCGCTGCCGTGCCGAGGAGCCCGGTGCACCACCTCCGGATCCCGGACGAGGTGGCCACGACACTGTGGAGCTCATGCTGCTCGATACCGACTGCGAACGGGCCGTCTTCCGCGCGTACGTCCGCGGCATAACGACGCGCCACCCGACGATCGTCGAACGACGCGCCCCCTGGCGCGCCGACGTCGGACCGGGATGGACCCGGCCTGCCCGTCGCGCGGCTTCGGTATACGGCGACACCGGATAAAGTGTTTGACTGCAGAGCATTACAGCACTTTTCCTATCGTCCTTCTGGGGCCGGTTGAGCGTAACCCGGAAAACGTCCACCACCGTTCGTCCGGGCCGGCGGCCGAGCTCAACCACACCGGCACGCCCCCGCGCCGTCGGCGGCGTGCACGGGTAAGCGCTGTTCATCCGGAAGAGAACCGATTTGCGTTCCACCTCAACGGGTTTGGTGTATCGCTCGGATGTGGTCGGTCAGTGCACCTCACGGACGTTCACCGAGGCACGGACCGAATCGGGCATCGCCGGCTCGATCGGTGGCGTCGGGGACGCCCTCGACAACGCGATGAGGGAACCGACCGTAGGGCTCTACAAGGTCGAATTGATCCACCGGGCCGATTGTGGTCCGTGCGGACGCAAGCGGAGAAGTGGAGACGGAAACCGCGGAGTGGGTGCGCTGGTCAACGCGGACCGGCTGCATTCGTCGATCGGATACCTCTCGCCGATCGACTACGAGACACGCTCTCGCGAACCCCGTCCCACCGCCGCCTCAGGCCTCGAGGTGGCCTGAACGAGGTCTCCACTCGATCCAGGCCGGTTCATCGTGCCGTCGGCAGCTACTTCTCACGGGCCCGAGTGCGACGGGCTACCTCAGGCGCCGGCGCTCGGCCCGCGGAGGTATCTGCCGAGGTAACTCTCGTCGAGGGCGAGTGCTTTGGTGATCGTCGCGGCACCCACGATCACCATCGACAGCGCGAACAGCCAGCTGATCGAGGTGAACACCACCCCCAGGGGACCGAACTTCGTCTCTGCTGTGGCTGTAAGCTTCGGCAGCACGATCCGACCTGCGGCACGGACCACCGTGAGGCCTGACGCGGTGAGCATCCCGGTGGCCCACAGCACGCGACCGGACAACGCGCCCCTGGTGAGCAGATACGGGCACACGGTCCACACGACCGCCCACACCGCCAGTTCGCCGAGGATCGCCAGCGACCTGCCGACGAAGTGCGGACCGGACACCTGCCGTATCACGCCGATCAGCGCAGCCGACGCAGCGACCAAGAGGAGGACCACCAGCCACCGCCAGGCATCGCGGGCGCTGATCGGCGGCACGTTCCAGATCTTTGCGTAGATCCGTGCCAGGGTCCGGGTGAATGATGTGCCGCTGATGGCGACCAGCAGCAATCCGAGGACACCGAATGCCGCGAAGGTCGGGTCGGTGGCGTCGTATTCGCTGGTCCAGGCCGACAGGTCGGTCGAGTCGATACCGAGTTGTTCCTCGATTGCGTGGGTGGCCAGATCCCAGTCACTGAAGATCGAGGCGGCTATGATCAGCGGCAGTACCGAGGTGAAGATCTTGGCTGCGAGGCTCATCGATCGGTCGGCGAGCTCGATGTCGATGAGTCCGTCGATGACACGCCGGACCGTCCGTCCCGGTGGTGTTCCCTGCAACCAGCCGTTCGCGGATTCGGTACGCGCGGCGAGGGCTTCTCGGCCCAAGGCGACTGACAGTTTGGTTGGACGCACAGAGTCGACTCAACTCCACGATAAGGCGTTTGTCACCGCATCACCCGGCTCGGACTCCGGGATCCGAAACCGGGGTGGTGTGAGGGCGGCGTGCCACCTCCCGCAGTCGAATCGACGCCCACCCAGGGTCGATCTCGGGCGCCTGCATCCCCGGACCGGCAACCCGGTCCCGCCGGCCGGCGACCCCGTCTCGTCGCGGCGGCAGTCTGCGACACCGGGCACGTCACCGACGGTGATCTCCTTGTTCCAGGCGTGACGCCGTGGGCCTGCGGGGCGGATAATGGCGGCGGGTGATCGGTGCTGGGCCGAGTCGAGGGCGGTCGGCATGCAGTGGCAGCAGCGTTGGGCGGTCGAGGGTGTACAGACCGGGGTGCTCATCGTGCGGTCTCTGGTCGCGGAGGCGCTCGAGGAGGTCCCCGCGGGAGTCGCACTGCGCGATGTTGCGCTGACCGACGATCTTCGGTGCCGCTACGAGCGTGCCCGCCGGTTGTTGGCCCGTGCGGTGGCCGAGGCGCGGGCGCTCGGTGTGGTGGTGGCCCCGGTAGCCGAACTCGACCCGGACCGGCTTTTTCGGGCGCTGCGACCGGATGAGTCGGGGACGAATTAGAGCACCCGCCGGTCGGCCGGAGCCGACGGCGGCGCCCGTGCCGAGCCGGGCGGCGAGCAGCGCACCCGTGGGGACCACCGGCGCCGGAATGACGCCGAGGGCTGGTCTTCCCTAGCGCATCCCGGTCACCGTGGAGCGGTGGTCCGTCGGTGGCATCCGGGCGGCCGGACTTCTGGAGTCCGACGGCGATGAGTTCGGCCGTGGTTTCAGTCTGTATCCACACCCGATCACCCGCTCTCGAGGAGAGCATCAGGACCGCTACCTCCACCTTCGACGTCTTTTCCAGCCCGGACGGCTACGGCTCCCACCGCGGCAACCGGGGCAAGCAGGGCCCCGCGCTGCTCGACCACCGCCTCGCCCTGTACGACGCGGAGCGGGCGGATGGTCCTCGGAGCCACTACCTATCGGCAATTCGTGCGACTGCCGGCCTCGAGGACCGAGGAGTCCGGCGCGAACGACTCATGGGTCACCCGGATGAGGAGCATGCCGCACGGTGTGTCGACCATACTGGAAGGGGCCCTCGACTGGCCGAACGCGACCGTCGCGAGCGGTGACGCCGTCGACGTCGTCGCGCGGCTCGAGGAGGAGACGATCGGTGCCGTCTTCTGCCGTTGGTGGAGGCGATCGGCACGCCGCTGCCGTATCAGCTGTGAGAAACCGGATCTCGGGCTGAAAGGCCACACCGACGGCTGGTCGTCCTGTGGTGAAGCTTCCTCGGACCCACCTCTGCAACGTCAACTCGGCAGAGGTGACTGCGCCTTACCCCCGCGTCCGCAGGTCGGCGCGCATCGTGGAGTGGAGCCGCTCGTAGGCGGCCTTCTCGGCGTCGCGCTCCCGGACGCGCCGGGGATTCTCGAGGTCTCCCGGCAGGCCGTTGCGCTCGAGCCGGCGCCGGCGGTTCTGCGCCATGTAGGCGGCGGAGAAGAACAGCGCGAGGGCGACGCCGAGCCCCATCGTGGACAGGCGCAGCCACACCGGGCCGGGCAGGAGCAGGAACGCGGCGTACAGCGGGAGGAACGGGACCTGGCTGCGGACCATGTGGCGGGCGACGGCGTGGTCGCCGATCAGGTCGTTGCGCACCCACTCGCGCATCGAGGCGGGCAGGGGGCGGCCGACGGCGTAGGCGAGCCACTGGAACGGGCCGGGACGGGTGCGCATCTCTCGGGCCTTTCGTGCGGGGGCGACACCAGGAGTCTACGCAAATAGATCGTGCATTAACTAATCGCAGGCTAAATATGCCCGATGTCACCGCCGGTTCCGTGGATCCGTATACGTACACGAGAACGTGTTCTATATTTCGAGGCATGTACGAGTGGTCCGACACCGATCTCATGTTCCGTGACGCGCTGCGCGGATTCATCGACAAGGAGATCCGCCCCCACGTGGATCGGCTCGAGAGCGGTGAGCTGCCGCCCTACGACATCATCCGCAGACTGTTCTCCGCCTTCGGCATCGACGAGCTGGCCCGCGACGGGCTCAACAAGGCCCTCGCCCGGGAGGAGGCCGGCGAGGCGTCGTCCGCCAAGCCGGGCGGCGGCATGGGCTCCGGCGGTATGGCGGCCCTGCTCAACAGCGAGATCGCCGGGGTCAGCCTCGGGCTCGTCGCTTCGATGGGCGTCAGCCTCGGCCTCACCGCGGGCACCATTCGCAGCCGCGGCACGCTCGCCCAGAAGAAGCGGTGGCTGCCCGAGCTGGTGACCTTCGAGAAGGTCGGCGCCTGGGCCATCACCGAACCCGACTCCGGGTCGGACGCCTTCGGTGGAATGAAGTCCACCGTCCGGCGCGACGGCGACGACTACATCCTCAACGGGCAGAAGACCTTCATCACCAACGGTCCCTACGCCGACGTCCTCATCGTGTACGCCAAGCTCGACGAGGGCGACCCGAGCATCGACCGCCGGGACCGCAAGGTGCTCGCATTCGTGCTCGAGAAGGGCATGGAGGGACTGACCCAGAGCCCGCCGTTCAAGAAGATGGGGATGAACTCCTCGCCCACCGGCGAGCTGTTCTTCGACAACGTCCGCATCACCCGCGACCGGCTGCTCGGCGAGACCGAGGAGGGTGGCCGCAGCGACGGCAAGGAGAGCGCGCGCGAATCCTTCGCCGCCGAGCGGATCGGCATCGCCTACCTGGCCCTCGGCATCATCGAGGAATGTCTGCGCCTGTGCAAGGACTACGCCCGCACCCGCAAGCTGTGGGGAGCGGAGATCTCCCGGTTCCAGCTGATCCAGCTCAAGCTCGCCGAGATGGAGATCGCCCGCATCAACGTCCGCAACATGGTGTTCAGCGCCATCGAACGCACGGAGGCCGGCAAGCCCGTCGGCCTGGCCGAGGCCTCGGCCATGAAGCTGTACTCCTCGCGCGCGGCCACCGACGTGGCGATGGAGGCGGTGCAGCTCTTCGGCGGCAACGGCTACATGGCCGAGTACCGCGTCGAGCAGCTCGCGCGGGACGCGAAATCGCTGATGATCTACGCGGGCAGCAACGAGATCCAGGTGACGCACATCGCCAAGGGCCTGCTCGCCGAGTGACCGGGACCCCGGGCCGGGCCGCGCGGTCCGGGGTCCCGGTACCCGGGACCGGTATCTGCACCTGCGCTGCAGATTCCACTATCGTGTCGCCATGACCGAGATCATGCCAGTCTCGACCGACGTCGATCCCGAACTGGCCGACGCGGTGACGACCCTCCCCGACCTCGATCTCGCCGACGTGGACGGAGGCCGTCGCACCCTCGACTCGATCGTTGCGGCCGCCGGCCCCGCCGACACCACCGGTGTCACCGTCGAGGAGTGGCTCGTCCCCGGCGCGCCCGGCGGCCCCGAGGTGCCCGTGCGGATCCACACGCCCGACATGTGTCCCGACGGCAACCCCGCGGGCCGGCCCGTCGTTCTCGAAATCCACGGCGGAGGATTCGTCCTCGGCAGCGCCGCCCACAGCGAAGCCTTCGCCGCCGCCGTCGCCCGCGCGACCGGTGCCGTCGTCATCTCCGTCGACTACCGGCTCGCCCCCGAGCACCCCTATCCCGCTGCCGCCGACGACTGTTACGCGGTCCTCGAGTGGATCGCTTCCGGCGCAGCATGTCTCGACATCGATCCGGACCGCGTCGTCGTCCTCGGCGATTCCGCGGGCGGCGCCCTCGCTGCGACCGTCGCGCTGCGGGCCCGGGACGAGGGCGGCCCGCGCATTGCGCTGCAGGCCCTGCTCGAACCCGCCCTCGACGACCGGCTCGAGACCGCCTCCATGCGCGGCGGCGGCGCCACCGCCGTGTGGGACAACCGCAAGGCCGCCCAGAGCTGGCGGCACTACCTCGGCGGGCAGGAGCCCACCGAGCAGTCCGTGCCCGCGCGCCGGGCCGACCTGACCGGACTGCCGCCCACCTACCTCACCGTCAACGAACTCGACCCGCTCCGCGACGAGGGGCTCGTCTACGCCCAGCGTCTCCTGCAGGCCGGGGTACGCGTCGAACTGCACTGCTGGCCGGGCGTATTCCACGGATTCACCCTCGTCCGAGGGGCCGGCGCCACGCGTCGCGCCGCTCGCTCGCTGTACGACGCGATCGTCCGGGCCACCGCCCGCACCCCCGTCCTCGACCACGACTGACCCGCCCCCGCGCGGCGCCACCCCCTCGGTGACACAGGCCCTGGCACAATCGAGTGCGCCGCACCGGTTGGGAGGAACCGGTCGGCGACACGGGAGGAGGGACACGTGACCGTCACCGACGGACGCGTCGCGCGGGCCGAACGGACCCGCCACGCAGTGATAGAGGCGCACATCGCCCTGATCGAGGCCGGTGAGCTGAAACCGACCGGTGCGCAGATCGCCGCACGGGCCGGGGTCTCGCTCCGGGCGTTGTGGGCGAACTTCAACGATCTGGAAACGCTGTTCGAGGAGACGGGGACGGAGCTGCTGCGGCGGCAGGACACCGCGTTCGCCCCGGTCCCCGTCGACCTGCCGCTCGACGAGCGGATCGACGCGTTCTGCCGGCAGCGCGCCGAACTGCTCGAGCTGATGGCGCCGTTCGCGCGCGCGTCGGCGATCCGGGCCCCGCAGTCCAAGAGGATCCAGCGAAACAGGTTGCGGCACATCGCACGTGTGGTCAACGAGGTCGACGAGCTGTTCGCGGCGGAACTCGCCGCGCTCGACGCGTCGCGCCGGGCCACGCTGGTGCGCTCCGTGGCGGTGGCGAGCACCTGGGCGTCGTGGGTGGCGCTGCGCGATGTGCTGGACCTGCCGGTGGCCGAGGCCGCCGAACTGATGAAGCACACCGTCACGGCACTGCTGTCGGAGGCGCGCCAGCCGACGTCGTGCTGAGGCCGGTCAGGGCGTCAGACGGTAGAACCGCCAGAACCCGAAGTCCTCGATCGGCAGCACCGACACGTCCGAGAAGCCCGCGTCGAGCGCGTACCGGCGCAGGGTGTCCGCACGCATCACCGTGCCGGTTCCCGCGCTCGGCGGGTGGCTCATGCCGTCCGGCAGGCAGCACGAGATGCTGAACCCGTACATCAGCCGCTCGACCTCGTCGCCGGGTGCGGTGAACCGGTCGGCGACGGCCTCGTCCATGACAACCATGACCCCGTCGGCCGCGAGCGAGCCGCGCACCGCGGACAGCACCTCGACGGGACGTGGCATGTCGTGGACGCACTCGAAGGCGAACGCCGCCGTGAAGCGTTCGTCGGGCAGGCTCGCCGCGTCGGTCTCGAGGACGGTGATCCGGTCGGCGACGTCGGGGCAGGCCGCGACGTTCGTCCGGGCCAGGGCGACGGTCGCCGGATCGATGTCGATGGCGAACAACCGGGCCTGCGGGTACGCACGGGCCAGCGCGATCGTGGACCACGCACCGCCACAGCCGATGTCGGCGATCTCGGCATCCGGTCGGCGCAGCAGCGCGTCGAGGTCCGGCACGGACGCCAGGGCGCCCGGCAGCGCCTTCTCGTACCACGGCCGGTTCATGTCCGCCTGCCCCTCGCGGGCATCGGTGCCGAGCTGCGCCCAGCTCACGCCGCCCCCGGTGCGGTAGGCGTCGAGCAGGGCCGGAAGCTGCGCGGACACTCCAGCGAACATGCGGGCCAGGGGTCCGAGATAGTTGAGACTGTGCTCGTCGGTGAGGACCTCGGCCACCGCGGGCGGCAGCGTGAAGCGCGGCGGATCGCCGTCGTCGACCTCGAGCAGGCCGGTCACCGCCTGCTGCTCGAGCCATTCGCGGGCGTAGCGCGGGTCGGTCCCGGTCCGCGCCGCGAGCTCGTCGGAGGTGGCGGGACCGTCGGCGGCGAGGCTGCGGTACCAGCCGAGCCGGTCGCCGAGATAGATCGCGATCAGATCGACGGTGCCGAGCGCCGAGTCGAGGACGCGCTGGGCGACGGTGTCGACGGGGGAAACGGTGTGCGTCACGGTGGGGCCTCCGGATGAGAGGGACAGGGGTGATTCCGAGAGTCCTCCGGTTCCGGGCGGCGGACAACGCCCCCATGGGGGCCGAATGTGACACCTCGTCGATCCGGTGTCACATTCGGCCCCGCAGCGGGGCGCGGGAACCGGACGGGGGCCCTGGACGTTCGGAGTCGTGCAACCGGAAGGAGTTCACCTTGCAGATCACCGCCAGTGCCCTGTCCCTCAACGTTCCCGACGTGGCCGCGTCGGCCGACTTCGTGACCCGTCACCTCGGGTTCACCGAGACGATGGCCGAGGACGGGTTCGTCTCGCTCACCCGTGAGGACGCGGGCTTCAGCCTCGTCTTCCTGCGCACCGGGCTCGGCACCTTCAAGCCCGCGAGCATCGCCGGCGACGCCGGGCAGGGGACGCTCGTCGCGTTCGTCGTAGACGCCATCGACGACGAGTACGAACGACTGCGGGCGGAGGGGGTTCCGATCGTCACGCCGATCGAGACCGAGCCGTGGGGCGAGCGGTACTTCCAGATGCGCGACCCGAACGGCATCGTCTACCAGCTCGTGCAGTGGATGGACGAGGCGCCCTCGGTGAGTTAGCCGGACGATCGGCCGGCGTGCGCCGCGAGGAACGGTCCGACCACCGACAGCACCTCCGGCGCCGCCGCGATCGTCGTGGCGTGGTCGTATCCCCGGATCACCGCGAGCAGGGCACCGGGGATCGTCCGCGACAGTTCGCGGGTGTCGTCGATCCGTTCGCGGTCCTCCGAACCGACGAACGCCAACGTCGGCACGTCCAGGGCGGCGAGGTCGGCGTCGTCGATCCCGGGTTCGCGATCCGACCGTCGCATGTACGCGGCCAGGGCGGCGGCGTCGTTCGCCCGGAACGCGGCCTGCGTCGCGGCATCGACGGGCGAACCGAGGTGTTCCGCCCACGCCTCGAGGAACCCGTCGATCCCGTAGTGCCCGAGCACGTCGGCGCATCCCGGGAAGAACAGGCGATCGAACGCCCCGGCCTGCGCGCGGGCACTGCCGCCGCCCACGGTGAGCGTCCGCAGCCGGCCGGCGTCGCGCACCGCCAGGGACAAGCCGACCCGCGCTCCGAACGAGTACCCGAGGTAGTGCACGCGCTCGGTGCCGGCGGCGTCGAGGACCGCCAGCACGTCCCCGACGATCAGGTCCATCGCGTATGCGTCGGGGACGTGCGGCTTGTCGCTGCGGCCGTGACCGCGCAGGTCGGGCAGGATCAGCCGGTACCGCTCGCGCAGGGGGCGCACGTATCCGAATCCCCGCCAGATGGCCGACGACAGAGCACTGCCGTGCGCGAGCAGCAGCGACGGGCTGCCGGCGCCGGCGTCCGATTCGATCACCGTGAAGGCGATGCGGGTTCCGTCGACGGGGTTGATCGCGTGGCTCACCGCTCCAGTCTGACCGACCGGGTCACCCCGATGTCGGCCAGGAACCGCTCGTCGTGGCTGACCACCACGAAGGCGCCCCGGTACGCGCGCAGTGCCTGCACCAGATGCGTCAGGCTGGGCAGGTCCAGGTTGTTGGTCGGTTCGTCGAGGAGCAGCAGCCGCGGAGCCGGGTCCGCCGCGAGCAGGGTCGCCAGCGCCGCCCGCAGTCGCTCGCCGCCCGAGAGGGCGGCCGCCGGCACGTCCGCGTCGGCGCCGCGGAACAGGAACCGGGCGAGCAGTGCCCGGACCTGCTGCGGCGACGCATGCGGGGCCCGCAGCGCGACGTTGTCCGCCACCGACAGCGACTCGTCGAAGATGTCCAGCCGCTGCGGCAGCACCGCGAACGGCACCCGGGGACCGGCCGCGACGATGTCGCGCAGCAGCGTCGTCTTGCCCGAGCCGTTGGGTCCGCGTAGCGCGATCCGCTCCGGGCCGACGATCTCGAGCGGCCCCTCGGCGACGCGCGCACCGGGATGCACCTCCGTCTCGGGCAGGTCCACCCGGATCTCCCGGTCGTCGCGCACGGTGCCCTGGGCGCGCTCGAGGTTCTCGCGCGCGCCGGCGAGCTTGCCCTCGTGTTCGCGGCGGAGCCGGCCCGCCGACTCCTGGGCCTGCCGCTTGCGGGCCCCCATCACGATCTTCGGTTCCCGCTTGTTCTCGAACATCTTGCGGCCGTAGCGCTCTCGTCGGGCGAGCTTGATGTGCGAGTCGCTCAGCTCGCGTGCCTGCCGGCGCACGTCCGCCCGGGCGTCGCGCACCGCGGCCAGTGCCGCCTCCTGCTCGGCCGCGACGATGCGTTCGTACTCGCTGTAGTTGCCGCCGAACAGCCGCAGCCGCCCGTCGCGCATCTCCGCGACGGTGTCGACCCGCTCGAGCAGGGCACGGTCGTGGGTCGCGACGACGAGCGTGCCGGCGAACTCGCGCAGCACGTCGTACAGCCGCGCGCGGGCCGCCGAGTCCAGGTTGTTCGTCGGCTCGTCGAGCAGCAGGACGTCCGGCTCGTCGAGCAGGCGTGCCGTGAGCGCCAGCAGGACGGTCTCGCCGCCGGAGAGGGTGCCGACGGTGCGCTCGAAGTCGCTGGGGGAGGCGACGATTCGTTCGAGACCGAGACGGTGCAGGGTGGCCAGGGCGCGCTCCTCGATGTCCCATCGCTCGCCGACGGCGTCGAAGTCCTCGACGGCGGTCGAGCCGGCCTCGATGCGCCGCAGCGCCGCGCGCACGGTGTCGATGCCGAGGACGGCGTCGACGGCGCGGTGTGGATCGAGGATGACGTCCTGCGGCAGCCGCGAGACCCGGCCGTGCACCGTGACGGAGCCCCGGGTCGGTTGAAACTCACCCGACATGATCTGCAGCAGAGTTGATTTGCCGGACCCGTTGCGTCCGACGAGTCCGGTGCGCCCGGCGGGGAGGGTGGTGTCGAGACCGTCGAACACGGCGGTGCCGTCCGGCCAGGCGAAGGTCAGGTCCGACAGGGAAAGGCCCGAGGACGGGGAAGGGTGTGACATGGCTGCTCCCGGAGTAGGTGACGGTACCGCGCGCAGGTGCGGCGCGGCGGGCGAAACCTCTACAGGAGCAACGGCCTTCTCCGATCGACGGGAATGTGACAGGAACCGACGGTAGAACAGCGTCCGTGGGGCCGGCAATCGATTTTCCCGAATTGGGGGCCGCGTCACTACAGGCAGCATGTACGCAACGTGCGGGCGGTGGTGAACGACGGCACCGTCCGGCTTCGGGCATGATCGTTGCTGTGCCACTCCTCCGACGCCGACCGGTTCCGCTCCTGTTGACCGTCGCCGCCGCGCTGGCGGCCGCCGGGTGTTCCTTCGGGCCCGACCAGCCCGAGACGGTCGTGGGGGAGTTCGCCGCGGCGCTCGAGGCCGGTGACGTGCGGGCCGCGGCGGAGCTCACCACCGATCCCGCGGCGGCGGCCGCCACGATCGACGGCGTGTTCGAGGGGCTCGGCGGGGTCCGGCCCGACCTCGAGCTCGCCGGCACGGGCGACGGCGGCACCTTCGAACTCGACGTCGCGTGGCACTTCGCCGAGGGCCGGGACTGGTCGTACCGCACGTCCGGCAGTGCCCTGGACGTCGACGCGGAGGGCTGGCGCATCGAGTGGGACCCGGCGGTGCTGGCGCCGGGCCTGACCGCCGGCACCACGCTGAGCTACACGACGACCGTCGGCCCGCCGCCGTCCGTGCTCGACCGTGGCGGGCGGCCGATCCTCGAACAGCAGGTCGTGACGCTGGTGAACGTCGATGCCACCGCCGACCCGGCGGCCGTCGCGCCGCTGCTCGCGACCGCCGCGCCCACCGTCACCGCCGAGTCGCTCGCCGCCGACGTCGCCGCGGCGGCGGGCAAGCCCGTGACCGCGGTGGCCCTCCGCGACGCGGACATCGCGCCGATCGAGGCGCAGCTCGCCGCGCTGCCGGGCGTGACCCTCGTCCGGCAGACCCGGCTGCTGACGGTCGACCGCGCGCTCGCGTCCCCGGTCCTCTCCGGGCTCGGGGAGCTGTGGCAGCAGGGCCAGGACGCGTCCGCCGGCTGGGCCGTGCAGACGGTGTCCGAAGACGGCAGCGCCCGCCGCGTCGCCGGTGCCGACGGTCCGCCGGCGCCGGACCTGCAGTCGACGCTCGACCTGGGTCTGCAGACCCGCGCCGAGGCGGTGCTGGCGCCGCTGCCGCAGCCGGCGGTGATCGTCGCGATCGAACCGTCCACCGGGGCGGTACGCGCGGTGGCCCAGAACGCCGCCGCCGACGCCGAGGGACCGATCGCGCTGACGGGGCTGTATCCGCCCGGTTCGACCTTCAAGACCGTCACCACCTCGGCCGCCCTGCAGGCCGGGGCCGTGACCCCCGACACGGTGGTGCCGTGCCCCGGGACGGCGAACATCGAGGGTCGGGTCATCCCCAACGACGACAGCTTCGACCTCGGACCGGTCCCGTTGCACACGGCCTTCGCCTTCTCGTGCAACACCACGATGGGCCGGCTCGCGGTGGGATTGCCGGCGACCGCGCTCACCGACGCGGCCCTGCAGTTCGGGCTCGGGGTCGACTACGTCACGCCCGGACTGGTCACGGTCACCGGCAGCGCGCCCGAGGCGCAGACCCCGGCGGAGCGCGTCGAGTCCGCGATCGGCCAGGGCCGGGTGACGGCGTCACCGTTCGGTATGGCACTCGTGGCGGCGTCCATCGCGCACGGCTCGACGCCGCTGCCGATGCTCGTCGAGGGCCGGCCCACGGTGGCCGATCGCACCCCTGGTGCCGCTCCGGCGGAGGTCACTGCCGCGTTGCGGACGATGATGCGGGAGACTGTGACGGGTGGAACCGCGAGCACGCTGCGGGACCTACCCGAACTCGTCGGTAAGACGGGGACGGCAGAGTACGGTGATGGCACCGGTGCCCACGGTTGGTTCGTCGGCTCGCAGGGAGACCTCGCGTTCGCGGTTTTCGTTGCGGGAGCGGGCAGTTCGGTGCCGGCAGTGGACGTGGCGGGACGCCTGCTGAGGGGGTGATGCGCGGCTTGTGGCGCAATCGTGATCGCATCGTAGGCAGGGCGTGCTTGTTACTGAAGTGACAGAAGTGAAGGTTGGTCGTTATGGGTTTTCGGGACTGGCGCAGGGGGCGCGGCCGCGTGACAGCCCTGGTCTCCGTCGTGGTTCTCGCGGCCGGCATGGCGTCGTGCGTGTTCGGTGAACCCCGGAGCGATGCGCAGCGACTCGTCGACGACTTCGTCGCGGAACTGAACGAGGGCGACGCCGCCGGCGCCGCCGCGCTCACGTCGTACCCGAACGCCGCCGAGGCGTCGATCCGGCAGATGTTCGAGGGCATGAAGGACGGCAGCGTCGACTACGACGTCGCCCAGTTCGTCGAACTCAACGAGCAGACGGGGTTCTTCACCCTCGGCGCCGACTGGAACTTCGGACCCGGCAAGGACTGGGGATACCAGGTGGACGGCGTGGCGAAGAACCTCGCCGTCGGCTGGCGGATCTCCTGGGACCCGCAGGTGCTGGTGCCCGAGCTGAACCGGACCCGCACCGTGCACCACGTGCGCACCGACGCCGCGCCGCCGAAGATCTTCGACCGCACCGGTCAGTTGCTCATGGCCGAGCAGACCATCAACGCCGTCGTCGTCGATCCCGCCCTCATGCCCGACCCGGTCGACACCACGACGCGGCTGGCGAAGGTGCTCGAACCCGTCGCGCCGGTCATCACCGCCGACCTGCTGCAGCGCAACCTCGCGGCGGACCCCGGGGCGCGCATCACCGCGGTGAAGCTGCGCGACCAGGACTACCAGTTCCTCGAGGACGAGATCGTCCCGATCCCCGGCGTGGTGGTCGTCAAGACCCCGACGCTGATCAGCGCGGACCGGCGGATCTCCACGCCGCTGCTGGACCCGCTGCGCGCGGCCTGGCAGCTCGAGCGTGACGCCACCGCCGGGTGGGCCGTCACCCTCGAGGAGCCCGGCGCCGACCCGGTGCAGGTCGCCGGCTTCCAGGGCCCGCCGCCGCCGGACCTGCAGGCGACCCTCGACGCGCACGTCCAGCTCGCCGCCAAGGAAGCGGTGGTCAGCGTGGGCACCCCGGCGGCGATCGTGGCGATCCAGCCGTCCACCGGCGGCGTCCTGGCCCTGGACGTGAACAACTGGGCGATGGAACTCGGACCCGTCGCCTCCCGCGGGCTGTATCCGGCCGGGCAGACGCTGGATCCGGTGCGGCTGGCCGCGGGCCTGGACCGGGGCGTCGACCCGGCCTCGGTGAGCACCGACGATCTGGCCGACACCGCCCGCCGGCTCGGGCTCGGCCTGGACTACGACGTCCCCGGCTTCGACTTCGAGACCGCGCAGATCGGGGAGGACCGGTCCGGTGTGGTGCAGTTCTCCGGCTCGGACGGCGGCGGGGAGGCGCTCCTCAGTCCGTTCGGTGCCGCGCTGCTCGCCGCGTCCGTCGCGCGGGGGGAGGCGCCGTTGCCCGCGATCGTGCAGGGCAAGCCCGCGACGGTGGGGGAGGCCGCCGAACCGCTGCCGCCGCACGTGACCGACGCGCTGCGCGCCGCGATGGCCGAGAACGTGCGCAGCGGCCCGGCGTCGTTCCTGAAGGGGCACCCCGGTCTGTCCGGCATCGCGGCCGCGAGCGGTGACGACCGCTGGTTCTACGGGTACACCGGCGACCTGGCGTTCGCGGTGTTCGTCGCCAACGCCGACGGCGGCGACCGCGCGGTGAAGATGGCCGACATGTTCCTGCGGGAGCTGGGGAAGCCGCCCGCCGACCGCTGACCGCTGCCGCCCTCGCCGGACCGGCCGAAGCGGACCCCGGTACGTTTGTCGGTCGTGACCCCTGTCGACCTGCTGCTGCTCGCGGTCGCGGGGTTCTTCGCCGGGCTCATCGGGTTCGTCACCGGCCTCGCGTCCATCGTCTCGTACCCCGCGCTGCTCGCCGCGGGGCTGCCGCCCGTCGCCGCCAACGTCACCAACACCGTCGCGATGGTGGGGGTCGGCGTCGGGGCGCTCGCCAACTCGACCCGCGAGGTCGTCGACACCGGCCCGCGGCTGTGGCGGTGGACCCTGTACTCGGCGCTCGGCGGCCTCGTCGGTGCCGTCGTCCTGATGTGGGCGCCCGCGGGGTCCTTCGAGACGGTCGTGCCCTACATGGTCGCGTTCGCCTCCCTCGCGCTGCTGGCCCAACCCCGGATCCGCGCCCTGTCCGGGAGCCGGGACCTGCCCCGGACGTACTCGGCGCTGCTGTTCGTCGTGGCGGTGTACGGCGGCTACTTCGGGGCGGGTGCGGGTGTCGTCTTCCTCGCACTCACCCTGATCTGCACCTCCGAGCACATCTGGCGCGCCACCATCCTCAAGAGCTACCTGCTGGGGGTCGCCAACCTCGTCGCTGCGATCGGCTTCGCCGTGTTCGGCCCCGTGCACTGGGGTGCGGCCGCCGCGATGGCGCTCGGCGCCGTCGCGGGCGGCTGGTGCGGGCCGCCCGTCGTCCGGCGCATCCCACCCGAGGTGCTGCGGGTGACGGTCGCGCTCGCCGGCCTCGGGCTCGCGGTGTGGCTGGCGGTGCGGTGAGAACCGGTCAGTGCACTCCGCGCATCATCCGCCGGATCCACGGTGACAGCAGCGCCAGCACGACGCCGATCGCGATCGAGCCGAGGCCGACCCAGGCGAAGTACGGCTTCTCGTTCGCCTCGTCGTAGTACTTGGCGAGGGTGCCGGCCATGGCCGTGCCGAGCGCCACCGACAGGAAGAACAGCGCCACCATCTGGGTGTGGAAGTTGCGCGGGGCCAGTTTCGTCGCCAGCGACAGGCCCACGGGGGAGAGCAGCAGCTCCGCGAACGTGAACAGCAGGAGGATGCCCGCGAGGCCGAGCAGGGGGGCGCTGTTGGGGCCGCCGCCGGACATCGGGATGAAGCACAGGAAGGCGATGCCCATGATCACGGTGCCCATCGCGAACTTCACCGGCGACGACGGCTGCCGCGGGCCGAGCCGGGTCCACACGGCGGCGAACACGCCCGCGAACACGATGATGAACACCGGGTTGATCGACTGCACCCACGCCGGCGGGAAGTCCCAGCCGAACAGGTTGCGGTCGAGCCTCTTGTCGGCGTACACCGCGACGGTGGTGAACTGCTGCTGGAACAGCGACCAGAATGCCGCGCTGGCCAGGAACATGGGGACGAAGCTGATCACCCGGCTGCGTTCGACGGCGGTGATCTGCCGGCTGGACAGGATCACGACGAAGTAGACGACGGACGCGGCGACGGTCGCTGCGACCACGACGTCCGACAGGTTGTCGACGGTGACCAGCCCGGTGCCGAACAGCGCCGCGATCAGCGCGACGGCCAGGACGGCGACGCCGGCGGCCCTGGTGCGCCGGTCGGCGGGCAGCGGGTGCGGCGGCGTGGCGCCGATCCCGCGCAGGTGCTTGCGGCCGAGGGTGTACTGGATCAGGCCGAGTGCCATGCCGATGGCGGCCAGGCCGAAGCCGTAGTGGAAGCCCAGCTCGGTCTGCGCCCAGCCGGTGAGGAGCGGGCCGATCAGTGCGCCCAGGTTGATCCCCATGTAGAAGATCGAGAACCCGGCGTCGCGCCGGGTGTCCTGCTCGTCGTAGAGATCCCCGACCAGGGAGGTGGCGTTGGCCTTGAGGCCACCGCTGCCGACGGCGACGAACACCAGGCCCACCGCCACGCCGCCGAGGCCGGGGAGCAGCGCCAGGGAGATGTGGCCGAGCATGATGAGGATCGCGCTGTAGAACAGCGTGCGCTCGGAGCCGAGCAGCCGGTCGGCGATCCACGCGCCGAGGATGGTCGACAGGTAGACCGTGCCGCCGTACGCCCCGACGATCGACGTGGCGGCGAGCTCGCTGATCCCCAGTCCGCCGTCGGCCGCCGAGTAGTACAGGTAATAGATCAGGATGCCCTGCATGCCGTAGAAGGAGAACCTCTCCCACATCTCGACACCGAACAGGTTGGCCAGCGCGAAGGGCTGGCCGAAGAAGGTGCGTTCCTTCGTCCGATCGGGGGGCGCGGCGGTCTCGCTCATGGCTGTCACTCTGGCACCGCGGCCACCTCCGGCGCGCGGCTTTCGGCGGTGCGGAGGGTCACCTCCGCGCGGCCGGGGTCAGGCGGCGTCGACGCGGCGCCGCAGCCACAGCCCGGCGAGCAGGCGCCAGCCGAGCAGGAACACGCCCAGCACGATGGACGCGACGACGATGAACGAACCGGCTGTGCCCTGGCCCGTGATCACGCGCAGCAGCATCCCGACGACCACGGTGGACACCCATGCGATCACGCCGGTCGGCACGACCAGCCACGGATCGAACTTCTCCTTGTAGAGGGCCGCCGTCGCGAGCCATCCGACGGTGAGGCCGCCGAGGAACGGCCACGCGGTGTTCGCCAGTCCCGCCAGCGTCAGCCCCTCGTCGTGACTTGCGCGCCCGAGGGCGGCGAACACGATGACCAGGACGACGTCGAGCAGGGCCGGTGCGTACTTCTTCACGTCGTCCAGCGTAGGTCGCCGACGAAAGCGAGCGCCCTCCGGGACGGAGAGCGCTCGCGTGTCGTGCGGGTGCGGCGGATCAGGCCTGCAGACCGGCCTCGATCTCGAGGTTGATGGTGATCTTGTCGCCGACGACGGCGCCGCCGCCCTCGAGCGGCATGTCGATCGAGATGCCGAAGTCCTTGCGGTTGAGGACGGTGGTGGCCTCGAAGCCCGCGACCGGGCCCTGGCCCATGCCCGGGTTCACGCCGTTGAACTCCAGCTTCAGCTCGACCGGCTTGGTGACGCCGTGCAGGGTGAACTCACCGTCGACGACGTAGTCGCTGCCGGCGGCGCGCACGCCGGTGGACTTGAACGTCGCGGTGGGGAACTGCTCGGCGTCGAAGAAGTCTGCGGAGCGGATGTGGGCGTCGCGGTCGGCGTTCTTGGTGTCGATGGACGTGACCTGGATCTCGGCGGCGACGGCGGGGGTGCCGTCCTCGGCGACGGTGATCGCGCCGGAGAAGTCGTTGAACGTGCCGCGCACCTTGCTCACGACGAGGTGGCGGACGGTGAAGCCCACGGTGGAGTGGACCGAGTCGATGGCCCAGGTGCCGGCGGTGAGTCCGGGGAAGGTGGTGGTAGCGGTCGTCATGGGATTCCTCCGAGTCGAGTTTTGGTTGAAGTTTCAACCTTCGATGTACTCAACGATCGCATCGAATGATTGATTCCGCAACTACTTTGGATGTGAGGTGGAACACACTTCGTCACTCCGGCAGGGCGGTGCCCTCGCTCGCGGCCCGTCCGCGCCGTCGCTCGAGCACCGAACGGGCGTGTTCCTCGCGTTCGAGATCGGCGTCGATGTGCTCGTCGTGCTGGCTCGACCGGAACTTGGCGGCCACCACCGTCCAGCCGACCAGCGCGACCAGGATGAAGCTGACGCCCCGGTACACGAATACGGCTGCCAGGGCCTGCGAGGCGCTCATCCCCGCCGCGGTGAGGGTCGCGATCAGCGTGCCGTCGACGAACCCCAGCCCGCCCGGCGCCAGGGGGATGCTCCCCACCGCCTTGGCCGCCGCGAACGCGATCAGCAGGCCCGGCAGCGACGGCTCACCGCCCACCGCCCAGCACGCGAACCCCAGGCACGCGACGTCGAAGACCCGGTGCACGGCCGACCAGCAGATCGTCGCGAGCCCGTCGCGGCGACCCAGGTGCACCGCCTCGATCTGCCCGAGGACCTGCTCGAACTTCTCCATCCCGGTGTCCGCCGGCTTGCGCAGCAGGCGGTTGACGCGGGCGAGGACCCATTCCCCGGCCGACTCGACGGACGACGGATGCCGGGAGACGTACCGGACGGCGACGACCAGCGCGATCACGCCGGCGACCGACAGGACCAGCGTCACCGGGCTCACCCGTGTGCCCACCGCGAACGCCCCGCCCACGCCGACCGCCGCGAGCGTCACCGCCGCGATCACCCCTGAGACCGCCAGCTGCCACGACGCCACCACCGGCGTCGCACCCCAGCGCCGGGTCTGCTGGTAGGTGAACGCGGTGGAGAACACCGGACCGGCCGGCAGCGTCACCGCCATCGCCGTGCTCGCATAGATCACCGACGCCGAGCGCAGGTGCCCGACGACGACCTCACCGGCCCGCAGCAGCCGCCGCTGCACCTCCGCGAAGCCGCTCAGCGACAGGGCCTGCGCGACGATGCACGCGGCGAGCCAGCCCCAGTGCAACTCGGTCAGGGCGCGCCAGGAGTCGCTGAGCGTCGGCCACAGGTAGATGCCCTCGACCACCAGCAGGGCCACGAGGGCGACGGCGAGCAGCCACTTCACCCACCCGAAGCGGCCCCGGCGCCGCGCGGCGTCGGGTGCGGGCGGGTCACGTCGGGGCTGCGCCACAGGATTCAGCGTAGCCAAGCCGGCCGGAGGGCGGATCGTCCTTTTCGTCGCCGGGGCCCCGGCCGTCCGTCACTCGTCGTGGCCCGAGTCCGGATACCGCACCGGCCAGGCGAGATGCGTCACCCGGCGCCGGCCGCGCAGCTGCACCTCGTCGCCGAGTTCCCAGTGGGCGCGTTCCTCGTCGTCGGCGAAGTACAGCGCGCTGGACGACGCGAGCACCCGGCTCGGACGCAGCTTCGCCAGCTCGGTCAGCCGCGACGCCTCGTTCACCGGATCGCCGATGACGGTGTACTCGAACCGCTCGGCCGCGCCGATGTTGCCGGCCACCGCCAGCCCCGCCGAGACCCCGATGCCGATGTCGAGATCGGTGATCTCGTCCAGCGCGAACCGCAGCTCCCGGGCCGCCGCGAGCGCGGCGGTGGGCGCGTCGGGACGGTCCAGCGGAGCACCGAAGATGGCCAGCGCCGCGTCGCCCATGAACTTGTTGACGAAACCGTGGTGCCGGTCCACGACGTCCACCACGACCCGGAAGAACTCGTTGAGCAGCTCGACGACCTCGCCGGGCGGGCGTTCGGCCGCCGTCGCCGTCGAGCCCACCATGTCCACGAACAGCACCGCGACGTAGCGGGTCTCCCCGCCGAGCTCGGTGCCGTACTGGAGGGCGCGGCGCGCCACGTCCTCGCCGACGTGCTGACCGAACAACTGCCGCAGCCGCCGCCGCTCGTCGGACTCGGCCATCATCCGGTTGAAGCCGACCTGCAGGCGGCCGATCTCGCTGCCGTCGAACACCTCGACCTGCACGTCCGTCGCGCCGCGCTGGACCCGTTCGATGGCCCAGCGCAGCTGCTTGACCGGATCGGAGAGCTGGGCGGCGGTGAGCGACGACAGCACCCCGGCCAGGCCGATCGCCATGATCGACAGCGCGAGGACCGCCCACGCCATCGCGTCCGGCGGGAACTCGACGTCGGTGGTCAGCTGGGTGACGCACAGCAGCGCGATGCCGCCGGCCGGCATCAGCGTGCCGAGACCCCACGTCATGGCGAGGCGGGTGCCGACGCCGGGCGCCAGGGTCCGGTCGAACTCCCCCTCGCTCAAGGCCCGCGCCGCGACCGGCCGCAGGATCCGCTCGCCCAGCATGTAGGTGAAGCCGAAGGTGCTCGTCGCGGCCATTGCGACGGTGATCGCCACCGCCACGGCGAGCTCCGGCATCTCCTCCGCGGTGAGGAACACGAACAGCACGCCGCCGAGGATCCACAGGATCAGGTGCACGATCGCCTGACGCAACGGCGCGTGCAGCGCCGACATCTGCTCGGATCGGGTGGGCGGGCCGCCGCGCAGCTGCCACCGCACCACCGACCGCAGCATCAGGGCCGCGGCCGTCAGGCTCACGATCCCCGCGAACACCAGATACACCGCGAACACCGCGAAGTTGCGGACCCGGTCCGCGATGATGTTCTCGTTCTCGGACAGCGGGATGCCGTAGCGGACGAACGCGAACACCAGCAGCGCGCCGAACAGGTTCGAGGCGCCCATCGAGGCCATATAGAGCGGCCAACGACTGCGCAACGTCGCCGCGACGGCTCGATAGGACCCCAACACGACATCAAATCAAACCACTGTGCCCACCGTCACAACGCGCCATGGTCGTGATCCGGGCGTTTCGGGCGGCTACTCTCAGCGCGATCACCGACCGGGAAAGGGAGCATCCACATGGTCCGGCGCCGAGCCGACGGCAGGCTGTCGCGCCGCGCCGCCGTGCCCGCCGAACCGTCCCCGCCCGCCCGACGCCAGGTCGGCGCCGACCCCGATGCGCCGCTGTGGCGGGCCGCGCAGGTGTTCCGGCTCGTCACCGTCGTCTACGCCGTCAGCTCCCAGTTCTCCACCGTCGCCCACTACACGTCGCCGCGGCTCAGCTGGTTCTTCGTCGCCCTGCTGGCGGTGTGGTCCGGCGTGTCGGCGGTGCTGCTGGCGCAGGGGGTCGGGCAGCGCGCCGTGGTGGTCGGGATCGACCAGGTCGTCGCGGTCGCGCTCATGGGCGCGACGCGGCTCGTCGCCGGCCACGACTGGTACAGCGCCCACCAGACGCTGCCCACCACCCTGTGGGTCGCCAACGCCGTGCTGTCGGCCGCGATCCTGGGCGGTCCCGCCGCGGGAGTCGCGTCGGCGCTGGCGATGGCGACGGTCAGCGCCGTCGTCCGCGACCAGGTCAACCTCGACCTGTGGCGCGACGCGACCGCCCCCGTGCTCGTCGCGGTCGGCGTCGCGATGGGATTCGCCACCACTACCGCCCGGCGCGCCCACCGGCAGCTCGAACAGGCCGTGCGTGTGGCGGCCGCCACCGAGGAACGCGACCGGCTCGCCCGGGAGGTGCACGACGGGGTGCTGCAGGTGCTGGCCCTGGTGCGGCGCCGCGGCACCGCACTCGGCGGCGAGGCCGCCGAACTCGCCCGCCTCGCCGGGGAACAGGAGGCGGCGCTGCGGATGCTCGTCTCCGAGCAGGGCACCCAGCTCGACCGCGGCGAGGAGCTCGTGGACCTGCGGGCGCTGCTGCGGGCGCAGGCCGGAGCCGGCGTCACCGTCTCCGCGCCCGCCGACCCGGTCCTGCTCGACCGCGTCCGCGCCGCGGAACTGGCGGCGATCGCCGCGACGGCCCTGACCAACACGACGCTGCACGCGGGCGCAGGGGCGAAGGCGTACGTGCTGGTCGAGGACCTCGGCGACGAGGTGATCCTCAGCATCCGCGACGACGGGGTGGGCATTGCGGACGGCCGTCTCGCCGAGGCCCGCGCCGAGGGGCGGATGGGCGTGTCGAAGTCGATCGTCGGCCGCGCGCAGTGGCTCGGTGGCGCCGCCGTGCTCGACAGCTCGCCCGGCCAGGGCACCGAATGGGAGATCCGGGTGCCGACGAGAGGAGTACGAGGTGCGTGAGGGCAGCAACGCGGCGAACGGTGACGGGCCGATCACGGTGATGATCGTCGACGACCATCCGATGTGGCGCGACGGCGTCTCGCGGGACCTCGACGCGGCCGGCTTCCGCGTCGTCGCCACCGCCGACGGGGTCGGTGCGGCCGCGCGCCGGGCCGCGGCGGTGCAGCCGACCGTCGTGCTGATGGACATGTCGCTGCCCGACGGCACCGGCACCGAGGCCACCGTCGCCGTGCTCCGGGTCTCCCCGGCCAGCCGCGTGCTGGTGCTGTCCGCTTCCTCCGAACGCGACGACGTCCTCGGTGCGGTGAAGGCCGGCGCGTCCGGATATCTGGTCAAGAGCGCGTCGGCCGCGGAGCTGGTCGAGGCCGTGCGGGCGACCGCCGCCGGGCAGGCGGTGTTCACGCCCGGACTCGCCGGGCTGGTCCTCGGGGAGTACCGCCGCATGTCGTCGGCCGCCGACCGGCGCGCGCCCGCCCCGCCCACCCTCACCGAGCGCGAGACCGAGGTGCTGCGACTCGTCGCCAAGGGACTGTCGGCCAAGCAGATCGCCGCGCGGCTCACGCTCAGTCACCGCACGGTGGAGAACCACGTGCAGGCGACCCTGCGCAAGCTGCAGCTCGCCAACCGCGTGGAGCTCACCCGCTACGCGATCGAGCAGGGGCTGGACTAGCGCACCGGACCCGCACCGGTCCTCTAGAATTCGACCGCTCCCGCAGTTCCGGTGCGGCGGTGGCGTGCTCGATCGAAAGGCGGAGCGATCGAAAGGCGGGGCGATCGAAAGGCGGGCGGGATGAGTTCCCCTGGCGTGGCGCTCGGCGTGCTGGGAGGCTTCGCCGCCACCGTCGACGGACGACCGATCGACCTCGGCGGCATCCGGCAGCGTGCCCTGCTCGCCGCCCTCGTCGTCGCGTTCCCGGGCGACGTCTCGGGGGAGCGGCTGCTCGAACAGGTCTGGCACGACGTCGACGACCCGAAGACGAGCTCGCTGCACTTCGCCGTCTCCAAGCTGCGCGACCGGCTCAGCCCGCAGCGACCGCGCGGGGACGAGGGGGTGATCGTCCGGGAGGGCTCGCGGTACCGGCTCGCCGTTGCCGCGGAGCAGATCGACGCCGTGCGGTTCGCCGACCTCGTCGCGCGCGGCGACCGGCTGCGCGAGCAGGGTGCCGCTCAGGCCGCGGCCGAGGCCTACGCGACCGCGTTGTCGTGCTGGCGGGGGTCGCCCTACGCCGACGTCGCCGACGCCGAGTTCGTGCGCCCCGAGGTCGCGCGGCTGACGGCGATCGAGTTGCGCACCCGCAAGGCCCTGCTGCAGATCCGGCTGGACCAGGGCGGCTCCGACGACGTCGTCGAGGCCGCCGAGCGGCTCGTCGCCGCGCATCCGCTCGACGAACGGGCCTGGGAACTGCTGGTCGTCGCCCTGTACCGGGCGGGCCGGCAGGCCGACGCCCTGGCGGCGCTGCGCCGCGTGCGCACCGTGCTCGACGGCGAACTCGGCATCGAGCCGGGCACCGGGCTGCGCGAACTCGAGACGGCGGTGCTGCGGCAGGACGACGTCCGGCTGCTCGGGACCGCCGGGGTCTCGCCGGGGCCCGCCGCCGCGCTGGGCACCCCGAGCGCGACCTCCAACGTGCCGTCGCCCCGCACCGCCCTCGTCGATCGGGCCCGTGAGCTCGCGGACGTCGGCGCGGCGCTGGCCGGGGAACGGTTGGTCACGCTCGTGGGGCCGGGCGGGGTCGGCAAGACGCGGCTGGCGGTGGAGGTGTGCCGCAACGGCGGTGAACGTCCCGCCGACGGGCCGTGGTTCGTGGACCTGGCGGCCGTGCGGGCCGATGCGCTGGTGGCCGCGACGGTGGCGTCGGCCCTGCAGATCCTGGGCCCCGGGACCGTCGACCACCTGGCCACGGTGCTCGCCCCACGTGAGTGCGTCCTCGTGCTGGACAACTGTGAGCATCTGCTCGACGGTTCGGCGGAGCTGGTGACGGCGCTGCTCGAGCGCTGCCCCGGCGTGCGCATCCTGGCGACGAGCCGGGAGCCGCTCGGCCTCGACGGGGAGTGGGTCTACGAGGTGCCGCCGTTGGACGAGTGCGCCGCCGTCGAGTTGTTCGGCGTCCGGGCCGCCGGGGTGGTGCCGGGCTGGACGATCCACGACGAGGTGACCGAACCGGTGCGTCGCATCTGCACCGAGCTCGACGGGATCCCGCTCGGGATCGAGCTCGCGGCGGCGCAGCTGCGGGTGCTGTCCGAGCAGCAGATCGCCGAGGGGCTGAGCGACCGGTTCGCGCTGCTGCAGGGCGGCTCCCGCACCGCTCCGCCGCGGCAGCGGGGGCTGGCCGACGCGATCGAGTGGAGCTACCGGCTCCTCGACGACGAGCAGGCGCGGCTGCTGCGCGAGGTCGCGGTGTTCGCGGGCAGCTTCGACATCGAGGGTGCCGCCGCCGTGCACGGCAGCACGCCGCCGCTGAGCGTCCTGCCGCCGCTGACGGCCCTCGTGCGGCGGTCGCTGCTGCGGGTGGAGCCGTCGTCGTCGCCGCGGCGGTACTCGATGCTGCAGACCATCCGCGAGTTCGCCCTGGCCCGCGCGGACGCGGCCGAACGGGACCGGATGGCCGACGTGCACCGCCGGTTCGTGCTGCGGCGGGCCCTCGCGGCGGTGCCGCACCTGCGCGGCTCCCGGGCACGGCAGACCTTCGACGCCCTGACGGCGGACATCGCCGAGCACCGTGCCGCTGCGGCCTCCGCGCTGGCCGCCGGTGATCCCGTCTACGCGCTCGAACTCGCCGGGGCCCTCTATTGGTTCTGGTATCGGCGGGGGCACATCCGGGAAGGTCTGGAGCTGATATCGGCAGCCCTGGACGCGGTCGAGCGGACCGGTACCGCCGTCGCAGCGGCAACCCTGTCGTCGGCGCTGACCGGCCTGGGCGGACTCACCTACCTGGCCGGGGACGCGGCCGGCGCGGCGGCCGTGCTGGGACGGTCCGCCGACGCCGCGGGGAGGGGCGGCGACGTCGTCACCGAGGCGTGGATGCGGTCCTGGTGGGCGTACTGCTCCGCGATCACGGGCCCGTCCGACGAGTTCCTGCACGCAGCGCACGAGAGTGCGGACGTCCTGCGTCGGGAAGGCGCCGTGTGGCAGCGCGCCGACGCCCTGCTCATCGAGGGCATGATCCTGCGCTTCCTCGGCGATCCGCAACGGGGGCAGCAGGTGTTGCGCGAGGCGGTCGCGACAGCCGAACGTTGCGGCCACGGCTGGGCGGTCGGCTCGGCGTCGTGGACACTCATGCGCACGGCGATGGACGTCGGGGACACGGACGCGGCGCTCGACGCGGTCCGGGTGATGCAGCCGGTCCTCGAGGCCGAGCGGGATGTGACGTCGTGGCTGGTGCTCGTCCACAGCGCCGCGGCCCTGGTGGCCCGGCTCGGTACTCCCGACGTCGGCGCGATGCTCCTCGGGGCGGTCCGGGCGCTCGGCGGCCGCATCGGCTTCCTGCCCGAGGTGATGGATCCGGTCGACGGGCCGCGCGAGGCGGCGGTCGTCCGCGACGCGCTCGGTGACGCCGAGTTCGAGCGGTGCGCGAGCCTCGGCGCCGGCCTGGACCGGGACGAGGTGAGCGCGCTGCTGGCCCGGCTGTGCCGGACGGGGCACGTCGGTGCGCAGCCGGAGCTAAGCGGCAGCTAAGCGGTGGCGGTTGTCCTGGAAGGGACCGAGATCCGATCCTTCCGAGGAGCACCATGTCCCACCCGACGCCCCAGACCCTGGCCCCCACGTCCGTCGTCGACCTGCTTCGGACCGCCGTCGCCGGTGTCGTACACGCCCCCGAGGACGAGGGCTATCGGCTGTCCGCCACCGGCTTCAACCTCGCCACCGTCCACCGCAGCGCCGCCGTCGTGGTCGCCTCGAGTGCCGCCGACGTCGCCGCGGCGGTCCGGATCGCGGCCGAGAACGGGCTGACCGTCGCGGTGCAGGCCACCGGCCACGGCGCCGCCCCCGCGCCGGAGAACAGCATCCTGGTCGACACCGCCCTCCTCGACGGGGTGAGCATCAACCGCGCCGAGCGCACCGCCACCGTCGAGGCCGGGGTCCGCTGGCAGCAGGTGCTCGACGCCGCGGCCCCGCACGGGCTGGCGCCGCTGGCCGGCTCGGCACCGGGCGTCGGGGTGGTCGGGTACACGCTCGGCGGCGGGCTCGGCCCGATCGCCCGCACCCACGGGTTTGCCGCCGACCGGGTCCTGCGGATGGAGGTCGTCACCGCCGACGGGCAGCTGCGGCGGGTCACCCCCGACGACGAACCCGACCTGTTCTGGGCCCTGCTCGGCGGCGGCGCGGCATTCGGGATCGTCACCCAGATGACGTTCGAACTCCTGCCCATCCAGACCCTGGACGGCGGCGGCCTCTTCTACGACATCGCCGACGCCCCGGCCGTGCTGCGCCGCTGGCGGGACTGGATCTCCGCGGCGCCGACCTCGGTGTCCAGCTCGCTGGCCGTCGTCAACTTCCCGCCGCTCCCGGAACTGCCCGAGCCGCTGCGCGGCCGCACCGCCGTGCACGTGCGGTTCGCGCACGTCGACGACGCCGAGGACGCCGGCGCCCTGCTCGCCCCGCTGCGCGCGGTGGCCACCCCGGTCCTCGACACCGTGACCGAGATCGTCTACCCCGCCCTTGGTTCGATCCACGCCGACCCCACCGACCCGATGCCAGGCATGGAGCGCTCGGCGCTGCTGCGGGAGCTGCCGGACGCCGCCCTCGACGCCCTGCTCGCCGTCGCGGGTCCCGCCGGCGCGCTGCCGATCGCGCTCGCCGAGGTCCGGGCCATGGGCGGCGCGCTCGGTGTGCCGCCCGAGACCCCCAACGCCGTCGCGGGCCGCGACGCCGCGTTCACCCTGTTCACCGTCGGGGTGCTGGTGCCGCCCATCGCCGACGCGGTGCCCGGAGCGCTCGAGACCGTCGTCGGGGCGATGGCGCCGTGGGCCACCGGCGGTGCGCTGATGAACTTCGCGGGCGGCGTGGACGGGCCCCCGGCTGCCCGGGTGGCGAACGCGTGGACCCCCGCCCAGCGGACCCGGCTCGCCGAGATCCGCGCGGCATACGATCCCAGCGGCGTCTTCGCGCCCGCCGCGCGATGGGCGGCAACGGCGATCTGAGCCGACCGCATCCGTCCGTCCCTCGGCTCCACGACCGTCGGGCCGGCGCGCCAGCGCCTACCCTGATGATCCCGGCGCGCCAGCGCCTACCCTGATGATCATGGAGTCGAGGGATCTGCGTGTCTCGGACGCCGAGCGCGAACACGTCGGGACGCTGCTGCAGCGCGCGGTCGGGCAGGGGATGCTGTCGCTGGGGGAGTTCACCGAGCGGATGGACACGGCGCTGGCCGCCAGAACCCGCGGAGAACTGAACGCCGTGCTCGTCGACCTGCCCGGAATGCAGGTGCGGCCCGAGTACCTGCCACATCCGATGCAGCCCACCCCCGCCCCGGCGCCGCCGATGGCCGGGCCGGTGCCCCCCGCCCCGCCCTCGCATCTGCAGACACCCACCATCCGCGGCCGGTTGTCCAACCTCAGCCGCAAGGGGCGGTGGGAAGTGCCACCGGTGCTGCGGCTCGACACCCTGATGTCCTCGGTGACCCTCGACTTCACCGAGGCCGTCATGCGCACCCAGGTGGTGCGGATCCAGGTCGAGGACTACCTCAGCTCCATCACCCTGGTCGTTCCCGCCGAAGCCACGGCCGACATCAACGGCCTCGACACCGTCGCCGCGAGCGCCGAGTCGAAGGTGCGCAACGGGCCCCCGTTCGGCCCGCTGCATCTGATCGTCGGCGGCACCGTCCGCCTCGGTTCCGTCAACGTCAAGCACCCGCTGGGCACGACGCTGCGCAAGCTGCTGGGCTAGCCGGCCGGCGGTCCTCGAGGAGCGTCGGGCCTGTCGGCCGGTGGAGGCGCACCCGTGTCGGTCCCAATGCGTGTTGGTGCGACGAAAGGAAGCGGCCCGCCCCGGGCCGGAACGCTTATGGCAGAGCTTGCGCGTGGCGAGAACACCACCATCCCCTCGGGGCCGGTGACGGTCGCGGTGGCAGGTGCCCGGCAGGGCACGGTCGATCTGATGGTGTTCCAACTCGGCGCCGACCAGCGTGTCCGTAGCGACGCCGATTTCGTGTTCTTCAACCAGCCGGCCTCCCCGGAGGGCGCGGTCCGGTTGGTCGCGGCCGACCGGATCGGTGTCGATCTGGCCGCGATACCCGCGGGGATCGAGCGGCTGTCGGTCGCGGTCGCCCTCGACGACAGTGTGCCGGGCAGCTTGTCCGCCGTCCCCGGTCTGGGCGTGCAGATTGCCCACACGGCGGGCGAGACGACGGCGCCCGCGTTGGGGTTGAGCACCGAGCGGGCGGCGGTCCTGCTCGAGATCTATCGCCGCAACGGCGCGTGGAAGCTTCGCAACGTCTCCGCCGGGTGGGACACGGGCCTGTCGGCGCTGGTGGTCCACCATGGGGTGCAGGTCGACGATCAACCCGCCAGTGCCGAACCTGCCGCGGTGGCCCCGCCGCCTGCGGTCGTGGACAGCGCTGGTGTCCGCACCGTCGCCGGCGAAGCGAAACTCTCGTTGGAGAAGCGGCAGAGGCTGGACCTGCGCAAGCGGGAAGTCGCCAAGGTGCTGCTGGACAAGGGCGCGGCCGGGGTGCGGGCCCGGGTCGTCCTGGTGATCGACAAGACCGGCAGCATGCACCGCGAGTACACCAGCGCACGCATCCATCAGGTCGTCGAGAGGATGGTGCCGATCGCGGTGCAGGTCGACGACGACGGCACCCTCGAGCCGTACCTGTATGCGGTCTCGTTCGCCCGGCTGCCGGACATCGCCGTCCACGATGTCGAGTCCTGGTGCGCGACGTATCTGCATCTCGGTGGGGTGCACGGGGGCATCGACTACGAACAGATCGGTGGCTACAACGACGAGCTGCCGGTGATGGGGGAGATCATCTCCACCCTCACCGCGGGGGCGTCGATGCCGACGCTGGTGCTGTTCTTCACCGACGGCGGCTTCCACAAGAAGGGCCCGATCACCGCGTTGATGAAGAAGGCATCCGGTCTGCCCGCCTTCTGGCAGTTCGTCGGCCTCGGCAAGGCGAACTACGGCGTGCTCGAAAAACTCGACACCATGAGAGGGCGGGTGGTCGACAACGCCGGGTTCTTCAGCGTCGACGACATCTCCCAGGTCAGCGATGCCGAACTCTATCGGCGCCTGCTGGGTGAGTTTCCCGACTGGCTGCGCGCGGCGCGCGCCGCGCGCATCGTGGGCTGAACTGCGACGGGGATCCGCGCCAACACCACGCTGAGGGCGGTGCGCATGCCCGCATTTCCGGTAGTGATACTCATGCCCGCGGGCGCCGCTCCGCGGACCATGTAGGGATGAGTACGCCGACCCCGCCCGGCCTCGATCCGCGGCTCGTCGCCCAGCTGTCCGGCGAGTGCTACGCGCTCGAACAGCACCTGTACGCCGTCGGCGCGCACGTCGCACATCTGCGGGCCCAGCTCGACCGCCTCGCCGTCGCGCCGGCCCCGGCGCCCGTGCCACCCATGTCGCGGGCCCCGGCGCCACCACCGCGGCCGGTCCCGTCCGTGGCCCCGCCGCGGCCGCCGGCGCGGGAACCGTGGTGGCAGCGCGACGGCGTGATCAGCCGCCTGCTCGCCGTCGCCGGGGTGGCGGTCACCCTCATCGGCGTGGTGATGCTGCTCGTGCTCGCCGCGCAGGCCGGTGTCTTCGGTCCCGTGCCCCGCGTCGTCTCCGGTGCGGTGCTGTCGGCCGCGCTGGTGGCCGCCGGGATCCGGGTGCACCGCCGCGACGGCGGACGCGTCGGCGGTGCCGCCCTGGCCGCGACCGGTTTCGCGGGCGGCTACCTGGTGGTCTTCGCCGCGACCGCCTACTACCGGTGGGTGCCGGCGGTCGTCGGTCTGGCCGCCGCGCTCGTCGTCGCCGGCGCCGGGGTCGCGCTCGCGGTGCGCTGGTCGGACCGGATTCTGGCCGTGCTGCTCGTGCTCGGGGCCGCGCTGCTCGCGCCCACCCTGTCGGACGGTGATCCGTTGCTGCTGCTCGGCTTCCTGCTGGTGCTGCTCGTCGCGAGCTTTCCGGCCCAGTGGCACCGCAACTGGGCGCTGCTGCATCTCGCGCGGGTCGTGCCGATCGCCGCGGTCCTGCTGGTGTCGATCGCCGGGGCCGAGCTTGCCGAGCGGGGCGAGCTCGCCTGGCTGGTCGGCTTCTCGGTGGCGGTCGCCGCCTTCGTCGCCGGCACCGCGGTGCTGCTGCTGCGCCGGGAGCCGGGCGACGTCGTCGCCGCGGTGTGCCTGGCGGTGGCGGCGCTGCCGCTGCTCGCCGTCGGGTTGCGGCTGGACCGGTGGCCCGCCGTCGCGCTCGAGGGCACGGCCGCCGCCGGGTACCTCGTGTTGTTCGCCCTCGTCGGGCCCCGGTCGCGTCCGCTGCGGGTGGCGTCCGTCGCGGTGGCGGCGTTGGCGCTGCTGCACGCGTGCCTCGCGGGCGCGAGCCCCGACGCGGCTGCCACGGTGCTGCTCGCGGTCGCCGCCGGGTATGCCGGTGCGGCCGCGTCGATGCGGTCGCGCCTGCTGTACGTCGCCGGCCTCGGCTTCTGGGTGCTCGGAGGAGCGATGTTCTACGACGGCGCCGAACTCGAGAACCTCACCGACCGGGAGCTGGCCGTGGACCGCCTCGACGCGGCCACGCTCGTCACGGCCGTCCTGCTCGCCGCGGTCACGCTGCTGCTCGCGTGGACGGCGACGCGACTGCGGCTCGTCCGCGAACGCGGTGTCCCGTGGATGTGGAGCGGTGCGGCACTCGTGGTGCTGTATGCGGTGACCACGGCATTGGTGACCGCGGGCGTCCTCCTGGGCGGTGCGGACGCCGGATTCGTCGCCGGGCACACCGCGGCGACCATCTGCTGGATGATCGCGGCGACCGCGATGCTGGCGCTCGGCCTCGCCCGCACCGAGTACGCGCACGCCGCGCTGGCCGCGGGGCTGTCGCTGACCGGCGCCGCGCTGGCGAAGCTCTTCCTGTTCGACCTCGCTGCCCTCGAGGGAGTGTGGCGGGTCGTCGCCTTCATCGTGGTGGGCCTGCTGCTGCTCGCCGCCGGTACCCGGTACGCCAAGGCGTTCGCCGGACGCTCCGCCGCCCCGGAGACCGGCTCCGGCCGGGAGACCGGATCTGGCTCGGCGGAGCCGGGACCCGGCGAGGACTGACCCGCTCGGTCAGCGGCGGCGCTGCCGCGCGATGAGTTCACTCACGCTGATCGACTGGCTGTTCTCGGCACCGCCGTGCCGGCCGCGCTGCGAATCCTGCGCGTCGGTCTCCGGCCGGTTCGCCGGGGCGTCGTCGGCCCTGCCGGCGGGGGCGCTGTCCTGCGCCGGAGGCGTCGTCGACGGCCGCTCGCCCGCGACCGGCTGATCCGCCGTCCGCGGGTTGGCCCGTCGCAGCTGCGAGAGCCAGTTCTCGATTGCCTGCGGGTCCCGGGTGGGCGCGCCGGACGAGCGCGGCTGCGGCTGAACCTGCGGCCGCACGTACGTCTGGGTCACCGGGGGCGGCACGTCGCCGCGCTGCCGGCGGGGCAGCGGTGGTGTGGCGGGCGGGGAGGACCGCTGGTCCTGCACGGGCGGGACCTGGCCCGGCACTTCTCTCGGGGGCTGGGACGGCGCCTGCTGCGACGGTGTCTGCTGCGACGGTGCCTGCTGCGGGCGGGGGCGCTGGGGCAGGGGACCCTGCGCCTGCGGTTGCGGGGCCGGTGGCCGCTCGGTGCGCGGTTGCTGCGGCTCGGGTGCCGGCGGGCGGGGACGGTCCTGCGGGGGAGCGGGCCGATTCGGCGCCGGGATCCGGCCCGACGGATTCTGCGCTGCCGGCGCCGGCTGCTGCGGCCGTGCCCCGGGAGCCGCCGGGGTCGCCCCGGCCGGACGACGCCGGGGCGACCGGTCCCGGTCCTCCGGTGCCCGTGCCGGTGGCTCGGCCGGGCGCGGGGCGCGTGGCGGGGCCGACCGGCGCGGTGGCGGCTGCAGGTCGCGGACGCGCCGCTGCTCGGCGGCCGAGCGGGGTGCGGCGATCTTCGGCAGCGGCTGCGTCATCGGATCGTCCGTGGCGACGCCGGCGACGGTGGGCAGGCGGTGCGACCCGGTGGCCGCGACGGTCGCCGGACCGAACATGCCGACCGTGATCAGCTCCGGCACATCCTGCGGCATGAGCTCGTTGTCGAGGATCGGCTCCGCGAGCCCGATCCTGGCCTGGATCCGCTTCATCCACGCCGGTGCCCACCAGCAGTCGTCGCCGAGCAGTTTCATCGTCGCCGGCACGAGCAGCATGCGGATCACCGTGGCGTCGATGATCAGGGCCGCGATCATGCCGTAGGCGATGTACTTCATCATCACCAGTTCGGAGAAGCCGAAGGCGCCGGTGACGACGATCAGGATCAGCGCCGCGGCCGTGATGATGCGGCCGGTGTGCGCCGTGCCGATCCGGATGGATTCGGTGGTGCTCGCCCCCTGCGAGCGGGCCTCGACCATGCGGGAGAGCAGGAAGACCTCGTAGTCGGTGGACAGGCCGTAGATGATCGCGATGATCAGCACGAGCACCGGCGACATGATGGGACCGGGCGTGAAGTTCAGCGGCCCGGCCCCGTGACCGTCGATGAAGATCCACGTCAGGATGCCGAGGGTGGAGCCGAGGCCCAGCGCACTCATCAGCGCCGCCTTGATCGGCAGCACCAGCGACCCGAACGCCAGGAACATCAGCAGGGTCGTGAGCACGACGACCACCGTCACCATCAGCGGCAGCGTGTTCATCAGCGCGGCGATCGAATCCTGTTCGATCGCCGGTGTGCCGCCGACGAGCACCTCCACGCCGTCGGGCCACTGCGCCGCATGCAGGTAGTCGATGGTCTCGGCGGAGTTGTTGCGGTCCTCGAGCCCGGCCTTGACGACGCGGACGCCGTCCCGGGCGGGACCCTCGATGGTGAACTTCTCCACCAGGCCGGGGGCCGCGCTGGCCGTCTGGATGATCTCGTTGAGGTCGCCGCCCTCGGCGCCGCGGACGACGATGCGCACCGGCTCCGCGCGCTGGCCGGGGAACAGTTCGTCGAACTGTTCCTGGGCGAGCCGCGTCGGATGGTCGGGCGGCAGGTAGGTCTCGTTGATGCCGCCGAACTTGATGCCGGTCAGCGGCACGATGAGCAGCAGCAGGCCGATCACCGTGGGGATGGTGACCTTGAGCGGGTTGCGCATCACCCACCGGGTGATCCGTCCCCAGATGCTGTTCTCGACCTGCTCGTTGGACTGGATCTGCCCGAACCGGGACCAGCCCCACTTGTCGATGTTCCGGCCGAGGATGGCGAGCATGGCGGGCAGCAGCGTGATCGAGGTGATCGCCGCCAGCGTCACCGTCGCGATCGCGCCGTACGCGACGGACTTGAGGAAGCCCTGCGGGAACAGCAGCAGGCCGCCGAGGCTGGTGACGACCATCGTGGCGGAGAACACCACGGTGCGCCCGGCCGTCATCACCGTGCGGCGCACGGCGGCGGACGCGGCGTAGCCCTCGGCGAGTTCCTCCCGGAACCGGGACACCATGAACAGGCCGTAGTCGATCGCCAGGCCCAGGCCGATCAGCGAGACCACGGGCGCGACGAACGAGTTGACCTCGGTGAAGTTCGTGATGAGCCGCACGATGCCGTTCGCGGCGACGACCGTCAGGCCGCCGGTGATCAGCGGCATCGCGGCCGCGATCACGCCGCCGAAGACGAAGAACAGCAGGATTCCGACCGCCGGGATGGCGAGGAGCTCCATGCGCTTGATGTCCTGCGCCATCGTGTCGTTGAGGGCGCCGGAGATCGGTTGCAGGCCGGCGAGCTGCACGTCGACCCCGTCGATGAGGAACTCGTCCTTCACGTCACGGAAGTTGTTGGTCAGCTCGGTGTCGTTGTCGCCCGCGATGGCGACCGACGCCACGGCGTGCTGCCGCGACTGGTCCGCCAGCGCCGGCACCGCCGGGGCGCCGTTCGTCGGCCAGTACGCACCGTTGATCTTCAGGATCTGATCCGGATGGTCCGCGACCAGCGAGTTGAGACTGTCCTTGACCTTCGCCGCGAACTCCGGATCGTCGACCGTCCTGCCCTCCGGCGCCGTGTACAACGCCAGGACGTCGCCGTTCGTGTCGCGGCCGAAGGTGCCGTCGGCCAGCTTCGCCGCAGCGACGGACTCCGAGCCGGGATCGTCCCAGCCGCTCTGACTGAGATGATCGTTCAGGCTCGCGCCGTACCCGGCGAGCCCGAGCAGACCGGCCACCATCACCGCGATGACGGTGAAGCGCGCACGGTGGACGAGCTCTCCCCAGCGGTCGAACACGAAACTCTCCTATTCGGCCACGCTCTTGCGGCCCACGAGCAGGGCGGACAGCGGTCGGAACGGCTGCAACCAGGCGCCCTCGTCGGGCAGCGAGTCCAGGCTCACGCGTGGCAGCGGCTCACGGAACACCCCCGGGATGTCCTCGAGGTCGACGAAGTCGAGCACCTCGGACGTGACCGCCCAGCTGGCGTGCTCGCGGAAACCGAGGACCTGCACCGCCACGCCGGTCGCGGCGATCTCCTCGAGCGGTTCCCGGAACGCCTGCCCGTCGGCGGAGGCGACCATCACCCCCGCCAGACCCTCACTGCGTCGCAGCGCGATGTGCCGCAACATGTCGGAGTCTACGTCGCTGTCCTCGTCGATCTTCGGCTTGGCGAACACCGCGAAGCCGACGTTGCGCAACGCCTCGACCCACGGGCGCACGACGTCGGCGCTGCCCGGCGCGATGTTCGTGAACACCGTCGCCTCGGGGTCGAGGGTGGCCGTCGTGGTGCGCGAGAGCTCGGACGTGCGGCCGAGCAGCCACCGTCCGAGCGCGTCGAACCGCGGCCGGTAGGCGGCGGTGGGCCGGCCGCCCAGGATGGCACCGAGACCCATGTCCAGGTTCGGCGCGTCCCACACGAGCAGCACCCGCTCGTGCCGCTCGGTGCCGTCCGTCGTGGGGGCCGCGGACACGTCGGACAGTTCTTCGTGGACGCTCATGCCCTGATCTTCCCCCAGACCAGCTCCGTGATGCTGCTGCCCACCCGCTGCGCCTTGTCCTCGAACTTCGTGACGGGGCGCTCGTGGCTGATGGGGGACTCCCAGTCGAGCGTCGTCAGCAACGGCTCGGCGTTGCCCGCCTCGGCGATGGCCTCGGCGTACTCGGCGTGGTCCGTCGCGACGTGCAGCACGCCGCCCGGCTGCAGCCGGCTCGCGATCAGGGCGAACGTCGGCGGCTGCAGCAGGCGGCGCTTGTGGTGGCGGGCCTTGGGCCACGGGTCCGGGAAGAACACCCGCACCCCGGTCAGCGACTCGGGGGCCACCATGTGCTCGAGTACCTCGACCGCGTCGCCGCGCAGGATCCGCAGGTTCCGGATCGGCGTGTCGGTGTCGTAGGTCCGTTCGATCTGCTGCAGCGTCTGCGCGATGCCGGGCTTGTAGACCTCGACGGCGATGAGGTTCACGTGCGGTTCGGTCCGGGCCATCGTCACCGCGGCCGTTCCGGTGCCGGAGCCGATCTCCAGGACGACCGGCGCCGAGCGGCCGAACCAGGCGTCGACGTCGAGCCGGTCGTCGCCGACGTCGCGGCCCAGCTCGGGCCAGCAGCGGTCCCACGACTCCTGCTGCGGGAGCGTCAGCGCGCCCCGCCGCGAGCGGAAACTCGTCACCCGCGGGTACAGACGGTTTCCTCGGGTCGGGCGCTGCTCCAGCGTCTCGGTCGTGTCCAGATCGGCGTCGTTCACCCGACCATTGTCGCGTATCGGGAGGGTGTGTGGCAGGAGGGACTGAAGTGACCACAGTGTTTTCTCAGGGTGCCGGGTTTTCTCAGGGTGCCCCCGGGCCGCTGCCGTCGACGGCAGCCTCTGCCAGAATCGGCGGCGACACACGGGGGTGGTCATGGTGGGGGATGCGGGGACCGCGCACGCGCGGTGGCGGCAGATCGTCGAGGACATCGGCCGGTTCGACGCCCGGGCCGGCCGACAGGTGCAGCGCGCCCTCGACCGGCACGACGCCCCACTGCGAGTGCAGATCGCCGGTCGCGGCGGCGCCGTCCGTCCCGCGCTCCGCGCAGCCGTCGAGGCGGCGGTCGCGGCGTCGGCACTGGTCGACACCGTGGAGCTCGACTCGCCGGACCGGCCCGAACCGGTCCTCGACGCGGATGTCGTCCTCCTCGTGCTCGCGGCGCGGGCCCACCCCGCCGATCTGGCGGCACTCGTCCGCCCCGCCGATCCGGCGGCGCTCGTCACACGCGACGACGAACGCCTCGTCGTCGTGCTCGATCGGACCGAGGGACTCGAGGATGCCGAGGCCGCGTTCGCCCGCGCGGCCGCGCACGTGCGACGGCCGGTCCTCACGCCCGGCTCCGGGCCGGCGGCGGTCGTCGAACGACTCGGTTCCGCGCGCCGCCGTCGCGACGCCGTGCTCGCCCGCGACCTGGCGGGCATCGGTGCCGGCCCGCGGGCCCGCGACGTCATCGAGGCCGCCCTCGACGACCTCACCGGATCGTCGCGGTGATCCCGCCCGACGTCGGCGACGTCGTGCGCCGCTGGAACCCGGAGGGATGGGCGCGGCTGCACGCCACGTCGGACCCGCCGCGGATCCGGGTGGCCGGGGTCGACGGCTGCGGCCGCGCGGCGCTCGTCGACGAGCTCACCGCGCTCGGCCCGGCCGTCGACTACGTCCATGACGGTCCCGCGACCGTCGTGCTGATGGTGTTCGAGGCGTCGGCCCACCTCGGCCGGACCGAACTCGCCGTCCTCGAGTCCGCCGCGCGCGGCAGCGGCCGCGTGGTGTGCGCGCTCACCGGAACCGACGCGCACCCGGACTGGCGGGCGGTGCACGAGCGGGACGTCGCGCTGCTGCAACGGCACGCACCCTGGCTCGGTCCGGTGACATTGCTGCCCGTAGGGACGTCGCTCGCCGCCCGCGCCCGTGCTGTCGGCGGCGACGCGGGAGCGGTGCTGCGGCTCGAATCCGGGATCGTCGACCTGCACGAGGCGCTCACGGCGGCGCTGGTCCCGGGTCCGCATGCGGGCCGGGCCCTGCGCAGCGCCGTCGTCGCCGAGACCCGCCACCTCGTGGTGCAGGCGATCGCTGCCCTGCGCGCCGGCGACGACACGGGGGCCCTGCGCGCCGAACGGGCGCGGTGGAGCCTGCGGGCCACCACTCCCGCCGACGACGGAGGGCTCCGCGCCGAGCTGCAACGGGCCCGCATCGACACCGCGCAGGCCGTCGCGGCGGCCGTGCGCGCGGCGTCCGCCGAATTTCGCGACGCGATCGAGACGGTGGACCCGGCGCACGTGCCGCACCTGCTCGACGACGTGGTCCGCGACCTGCACGCCCGGGTCGGCACGGTCGTCACCGAGCGGCTGGCCCGGATCGGACCGGGTGACCCGGAGCCGGCCGGCCCGGCCACCGTGCCCCCGCGGTCCGCGCCGCCGTCCCCGCGACGTCCCGTGGAGGACCGCCTCACCGTGCTGATCGGCGCGTCGGCCGGGGCGGGGCTGGGACGCGTCGCGGTGTCCCCGCTGTCCCTGGTGCCCACGCTCGAGCTGGCGACGGTACCGCTGAGCCTGCTGCTCGGCGCGGCGGCGGCGTGGTGGCTGGTGCGGGTGCGGCGACGGCTCGCCGAACGGGACCGGATGCGCAGGTGGGCGCTCGAGGAACTCGTCGAGGTGCGCGCCGAGCTCGAGGCCGTCGCGCTCGAGCGCATCGTCGACGCGGAGGCCCGGCTCGGGTCCGCGCTCGCCGTCGCGCGCACCGCCCGACTCGCCACGGCGCGCGACCGCATCGCCGCCCTCGACGACGAGCTGAGACGTCGCGCCGAGGACCGTGCCGGGCAGCTGGCGGCGTGCGAGCGCGATTTCGCCGTGCTCACCCGGGCGGGAACCGCCGGCCGGCCGGGCGCGTCCAACGGGACGACAGCGTCCGATGGTGTGACACGGCAGTGAGGAGCGCGCGATGGTGGACGGATTCGCCGGCACCGACGACCAGGTGTGGGAGCCCGACGTGCCCGTCCCGGGACGTCCCGCGTTCGGCCCGGGGCTGGCCCCCGCGCTGCTCGACCCGGCCGGACCGGGCGCGCTGCCGCCGGCCGTGGACGTCGACGGCGACGGGCTGCTCGACACCGTCACGTTCGCCACCGCGGACGCACTCGTCGTCGCATCGGACACCGACGCCGACGGGTGGTTCGACCGGGTCACCGAACTCGGCGACGACGGGCGGTTCGGGGTGTGGCAGTTCCGGCGCGACGTCGACGGTGCGGAGCACTGGACCCGGATTGACGAAGGTCACCTCGATCGAGGAAAGTGAGGCAAATCGCCCGTGCCCCGGGCGTGCGAGGCGGGTACTGTGTTCGCCCTCTGAATCGTTTCTGTGACATTTCCGACCGGCCCCGATTGCCATCACCCCGAAGTCCGGCGTTAACCTCTATGAATAGGACATCCGGCGCCCGCCTCGTCCGTTCGGCCACGGAGGAAGCGGGTGGTACCCCTGCCGAGAGGGGGAGTCCGGGTCCGCCGCTGGTCCCTGGGACGGTTCGTCGCAGGTCGGGGGAGGGATCCGGTTCCGGCGCACCCCAGGAGAGTTTGATGACCTCAGTGACCATTCCCGGTCTGAACGGCACCGATGGCAAGCCCCCGACCCAGCACGCCGAGCTGCTCGCATGGGTACAGGAGGTCGCCGAACTCACTCAGCCCGACCGGGTCGTCTGGGCCGACGGGTCCGACGCGGAATGGGACCGGCTGACCACCCAGCTGGTCGAGGCCGGGACCTTCACCCGCCTCAACGACGAGAAGAAGCCCAATTCCTTCCTGGGCAACTCCGACCCGTCGGACGTCGCGCGCGTCGAGTCGCGCACCTTCATCTGCTCGCGCAACGAGGTCGATGCCGGACCGACCAACAACTGGATGGATCCGGCCGAGATGCGGGCGACCATGACCGAGCTGTACCGCGGCAGCATGCGCGGGCGCACCCTCTACGTGGTGCCGTTCTGCATGGGCCCGCTCGGCGCGGACGACCCGAAGCTCGGCGTCGAGATCACCGACTCGGAGTACGTCGTCGTCTCCATGCGCATCATGACCCGCATGGGTACCGCGGCCCTGGAGAAGCTGGGCACCGACAAGCCGTTCGTCAAGGCCCTGCATTCGGTGGGTGCGCCGCTCGAGCCCGGCCAGAAGGACGTGCCGTGGCCGTGCAACGACACCAAGTACATCACCCACTTCCCGGAGGACCGGGAGATCTGGAGCTACGGCTCCGGCTACGGCGGCAACGCCCTGCTCGGCAAGAAGTGCTACTCGTTGCGTATCGCTTCGGCCATGGCGCACGACGAGGGCTGGCTCGCCGAGCACATGCTGATCCTCAAGCTGATCTCGCCGGAGGACAAGGCCTACTACGTGGCGGCCGCGTTCCCGAGTGCCTGCGGCAAGACCAACCTCGCGATGATCCAGCCGACCATCCCGGGCTGGCGCGCCGAGACCCTCGGCGACGACATCGCCTGGATGCGTTTCGGTGAGGACGGCCGGCTGTATGCGGTGAACCCGGAGTACGGCTTCTTCGGCGTCGCCCCCGGCACCAACCACGGCTCCAACCCCAACGCCATGAAGACGATGGAGGCCGGCAACACGCTGTACACCAACGTCGCGCAGACCGACGACGGCGACGTGTGGTGGGAGGGCCTGGAAGGCAATCCCGAGCACCTCATCGATTGGAAGGGCAACGACTGGACTCCCGAGTCCGGCACCCCGGCCGCGCACCCGAACTCGCGCTACTGCACGCCGATGTCGCAGTGCCCGATCCTCGCCCCCGAGTGGGACGATCCGCAGGGTGTGCCGATCTCCGCGATCCTGTTCGGCGGTCGTCGCAAGACGACTGTGCCGCTGGTGAGCGAGTCTCTCGACTGGCAGCACGGCACCTTCCTCGGCGCGACGCTGTCGTCCGAGCAGACCGCCGCCGCCGAGGGCAAGGTCGGCACCGTCCGTCGCGACCCCATGGCGATGCTGCCGTTCATCGGTTACAACGCCGGCGACTACCTGAACCACTGGATCAACATCGGCAAGTCCGCGGATGCGGACAAGCTGCCGAAGATCTTCTACGTCAACTGGTTCCGTCGCGGCGACGACGGCCGCTTCCTGTGGCCGGGCTTCGGTGAGAACTCCCGTGTGCTCAAGTGGATCGTCGACCGCATCGAGCACCGGGCCGGCGCCCAGACCACGCCGATCGGCTTCGTGCCGACCGCCGCGGACCTCGACCTCGAGGGCCTCGACGTCGACCGCGACGACGTCGACGAGGCGCTGAAGGTCGACGTGGCGGAGTGGAAGGAAGAGCTGCCCCTCATCGAGGAGTGGTTCGAGTTCCTCGGCGAGAAGGTGCCCTCCGGCATCCGCGACGAGTTCGAGGCCCTGAAGCAGCGCCTCGCCTGACGCCTTGATCGACCGAATGTCACATCGGATCGCTTGTATCGATCCGATGTGACATTCGGCGTTTCAGGGATGCTCAGGACGACTGACTCGCGAGCCACTCGTCGATGCGACGTCGTGCCTCTTCGGGCGCGACGTCCTCGACGCGCGTCATGATCGCCCACCGGTGCCCGAACGGGTCGAGGATCGTCCCGAACCGGTCTCCGGTGACGAACGTCGAGGGTTCCTCGAAGACCTGCGCACCCTGCTCGACCGCGCGGGCGAACGTCGCGTCGGCGTCGGTGCAGTACAGCACGTAGGAATGGTCGACGGTGTTCGTCCCGTCGGGCGCGCGCAGCCCCATGGCCGGCGCGGGGTCGCTCAGCTGGAGCCGGCCGTGCCCGAAGTCCAGTTCGGCGTGCGCGATCGTGCCGTCGGGCCCGTCGGTTCGGTCGACGACCTCGGCGCCGAAGACCGTGCGGTAGAACTCGACGGCCCGGGCCGCGCCGTCGACGACGAGGAACGGCGTGAGGGAGGTGTAGCCGGCGGGGATCGGATTCACGGAATGCGTCATGCGACGAGTCTCGCGTCGTCTCCGCCGGCCGTATTGAACATTTCCGACATTCCCAGGGACGGCGGTGGTGGGCCGAATGTCACACAGGTTCGATTCGATCGAATGTGTGTGACATTCGGCCCGTTGCAGGGCGCCGGCCCGTTGCAGGGCGCCGGCCCGGCACCGGGGTCACGGCCGGAACACCGCGCGCACGCAGCCGTCCTTCTTGTCCTTGAACATCTCGTACCCGCGCACCGAGTCCTCGAGCGACATGTCGTGGGTGATCAACAGGCTGGGGTCGAGCTTGCCGGCCTGCACGTGCTCGAACAGCCGCGGGACGTACCGCTGTCCGTGTTGCTGGGCGGTGCGCAGGGTCAGGCTCTTGTTGGTGAGCAGGCCCATCGGGAACTTGTCGGTGAGTCCGTAGACCCCGAGGACGGACACCACCCCACCCTTGCGGCACGCCATGATCGCCTGCCGCAGCGGCGTGGCGCGGTCGGTCTCCATCCGCAGCGCCTGCTTGACGCGGTCGTAGATCTGCATCAGGCCGGTGCCGTGGGCCTCCATGCCGACCGCCTCGATGCACGCGTCGGGTCCGCGGCCGCCGGTGCTCTCGCGCAGCGCCTCCTGCATGCTGTCCTCGGCGGAGTAGTCGATCGTCTCCAGCCCCAGCCGGGCGGCGAGGTCGAGGCGTTCGCCCAGGCGGTCGACGACGATCACTCGTTCGGCGCCGAGGATCCGGGCGCTCACGGCCGCCATCAGGCCCACGCCCCCGGCACCCCACACTGCGACGGTGTCGCCGGGGGAGATGTCGCAGAAGTCGGCCCCCATGTATCCGGTGGGCACCGCGTCGGAGAGGAACAGGGCCTGCTCGTCGGTGATCCCCTCGGGGATCGGAAAGCAGTTGACGTCGCCGAACGGCACCCGCACGTACTGCGCGTGCGAACCCTGGTACCCGCCGAACGGGTGGGTGTAGCCGTAGATGCCGCCGGACGGGTAGCCGAGCAGCGGCTGCTGCATCGCAGCGTTCGGGTTGGTGGTGTCACACGCCGAGTACAGGTCGTGGTCGCAGTACCAGCAGGCGCCGCACCCGATGAACGACGGCACGACGACGCGGTCGCCGACGTTCACGGAGGTGACCTCCGCGCCCTTCTCGACGACGTCGCCCATGAACTCGTGCCCGAACACGTCGCCCTCCCGCATGCCGGGGAGATAGCCGTCGATGAAATGCAGATCGGATCCGCAGGTGGTCGTGAGGCGGACCTCCACGATCACGTCGTGCGGGTTGAGCAGCTTCGGGTCCTCGACCGTCTCGACGGACAGGTCGTTCACGCCCATCCAGCACAGCGCTCGCATCAGTGGGATCCTTCCGCTCGGGAGTCGCGTCCGGAGGCACCGGAGCTGCCGCGGGCGCTGTGATTGCCGCGGGCGCTGTCATTGCCGCGGGCGCTGGGATTGCCGCGGGCGCTGGGATTGCCGCGGGCGCTGGGATTGCAGCGCAGGGTCGGCATCTCGCCGGTCTGCAGCAGCGCGCGGGCCCGGTACAGGGCGGTGAACGTGGCCGCGCCGGTGATCAGGCCGGGCACCGGGGTGTCGGCCCGCATGCTCACCTCGGTGCCGAGGCCGTGCGGGGCGGTGGCGAACGACAGCAGGATCCGGGGCGGCTGCGACGAGTCGCCGGCGTCGGTGGCGACGAACTGCAGTTCCCCGTCGCTCTCGAGCACGCGCGTCTCCCACGTGATCGGGTCGGCGCCGAGTTCGAAGGTCCACCGGAGGCGGTCGGGGCCGCTCGCGGCGACGGAGGTGCGCTCCCCGAACACCTGCGACAGATTGGCGGGCTCGCGCCAGAACCGTTGCACCGTTTCGCGGGGTGCGCCGATGGTGACGGTCTGCTGGGGACCGGGGTGGGAGCCGGTGCGTTCGACGACGCGACGGACGACCCCCTCGATCTGCCGCCCGGATCTCTCCACGGTCTTGACGATGTCGAACACGGGTTTCTCCTTCCGGGCGCGGGCGGGCCTGCCCCGTGCCGGGTCTGGTGGGCGACGCCCTACCGCAGCGGGGTGCTGTCCTGCAGGGCTGCGACCGGCCGGCCGGCGATGTTCCGGGCGTGCCGGTGACGAGTCATGACGTCGGCTACCCGCGGGAGCAGGGTGGGCAAACCGGTGGATCCCGGGCGGCCGGACCGCTGTGCGGCTCCCCACGTGAATCGGACATCCGCCGGAATGATGCAATAGGTGACGACGGAACCAATCCGGTCGGCACTGCGACCGGGAGGAGGATCGGGCCCATGAGCGGTATCTACAACAATGTCACCGAGCTGGTCGGGCGAACCCCGATCGTGCGGCTGAACCGGCTGACCGAGGGTCTCGGCGCCCAGGTCGCGGTCAAGCTCGAGTTCTACAACCCGGCCAACAGCGTCAAGGACCGGATCGGCGTGGCGATCATCGACGCCGCCGAGAAGTCCGGTGAGCTGCGCCCCGGTGGCACCATCGTCGAGGGGACCAGCGGCAACACCGGTATCGCGCTGGCGATGGTCGGTGCCGCGCGCGGCTACAAGGTCATCCTGACGATGCCCGAGACGATGTCCACCGAGCGTCGCGTGATGCTGCGGGCGTTCGGCGCGGAGATCGTCCTGACGCCCGGCTCCGAGGGCATGGCCGGCGCGGTCGCGAAGGCGGAGGAGATCGTCGCGAAGACCGAGAACGCGATCCTCGCCCGCCAGTTCGCCAACCCGGCGAACCCGGAGATCCACTACCAGACCACCGGTGAGGAGATCTGGAAGGACACCGAGGGCGCGGTCGACATCTTCGTCGCCGGCATCGGCACCGGCGGCACGATCACCGGCGCGGGCCGCAGGCTCAAGGAATACAAGCCGGAGGTGAAGATCGTCGGCGTCGAGCCCATCGATTCGCCCATCCTCACCGGCGGACAGCCGGGCCCGCACAAGATCCAGGGCATCGGCGCGAACTTCGTGCCCGACGTGCTCGACCGCGAGGTCTACGACGAGATCGTCGACGTCTCGTTCGACGACGCCGTCCGCGTGGGCCGGGATCTCGGCACGCAGGAGGGCATTCTCGGCGGCATCTCGTCCGGCGCGATCGTGTGGGCCGCTCTGGAGCTGGCGAAGCGTCCGGAGAACGCCGGCAAGCTCATCGTCGCCGTGGTCTGCGACTTCGGTGAGCGGTACATCTCCACTCCGCTGTTCGAGCACATCCGGGACTGAACGCATCGTGAGTGTTCTGCGCACCCTCCGGGAAGACCTGCAGGCGGCCCGCGGCCACGATCCGGCGTCGCGCGGTGACATGGAGAACGCCCTCGTGTATTCGGGGCTGCACGCGATCTGGTCGCATCGGCTCGCACACCGGATGTGGGCGCGGCCGGCGCTGCGGGGACCGGCCCGCATCCTGGCGCAGTTCACCCGCTTCCTCACGGGCATCGAGATCCACCCCGGCGCGACGATCGGACGGCGCTTCTTCGTCGATCACGGCATGGGCGTGGTGATCGGGGAGACCGCCGAGATCGGCGAAGACGTGATGATCTATCACGGCGTCACGCTCGGCGGGCGGTCGCTGGCGCGGACCAAGCGGCACCCCACCATCGGCAACCGGGTCACCATCGGCGCGGGGGCGAAGGTCCTCGGGCCGGTGGTGATCGGCGACGACGTCGCGATCGGCGCGAACGCGGTGGTCACGCGCGACGTGCCCGCCGATTCGATCGCCGTCGGCATCCCGGCGACGATCCGCCCCCGCAAGCAGCACGAGGAACTCGTGGACCCGGCCTGCTACATCGATCCCGCGATGTACATCTGAGGTCTCGCCGGCACCCGCAGCCGGCCGGGCCGAATGTCACATCGCGTCTATCCAACCGACGCGATGTGACATTCGGCCACCTACGAACTCAGGCGCCGTAGCCGGGCGGGTACAGCACCGACTTGGTCTCGCAGAACGCCTCGAGGCCCTCGGGTCCGTTCTCCCGGCCGATGCCGGAATTCTTGTAGCCGCCGAACGGCGAGCCCGGGTCGAAGGCGTACCAGTTGATGCCGTAGGTGCCGGTGCGCACCCGCGACGCCACCTCGAGGCCCTTCTCGACGTCGGTGGTGTACACCGAGCCGGCGAGGCCGTAGTCGGAGTCGTTGGCGATCTCGACGGCCTCGTCGACGCTGTCGTAGGGGATCACGCACAGCACGGGACCGAAGATCTCCTCGCGCGCGACGGTCATGGAGTTGTCGACGTCGGCGAAGATCGTCGGCTCGACGAACCAGCCCTTGTCGAGCCCGGCGGGCCGGCCGCCGCCGAGCACCAGCCGCGCGCCCTCCTCCGTGCCCTTGGCGATGTAGCCCTCGACGCGGTCGCGCTGCTTCGCGGAGATCAGCGGCCCGAGTTGCGCCGCCGCGTCGTCGGGCATGCCGACGGGGAAGAAGGCCGCGGTCGCCACCATCTTCTCGACGACCTCGTCGTAGCGCGAGCGCGGCGCCAGGATGCGGGTCTGGCCGACGCAGGCCTGCCCGGTGTTCATCAGGCCCGACATCACGAGCATCGCGACGGTCGAGTCGAGGTCGGCGTCCTCGAGGACGATGGCGGCGGACTTGCCGCCGAGCTCGAGGGAGCAGCGCTTGAGGTTCCGGGCCGCGATCTCGCCGATGTGCTTGCCGACGGCGGTCGAGCCGGTGAAGGTGATCTTGTCGATGTCGGGGTGCGAGACGAGGTACTCGCCGGTCTCGGCGCCGCCCGGGACGAGCGACAGCACGCCCTCGGGCAGCCCGGCCTCGGCGAAGATCTCCGCGACCGCGTTGGTGGTCAGCGGCGACTCGGGCGCGGGCTTGAGGACCACGGTGCAGCCGGCGAGCAGGGCCGGGCCGAGCTTGTTGATCATCAGGAACAGCGGCACGTTCCAGGCGATGACGGCGGCGACCACGCCGACGGGTTCGCGCGTCACCCGGGAGCGTCCGAAGGCGCCGGTGCGCTCCTCCGTCCACGGGAACGAATCGGCAAGTCCCGCATAGTAGTTGATGGTCGCCAGGGACGGCGTCACTTGCATCATCTGCACGGAGGCGGGCGGCTGACCCATCTCGGCGGACAGCGACGCGGCGAGGTCGGCGCTGCGCTCCTCGAGCAGCTTGGCGGCCGTGGCGAGTACCTGGGCCCGCTCGGACGGTGAGGTGCGGGGCCACGGTCCGTCGTCGAAGGCGGCACGGGCCGCGGCGACGGCGGCGTCGATGTCCGCCGGCCCGGCGACCGGCACCGAACCGACGCGTTCCTCGGTGGCCGGCGAGAACACCTCGAGTCGCTCGTCGGTCGACGGGGCGACCCAGCGGCCGCCGATGAACAGCTTGTCGTAGTCGGTCATGTTCTCTTTCCTCAACGGTCCTGGTTTCCTACTGGTCGGATGTCGCTCGGTCGTTGTCGTGCGCGGGGTAGGTGTCGGCGAACCCGGTGAAGCCGTACTGCCGGTGCGGTCCGATCACGGCGACCTCGAACAGTCCGGTGCCGACGGTGTCCGACCCGGCGATCCGGAACCGCGCGAGATGGTCGGTGGGACAGAACATCAGCAGCGCCGGATCGATCTCCCGGACATCGCGGCGCAGCGCCTGCACGACCAGTTCGCCCTGCCACATGCCGTGCCGCCAGTCCTGTTCGAGTCCGTACCCGGTGCCGATGCCGAGCAGGTTCGGCACCAGCAGTTCGCATTCGACGGTCACCGCCTCGCAGCCGGGCCGGTGGAACGTCAGCGTCGCCCCCGTGACGTTGCGGGTGCCCGGCGCGAACACCAGCCGATGTTCCGGCCGGCCCAGCCATTCGGGCTCGGCGCCGGGCCGGATCCGGACCGCCTCCTCGACCAGCCGGCGGCCGTGGTCGTCCTCCTGCACGATAGTGACGATCGTGTCGTCGTCGAACTGCATCACCGAGTAGATCCAGAAGAATCCGGGCGTGCCCTCGTGGGCCGTGCGCCCGGGCGGCTCGGGCTCCCCGACGGGCCGCACCCCCCACGAGCGGTCGCGGTTGCCGAGCCACGTGCCCGGGTCCACCTGCCGGGTCCGGCCGTCGACGGTGAGGGTGCCCGCCCACCGGCCGGTCTGCACGAACCGGGACGTGTCCATGACGACGCGCTCGAGCCGGCGCAGCCGCTGCGGGGTCTCCTCGGTGGCGGGGACGACCCCGTCGAACGTGAGATCGAAGGACAGGTCGGCGGTTTCGGCATGGCCGGGCTCGAGCACCACCCGCAGCCGCCGCAGCCCCTCAAGCACCTCCACCCGCAGCGGGCCGACGGTGGTGTCGGTGCGATCGGTCCCCAGGGCCCTCGAGGCCCGCACGACGAGGTGGTCGTCGCCGCGGCGCAGCACCGCGAAACCGTCGGCCACACCGAGATTCGGGTACTGGCCCATGCCGACGATCAGGAACAGGTCGGTGGTGTCGGCGGGGTAGCAGTTGAAATAGTACCGGTCGTAGAAGTTGCGGTCGGACGTGGCGACGCGCCGGATCGGTTCGGCCGTCTGGTGGACGGGGTAGTCGTCCAGGGGGGAGAGGGAACTCACGGCGCCGCCCCCTGCCGGTCGGTGCCGTCGAGCATGGCTTCGAGGGCGGCGCGGTGCATGATCGCGTCGTCGGGATCGCCGGGTGGCTGCGCCTGGCCGAAATGCACCGCGCGAGTGTGGATGCGCAGCATGATGATCGCGTGCTGCAGCGCCGCGTGGACGGTGTAGAAGTGCAGGTCGCGCGGGACGTGGCCGGTGCGCTGCGCGTATGCGCGGGCGACGTCGTCGAGGCGCAGGAAGCCCGGCAGGCCGGGCAGCCCCGCCGTGGCGGCGATGTCCTCGAAGAACCTGTGCAGGAACGTCATCCAGGCCAGGTCCATCTCGCGGGCGCCGAGGGTGGCCAGCTCCCAGTCGAGCACCGCGACGGGCCGGAAACCGTCGAACAGGATGTTGCCGATCCGCGCGTCGCCCCAGCACAGCACCGCGGGCGAGCGGTCGTCGGGGCAACGGGCGTCGAGCCAGGCGAGCGCACGTTCGACGAGCGGGGAGCGGGGACCACCGGTGCGGGTCGTCCACTCGTAGTAGGAGCGCTGCCGGTCCAGGTGCGCCCGGACGGCGTCGGTGACGGTGCCGGCCGGTCCCAGCCCGGCGGCCACCGGGGCGACGTCGTGGATCCGGGCCAGCACGTCGACGCACGCGTCCTGCATGGCGGCACGCTCGGCGTCGCCGGCCTCGGTGACCCAGGAGCCGAAGTTGTACGGCATGACATCCGGTGGCACCCGGCCCGCCACCCGGGTCATGACGAAGAACGGGGCCCCGAGCGGCGCGGGATCGGGCTCGTACCAGTGCACCGGGGGGACGGGGACGGTGGAGTGCTCGCCGACGGCGCGCATGACCCGGGCCTGGCCCTCGAGGTCGTAGGCGGGGAAGACGGGCACGGTGGTGTCGGCGGGGGCGACGCGGGCGACGAGCGGATGGTCGGTGCCGTCCCAGCGGGCGTCGAACAGCAGCGTCTCGCTGGACATGCCGGTGGTCTCGGGGAGGTGCACGTTCTCGACGACGGGGGCGGTGACCTTGGTGGCGAGCCAGCGCTGCAGGTTCTCGCGGACCTGTCCGGGATCCCGGCGGGAGTCGCGGGGGCGCGCGACCTCGGCATCGTGGGCGGAGCCGTCCTGGGCGCCGTGCGCCGACGCGTCGGGGTCGATGCTCACGCGCTCTCCTTCCGGCCACCGGGGCTGTGACCTCGAACACTAGAACACGTTACAAGTTTTCGGAAGGGGTCAGCCGAGGTGTGTCCCGAACCAGGCGAGCATGCGGTCGTATGCCTGCGCGGCCGCGTCCGCGTTGTACCGCGGTCCGGTGTCGTTGAAGAACGCGTGGTCGGCGCCGGGGTAGGTCACCACCTCGTGCACCAGGCCCGCGCGCTCGAGGGCGGCGGTCGCCGCGTCCCGCGACGCGTTCACCCGCTGGTCGAGTTCGGCGTAGACCGCGAGGACGGCGGCCCGCGACCCGGCGAAGTCGGCGCCGTCGGGCAGCGGTCCGTAGAACGGGACGGCCGCCGCGAGGCGCGGGTCGCCGGTCGTCAGCAGCAGCCACGTCATGCCGCCGCCGAAGCAGAACCCCACGGCCCCGATGCGCCGGTCGGGCACCCGTCGCGTCAACTCGTCGATGCCCGAGCGCATGTCCTGGGAGAATCGTTGCGGCGGAACGGTACTCAGTGCGGCCGTGGCCTGCGCCGGGTCGGCGAACGACGCTGTGCCCCCCTCCTCGGAGAGCAGGTCGATCGCGAGTGCCGAGTAGCCCGCCCCCGCCAGGCGCCCGGCCACCGATCGGATGTGGTCGTTGAGCCCCTTGTTCTCGTGGACCACGAGCACGGCGCCCCGCGGGTCCGCCGCCGGCGCCCACGCACCCTGCAGCGTCCGCCCGTCCGGGCCGGGGAACGTGATCGCCTCCGTCGCAACGGCATCTGCGCTGCCCGGCGGCGCCACCGGCGACGTCGGGGCCGGAGTGCCCGAGGTCGCTCCCGGAGTCACGGAAGGCGTTGCGGGCGAGCCGTTCTCGTTTGCGCAGGCGGCGAGCAGCGAGGATGCCGCGGTGAGGGTGAGTCCCAGCAGCCCCAGCCGTCGCAGCGCCTCGCGGCGGGTGAGCAGACCGTCGGCGTGGTCCACCGCGATCTCCTCGGCGATGTAGCGCTGGAAAGGCGTCATGGCCGCTCCCGTCCCGAGGACACTGTCTTCGTATTGTGACGCGACGGGGGCCGCGGTGCGGGCGATTCGCGCCGAAGCTCAGTCCCCGACGGCCAGGATCCCGGCCCCGGTCAGGGTCCCCACGGCGGCGAGCCGCGCCGGCACGATCTCCAGCCCGGTCAGGAACGGCAGCCGCGCGTGCCGGGCCGCGGCCTCGCGCATCGGCCGCCACATCGGCTCCCCGGCCTGCGCGAACCCGCCGCCGACCACCACGAGGTCCACGTCCACCAGCGCCGCGGCCGACGCGAACACCTCCCCGAGCGCCGCCCCCGCACGCCCCAGGGCCGCGACCGCGACCGGATCTCCCGCGCCCGCGGCGCGGGCCAGCGCCGCCCCGTCGGCACCGGACCAGCCGTGCTCCCGCGCCCACCGCACCGCGGCCGGCCCGCTCGCCACGGTCTCGACGCACCCGACACCCCCGCACGCGCACGGGTCGGCGCCCACGCTCGACACCATGTGCCCGATGTGGCCCGCATTGCCCGTCCGGCCCCCGGCGATCCGGCCGCCCAGCACCAGACCGCCGCCGATGCCGGTCGAGACCACGACGCCGACGAGGTCCGTCGCACCCCGGCCCGCCCCGAGCCGGTGCTCGGCCAGCGCGGCCGCGGCCCCGTCGACCGCGAGCCGCACCCGCGACCGCGGGAACAGGCCGCGCACGGCGTCGACCAGGCCGAAACCGCCCGCCCACTCGCCGATGTTGATCGGCGCCACCGCACCGGCGCCGACGTCGACCGGCCCGGCGCTCGCGATCCCCACGGCCGTCACCTCGGCTCCCGCGGAGACCCGACGCAACAGCTCCGCGCATGCCGCCCACACGCCGGCCGCGGGCGTCGGCACCGTCCGCGGTGCGTCGAGCGTGCCGTCGGCGCGGACGCGGGCGGCCGCCATCTTGGTGCCGCCGACGTCGAGGGCGAGCGCGACCATCAGCGCCTGCGCAGCACGAGCACCAGATTGCTGACCAGGAACTCCCGCACCGCGGGGACCCGCACCAGCCACCACGCCCAGCGCGGGTGGTACCGGGGGAACGCGGCCAGCAGCTCGCCGTGCGGCGTCGAACGCGCCCACCGCAGCCCGTCGCCGCAACCCACCTCGAACAACGAGACCCCGTACCGGTTCTTCGGCTCCCGCCCGTGCCGGCGGGCGTAGCGCCGCGCCGCGTACTCGCCGCCGAACGCGTGCCACGGGCCGGTCTCGTGCCCGCCGAACGGGCCCCACCACAGGGTGTACGACAGCACCGTCAGCCCGCCCGGCCGCGTCACCCGCAGCATCTCGTCGGCCATCACCCACGGCTGCGCCACGTGCTCGGCGACGTTCGAGGAGAAGCACACGTCCACCGATCCCGTGCGCAGCGGCAGCGCGAGGCCCGAGCCACGGATCGACCCGCCCACCGCGAGGCCGGCCGCGTGCATCTCCGACGGATCCGGCTCGACCGGCACGTAGCGGGCGCCCGACGCGCCGAACACCTCCGCGAAGTACCCCGGCCCGCCGCCCACGTCGACGACGGTCGTGCCGGTCAGGTCCCGGCCGGTCAGGCCCGCGTACAGATCACCGATCAGTTCCACGGTGTCGCGCGCGAGCGCCCCGTAGAACAACTCGGGGGCGGACTGCTCGTGCCGGAAGTCGCCGAGCAGCCCGACGGACCGGCGCAGGGTCGCGCGCCGGGCGAAGGTTCGAGCCACCGGGGGGACGGGCAGGGTCGGAACAACCACGAGGAGCAACCATAGCGGCCACCGCACCGCACTACCCGCCGGTAACCCTCCACCGCGGGCGGCCCCGCACCCGTTAGTGTGTTCCGGGATACAACCGTCGACGACGAACCACAGGGGGTCGCCACGTGCGCGAGGTTCTGTTGCTGTGCTGGCGCGACACCGGGCATCCCCAGGGTGGGGGCAGCGAACGCTACCTCGAACAGGTCGGCGCCCAGCTCGCCGCGCGCGGCATCCGCGTCACCCTCCGCACCGCCGCCTACCCCGGCGCCCCCGGCCGCGACGAGATCGACGGCATCACCGTCAGCCGCGGCGGCGGCCGGCTCACCGTCTACCCCCGCGCCCTCGCCGCGATCGCCGCCGGCCGTCTCGGCTTCGGTCCGCTGCGCCACCTCCGGCCCGACGCGGTGATCGACACCCAGAACGGCATCCCGTTCTTCGCCCGCCTCGTCGCCGGCGCGCCCGTGACCGTGCTCGTGCACCACTGCCACCGTGAGCAGTGGCCCGTCGCCGGCCGCGTCATGGCCAGGCTCGGCTGGTGGATCGAGTCCGCCCTGTCGCCGCGCCTGCACCGCGACGACCAGTACCTGACCGTGTCGTTGCCGTCCGCCGACGAACTGATGGCCCTCGGCGTCGACCGTGACCGCATCGCCGTCGTCCGCAACGGCGCCGACGCCGTCCCCGCCGGGGTCGAGCCCGGCGACGAACACACCCGCACCGTGCACCCCACCGTGTGCGTGCTGTCGCGGCTCGTGCCGCACAAGCAGATCGAGGACGCCCTCGCCGCCGTCGCCGCGCTGCGCGACCGCGTCCCCGGCCTGCACCTCGACGTCATCGGCGGCGGCTGGTGGGAGAGGAACCTGCGCGCGGCCGCCGCGGACCTCGGCATCACCGATGCCGTCACCTTTCACGGCCACGTCGCCGAGGACCGCAAGCACGAACTGCTCTCCCGGTCCTGGGTGCACGTGATGCCGTCGCGCAAGGAGGGCTGGGGGCTGGCCGTCGTCGAGGCCGCGCAGCACGGCGTGCCCACCGTCGGCTACCGCAGCTCGCGGGGACTGACCGACTCGATCATCGACGGCGTCACCGGCGTGCTCGTCGACTCCGCGGACGAGCTCACCGACGCCGTCGCCGACCTGCTCGCCGACGCGGATCGTCGCCGCACCCTCGGCGGCAAGGCCCGGGTGCGGGCCGCAGAGTTCTCCTGGTCCGCGACCGGCGACGGGGTGCACGAGGTGCTCGCCGCGACGGCCGCGGGCCGCCGCGTCTCAGGACTGTTCCCGCGCCCGGCGGAGGCCGCCGTGGTGCTCGCGGCGCCGGGCGGGCCGTCGCAGGACCAGCAGGCCCACGAGCCCGCCTGCTGACACCGCCACCCACAGTGCGTGCGCGGCGATCGCCGCCGTCCGGTCGTCCGACCGCGTCCCGTCGACCCCCGGCACCCGGTACAGCGACAGCGCGGCATCGGAGAACACCGGCTCGAGCTGCTCGAGCGCGCGGGCCGAGTCGCCGAGGTCCCCGGGCGTGCCGTGCTCGACGAGCACCCAGCCCACGCCGTGGGCAGCGAGGTCGGCCGGCGCCGCCCCGGCCAGCAGCAGGCGCTCCACCTCCGCGGCGCCCCGACCCTCGCCGGCGACGGTGCCGCCGGCGACGATCAGCTCCCCGGACTGCAGCACGTCCGCGCGCAGCATCCGAGGTGCCGGATCGAGAACCGGTGCGGCGCCGCTGAACTCGAATCGCCGGAACATTCCGGCCGGCAGCACCGCCACGTCGCCGGCGCCCGCCGGCACCGCCGCCGCGACCCGCTGCCACGCGTCCGGATACTGCACCGGCCGCACCCGCCCGCCCACGCCCCACGCCAGATCCGGAAGGGCCAGCAGCACGGTCAGCGCGGCCGCCGTGGCCCAGGCGCCGGCCCGGCCGCCGAACCGCCCGCGCACCGTGCCGACACCTGCCGCGGCAGCCAGCGCGTACAGCGGCACCGCCCACGCCACCCACTTCTGGGTGTCGCGCAGCAGACCCGCGCCCGGCACGTGCACCATCGCCCACGCTCCGGCCCGCAACCCCGTCCCCGTCGCCGCGAGGGCCGGACCGAGCACCGCGACCGCCGCCAGCGCCGTCAGCACCCCCAGCACCGGGTTGCGCCGGCGCCGCCACAGCGCCGGCACCCCGCACGCCACCACCAGCAGCAGCGCCGCCGTGCCGACCAGCGCCCACACCGTCGCCCGCGAACCGGGCACCGCGTCGGCGTTCCAGATGCCCCCGAGCCCCGCCACGCTGCCGAGCGTGCCCAGCGCGGGCTCGGCCCGCGCCGCGAACGCCCGCACCCCCGCCGGATCCGACCCGTCGCCCGCGCCGCCGGAGAGGGCCGTCGCCACCAGCCACGGCGCCGCCACCGCAGTCGCCAGCGTCACCGCGCCCGCGAGACGGGGAAGCAGTGGGGACCGCCCGCCCGGGGCGGCCAGCACGGCCAGCGCCGTCACCGACGCCAGCAGCGCGCCCGTCGGCGTCAGCCCCGCCGCGCCCAGGCACACCGCCAGCGACGCCCACCCGGAGCGGGCGCCCCGTCGCACCGCCACCGACGCCACCACCGTCCACGGCAGCGCCGCGTAGCCCACCAGCAGGCTCCAGTGCCCCTGCAGCAGCCGCTCCGCCACGTACGGGTTCCACACGAACACCGTCGCCGCCACCAGCCGCGCCGGCAGACCGGCCGCCGGCAACAGCACCGCCACCAGGCGGGCGCCGCCCCAACCGGCCGCCCACAGGGCGCCGGTGAGCAGCGCCGTCACCACCACACCGCCGTCCACCACCGCATTCGCCGTCGCCAGCAACGCGTCCTGCGGCACCGCCCGCGCCGCGGCGTCGGTCAGACCCAGCGCCGAATCCGTCAGGAAGGACCGCGGGGTGCTCACCGCGTCGCGCAACAGCAGGTAACCGGGGGAGACGAGCAGCGGCCCGAGCACCACGACCGCCAGGGCCAGGCTGTAGAGGGCCGGGACAGCGGGACGCAGCGACACCGGCCTGGGCATGGCCGCACAATACCCAGCCCGCCCCGGCACCCCGGTCCGGATCCGGTGCCTCGCCGCCCGCACCCGGCGGCGTGCAACCATGGTCCGATGCCGCGACCTGAGACGCCGCGCTCGGCCACCGGAACCACCGTCGCCGGGATGACGATGGTGACCGCCGGGGCCATGACCGCCAACCTGGCCTCCTACCTGCTGCACCTGCCGGCCGCGCAGTGGCTCGGCCCCGCGGGGTACGGCGAGTTCGCCGGCCTGCTGGCCGCCCAGTTGGTGCTGGCCGTGCCGGCGCTCGCGCTGCAGACGGTCGTCGCCCGGGAGACCGTGCTCGGTGCCGGCACCGCGTCCCTGCGCCGTCTCGGGTACCGCTGCGCCGGCCTCGCCGGGTTCGTCGCGCTGGCCGTCGTGCCGCTCGTCGCGTGGGCCCTCGACACCAGCGTCGCCGGTGCCCTCGGCTCGCTCGTCACCGCGCCGCTGCTGGTGCTGCTCGCCGCCGAGCAGGGCCTGCTGCAGGGGCGGGGACGGTTCGGCGCGCTCAGTGTCGTCCTCGCCGCGGCCGGCGTGGCGAAGGTCGTGCCCGCCGTCGCGGTGCTCGCCGCCGGCGGCGGGCCCGGGGCGGCGCTGTTCGCCGGGGCGGTCGGCACCGGGTTCGTCGCGGCCGGGGCCGCCGCGCTCGTGTCGAGCTCCCCGGCGGGACCGGAGTCGGGTGCCGCCCCGGCGGTCGGCGTGCCCGCGGTACTGCGCGCCTCCCAGGTGCAGCTGGCGCTGATCGCCCTGACCTCGCTGGACCTGCTGCTCGCCCGCGCCGTGCTCGACCCGGAGGATGCCGGGCTGTACGCGCTCGGCGCCGTCGCGACGAAGGTCGCGTTCTGGCTGCCGCAGGCCGTCGGGGTGGTGCTGTACCCGCGGATGGCCAACCCCGCCCAGTCCGCGGCCGCCGTCCGGTCCGCCCTGGCCGTCCTCGTCGGGATCGGCGCGGTCCTCGTCGCCGGGGCGGCCGTGTGTGCGCCGCTGGTGCCGCTGCTCGTCGGCGACGCGTACGCCCCGGTGCAGTCGCTGCTGTGGCTGTTCGCGCTGCAGGGCGCGTGCCTGGCGGTGCTGCAGGGGGCACTGCTGTCCGCGATCGCGGGCGAGCGCACCCATCTCGCCGCCGTCGCGTGGGCCGGCCTCGCGGTGGAGGCCACCCTCATGCTCACCGTCGCGTCCACCACCCGGCAGTTCGTGCTCGTCGCCGTGGCCGTCGCGGCCGTCACCGCCACGGTGGTCTCCGTGCTGGCGGTCCGCGCGGCCCACCCCGCGGGGCCGAATGTGACAGCTGTTCGATCCGACTGACCCCGTGTGACATTCGGTTGCCGCGGGCCGAACGAGCGCGCCCACGAAAACGCCGATGCCCCTCCCCGAGCGGATCGGGGAGGGGCATCGGCGCTCGTGACTACTGCTGCGGCGGTTCCTTGCGCAGGTCGGTGCGCGGGATCTCCTGCGTCTGGTCGGTGGTCCAGTCCCGCTGCTGCGGGGGAGCGTCCGTGCGGGGGATCTCCTCGGTGCGGTCGCTGGTCCAGTCGCGCTGTCCCGGCGCGGCATGGGCCGGGCCGGCCGGGGCGGTCGGGCCGCCCGTCGCGGCGACGGGACGGCCGGTGCGGCCGCTGCCGCCGCGCAGGCCGAGCACGATGCCGGCGATCAGGGAGATCAGACCGAGGATGCCGAGGATGATCGGCACGGTGCGACCGAAGAGGCTGAGGGTGTCGATGCCGTTCTTGGCCTGGTCCACCTGGAACTCGATGGTGTCCTCGTTGAACGGCAGGCTCACCTGCAGCACCGTCACCTCGGGACGGTTCGCCTCGCGGGCGTAGTACTGGTACTGCTGCTCCTGGCCCTTGATGACGACGCCGGTCTCCGGCTCGACCCACAGGTCACGAACGTTGGTGTACCACCGGGTCATGGTCACCGGCGTCTCGCCGCCCTCGACGCCCCACGTGGAGGCGGGCAGGCTCAGCTTGTAGGTCGGCACCGACGGATCGACCGTGGACAGGTCGATCGGCCCGACCTCGTGCCGGAAGTGGTAGACCTTGACGCCGTTGATCTCGGTCTCGTCGATGTAGTCGATCGGGAAAGTCTCGCGCGCGTTCAGATCGAAGTACGGGTACGACTTCTGCTCGGTGCCGAACGGGAAGCGGTACTGCAGGCCGTCGCGGTTCGGGATCTCCGCCGGCGGCGCCGTCGCCGAGGTCTGGATGGTGCTGACGGCGTCCGGGTTCTCCTCCTGGGTGACGGGCATGCCGCTGACCCGGTCCACGGTGACCCGGTCGACGGTGGCGGAGACCAGGCCCGTGTCACCCTGCATGTCCAGGCGACGGACCGTCTGGCCGGCCTGCAGGGTCATGATGTCGGCGTCCGACGGCTCCTCCACGGTGACGAACCGCTGCGCCACGATCGGCACGTCGGTGTCGACCTGCGCCCGCCCCGACAGCAGTGCCCGCGCGTTGAGGATGTCGCCGGTGCCCTCGGCGACCGTGGTCACCTCGAGATCCAGCGGCGTCTTGGCGAGCTTGCCGACGGTATAGGTCGGGATCAGTATCGCCGCGACAATAAGGAAGGCGCCCAGGCCCACCAACGCCAATGCCAGTTTCCGGCCCGAGCCCGAACGCTCAGCCATGCTGTGTCTCCTCACTCAACGGTTCCATCGAGTACCCCCACCGGCAGCCGGTCTGCACGGATCGCCTGGCATCCGGCTCGCGAATACCACGTGAGCCCAGACACTAACAGGGCAGCCGCCCGGCGCGCGCCACCGCGCGGACTCGAGATCCCGGCTTCCCCGCCACGACCCCACCGGGCAGACTGTCCTCGATGACCAGCACCACCCCGCCCGTCGCCCCGGCTTCCGCGATCTCCGGATTCCTGCCGGCGCTCGAGGGCATGCGCGGATTCGCCGCCGTCGGTGTCCTGATCACGCACGTGGCGTTCCAGACCGGGGCGGTGGACGATCCGGTGCTCGGCCGCATCTGGGGCCGGTTCGACCTGGCCGTCGCCCTGTTCTTCGCGCTGTCGGGCTTCCTGTTGTGGCGGCCGCACGCGGCGGCCGCGCGTGGTCTCGGGGCCGCGCCGCCCGCCGGGCGTTACCTGCTGTCGCGGGCCACCCGCATCCTGCCCGCGTACTGGGTGGTGGTGTGCGTCGTGCTGCTCCTGCTGCCCGGGGCGGGCAGCGGCTGGCGGCTGTGGCTGGCGAACCTGACCCTGGTGCAGGTGTTCGTGCCGCTGAGCCTCACCGAGGGACTGACCCAGATGTGGAGCCTGTCCGTGGAGGTGGCCTTCTATCTGTTGCTGCCGCTGTTCGCCGCGGCGCTCGCCGGGCTGCGCGGCGACCGGGCCCGGTTCCGCGTCCCGCTGCTGCTCGCCGTGAGCGCGCTGTCGCTGATGTGGGCGTGGCTGCCGGTCCCCACCCCGGGCCACATCAACCACGACAACTGGCTGCCGGGTTATCTGCCGTGGTTCGGCGCCGGCATGCTGCTCGCCGAACTCGTGTCGGGCGAACGGACCTGGGTGCACCGGCTCGCCTCCCACCGGGTGCTCATGGCGGGGATCGCCGTGGCCGCATTCGCGTTGTCCACCACGTCCCTCGGTGGGCCGGAGGGGCTCGTGACGCTCGAGCCGTGGCAGTACAACGGCAAGATCCTCCTCGGTGCGCTCATGAGTTTCGCGTTGCTGGCGCCGCTCGTCCTCGCGCCGCGCGCCGAGCACCGCATCCTGGCGAGCGGGCCGGCGCTGACCGTGGGCCGATGGTCGTACGGCATCTTCATCTGGCACCTGGCGGTGCTGTCCATCGTCTTCCCGGTCTTCGGGCTCATCCCGTTCCAGGGCGACTTCTGGTTCGTGCTCGCGGTCACGCTGGTGCTGAGCATCGCCGTCGCGTCGGTCAGCTACGCGCTCGTCGAGGAGCCGGTGCGCCGGGAGGTCAGGCGCCGCCAGCGCCGCGTCGCGACCACCGCAGAACGCGTCGCAGACTCCGCCGCGCCCTGAGCGAGACCGGCAGCGCCGCGAGCCCCAGCGCGACGAGCCCGCACAGCGCAGCGAACTGGATCGCGAACGAGTGCCCGACGTAGCCGCCCGGCGCTCGCCACGGCCCGGTGGACAGCAATGCCATCGCCGTCATGGTGGCGGCCCCGGTCACGACGACGAGCGTGCGGGCGGCCACGTCGCGGCCCCAGCGCGCGCCCACCGCCACGATCGCCACCGCCGCGACGATCGTCGTCGCCGCGCCCACCGCACCGGCCGCGAGGGTCGCGACGGCCAGCACGCCGGCGAAGCCGACGGTGGTGCTGCCCCACACCCGTGGCGGTGGCCCCGGGTTGGCGACGGGGCGCCGGCGCGGCCAGGCCGCGAGCGCGAACAGCGGCAGCAGCAGGAGCAGACCGCCGAAGATGCCGAGGCGGTACCAGCGGTCGGTGGCGAACTCGAGCGTCACGGTGCCACCGGCCCCGGCGGGCACGACCCAGCCCTGCTGCCAGCCGTCGACCACCACGGGCGTCAGTTCGGTGCCGTCCGCGGCCGTGGCGACCCAGCCGACGTTGGTGCTCTCCGGCACGACGACGATCCGCTCCCGCTCGGCCGCAGGCACCTCGAGTTCGCGCAGGTTCTCCGTCCAGGTGCCGACGGCGAGCTCGGTGGGTTCGGGCGACGGCGGGCTCACGGCGCCGGGCACCGGCAGCCGCAGCGTCCCGACGGTGAACGCCTGGCCGGGGTCCAGCTCGACGTCGACGTGCCCGGCGGGCAGCGGCGCGACGGTCTCGTCGCACAGGGTGGCGGGCACCTCGACCCCCGCGGCGAGGTCCGCGACGGTCGCGGTGACCGACGTCCGGTAGGTGCGGCCGTCGACGGTCAGCACGGGCCCGGCGTCGCACCCGACGGTGACCTGCCGCTCGTACACCGGGTCCTGCGGGCCGATCGGCCCGTCCGGGCCGAGCACGGTCACCTCCGCCAGTCCCGGCGGGCCGACCTTGGCGAAGCCGAGCACGGTCTGGTCCAGCACGTCGTCCCAGCCGACCAGGCTGAGCACTACCCGGTCCGTGACGTATGGTTCGAGATCGATTGTCGCTGTTGATGATTCGATATCGCGCACCTGCGGGCCGTTGCCGAGGTCGACGGCGACGCGGGTCGGCCGCGCCGGCAGCGGTCCCGGGCTCGGCGCCACCTCGAGGCCGGTGACCAGCTGCGGGGACGGCAGGTCGAGGGTGAGGGTCGGTCGCGGTGCCCCGGGCCGCACCGCCTCCTCCGACGCCGTCCACGTCGTCCGCGGATCACCGTCGGTGGCGGCGAACGCGGAGCCCTGCAGGTCCACGACGTCGGCGGCGCCGCGGGCGACCACCCGGTCCGGCAGCGCGGCGACCTCGGCGAGCGCCGGGCCGGGCCGTCCCCGCACCCACGGCTGCGGCGCCACCGACGTCGCGTCGGGCACCGACAGGGTGCGGGTGAAGACGTTCGGCTCCTCGGGTGCGACGGCCAGGCCCCGCGCGCACCGCACCCGGTCGGGGGTGTCGACGCAGCTGCCGCGGCCGGGCAGTTCCTGACCGAGGTTCCAGCCCCGCACGGCGGCCCCGGCGGCGACGTCCGGCAGCACGATCCGCTGCCGGATGTCGACGGGCCGCGGGTTGTCCCGGTCGGTGAAGTCGTCCACCGCCACCTCGGTCAGCCCGAACTGGTTGCCCACGGATCCGTCCTCGGTGCGGGTGGAGGTGATCCGGATCCAGGTCGTCCGTCCGAGCGGCAGCGCCACCGTCTGTTCCCGGCCGGGCTTCTCGATGCGCACGGCGGTGCTGCCGCGGTCGGTGGTCACCTCGAGCCATTTCACCGGCGTGCCGATCGCGCCGGGGCTGGTGCTCAGCCGGAGCAGCCCGGCCTCGATGGGCCGGTCGAGGTCGAGTTGCAGCCATTGCCCGACCGCGGACTCGAGGCCGTTGCTGTGCCAGCCGGTGGTCGGGTCGCCGTCGACGGTGGCCGCCGGCCCGCTGCCGACGGAGGTGCCGCCGAGCTGGGTGGCGTCCGACGCGGAGCTGGACACGCTGATCCGCGCGCCCTCCCACTCGGCGCGCACGAGGTCGGTGTCCGGCACCGGGTAGTCCGGCACGAGGTTGTAGGTGCGCCGCGGGTCGCCGGCGGCGCGGATCGCCGAGCTGTGGTGGTCGACCTGGCCGTAGTCGGTCTCCCGGTCGGTGGGGGTGTCGGTGACGACGACGTCGCCGACGGGCAGGCCGGCACGGCTCGCGTCGGCCGCGAGCAGCGCGGGGCCGGTGTTCCCCGGCTCGGCGTCGTCGAGCCGCAGCAGAGCCTCGGGACCGCCCTGGACGCGGGGAACGGTCGCCGCGTCCACGGCGTACGGGCCGACCGGCGCGCCGGGCACGTCCACGCGGTAGATCTCGATCGCCCGGTAGGCCGGTCGCAGGTCGGAGTCGGCGGTGAAGCCCTCCTCGAAGTTCCGGGTGATCTCGTTGCCGAACTCGGCGACCCGCACGAGCCCGGGGGAGCCCTCGATCGCCCGGTGCACGAGCACCGGCCGCGCCGACGGCGACGTCTCCGGGTCGAGGTCGTTGCGGATCACCACGTAGCCGATGCCCTGGCCGCGCAGCGTCGCCGCCAGGCCGGGGGTGGGCCGGCCGTCGGCGAGGTGCCGCTGCACCGCGTCCAGGGCCCGGATCGCGCCGGGCGGCACGAGCGGCACGGCGTCGCGGGAGGCCCACGGCGTCGACGCGAGCGGCTGGATCGGCTCGTCGCGGGTCAGGCCCCAGATCTGGCTGCCGAACGGGGCGCCCGGCACGATCAGCGCCCGTTCCCCGCGGGCCGAGGTGTGCTCGTCGAGCCACGCGGCGGTCTCGTGCCAGTATCCGGGCACCGCGTCGTAGGCACCGCGCGGGGCGAGCCGGCCGGTCCACGCGAGCGACGTCGCGAGGGTCAGCGCCACGAGGATCAGGGTGGTGAACGCGACCATGGGCTGGCGTTCGGGGTGGGCGAACGCGGTCCGGGCCTGCCGCCACGGCACCGCGCCGGGCAGCGGTACCCGGCGCAGCAGGTGCGCGAGCCCGAGCACGAGCGGCAACCGCACCAGCGGCTCGAGCTTGTGCACGTTGCGCAGCGGGGCGCCGGCCGAATCCAGGAAGAACCGCACCTGCTCGGCGATCGGCGAGCCGAGTTCACCGACGTACCCGGCGGCCAGCCCGGCGATGCCGGCGAACAGGATCAGCGCCCACCGCCCCCGGGCGGGCATCGACCGCATCGCCAGCCCCGCGAGGCCCGCGGCGGCGAGCAGGCCGGTGACGAGGACCGCCGCGGGCTGGGTGACGAGCACCGCGCCGGCGATGCGCTCGGGGGAGACGAACGGGGTCCAGCTGCCGGTGCCGCGCAGCACCTCCGCCAGCGACGTCCACTGCGTCGTCACCCCGGACGATTCGATGTAGTCCAGGAACGGGGGACTGACCCGGCCGAGCAGCAGCAGCGGCACGATCCACCACAGCACCGCGACGACGCAACTCGGGATCCACCACAGCGTGAACCGCCACCACCGCCGGTTCGGGCGGTGCGCGATCCACCACAGCCCGGCGACGAGGCACGCGGCGACGGTGGCGACGGCGTTGATCGCGCCCATGAGGGCCACCGCGACGGCGGACTGCGCGGCGAGCTGCGGTGCTCCCCGCCGGTGCGGGAGCGCCCGGTCGCCGTCGAGGTAGCGCACGAGCGGCAGCAGCACCCACGGCGCCAGCATCATCGGCAGCGTCTCCGACGAGATGGATCCGAGGGTGGTCAGCACGCGGGGCGAGAGTGCGAACGCCGCCGCGGCGATCAGCCGGGAACCACGGTTGCCGACGCCGAGCGCCTCGGCGAGCCGCACCACGCCCCAGAACCCGGCGAGCAGCAGCAGCGCCCACCACACCCGTTGGGTGATCCACGGGGGGACGTGCAGGAGCTGGCCGACGGCGAAGAAGGAGCCGTGCGGGAAGAAGTAGCCGTACGCCTGGTTCTGGACCTGGCCGAGCGGGGCGAGGCTGCTCCACTGGTGGGCGGCGCGGGTGAGGAACCCGAGGGGGTTCTGGGTCAGGTCGTACTTGGTGTCGGCGACGATCAGGCCGGGGGCCTGCGCGAACGCCAACAGCAGCGACACCACGGCGGCCCCGTACAACCACCGCCTGGAGAGGGGGTCGGCGGACGGTGCCCCACCGGGGTGGGGCACCGCGCCGTGGGAAGTGCGTGAACTCGTCGCGTGGATGGCGCCGTCAGCGGCTGCCGTACTCAACCTGGTTCAGCAGGGAGGAATCGGCGTTGCCGCTGCGGTCGACCTCCGGGCGGGTGTTCTCCTGAACCGCCGCCGTGACCCCGAACACCGCCACGGCGCCGAGGACGGCGCCGATCGCCGCGCTGACCAGGCCCGGGCCCAGGAACTTCGCCATACCCATCTCCCCATCGTCCGTCGTCGGCTTCCGTGTGCAGCCGACATTCGTCGTGCGCGACGGTGCCGGAACCGGTCCGGCGTCGTTGCGCTCCGCGTCAAGGTATCACCCGCGCGGGTGCGACTGTGGCCTGCTCCACTCGCGGCGGCCTAGAGGCCGAGCACGCCGAGCAGCGTGCGCAGCTTCGCGGTGGTCTCGTCGAGTTCGGCCTGCGGATCGGACGCCGCGACGATGCCCCCGCCGCCCCACGCGAGGGCCCGCCTGCCGTCGGCGCTGAGCTCGGCGCAGCGGATCGCCACCAGCCAGTCCCCGTCGCCGTCCCCGTCGCACCACCCCACGGCGCCGCCGTAGAAGCGACGGTCGCCCTCCGTGCTGCGGATCGCCGCGAGTGCGGCCTCGGTGGGCGTGCCGGCCACGGCCGGGGTCGGGTGCAGTGCCGCTGCCAGCGTCAGGGCGTCCGTGCGGGGGTCGCGCAGGGTGGCGGTGATCGGGGTGGCCAGGTGCCACACGTCGCTCGTGGCGGTCAGCACGGGCGTGCCCGGGATCTCCAGTTCGCTGCACAGCGGGGTCAGGCGGGAGCGGATCCAGTCGATGACGAACGCGTGCTCGGCGAGGTTCTTCGCCGAGGCGAGCAGCTGCCGGCCCGCCTCACGGTCGGCGCCGGGGTCGGCGCAGCGGGCGGCGGTGCCCGCGAGCGGACGGCACGTGACGGCGTCGCCGCGGCGGCTGACCAGCAGTTCGGGCGTCGCGCCGACCAGGGTGTGGCCGCGGTACCGCTCGCCGGCGGCGCTCAGGTCCGCCGCGTAGACGTGGGCGGTGGGGTGGCGCTCGGCCATCCGGGCCGCGAGGGCGAGCGGGTCGACGGGCGTCTCGGAGACGAGCGTGACCGAGCGCGCGGCGACGACCTTGTCGAGTTCGCCGCGGCCGAGCCGGTCGCGCAGCGCCGCGACCCGCGCGACGTGCTGCTGCGGCGCCGGGGTCTGCGCGGCGATCCGCACCGCAGGCAGGGCGGGCAGGGCGTCCGGTGGCTGCCACGCCGCGTCGGTCACGTCGGCGGTCTCCGGCTGGGTCAGCGCGGCGGGGCGCTCGGGATCGAAGGGCAGCGCGCCCACGATCAGGTCGGCCTCGCCGCGGCGCAACGCGAAAGAGGCCTCGGCGACGTCGGTGAACCGGCGGCGCGTCCCGGTGGTGTGCACGGTGCGATCGGCGCGGGAGAGCAGGAAACCGTCCATGGTGGGTCGACGATATCCCCCGCCCGCGCCCGGTACGCGCCGCGGCTAGCGCCCCGGGGGGACGATCAGCACGGGCCGATGGCTGTGGCGCAGCACGTGGTCGGCCACCGACGACTGCAGCAGCGAGCGCAGGCCCGTGGTGCCGCGGGTGCCGGTGACGATGATGTCGACGTTCAGCTCGTCGGCGGCCTCGACGATCGCGGTCCACACGGCACTGACCACCTCGAGGGTGCGGCCCTCCGCGGCGAGGCCGGCGGAGCGGGCGAGTTCGAGTCCCTCCGCGTTGATCACCTTCGCGTCGGTGAGGGCCACGTCCTCGGTTTCCTCGTCGGGTACCCACTCCGGCTGCATCACCCCCGACAGCCCGGACATGCGGGCGGCCTGACGGACCATCGGTTCCCAGGCCGTGACGACGACGGCGCGGCACGAGGCCAGGAATCGCCCCGCATACCGCACGGCCCGCTTGGCGTTCTCGGAGCCGTCGTAGGCGATGAGGATGAGATCTGCGGGCATCACGCGTCCCCTGCTGTCGTGGCGGTCCTTGGGGGGCACTTTACCCGTCGCCGCGGGTCGTCGGGGCAGGCGCGGCGGTGGTCGGCTACCGTCGGTGGCCATGCGGATCCGTCACACCCTCACCGTCGCGGTCGCGGCTGTCCTCGCCGTCGCCGGGTGCGGGGGACAGGACGCGCCCCGGACCCCGGAGCCCACGGCCGCCGCGACGTCGCAGGCCACGTCGACCGTCGCACAGTCGCCGTCGCCCGCCCCGATGGCGACCGCGTCACCCGCACCGTCCTGCGGCGACGAGCTGCTCGCGTCGCTGACGGTGCGGCAGCGGCTCGCCCAGCTGCTCAACGTCGGTGTCACCGGCACCGCCGACGCCCTCGAGGCGGTGCGGTCCGAACAGATCGGCGGGATCTTCGTCGGCAGCTGGACCGACGTGTCGATGCTGGCCAACAGGGAGATCCCGCAGGTGGTGGCGGCGAGCCGGTTGCCGCTGATGGTCACCATCGACGAGGAGGGCGGCCGGGTCTCGCGCGTGGGGGCGCTGTTCGGCCCCGATCCGTCGGCGCGGGTGACGGCGCAGACGATGACCGTCGAGGAGACGTACCGGATGGCGCTCGAGCGGGGCCGCGAGCTCCGCGAGCTGGGCGTCACCGTCGACTTCGCGCCGGACGTGGACGTGAGCAGTCAGCCGGACGACTCGGTGATCGGCGACCGCTCCTTCTCCGACGATCCGCAGGTGGTGGTGCAGTATGCCGGCGCCTATGCGCAGGGCCTGCGCGACGCGGGAATCCTGCCGGTGCTCAAGCACTTCCCGGGCCACGGTTCGGCGTCGGGCGACTCGCACACCGGTGCGGTCACCGCGCCGCCGCTCGACCAGCTGCAGCAGGTGGACCTGGTGCCGTACCGGGAGCTCGTGGATTCCGGGGTCGCGGTGATGCTCGGGCACCTCGACGTGCCGGGGCTGACCGAGGGACTGCCGGCGAGCATCAGCCCGCAGGCGGTGCAGTTGCTGCGGTCCGGAACCGGTTACGGTGCCCCGCCGTTCGACGGGGTGGTCTTCACCGACGACCTGTCGGGCATGCGGGCCATCACCGACACGTACGACATCACCGAAGCGGTGCAGGCGGCGCTCGCCGCCGGGGTGGACCAGGCGTTGTGGCTGACCACCGACGACGTCCCGCGGGTGCTCGACCATCTCGAACAGGCCGTGGCGACGGGAGCGCTGCCGGCCGCGCGGGTGGACGACGCGGTGCGCACCGTCGCGCGCGCCAAGGGCGCGCTGGACTGCTGAATCGGCGTCGGAAACCAGCTCCTTACTCTAGGGTAAGGAGCTGGGAGCATCGGGACTTGGAGGAGACATGGCCGGCGGTACCAAGCGACTGCCTCGCGCGGTGCGGGAACAGCAGATGCTGGACGCCGCCGTGGAGGTTTTCTCCGAGAACGGGTTTCACAATACCTCGATGGACGCCATCGCGGCCCGGGCCCAGATCTCCAAGCCGATGCTCTACCTGTACTACGGCTCGAAGGACGAACTGTTCGCCGCGTGCATCAGCCGGGAGGGGCAGCGGTTCGTCGAGGCCCTGACGCCCGCCGGTGATCCCGGGCTCACGCCACGCGATCAGCTGCGGGTGGCGCTCGAGTCGTTCCTCGGATTCGTCGACGCCCACCGCAACTCGTGGATGGTGCTCTACCGCCAGGCGATGTCCCAGCAGGCGTTCGCCGGGCAGGTGCGCAGCAGCCGGGACCGGCTCATCGAGCTCACCGCGCACCTGCTCGAATCGAGCACGCGCGACCCGGAGCCGGGAACCGACTTCGCCATCATGGCCGTTGCGCTCGTCGGCGCCGGCGAGGCCGTCGCCGACCGCATCGCCGGCGGCGAGATCGACGTGGAGAAGGCCGCCGATCTGCTCGAGAACCTGGCCTGGCGCGGCCTGGCCGGCAAGAAGCGCACCGACCACCAAGGCTGAGCAGCCCGCTACAGCGATGCCGGCGTGGCCGCCGCGCGCCGACCCGCGACGTCGCCCAGTGCGACGGACTCGTCCGCGAGCGCGCCGCGATCGACCGCCGCGCCGGCGGCAACGAGCTGCCGCACGATGCGGATGTCCTTCGGGCGGCCGAGGGCGATCGCCCCCACCAGCCGGTCGCCGCGCAGCGCGAGGGCCGTGAAGTCCCGGCCCTCGATCGACCCGCGCACCACGTAGTCGTCGTCGTGGCGGGACCAGCCGGCGAACTGCAGGTTGTGCCCGTACTGGTTGGACCAGCCCCACGGCACCTCCGCGGCGCCGAGCGGCTGCCCGAGGACGGACTTCGCGGCGGCGATGCCCTGGGCCCGGGCGCTGTTCCAGTTCTCCGTGCGGTGCCGGCCGCCGAGCACCGGGTTGGGCTGCTCCATCGCGTCGCCCGCGGCGTAGACCCCGGCGGCGGAGGTGCGGTAGGCCTCGTCGACGACGATGCCGTCGCCGACGGTCAGCCCGGCCGCGCGGGCGAGCGCGGTGTCCGGCACCGAGCCCACCGCGACGAGGGCGGCGCCGGCCGTCCAGGCGCGCCCGTCCTCGGCGGTGGCATGCACCCCGTCGTCGTCGCCGGTGAGGGAGCGCAGCGCGACGCCGGTGTGGACGGGCACGTCGCGTTCGGCGTGCAGGCCGACGTACATCTCGGCGACGGCGGGCGGCACGATGCGGGCGAGCGGCGACGGCGCGCTCTCGAGCACGGTGACCTCGGCTCCCAGTTCCCTTGCGGTGGAAGCGACTTCGCAGCCGATCAGGCCGGCGCCGACGACGAGGAGCGAACGGTGCGCCTCGATCGCGGCCCGCAGCGGGGCGACGTTCTCGGCCGTGCGCAGGCTCAGCACCCTGTCCCCGCCGTCGTGGTCCAGGTGGCGGGCACGGGCGCCCGTCGCCAGGATCACCGCGTCGTAGTCGAGAATCTCGTTGTCCCACAGCCGGAGCCGGTGACGCCGTGGGTCGAGCTCGACGACGCGGGTCTCGGTGCGCAGGTCGATGTCGTGGTCGGCCCAGTAGCCGGCCGGTTCGAGCTGTGCCCGTTCCGCGGTGATGCTGCCGGCGAGCAGGTCCTTCGACAGCACCGGCCGCCGGTAGGGCAGCGCGGCCTCCTCGCCGATCAGCACGACACGTCCGGCGAAGCCCTCCTTGCGCAGGGTCTGTGCGGCGGTCGCGCCGGCCACCCCGGTGCCGACGACGACGATCGTCTCGGTCATGTCCGGCTGACCTCGACCATCTCGAAATCGGACTTGGCGGCGCCGCAGTCCGGGCAGGACCAGTCGTCGGGGATCTCGTCCCATCGGGTGCCGGGGGCGATGCCGTCCTCCGGCCAGCCCTCGGCCTCGTCGTATTCGAATCCGCACTGCAGGCAACGGAAGAGCTTGTAGTTCGTGGTCATGTCAGCGTCCTTCGAAGTCGATCTTCTCGCGGACCCCGCAGTCGGGGCAGCACCAGTCGTCGGGAATCGCGTCCCAGGGTGTGCCGGCGGGGAAACCCTCGCGGGGCGCGCCTGCGGTCTCGTCGTAGACGTAGTTGCACACCGGGCACTCGTAGGCGGCCATCACTGCGCCCCGTACTCGGCGAGGACCTTGCCGCGCTTGCTCGGCTGGATGTTGGCGCGGGTGATGTCGCCGTCGTAGTGCTCGACGACGCGGTGGTCCATCACCTTGCGCCACAGCGGCGGGATGTAGGCGAGCCCGATCATGCTCGCGTAGCCGCTGGGCAGGTTGGGGGCGCCGTCCATGCTCCGCAGGGTCTGGTAGCGGCGGGTCGGGTTCGCGTGGTGATCGCTGTGCCGCTGCAGGTGGTACAGGAAGATGTTGGTGACGATGTGGTCGGAGTTCCAGCTGTTCGCGGGGGTGCAGCGCTCGTACCGGCCGGTGGCGGTCTTCTGCCGCAGCAGCCCGTAGTGCTCGAGGTAGTTCACCGTCTCGAGCAGGGAGAAGCCGTAGACGGCCTGCAGGATCAGGAACGGGATGATCACCGGGCCGAACACCGCGACGAGCACACCGAACAGGACCACCGACATCGCCCACGCGTTGAGGACGTCGTTACGCAGGGTCCACGGGCTCTTGCCGAGGCGCTGCAGGCGGGTCTTCTCGAGTTCCCACGAGGACTTCAGGCTGCCCCACACGCTGCGCGGCAGGAACGTCCAGAACGATTCGCCGAAGCGGGCCGAAGCCGGGTCCTCCGGGGTCGACACCCGCACGTGGTGGCCGCGGTTGTGCTCGATGTAGAAGTGGCCGTAAAAGGTCTGGGCCAGGGTGATCTTCGACAGCCACCGTTCGAGGTCGTCCTTCTTGTGGCCGAGCTCGTGGGCGGTGTTGATCCCGACACCACCCATCACGCCGACGCTGAACGCCAGACCGATCTTCGAGATCAGCCCCAGGCCGCCGTCGATCCCCAGCCAGGACAGGTTCCCGGTCGACCACAGGTAGCAGGCGAAGACGAGACTGGCCAGCTGGAACGGGATGTAGGCGTAGGTGCAGTACCGGTAGTACTTGTCGTTCTCGAGCATCTCCATCACCTCGTCCGGCGGGTTCTGCCCGTCGGGGCCGAAGAACCGGTCGAGGATCGGCAGCAGCACGTACACCAGAAGGGGACCGATCCACCACCACATCGGCGAGACCGCGGTCCAGCCGAGTTGGTTGAATCCCCAGATCAGTGCGGTCGCGAGGAAGATCGCCGTGGGCGGGATCAGCCCCATTAGCCACAGATACCGCTTGCGATCGCGCCACTGTTCCACCGGCGCCTGCGCGTACCGCCCGATGTCCGACGTCGTCACCGTTCGACCTCCCTGTCCCGTGAAGCGTCCAGTTCGAGGAGCCGGTATGAGCCAGCTCACTGTGATGTGGACAGTACAGGACATTTGGTCTCAGCGGTAGACAAAATATCGTAATTTGTAAAACGCTCGTCGCGCCGGCGGGGTTGTCCGTTTCCGCCGTCGACGCCGACTCCTTTACAGGCGGGGGTTGTGCGGCTAATCTACAACCAAATGGTTGTAGATCGGATTCGTGAAGACGCGGTGGACGAGCTGTTCCACGCCCTGGCGGACGCCACCCGACGGGACATCCTGCATCGCTGCGCGCGGACCGCGGCGTCGGTCTCGCGGCTGGCCGAGGCCTATCCCATGAGCTTTGCCGCGGTGCAGAAGCACGTGGCGGTACTCGAACGGGCCGGCCTCGTCAGGAAGGAACGACGCGGACGGGAGCAACTCGTGCACACCGACCCGGACGCGATCGACACGGCCCGGCGGGTGCTCGACCAGCTCGAGGGCGCCTGGCGGGAACGAGTGGATCGGATGTCGGCCCTGCTCACCGAGGAACCGGATCCGGCCCGGAACGACCCGAGGAAAGGACGACAACGATGAGCGTGACCAGCGTCGAGAAGGACTTCGACAGCCTGACCCTGACCTTGATCGCCGACTTCCGCGCACCGCTCGAACGGGTGTGGCAGTTGTGGGCCGACCCCCGGCAGTTGGAGCGGTGGTGGGGACCGCCGACCCACCCGGCGACCGTGGAGCAGCACGATCTGGTCCCGGGTGGCACCGTCACCTACTTCATGACCGGTCCCGAGGGGGACAAGTACCGCGGCTGGTGGAACGTCACCGCGGTCGAGCCCTCCGAGTCCCTGGAATTCACCGACGGATTCGCCGACGAGGACGGGACGCCGAACCTCGAGATGCCGACCACCACGGTGCGGATGCAGCTCGTCGAGCACGAGGGCGGCACCCGGATGCGGATTCTTTCCGCGTTCGCGTCCCGGGAGCAGATGGAGCAACTGGCCGGCATGGGTATGGAAGAAGGCCTGCGGCTCGCCGTCGGTCAGATGGACGCTCTGCTCGCCGGCTGATCCGCCGAGCGCGCCCCGCCCCCGCCCCCGCCCGAGCGAATGTATCGTTGATCTCCTCAGTGGGAGTCGACGATACATTCGCTCGGAGCGATTGCGGCGCAGCAGCTCTCAGCGCAGGGTGGCGGTGAGGTGCGGGTAGCCCTTCTTCGGGTGGCGCAGCGCCAGGTCCCAGCCGTCGGCGGCGCGTGCGGCGTAGAGGTTCACGGTCGCGGGCAACAGGACCGGCTTGCCGAACCGGACCGAGTACGTCGCGCGCGACGGGATGCGGCCCTCCACGGCCCGCAGCGCCGCGGCCGCGCTCCACATACCGTGCGCGATGGGCTTCGGGAACCCGAACGCCTTGGCGCCGAGCCGGGAGACGTGGATCGGGTTGCGGTCACCCGAGACCGATGCGTAGCGGTCGATCGTCTTCTGGTCCACTCGCAGCGTCGACGTCGGCACCGGAGGGATCTCCTCGGCCTTCGGTTCGGGCTTCGGCTGATCCGACAGCGAGGTGCGCTGCTGGTGCAGGAACGACGACGTCTGCCGCCACACCAGCTCCCGGCCGACGCTGATCTCGCTCACCAGGTCGACGAGCAGGCCCTTGCGGTGCTCCCGCAGGTTCTCGGCATGCACCCTCAGATCCAGCGGCTCGGTCACGGACACGGGCCGCACCTGCTCGATCACGTTCTCGGCATGGACGGAACCGACGGCGGCGAAGGGAAAGCCCTTCGACACCATCAGCTTCATCACGACGGGGAACGTCAGCGTGAACGGGTACGTCAGCGGGAGCGTGTCGCCGAAGCGCAGTCCGCACACCTTCGTGTACTCGGCCAGGTTGTCCGGGTCGACGCGCAGGCCGCGCAGCACGAGGGTGTCGTCGGGCAGGCGGTCGCCCGAGGCGCCCACGACGGGCAGCGCCGAGAGCGCCGCCCGCGCGTAGACGTCGAGAGTCGAAGGGCGCGAGGAGAGTTCGACGACAGCCATCACGCCCCCAGCATGGACTGGCCGCACACGCGCACGACCTGGCCGGTGACCGCGCTCGACGCCGGGTTGGCGAACCAGGCGACGGTCTCGGCGACGTCGACGGTCTGCCCGCCCTGCTGCAGCGAACTCATGAGGCGACCGGCCTCGCGGGTGGCCACCGGGATCGCTGCGGTCATGGCCGTCTCGATGAAGCCGGGTGCGACGGCGTTGATGGTGATGTTCTTCTCGGCCAGCACGGGCGCGGTGGCCTGCACCATCCCGATGACACCCGCCTTGGACGCGCCGTAGTTGGTCTGGCCGCGGTTGCCGGCGATGCCGGCGATCGACGACACGTCGACCACGCGGCCGCCCTCCTTCAGAGCGCCCTTCTCGACCAGCTTCTCGGTGATCTTCTGGGGGGCGAGCAGATTCACGGCCATGACGGCGTTCCACCGCGCGGCGTCCATGTTGGCGAGCAGCTTGTCGCGGGTGATGCCGGCGTTGTGGACGATGATGTCGGCGCCGCCGTGCCGCTCGAGCAGGTACTCGGCGAGCCTGTCGCCCGCGTCCGGGGCGGTGACGTCCAGGGCGAGGGAGACGCCGCCGACCTTGTTCGCGGTCTGCGAGAGGGCGTCGCCGGCCGCGGGGATGTCCGCGCAGACGACGTGCGCGCCGTCGCGGGCGAGTACCTCGGCGATCGTGGCGCCGATGCCGCGGGCCGCGCCGGTGACGACGGCGACCTTCCCGGCGAGCGGGCGCTCCCACGACTCGGGGGCCTTCGCGTCGCCGGCACCGACGCGGATCACCTGGCCGGAGACGAACGCGGACTTCGCGGACAGCAGGAAGCGCAGCGTGGATTCGAGGCCGGACAGGCCGGTGGCGGCATCGGGGGAGATGTACACCAGCTGGGCCGTCGCGCCGCGGCGCAGTTCCTTGCCGACGCTGCGGGTGAAGCCTTCGAGCGCGCGCTGGGCGATGCGCTCGTCCACGGAGGAGGCTTCCTCCGGGGTGGTGCCGAGCACCACGACGCGCCCGCTCGGGCCGAGCCCCTTGATCGCGGGCTGGAAGAAGGTGAACAGCTGCTCGAGGCCCGCGACATCCGTGATGCCGGTGGCGTCGAAGACGAGCGCCCCGTACGCGGTGTCGGCGGGATCGGCGAACGGGTAGTCGGACAGCAGAGTGCGGATCGGTTCGACGAGGCGGCCGTTGCCCCCGACGAGCAGCGGGCCGGCCAGCGGCGGCTGACCCGGCTCGTACCGGCGCAGCTTCTCCGGCTTCGGCAGGCCGAACTGCTTGGCGAGGAATGCTCCGGGCGCGGACCCGATCAACTGGGCATAGAGGCCGGGGGCGCTCTTGGTTTCAGCCACGATTCCACCTTCTCTGGTTCGGACGTCGGTATTGTCGGGAGGGGCCGACGGTGTGGTGTCGACAACGAACTTACTCGCGAGTAAGAATAGTAGCCAGAGTCTGTATCCACCAGCATCCCGGGAGACGTCAGTGACCACCACCGCCCGTTCCACGCAGCTGCGCCGTGTCGCAATCCTCGGCGGCAACCGGATCCCCTTCGCCCGGTCGGACCGCACGTACGCCCGCGCGTCGAACCAGGACATGTTCACCGCCACGCTCGACGGGCTGGTGAGCCGGTTCAACCTCCAGGGAGAGCGGCTCGGTGCCGTCGTCGGCGGGGCCGTCCTCAAGCACAGCCGCGACTTCAACCTGATCCGCGAGTGCGTACTCGGCAGCGCGCTGAACCCGCACACCCCCGCCTGGGACCTGCAGCAGGCCTGCGGCACCGGCCTGCAGTCGATCATCTCCGTCGGTGACGCCGTCGCCGCCGGCCGCATCGAGGCCGGCATCGGCGGCGGTGTCGACACCACCTCCGATGCCCCCATCGGCGTCAACAACGAGCTGCGCGAGTTCCTGCTCTCCCTCAACCGGGCCCGCTCGACCGGCGACCGCGTCAAGCTGCTCGGCCAGGTCCGGCCGTCGATGCTCGGCATCGAGATCCCCCGCAACGGCGAGCCCCGCACCGGTCTGTCGATGGGCGAGCACGCGGCGATCACCGCCAAGGAGTTCGGCATCGCCCGGGAGGCTCAGGACGAGCTGGCCGCCGCGAGCCACCGCAACATGGCCGCCGCCTACGATCGTGGCTTCTTCGACGACCTCGTCACCCCGTTCCTCGGCCTCACCCGCGACGACAACCTGCGCCCGGACTCGACGGTCGAGAAGCTCTCCGGCCTGAAGCCGGTGTTCGGCGTCGAGCTCGGCGGCGCCACCATGACCGCGGGCAATTCGACCCCGCTCACCGACGGTGCGTCGGCGGCGCTGCTGTCGTCGGAGGAGTGGGCTGCGGAGCGCAGGCTGCCCGTGCTCGCCTACCTCGTGGACTCGGAGACCGCGGCGGTCGACTACGTCCACGGTGGCGACGGCCTGCTCATGGCCCCCACCTACGCGATCCCGCGGCTGCTGAAGCGCAACGGCCTGACGCTGCAGGACTTCGACTTCTACGAGATCCACGAGGCGTTCGCCTCCGTCGTCCTGGCCACGCTCCAGGCGTTCGAGTCGGAGGAGTACTGCAAGGGCCGGCTCGGTCTGGACGCTCCGCTCGGGTCCATCGACCGCAGCAAGCTCAACGTCAACGGCTCGTCGCTGGCGGCCGGGCACCCGTTCGCCGCGACGGGTGGCCGCATCGTCGCGTCCCTGGCGAAGATGCTGCATGAGAAGCGGCAGGAGACCGGCAAGCCCGTGCGGGGCCTCATCTCGATCTGCGCCGCAGGTGGGCAGGGTGTGACCGCCATCCTCGAGGCCTGAGCCGACCCCGGCGGCCCCGTCCGGAAAAAATCCCGGAAGTCTGTAACGCCCCGGCGGGGCCGCCGATAAACCAGTCGACCTCGCGTTGCTGCCTGACCCCCGACCTGGCGGCAACGCGAGGTCTTTCGCTTGTCCGCGGGGGCTCGGACCGCCCATCGGCTCGGGGGCGCCGGGAACCCGACATTAGGCTGGATACCGAGTGGTGCGCCCGATCCGGGGCGCACCCCGGTGAAAGGACATGGGTGAGCGGCAAGAGCGGGACGAACGACCCCGAGGACGGCCAGGACGAGGTTCGGTCCGCCGTCCCCGAGCCGGAGGCGACGCCCCAGGACGCCGCCGGCAACCGGACGGAGGCCGTCCCCGTGGCGAGCGCCGAGCCCACCCCGCCCCCGCAGCCCGTCGCCGGCGACGTTGCCGGGGCACCCGAGCAGGTCCCGGACGCCGAGCCGGAACCGCCGGCGGACGCCGACGTGCCGCCCTGGGAGGCGCCCACTGCCGTGCTGCCCGTCGTCGCGCCGGCGTCCGGCCGCACCGACGCCGACGTCGAGACCGAGGTCATCCCCACCCTGTCGGACGACGCCTCCCGGGAGCCGGCCACCGAGCAGGAATCGGCCCCTCGGCCGGCGACCGTACCTCCCGAGTCCGGCACCCCGGCCGGACCGCCCCCGGCCGAGCCACCACCGCCCGGACCGCCCCCGGCCGAGCCGGCGCAGGCCGGACCCGGACGCGACGGCGGTCCGCCCTGGCGTCGCATCGCGCTGGTGGTCGGCGGCGTCGCCGCCGTGCTCGCCGCCCTCTACGTCGGCGACCTCGCCGTCTCGTCGGGCAACGTGCCGCGCGGCGTCACCGTCGCCGGTATCGAGATCGGCGGGCGGTCGGTCGCGGAGGCGGAACAGATACTGCGGACCGAACTCGGGCCGCGCGTCGACGAGCCCGTGACCGTCACGGCGGGCGACGTGGCCGCGCAGATCGTGCCGGCGCAGGCGGGTCTGGACGTCGACTGGGAGCACACCCTCGACCGCATCGGATCGCAGCCGCTCGACCCGATCACCCGCGTGGCGTCGTTCTTCGGCGGCGGCAACGAGATCGGCGTCGTGTCGACGCGCGACGACGCCGCGCTGTCGGCGGCGATCGGCGGCGTCCGCGCGGTCGCCGACCGGCCGCCACGGGAGGGCAACCTCGTGTTCGACGGGGCGACCCCGGTGCCCGTGCCGCCGCTGCCCGGGCAGACGCTCGATGCGGAGGCCTCCGCAGACCTGTTCGCCGAACGCTGGGCGTTCGGCGACGTCGCGTTCCCCGTCGAGACGGTCGAGGTGACGGTCACGCCCGAGGGACTCGAACGCGCACTGCGAGACGTCGCGGACCCCGCCGTCGCAGCCGACGTGACGGTCCGCGGTCGCGACGGGGCCGTCGCGACCCTGCCCAGCGACCGTGTCGGCGCCGTGCTGACCTTCGTGCCCGACGGCAACGGGGGACTGACCCCGCAGTACGGGATCGAGGCCGCGACCGAGATCCTCCGGCCGCAACTGGCCGCGACCGAGGTGGAGCCGAAAGACGCCCGGATCGTGCTCGAGGGCGGGGGCCCGACGGTGATCCCGTCGGTCGACGGCGAGCTCGTCGACTGGGCGGTCAGCCTCGAAGCGCTGCCGCAGCTGCTGGCCGCGCCGGGGGAGCGGGTGACCGACGCCGTGTACAAGCCGGTCACTCCCAAGCTGACCACGGAGGCCGCCGAGAAGCTGGGCATCCGCGAGGTGATCGGCGAGTTCACCACCGGGGGCTTCGAGTACGCCTCGGGCGTGAACATCCGCCTGGCGGCCTCGGAGATCAACGGTGCGCTGGTCAAGCCGGGGGAGACGTTCTCGCTCAACGGCTACACCGGCCCGCGCGGCGCGGCGCAGGGGTACGTCGAGTCCGGCATCATCAACAACGGACGCCCATCCAAAGCGGTGGGCGGCGGCATCAGCCAGCTCGCGACCACCCTGTACAACGCGACGTACTTCGCAGGCATGGAGGATGTCGAGCACACCGAGCACAGCTACTACATCTCCCGGTACCCGGCGGCCCGGGAGGCGACGGTCTTCGAGGGTGCGATCGACCTGAAGTTCCGCAATCCTTTCGACACCGGGGTGCTGATCCAGGCGATCGGCACGTCGTCGGACATCACGGTGCGGATCTGGGGCACCAAGACCGTGGACGTCGAATCCGTGACCGGTCCCCGCACGAACTTCACGGCGCCGAACACGATCACGCTGCCGGCCGGGCCGGGGTGCATCCCGTCGAGCGGCGCGCAGGGCTTCACCGTGAGCGACACCCGCATCATCACCGACGCGGCCACCGGCCGGCAGATCTCGAGCACCACCCGCACGGTCCGCTACGACCCGGTGCCCGTGGTGCGCTGCGTCAGCGCCGAGCCGGAGCCCGCGCCGGAGGCGGCACCGGCCGCGCCGTCGCAGCCGACGCCCGGGGAGGCGGAGACGCCCGGAGGCGGCGCGGAGGCACCCGCCGGCGCGCGACCGGCCGTGACGACGACCCCGCAGCCCGCCCCGAGCACCCCGGACGAATCCGGGGATGCGCCGGCCGCGGCCCCCGCGGGAACGTCGCAGACCGGCACGCCGTAGCGCGGAACCAGCCTGCACACGACTGTGCCCTCCCGTTACGAAACGGGAGGGCACAGTCCTGTGTACTACCTACTCACTCGGATCCGAGCCGAGCCGGGCCGAGCCGGGCCGAGCGAATGTATCGTTCAGCTCCTCAGCGGTAGCGGACGATACATTCGCTCACCTGCCGCGGCCACCTGCCACGCTCACCTGCCGCGGCCACCTGCCACGCTCACCTGCCACGGCTCAGAAGGCCGCTTCGTCGAGCTCCATGATGTCGAGGTCGACGTTCGCGACGATGCCGCGCACGGCGGTCAGCTCGGGCAGGACGTTCTTGGCGAAGAAGCCGGCGATGGCGACCTTGCCTTCGTAGAACGCCTTGTCCTTGGCGTCCGGGCCGGCGTCGAGGGCCGCGAGGGCGATCTCGGCCTGCTCGAGCAGGCGCCAGCCGATGAGCAGGTCACCGAAGGCGAGCAGGAACCGCACCGAGCCCAGACCCACCTTGTACAGCTCGGTCGGCTGTTCCTGGGCGCCCATGAGGAAGCCGGTCAGGGTGGCGGTCATGGCCTGGACGTCCTCGAGGGCCGTGGCGAGCAGGGCCCGCTCGGACTTGAGGCGCTCGTCGGCGCTGTCGGAGGCGAGGAACTTCTGGATCTGGCCGGTGAGGTGGGCGAGGGCGACGCCGCGGTCGCGGGCGATCTTGCGGAAGAAGAAGTCCTGCGCCTGGATGGCGGTGGTGCCCTCGTAGAGGGAGTCGATCTTCGCGTCGCGGATGTACTGCTCGATCGGGTAGTCCTGCAGGAAGCCGGAGCCGCCGAGGGTCTGCAGCGAGTCGGTCAGGTACTGGTAGGCGCGCTCGGAGCCGACGCCCTTGACGATGGGCAGCAGCAGGTCGTTGACGCGGTGCGCCAGCTCGTGGTCGGCGCCGGAGATCTGCTCGGCGACGACGTCGTCCTGGTGGGCGGCGGTGTAGAGGTAGACCGCGCGCAGACCCTCGGCGTAGGCCTTCTGCATGGCCAGGGCGCGCCGCACGTCCGGGTGGTGGGTGATGGTGACCCGGGGGGCGGTCTTGTCGGTCATCTGGGTCAGATCGGCGCCCTGGACGCGTTCCTTGGCGTAGGCCAGGGCGTTGAGGTAGCCGGTGGAGAGGGTCGCGATGGCCTTGGTGCCCACCATCATGCGGGCGTGCTCGATGACGTCGAACATCTGGGCGATGCCGTTGTGGACCTCGCCGACGAGCCAGCCCTGGGCGGGCACGCCGTGGCCGCCGAAGGTGACCTCGCAGGTGGCGGACGCCTTCAGGCCCATCTTGTGCTCGACGTTGGTGACGAACACGCCGTTGCGCTCGCCCATCTCGTTCTTCTCGAAGTCGAAGTGGAACTTCGGGACGAAGAACAGCGACAGGCCCTTGGTGCCGGGGCCGGCGCCCTCGGGGCGGGCGAGGACGAGGTGGAAGATGTTTTCGAACAGATCGTCGGAGTCGGCGGAGGTGATGAACCGCTTGACGCCCTCGATGTGCCAGGAGCCGTCGTCCTGCTTGATCGCCTTGGTGCGGCCGGCGCCGACGTCGGAACCGGCATCGGGCTCGGTCAGGACCATGGTGGCGCCCCAGCCGCGTTCGACGATGGTCGCGGCCCACTTCTTCTGCTCGTCGGTGCCGTTGGCGTGGAGCACGCCGGCGAAGGACGGACCGGCGGCGTACATGAAGGCGGCCGGCTGGGCGCCGAGCATCATCTCGTTGACGGCCCAGCTCAGGGCGCGCGGCGCCGGCGTTCCGCCGATCTCCTCCTCGAGGCCCATGGACCAGTAGCCGGCCTCGTACCAGGAGTTGAACGCCTTCTTGAAGCCTTCGGGCAGCGAGACCGAGTGGGTCTCGGGATCGAAGACCGGGGGAGTGCGGTCGGTTTCGGCGAACGACTCCGCTGCGGGGCCCTCGGTGAGGGTCTTCACCTCGGCCAGAATGCCACGAGAGGTCTCCTCGTCGAGGTCACCGAACTTCCCGGCCTCGAGGAGCGTCTGAATCTTCAGCACCTCGAAGAGGTTGAACTCCAGATCCCGGAGGTTGCTCTTGTAATGGCCCATGTCTGCGCTACTCCCAGTGAGATGGTGCGGTCAAGCAGTGTTCGAGTACCGCCCAAGTTATTACTCGTCGGTAACATCCGCCTATGTTACCCGCCGGGCAACTAACTGCCAAGGGTCGGTTTGCGTGCCACGACCAGTGCGTCGATCGCCATTCCTGCGTCCGTTTCCCGCATTCTTCGCTCGGCGGTCCGGATATCCAGCCGGTCGTGCATTTCCTCGGCGAGATCCGTTGGTGTGTAGAGGATCTCGGGATCGCGAGGACCTCCGACGCCCTCGGCGGGATTGGTCGAATCGTGCCCCAGAAATATGAGGATTCCGTCAGGTTTCAGGGCCGCGATCACATTGTCGATCAATGCTCGTCGCTGTGGCGGAGGGAAATGGAGATAGGCGGAGAGGACGAGATCATATTCGGCGTCGAAGGTGACCTCGGTCACGTCGGCGCACGCGTACGTCAGACGCTCACGCACCCGTCGCGGCGCCTGCGCCGCGATCGCCCGGGCCTTGTCCACCGCCACCCGGGAGAAGTCGACGCCGGTCACCTCCCAGCCGCGCGTGGCCAGCCAGAGCGAGTGCCGGCCCTCGCCGCACCCCAGATCCAGTGCCCGGCCGTGCGGCAGCGACGTCGCGAACTCGACGATCACCGGGTTCGGCGGCGATCCCCACACCGTCTCGCTCTCCGCATACCGCGCATCCCACTCCTGTGCGTCCATGGACGCACGGTAGCCCGGACGCCACGCCGGTCAGGGGTGGAGCGTGGTACGCAGCAGCAGCACGTTGTAGTTCTGGTGCACGGTCGTGAGGAAGTACAGGTCCGGACCCGACGACCACGGGTGGATGTACGCGCCGTACGCCGTCGGCAGCTCCCGGGTGTCGACGACGACCTCCGGCGCGCTCCACGGGCCGGTGGGCGACGGGGCGCGGCGCAGCACCACGGAGTTGTGGCCGTCGGTGGTCAGCAGCACGAACTGCCCGAGGTAGTTGTTCCACTGCACCGACAGCTCGGCCGCGCCGCCCGCCATCACCGGGCGGGCCGCATTCACGTCGCGCACCCACGCGCCGCCGTCCCAGTACTCGTACGCCGCGAGATCGAGCATCTGCAGTTCCGGCACGCGCGCCAGGTGCACCAGGCCGCCGCGGCCGGGCGGCGTTCCGTACTGATAGACGAACCCGCCGTGCCGGACGAAGGCGCCCATCTGAAAGTTCCGGTTCCCGCCGACGCTCGGCCGCTCGGTCTGCGGCGCCACCGTCCAGTTCTCCCCGTTGTCGTGGGAGAAGGCCAGCCCCGAGAAGTTGGTTTCCCACGAGCCGGCCTGCCCCCAGTTCTTCACCGACATCAAGCTCAGGAACTGGGTGTCGCCGACGGCGATCCCCGCGGTGGGGATCCGGCTGATCTCCACGAACGGGATCTTCGGGCTCGGTACGAGTTCCTTCGCCTGACCGAAGAAGTCACGGGCCGCGCTGTCGAACGTCATTCCGTCCGTGAGGTTGCGGTCCGAGCTGCGGAACAGCGCGCTGCTGCGCCAGGCCCAGATGCTGCCCGAGAGAAGGTTGGGCAGCCCGAGGCCCGCCGTGTCGCCGAACGCGGTCAGCACCTGGCCGCGGCCGTTGTCCCACATGACGCCGAGGTCGGTGCCGAGCACGTTCATGTCCTGCGTGCGGTTGGTGCTGAGCATCCCGGTCTGCTGCGCCACCACCTGGGTGCGGCCGCGCAGCTCCGGCAGGCCGTTGACCCCGTTGAGTCCCGGGATGGGATTGATCGCGTTCGGGTTCGCCGCCACAGTGCCCGCGAACGGAACCACCGTCACGGCGGCACAGGTCAGCGCAAGGACTCCGAGGCGGGCGGAAGCACGTCGGTAACCCCCATTACGTGTGTGCACGGCCACAGACGGTAACAGGAGGTGGCAGTAGTCACACGCGGTCCCGGGCCCGTCGGCGTGTCCCGGCGGCCCGCGCGCAAGGGCCGTGGCCGACGGGTCGGCTCCGCTACGATTCGCGCGCGCGTTACCGTGTCAGGAACGCGATGCACTGACAGCCAGTGCACGAAGAAGAGGAGTTCGCCTGATGGGTGCACAGATCGCCGGTCCCGCCCCGCTGCGGAACACCGCACTGCTCGGGCTGGGCGTGCACCGCCCCGAGCGGATCGTGACCAACCACGAGATCTGTCAGCAGATCGACTCGAGCGACGAGTGGATCCAGTCCCGTTCCGGCATCAAGGAGCGGCGCTTCGCAGAGGACACCGGCGAGACCGTCCTCGACATGGCGATCTCCGCGGGCCGCAAGGCGCTCGAGGCCGCCGGCATCACCGGCGACCGGCTCGGCGCCGTCATCGTGGCGACCTCGACCTACCCGTACCAGACCCCGCAGTCCGCCGCGCTGGTCGCCGACGCCCTCGGCACCGGCGGCGCCGCCGCCCTCGACATCTCCGCAGGCTGCGCCGGCTTCTGCTACGCCCTCGGCGTCGCCTCCGACCTGGTGCGCGCGGGCACCGAGGACTACGCGCTCGTCATCGGCGTCGAGCGGATGAGCGACACCACCGAGCCCACCGATCGCTCGGTGCGGTTCATCTTCGGCGACGGCGCCGGCGCCGTGGTCGTCGGCCCGTCCGACGAGGTGGGCATCGGCCCCACCGTGTGGGGATCGGACGGCTCGCAGGCCGACGCCATCCGCCAGGAACCCGACTGGGTGAACTTCGCGAACAACCCCGATCAGAAGCGGCCCTGGATCATCATGGAGGGCACCGCGGTGTTCCGCTGGGCGGCCTTCGAGATGGGCAAGATCGCCCGGCAGATCGCCGACAAGGCCGGTGTCGAGCTCGCCGCCCTCGACGCGTTCGTCCCGCACCAGGCCAACCTGCGCATCAACGACGTCATCGTCCGCCAGCTCGACCTGCCGGAGACGGTCGCCGTCGCCGACGACATCATCGAGACGGGCAACACCTCCGCCGCCTCCATCCCCCTCGCGATGGAGAAGATGCTGCGCACCGGTCAGGTCCAGCCGGGTGGGCTCGGCCTGCTGCTCGCCTTCGGTGCCGGCCTGTCCTACGCGGGACAGGTCGTGAAGATGCCGCCGCTCGCGCAGTAGTGGCCGCGGCGAACTCCGCCGGCCGCCGGCGCTGGTTGTGGTTGCTCGCCTACGTGCTCGCCTTCGTCGCGTTCGTCGTCCTCCAGCAGACGTACGGCGGCGACGAGGCGGGTCCCGGCGGGTCCACGTCGGCGCCCGCGCCGGCCCCGTCGTCGGCCGCCGCCGCCGAGGCGGTCGAACTGCTGAAGAGCCTCGCCGTGCGGGAACCGGACCCGTCCGGCGGTTACGACCGCGCCCTGTTCGGGCCGGCATGGACCGACGACGTGACCGTCGCGGGCGGGCGCAACGGCTGCGACACGCGCAACGACGTCCTGAAGCGGGATCTCGTGAACATCAAGCTGGCGCCGGTGACGAAGGAGTGCACCGTCGAGGCGGGGACCCTGTACGACCCGTACACGGGGCGGGAGATCTACTTCCGGCGCGGCGTCGACACGTCGTCGGCGGTGCAGATCGATCACGTCGTCGCCCTGTCGGACGCGTGGCAGAAGGGTGCGCGGCTGCTCGATGCGCAGGCCCGCAAGAACCTCGCGAACGATCCCCGGAACCTGCAGGCCGTCGATGGGCCCACGAACCAGGGCAAGGGCGACAAGGACGCGGCGCAGTGGCTGCCCCCGAACTCGGAGTACCGCTGCACCTACGTCTCCCGGCAGATCGAGGTGAAGGCGGAGTACGGCCTGTGGATCACGCCGGACGAGAGGGACGCGATGGCCGGCGTCCTGGCCACCTGCTGACGGCCGGGCCTCAGGCGCGGCGGTGCGCGAGGTGCTTGCGAACCGCCGTCACCACCCCGACCGCCGAGGCGACGATCACCACGATGCACACGATGCCGACCGCCAGGTTCAGCTGAGCCGTCAGGTCGGAGCCCGTGCGCTCGCGCAGGTCGGAAAGGAACTGCGGCGAGAAGTACGGCCGGTGCACGAGCACGGCCGTGGCCACCGCGACGGCGAGCAGATCGGAGACCACCGACAGGGCGGTGACGACCGTCGTCCAGCTGCGCACGACCAGCGCCACGCTCGCCGAGACCACCCACAGCGCCGCGACGGCCATCATCGCCGGCACCAGCCGGTCGGTGAAGCTGGGGTCGAGGGCTTCGTACCCGGCACCGAAGAACGACGGCGCGAGCGACGGGGACAGGCTCGCCACCCCGATCAGCACGACCACCGCGAACACCAGTTCCGCGACCGCCTCGCCGACGGGGATCTCCCGGCCGTGCGGCACCGCCGGGAGGTCGTCCGGGTCCCACCGGCCGAGGTCCGTGCCGGCGGGCGCGGTGCGCTCGAGCACCGCGAAGACGACGGTCACCCAGAACGCGGCGTACACACCGCCGGTCAGGGCCGCGTCGATCGCGTCCCACACGACGTCGGCGGTGTCGAGGGGCGCGGCCGCGGGAGCGGTGGCCTCGGTCAGGGCGCCGAGCAGGGTCAGTCCGCCGAGCACCGCCGCCACGACCCCGACGACGGGCCACAGCACCCGTAGGTAGGTGTCGTAGAGCCGGGGACCGATCAGGTGCCGCGGGGCGCCCCGGTAGGTGCGGGCGAGATCCTCCGGGGAGCCGAGGCCGGCGAGCACCTCACGCACGTCGCGGTCGGCGGCGGCGTCGTCGATGCGCCGGCGCAGTTCGGCGGCCACGTCGTCGCGCCGGGACCGCGGCAGGTGGACGAGGACGGCGTGCAGGTACCGGTCGACGAGTTCCCCGTCGGTGAGGCGGGTGGACATCTCGGTGTTCCTTCCGTTCGGTCCCGGCCTGCATGTGCGGCCGGGCGGGGCGACCCGCGCCGACCGGGACCGGGCGGTACTGTGCCGGTACACAGTATTGGGCAGGACCTGCGAGGGTGTGGGGAAGCGCGATGACGGCCGAGCCGCTCGACGAGTACTTCACCGCCACCGTCCGCGGCTGGAGCGCCGGCCGTGCCGTGGCCGGACAGGTACCGGACGAGCTGGTGCTGCGCTGTTTCGACGCCCAACTGCAGTCCCGTCACCTCGACTTCGCGGCCCGGGAGATGCAGCGGCGCGGTGCCGGGTTCTACACCATCGGCTCGGCCGGGCACGAGGCGAACGCCGCCCTGGGCCTGCTGTCCCGGGTCACCGATCCGGCACTGCTGCACTACCGGTCGGGGGCCTTCTATGCCGCGCGGGCGGCCCGGGTGCCGGGCACGACGCCGGTGCGGGACGTGCTCGCCGGCTGCACCGCCTCGACGCTGGACCCGATCTCCGGCGGCCGGCACAAGGTGTTCGGCAACGCCGAGTTGAACATTCTCCCGCAGACCTCGACGATCGCCTCCCATCTGCCGCGCGCGGTGGGGACGGCGTTCGCCCTCGCCCGCGCGGCCCGGCTGGGCCTGCAGTGCCCGTGGCCCGCGGACTCGGTGGTGCTGTGCAGCTTCGGGGACGCCTCGGCGAACCATTCCACCGCGGTCGGGGCGCTCAACGCGGCCGCCTACTGCGCGTACCGGGGGCTGCCGCTGCCGCTGCTGTTCGTGTGCGAGGACAACGGGTTCGGCATCAGCGTCCGGACGCCGGAGGGCTGGGCGGAACGCACCCTCTCGTCGTATCCGGGGGTGAGCTACCGCGCGGCCGACGGCGCGGACCCGGTCGGCGTGCTCACCGCCGTCGCGGACCTGCTCGTCGCCGTCCGCACCTCCCGCGCACCGGCCGTGCTGCACCTGAAGACGGTGCGGTTCCTCGGCCACGCCGGCTCCGACGCCGAGACCGCGTACCGCACCCGCGAGGAGATCGCCGCCGACTACGTCCGGGATCCGTTGCTGGCCACCGCGCGTACTCTGGTCGACCGCGGAACACTTTCCTCCGCAAGGATTCTCGAACGATACGAGGAGATGCGTTCCGTCGTCGCCGCCGAGATGGAGGCGCTCGCGACCGCCCCGCGGCTGGTATCGGCCGCCGAGGTGATGCGGCCGCTGCACGCGCACGGTCGCCGGCGGGTTCCGGACGAGCCGGGGCTCCCGTCGCCGGAGCCCCGCACGCTCGCCCAGGCGGTGAACGCCGCGCTCACAGGGATTCTCGAGGCGATACCGGAGTCGTTCGTGTTCGGTGAGGACGTGGCGGACAAGGGCGGGGTGTACGGGCTCACGCGCGGTCTGCTCCGCCGATTCGGGCCGCACCGCGTCTTCGACACGATCCTGGACGAGCAGACGATCCTCGGTACGGCACTGGGTTTCGCGGTGGCGGGCCTGCTGCCGATTCCGGAGATCCAATACCTGGCCTACCTGCACAACGCCGAGGACCAGTTGCGCGGCGAGGCGGCGAGTCTGATGTTCTTCTCCGACGGCCGCTTCCGCAACCCGATGGTGGTGCGCATCGCCGGCCTCGCCTACCAGCGCGGCTTCGGTGGGCACTTCCACAACGACAACTCCGTCGCGGTGCTGCGCGACATTCCCGGTCTGGTGCTCGCGGTGCCGAGCCGTCCGTCGGTTGCGGGGGCGCTGCTGCGCAGCTGCGTGCACCTCGCGCGCAGTGAGGGCCGGGTGTGCGTGTTCCTCGAGCCGATCGCGCTGTACCACGAGCGCGACCTGTACGACGAGGGCGACGGGCTGTGGCAGGAGCCGCCCGATTCCGTTGCGGTACAGCCGGGCTCGGTGCGGGTGTACGGTACGGGCGACGACGTGCTCATCGTGACGTTCGGCAACGGCGTCCGGATGAGCCTGCGCGCGGCCCGTCGGCTGTCGGCGCGCGGCGTGGAGGCCGCCGTGCTGGACCTGCAGTGGCTGGCGCCGCTGCCGCTGGCGGAACTGCTGGCGTGCGCGCAGTCCTTCCCGCGCGTGCTGGTGGTGGACGAGACGCGGCGCAGCGGCGGGGTGTCGGAGGCGGTGGTCACCGCACTGGTGGACGCGGGCTACCGGGGCCGGATCTCGCGGGTCACCAGCCGCGACAGTTTCGTGCCGCTCGGCCCGGCGGCGGCCGAGGTGCTGCTGTCCGAGGACGACGTCGTCAGCGCGGCGACGGAGTAGCGGCGCGCGGTCGCGGTCGTCTCCGGGTCGCCGCCGTCGCGCAGCTCGACGGCCTCGCGCCCCGCCCCGGCAGGGACGAAGGTCCCGGGAAGCGGGGACCTTCACCGGGCAGGAATACCCGGAGGGGTACTTGAAGAGTCCCGGGCCCGGGTCTACAGTCATCGTTGAATACCCCACCGGGTATCAAGGGGCGTGGAGGCCCAGCCCGCGTCCGCGCCTGCGTCACGGACGGAAAGGACTGTTCACATGTCGCTCCATTCAGGCAACGGTGCCGCGCGACATCGAGTACTCGTCGTCGGAGGTGGCACGGCCGGAATCGCGACCGCTGCGCGCCTGCGCCGGGCCGGCGTCACCGACATCGCGGTGATCGAGCCCTCCGATGAGCACTGGTACCAGCCCCTGTGGACGCTCGTCGGCGGCGGACAGGCGTCGCTGGACGAGACCCGCCGAGCCGAGGAGAAGCTGATCCCCAAGGGCGTCCGGTGGATCCGGGCCGCCGCGACCGCCGTCGACCCCGACGCGCAGACCGTCACGACCGAGCGCGGGACCGTCGTCGGCTACGACTACCTTGTGCTGGCCACCGGCCTGCAACTCGACTGGGACGGCGTGCCGGGCCTCGCCGAGGCCGTCGGGCACGGTGCCGTCTCGAGCAACTACTCCTCGCAGTACGCCCCCTACACGTGGGAGCTGATCCGGAACATGCGCTCCGGCACGGCGATCTTCACCCAGCCCGCCGGCCCCATCAAGTGTGCCGGCGCGCCGCAGAAGATCGCCTACATCGCCTCCGACTACTGGCGGCGGCAGGGCCTGCTGGACGGGATCCGCGTCATGCTCGTCCTGCCCGGCGACTCGATGTTCGGCATCCCGTCCTGGCGGCAGACCCTCGAGGGGGTCGCCGCGAAGTACGGCATCGAGGTGCGCCTGAGCTCGGAGATGACCGCGCTCGACGGATCGTCGCGCAAGGCGACGATCGTGAACAACGCCACCGGCACCGAGGAGGTCGTCGGGTTCGACATGCTCCACGCCGTGCCCCCGCAGCGCGCGCCCGGCTGGGTCGCGGCGAGCCCGCTCGCCAACCCGGCGAGTCCCTTCGGCTACGTCGAGGTCGACAAGCACACGCTCCAGCACCGCCGGTATCCCAACGTGTTCGCACTCGGTGACGTCGCGGACCTGCCGACGTCGAAGACCGGCGCGGCGGTCCGCAAGCAGGCGCCCGTTCTCGTCGCCAACCTGGTCGCCGAGATGCGCGGCGTCGGCAAGCGCAAGAGCTACGACGGGTACTCGTCCTGCCCGTTCGTCACCGCCCGGGACAGGATGATGCTCGCGGAGTTCGACTACGAGCTCAACCCCTCTCCGAGCATCCCGGTCATCGACACCACCAAGGATCGCCGCGACATGTGGCTGCTCAAGCGCTACGGCCTGCCGGCCATGTACTGGCACGGGATGGTCAAGGGCCGCGTCTGAGTCACCGGAGGCGGCGCAGCGCGATCGGTTGCCCGTCCGACGGGTACGGAAGTGACGTGAAGTTCAGCGGCGCAACGTAATCGGACGGAACGTGCCACCGGTACCCGAGCAGCAGGTGGTGCAGCACCGTCTTGATCTCGGCGCCGGAGAAGTACATGCCCAGGCAGCGGTGCTCTCCGGCGCCGAACGGCGTCCACGCGAACTTGTGCACGCGGTCCTCACGTCGTTCCGGTGCGAAGCGACCGGGATCGAACTTCTCCGGTTCCGGCCACAACTCGGGCATGTGGTGGCTGTAGTGCAGCCCGACGTTGATCAGGGTGCCGCGCGGCACGAAGTGGCCCAGGATCTCGGTGTCGGCGGTGGTGTACCGGACGATGCCGGGTACCGGGGTCACGATCCGCTGGCACTCCTTGATCACCAGGTCCAGGCTCGTGAGCGATTCGAGGTCCGCCAGGGTCGGGCTCGTCGTACCGAGTGCCTGCGACTCCTCCCGGCACAGTTGCTGCCACTGGGGGAACTGGCCGAGGTACTGCAGCACGGTGGACAGCGTGATGGTCGAGGTGTCGTGCGCAGCCATCATCAGGAAGATCATGTGGTTGACGACGTCCTCGTCCGAGAATCGCTCGCCGTCCTCGGATTCCACGTGACACAGCGCGGTGAACAGGTCGTCGCCGTCACCGGCGCGACGGGCCGGCAGGTAACGCCGGAAGAACTCCTCGAGCCGGCGGCGGCCCACCACGCCACGGCGCCAGCGGGTTCCGGGCAGGGGATAGCGCACGATCGCCGTGGCCGCCTGCACGCACCCGATGAACGCCTTGTTCACCTCGGCCATCTCGGTGGCCGACGATCCCTCGGCACCGCCCATGAAGATCGACGTGGCGAGCCCGAGGGTGAGGTCCTTCAGTGCCGGGTAGGCGCGGAAATCCTCGCTCGGTGTCCACGAGTCGAGGGCCTGTGCGATCGCGGGCTGCATCGAGTCCGTGTAGCGGGCCAGGCGGTCCCGGGTGAAGGCCTGCTGCATGATCCGGCGGTGCGTGCGGTGCTCGTCGCCGTCGAGCAGCATCAGGCCGCGGTCGAAGAACGGGCCGATGAGGGTCCGCCAGCCCGGACCGTTCGCGAGGGCCCGGTCGCGGTTCTGCAGCGCGGCGCCGCAGGCGTCGGGTCCGAGCAGCACCACCCAGGGCCGGCCCGCGAACCGGAACCAGGACACCGGCCCGTGTTCGCGGTATCGCCGGTCGTAGGCCCTCAGCGGGTTGCGCATGTAGTCGAGGGCGTACCCGACGTAGGGCAGGCCGGCGTCCCCGGGTACCGCGGTCAGGCCGGGCGGGGAGGGCGCGAGCACTTTCGTCATGAGGTCTCCGATTCGTCGGACCGTATCTGACATGAAGCTCTGTCAATTGACAGTAGCGTGGATCACAGGCGGCGATCTGTCAAGATTCGACTATGGGCAGGCCCAGTCGTCAGTACCGCGGAAAGAGCGCCGAGCAGCGCACCGCCGACCGCCGTGAGCAGTTGCTCGCGGCCGGCCTGACGGTGTTCGGCCGCGAGGGCGGTGACCGTGCCACCATGACCGCGATCTGCCAGGAGGCCGGGCTCACCGAGCGGTACTTCTACGAGAGCTTCTCCGGCCGGGACGAGCTGCTCGTGTGCGTCGTCGAGCGGATCGCCGACGAGATCCGCGAGCGCGCGCTGACGGCACTCGCCGAATCCGAGCGCGGCCCCGAGGAGCGGGCCCGCGCCGCCATCGCCGCGTTCGTCGCGGTCCTCACCGACGATCCGCGCAAGGGCCGGGTCGCCGTCGTCGAGTCCGCGGCCGCCGGGCCCGTGCGCACCCGTCGCCGGGAACTGCTGCGCCAGTTCGCGGACCTCGTCGCGATCGAATCCCGCGAGCTGTGGGGCGACCGCGCGCTGCAGCCGCCCCACGACCAGATCGCCGCGCTGCTGTTCGTCGGGGGCCTCGCCGAGCTCATGACCGCGTGGCTCGGCGGCGAGATCGACGTGACCCCCGATCAGATCGTGGAGGCGGCGACTCGCCAGTACACGTTCACCGCCCACCGCTGAGGCTGTCGTCGCGCTCGGGCCGCGCCGCGCGGCGCCGGCTGCCCGGCAGCCGCCACACGGGTTCGAGCGCCGCGGTCTCCTCGGCTGTGGCCACCCGGAACGGCGGGGTCGCGGGCGCCGCGAGGCTGCGACGGCCCTGGCCGCGCGTGGCGCGCAGGCTGGCGACGATCGACACGGTCAGGATCGTGGCGACGACGGCGAGCGAGATCGGTGTCGGCACGTAGAACACGTCGATCTTCAGCAGCATCTTGACGCCGACCCACATCAGCACCAGCGCCAGCCCGATCTTCAGGTACACGAAGCGGTGGATCAGGTCGGCGAGCAGGAAGTACATCGCTCGCAGGCCCAGCACCGCGAACGCGTTGGCGGTGAAGACGAGGAACGGCACGTCCGTGACCGCGAAGATCGCGGGGATCGAGTCGACCGCGAAGACGATGTCGGTGATCTCGATGAGCACCAGCACCGCGAGCAGGGGGGTGGCCAGCAGCGCACCACCGCGGCGGACGAGGAACTTCTGTCCGTGGTAGGCGTCGGTCATCGGTACGTGGCGGCGGAACAGCCGCAGCGCCCGGGACTTCTCGGGGTCGAGGTGCTCGTCGCGCTGCCGGATCATCCGGTAGCCGGTGTAGAGCAGGAACGCCGCGAACAGGTAGAGGATCCAGCCGAAGCTCGCGATGAGGACCGAGCCCGCCGCGATGAACAGACCCCGGAACACCAGGGCGCCGAGCACACCGAGGAACAGGACCCGGTGCTGGTACTCACGCGGCACGGCGAAGTACGTCAGGATGATCGCCCAGACGAAGACGTTGTCGACGGCGAGCGACTTCTCGATCAGGTAGCCGGAGAAGTACTGCTGGCCGAACTCCGAGCCGTACTGCCACCAGATCAGCGCGCCGAATCCGACGCCGGTGCCGACCCAGAACAGCGACCAGCCTGCGGCCTCGCGCACGCCGATCACGTGCGCGCGGCGGTGCGCGAACAGGTCCACCGCCAGCATCGCCACGATCGCGGCGAGTACCGCCGCCCACAACCACAACGGAACGGTCATCGGGACCACCTCTCAGCCTCGAAACGGCCGAAAGTCTTTCCCGGCTCGAACCGAGCCCGCTCCGCCGGGGGGCCGGCGGACGGCCCCCGAGTTGACGACGAAGCGCGGAGGGATACTCCCTTTCGCGAACTGTAATTAGTGAATAGTATTTCCGGTTAACTGTCAAGGGAGCGGGAGGTAGGGGCGGGTGAGCAGCTCGATCGCGTGACCGGCCGGGTCCTTGAAATAGACCCCGCGCCCGCCGTGCCCCGTGTTCGTTTCGCCGGGGCGGCGCATCTGCGGATCGGCCCAGTGCTCGATGCCGGCGTCGCACAGCCGCCGATACGCCCGGTCGAAGGCGTCGTCGTCGACCATGAACGCGTAGTGCTGCATCTGGATCTCCACCGGGGGCTCGGCGAACTGCAGCAGTACGCCGTCGTCGAGCTGGATGTTGGTGAACGGGCCCCAGGACGGTGCTTCCGACAGTTCCAACAGTTCACGGAAGAACCGCGCCGACTCGTTGCGGTCCACGCTCAGACCTCCACCGGGTCGCCGATCCGTGAGTGGCGTAGTGCCGGCCCGGTGTTCACCCGGCGAACCCTACCCGGGGCCGCCCGGGCGCACCAGGGACGCGGCCGCGGCCCGAGCGCGAAGCGCGATACCGGAAACCGCGGTGCCCTATGGTGTGCGGGTGACCTCCTCCCCCCGCCCCGGAACGCCGCCCGCCGGCGACGAGGACCGTGCCCGGGGCTGGACGTTCCTGACCAACCACGCGCACGTACTGCTGTGTGTCGCCGGAGGCGGACAGCCCACCGTCCGCGAACTCGCGCAGCGGATCGGGATCACCGAGCGGTCCGTGCAGACGATCCTCGCCGACCTGGTCGACGGCGGCTACCTGACCCGCACCCGCGCGGGCCGCCGCAACCTCTACTCGGTGAATCCGGCCGGGCGCCTCCGTCATCCGCTCGAATCCGCACACACCGTCGGTGAGCTGATCGACGCGCTGCGCTGAGCGCGGGGCCCGTCGCCGGGGATGCCCGGCCCGCGCTGTCACGGACACCTGCGTCGTGTGACCGCAGCCACGTGGCATGCTGGCGCCCATGATCGACGTCGAACGTCCCAAGCTGGAAGGTTCCGTCGCGGTCGGGGGCGGCCGCCGGATCGGCTTCGCCGAGTTCGGATCGGCCCAGGGCCGGGCGGTGTTCTGGCTACACGGCACCCCCGGGGCGCGTCGGCAGATCCCCGTCGAGGCACGCAGCTACGCCGAGCGCGAGCACGTACGGCTCATCGGCCTCGACCGCCCCGGCATCGGCTCGTCGAGTCCGCACCGCTACGAGAACGTCCTCGCCTTCGCGGACGACCTGCGCATCGTCGCGGACACTCTCGGCGTGGACCGGATGGCGGTCGTCGGACTCTCCGGCGGCGGCCCCTACACCCTCGCCGCGGCGCATGCGATGCCCGAGCGGGTCGTGGCCGCCGCGGTGCTCGGGGGCGTTGCGCCCGTCGTCGGGCCCGACGCGATCAGCGGCGGCCTGATGCGATTGGGCACAATGGTCGCGCCGCTGCTCACCGTCTGGGGTGTCCCCATCGGCATGGGCGTGAGGTCGATGATCCGGGTCGTGCGGCCGTTCGCATCGCCGCTCATCGACATGTACGGGTGGCTCTCGCCCGAGGCCGACCGGCAGTTGCTGGCCCGCCCCGAGTTCAAGGCGATGTTCCTCGACGATCTGCTCAACGGCAGCCGCAAGCAGATGGCCGCGCCCTTCGCCGATATCGTGGCGTTCGCCCGGGACTGGGGTTTCCGTCTCGAGGACGTCAAGGTGCCGGTCCGGTGGTGGCACGGCGACACGGACCACATCGTCCCCATGGAACACGGCCTGCATGTGGTGGGCCGGCTGCCCGACGCCCAGTTCCACCACCTGCCCGGCGAGAGCCACCTCGGCGGCCTGGGCGTGTCCGAGGACATCCTCTCGACCATCCTGCGGATCTGGGACGACGCCGACCGCTGACTCCGCGGTGGCCGAATGTCACACAGGTTCGATCACATTGAACGCGTGTCACATTCGGCCGAGGCGGGGCGCACGGCGCCGGAGAGGGCATGATGTCCGGATGGACACCGGCGTCGAAGCGGACGGGTGGGCCACCCGCTGGGTGGAGCCGCTCGCCGACCTCGCCGCCGGCACGACGACCGCCCTGGTCCCGGACGTGATCGTCACCGCGCTCGCTCTGGGCCTGACGCACCGATACGTCGGACGCACCGTCGCGACGGACGTGCACGGCGTGCCGGTGCGGGCGACGGTGCGGTCGGTGCAGGTGCGCCGTCGCCGCGCGCACCTGCAGTCCCGGGTCGAGCTCGCGGCGGTCGACTGGGGCGGGCGCCGGGTGGACGAGGTGACCGTGGTGGCGCACGGGGTGCGTGTCGTCCCCGGGCTCCGCACCCGGCTCAGCGCACACCGCCTCGACGTGCACGGCACCAGCGGCGTCGGCACCGTGCTCGACTGGCTCAACTCCCTCGGCCACGCCTGGGTTCTCGCCCTCGACCGCGACGGATCGATCCGCGCGACGCATCGCCGCCGCCGGCTCACCGCGCTCGTCGACGCCACCGTCACGGACGGCGTGGCCCGGATCGAGCTGGGCGACGCCCGCTGCTACGGCGTGCCGGTGCCGGGACGGCTGCTCCCACCACGCGACGTCGCGCTGCCACCCCTGCCCGGCGGTGCCGGGAGCGTCTGCGCCGCGCGCGAGGGTCACCTCGTCCGGTTCGCGATGCAGGTGCCGGCCGTGTCGTACGCGTTCGACCCGCTCGGCGCGTGAGGGTCCGGGGGGCTCACAGCCACCGGCGCGGCGGCTTCTTCACCCACATGATCTTCTCGTCCGCGGCGGTGGGGGCGGCTGCGGGATGGCCGGGATGCTGCGCGGCCCACGCCGACTTCTCGGTGAGCAGCCGCGCGACGAGCGCCCACGTCTCCATCGTGCGCGGCGGGTGCGCTCCGGCGGCCCGGGCCAGCTTCCGGCGCACGTCGTCGCTCAGGGCCAGCAGCTCGTCCGCGGTGATGCCGCGATTCCAGGCGAACCGGGCGAGGACGAGCGCCTTCTCCCGCCGATTGCGGGCTGCCTCGTCGGTGTGCGCGAAGTCCTCGTCGGTAGCCATGCCCTACAGAATTGGTCGCCGGCCGGGTCGTTGACAACCCACCGCGCGCGGCTCACGCTCGGAGCAGGCGCACGCGCGGCCCGGGGGAGGACGAAATGCCGGTGACTCCGATGGATCTCCCGGACGGCACACCCGCGGACGTGCGGGTGCGCGCGGCGTCCGCCCCCCGGGTGCCGGTGTCGGATCCGGCGCTCGGCCGCGACGTGCGGGTCGACACCAAGGGGGTGCCCCCGCACCGGCTCGTCGCGATCGGCGACTCGGTGCTGCAGGGGTTCCAGAGCGGCGCCGTCTTCCACACCGACGTCTCGGTCCCCGCGATCGTCGCCCACGAACTCGGCTGGCTCCGCCGGTTCCGCTACCCGCGCTACGGCGGTCCGGGCGGGTTGCCGCTCAACATCGAACTGCTCCTGCGCGATCTCGAGCGACGCTTCGGGCCGTCGGTGAACATGTGGGAGACCCCGCTCGCGCTGTTCGCCGTCCGCGCGTTCATGGACCAGGTGGAGGACTACTGGGAGCGCGGGCCCGGTCGGGAGCCGTCGCTGCCGGTGGCATACCAGCACAACCTGTCCTGTTTCGGCTGGGACCTGCGCGACGCCCTGAGCAAGACGGCCGCGACGTGCGAGGCGGCGATCGCCGCACCGAACGACGACCTGCTCGACCAGATCGTGCAGAACAACGGGGAGCGCGCCGCGTTGCAGGTGTATCCGCGCTGGAGCGACGGGGCGAAGGCGATGACGTTGTTCGACGCGGCCGCGGCGCTCGGCGACGACCACGACGACACGACCGAGTCCGGGATCGAGACGCTGGTGGTGTTCCTCGGCTCCAACAACGCGCTCGGCACGGTCACGGACCTGCGCATCGCATGGAGCGGTCCGGATTTTCGCGACCTCACCGCGAAGGACGCCTACACCATCTGGCGGCCCGAGCACTTCGCGGCCGAGTTCGCGGAGGTGGTCGAGCGGGTGACGGCGATCCGTGCGCGGCACGTCGTGTGGTGCACGATTCCCCACGTCACCATCGCGCCGATCGCGAAGGGACTCGGACGCAAGATGGAACCGGGGTCGCCCTATTTCCCGTACTACACCCGGCCGTGGATCGAGGAGGCGCGGTTCGACCCGGCTCAGGACGAGCACATCACGGGTGCCGGCGCGTACGCGGTGGACGTCGCGATCGACCTGTACAACGAGCGCATCGAGCAGGCGGTCGCCGACGCTCGTTCCGGGGTGCACGGCCCGGCCCGGGACTGGTATCTGCTGGACGTGGCCGGCCTGCTCGAGCGCCTCGCGTCGCGGCGCTTCGTCACCGATGTCGGTGCCCGCCCGGCGTGGTGGACCCCGTACCCGCTCCCGTCCGCACTCGCCGCGCTCGACCCCGTGCCGGACTCGCGGTTCCTGACGGCCGACGGTCGTGGGGGCCGGGCCGCGGGCGGGCTGTTCTCCCTCGACGGCGTGCATCCGACGACGGTCGCGAACGGGATCCTCGCGCAGGAGCTGATCAACGTGATGCGCCGCGCCGGGGTGCAGTTCCACCACGGCAACGGCGGGGTGCGCCCGGATCCGGTGACCGTGGACTTCGAGCGGTTGATCCGCAGGGACACCCTGGTACGGACGCCGCCGGGGAACATCGACTCGACGCTCGGCATCCTCGCGTGGGCGGACGAGATCGGTGACCTCGTCCGGCGCACGCTGAGCATCCGCTTCCGGTGATCAGTTCTCGGCGGGGGCGGTCCTCCGGTCGAGCAGCGGGCCCCACAGTTCGGCCGCGACGGTGTGGGCGCGCCGGTGTCCGTGGACGGTACGTCGGAGTCCCTGGACGGTGCCGGGACCGGTGGCCAGGTCGGTGAGGGCTTCGCACAGGTCGACGATGTCGACGTGGAAGCGCATCGAGGCGTCGAGCAGTTCGTCGAACGCCTGGTCCTCGGTGTAGGAACGGCCCCTTGCGGAGCGGAGAAGAGCCTGCGCGGTGTCGAGTGCCGTCAGGCGTCGTACCGCGGGGATGTCACGGTGTGCTTCGATCGTCAATTGTCCGCCTCTGAGGTGTCGCCACTGGGCGTGTGTCAACTCGTTGTAGTGCGGGTACCCCGCCGGTTCGGCAGTTACCCGAGTTTGTGTCCTCCGTCACAGTACGAGGACTGTGCCGTCGTGTCCACCGTACCCGTGTTTGCCCAGCGCAGGCCGGTGAGTCGGTGCGGTGCCCCCGGGCGTTCCGTCTTCGATGTCCGAATTCCCCGGAGCGGCAGAGAGATCCGACGCCGTGTATGTTGCGCGCCGGTCAGGCCGGAGGCGCCGGGCGGTGATCGAGGAACCAGTCCCGCGCTTGCTGTGCCACGACCTCGAGCGTGCCGGGTTCCTCGAACAGGTGCGTCGCCCCGCGCACGATCCGCAGTTCGTGCTCGCACCGCATGGCCGCGGCGGCCTGCCGGTTCAGTTCGATCACCATGCGATCCAGGCCGCCGACCAGCATGAGCGTGGGGGCGCGGACCCGGCCGAGCCGGGGCATCGCCAGATCGGGTCGCCCGCCGCGGGAGACGACGGCGGCGATCTCCCGGTCCGGATCGGCAGCGGCCCACAGCGCCGCGGCGGCGCCGGTGCTGGCCCCGAAGTAGCCGATCCACTCGGCTTCCGCGCGGACGAGATCGGTCACCTCGCCGAGCCGGCTCGCGAGCAGTTCGATGTCGAAGACGAGGGCGCGGTCGCCCTCCTCGCCGGCGGTCAGCAGGTCGAACAGCAACGTGCCCAGGCCGGCGGCGTTCAGTTCCCCGGCGACGTACCGGTTACGCGGGCTGAACCGGCTGCTGCCGCTGCCGTGCACGAAGATCACCAGGCCGTCCGATCCGGCGGGGACGGTCAGGGTGCCGGCCAGGCTCACGTCGCGAAGCTCGAGCTCGACGTCCCGGCCGCCGGAATCGACGCCGCGGTCGCGCCGGCTGTCGGCGGTGCTCATCGGGTCCGGCTCAGGCCAGGGTGACGGTGCGGGTGTGCGAGCGGACCGCGGCCTGCAGGTCCTGGCGCGAGAGGGTGTGCGGACCGCACGCGCAGCGCGCGGGCACGTCGTCGTCCTCGAACTGGGTCGCCTCGAGGGTGTCGACGAACTCGGACCCGAGGGATCCGCCGTGGTGCGCGGTCTCGGACCGGTCGCGATTGCCGTGCGCCGTCGGACCACCGCCGGCGACGAGCACCGGCCCCTCCGGGGTGCGGTAGACGGTGGCGACGTTGTGGCTGGCGGGGCACTTCACGCGTACGAGGGCGTGGTCGCTGCGCTGGCTGCCCAACGAATCCACGGCAGCACGAGCCATCCGGCGGCGGTCTGTGGGAAGGAGGTCGGGGATGTTCATGGGACCTATTGCACACCCGATCGCGGCCGGATCGAGGGCTTTCGCGAGCAACGGGCCCGATTCGCCCGTTGCGCTACCAGTGCTCGGGTGTGGCCACTGTGGCGGGCAGCCGGGTACGTGCGTCGCCCCGGGCGGAATCGACCTGTGACTGGACGAGGAACAGGCATCCGGTGAGGTCGGCGCCGCGCAGGTCGGCGTCCCTCAGGTCGGCGCCGATGAGGTCGGCCCGGCGCAGGTCCGCCTCGCGCAGGTCCGCGGCGACGAGGAGGGCGCCGCGCAGGTTCGCACCGTGCAGGTCGGCGCGCCGGAGTTTCGCGCCGAGCAGGTCCGCGCCGCGGCGGTTCTTCCTCCGGCCGGGCACGGCGGCCCGGGCGAGTTCGCTCGCGCGCAACAGCAGGGCATTGATCTCCTGCCGGTGCGCCGCGACGTCGAGTCCGGCGAGGGCGTCGGCGTCGCCGCGGGTCAGCCGGTCGGTCGCGGCACGCGCACCGCGCAGGTCCGCGCGGAGCGGCCCGGAGGTGGGCAGGGACACCGCCTCGTCGAGATACCAGAGCAGCTCGTGCAGTTGGCGCACGACGGGAAAGACGTCGAACATCCGCCGGGCGGTCTGCGGCGCGCGACGCCAGTCCGCGCCGCCGAACGTGACCTGTGAGACCTTCTGGCCGGCGCCGAAACAGTCGTAGACGGTGCACCCGGTGAACCCCTTGCGCCGCAGGTCCCGGTGGATGCCGCAGCGGAAGTCGTCCCGCAGGTTCGGGCAGGGCCGGCCCGCCTCCTTGTCGATCGCGAAATCGGTCGACGCGGCGAAAGGCAGAGCCACACAACACAAACCGAAGCAACTGCCGCAGTCGGCCAGAAGGTCCGGACGGGGAGGGCGGCGGTCCGTCTCGGACAAGGCTCACGTTCCTTTCGGTGGGCGGGGCGCAGCCGGTGGCCGGCCGAGCCTAGCCCGGCCCGCCCTCCGGGGCCCGCGGTGGGCGGCCCGAGGGGCCGGGCGGTGGCCGCCACGACGGGTCACGCCCGCTGAGCCCGATCAGACGATCGAGGTCCGGGGCGTCGTCGGAAACCGCGACCGCCGGCCCGAAGAGCCCGCCGGCCGCGCGTTCCTCGTCGGTGGTCGCGGCGACGAACGACAGGCACGCGGTCAGCGCGGCGGGATCGCAGGAGAACCTCCGGCCGCTGGCGGTGGCGATGTCCCAGCCGTGGATCACGAGTTCGTCGAGCGCCACGATCCCCGCGACGTGACCGGGCAGATCGATGCCGCCGGCCTGGGTGGTTCCGGTCCATGCGCCGGGATCGCGCCACGCCTCGGCGAGGGCGAGGACCTGCCCGGGGATCCTGGTGCGCCAGTCGTCGCCGAGCCGGGACGCGTCGGCGGACGGTCCCTGCCCGGTGTAGTCGCCGACGGCTTTCCCGGCGGCGGCGGTGAATGCCAGGGACAGCCCGCCCACGTGATCCACCAGGTCCCCGATGGTGGTGCCCGCGCACGGGGTGGGACGGGCGAGTTGTTCGTGCGTGAGCGCGCCGACGAGCCGTGCCATCTCGTGGGCGGCCGGTGCCAGGTCGAGGATCTCGGTCATGAGCGTTCCTTCCGGCGGCGGTGTGCTCATGGTGCCGCACCGGTCCGACAGGTTCGGCCGGGCCGTTCCGGACGTCTCGACGCGACGGGAAAATCTACAGTCGCAACAGTAGACTTTCGGCATCGAGGCCGATAACATCGAGGACGTCAACGCGAAGGATCCGGAAGAGGGGCAGCCGACGGGTTGCCGGGGAAGTTGCAGAGGGGGCGGAGCCGCACTCGGTTCTGCGGCTCCGCCCCGACGACGCGACGGGCGGACTCTGCGGAGGCCGACCACGTCGCCACCGGAGAGCAGAGCGAGAGGCTGGTGATGCGTATCCATCGGGATTGCGAACTCGTGTATGTCATTTCCTCGTGCCGGTCGAGGCCGGCACTGTCATAACCGTCACGAACCCCGGTGCCCCATGTGCCGGGGTTCCCTCTCGTAGCAACGAAGGGCACGTGGATCCCACACCCGACCGCGCTCCCGCGGTCACCAACGAACTCGACAACGACGACTACCCCGCCTTCAGCATGGGTCGCGCCGCTGCGGCGCTCGGGGTTACTCCTGCCTTCCTCCGCAGTCTGGACGACACGGGCCTCGTGGTGCCGCACCGTTCCGGGGGCGGTCACCGCCGCTACTCTCGGAACCAGCTCCGGCTCGTCGCGCGGGTGCGGGAACTGGTCGACAGCGGCACCGCGGTGGACGCGGCGTGCCGGATCGTCTACCTCGAGGATCAGCTCGCCGAAGCGCGAAGTCGCATTCCGAGCAAGTGAGGCACCCGGGTTCGGGTGCGGCGATGTGAACGCAGACACGCCTCCGCGCCGCAGGGGCTACCCCTCGTATAGTCCCGGCGGCGCGGAGGTGCTGTGACCTCGGGCCTGCCGCGCGAACACCCCTCCGCGTGCTCGACGGCCGACCCTGTTCATTTGTTTCATTTGTTTCCCGACTGCTTGACACCTTACCATAAACCGGTCGATCGGTTTGTTGGATTCGAAGAATTCATCTGAGCGACCGACGGGGGACGAAAGCCGTTCCTGGCGTCCGATCCAGTCACTGGACACGGGCGTGCCCCGATTCGTCCGGGTCGTCTATAGTCCCTCGATAAAAGCAGTCCGGCCGGTTTGCAATGAAAGAAGCGACAATGACCGTGGATGCGGACGCAGTGCCTCGGAACAGTCCCGTCCTCGGTTTCGAGTCGACGGTGCCCAGACGGTACGTCCACCGGCAATCGGTGTCGGAGGTGTTCCTGACGGACTGCACGTCCGCCGGCGCCGACCATCGATTCCTGCTGGGCGCGCAGTGGCCACGGCTGCACGGCTTCTACCGGACCGAAACCGGCCGATACGACACCATGCTGATCGCCGAGACCCTGCGCCAGACGGCGATCTACCTGGGGCACACGCAATATCGCGTTCCCCTCGGTCATCCTTTCGTCATGCAGACCCTGCGGGTGGACGCGGCGGTGCACGCGCTCGCCATCGGTACCGGCGCCGCGGAGGTCGTGCTGGACGCCTGCCTGGAGGACCCGGTGTACCGCGGCGGGCTGCTGTCCCAGTTCGATCTGACGGTGGTGTTCGTCGTCGGCGGACGGCAGGTGGGCACCGGACAGGGAGTGGCGAACGTCCTCACCCCGGACGACTACCAGCGGCTGCGCTGGAACGGCACCGGCCCGCGCACGATCGGGGATCCCGTCTGCCCCCCGGCGATTCCCCCCGCCGTCGTCGGGCAGTCCCGGCCACTGGACGTCGTGCTCGGTCCGCAGTACGCCGAGAACCGCTGGCGCCTGCGGGTCGACGATCGTCATCCGGTCCTGTTCGACCACCCCAGCGACCACGTTCCCGGCATGCTCGTCCTCGAGGCGTTCCGGCAGAGCGCCCGCGCCGCATGCGGCCGCCCACACGCCGACGTCGACCTCATCGAGGCCGCCTACCACCGGTTCGTCGAACTGGACGAGCGGGCGAACGTGGTGGCGCGGATCGATCCGCACGATCCGTGGACCGTGCGGACCTCGGTCGAGCAGTGGGGCGAGGCGCTGGCGACCGGCACGGTGCGGCTCGCACCGGATCGGTCACGATGCTGACCGCCGCGTGGCGTTCAGTCGGCGGGCGGCGTCCAGCGGGCCCGACGGATCCGCGGGATCTCACCGTGGCGGTCTGCGGGCATTACGGCGGGCAGCAACAGGATCCACATCTCGTCGAGGCGCTGTTCGAGATCCTGCCGGTGGGTGAGGACGTTGGACACGAGCTGGACGCCGTTGTAGGCGGAGATCACGAACCGGGCCAGCATGGCCGCGTCGATCGTGTCGAGGATGTCGCCCTGGGCGATCGCCTGCTCGGTGAGCTTCTCGCAGGCGGCGATCCAGTCCAGGTACGGGCCGGTGGGACCGTCGGTGGCGCTGAGTTCGAGCGTCAGGCGGATGCCGGCCCGCACGATCGGCTCGTCGATCATCTGCCGCGCCATCTCGTGCGAGAGCATCACGATCTGCTCGAGTGCGGAAATGTCGAGGCCCGCGATGGCCTCGACCGCGGCGATCGAGATGCGATGCTGCTCCTCGATGACGACTTGGGCGAGTTCGTCCTTCGACCGGAAGTGGAAGTAGAGGGCACCCTTGGTGATGCCCGAGCTCTCGACGATCGCGCCGAGGCTCGCACCCTCGTAGCCCGACCGTTCGAAGTTCTCGGCCGCGCCGAGAACGATCTGCTGCCTGGTCGCCACCGCCCGCGCTTGCTGAGCCATCCGTCCTCACTCCGTTCCCACCCTGTGTTCCGACGAGGTGCATCGTGACGAACCCCATCGGGTTTCCCCCACCCGGCCGAATGGTACCCACAGTAATGGACCGCCGCCGCGACGAAGGTTCGTCGCAACCCCTGCGAATCGCGCTGATCGGCGCCACCGGCTTCGTCGGGGGCGCCGTGCTCGCGGCGCTCACGGCGTCCGGCGTGCCCTGCACGGCCGTCGCGCGACGGCCGGACGAGCTGCCCCCCGCCGCGACGCGGACGGCCGCGGCGGACCTGACCGAACCGTCGTCCCTGGACGCCGTGGTCGCCGCCGCCGACGTGATCGTGCACGCCGCCTCCTACACCGGATCGGACCCGCAGACGTGCGACGCGGTGAACCGTGCCGGGACCGGGAACCTCCTGGCCGCGGCGGCCCGGCAGCACCGGCCGCACGTGATCTACGTCAGCACGATCGGGGTCTACGGTCCCGGCCCGCACCGCGGTGTGGACGAGGATGCCGTCGTGCCGAATCCGGTCTCGGTGCTCAGCGAGAGCCGGCTCGCGGCCGAACTGGCCGTGCGTGATTACGGCGGCACCGTGGTGCGGGCCGCCTTCGTCTACGGGCCCGGAGACCGCTGGTTCGTGCCCGGCATCGCGCAGATCCTCACTCGCCTCGGCGCCTGGGTCGAGGACGGCCGCCCCCTGCTGTCGGTGATCTCGGTCGGCGATCTCGGCCGCCTGATCGCGGCGCTCGCGGTCCGCGGCACCCACCCCGGACCCGGCGGCGATGTCCTGCACGCCGCCCACCCGGATCCGGTGAGTGTGCGGGCCCTCGCGTCGGCCTTCGCCCGCGACGCCGGATTCGACCTGCCCCGCACCAGTCTCGGGTACGACGAGGCCGTGGCCGTCGCGCCGGAGCGGGGACTGACCGAGCGGCACATAGATCTCGCCGGCCACGACCACTACTACGACGCGGCGCGCATCTGGCGGGAGACCGGGCTGCGAGTGCCGCCCTCTGCCTTCGGTCCGTAGGGGCCCTCCCCGCGCGCGGGCTCGGTGTCGTTCCCGGCCACCGGGAACGACCGGGGCGCCTCGGGGCGCGGCAGCTACCGTCGCGACGGTGACCACCGTTCCGGCTTCGAGTAGTACGTCGCATCCCTTGCTGTCCGGAAGAACGGCGATCGTCACCGGAGGGGCGAACGGCATCGGCGCGGCCGTCGTCCGGCTGTTCGCCGAGCACGGTGCCCGCGTCGTCCTCGTCGACACCGATCGTGGGGCGGCCGAGCGGCTGGCCGCCGGAATTCCCGGCGTGGTGCCGATCGTCGGCGACGCCGCGGACCCGGCCGTCGCGACGGAGGCCGCGAGCCATGCCCCGGACGTACTCGTCAACAACGTCGGTGACTTCCTCCGCCCGTCGACGCCCTTCGCGGAGGCCGACGAATCCGAATGGGAGGCCCTGTCCCGCGCCAATCTCGACCACGCCCTGCGGATGACCCGCGCCGTCCTTCCGGGCATGATCGACCGCGGCCGGGGCGGCTCCGTCGTCAACGTCACCACGGTCGAGGCGCACCGCGGCATTCCCGGGCACGTCGTGTACGGCACGTACAAGGCCGGGCTGCGGCACTTCACCCGCAGTCTCGCCGTCGAGGTCGGCCGGCACGGCATCCGGGTGAACGCGATCGCGCCCGACCTGATCGCGACGCCGCAGGTGCCGTACGAGCGGCTCGTGCCGGAGGCGGACCGGCACCGCTGGCCGGGGTGGGCGCCGCTGGGCGGCCCGGGCCGCCCCGAGGACGTCGCCGGACCGGCCCTGTTCCTCGCCTCCGACCTCTCCCGCTACGTCACGGGGTCCACCGTTCACGTCGACGGTGGCAGCTACGCGGCCGGCGGCTGGTTCCCGCGCGCCGACGGGTCGTGGACCAATCGTCCCCTAGCGCCCTGACCGGATCCTCTACACCCGAAGGGTTTTCGCGTGAACTTCCTCCCCCCGACGCTGAGCGTCAATCTCCCCAATTTCGGCGACGTGCTGGCCCGCGACAACTTCGCCCACCTCGTGGACGTCGCGGTCCGGGCCGAGGAATGCGGCGTGGACCGCGTGAACGTCACCGACCATGTCGTGATGGGAGCCGACACCTCCGGTTACGCGTGGGGACCGTTCGCCACCGAACCCGATGCGATGTGGCTCGAACCCATGACCGTGCTCGCGGTGATCGCCGGCCGGACCCGCACGATTCGCCTCGGCACCGGCGTGATCATCGCGGCGCTGCGGGGCGCCGCCGTGCTCGCCAAGACCGCGGCCACCCTGGACCACATGTCGGGTGGGCGGCTCGACCTCGGGGTCGGAACAGGCTGGCAGGAGAAGGAATACGAGGCCGCGGGACTGAGCTTCGCCGATCGTGGCCCGCTGCTCGACGACACGCTCGCCGCCTGCCGGGCGCTGTGGGAGCACGCCCCGGCCTCGGTGCAGCGCCCGAGCGTGGCGTTCACCGACGTGTACTGTGCGCCGCGTCCCGGCGGCCGTCGCATCCCGGTCTGGGTCTCGGGGTCGTTGTCGAAGCCGGTGATCCGCCGGCTCGCCCGGTGGGGCGACGGGTGGATTCCCATCATGGGTGCCGGCCCGGACGAGCTGCGCCGGGGCCGCGATCTGCTCCGCGGCGCGCTCGAGCGGGACGGCCGCGATCCCGACGTCCTGCAGATCCGCGGACGGCTGCAGGTGGTCCACGACTCGGCCGGCGAGATCGCCGTGCCCGCGACGGCGCAGGCGGTGAAGGAGCTTCTCGCCGTGGGTGTCACCGACGTGATGGTGCCGCTGACCCTGGTGCATCCCGATCCGGACCGGGCCGCGGACCGGCTCGCGACGCTCGTCACGGTGCTGCGGGAGGCGGCCCTCTAGCGGCGGCGGGCCGCCCACGCGGTGCGGCTGCCACGGACCGTCAGGTCGCCGCGGTGCAGCAGACCGTCGGGGCTGTCGGGCGCCAGCAGGGCGTCGAGGGTCTCGAGATCGTCGGTGGCCAGCCGGCCGTCGAGCGCGGCGCGGATGCGGGACAGGTAGGCGTGTGCGTAGCGGGCCGCGCTCGGTGGTGCCGGCGCCGCCGCCACGGTGAAGCTGCGCTGGGCGGTGACCTCGAAACCGGCCCGCTCCAGGTGGGTCCGCCAGTCCGGGTGCGCGTTCCAGCCCGCGCGCGCCAGGGCCTCGTGGCAGCGCCGCTCCAGGCCCGGCCTGCCCCGCCCGACGTCGTCGGGCAGGAACCGGGGCAACTCGTCCATCTCGACGACCACCAGCAGGCCACCGGGATTCAGTGCGGCGTGGAGGTCGCGCAGCACCCTGTCCGGGTCGGCGACCTCGTGCAGCGACGAGGCCGCCCACGCGACATCGACCGTACCGATCGAGGGCCAGGCGGCATCCAGGTCGGCGAGCACGACCCGGAGCCGCTCGGCCGTGCCGTGCTCGGCCGCGGCGGCGCGGACGCGTGCAAGCATCGACGCCGACCTGTCGACCGCGACGATCTCGGCGGCGGGGAAGCGGCGCCCGAGCGCCAGGCTGCCCGTGCCCGTTCCGGCGCCGACGTCGACGATCGTGCGCGGCCCCTGCGGGGCGTGCTGCTCGGCCCACGCGGTCACCTCGTCCAGGTACGAGCCCAGTACCTCCGCGTCCAGGTCCAGTAGTTCCGCCAGCCCGGGGTCGTGGTGTGCGTGCCGGCTGCCGGGGGGCTGATGATCGTGCGTCATGGCTGCCACGGTAGCGACTTCGATGCGTGAAGGGCATACCATCTTGCGTATGACGCAAGATCTCGATCTGGACGCCGTGATCCGCCGACGCATCCGCGGCCTGCGACTGGCCCGTGGCTGGTCGCTCGATTCGCTGGCGGCCCGCTGCCGGCTCAGCCCGTCGACGCTGAGCCGCATCGAGACCGGCAACCGCCGGATCGCTCTGGATCAACTGGTGCCGATTGCCCGGGCCCTGGGCACCACGCTCGATCAGCTCGTCGAATCCGCCGAGGACGAGGACGTGGTGATCCGGCCGCAGCCCGAGCACATGCCCGGGGTGACCACGTGGCTGCTGTCCCGGGAACGTGCCCTGCACGGCGTGACGGTGGCGAAGATGCGTATCACCCCCGACCGGTCCACCGGAACCGGTGCGGCGAAGGTGCATCCGGGCCGGGAGTGGTTCACCGTGCTCTCCGGCACGGCCCGATTGCAGCTGGGCGAGCGGACCGTGCTCGTGCGGACCGGCGAGGCCGCCGCGTTCTCGACGATGGTCCCGCACGTGATCGGTGCCCACGACGGTCCGGTGGAGATTCTCACGATCTTCGACCACGACGGAGAGCGTGCCCACCTCCACGGTGAGCACGGCACGTCGCGGCCGTGACGCCGGCGGCTACAGCGGTTTCAGAAAGTCGAAGAACCCGGGCGTGTGCACCTGCCGCAGCCGGGTGAGCGCGCGGTAGCTGATCAGCCACACGCCGTCGACCCTCCGGTACTCCTCGTGGTAGTGGCCCCAGCCGTGCAGGTGCTCCTCGACCGCTCCGTTCGTCCACCACAGTTGGTCCTCCATCGCCCAGATCCCGGTGGCCGTGGTGTCGGAGGTGAGCGTGATCTCGGGTGTGTGACCGTGGTGCGCGCTGGTGACCGGCGTGCCTCCGTCGAGCAGGTTCTCGATCGCGCGCCGCAGCGGTTCCCGGCCCACCACCCGGTTGGCGCGATCACCGGTCCGCGGCTGGGTGTCCTCGGGCAGGCCGCCCCACGTCTCGCTCACGACGTCCTCGGTGTGCAGCGTGGGATACAGGTCCCATTGCTTGGTGTCCATCACGCGAAGCCGCGCGGCGAAGAGCCGCTTGATCTCCTCGACGGCCAGCAGTTGTTCCGCGGCGGTCAGCGTCAGGGCCGGTTCCGTATGCGTCACAAGGGCTTTCCCTTCACTCGGTAGCGGATCGGTGCAGCCGCACCTCGCGGTCGGCGGTGAGGTCGACGACCAGTTCCCGGCGCGCGATGCGCCACCCGTCCGGCACGCGGCGGTACTCGTCCCGGTAGCGGACGGACACCGTGTAGTCCCGGTATCCGTCGCCGCTCGGGTACACGTGGTGCGCCTCGCAATACAGCTCGCCCCGGGCCCGGTCGCCGTCGAAGTCGATCGCATGCTGGCCGAGGACGTGCCGGGTGGAGTGCAGGTGCGCGACCGCGGCGAGCACCCCCTCGGCGATCGGCCCTGCTCCGGTGAGCACCGGGTCGTGCCCGCGACGGACCAGTCCCGGCGGCTGCACGAACTCGGCGTCGTCGGCGAACAGCGAGCGCAGCACGGCCGGATCGCGCCGGTCGACGGCGCGGGCATACCGTGCGACGACGTCCGCGAGGGCGAGGCGGTCCTCGACGGGGCTGCTCATGCCGGCATTCTCCATCGCCCGCCGGCCGGCGCGCGTCCCTCGTCCCGCTGACCGGACGGCGCCGCGCCGGGGCGGGTGAAGCGCAGGACGGGGCAGGTGCCCGGATGGTCGGTGACGGTCACGACCAGGCCGGCGTTCTCGGTGACGGCGGGGAGCAGCGCGGCATACGTCGCGGCGAGGGCGTCGGCGAACGTGCGGCGGTGCGGTGTCACCGATCGCGCGGCGCCGGGACGCAGCACGGTCGCCGTCCCGGCGCCGGCGGGTGCGCGCTCGCCGGTGATCACCACGTGGTCGAACCGGTCGGCGGTGATCGCATCGTCGTGTTCGCCGACGCCGATCATCACCGCGATGTCCGTGGGGTCGAGCATGGCCTCGGCGGCCTCGGAGAGGACACGCACGGTGCGCGGCAGGCCCTGCGCCGGCATCAGGACGGCACGGTGCCCGGTGCCGACCGCGCTGACCCACGGCCCCAGCAGCGAGAACAGGGGAGCGGTGCGGGTTCCGAGGATGGCCACCGTCCCGGCGTCGTGGTGGGGGCCGCAGTGCCACAGCGCTCCGGACGGTCCGGGGATCCGGTAGGTGGGACGGGCGGCGGTGCCCCAGCCTTCCAGGGACTCCCGGACGCGGTGCAGCGCCGTCAGGGAGGTGACGATGTCGTCCATGACCACGTGCGACGGCAGCACACCGTCGAAGTCCGCGTGGACCGCCTCGGTCAGCGGCTTGTGGTGCCGCACGAGCACGTCGATCATCGCGCGGACGGTCCGGACGCGGTGCGCGGGATCGGTGGCCGGCGCGGTCGCGGGCGCACGGCGCTGCCGATCGAGTACAGCGGAAAGCTGCTCGGGGAACGAGGATTCCATGGGGCCTCCTGTCGTCACCGCCGCGTACCCGCCCGTGCCGGGCGCTAGGTCAGCGACGCTTCGTGGATCTCGCGGTCGAATGCGGGCAGCGGTCCCCCGGCGCGCAGGGTGGTCGCCAGCGCCGGATCGGCCAGGTGCAGCCGGCCGACGGCGATCAGGTCGAACTCCCCGCTGCCGAGACGCCGTTCGAGCTCGGGGATGTTGTCGTCGACCGGTGCCGAGCCGCTGATCCGGCTCTCCCGCAGCGACTTGCCGATGCCGACGCTGCCGACGGCCATCGTCGTGACCCCGGTCAGCTGCTTCGCCCAGCCGGCGAGCGAGAGGTCGCTGCCCTCGAAGGCGGGCGTGTCGAAGCGCCGGATGCTCGCATCGAGGATGTCGACCCCGGCCTCGACGAGAGCACCGAGGATCACCTTCAGCTCGTCGGGCGTCTCGGCGATGCGGGCGGTGTAGTTCTGCTGCTTGTGCTGCGAGAAACGGAACACGATGGGCAGGTCGTCGCCGATCTCGGCGCGCACGGCCTCGACCACCGCAGCGGGAAACCGGGTGCGGCGCTCGAGGTCGCCGCCCCAGGCGTCGGTGCGGGTGTTGGTGCCCTCCCACAGGAACGAGTCCAGCAGGTAGCCGTGCCCGCCGTGCAGCGCGATCCCGTCGAAGCCGACCTCCGCCGCGGCGGCCGCCGCGCGCGCATAGGCGGAGATCACGTCGGCGATGTCCTGCTCGGTCATCGCCTCCGTCGGGCGCGACGCCCGCGCGACGTACTCGGCGGAATACGAGGTGACCCCCGGGGTGCCCCAGCTGCCCGAGGGGCGCATGGGCTTCAGTGCGGGGTCCACGGCGCTCATCGCACCCCACAGCGGCCCGACGTGCCACAACTGCGGGACGATCCGCCCGCCGGCTGCGTGCACCTCGTCCACGACCCGGCGCCAGCCCGCCAGCGCAGCCGCGCCGTGCATGCGGGGTACCCGCGGATTGTCCACGGCCGTCGGATGATCGACGGCCACCCCCTCGGTGACGATCAGGCCGGTCCCGCCCTCGGCCCGCCGGCGGTAGTAGGCGGCGACATCGTCGCCCGGCACGCCGTCGATCGAGTACGACCGCGTCATGGGTGACATGACGATGCGGTTCGCCAGTTCGAGCGAACGCACGCGGAGCGGGCGGAACAGCGGGGAGGAGGAAGCCATGCGGTCGAAAACCTCTCTCGGCAGGACGGTATGGAATCTCCCGCCTCTCGGCGGGACGGTCTGGAAGTGGCCCGCCGGCCGGGTACGACACCGGCCGGCGGGCCCGTGCGGCTCACATTCCCATGCGGTCCGGCCGGCGGCGACCCGGTGTCCCACTCAGTGCGATCGAGGAACGGGCCGGCGTCCCCGGCCGCGTCAGCGCAACTTGATGCTGCCGCCGTCGGCCATCAGCGTCTGGCCCGTCATGTACCTCGAATCGTCGGACGCGAGGAACACGACCACCGGGGCGATGTCCGTCTCGGGATCGCCGATCCGCTGCAAGGGCACCTTCGCCGCCGCGGCGGCCGCCCGGTCGGGGAACGCCTGCTGCCAGGCGAGCACACCTTCCGTGGCGGCGAACGGGCACACGACGTTGACGCGGATGCCGTCGGCCGCCCACTCGTTCGCGGCCACGCGGCTCACCGCCCGGATCGCCTCCTTCGCCGCCGCGTACGACGTCTGCGTCGGCATGCCGTCGAGGGCGGATCCGGAGCCGAAGTTGACGACGGACCCGCGGGCCTGCTTCAACTGCGGGTGGCAGGCCTGCATGAGGTGCACGGTGGGGTAGAAGCCCGTGCCGAACGACAGGTCGAACATCTCCGCGGTGTGCTCGAGCAGCGGGGCCTGGCGGGACGCGTGCGCGTTGTTGACCAGGACGTGGATGCCTCCGAACGCCGCCACGGCGGCGTCCCGGATCCGCTCCGCGCTCTCGCGCCGGGAGATGTCGGCCTGCAGGAACTTCGCCTCGCCGCCGGAGTCGACGAGTTCGGTCTCGAGGGCGTGGCCGCGGTCGTCGTCGACGTCGACGAACAGCACGCGCGCGCCCTCGCGGACGAACACCCGGGTGACGGCGCGCCCGATCCCGCCCGCGCCGCCGGTCACGACGGCGGTTTTTCCGCTCAGTTTCACGACCGTGTCCTTCCGCTCAGGCGCCGACGGTCTCACCGGTGGCCAGCGCGACCTTCTCCAGTTCGGCCACACTGTAGGCCGAGTACGTCTCGTACGGTCCGCGACCGGAGAAGTAGGACGACAGCTGTCCGCCGAGTTCCTCGACGGTGAACGCGGAACCGGCGGCGTCGAAACGGTGCTCGACCTTGGGTGCTTCCATGAGCGCGACCATCTTGCCGTACACGACGAAGACCTGGCCGTTGACCTCGTCGGAGGCGGGGGAGGCGAGGTACCGGACCAGGGTGGCCACTCGCTCGGGCGCGAGCGGGTCCAGGCCCGACGCACCGGTGTTGTTCTCGCCGAACGCGTCCGCCGTCATGGCCGTGCGGGCGCGGGGGCAGATGGCATTGGCTCGCACCCCGTACCGCGACAGGCCCTGGGCGGTCGAGAGGGTCAGGGCCGTGATGCCGGCCTTGGCGGCCGAGTAGTTGGGCTGCCCGGCCGAGCCGAACAGGAACGCCTCGGAGGAGGTGTTGATGACGCGGCCGTAGACCGGGCCGTTTGCGTCCTTCGAAGCCTGCCGCCAGTGCACGGCCGCGGCGCGCGACGTCGCAGCGTGGCCCTTGAGGTGTACCCGGATCACGTCGTCCCAGTCCGACTCGGACAGGTTGAAGATCATCTTGTCGCGCAGGATGCCGGCGTTGTTGACCAGGATGTCCATCGAGCCGAACTCGGTGACCGCGGTGCGGACGAGTTCCTCGCCGAGTGCCCAGTCCGAGACGTCGCCGGTGACGGCGACGGCGCGGCCTCCGACGGCGCGGATCTCGTCGACGACGTCGTGGGCGGCGGCACCCATGTCGTTGACGACGACGGCGGCCCCGGCGTCGGCGAGGGCGAGGGCTTCGGCACGGCCGAGGCCGGCGCCTGCTCCGGTGACGACGGCGGCGCGGCCGTCGAGGGTCAGGTTCTGGGTCATGGTGGGCTCCTTGTGTCCGTGCGGGTATGCAGAACGATGACTGAAAACTAGTATTCATTCTATTGCTTGCACAAGGGTGTTCTCGGACCGCGGTCCCTCGGGTGGGAGGCGGTCCTCGAATCCTGCAGCCAGGCTGGTGGCCTGGCTCCTCGTTCGTCGCTATCCGGCCGTTGATCCAGGAATAGGAATATGTTCTACTGAATCTGCTGTGATCCGCGGCACACACGCGACGATCGTGTGGGCGTGCGCGTCCTCGCCCACCCACGAACTCCGGAAGGACCCGCGATGTCTCTGAACCTGGCCGACCTCACCGAGGCCGTCGTCGATGCGATACCCGACCGGACGGCCCTGAGCTGCGGGGACGAGTCCCGGACGTACGCCGAGTTCGACGCCCGCGCCAACCGGGTCGCGCATTACCTCGCGGCCGTCGGAGTGACCGCAGGTGATCATGTGGGCCTGCACATGCGCAACAGCCTCGAATTCCTCGAGGTCATGTTGGGCTGTTTGAAGATTCGCGCAGTACCCGTGAACATCAACTTCCGCTACGTGGGTGCCGAGCTCGTGCACCTCTACACCGATGCGGACCTCGTGGCACTCGTGCTCGACGACGAGTTCGCCGACGTCGCGGCGCAGGCCGTGCCGCACACCTCACGGCTGCGGCACATCGTCGTCGTCGGAAGCGCGGAGACGGCGGCGCTCGAACAGGCTGCGGCAGGTGCGGGTGCGACCGTGGTGCGGTATGCGGAGGCGGCGGAGAGCGCCTCGGCGGAGAGGGATTTCGGTGAGCGCAGCGGCGACGACCGGTACATCCTCTACACCGGCGGCACGACGGGCATGCCCAAGGGTGTGATGTGGCGGCACGAGGACTTCTACTTCGCGGCGCTGGCCGGCGGCAACCCGTACGGCGAACCGCACCGCAGCCCTGCCGATCTCGCCGCGGCCGCCGCGGCAAACGAGCACCCGATGTCCTATCTCGTCACGGCACCGCTCATGCACGGGGCTGCGATGTATTCGGTGCTGATGGGGTTGTTCACGGGTGCGAAGCAGGTGCTGATGCGGTCGTTCGAGCCGGTGGAGGCGCTACGCCTGATCGAACGGCACCGGATCGCGATCGTGATGGTGGTCGGCGACGCCATCAGCCGGCCGCTGGCCGACGCGGTGGCCGCACGCGGCAAGGAGTTCGACCTGAGTTCGCTGCTGGTCATCGGTTCCGGCGGGGCGCTGTGGTCGGCGAGTGTGCGCGCGCAACTGGCGGAGCTGCTGCCGAACGTCTACCTGCGCAACTCGTTCGGCTCGTCGGAGGCAGGCGCGACCGGCACCCTCGACGTCGGTTCGGACGGCCGTGCCCGGATCTCCCCGTCGCCGACGCTACGGGTGGTCGATACGGATCTGGCCGAGGTCGAGCCCGGCTCGGAGACCATCGGCTACCTCGCGCGCATCGGCCACGTTCCCCTCGGCTACTACAACGACCCGGACAAGTCCGCGGCGACGTTCCCCGAGCGCGACGGCGTGCGCATGTGCCTGCTCGGCGACCTGGCCACCGTGGAGCCGGACGGCTCGATCGTGGTACTCGGCCGCGGCTCGGCGTGCATCAACACCGGCGGCGAGAAGGTCTACGCGGAGGAGGTCGAGGAGGCCGTCTAGAGCCATCCAGCCGTCCTCGATGCGGTGGTGGCTGGAGTTCCGGATCCGCTACTGGGAGAACGGGTCTCGGTGGCCGTCCAGTTCCGTCCCGGTGTGGAAGCGCCCTCGGTCACGGAACTGGCCGATCACTGCCGGACCCTGATTGCCGGGTACAAGATCCCGAAGACGATCGTGCCGGTTCCCGAGGTGATGCGCTCACCGGCGGGGAAGGCGGACTATCGGTGGGCCAAGGCGACGCTCGAGAACGCGACCGTCGACGCCTGACGCCGTCGGACACGGAAGCGGCCGGCCCCACATCCGGGGCCGGCCGTTCCCGGTCTTCGGGGCACGTCAGCGGCCGGCTCGGGCGAGCAGCTCGCGCGCTTCGTCGCGGCCGTCGAGGACCCGTGCGGTGCGCTTGCGGATCCGCCACCGACCGTCGTTCTTGACGAGTTCGAAGCGGTTGGCCGTTACGCGCCAGACGCGGAAGCCGTTCTCGTCGTGACGCAGCAGCTGCGAATGGCAGGTGGCCACGGCCGTGTCACCCTCGACCCGGATGTGCACAGGGTCGAGGAGGTGTCCGCATCCTTCGTGGATGTAGTCCTGGTGCGGCCGCGTGCGCACCATCTCCATGATCTCCCTGCGGCCGTTCATGGTGCGCATGTCGACGTCGTAGACGGCGTCCTCGGTCCACAATTCGCCCACCGCGTCGGCGTCACCGGCATCGACGGCCGGGCCGTAGGCGGTGACGATCTCCTGGACGGCGATCTTGTCCTCGAGGAGCTGGACGCGGGCGAGGAGGGACTGGACGAGCTGTGCGGTGTCGGTCGCTGCGGTGTCGGTCATCGGGTCTCCTGTTCGGACGGTTCGGCCGGGGCGAAGTCCAGCCCCAGGTCGGTGCCGAGTGCCCGCAGGCACTCGAGTTGTTCGCAGTAGTGTTCGACGCCGGTCGCGGCGACGGTCGCCCCCACGACGGTGGCGCCGGCCTCGCGACGGCGTTCCAGGGACCGGACGGTGCGCTCGCGCGCGCCCAGCGGGTCGACGGGCGCCCCGGTGTCGAGGACGACGTCGAAGCCCGCCGGGAGGTCCACCCGGCCCAGCATCGCGGTCAGGTCGGGCAGGGGCAGACCGAACGGCACCCAGCCGTCGCCGTGGGAGACGGCGCGGCGCAGCGAGCGCAGCGTGCGGCCCCCGATCCACAGCGGGACGCGGGGTTGGACGGCGTGCGGCTCCACGAGCAGGTTCTGGAATTCGTAATAGGACCCGTGGTACTCCGGCAGGCGTCGGGACAACGCGGCGCGCAACGCGGCCAGGGCGTCGTCGGCGCGGGCGCCCCGGTCGTCGAACGGGGCGCCGAGGAGGTCGAACTCCTCGCGCAGGCTGCCCACCCCGAGGCCGAGCGTCAGCCGGCCGCCGCTGAGGACGTCGAGGGTGCCGTAGCGTTTGGCGATCGCGAGCGGGTGGTGGTAACCCAGGACGAGCACCTGGGTGGCGAGCCGGATGCGGTGCGTCCGGGCGGCGAGATAGCTCAGGGTGGCGAGCGGGTCCCAGTAGGTGCCTCCGCGGGTGTCCGCAATGTCCACCGGCACGGCGACGTGCTCACTGCAGGTCAGATGGTGGAAGCCGAGCCGGTCGGCGGTCCGGGCCACCCGGACGAGGTCGTCGACGCCGGCGGCGCGTTCCCACGGTGAGTGCACGCCGGGGTGCTGGACCACGACGGGGCTGACGATTCCGATGCGCATGAGAGCCTCTCCGCTGCCGGGACTGGGAGGGTGTCGGTCCGTTGTACCGGACGGCATCGCTCCGTCGCGGTCGACGTTCCGATGAGCGGGATCCGGGTCGATCGTGGACGCGAGGCGCGTCAGGGTCGCAGGCGGGAGATTCGCGCCGCCGATCACTACTGGTGGTGAGAGTGAGCTGATACACTTTCAGAATTCATTTCAGTTTTCCCGCTCCCACCCCGGGAGCAGATGTATCGGGAGGCCGCAGATGGCAGTCGTCGAAGCAACGGAACCGACAGCTACCTCCGCCCCGCGGCGCGACGTGCCGCCGTCGATGGTCGAACGGATAACACTCATCCTCGACGCGTTCGAGGGCCGGTCCTCGCGGCTGACGCTGGAGGAGGTGGCCTGCCGCACCCGGCTGCCCCGCTCGACCGTGCACCGCATCCTCGATCAGCTCGTGAAGCTGAACTGGGTCGATCACGCATCCTTCGGCTACTGCCTCGGCCGGCGGGCGCTCGGCCTCGGCGGCGGGGACGGCGGCCACGGGGAGATCCGGGCGTCGGCGGCGCCGCTCCTGCACGAGCTGCACATGCAGACCGGCATGGTGGTCCACCTCGCCGTCCTCGACGGCGCCGAGAGCGTCTACCTCGACAAGGTCGGCGGCCGCTTCGCCGCGGCGCTGCCCTCGCGGGTCGGCGGCCGGGCACCGGCGTACACCACTGCCGGCGGCAAGGCGATGCTCGCGTGGCTCGAGCCCGAACGCGTGGACGACCTGTACGAGCGGCGCCTGGCCCGCCGCACCGAGCACACCATCGGTGACCTTGCGACCCTGCACCAGGAACTCAGCCGGATCCGGCAGCGGCGCGGTCTGTCGTTCGAGCGCAGCGAGTCCGTACGCGGCGTTGCCTGCGTCGCCGTCGCGGTGCGCGGGCACGACGGTCCGGTCGCCGCGATCTCGCTGTGTGGCGACGCCCGCACCGCGCAGCTCGAGCGGGTCGCGCCCCTCGTGGTGGATGCCGCCCGGGAGGTCTCCCGCAGCCTCTACCCGGAACTCGGCGCCCCGCGCCGGGGCCGCAGGGCGCCCGAACCGCCCGAGAGCACGTGGTCCCCGGACGCGATGGACCGGTTGCTGTCGGTCCAGAGCGGGCAGTGGCTCTAGCGACCAGCGGCGCCAGCGGTCACCAGCTCTGATCGAGACCGCGGCCTGGGCCCCGCCGACAGCGGTTCGTCGGCGCGTCCTGCGCCGCCCCCGGCGGACTGCACCCAGACCGTCGGCGCGCGTGATCCGGCGCCCAACATGTCGAGGATCGGCTGCAGCCGCCGGCGGAACAGCCGATACGGTATGCCGCGGTCCGCGGCACTCCCAGTCGACTTCTGTCCGTGCCGGTGCACTCGAATTCGGTTTCGGACGGGCGTGTCATTGCCGCGGATCGGTGACACCTGCTGGTTCGACGCCTCAGTTCCGCACCGCATCCGATCGGTCGCAACCGAGCCCTCCGAGGCGCTCGTGGTGACCAACGATGTTCCCGTGCAACAGCGGGACAACGAGGGCATGGCGGGCAGGCGGTCGACCCGACCGAGGATGTGATCGCCGAGGCCGTGTCGGCCGAGCACCACAGGCGCATGGCCGCCGTGCTCGACGACTTCACTGCCGCCGCTGCACCGGTGTTCGAGCGGATGGCCCGGCTGGGACACATCAGGATCTGCGCAACGACCTGGATTCCAGCCAAGTGGCCTTCGTGACGGCGGCTGCCATCCGCGGGGTGGAGGAGGTGTGACCACCGACCACTGAATTCACCAGGCACACAGCGGTCTTCACCGGTTTACTACCGACACCGCCGGATCAGGGCGCATGAAGTGCCGACGGGAGTACCCGGAGCAACCCCCGCGCCGAGCGGATGTCGGATGCTCTCCTCGCGCGGCGCCAGTCCGTGCCTGCTTCTCGGGCGCGCGGTACCCAGCTCGCGCGCGTTCCGTGCGGCGCTCGGCCCGGCTGCCACCGCGAGTGCTCGTGCGGGGTCCGGGCTGCAATCCGCTGCAACGTTGAGTGGGCTCGCCCCCTCTCCCTACATTCGTGGCCTGGGTTACACGGCGTGAGACGAGAACCGTCCCGAAGTCTCGTCACGCTCGGGGCCTGAACCTGTGCGGCCGGCCCTCAGACAGAAAGTAGAGGAGAGCAATGGCGCTGAACAAGAGTGCATTACTGAGCGCGTATCGGAAGATGTCGGAGATCCGCGAATTCGAGGACCGGTTGCACGAGGAGAACGCGACCGGCGACATCCCGGGGTTCATCCACCTGTACTCGGGGCAGGAAGCGATCGCAGTCGGTGTGTGCGAGAACCTGAACGACACCGACTACATCGGCTCCACCCACCGCGGGCACGGCCACTGCATTGCCAAGGGGTGTGACCTCGACGGGATGATGGCCGAAATCTTCGGCAAGAACGACGGATTGTGCCACGGCAAGGGCGGATCGATGCACATCGCCGACCTGTCGGTCGGCATGCTCGGCGCGAACGCGATCGTCGGCGGTGCCCCGTCGCTGGCGATCGGCGCTGCGCTGAGCGCCAAGACCCTGGGGAACGGCGGTGTCGCGGCCTCGTTCACCGGCGACGGCGGATCCAATCAGGGCACCGTGTTCGAGGCCATGAACATGGCGGTCGTGCTCGAGTTGCCGATCGTCTTCGTCATCGAGAACAACGGATTCGGTGAGGCCACCGGCCGCGACTACGCGGTCGGCACACCGAGTATCGCTGGGCGGGCCGCGTCGTTCGGGATGCCCGCCACCACCGTCGACGGTACCGACTTCTTCGAGGTCCACGAGGCAGCGCGCGAGGCGGTCGAACGAGCCCGCAGGGGAGGCGGTCCCTCCACCATCGAGGCGGTGGCACACCGCTGGCACGGCCACTTCGAGGGCGACGCCCAGCTGTACCGCACCGCGGACCAGGTCGCCGAACTCCGCAGGACCCAGGATCCGCTGGTGAAGTTCCGCGCGAAGGTCGACGGCAAGAAGGTCACCGCGAAGGAACTCGATGCGATCGACGCCGAGGCTCGTGAACGGGTCGACGTCGCCGTCACGAAGGCGCGAGCTGCCGAGTACCCGCCGCTGACGAACCTGCTGACCGACGTCTACGTGTCGTACTGAGAGAGAGAACGAAAATGACCACGTCGAAGACGACATATCGCGAAGCGATCAAGGCCGCACTCGCACAGGAGATGCAGCGGGACGCGACGGTCGTGCAGATCGGTGAGGACCTGCGCGGTGGTCACGCCGGCACCAATCCGGAACTCGAGTCCGGGAAGGTGGAGGCGTTCGGCGGTGTGCTGGGGGTGACGAAGGGTCTGTGGACCGAGTTCGGTTCCGACCGTGTCATCGACACCCCGATCACCGAGTCCGCGATCATCGGCATGGCAGCCGGCGCTGCTCTGACCGGGCTGCGGCCGGTGGCCGAGTTGATGTTCATGGACTTCTTCGGAGTCTGCTACGACGCGCTCTACAACCAGGCGGCGAAGTTCCGGTACATGTTCGGCGGCAAGGCCCGTACCCCGCTGGTGGTGCGGGGCATGATCGGCGCCGGATTCTCCGCCGCCGCTCAGCACTCGCAGTCACCGTACAACGTGTTCGCCGCCGTTCCCGGCCTCAAGGTCGTCGCCCCGTCGAACGCCTACGACGCCAAAGGCCTGCTGATCCAGTCGATTCGCGACGACGATCCGGTCGTGTTCTGCGAACACAAGACACTCTACGACGTTAAGGGCGAGGTTCCGGACGAGCCGTACACGATCCCGTTCGGTGTCGCCAACTACACCCGTGAAGGCACGGACGTCACGATCATCGCGCTGTCGGCGATGGTGAACGCCGCCAACGCCGCCGCGGACAAGCTGGCCGCCGAGGGGATCTCCGTCGAGGTCGTCGACCCCCGCACGGTGTCGCCGCTCGACGAGGAGGGCATCCTCGAATCCGTGGCGTCCACCGGCCGGGTAGTGATCGCCGACGAGTCCGCGGCGCGCTGCGGGTTCGGTCACGACGTCGCCGCGCTGATCGCGACGCGTGCTTTCGGGTCACTGAAGGCGCCGATCGAACTGGTCACCCCGCCACACACTCCGGTGCCGTTCTCCCCGGTCCTCGAGCAGGCGTGGCTGCCGAACGCGGCTCGGATCGAGGCCGCCGTCCGCAAGGTTGTGAGTGCCTGACATGAGTGAGATCAAATTGATCGAAGTTCCGAAGTGGGGCCTGTCCATGGAGGAAGGCACCGTGGCGGAGTGGCTGGTCGAGGAGGGAGCGTCCTTTTCGAAGGGCGACCTGATCTGCGAGATCGAGACCAGCAAGATCGCCAACCAGTTGGAGGCGCCGTTCGACGGGGTGCTCCGACGGGTCGTCGCCAAGCCGGGGGAGACGTTGCCGGTCGGTGCGGTGCTGGCGGTGTCGGCCGAGGCTGCAGTCTCCGACGCCGAAATCGAGGAATTCCTCGCCGGCATCGGGGCGGATCAGGTGCCGACCCCGGCCGAGTCCGGGCGCTCACCGGCCGGACAGCCCGCCCCCGCGCAGCCGGATCTCGAGAGCAGCCCGCCGGCGCCGGCGGCCCACGAATCGGTACCGGTGACCGGGGCGACCACCGGGTCCCGTCAGCGGCCCGGTGCGACGATCGTTCCCGATGCCCTGCGAGGACGGACGAACGGTGACGTGTTCGCGACCCCGCACGCCCACCGCTTGGCGGACGAGTTGTCGATCGACCTGGCCCGTGTGACGGGGACCGGCCGGGACGGCCGGATCTCCGTTGCCGACATCCACGACACGATCCGGGCGGCCGGTGGAACCGTCGCACAACCGCCGTCGCCGACGCGGTCAGGTATACCGGGACGTTCCTTCGAGGACGACAGCACCGTCCCGGCCACCCCCGTGGCCCGACGTCTGGCCGCATCCCTCGGGATCAACCTGCACGACTGCCGGGCCACCGGGTCACGCGGCCGGGTGTGTGAGGCCGACGTCCGCGAGGCCGAGTGCCGGTTCCGGCTGCAACCGGAAGTCGTCGCAGCGCCCGAACCCGTCGCGGAGGCGGAGTTCGAGACGATTCCGTTCACCGCGATGCGCAAGGCGATCGGGCAGCGGTTGCAGGAGTCGAAACGCAGCGCCCCGCACTTCCGGCTCACCGCGGACCTGCAGATCGACGATCTTCTGGCCTTGCGGGCAAAGATCAATGCAACCGTTCCGGCCGTCAAGCTGTCGGTCAACGATTTCGTCGTCAAGGCGTGTGCCGCGGCGCTGCGGAAGGTGCCCGATGTCAACGTTCAGTTCGACGAGGCGACACAGTCGGTGCTGCGCTATGCAAGTGCCGACATCTCGGTGGCTGTCGCACTGCCGTCGGGTCTGATCACCCCGATCGTGCGCGGCGCCGACGGCAAGACTCTCGCCGAGATTTCCGGGGAGGTGCAGTCACTGGTGACCAAGGCCAAGACCGGGAAACTGGCGGTCGACGAGTTCCAGGGCGGCACCTTCACGGTGTCCAATCTCGGCATGTTCGGTGTGCGGGAATTCGACGCGATCATCAACCCACCGCAGGGCGCCATCCTCGCGGTCGGTGCCGCACAGGAGCGTCCCGTCGTTGTCGACGGTCAGGTCGTTGCGCGCACGATGCTCACCGTCACGCTCTCGTGCGACCACCGGGTGATCGACGGCGCGCTCGGCGCGACCTTCCTGCGAGAACTCCGGCGTTTCGTCGAGTCACCCGCGCTGATGCTGGTCTGAGAGGTACACCATGACAGAGAAATACGACGTCCTCGTCGTCGGCAGCGGGCCGGGTGGCTATGTCGCCGCAATCCGTGCCGCGCAGCACGGTCTGCGCACCGCCGTCGTCGAGCGGGACCGGCTCGGCGGGATCTGCCTGAACTGGGGGTGCATCCCTACCAAAGCGTTGCTGCACGGTGCCGATGTCGCCCACACGCTGGCGAACCTTCGGCCGCTCGGGTTCAGTGCGAGTGGTGTGGAATTCGACATGGCACGCCTCGTCGAGTTCAGCCGGTCGGTGTCGGGGCGACTGTCCGACGGCATCGGCTACCTGATGAAGAAGAACGGCATCGACGTCGTCCGGGGGTCGGCGCGGCTGCTCGACAAGGGAGTCGTCGCAGTGACGGCCGCGGACGAGTCGGTGTCCGAGTATCGGGCCGACCACGTCATCCTGGCCACCGGAGCCCGGCCGCGTTCGGTTCCCGGTGTCGTGCCTGACGGCGACCGGGTCTGGACATACTTCGATGCTCTGGTCCCGTCGGAGCTGCCGAAGTCATTGCTGGTCATCGGATCCGGTGCCATCGGCGTCGAATTCGCGAGTCTGTACAACGATCTCGGGACTGACGTCACCCTCGTCGAATTGGCCCCGCAGATCATGCCGGTCGAGGATGCTGCCGTCGCAGGCCATGTACGGCGGCAGTTCGAGAAGCGAGGCATCGGGATTCACACCGGCGCCTCGGTGTCCGAACTGACGGTCGGCACGGATGCCGTCACCGTGGCCGTCCGGTCGGCCGACGGAACGATCGATGAAGCGACCGTGGACAGAGTTCTCGTTGCGGCCGGAATCCAGGGCAACGTCGAGGGTCTCGGCCTCGAGGAACTCGGTGTCGAAGTCGATCGCGGATTCGTCACCACCGACCAGTGGTGTCGCACTACCGCATTCGGCGTGTACGCGATCGGTGACGTGGCGGGCGCACCCTGCCTCGCCCACAAGGCCAGCCACGAAGCCGTGCTGTGTGTGGACAAGCTCGCCGGTGCGGATCACGTCCGGCCGTTGGACCGCGACTACGTTCCGGGCTGTACCTACGCGAGGCCGCAGGTCGCCAGCCTCGGTCTCACCGAAGAACGAGCGCGTGCGACCGGCCGTCGCCTGCAGATCGGGCAGTTCGATCTGCAGGCGTCCGGAAAGGCGCGCGCGATCGGCGAAGCCGACGGCTTCGTGAAGACGATCTTCGACGCCGACAGCGGCGAACTCCTCGGTGCCCACATGGTCGGCCCGGATGTCACCGAGCAGATTCAGGGATTCGGCATCGCTCGATCCCTGGAGGCGACCGCCGACGATCTCGCCGAGGTCGTCTTCGCGCACCCGACACTATCGGAGGCGATGCACGAATCGGTTCTGGCCGCACTGGGCCGTCCGATCAACATGTAGCAAGTCCCGCCGAACCGCGGACCCGGGTGGGACCGTGGTTCGGCGGGAACTCACGCCCAGGAATCGAACAAAACGTGAATCCCATACCTGGAACATCACCCGAGGGGCCGGTTCCGTCGGGCCGCAGATTGCTTCGACTGGAGGTCCGCAATGCGCAAACCCCCATCGAACGCAAGCCGAACTGGATCAAGACCCGCGTCAAGACGAGTCCTGCGTACGCCGAACTCGAGAGCCTGGTCGAACGCGAAGGACTGCACACGGTGTGTGCGGAAGCCGGCTGCCCCAACATCTTCGAATGCTGGGAAGACCGCGAAGCCACGTTCCTGATCGGCGGTCGGCAGTGCACGCGCCGCTGCGACTTCTGCCAGATCGACACCGGCAAACCCACCGACCTCGACCGGGACGAGCCCCGCCGCGTCGCCGAGTCCGTGCACGCGATGGGACTTCGGTACTCCACCATCACCGGGGTTGCCCGCGACGACCTGCCCGACGGCGGCGCCTGGCTCTACGCCGAAACCGTCCGACAGATCCACGCCCTCAACCCCGGGACCGGCGTCGAGAATCTCGTCCCCGACTTCAGCGGAAGGCCCGACCTGCTGGCCGAGGTGTTCGACTCCCGGCCCGAGGTGCTCGCCCACAACCTCGAGACCGTGCCGCGGATCTTCAAGCAGATCCGCCCCGCGTTTCGCTACGAACGCTCGCTCGGTGTGCTCGCCGCGGCCCGCGACTTCGGCCTGATCACCAAGTCGAACCTGATCCTCGGTATGGGGGAGACCCCACAGGAAGTGCAGCAGGCGATGATCGACCTGCACGATGCCGGCTGCGACATCCTCACCATCACCCAGTATCTGCGTCCCTCGCCGCGGCACCACCCGGTAGAGCGGTGGGTCGAGCCGGAAGAATTCGTCGAGTACTCGAAGGCCGCCGAGGAGGTCGGTTTCGCCGGCGTCCTGGCGGGGCCGCTCGTGCGTTCCTCGTACCGCGCCGGCCGCCTCTACGCCGACGCCATGGCTCACCACCGCCGTGAACTCGCGGCTCCCCTCAGCCATCTCGCCGAAGCGCACCCGTCAGGAGATTGACTACATGAGTTCCGCTATCGAAGACAACCGCATCATCGAATTCGCCCGTCGCGGGCTGCCGTACGGGGGCGGAAGTCCCGGCGACCTTCTGGTCGAATTCGGTATGACCCCAGCCGATTATCTGATCCGGTTGGGTGAGATCCTCGACAGCCCTGTCGCCTTACGACTGCACCCCCGGCTACGTGCGGACCTGCGCAACTTCGTCGCTGCGCGCACCCCTGCGCCGCGCGCCGCGCCGAATCGGAGCGACCAGGTTCGGAGAGGATCCCGGTCCGCCGCGGTGTGAGCCCCGGGAGCAGGGCACGCGTGCCCCCAGATTCGTCGACACGGAGGCGGCGGGGTTCGGAGCGAGATGTTCGCAGGCGGAATGTCACCTGATCACACGGACTTCGACACCGTCCGCGAACCGGTACGGCTGGGGCGTCAGCACAGGGCCGAGGCTCTTGCGCAGCCGGGAGACCTCGGCGCGGACGGCAACGATGTGGTCCCGGTCGCCGAACAGGGCCTCGCTCAACGACGCGGCATCGATACCGGCCGATCGGGTACGTGCCAATACCCTCAGAATCTGCGCGTGCCGCGGTGACAGGGCACGCGTCCATTCCATCTCCCCCCGCACCGTCGCCCGAGGGGCCGCCCCCAGGTCGAGTTCGAGTTCGATGGCCGTCCGTTCCGCGCGGCGGCGCACCAACCATGCGTCACCGAGCGGTTCGGGTACGCAAAGTCCGAGACCGGGCACGAGCAGTGGTCGGTCGGCCTCCGGTGATGCCAGTCGTTCGGGAACGCCGATGCCGCTGGCTGCCACGACCCAGCCGTGACCGTCCACGACGACAGCAGGCCCGCACGTCCTTGCGAGCACCGGCGCCGCGTCAGTACGGAGCCTGTCGAGGTGGGCGGCATGCTCGCGCCAGAGCATCGACTCAGCCAACCGCACAGCCGTCTGCACGAGGGCCACGGTGGCCGGATGCACCGACATCGCCGACCCGCTGAGATCCAGTACGCCGAGTACCTCGCCGGAGCGTGGATCGTGGACCGGTGACCCCGTACACGACCAGCCGTAGTGGGACCGCGCATAGTGTTCGGCCGAGAAGAGCTGTACCGGAGCGTCCTCGACCAGCGACGTGCCGACAGAATTGGTGCCTACCGACTTCTCCGACCAGCGGGCGCCTTCCACGAATCCGAGGACGTCAGCTTCCCTCTGCACGTCGCGTGCACCCTCTCGCCACAGCACCACCCCGTCCGAGTCGGCGACGACCACGATGAAGTTCGCGTCGCTCGCCACCTCGGTCAAGGCGCCGCGTAGCTCGGGCAGAACCGACGTCAGGGCACTTCGTGCACGGCGAGCTTCGAGTTCGGAGACGTCCGCGAGTACGACGTCCTCACACCGGGCGGGACTGACACCGTCTGCCCGAAGACGCGACCACGACCGGGCGACAACGTCACGCGGAGGCACCGGCGGCGTCCGACCGGACATCACCGCGTCGTGGACGTCGCTCAACAATCGGGCGCGTCGCGACAAGTCTTCACCGGAACCGAAAGCGAGCAACCGTTGGCGCGCCGAACTGGCCCTACTCACACCGTTCAGCCTACCGTCAGGAGTGTGAGCCGCACCATGGCCCCTGCCGTCTGCGGCCATCACGAACGCGGAAGTCGTCGACGATCTCACGCACTCGTCGAGGAGTGGTTCGTTGCCGGCGCCTGCGACGGATTCAACCTGATGTGTCCGGCGTATCCGGATTCGCTGGACGACTTCGTCGACCTCGTCGTCCCGGAACTGCAGCGCCGCAGCCTGTTTCGCGCCACGTACCCGGGTACCACGTTGCGCGACAGTCTGGGACTGTGGTCCTTCGCGTAAAGGCGCTCGGGTGATGGCGCCGCTCGGGTAGTGGACAGCGGGTTATGGGTCCTGCTCGTCGAGCACCCGCCCGATGAAGCCACCGAGTCGAGTCTCGAGGTGGCGGATCCGAGTCTCGGTGGGCAGTGCTCGATCGGGCTGATTGCCAGGCAGTGGCAGCAGCTCTCGCACATACAGTGAGCACGCGAAGTTGCTGCACATGTAGGTTCCGACGCTGTTTCCGGCCTTGCCGCCGGCGCCGGCCTTGCGTGCCGTGAACAGCGCCGTTCCGCCGATGCGGTGAACGGCGTGGCAGATGGTGCACATCGTGCTGCGCGGCCGGGAGCTGTCGGTCTCGGCCTGTCGCAACTCGATTCCGACCACCTGCCCGGCGTGCTGGGCAATCAGATACGCGCGAAGCGGGGCTCGGGGGTCCGTCCAGCCGAAGAAGTCGAGTTCCGCCCAGCGCACGGTGTCGAAGTCGGGCGGGAACGTCACCGTCCTGATCTTGCTGCGCGAGCTGTTGACGAACGATCCGAGGACGTCGTCGCGGGACGGTGCCTGCATCACCACTATTCCTTCCACGTTTGATTCATGAAACAAGTGGAGTATAAACTCGCGGGCATGGGTCGCCACAAGGATGTCGAGCGTCGGCGCGCGCTCCTCGAGGGCTGCTGCGCCTACGCCGAGGAGCAGGGGCTGTTCGGTCTCACCCTCCGCCCGCTGGCCGATCGGCTCGAAACGTCGACCCGAAATCTCCTCCACCACTTCGGCAGTCGTGAGAACCTGATCGTCGAGATCGTCGACCGCACCCTGGTGACCCATCTGACCGCGTCGCGGGATCTGCTCCTGCGGATCCGCGATCTCTCGGCCGACGAGTCGTCGCCGTCGGCGACCGCCGCCCACGTGACCGCCGTGATCTCGCAGGGGCTCGAGATGGCGTGGGCGGAAGCGCACACGCCGGATGGGCGCCGGCGAACCGCCATGTTCTTGGAGATCTATGCCGCGGCGACGCGGGATCCCGAGCTGCAGCAGACATTCCTCGTCCCGGTGGTGACGGAATGGGTCGACCCCATGGCCGCGGCGATCGAGGCCGCGGGCGCGTCACCGGGCGCGGCCCGGTCCGTCGCCTCGCGCATCCTCGCGGCCCATCGAGGTCTTCTCCTCGAGGATCTCGCGCTCGGCTGCAACGTCGCCACCGATGCCGCGCATCGGGACGCCGTCCTGGCGGTCCGTACCGAGATCTCCCGTGCGACTTCCTCGGGCGGGGAAGGGGTCCATGACCCGGCGGAGTGAGCAGCCCGCCAGTCGTTCGTCGCGATCTCGTTCGCACCGCTGTTCCGGGCTTTCCCGGCGTCGCCGGGGTCGCCGGCCGGCCTGGTATCGAGCCCCGGCTCGATCGGCTGACCGGCACGAGCTGCCGGACCTTTCCTGGGCAACTGTTCTCACCAGGCTTGCAATCTTCGACACACCGGTCTTGCTAACGATAACGATTATCAGTAGCTTCTGTGGCGCTGGGTACTGCGGGAGATGCGAGCGGAAGGCCACGTGTGGCACACCTACTGCTGGTGGAGAGCTGGGTCGGCGCAATGGGAACGTTGCTGCCGAGAGCGATTGCCGACCTGGGAGTCGAGTTCACGTTCCTGACCCGACGGCCGGAGCACTACCCGGACACCCTGCCGGACGGTTCCCCGCATCCGCTGCGTCTCGGTCGCGCGGTAGCGACTGCCGAGACCAACGATCCGGCTGCCGCACTCGAGGCGGCGCGGCGGATCGATGCCGAGGCAAGGATCGACGGCGTCCTCACCAGCTGCGACTACTACCTGCCGACCGCCGCGCGAATTGCCTCCGCACTCGGACTTCCCGGTCCGACACCCGAGGCGATCGAGACCGCCTGCGACAAGGCGCGCACCCGGGCGGTGTTGGATTGCGTCGGTGTCCCGGGGCCGCGGCACACCACCGCGTCGGTCGACGACACGATCCGGCTCCGTACCGCGGCCGAGTCGGTGGGATTCCCCTTGGTGGTCAAACCCACCGATCTGTGTGCGGGAATGTTCGTGCGACGCGCGGACAGTTGGCTGGATGTCGAGTCGGCGGTGCACGCGCTGCGGGGGTTCGAGATCAATGCGCGCGGGCAGCGGCGGAACTCGACGGTGTTGCTCGAGGAGTTCCTCACCGGCCCGGAATTCAGTGTGGAGAGCTGGATTTCGCGCGGCAAGGTCCACACGGTCGGCGTGACCGACAAGAGCTTGGGTGGGGCGTCGGGTTTCGTGGAGACCGGGCACATGTTCCCGGCCGACCTGGCTGAGGGGGACCGCGCGAGAGTGGTGGCCGCCGCGGAGGAGGCGATCGATGCGGTGGGTCTCGATCACGGTGTGGTGCACACCGAACTACGCCTGACCGCCGCCGGGCCGCGGATCATCGAGATCAATCCACGGCCGGCCGGCAATCAGATCACCGAGCTGATCCGGCATGTGAGCGGAGTCGACCTGCCGCGGGTGGCGGTCGAGCTCGCACTGGGACGCGAGCCGATCGTCCCGACGGTCCCGGACGAGGACCGTGACGGCGGACGGCCCTCGAGCGCAGCCGTGAGCATGCTGGTGCCGACGAGGGCGGGTGTTGTCACCGGAATCGAGGGAGTGGACACCGTCGCAGCCGATCCGTCGGTGGTCTCGGCGGCGTTCAAGGGGCCCGGTCACCGAACCACGCCGGGAATGGACAACAACAGCTACCTGGGCAGCGTCGTCGTCATCTCGCCGGAGCGGTCCGGGGCCCGCCCGCTGGCGGAGCGCCTGTTGTCGTCGATCTCCGCCACATACGGCGAGGAGCCGGCGTCATGACCGCCGCCTCAGCGATCGGTACCGTGACGAACGGTCGCCTGGCTGCGCTTCTCGAGCGCTACCGCACCGACCCTGCCCGGCGTCCCGCGCGCGACGTGGTGGTGTCGGTTGCGTTCACCACGTCACAGGGAGTACGGCACGGCGGGCGCAGTGGCGGCTACCGCAACCAGGTGATCTCGCTGCGGGTGGGGGCTGCGACGGGCTCGTGCGCGGTCGAGCCGGGCTCGGTGGATCCGGAGATCGTGCACGCGTGCGCAGGGGTGGCGGTGGCCGATCTGCTGCACCATGCCGAGATCGCCGTGCAGATCGCCGCACTCGACGCTTACCTGACGCACCAGCGCCCGCACTCGGGTGAGCCCCGCGCAGTGACGGTGCAGCTGGATTCCGGGGATTCGCTGCAGCGTTCGCTGGCCCGGGCGCATCACGTGACCGGGCTGGTCGACGCACCACCCGACGGGCGGGTGCTGGTGATCGGAGTGGTCAACTCGCTGCTCGTCAGCTTGCGCGAGCGCGGGCTGCGGTACGTGCCGTGTGATCTGAAGGGCGGCACCACCGAGTGGGGTGAGCCGATCGTTACCGACTTCGCCGAGCATCTCGACGAGTGTGATGCGGTGCTGGCCAGCGGAATGATGCTGGGCAACGGCACCGTCGACACCTTGTTCGCGCGGGTGGCAGGGTCCGGCCGGCGGCTTCCGGTCACGATGTTCGCCCAGAGTGGCGCCGCGGTCGCCCGGGAGTTGCTCGGACGCGGCATCGACGCACTCTCCGCCGAGCCGTACCCGTTCTTCTGGCTGACCGGGGACGCCGGCCCGATCTACCTGTACCACGGGTCGCGTGCACGATGACCGTGATCGATTCGCCGGCGCGGGTGGGGAACAGCCCACTCGTGCGCATCCTCACCCCGGTGCCGAACCCGCATCCGGGCTACTTCGCGAAGATCGAGTCGCTCGGCTTCGGTGGGCTCAAGGCGCGGTCGGCCCTGTCGATGCTGGCCGGTGCCCGGCGACGCGGGGAACTGCGTGACGGCGCGCGGATCGTCGAATCCACCAGCGGCACTTTGGGGGTCGGGCTGGCATACGTGGCACAGCCACTCGGCCACCCCGTCACCCTGGTGGTGGACTGCGAGCTCGAACCCGCCATGCGCAATCTGCTGTGCGCGCTGGGTGCCACCTTGGAGATCGTGGGCCGTCCGCACCCGGAGGGCGGGTGGCAGCAGGCCAGGCTCGACGTCCTGCACCAAATTCTTGCCGCCGACCCGGATGCGTACTGGCCCAACCAGTACGACAATCCCGACAACGCCGTGGGCTACCACGGGCTCGCCGACGAGATCGTCGCGGGCCTGGCCGCACAGGGTATCGAGCGGGCCGAGGTGCTTGTGTGCAGTGTGGGCACCGGCGGCCACAGCAGCGGAGTGGGTCTGCGGTTGCGGCAGGTGTGGCCGGACCTGCGGATCATCGGGGTCGATGCGGTGGGGTCGACGATCTTCGGACAGCCTGCCGCCTGCCGGGTCATGCGGGGACTGGGCAGCAGCGTGCATCCGGGCAATGTGCGATACGAGATGTTCGACGAGGTGCACTGGGTCGGCCCGCGCGAGGCAGTGCACGCCTGCCGCAGCCTGGCGCGGGACGGGTTCCACACCGGCGGCTGGTCGACGGGTGCGGTGGCCACGGTGGCCGGGTGGGCGGCCACCCGCTGGCCGGGCCCGGTGGTCACCGTCTTTCCGGACGGCCCCGACCGCTACCTGCGCACCATCTTCGACGACGACTGGTGCGCTCGGCACGGCCTGCTCGCTCCGCCGCGAACACATCCGCACGAGATCGCCGAGTGCGGTGACCCGGCGGAGTGCTGGACGCGGTGCGAATCCGTGCGGGCCCCGCACCCGTCGGCGAGGGACCGGATGGAGACGGCGCGATGAGCCTGACCTGGTCGGTGAGCACCCTCGCCCTGGCCCGGCCGTTCCGGATCAGCCGGGCGGTGATGTCGTCCCGCCAGGCGGTCACGGTCACCGTGACCGATCCCGAAACGGGATCGTGCGGCCGCGGCGAGGTCGTCACCTCCGTGTTCGCGGGCCTGGACGTGCACCACATCGAGACCCAGCTGCGGGCAGTCGCGGCGTACTGCGGTGCCCGAGGGATCCCCGAAACGATTCCGGCACAGGTGCACCCGGCGGTTGCCGGCGCCGTGTGGTCCGCCGTCGCCGACTACCGGGCACGTGTGAACAGGCAGACGGTCGCTGCGCACCTCGGGTTGCCGCTGCCCGCCGAGATCCCGATCTCCCGCACCCTCGGAATCGGTGCGCCCCAGGACATGGCCGCCGAGGCCGCCGAGTTGTCCGGGCGTGGGTTCGCTCTGCTGAAGGTCAAGACCGACGCCGACCCGACCGAATCGGTACGGCGGCTGGCTGCCATCGCCGCTGCCGCTCCAGGCGTGGATCTGATCGTCGACCCGAACGAAGCGTGGACCGCGGCCACCGCCCTGTCGGTGCTCGCCGACAGCGGTGGTCTGCCGATCGTCGCGCTCGAACAACCGCTGCCGGTGCACGACCGCGACGGAATGCGGGAGCTGCGCAGCCGCACCGATCTTCCGCTCGTCGCGGACGAGGCCGTCCACGGCCTGGCGGACCTGGACGAGCTGACCGGCCTCGCGGACGTGGTGAACATCAAACTCGCCAAGTGCGGCGGCATCTACCGCGCCCACGCACTGGCCGCGGCGGCCGGCGCGCGCGGAATGGAGGTGATGCTCGGCTGCCTGGTGTGCAGCTCGCTGGGTATCGCCCCCGCGGCGCAGCTGGCGTCCCTGGCCCGATGGTGCGACCTGGACGGGCACCTGCTGCTCGCCCGAGACCCGTGGGCCGGCCTCGGGGGTGAAGACGGAAAGCTGCGCCCGAGCGGCCTGCCCGGACTCGGCGTGTACCGACCCGACAACGAGGAAACGCGATGACCGCCAACGACTCCCCGGCAGGGACATTCGCTCTGCTGCGCAGCTTCCCCCGCTCGGTACAACTGCTGGTGCTCAACCAGTACGGCGTCAACACCGGTTTCTACATGCTGGTGCCGTACCTGTCCATGCATCTGACCGGGAACCTGGGTCTGTCCCTGACGATCACCGGCCTGGTCCTCGGGGTGCGTACCCTCAGCCAGCAGGGCTTGTTCCTGATCGGGGGCACCGCTGCCGACCGGCTCGGACCCCATCGGGTCATCATCGCCGGCTGTGCCCTGCGGTCGGTGGGCTTCGCAGTGTTCGCTGTGGGCACCAGCGTGCCGCTGCTGCTTCTCGCCTCAGTTCTGTCGGGATTGGCTGGGGCTCTGTTCAATCCGGCCGTGCGCTCCTACATCGCGGTCGCCGAACCCCGGCGCCGGGCGGAGGCATTCGCGGTCTTCAACGTCTTCGCACAGGCGGGGGCACTGTCCGGACCGCTGATCGGCAGCGCGCTGCTGACGGTGGACTTCCGTACCGTCGCCGTCGCCGCGGCGGCCGTCTTCGCCGCCCTCACCCTGGCGCAGTTGCGGTTTCTGCCCTCCCACCCGGTGGACCGCGCCGAGACGACGGTGCTCCGCGGCTGGGGTGCGGTGCTGGCCGACCGCCGGTTCGTGCTGTTCACCGTGACCATGCTCGGGATGTTCGCCCTGCAGACGCAGATGTACCTGGTGTATCCGGTGCTGGCCGGGCGGATCACCGACTGGAGTGGGGCAGTGGCGGTGCTGTTCCTGTCCACCACCGTCTTCGGTCTGCTCGCCCAGGTGCGGCTGACCCGATGGTTCGATCGCCACACCAGCCGGGGCACGGCCATCACGGCGGGGCTGATGTTGATGGGCGCCGCGTTCGTGGTGGCACTGCCGGTCCTGTGGGGCGAACCCTCCCACGGCGCGGGACGGATCGGGCTGACGCTGGCGCCGTTGTTGCTTTCCGCCCTGATCCTCGAAGCGGGCATCCTGATCGCGCAGCCGTTCGTGATGGAACTGATCCCGGCATACGGGGCGTCGAACATCTCCGGAACTCTGTTCGGGATGTTCTACCTGGTCTCCGGGGTGGCCGCCGCCGCCGGCAATGCGTTGATCGGGTACGGCCTCGACCTGGGCAACGGGTGGCCCGGTGCGCTGGTGTGCGTCGCCCTTGCGTGGGGTTCGGCCACCGGGATCTGGCTGTTGCACCGCCGCGGCCTGCTCGCCGACCAGGCCGGAGCGCGGACATGACCACGGCTGCAGGGGCTCGGAACCTGTTGACGGACAACCCCGCTCTGTACGAGGCACGATTCCCCGACCCCGACCACAGTGCCGCCCGGTTCGTCGACGACATTCTCGCGACCTACCTGACCTCCGACGACGCGGCGCCGCGGACACACCCGGCGACGGTGCTGGACCTGGGCTGCGGCACCGGCCGCGACCTGGGATACCTGGCCCGGCGGGGATACCGTTGCCTGGGCATCGACCAATCCCCGGCGATGGTGCGATACGCGCAACAACAGTATCCCGGCGTGAGAGCCGCGGTCGGCGACCTGCGCACCTTCGAGGTCGACGCGAGCGTCGACGCCATCGTCTGCCTCGACAGTGCCCTGCTGTACTGCCACACCGACGCCGAGCTGGAATCGTGCCTGCGCTGCTGCCGCAGGCACCTACGTCCCGGTGGGTTGCTGATCGCCGAAATGCGCAACGGCGCCTTCTTCCTCGGCAACCCCGAACTCCTCGACGGCCCCACCCACTCGGCCTTCTCCTGGCACGGTCACACCTGGCGGGCGGAGACCACCCTGTGGATCGACCACGCCGCACAGCTGCTACGCCGCCGCCGGCAGTGGCAGATCCCCGAGTGCACCGAGCCCCTCGTCCAAACCTCGGCGTGGCGGCTGCTGTTTCCGCTGGAGCTGACCGGCCACCTGCAGCGCGCCGGATTCGTGGTTCGGGCACTGTTCGACACGCCCGGACCCCGCACCGAGACCGGCTGGCCGGGACGAGGAACCGATCTCGGCGGCACTGCTCTCTGCGGCGACCGGCTGCACGTGATCGCCGAGGCCGTCTGATTCACCCCCACGCTCCACCCCGACCCGCTCGATCCACTGCCCGAGGAGATACCCCGATGAATCCGATTCCCCTGCCACCGCTTCCGCACCTGAGCCGGCGCTCGTTCCTCGGACTCGGCGCCGCCGCCGGCGCCGTACTGCTCGGCGCATGCAGCACGAGCGGCGAGACCGCCCCCGCGGCCACCGCCGCGCCCCGGGACGGCGGCCGACTGCGAGCGGTGTTCGCCGGCGGCGGCGCACAGGAGGTGTTGGACCCGCACAAGACCAACCTGTACGCCGACGTCGCCCGCGCGAACGCGCTCTACGACAAGCTCGTCGAATACGGCGACGACCTCGGTCCGGTACCGCGGCTCGCCACCGCCTGGCATCCGAACGCCGACGCGACCACCTGGACGGTGGAGCTGCGCCCGGCGGTCTTCCACGACGGCCGGCCGGTGCGCGCCGCCGACGTGCTGTACTCCTACCAGCGGATCCTGGACCCGACGAACGCACTGCGCCCGCGGGCCTCTCTCGAGGTGATCGACATCGCGCGCTCCCGAGCTCTCGACGACCACATGATCGAATTCGTCTGCGCCCGCCCGTGCGGGGAACTGGCGAACGTGCTGGCCGCGTTCGGCGCCTACATCATCCCGGAGGGCACCACCGACTTCAGCCGTCCGATCGGCTCCGGGCCGTTCACGTTCGTCTCGTTCGAACCGGGTCGCTCGCTCGTCACCGCGCGATTCCCCGACTACTGGGACGGCGCCCCTCACGTGGACGAACTCGAGATCCTCACCGCTCCGGACGAGACCGCACGGATCAACGCCCTGCTCGGGGGGCAGGTCGACTACGCCGACGACCTCGGTGTCACCTCGGCGCGCACCTACGAAACCGATGCCCGGATGCAGATCCTGCGGTCCCCGCGCAGCGCGATGTCGGCGTTCGCGATGAAGGTGGACCGGCCACCCTTCGACAACGTGGATCTGCGGCGGGCGATGTTCGCCCTCGTCGATCGCGACGAGCTGGTCACCACCGTGCTGGGGAGCACCGGTGTGGTCGGCAACGACCTGTTCGGCAAGGACTTCAAGTACTACGCCGCCGACCTGCCGCAGCGCACCATGGACCTGGACGAGGCCGAGGCCCTGATCCGCAAGGCCGGCGCCCGGAACACCACCATCGAACTGCAGACCACCGGCGCCACCAATGGATTCGTCGAGGCCGCGAACATCCTCGCCGAACAGGCCGGTCGCGCCGGACTGCGCATCGACGTCAAGGTGACGGAGGGATCGACCTATTGGACACACACCCTCGACGAGGGTGTGTTGTCGAGTTTCCGTTCCGGGGCCATGCCCATCGAAACCCACTTCGCGCAGCGGATGCTGTCGACCTCGGCGAAGAACTACACCCAGTGGCGCCGCCCCGAGTTCGACGCATTGTTCGCCACCGCCAGCGAAACCACCGACGAGAACATCCGGGCCCGCGCATATCAGCAGATGCAGTCGCTGCTCCACAGCGAGGGAGGTCTGCTGGTGTGGGGCTTCTCCGACGGCCTGCACGGGATGGCGCCGCACCTGGCGGGGATGGCCGAGAACGCGCCCAGCAACACCCTCGGGTACGCCCGCTTCGACAGGGCCTGGCTTTCGTGATGCTCGCCCGCTACGCCGGTACCCGCCTCACGGTGGGACTGGCCCAGGTGCTGGGCGTACTCGTCGTCGTCTTCTCGATCGCCTCCGCGCTGCCGGGGGACGCTGCGGTGGTGATCGCGGGCGATGACGCAGATCCGAGGCGGATTGCGCAGCTACGCGAGCTCCTCGGGCTGGACCGGCCGCTGTCCGTGCACTTCGGGGACTGGCTGACCGGTCTGCTCGGCGGCGACCTGGGCACCTCCGTGGTATCCGGTCGCCCGGTCACCGCGATGCTGGGCTCGGCGCTGGCGCCGACGCTGACCCTCGCCGCTCTGGCGTTCGTGGTGCTCGTCCCGCTGGCACTGCTCCTCGGAGTGGTCGCCGCGGTGCGCCGCGGCCACCGGATCGACCGGGCCGTCACCGCCCTGACCGTAGCGTTCTACGCGGCACCGGAATTCGCGTTGGCGATCGTGCTGGTGGCAGTGTTCGCGGTCGGGCTGGGATGGTTCGCGCCCACCGCGGTCGGCGCCGGCGGTCCGTTGCTGATGCAACCGGAGCTGTGGGTGCTGCCCGTACTGGTGCTGGTGATCCGCCCGGTGTGCTCGCTGTCGCGGTTGGTGCGCTCGTCGCTGATTACCACCCTCGACACCGAATACATCCGGCACACCCGTCGCCTCGGTGTGCCCGTGCGCCGGGTGATCTGGCGGCATGCCCTGCCGGGCTCGCTCACCCCGGCGGCACAGCATCTCGCGCGGGTCGCCGATTGGCTGCTCGGCGGGGTCGTGGTCGTCGAGGCGGTGTTCGCGCTCGGCGGTCTCGGGCAGTTGCTGGTCAGCGCGGTCAGCAGCCGCGACATTCCGCTGTTGATGGGATTGGTGACGGTGTTCGCGGTGATCACGGTGGCGGTGAACACGGTCGCGGACATCGCGGCGTTCCAGCTCAACCCCACGGCCGGACTGGCATCGTGACCGGCTCCACGCTTCTCGAGCGTGCGGGTGGGCGGTCCCGGGTGCGCATCGGGGCTGCCCTGACCGCGGTCCCGCTCGCGGTCGCGCTGCTGGGGCCCCTGTTCACCGAACCCGGTGCCCGTGGCCCGGCGTTCACCTACGGGGACCAGTGGCTCGTGGGAACCGACTCCGAGGGGCGCGACCTGCTCACGCAGGTCCTGCTCGGGGGGCGCTCGCTGGTGCTGGTGGCCGCGGCATCCGTGGCCCTGACCTACCTGCTCGCCGTGCCGTGGGGGGCAGCTGCCGCGACCGCTCGGGTACGGATCGTCGACGAGATGCTGATGCGCCCCCTGGACCTGCTGCTGTCGCTGCCGTCGATCATGGTGCTGCTGCTGGCCGTTGCGCTCACCGACGCCGACCTGGTCGTTCTGACAGTCACCGTGGCGGTGCTGCTGTTCCCGGATGCGGCGCGTCTGGTGCGGGCATCGGCGCTGCACGCCGCGCACACCCCGGCCATGGAGGCGCTGCTGCTGCAACACGAAACCTGGTGGCGCCGGCACCTCGGCTATCTGGGACGATCGCTGCTCCCGGTCCTCGCGGCAGACGCAGGACTGCGGTTCGTCGGGGCGATCTACCTGGTTGCCTCGGCCAGCTTCCTGGGGGTGAGCGCGGACTCCGCCGGCACCGACTGGGCCGTGATGATCGACCGCAACCGCGCGGGCCTCGCCCTGGTCCCGTGGGGTGTCGTCCTGCCCGCGGCCCTGATCATCGCCTTGGCGATGGGTGTGAATCTGCTGTTCGACTCCGGCGCTCGCGCGGTAACACGCGAGGTGTCGACGAGGAAGTGGCGATGACCGAGGTAATCCCGGCGGCCCCGGCCGCCGCTGTGCCCAGCGGCACCATCCGAGTGCGCGGTCTGACCGCACGGACACGGGATCGGCTCCTGGTCGAAGGCGTCGACCTGGACATTCCCGCCGGGGTGGTCACCGCGCTCGTAGGGGCCTCCGGGAGCGGCAAGACCACTACCGCGCTGGCCTTGATGGGCGAGCGCCGCCCTGGGGTCGAAGTGACCACGACCGCCCTGGACACGGGCGGGGCACGGTTCGGGTATGTGCCCCAGCACCCCTCCTCGGCGCTGAACCCGGCCCTGCGGATCGGTACCGTGCTCGACGACATCGCTCGTGCCGGCCGACGGCACGGGCATCCGGTGACCGTGGCCGACGCACTCGAACGTGCAGGATTCGCCGATGATCCGGGCATGCTGCGCCGTTACCCGCATCAACTGTCGGGCGGACAGCAACAACGACTGGTCATCGCCCAGGCTCTGCTGACCGACCCGACATGCCTGATCCTCGACGAACCCACTACCGGGCAGGACCCGGCTCGTCGCACGGCGGTCCTCGACGAGATCACCCGACTTGCCCGGCAGGGCCTGACGATCGTGCTCGTCACCCACGACCTGGACGCGGTCCGCGCGGTCGCCCAGCGTGTGATCGTCATGGGCGGCGGCCGGGTGCTCGAGACCGGTGACGCCGCGATCCTGCCGGTCGCCGCCCCGCGGATCCCGCAGACACGCGCCGACAGCGCTGATTGCCGCCCGACCCGGGCCGACGCCCGGTTGATCCTGGACGCCGTCTCGGCGGGGTACCGCAACACCGAAGTTCTGCAGCGTTACTCGCTCTCGTTGCAGCCGGGCGAATGTCTGGCACTTCACGGCCCCTCGGGTTGCGGTAAGACCACCGCGGCTCGGGTCGTCGCGGGCTTGCACCCACCCACGGCCGGGCGGGTTCTTCTCGACGGCCACCCGTTGGCCGCATCGGTACGGCGACGGACCCGGCACCAAGCGGCGGCGATCGGGTACGTCTTCCAGGACGCCAAGGCGGCCTTCGACCCGTACCGCAGCGTGTGGGATCAGATCCTGCGCGGTCCGACACGCCTGCGCGGTGCCACCGGCCCGGAAGCGGCCGCGGCGGCCCGCCGCGCGCTCGACCAAATGGGTCTGGCCGAACGGATCACCCGACAGCATCCCTCCGCCCTTTCCGGCGGCGAGGCCCAGCGCGCCGCCCTCGCCCGTGTCCTGGCGGTCGAGCCGTCGCTGCTCATCTGCGACGAAGTCACCACGGGACTCGACCCCGCATCCCGACAGCGGGTGCTCGACATCTTGTCCGATCTCGTACGAACACAACGCATATCCCTGCTGATGATCAGCCACGACGGCGCCGTGGTGGACGCGGTCGCCGACCGGATCGTCGACATGACGCTCCCGGCCACGAACGGGGAACCGCCGTGAGCGCGCATCGCCGCGTCCGTCGCCGAGGAAACCCGACTGTATCCGCACCGAGCCCGAACCGGACAAATCACTCGCGTTCGGGGAGCCGGTTGTGTCAGTCTCTCGGACATGACCGTGCACGACGCCCTCACCATCCGTACCGCCACCGACGACGACTGGCCGGCCCTGGAGCTGCTCGACTCGGTGGCGTTCGGGTATCACCCCATCGATGCCGATCGGACGCTGCTTCGTCCGATGTTCCGCACGGAGAACATCGTGGTGGCGACCGAGCGGGGGGCGCCGATCGGTCAGGCGCTGTATCTGGACATGGAGCTCACCGTGCCCGGCGGGCACCAGGTCCCGGCATGTGGTGTCAGCTGGGTTTCGGTCGCTCCCACGCACCGTCGCCGCGGCGTGCTGCGGTCGATGTTCACCGAACTGCACCGCCGGATGGAGGCGACCGGGGCACCGCTGGCCGCCTTGACCGCCAGCGACGCCGGCATCTACGGGCGCTTCGGATACGGTCCGGCCACCGTCGCCACCGAGGTCACCGTCGATCGGCGCTTCGCTCGCTTCCGCGAGGACGCCCCCGATCCCGGCGGGGTGGTCCTTGCCGACGCTGTGACGGCGGCCAACCAGTTGCCGGAACTCTACGACCGGTGGCGGTTGCGCACGCCGGGAGCGCAGGCACGTCCGAAAGCCGAGTGGGACTACACCTTTGCCGATCCCGAAGAGCGCCGCGACGGCGCCTCGGCGCTGTTCTTCCTGGTTCATCCCGACGGGTACGCGACCTTCCGCCGCAAGGGATCCGACGCCGAGCCGGTCGCGGTGGTCGAGGAGTTGGTCGCGATCACCGACGACGCTCACGCCGCGCTGTGGCGCACCCTGTGCGGACTGGACCTGACCCACCGCATCGAAACCGTCCAGCATCCCGACGATCCGCTGCGCCTGCTGCTGACCGACTACCGCCTGCCGCGCACCACCTCCCGGGTGGACGAGTTGTGGCTGCGGATCATGGACGTGCCGGCCGCGTTGACCGCCCGCGACTATGCCGCCGATCTGGACACCGTGCTGACGGTCCGAGATCCGTTCCGCAGCGCCGGGGGCACTTTCGCGTTGACGGTACGCAACGGCCGGGCCCGGTGTGTCCGCACCGACTCGGCGCCGGTGATCACGCTGGATCTGGACGCGCTATCCGCGTTGTATCTCGGCGCGCACAGGGCCCGCACATTTGCTGCCGCCGGCCGGGTGGAGGCGCGCAGCGCCGGTGACATCGACGACCTGGACCGCGCATTCGACGTCGCCCGCCCCGCAATGTTGGGCTGGCACTTCTGAATCGAGCGCTGACCTGTGTCTTATCGGCACAGTGCGGGGCTCTCGTGATCTGGTCGGATTTCTCGAGTTGTGACCTTCAGCAGTCGGCGGGCCGGGAGGGCGCCGCTCAGACACCCGAGTTAGGGGTCAGGGCTCGGCCGGGGGCACGACCTGCTGACCCGGGTGTAGGCGTGCCTGCAGCTCGATCCCGCCGCCGGTCGGTGCCGGCGGCAGCGCACCGTCCACACCACCAGCACCCACAGTGCCGCCCGGGGCGTGCCGAGCCTGGAGCCGATGACGTCGACGGTGGCTGTCGATGCCACGGTCAGCCACACCAGCACGATCACCGAGGTTACCGCCGCGAGCCCGCCACACCTCCGGACTGCGCGGACCGGCGACGCGTCAGCTCGGCGACGTCGATTCGACGACGTGTTCAGGTCAATCGGCGACCAGTCGCGCCGACCCGTAGCGTCCTGCGCCGTGCTCTCGTTGTCGACGGATCACGTAGCAGCCCGGAGCGATACCCGTCGCCCCGTGCTCGGGGTGAAGAAGATACGCCGTCCCGGTGGTCTCGACGATGCCCAGAGCGAGACCCATGGTGTCCCGGACGGGCGTCGTCCACGTGCAGGTGCCCTCGTCGGCGACGAGGGAATGCGGGTTGCCGCCGGCGGCGCTCCGCAGCAACTCCACTCCCGACCGTGGCACCCGGATGGAGCGCGCCCACGGTGTGCGTTCGACGGCGGCACCGACCACCGGGTAGGGGATGACGATCAGATCACCTTGGGCCTGGAGACCACCGGTCACCGGGACGGTGACCTCCCGGTCCAGGTGGTCGAGGACGTCCAGCCCGCTGAGGGCCGTGAGGTCGGACAGTGTGAGTTCGGAATGCATGGGATCACCTTGGTGGGGTTCAGGTTCGGCGAACGAGTTGTGCATAGTCGGTACCGCTGATGCCATAGGTCCAGCCCGCGGCGTCCAGAGCGGACGGAACCCATTCGGGGACGTGAAGGCCGTACCGGCGCCGTTGCCCGTCGCGTTCGACGGAACCGTTGACGACGAGCAGGATCCGGCCGGGGCGACCCCAACCGGTCGGTGATGCATACAGTCCGAGCGTGCATCCCGGGTTTCCCGGATCGTCTGCATGGTCCACGAGTGCGAGCGCAGCCATGTCGATGTACCTGTCCCAGCCGATTCGCTCGACAGCGCATCGGCGGACCTCGACATTGCGCTCGTCGTTGATCCGCTCGACGGTGGGATCGAGGACGACCCAATCGGGAACGACGGTGCCATGTTGCACGAAAACATGGCTGCCGTCCGAGAATTCGAGCGCCGGACGATCGGGGTGGTGTAAGCGGCGTTCGTTGTGGACGCCCTCGGGTGTGGGTTCGGTGTGCACGGCGGTGGGCCGTTCGGCCATGACGCAGACTCCGTCGAACGCCCACCACCACCCGGTGGCGCGGACCAGTGCGGCCTGAAGGTCGAGAAGGTCGTCGTCGCGCGACTCGAAGCTCGCGAGGCCGAAGCGTCGGACCGTGTCGTAGTACGCGACCCTATGTGCCTCCTGTTGCCCGTACCAGGTGACGCCGGGAGTCGGGCGCGGCCACAGTGTGCGTATCGCCGTCGCGACACCGACGTACAGAGAGGTCCGCAACGAATCCCACACGGCCGCACGAACGAGCGGGTCCGGCCGGTGCCGCCGAAGTATGCGCGCGTCCATCCGGTCACGGGACGCGGACCAGAGTGCGGCGATCCCTGCCGAAGGGTGTGCAGGCTTTCCGAAGCGCAGCGGGGGGACCGATAAGCCTTCGTCGGCAATCAACTGCAGTGCCGCTGGGGGAGAGGGTACCCAGACGAACTCCGGTTCCTCGAACCCCGCTCGTCGGTAGAGTCCTGCGACGGCGGATTCCGCGGAGGGCCGGTCGGAAGGTCTCGTACACAGTCCTTGCGCGAGCCAATGGTCGCGCCGGACGGACACCGCGGCGGCAATCGCGTGAGGATCGGTGATTCTGGTGGACAGGGTGCGGTGTGGAACCGCTGATGAGATCGGCACGGCGCTCACCGGATGGTGGCGGTGGCCGCCTTTCCTGTAGTCATGATTATCGAGGATGGCACGGGAAGGCTCTGGGCGCAAGCAATTGTCCCGCCCAGGCATTCGGACGTGGACGAAGAACGGCGCCTACTTCATCGGCCGATCGTGACCGTCATCGATCGTCGTACGGGACTGCTGCAGAAGGGCATTCTCGGAGCTACCGCCGCGTCCAGGGCAACGGATCGACACATGGGCAACGGCGCGCGCGTCAGCCGATCTGCTCGAAGAGGGACACGATGATCCCTTCGGGTCCACGCACGTAGGCCATCCGCACGCTGTTCTCGTACTCGCCGATGCCGCCGATGAGCCCGTATCCGTCCGCAGCCACCGCATCGACGGCCGCTTGGAGGTCGCCGACCTCGAAGGACACGTTGCGCAGCCCGAGCTCGTTGGCCATCGCCAAGGGTGATCCGGGCACGTGGTCGGGCGTGACGAAGGTTGCGAGCTCGAGTCGGGTCCCTCCGTCGGGCGGCCGCAGCATGGCGATCTCACAGTGCGCTCCGGGGATGCCGCAGACGGTCTCCACGAACTCGCCCTCCACGGATCCGGTGCCCTCCACTTCGAGACCCAGTCCGACGAAGAACGCTGTCACCGAGTCGAGGTCCGCGACGGTGATGCCGATGTGGTCGAAACGTTTCACGTGCGCCATGGGATCCATCCTCCGATTGTCGTTGTGCCGATGCTGGGACGGAGGCGGGTCTGGGATCTCGACATGTACTTGCCGCAGAGCTGCGGGCGACCCGTGGTGTCGAAGGTCGCTGCCGTCCTGCACGTACCGGACCTCGCTGGTCATGGGCACGCATCCAGTGTTGTCCCGGGTGCTACGAAACCTGAGAAGTGACACGCGAGCGACCGGGCCGTCCGCGACGTCACCGAGGAGATCGGCGAGGAGTGGATCACCCGGCCGTCGACGGCGGGCGGCTCACAGGCCGTCGGCGCGTAGCCAGGTGCGGAGGCGGCGTCGGGCGTTGGTGTACGGGGAGGAGGTGTTGAGCTGGATCATCCGTCCCGCGGTGTACGTGCGATACCAGGGCGCGCCGTAGAGTTCGCCGTTGTCGAGCCCACGCACCAGGGCAACGATGCGGTCGTGGGCGGCATCGAGCCGCTGCAGCAGCTGCGGCCACGGTACGTCGGCATGATCGCGGTAGAACTTCTGCGCCGGCGAGCCGAGTTGGTTCCAGGTGAATCCCGGTGCCGGGAGTTGCGGTTCGATGCCGCGAGCGCGGTCGTCGTGCCACGAAACGACCAGTTCGTTCCATCCGATCAGGTACGCCACCAGATCGGCCGGGCTCATCCGGGTTCCGGTGCGGTGCCCGGGCAGCGACGCCTCCCGGGCCCGTTCGACTGGCACACGTTGCAGCGCGCGCGTGAGCGCGCCGTACGTCTCGGTGAGGGCGCGCAGCAACTCGTCCTCGGTGTGCGGTACCGGCATGCGTGTCTCCGTGTGGCGGGCGGTGGTGTCGGCATGCACGGTATCGGCGACGGTGGTTCCTGTGCCTGGCGACGGCCCCGGTCAGACCACCGGCGCCGGGTGGTCGATCCCGAACCGGCCCCGGAAGAACAGCATCGGCCGCTCCTCGCACACGGTGTCCAGCTCGAGCACCCGGCCGATGATCACGTCGTGATCGCCGGCGACGTGCACCTCGTGCACCTCGGCGTGCACGCGCATCAGCACGTCCGGCAGTGTCGGCGTCCCCCACCGGGAGACCTCCCAGTCGAGTTCCTCGTACCTGCGGCCCCGGCTCGAGCCGAACCGCGCGCACAGGTCGGACTGGTCCTCGCGGAGCACGTTGACGCAGAAGCGCCCCGCGGCCCGGATGCGCGGCCACGCGCGGCCCCGGTGATCGGCGCAGATGAGGATCAGCGGCGGCTCCAGGGACACCGAGGCGAACGACTGGCACGCGAACCCCACCGGGCCCGCGTCGTCCAGTCCCGTCACCACGGTGACCCCGGTGGCGAACTGTCCCATCACCCGGCGCATCTCCTCCGGATCGGGCGCAGCGACGGTCGATCGTGCGAGTGTCGTCGTCTCGAGGGGCATGAGTCCACCTCCGGTTGTGGGGACGGATCGGCGTGCATACGCCGTGGTCGATGCGACCGACGCTAGGGCAGGCCCGGCGTGCCCCCCATCGGGGTCCCGCTGAGCGGAAGCGGCCGCGCGCGCCGCCTCGGCGGGCCGGGCGATCTCGCTGAACGGGATGGTGTATGGCCGCTGCGGGCCACGGCTGGCAACCTGCGGTTCGTATGGGCGGTGCGCCCGGCACCACGGCGACGAACAGGGACGACGATGACGGATGTGAGCTACGAGGGGACCTTGAAGGAACTCTCCACCGACCAGGGTGTGCTGCGCTACCACGAGGCCGGCGACGGCCCGCCGCTGCTCCTGCTGCACGGCTCCGGCCCGGGGGTGACCGGTTGGCGCAACTACCGCGGCGTCCTCGCCGACTTCGCGCGGCACTTCCGCTGCCTGGTGCTCGAGTTCCCCGGCTTCGGCGTGAGCGATCCCGGCGACGGCCACCCCATGGTGATGGCCCAGGGCGCCGTCGGCACCTTCCTCGACGGCCTCGGCCTCGGGGCCGTGGACATGATCGGCAACTCCATGGGCGGGATCGTCGCCACCAAGGTCGCCATCGACGAGCCGCACCGGGTGCGCAGACTCGTCACCATCGGCGGCATGGGAAAGAACGTCTTCGCGCCGGGGCCGGGCGAGGGCATCAAGCTGCTGATGGAATTCACCGACAATCCCACGCGCGAGGGGCTCGTCCGCTGGCTCCACTCCATGGTCTACGACCCGGCCGTCGTCACCGAACAGCTGATCGAGGAGCGCTGGGCGCTGGCGACCGAGCCGAAGACGCTCGAGATCGCCCGCCGGATGTACAGCTCGCAGGCGTTCGCGGCCGGCGCCGCGGCCGCCGCGGCGTCGAACGCGACCCCGTACTGGGCGCAGCTGCACAAGATCAAGGCCCCCACCCTGCTGACGTGGGGCCGCGACGACCGGGTCAGCCCCGTCGACATGGCGATGCTGCCCATGCGCGACATCCCGAACAGCGAGCTGCACACCTTCCCGAAGTGCGGGCACTGGACGATGATCGAGGCCCGCGACGCGTGGCTCTCGGCCGTCCTCGCCTTCCTGCTGCGCGACGAGCGGCGGACCTAGCCCACGGTCCCGCTGAGCGGGAGAGCTTTTGCCCTCCCACCTGCGCATATGTCACCTTTCGAGTCAGTCGATCGGCGCGGAGAAGAAGCGCGGATCCTTCACCAGTTCCAGGAGTGCACGATGCTCGACGGTTCGCAGCGAATCGCCGCCGCCGATCTCTTGTGGGCCGCCGAGCGAGACCGCGCCCCGATCGGTCCGCTGACGGAGACGTTCCCCGAGATCGACGTGGTGGACTCGTACGAGATCCAGCTGATCAACATCCGCCGGCGGCTCGAGGCCGGCGCCACGGTGTACGGCCACAAGGTCGGGCTCTCGTCCGAGGTCATGCAGAAGATGATGGGCGTCGACGAACCCGACTACGGGCACCTGCTCTCGACCATGGTGTACTCCGAGGACGAGCCGATCGACACCGCGCAGTTCTGCTACCCGCGCATCGAGGTCGAGATCGGCTACGTCCTCGGCGAGACGCTGCCCGGCGCGGACTGCACCGAGGAGGACGTGCTCCGGGCCACCGAATACATCGTTCCCAGCATCGAACTCATCGACTCCCGGATCGAGGACTGGCGCATCGGCCTCGCCGACACGATCGCCGACAACGCCTCCTCGGCGGGCGTGATCCTCGGTGCCGGCCGCATCGCGCCGGACCGGGTCGACATCGGCGGTATCGCCGCGGTGCTGTACCAGGGCGACGAGGAGATCGCGCGCGGTGCGGCGGCCGCCGTGCTCGGCGACCCGACCCGTGCCGTGGCGTGGCTGGCCCGCAAGGTTGCCGGCTTCGGGGTGCGGCTCGAGGCCGGGCACGTGATCCTGCCCGGCTCGTGCACCCGCGCGATCGACGCCCGGCCGGGCGACACCTTCCGGGCCGAGTTCAGTGATATCGGCTCTGTCTCAGTCGAATTCAAGTGAGGAACAGACCAGTGACCAAGGCTACCGCCGCGATCGTCGGGCCCGGCAACATCGGCACCGACCTGATGTACAAACTGCTGCGCTCGGACGTCATCGAGCCGCGCTGGATGATCGGCGTCGACCCCGCCAGCGAGGGGCTCACCCGGGCGGCCGCCGAGGGTCTGGTCGCGAGCCACGAGGGCGTGGACTGGCTGCTCGCCCAGGACGAGCGCCCCGACGTGATCTTCGAGGCCACCTCGGCCTACGTGCACCGGGTGAATGCGCCCCGCTACGCCGAGCTCGGCATCCAGGTCGTCGACCTCACCCCGGCCGCCCTCGGACCCGCCGTCGTGCCCGCCGTGAACATGGGGGAGCACGAGGACGCACCGAACGTTAACCTCATCACCTGCGGCGGCCAGGCCACGATCCCGATGGTGCACGCCGTCTCCCGCGTCACCGAGGTGGAGTACGCCGAGATCGTCGCGAGCGTCGCTTCGCCGTCGGCCGGTCCCGGAACCCGCGCCAACATCGACGAGTTCACCATCACCACCAGCCGCGGCATCGAGACGATCGGCGGTGCCCGAACGGGCAAGGCCATCATCGTTCTCAACCCCGCCGAACCGCCGATGCTCATGCGCGACACCGTGTTCTGCTCGATCCCCGAGGATGCCGACCGGGACGCGATCGCCGCGTCGATCCACGACGTGGCCGCGACCGTGCAGGGCTACGTTCCCGGTTACCGGCTGCGTGCCGAGCCGCAGTTCGACGATCCCACCCCGATGAGCGGCGGGCGCGCCCGGGTCGCGATCTTCCTCGAGGTCGAGGGCGCCGGCGACTTCCTGCCGCCGTACTCGGGCAATCTCGACATCATGACCGCGGCCGCCACCAAGGTGGGCGAGAGCTTCGCGGCCAAGCTGCTCGCCGCCCGCGTGTAGACCCCCACCGCAGACCGTACTTTCGAAGGAACACAGTCGATGCCCTACAGCGCAGATCTCGACATCCGGATCACGGACTCCTCGTTGCGTGACGGCTCCCACGCCAAGCGTCACCAGTTCACCGTCGAGGACGTGTGCTCCATCGTCGGTGCGCTCGACGATGCCGGCGTGCCCGTCATCGAGGTCACCCACGGCGACGGCCTCGGCGGCTCGTCGTTCAACTACGGCTTCAGCCGCACCACGGAGCAGGAGCTCATCAAGGCCGCCGTCGAGACGGCGAGGCAGGCGAAGATCGCGTTCCTGATGCTCCCGGGGCTCGGGGTGCGCTCGGACATCCGGGAGGCCGCCGACAACGGTGCCGCGATCTGCCGGATCGCCACGCACTGCACCGAGGCCGACATCTCCGCCCAGCACTTCGGTCTCGCCCGGGAACTCGGCCTCGAGACCGTCGGATTCCTGATGATGTCGCACAGTCAGCCGCCCGAGGTGCTCGCGAAGCAGGCCCGCATCATGGCCGACGCCGGCTGCCAGTGCGTGTACGTCGTCGACTCGGCCGGCGCCCTCGTCCTCGAGGGGGTCTCGGACCGGGTCGCGGCTCTGGTCGCCGAGCTGGGCGACGACGCCCAGGTCGGATTCCACGGCCACGAGAACATGGGCCTCGGCGTGGCCAATTCGGTGCTCGCCGTGCGGGCCGGGGCCCTGCAGATCGACGGGTCCACCCGCCGGTTCGGCGCCGGTGCGGGCAACACCCCGGTCGAGGCGTTCGTCGCCGTGGCCGAAAAGCTCGGTATCCGAACGGGTATCGACACCCTGAAGATCATCGACGCCGCCGAGGACGTCGTCCGGCCGGTCATGGACGGCGAGTGCCTCCTCGACCGGCTGTCGCTGACGATGGGCTACGCCGGTGTGTACTCGAGCTTCCTCAAGCACGCCGCCGCCCACGCCGAGCGGTACGGGGTCTCCGGTGCGGAGATCCTCATCGAGGCCGGCCGGCGCAACCTCGTCGGTGGCCAGGAAGACCAGCTGATCGAGATCGCCGTCGGTCTCGCCGCCCAGAAGTAGACCCCCGGGTCTTGAGAGAGAGCTGACAGTCATGGGCCAGGTTTTGGACAACATCATCCAGTACGCGGACGAGATCCGCGCCGAGGGCGCCGAGGGCGACAAGCTCATGCGCCTGACGGACAACAACGCCAAGCGGCTGCGCGACGCCGGTGTCATCCGCATGCTGCAGCCGAAGGAGCACGGCGGCCTCGAGGTCCACCCGCGCGAGTTCGCCGAGACCGCGATGGCGATCGGCGCGATGGACGGCGCCACCGGTTGGGTCGCCGGCATCGTCGGCGTGCATCCGTGGGAACTCACGTTCTTCGATCCCAAGGCGCAGGACGAGATCTGGGGCGGGGATCCCGACATGTGGATGGCCTCCCCGTACGCCCCGATGGGCGTCGCGGTTCCGGTCGACGGCGGCTACGTCCTCAACGGCCGCTGGTCGTTCTCCTCCGGCACCGACCACTGCGGCTGGATCATGATCGGCGCCGCAGTGGGCGACAAGGACGGCAACCGGCTGAACCCGCCGCAGGTCCTGCATGTGCTGCTGCCGCGCTCGGACTACGACATCGACCAGGACAGCTGGAACGTCGTGGGCCTGCGCGGCACCGGCTCGAAGGACCTGATCGTCGAGGACGCCTTCATCCCTGCCTACCGCACCCTCGACGCCGACATCGTCCTCGGCGGCAACGGGTGGCGTCACGCGGGCCGGGACGAAACCCTCTACAAGTTCCCGTTCTCGTGCATCTTCCCGCTGGGCATCACCTCGTCGCTCATCGGCATGGCCGAGGGCGCGCTCGCGTGCTACATCGCGGCCCAGAAGGAGCGCGTCGCGGTCACCGGCGTCCCGATCAAGGAGGACCCGTACGTCCTCTACGCCCTGGGTGAGGCGGCCGCCGAGATTGCCGCGTCGCGCGCGGCGATCCTCGAGACCGTCGACCGTTTCTGGGACAAGACGGACAAGGGCCAGGAGGTCACGTTCGAGGAGCGCGCGATCGGCCGCCGCACCCAGACCGCCGCCGCGTGGCGGGCCGTGCGCGCCGTCGACGAGATCTTTGCCCGCTCCGGCGGCGGCGCGATGCACCTGAAGTTCCCGATGCAGCGCTTCTGGCGCGACGCGCACGTCGGCCTGTCGCACGCGATCCACGTCCCCGGCTCGATCTTCCACGCGTCTTCGCTGACCCAGCTCGGCGGCGAGCCGCAGGGCGTCCACCGCTCGATGATCTAGCCTGCCCCGCCGACCTTTTCAGGATGGAAGACAAATGACGGACATTCGAGCACTCGGATACCTCCGGATCCAGACCACCGACGTCGCGCGCTGGCGCGAACTCGTCGTCGACGGACTCGGCATGGCCGTGGGCTCCGGCCCGGAGCCGGACGGCCTCTACCTGCGGGTGGACGAGCGGCGCGCACGCCTGATCGTCCTGCCCGGCGAATCGGACAGGGCGCTCGCGGTCGGCTGGGAGGTGCGGGATCAGTTCGCACTCCAGCGTGTCCGGGAGACCGTGGAGAAGGCGGGTATCACCGTCGACGTCCTCTCGCAGGAGGAGTGCGACTACCGCGATGCCGAGCAGGTCATCGCGTTCGACGACCCGATCGGCACCCGCGTCGAGGTGTTCTTCGGTCCGGTGCTCGATCACAGCCCGGTGGTGACTCCGCACGGTGGCCGGTGGGTCACCGGCGAACAGGGGCTCGGCCATGTCGTGTTGCCCGCCACCGATTTCGATGCGGCGTACGCGTTCTACACCGAGGTGCTCGGTTTCCTGCCGCGTGGCGCGATCCGCCTCCAGGCACCCGGACCGGCGCGGCGCGTGCGCTTCCTCGGAGTGAACCAGCGCCACCACAGCCTGGCCCTGTGCCCGGCGCCGCCGACCGAGGAGCCCGGCCTCGTGCACCTGATGACGGAGGTCGACACCCTCGACGCCGTCGGGCAGGCGCTCGACCGTGTGCGCAAGCTCGGCTTCTCCATCTCCTCGACGCTGGGCCGGCACACGAACGACAAGATGGTGTCGTTCTACGTTCGCGCGCCGGGCGGGTGGGACCTCGAGTTCGGCACCGAGGGGATGCTCGTCGACGAAACCTATTACACGGCCGAGGAGATCACCGCCGACAGCTACTGGGGCCACGACTGGTCCGAGTCCGAGCCGTTGGCGGCGTTCAGCCCGAAGTCCTAGCTCGCAGAGGGAACACGACGAAGGCCCGGCCGGGGATCACCGGCCCAGCTTACGTGCTTCTCGCCCCGGGAGTCGTGCTCCGTGGTCCGCCGGCACGTGGATCAGGCGGGGCGCGGGCGGTCATGGCCGGTGGAGGAGAGAACCCCGGAGCGCACACTGAAGGGGGTGGATCGAAGGCTGGGCTCTGCGTCTCGCAGGTCGGACACGTCGAGGAGCGTGTTGTCTACTCACGTGGGGATCTGTGCGGGACAGCGTGCGAGATTCGGCGGCGGCCGGAGGTGGGCGATGAATCCGACGGTCCGAGCAGTCGATCTCGGTTACGCGGCGGGGTGGCGGGTGGTGCGCGCATTGCCGCAGCGGTGGGCGATGCGCATGTTCGAGGTCGCCGCCGACGGCGCGGCCCGCGGTTGTGGGCCGGTTCAGTTGCGGCGCAACCTGTCCGGGTGTTGTCCGCCACCGCCGCCCAGGCGCCCGACGAGCTGGTGCGCACGTACGTGGGGGCGCGGTTGAAGAGGGTGGCGATCGCGTTGTCCACGCCGCCGCCCTGGTGCGGCCAGTAGGCGGCGAAGATGTCGTAGGTCCAGCGGCTGAGCAACAGGGCGTCGGTGCCTTCGTAGGCGGCCCCGATCTGCTCGCCGGTGACCTCGTCGAGAAGGGGTGCCTGCCATCCGCCGAAGTCGAATCCTTCCGGGTCTTCGTCGGGGCCGCGGGTGCCTGTCCAACGAGGTCGAGGGTGGCGAACAGTTCAATATGGATCAGTCACATGCCGTAGCTCCCGGTCGAGTGGTGTGTCGCGGTCGTAGGGGTAGACCTGCTGGCGTCGGTAGACTCACCGCTGCCACGACATCGAGTTTCGTGGGTGTCGACCGGTCTCACGACAGCGACTCGCTCGTACGGAACCGTCCGTCACCCGAACGTGTTGGAATCCTGTCGGGGCAGAAGAGGATGGCGGCCCTCGTCCGACGCTTCGACCGCTGAATATTGTGGGGCATGAAAATTCCCATTTACGCAGCTATCTTCGCGAACCCCGTGGTGGGCGTGTTTTCGGTCGCCGGGACGGTGTCGGCGCCGCCCGGTACCGTGCCCGACCGTGGACACGGAGACGAAACCGGCCGACGACGCGCCGCTCGCGCTGCCTGGGACCCCGCCGGGGCCCGCACTGCCGGACCTCGCGCCCGATACGGCGGCGCGGATCGCGGAGTCGGTGGCGTCGGCGCGGGCCGCCGGCACCCGCCGCACCTACGCCTCCGCGTGGCGGGCCTTCACCACCTGGTGCGCGCGCGAAGGACACACCGCGCTGCCGGCGCATCCGGTCACCGTCGCCGCCTACCTCGTGGCGTGCGCCGACACCGTCACCGAGGCGGGGGAGCGGGCCTACGCCCCGGCCACCCTGGCGCACCGCCTCGCCGCCATCGCCCACCACCACCGCCAGACCGGACACCCCAGCCCCACCGTCGACGACCTGGTGAAAGCGACGATGTCCGGGATCCGCCGCGGCTACGCCACCGCCGGGGACCGGCCCCGTGCTCCGCGGGCGCCGCTGCTCACCGCCGACATCGGGGGCTCCCCCTTGAGTGTGGACATCCTGAACACTGGGTCGTGAGGATCCAGAGGAAGAGATGTCACTGATGGTGATGAAGGCATACTCGGCGGAGTTCAAGGCAGATGCCGTCGCGCTGTACCTGTCCGATCCGAGCCACACCTTCGAGGGCATCGGCAAGGACCTGGGGATCAGCCGGGAAACCCTGCGCAACTGGGTCCGCGCCGAACGCAAACGCCGCGGTGCGTCCGGGACCGTCGAGCGGGCCCGGAAGCCGGCGCCTGCTGGCGAGGTATCGTCCGAGTCCGTGCTGGAGGAGGAAAACAGGCAGCTCAAGGCCCAGATCCGGAAACTCGAGACCGAACGGGAGATCCTGCGCAAGGCCGCGAAGTATTTCGCGGGCGAGACGAACTGGTGAGCCGCTTTCAGTTCGTCGACGACCACCGCGACACCGTTTCGGTGAAGTGGCTGTGCCAGATCCTCGAGGTGTCCCGTTCCGGTTTCTACCGATGGCGGGCCGCAGCTGCGGCCCGCGCCGAACGCGCCCGCGCCGACGAGGAGTTGGCCGTGCGGATCCGTGGGATCCACGCCGACTCCGACGGCACCTACGGGTCCCCACGGGTGACCGCCGAGCTCCACGCGGACGGGGTGGTCGTCAATCACAAGCGGGTGGAACGGCTGATGCGCGAGCATGGGATCGTCGGCGTGCATCTACGCAAAACGGTGCGCACCACCGTCCCCGAGCCGTCCGCGACCCCGGTGCCGGACCTGATCCAGCGGGATTTCACCGCGAGCGCACCGAACACTCGGTACGTCGGCGACATCACGTATCTGCCGATCGGTGATGGTGACTTCCTTTATCTGGCAACGGTGTTGGATCTGCATTCGAAACGGCTGGCGGGGTGGTCGATCGCCGACCACATGCGTACCGGGCTGGTCACCGACGCACTGCGGGCCGCCGCTTCTGTGCGCGGTGCCGCCGGTCTCGACGGTGCTGTCTTTCACTCCGACAACGGCGCTCAGTACGCCTCGGCGGAGTTCGCCGACGTGTGCCGTGAGTTGGGTGTCACCAGATCGCGTGGTGCGGTCGGAACGAGCGCGGACAACGCCGCCGCCGAATCGTTCAACGCGACGTTGAAACGGGAGACACTCCAGGGCAGAAAGCGCTGGAACAATGCGGGTGACGCGCGGGCCGCGGTGTTCCGTTGGATCACGCGCTACAACACCAGAAGGAGGCACTCCACTCTCGGCCAGATCTGCCCGATCGAGCACGAACAGCGGTCGGCTACGCTGGCCACCGCCGCATAGGAACTGGTGTCCACACGCCGGGGGGAAGCCCCATCGTGGCGATCGTCGACAAGGCCCGGGCGAACTGCCAGGGCTGGGCGGACGAGGTGGTCGAACGCCGCGACACCGCGATCCTGCTGCTCGGATTCGCCGGGGCGTTCCGCCGCAGCGAACTCGTCGCCCTCACGTGCAGCGACGTCGCCCTGCACCGGCTCGACGGCCTGCACATCCGGCTGCGGAAGTCCAAGACCGATCAGGAGGGCCGCGGCGTCGTCCGGGCCCTGCCGTTCACCCACAGCCACACCAGTTGCCCGCCGTGCGCGTGGATGCGGTGGGCGCAGGTCGTCGCCGCGTACGACACCGGCGGCCGGCCCGCCGTGATCCGGCTGCTCCGCAACCCGGAGCCGTTCGCGGCGCACGTGTGCCGCGGCACCCGCCCCCGCGCCACCTCGGGTGCGCCGTTACTGCGCGCGATCCGCCGCAACGGCCACCTCTCCACCACCGCGTTGTCGGGGGCGGCGGTGCACCAGGCCATCCGCCGCCGCGCCGAACAGGCGGGCTACGACCCCGAGATCGTTGCCCAGCTCGGTGGGCACTCGCTGCGCGCCGGGTTCGTCACCCAGGCCTTCCGCAACGGCGCCTCCGCACACGCGATCATGCGCCAGACCGGGCACACCACCCCCGCCATGCTCGAGGGGGGCTCCCCCTTGAGTGTGGACATCCTGAACACTGGGTCGTGAGGATCCAGAGGAAGAGATGTCACTGATGGTGATGAAGGCATACTCGGCGGAGTTCAAGGCAGATGCCGTCGCGCTGTACCTGTCCGATCCGAGCCACACCTTCGAGGGCATCGGCAAGGACCTGGGGATCAGCCGGGAAACCCTGCGCAACTGGGTCCGCGCCGAACGCAAACGCCGCGGTGCGTCCGGGACCGTCGAGCGGGCCCGGAAGCCGGCGCCTGCTGGCGAGGTATCGTCCGAGTCCGTGCTGGAGGAGGAAAACAGGCAGCTCAAGGCCCAGATCCGGAAACTCGAGACCGAACGGGAGATCCTGCGCAAGGCCGCGAAGTATTTCGCGGGCGAGACGAACTGGTGAGCCGCTTTCAGTTCGTCGACGACCACCGCGACACCGTTTCGGTGAAGTGGCTGTGCCAGATCCTCGAGGTGTCCCGTTCCGGTTTCTACCGATGGCGGGCCGCAGCTGCGGCCCGCGCCGAACGCGCCCGCGCCGACGAGGAGTTGGCCGTGCGGATCCGTGGGATCCACGCCGACTCCGACGGCACCTACGGGTCCCCACGGGTGACCGCCGAGCTCCACGCGGACGGGGTGGTCGTCAATCACAAGCGGGTGGAACGGCTGATGCGCGAGCATGGGATCGTCGGCGTGCATCTACGCAAAACGGTGCGCACCACCGTCCCCGAGCCGTCCGCGACCCCGGTGCCGGACCTGATCCAGCGGGATTTCACCGCGAGCGCACCGAACACTCGGTACGTCGGCGACATCACGTATCTGCCGATCGGTGATGGTGACTTCCTTTATCTGGCAACGGTGTTGGATCTGCATTCGAAACGGCTGGCGGGGTGGTCGATCGCCGACCACATGCGTACCGGGCTGGTCACCGACGCACTGCGGGCCGCCGCTTCTGTGCGCGGTGCCGCCGGTCTCGACGGTGCTGTCTTTCACTCCGACAACGGCGCTCAGTACGCCTCGGCGGAGTTCGCCGACGTGTGCCGTGAGTTGGGTGTCACCAGATCGCGTGGTGCGGTCGGAACGAGCGCGGACAACGCCGCCGCCGAATCGTTCAACGCGACGTTGAAACGGGAGACACTCCAGGGCAGAAAGCGCTGGAACAATGCGGGTGACGCGCGGGCCGCGGTGTTCCGTTGGATCACGCGCTACAACACCAGAAGGAGGCACTCCACTCTCGGCCAGATCTGCCCGATCGAGCACGAACAGCGGTCGGCTACGCTGGCCACCGCCGCATAGGAACTGGTGTCCACACGCCGGGGGGAAGCCCCGAGGTCTACGCCCGCGAACACGCCCCCCTCTTGGGCAACGCTGTCATCGACTTGGGCTTGTAGCGCGATGAGCACCGCGAGGGAGTACAACGACACTCGTCAGGAGTCCCTGTCCGAGCCGGCAATACCCGCTCGGTACCGGCACGACTGGGCGCTGTTCGCCGACTGGTGCACCGCCACCGACCAGCACCCCATCCCCGCCAGTCCGGAGGCGCTCGCGCTGTTCCTCCACGAGCACCCGGCCGCGCCCACCACCCAGCGTCGCCGGGTGTCGGCGATCAACACCGTCCACACCCGCCACGGCCACCCGCCGCCCGGCCGCAGCGAGACCGTCCGCCGCCGCCTCGACACCGCCCGCGCCATCCGGCTCGACCGGCTCGCCCCGCTTCTACTGCACAAAGCCGCCGAGCTGCCGGTCATTGGCTGGCCCGGCGGGCTGTTCGGCCGCCGCGACGCCCTCCTGTTGACACTCGCGGCAACCGGGATGCCGTTCGCGCAGCTGGCCCGACTGCGCCGTGGCGACATCACCGTCGACGCCGGTGTCCTCGTCGCCACCACCGACGGCGGGGAACGATTCTGTCTGCCCCCGGAGTCCGGCACCGGTGAGAGTCCGGCGATGGCGGTGTATCGCAGGTGGGCGGAGATCCTGGCGTTCCTCGATCGGTACCCGAACACCGACCTTCTCGCCCAGCACCTGACCGAACCGATCGAGGTCGAGCACGGCGGGCTCACCGACCGGCAGGCCCGGCAACCCCTGCTGTCCACGATCGACCGCTGGGGCCATCTGCCACTGATGCCGCAACCGATGACCGCGCAGTCCATCGCCGCGCTGGTCCGCGACCACCTGGCCGGCCGGGCCCCGGCACCCCACTACCCCTACGCAAGCCGGGGGACCGGGACGATGACCCGCACGTCCGGCTTGACACCGAGGTCAATCTTGATCCGCACTACTACGAACGGGGTGTTGCCGCCCGCCGCCAGGCCCGCGACAGCCTGGACGGTCTCACCGATGTCTTCGACGAGATCGAAGCCCGCGCCGATGCGCTGCTCAAGGAACTGCTCACCGTGCTCGATGGGTTGTGATCGTCCGCTCGTCTCTGCCGACTCCCGCCCCGGTGGTCGGCAACCGGACATCCGGTCCGAGGGACCGACGCAGTCGTCGTCGCACATCCGCGAGCAACCTTGGTTCGCGGTCGAACCGGTCGAGTTTCCCTTCGTGCACGCCTACATTCTCCCAGATGGTGCCGTGTGGCACTGACCCAGTTGATTCGGTGAAAGGGACGGCATGCGCTCGCGCCCGGCGAAGCCCGAGGAAGTGACCGTCGGCCCCGCCGCCCTTGGCGCGCGGTTACGACACCAGCTCGATCTCTCCGGGCCGCCAGGCCTTGTCGAACCACGGCTCGAGCGGGCCGTAGAGGCGCAGGGCGACGAACCAGCCCTTGCCGGGGATGGTCTGGATCCAGTTCGCCTCCTGGCCGGCCGGGGCCTCGGGGCCGAAGTAGATGTCCACCGCCGCGTCGGGGTTGACCGCGATGTCGGGCTTCTGGCTGCTCAGGCTGGGGAACTGCTGGTCGGTCTGCAACATTGTTCGGGTCTGTGGGTCGTAGACGACGATCGACCAGAAGTCCTTGGCCGGGATCGGTCCCGGCAGGCGAAGCCGGTAACTCTTCCCGCCATTGAGGTATTGCCCGGCCCCATCGTGATAGGCCATGCCGTACTGCGAGCCGATGCCGACCATCTTCACCGCCATCGCCGGGCTGATGCCGAGCCCCATGTAGTAGAACAGCGCTCGCGCGTCGAGGTCGAGGACACCGCCCGGCGAGAACTGGTAGTCGTTGCCGATCCAGACAAGCTGCCAGGCGCTGTCCGGGTAGTGGTAGGCGTCCTGGTTCCGCGCGCTGAAGACGAGAGCCCGGGCGGTCGCGTTGCCGACGGCAGCGCCCTCGGCCAGGATGCTCCTCATCCGGTCGTCCGGCGCGAAGGGTGTGCCCTTCCGGATACCGATCGCGGCGAGCAGCCCGCGAACCTCCGGGTCGGTGGCTTCGAGGGGCTCCTCCTGAACGACTGGCACGACCTCGTCGAAGAACGTCACGTCGTTGGCGTGGATGGTGTTGAACAAGGCCCCGGAGATGTTGACGAAGCTCGTTGCGGGCGGATCCGCCGCCTCGGCCAGCGGATAGATGCGGAGTTGACTCTTGACGCTGTCCGCCGCCGCTCGCACGTCGCCGCCGCCGACAATGAACGCGCGGACACCGAGCAGGTTGCCGTAGGTACGGGAACGCAGGACGAAGTAGCCCGCCGGCACGTCGCCGGAGTAGTCCGGGGGGAGGAGCAGGTACTTGCCGCCCTGGCCTCGGTCCGGACCGGCGTTGCCCACATCACCGACGTAGCGCTGCCAGAAGTCGTCGATCATGCCGAGCGCCCGCGGCGGCACCTCGATCACCAGCGGGCCTGCCTTCGTGTCGAGCCAGCCGATGGTGTAGATGGTTTCCGTGTTGGCGGTGAGGAGCAGCGTGTGCGAGTCCATCAGCGACTCGGTGATCAGCATCGTCTGGTTGTCGGGGCCGAAGGTGCGGATGCCCGCGCGCGTCGCGGAGAGTGACGCCGCCGGAAGGGCCGTGAGGAACGCCTGCACGGCGCGTTGGAAGTCAAGGTTGTCGTAGACCGTCTGCACGGTCGCCTCGTCGGGCAGGCCGTCGAAGAACCGCAACGTACCTAGTCGGGTCTCGACACTGTTCGGTGTGGTGATGGACGGGGGGATGTCGGTGACCATTTTGTATGTGCTCATCAGGTGCCTCCGATTGAGATCTTCGCTTCAGCTTGCCGGTGTTTTGGTCGCCATCGGTTTCTTTGGTGAGCTGCAACTTTCTTGCCCCGCGTTCGGTCCCAAGCCGAATATTCGAGCTGTTCCGGGCAGCTCGCGTCAGATTTCTTTGCGCTCTGTCTTACTACATCATCTCGATCTCGCCCGGTCGCCAGGTCTGGTCGAACCACGGTTCGAGCGGGCCGTAGATCCGCAGGATGATCCACCAGCCCTTGCCTGGGATGGTCTGGATCCAGTTCGGCTCCTTGCCGCCGGCCGGTGGCTCGGGGCCGAAGGAGATGTCGACCGAGCCGTCGGGATTGACGGCGATGTCTGGCTTCTGGCTGCTCAGACTGGGGAACTGCTGGTCGGTCTGCAACAGCGAGCGCGTCTGCGGGTCATAGACGATCGCCGACCAGAAGTCCTTGGCCGGGACGTCCGGCGGCAGGTGAAGACGGTAGGCTTTACCGCCGTCAAGGTAGTGGCCAGCACCGTCGCGACAGCTCCATGCGTACTGGGAGCCGATGCCGACCATCTTGATCGTCATCGAGGGACTGATCCCCCAGCCGAGGTAGAAGAGATACGTCCGCGCGTCGATATCCAGCACGCCACCCGGCGAGAACTCGTAGTCGCCGATCCAGCCGATCTGCCAAGCGCTGTTCGGATAGTAGTAGCCCTCCTCATTCCGCGTGCTGAAAGCCAGCGTGCGGGCGGTGGCGTTGCCGACGGACGCGGCCTCGGTCAGGATCCGCCGCATGCGCGGGTCGGGCGCGAATGGCTGATCCTTGCGGATGCCGATGGCCGCGAGCAGCCCACGCGTCTCGGGGTCGATCGCGTCCAACGGCTCTTCGTGAACAACCTCAGCGAGCGCCTCGTAGAAGGATGCGTCGGTGGGGTGGATGACGGTGAATGCCTCACCGGAGATGTTGACGAAGGTCGTTGCGGGCGGTTCTGCCGCTTCGGCCAGCGGGTAGGCGCGGTAGTGTCGTTTCGTGTTCTCGACTGCGGGCCGCAGGTCACCGTCGACGATGAAGCCGCGAAAGGTCAGCAGATTGCCGTAGGTGCGAGAGCGCAGGACGAAGTAGCCCTCGGGAATGTCGCCGGTGTAGTCCGGGGGCAGCAGCAGGTAATTCCCGCCTTGGCCCTTGTCGGGACCGGCGTTGCCGATATCGACGACGAAGCGGCCCCAGAAGTCGTTGACAAAGCCGAGTACGCGCGGCGGCACCTCGATCACCAGCGGGCCTCCGTGCGTGTCGAGCCAGCCTAAGTTGTAGATCGTCTCCGTGTTCGCCCCATGCAGCAATGTGCGGGAATCCAGCAGCGTCTCGGCGATGAGTACCGTTCGGTTGTCGGGGCCGAACGTCCGGAAGCCCGCGCGCAACGCGTGGTGTGGCGCGCACGGCATGGCCAGGAGGAACGCTTGCACCGCGCGCTGGAAGTCAAGGTTGTCGTAGACCGTCTGCACGGTCGCCTCGTCGGGCAGGCCGTCGAAGAAGCGCAGCGTTCCCAGACGCGTTTCCACCGCGTCGGGGGTCGTGATGGATGCCGGGATTTCAGTGGCCATCTTCGGCCGGGCGTGCACTGACATCGGGATCCTCCTCTGGTATCCGTGTCGTGGCCGGCGGCTCCTCGATGGCTCGTCCCGTGCGCCCGCCGCCCGGCATGTCGTAGGTACCGTCGAGCATGTCGAATCTGGGGGCGCGTCCGGTTGCAGAGCTGACCGGGTCGGTTGGCTTCTCGTGCTGTGTAGAAGACCAGCTGGTCGTCTATGACGAGGAGATTGCCTTATTGAATTCTAGACGTCGATCGTGTTCGGGGCGGGCGCTTTGTTGACGAACTGGCGCGGGGCGCATCTTCGTCAAGCGTGATGGCGCCGCTCGACACGGTCTCGGGATCACGGGAGAGGTGATCGCCCTACTTCCCACCGAGGAAGCCGACGTGTTGACTTGTGCCATGGATGCGCAAATGTGGTTCGACACCGCGACCACGGGTTCTGCAGTCCGAGTTCGCCGAACGGGTCTGTTTGGGACGTGTTTGAGTAGCGCGGTTCTGGTGATCGGGTAGCGGTCGGACGGGTACCGGATAGCGGTGCCTGCCCGTCCGACCGCTGGGTCGCTACGGTGTCGCCGTGGCGAGGTGTCGTCTCGTATTGGGTCCGTCGAGGGCGACGATCTCGGCACCGGCGACGATCCGGTTGAGGATCGATTCGGCAATGACCGCGTCCTGGAGTGACTTGTACCAGTCAGGCGGATCGAACTGGGAGGTCACCAGAGTGGAGCCGCGGCCTTCCCGGGCGGCCAGGATGTTGAGCAGTTCGGCCGCGGTGTGCGGGGCCACCGGGGTGGTCAGGAAGTCGTCGAGGACCAGCAGGTCGCAGTTGTGCAGGTCGGTGAGGAAGTCCAGCCGTCGCTGCGAGGTCGGTTCCAGCACGGCGAGGCGGTTGGCCAGGTCGTCGAGTCGGAAGAATCTCGCGGTGTAGTACTTTCGGCACGCAGCGTTGAGCAGCGCCTGGGCGAGGTAGGTCTTGCCCACGCTGGACTGGCCGAGGACGACTAGTGCCGCACCCGTGAACCTTTGCCCCGTTGCGGTCGACACGCCGACCGGTTGCGGTGCGTCGGCCACGGCATCGGTCAGCCTGGAGAGGTGGCAGAACGAGTACGAGTGCGAGAACTCGACGACGACGAAGGCAAGAGGCTGGTGCGGATCATCCGGCGCGGCAGCGGGTCGGTGGTGACCTGGCGCCGCGCCCAGATGATCCTGCTCTCCGCCCAAGGCATGCCGGTGCCGAAGATCGCCGAGGTGAGCTTCACCAGCGCCGATCGCGTGCGCGACGTGATCCACAACTTCAACACCGACGGGTTCGACTCGCTGTATCCGAAATACGCCGGCGGCCGGCCGAAGAAATTCACCCTCCCCGAACGCCGGGAGATCAAGAAGATCGCCAAGTCCACCCCCGTCGAGCACGATCTGCCGTTCTCGACCTGGAGCCTGACCAAACTCGCCGAGTTCCTGGTCGCCGAGGGGGTGGTCGACGACATCAGCCACGAAACTCTGCGCGTGCTGCTCCGCGAGGAGGGTGTCTCCTTTCAAAAGTGAAAACCTTCAAACGGTCCAAGGACCCGGACTACGCCGTCAAGAAGGCCCGCGTCGAGCTTCTGTACGCGATCGCCGACGGTGAGGTTGTGCCCGATCCTGATGAGCCGCAAGTGATTTTCTGTCTCGACGAGTTCGGGCCCTTGAACTTGCAGCCGCATCCAGGTCGGCAGTGGGCCGAGCGTGGCGGCAAGCACAAGGATCCGGACCGGGAGCCGCGACGTCGCCGGCGGGCGACCTATACCCGCCCGCACGGGGTGCGGCATCTGTTCGCCGCCTACGACCTGGGCCGCGATCGGCTCTACGGGCACGTCAAGACGACGAAGAACCGCACGAAGTTCCTCGAGTTCTGCCGGTACCTGCGCAGCTTGTATCCAGCCGATGTCCGTGTTGCGATCGTGTGTGACAACTTCTCCCCGCATCTGACGACGAAGAAGTGTCGGCGGGTCGCCGAGTGGGCTGAGGCGAACAACGTCGAGATCGTATACACGCCGACGAACAGTTCGTGGCTCAACCGGATCGAGGCGCAGTTCACCGCGTTGCGGTACTTCGCGCTCGACGGCACCGACCACGGCAGTCACCGCGAGCAGGCGTCGATGATTCGCCGCTACATCATCTGGCGCAACAAGCACGCCGAGGATCGGCAGCTACGCCACATCGTAGACAGGGCAAACGTTGCGTGATGCAGCACTAGTAGCGTGTCGCTGCTTAATTCTGTCCTGTTTCGTTAGGGTTGGGGCGGCAGACTTCCCCTTCCCCTCTGCCGGTCAGGACTGTTGTCATGCCTTCACAGAAGAAGCGTCCGGTGACGTTGAGCTCGGCTGATCGTGAGTTCTTGGAACGATTGACCACCACCGGGGTGCATCCGGCCTCGATGATCCGACGGGCCCGGGTGTTGCTGGCGCTGGACACCTCGGCCGGGGTGGTGGATGAGAGGAAGGTGATCGCAGCCCGGTTGGGAGTCTCGGGTGAGACGGTGCGACTGGTGGCCAAGCGGTTCGCTGAGACCGGTCGGGACGTGGAGGCCACGATCGGGCGCAAACAGCGTGACCTCCCGCCGGTGCCGTCGCAGATCACCGGCGAGATCGAGGCCAGGTTGATTGCGTTGGCCTGCTCGAAGCCGCCCGAGGGTCATGCCCGGTGGTCGCTGCGACTGCTGGAGAAGCACGTCGCCCTGGTCGAGGGCATCCCCGACCTGGACCACTCGACCATCGGCCGGATCTTAAAAAAACGAAACTTCGTCCTCACCTGAAGAAGTGTTGGACCATCCCACCAAAAGCGAACGCGGAGTTCGCCGCTCGGATGGAGGATGTCCTGTCGGTCTACGCCCGCCCCCACGACCCCTCTCACCCGGTGGTGTGTATGGACGAGAAGCCCTACCAGCTCCTCGCTCACGTGCGTGAGCCGATCCCGGCAGGCCCGGGGCGCGATCTGAAGGAGGACTCCGAGTATGTGCGGCACGGGACCTGTTCGATCTTCTGCTGGGTCGAGCCTCTGGCCGGCTGGCGGCGTGTCGATGCCCAGCCCCGGCGCACCAAGGTCGACTGGGCTCGGCAGGTCAAAGAGCTATTGTGCGTGGACTACCCGGACGCGGAGACGGTGGTGCTGGTGATGGACAATCTCAATACTCACGGCATCGGATCGCTCTACGAGGCCTTCGAGCCGGCCGAGGCGTTCGCGCTCGCACAGCGGCTCGAGATCCACCACACCCCCAAACACGGCTCGTGGCTCAACATCGCCGAGATCGAGCTCTCGGTGCTGACCCGCCAGTGCCTGGACCGGCGCATCGAGGACCTCGAGACACTGGGCGCCGAACTCGCTGCCTGGCAACGGCAGACCAATGCCGATCAACGCCAGGTCCAGTGGCACTTCACCACCGACGACGCCCGCATCAAACTCCGCCACCTATATCCCAAGACTTAGCGGCGACAGTCTACTAGATTGCGGGTCGAGTCGATCCATTGACAGCTGGAAAGTCGTGCGATCAGCTCGCGGTTGATGTTGCGGTCAGGCAGGTAGCGGATCTCTTCTACGCAGGCATCGGGGTTTGGCGATCTGGAGGCCTTGAGTAGTTTCTGGGTCCGGCGTTCCTGCCTGGCCGTGATCTCTTTGTCCAGGGCGTGGAATATTTTCTGGGAGAAGGTCCACTCGTCGCAGGCGGGGTCGTTGGCAAGGTCGATGACGGTCTGTCCGAACGCGGTCATCCGCAGCTGGGTGAACAGCGGCATGTCGGCGTCGGTGAGGTGGCGATCGATCACTGCAGTTCCTCGCGGCTCGAGGTGCCGATGCTCGGGCGCCCGGTCAGGGCGGCGAGGCTGAACTGCTCGGGCCCGGCCAGATGCGCCCCGGTTGTGTCTCGCCGCCCTGGCGGCGGCTCCAGCGGTATCGTGGTCGCCGGCGCCGCGGTCGTGGTGGTGGGCCGGGCGGCGGCTTGGGCCCGCAGAACCGCGAGGTGCTGTTTGACCGCGGTGTAGCTGATCGCCCGGCGTGAGGTCTCGGAGATCAGCTGCCCGCAGGCGCGTTCGAGCAACTGCTTGTTCTCGCCCCGTGCCAGGGCGAGGATGTTCTGGCACGACCGGTAGCCTTGAGCTTCGATGCGCTGGCGATCGAGCACCTCACCGATCGCGGCGACGGTGTTCGGGACCTTATGGGCCTGGCGCACGAAGTAGGCCCGCGACCACAGGTCCGCGGACTGCAGGTGCTGGGCGGGCACATGGTCCGGATCAGTCACGAATGAGTGCCGCCGCCCGGAGACTGTGTGGCAGGCGATGACCTCGCCGCCGCACATGATCGTCAGGGTCTGGCCGGTGATCTTCACATCGACGTGCTGGCCGACTAAGGTGTGGGGCACCGAGTACTTCACCGTGGCGATCTCCACGTGATAGTCGCGATTGACTTTGGACTTCTTCCACGTCACCGGCTGCCACCGCACGTGGGGCAGGGCGATCAGTTCTGATTTCTCGTGCTCGGCGAACAACTCCCGGCGGCTGGCCCTCCGGCCGCGGAACGGGATCCGGTCGTTGATCGCATCGACCTCGAGGGCGATCGCCTCGCTCAGGTCGTCGAGGCTGGCGAAGCGACGGTCGGCGAGTCGGCCGATTACCCAGTTCGTCACGACCTTCACCCCGGATTCGACATGACCCTTGTCCGTCGGGCGCACCGGCCTGGTCGGCACCGCGGCAGTGCGGTGGTACTCGAGGAAATCCCGGTACTCGCGGTTGACCTCGCGGGCCCGGTCGCCACGGGCGATCTGGTTCGACGCCGTGGAGGCGTTGTCCGGGATGACCACCTGGGTCACGCCGCCGAAGTACTCGAAGGCCTGAAGGTGGGCATCGAGCCAGTTCGGCATCTTTTCGTCCAGGCATCCGCAGGCGAAGACCATCCCCGAGTACGGCAGGGACGCCACGAATACCGACACCCGGGTTCGGCTGCCGGTGACGGGGTCGAAGATCGCCATCGCTGTGCCTGCCCAGTCGACCTGCATCGTGTGCCCGGGCACGTGGGCGATCCGCATCGTGAGCTCGTTGACCTCGACGTACTCGCCGATGATCTGGCAGAACCGCTGGTAGCTGTAGTGCCGTTGGCCCGGCGCGCCGTCGGTATCGAGGTAGTTCGCCCACAACACTCGCAGCGGCAGTTTCTTCTTACCCGAGCGCTTCTTGACCATCGCGGCGACATCGAAGGCGACGAACTCGCCCGAGGGCGTCTTTCGTCCATCGGCGAACAACCCGTCGATCTCCTCGGTGCTCAGGGCCTCGACCTGGCTCGTGGCGGTCAACCCCTGGTCGTGGCAGACCTTCTTCGCTTTGGCGATCGTGCGGTGAGAGCACCCCGCGATCGCCTCGATGTCCCGGTAGGACCTGTCCTGCAGCAGTAGCGACATCACCACTCGGTAATCAGTCACCCGTGCCTCCTGTTCGGCTTTACGCGCAGCCGATTGCCACGCGCAAAACCGAAACGAACACACAGGCACCGGCACCGCTACCCGAAGCTCATACTCGCGCTATCCGATCGGCAGAACCCTGCTATCCGAAGCACGTCCCTAACACCGACGGCCCTGACGCGGTTCTGCCGGGCCCAAGGTCCGTCGCGATGTCTGTCGACAGGCATAGGAGCAGCTCGCGTTCGTAGGATGTTTCCGGCAGGAACCGCGCGGTTGGGCGGTGAATCACACGCCGGCTGCCGACCGGAACGCATTGCTTCCCAGCGTGATTGATGGATAACCGGAATTATCAATCATGGACAATCATGAGTGCACCGGCGACACCTCTCCCTCGGGTCCTGATCGATGCTGCTTCACGAACCAGGCCGCGGGCGCCGCATCTGCGGTATCGAACATCAACGGTCCTTCTGGTCGCGACCGCGAACACGAACTCGGGGCCTGACAGAACGAGCGGCAGCGTCGCGCGGGCGTGATGGTTCGACTCCCGGGGTCACCGGTAGCGGACAGGGGCGGGCAGGGAACCTCGCAACGCCGGTGTCTGTTCGGTAGGGTTTGGGACGTCACCGTCATCCCCCTGCACGGTGACACGAGGCCCCGCCGGAGTTGCCCCCCAAACTCTCTCCGGCGGGGTTTCTCGGTTCGATTTCGGGCCGCTCTCGACCGAGCGTGCGACACTGCAGGGCGGCCAGTTCGGACTGCGCCTTGCAGGGGTTGCACAGTACGAGCCGGCCCTTCTCGTCTTCCGCGCCCGGCCTCCAGTCGGTGCATCCGGTGACGGAACTGCATCATCCACGTACCAGGGAGGGTGGCGGTGTCCCGACGGGATGAATCGAACGGGCTGGCGGAGAGGTGCATGCACTGCATGCACGCCATGCATGCAGCCTTGCGTCGCGGCGGGCCGGGCCTTCGGTTCGGCACCGCCGCCGCGGGTCTGCGCACTCGGTACGCGCTTTCTCCGCTTGGTCGAGGTATTCGGCCCAGTCCGCAGCACAGCCGCGTTCGTACTCGCTCGGAACCCTGCTGGGCGTGCTTGTTCAGCATGTTCGACCGTGCTCACGGGCGGTACCCTGGGGTAAGTCCCAGGGGGTGGTGGGAATCGGGTGAGGGCTTCCGGGCATGCTCGGCGGTGTCCCGTTCGACGCTGAGCTCGAGACCGGAAAGTCCAGACGCCGCATCGCTTCGGCGACCATCACCCGGACCGCTCGGCCGTTGAAGTCCTCGAACGGATGCGCGGGCAGCGCCTGAGCTTCCAGGTAGGCGAGGGCCTCGAGTTGACGCTCGACGTCGCCGGCGCAGTAGTCGAGCCGGCCGGTGAAGCTGTGAAACATCTCCCGCATCTCCCGGTCCATATGAATGTGTTCCGGCGATAGTGGTCTCCCACCCGGACCGGCTTCCTGCTCCACCTGTCGGCGATGTCGGGCGTCACGTCGATCAGGATCCGGCGATGGAACTCGCGGAGCAGGTCCACGTCCATTGCCTCGTCGGTGACGTGACCGGAGGCCAGCTCGTCGAGCAGCAAGCGTAGCGGCTCGGCGATCAGATCGGCGACCTGGTGGTGGGTTTTGGTCCCGAAAACCGTCTCGAACTGGCGGGGGTTGCCGGTATCGACCGGCTCCGCCGGCTCACCCGCCGGTCGCCGCTGCTGCGCGGATCCGTGCGTGCACGATCAGTGCGAGCCCAGCACTACCCGCTGGCGCTGCCGTGCCTGCTCGATCCACCGGTCGGAGACCGGCTCACCTTCCATCGCCATGCTGTGGATCACGTGATCGACCACGGCGGCGCGCCGCCGATAGACCTTTTCGTTCTCCGGTAGAGCACGCCACCGGGCGACCAGTGCCCGAACGTCGTGCGTGGTCACGGCGCGTTCCCTTCCGTCTCGATCCGGTCCGTTTGTACCTCCTGGCAGCCGGCGACGACAGCGAGCAATCGAGACGACACCGAGTACTCGACGAGCCCCTCCCTGCACAGGGCGGACAGCCGAACACGCAGTGTCCAGGCGTCGCCGTGCCGCTGGCGACCGTACCCGTGGAACCCGGTACGGGCGGCGCGCCGATGAAGTTGCCCCCACATCGCCCCGGGCTTTGCTGGCCTACGACGTGTGCGCACCGCGGCGCTGCCTGCCCCCTGGTGTAGGCACAGCTGGACGACGAGACGGCGGATGTGCCTGACGCGCCCACCGAGACAGGGAGATCGAATGGTGTGCTTCTCACCTTCAATGCGCTGGGGATCCTGGCCGCGCTCTTCTGTGCGCACAGGTCGTTTCGCCGTTGCGGCCGCCCGGTTCGGGTGGTGACAGCCGGTGTCGGAGGGGCTTCTGGTTCTTCTACTGATCGTGGTTTCGGCGGTCGCTGCGGCCACCCCCCGACCCTCGAGTACCCGGCAGCGAAACGGGGTCGCGAATGGGCGTATAAGTACAGTTCAGATGGCATTTTGCTGCGCACCGATCGGGGAAGATAGATCTTGAAACTCTCCCGGTCCGACCTGTAGCGGTTCGGCCGTGCCGCCCGACAGTGCCGGCTCGGGTTCGCCGTACTTCCCACTCGAGGGCGCCCCTCGAAGTGACTTCGGCATGTCGGCGGCGAGCGGGCCCAGCCCAACCATCACTTGCAAGGAATCAATCGAATGTCGGTGCAGACCAATGTAATTCTGGTCCAGGCTGTACTCGGCGCGGTGCTGATCACCGTCTTTATGATTCCGTTCCAGGCCTCGACACCGTTCGCGCTCTACCGTCCGATGGTCATTTTGCCAGTCCTGCTGTACTTCGCATTGCAGGCTCCACCGCACGCCCTGTTGGGGATGTTCCTCGGCTTCACGTGCGGCGTTGCCGGGGGCGAAGCGTTCCTCGTCGTGAAGAACGCTCTGCCCGGCGTACCGCTCGGACTCGTGATGGGCATCGGAGTGGCGTGTGGTCTTCCTCGTCCTCGCAATGCACCCACTCGCATAGGGGGGCCGCACCCGCCCGGCATGGTCCCCGCCGTGCTGCTCGGCGTCGTGGAGACGCAGCTCGTGACGAACCTGTCGGTTCTGCTGCCCGACGGTGCGCCCGTGCCGAACCTGCCGTGGCTCGTCGTGATCTTCGGTTACGGCTGCGTCATGACCCTGATCCTCGTCCTCGTGCAGGACAAGATCATCGGGGCCCTGCTCGGTGCGCAGTGGCGTTCCGCGCCCACCGACGAGGCGCCGAGCTCCCAGGTCCCGCCCACCCCGCCGGTGCGTCCGTCCCCCCGGCCGACGGCCTGATCCGCCGCGGTTGAGCCGTGTCCGAACGGCATCGGCCGTCGGCTCCGGTGGATCGGGCCGGCCTGCCGGCGCAGCAAGTCGACGGTGGACCGACTGTCATGGAATGTGCGCCGCCCGGCCGACCCGATCCCGGGTAAGGTACCCGCCCGTCGACACTTTCACACCAACGGAGCCCGGGGAACCGGTGTGAGGTTTCTCGCGCTCGGAACGGACGTCGCAGGGCCGGCATCCGATTCCGGATGCCGGCCCTGCGATGCGAGCGAGTCAGCCGCGGTTGAGCAGCTTGCGCATGGCGTCGGCCGCGCCCTTGACGAGCGTGTCGCGCGGGAAGCCGCTGCGCTTGACCGCCGCGTCGTAGTTGCCGCCGGCGACCCACACCGGCCCGTCGGTGAGGTGTTCGAGCCCCTCGCGGGCCACATCCTCCGGCTCGGCGACGAGCATGCCGGGGATGTCGAAGTTCAGCCCGGCGCGGATCATCGCCGGGGTGCGGGTCACGCCGAGGACGAGTTCGACGACGTGTACCCCGTGCGGGGCGAGCTCGAGCCACAGGCTTTCGGCGAACACGCGACTGAACGCCTTGGACGCCGCGTAGATGCTCTGGTGTTCCGCCCCCATGTAGCCGGCGAGCGAACCGAGCAGCATGATGCCGCCCCGGCCGCGTTCCTTCATCTTCGCGCCGAACAGGTGCGAGAGTTCGAGCTGCCGATGGATGTTGAGGTCGATGACGCCACGGAAGCCGTCGAGGTCGCCGGTGACGAACTCGTTGCCGTAGCTGTTGGCGCCGGCGTTGAAGATGAGCAGGCCCACCTCGACGTCGTCGGTCGCCTGCCGGATCTGCTCGACGGCGTCGGCAGAGAGCAGGTCGAGTGCCAGGGTGCGGACCTGGACGCCGTTGCTGCGCACCTTCTCCGCGGTCTCCTCGAGCGGGCCGGGCTTGCGGGCGATGAGCACCAGATTCAGCCCCGCCTTGCTCAGCTCGTCGGCGAAGGCGGAGCCGACGCCCTCGGAGCCACCGGCGATGACGGCCCACGGGCCGTACTGCTGGACGTTGATCACGAAAGTTCCTTTCCAGCTGATTTACTGGACGATCGGCCCCGGCACCGGGGTGTCGTCGAGGACGGTGATGCGGCCCTCGGTCGCGGCCCGCGTGATCGTCTCGGCGAGCCGGGCGCAGCCGCGGCGCGGAGCCCCGGGGCGGTCGTCCCGGCCGCCCCGTTCCCGCATCTCGGGGCACCGCGCGCGGGCCTGTTCGTTCCATTGGACGGAGGTGTGCTCCCAGCTGTTCTTCGAAACGAGAACGCGGGCACCGCACTCAGTGCACTGCAGGGGCTGCATCGGGATTCGCCGCCTCCTCGGCGTCCTTCGTGCGGGCGAGGTTCTCCTCGACTTCCCTCATCCACGCCGCCACCGGGCGGGCGGTGTCCATCTCGAACTCGAACCGCTCGGTCATCTCCGGCTTGACGTCGGCCGCGTCCACGTAGAACTGCTCATACCAGCGGCGCAGCTGGTAGACCGGGCCATCCTCGTCGCACAGCAGCGGATTCTCGATGCGCGTCTTGTTCTTCCAGATCTCGACGTCCTGCTCGAAGCCTCGGGCGATGAAGTCACCGAACTTGCGGGCCGTCTCGTCGGCCGAGTCGCCGAGGGCGTCCGACTTCTTCACGATGATCCCGTACATCAGGACGAACTTGTTCTCGGTGACGGGGTAGTGGCAGTTGAGCAGCACCGAGTCGATATCGTAGCCCTCGTACTTGTACTGCAGGTCGTCGATCATGAACGACGGTCCGAAGTACGCCGCCTCGGAGCGGCTGCCGACGAGCTTCGGCTGGCCGTCGGCGTGCGGCCGCATGTCCTCCCGCGCCTGACCGTGCATGATCTGCGTCGCGACGTGCCCCTCGAAGATGTTCTTGAAATACGTGGGGAACGAGTAGTGCACGTAGAAGAAGTGCGCCATGTCGACGATGTTGTCGATGATCTCGCGGCAGTTGGTGTCGACCTCGGTGGTGTACCAGACCCAGTCGGTCCACTCGTCGCTCGTCGCGCCGGCGATGCGGGGAATGGTCACGTCGGCCGACGGCGGGTTGCCCTCGGGGTCGTTCCAGACGAACAGCATCCCGTCCTGATCGAGCGTGTGCCAGGCGCGGGTCTTCGCGATCGGCGGAACGCGGCGGGCGTAGGGGATTGCGGTGCAACGTCCGTTGCCGCCCCAGCGCCAGTCGTGGAACGGGCAGGCCACCGAGTCGCCCTTGATCGTGCCCTGGCTGAGGTCGCCGCCCATGTGCCGGCAGTACGCGTCGAGGATCTTCAGGTCGCCGTTGCTGTCGGCGAACACGACGAGCTTGGTGCCGAAGGCATGGACCGAGTGCGGCTTGCCGTCCTTGAAGGACTCGGACAGGCCGAGGCAGTGCCAGCCGCGGGCGAACCGGGTGGGCGCGGAACCGGCCTCGATCTCGCGAACTTCGACGTCGTCGGACTTGCTGGAGCTCACTGTCGTCCGTCCTTTCGAATGGAATGTCGTATCGGATGGAGCACCTCGGGCACCGGTGCTGTGCGCGGGTGGGCCGGGGGACGGTGGCCGCCTGCGACCGTGTGCTCGACGCTAGGTGAGCCCGCTCACCGGGGATGGAGCGCATCCCACTGTCCGGGACCGTCTGCGGCGGTGTATCCGGACGGCACCGCAGGATGGGGTGCCTGTTCCTGCCACGGTGACCCGTCCGGGTCGCGAAGGAGACACACCGATGTCCGACGACGTGCTGACGAAGGTCCGCGAGCTGCTGCCGTCCATCGCGGAGCGCGCCCGCAGCGTCGACGAAACGCGCCGGGTGCCCGACCAGACCGTCCAGGACCTGGCCGCCGCGGGAGTGTTCCGGATGCTGCAGCCCGCCCGGCACGGTGGACTGGAGAGCAACCCTGTGCGCTTCTACGAGGTGGTGCGGGCGATCTCGGGTGCCTGCGGCTCGACGGGCTGGGTGGCCTCGATCCTCGGCGTCCACTCGTGGCATCTGGCGTTGTTCGATGCGCGGGCACAGGACGACGTGTGGGGACAGGACGAGTCGACGCTCCTGTCGTCGTCGTACGCACCGGTCGGCGAGCTCGTCCCGGTCGAGGGCGGCTTCGAGCTGTCGGGCAGCTGGCGGTTCTCCTCCGGCTGCGAACACGCGTCCTGGGCGCTGCTCGGGGCGCTCGTCGTCGGGGCCGAGGGCCGGCCGGTGGACTTCATGACGGTGCTCGTGCCGCGCACCGACTACCGGATCCAGGACGTGTGGGACGTCGTCGGCATGCGCGGCACCGCGAGCAACGAGATCACCGTGGAGAAGGCGTTCGTCCCGCACCACCGGACGGTGCGCAACTACGAGCTCGCGCAGCTGCGGGCCCCCGGGCACAAGGTCAACCCGGGGCCGCTGTTCAGGCTGCCGTTCGCGGCGGTCTTCACCACCGCCGTTGCCGCGCCGGTCATCGGGACGGTCGCCGGATGCTACGAGCAGTACCTGAGCGCGATGCGCGACCGGGTGCGCCTGAGCCTGGGTGGAGGCCGGTTCGCCGAGGACCAGTTCGCGCAGGTCGCCGTCGCCCGCGCCGCGTCCGAGATCGACGCGGCGATCCTGCAGACGGACCGCAACATCCGCGAGTTGTACGAGCTGGCCGTGGCCGGGGAGCCGCTGCCGACGAGCATGCGGCTGCGGGTGCGCCGCGATCAGGTGCGCGGCACCGAGCGCGCCGTCGAGGCGATCGATCTGCTGTTCAAGACCGCGGGCGGCAACTCGCTCGGCCGCGGCAACCCCGTCGAGCGGGCGTGGCGCGACGCGCATGCCGGCAGCGTGCACGTCGCCAACGATCCCGAACGTGCCCTCGCCCTGTACGGCCGGGGCGTGTTCGGGCTGCCGGTGGAGGACAACCTCGTCTGAGCCGGTCCTTCCCGCGCGCGTCGATGCTTCCTGCGCGCGTCGGAACACGCAAGTAAGCACCGTGCCGCGCAACCACATGGGATCGCCCGGTTCGGTATTCTCCATCTGGCCTGGGCGTGGACGTCGAACCCGGACGCAGGGGTGCGGCACAGTCCAGGGCAGGTCCCACTGAGCGGAAGATTTCTGCCGGCGCGACGCAGGATGAGGGACGCTGGGCGGCACGGCGTAGCCGCAGGTACGAGACGACGGAGGAACCACGGTGCCGAGAGTTGCCGAAGCGCGGGACGCCGCGGAGCCGACGTCCGCCGAGCAGCGCGCACGGTTCGGCCGCATCCTCGACGCGGCGGCGCGCCTGGCAACCGAGAAGGAACTCGAGCGGGTGCAGATGCATGAGGTCGCGAAGATGGCCGGCGTGGCCATCGGCACCTTGTACCGCTACTTCCCGTCCAAGACGCACCTGTTCGTGGCGGTGATGGTCGACCAGATCGAGCAGATGAGCGATCGGATGACCCAGCGCCCGAACCCGGATTCGACTCCGCAGGAGGCCATCTACGAGGCTCTCGTGCGGGCCACCCGGGCGCTGCGGCGACGGCCGTTGCTGGCGGCGGCGATGATCCAGTCCACGAGCACCGCAAAGGCCACGGCCATCCCCGACGTCGCCAAGATCGACCGCCGGTTCCGGGAGGTCCTCTACCGCGCGGCCGGGCTCGAGTACGTCACCGAACGGGATGCGACGCTCGTGCGGGTGCTCGAGCAGGCGTGGTTCGGGATCATCCAGTCGAGTCTCAACGGCCGGATCTCGGTGCCGGATGCGGAGTCGGACCTGCGCGTGGCCTGCGAGCTGCTGCTCGCGGGCCTGTCGAACGCGCGGCCCGCTCCGTCCGCCTGACGCCGGGCCGCGCCGGTCCCCGCCGGGGCGCCGTGCCCGCACAGTACTGAAATGAATTCTTCTATCGGCGACGGTCGCGCGGGCCGGTCGGCTGCGCGACGTGCGCATGCATACTGGTAGCTCATTGCGAGAGCAGCCTCGCCGCCGACAGGCCATTGTCTCGGCGTAGTGAATAGAATACATTCCAAAAATGAACGCGTTCCCGGTTCGTCCGTCGGCGCGTCCGATTGCCTTCCAGCCCAGCACTCACGTCCGAGGAGCTTGTTCATGACCGAGGTAGTCATCGTCGAGGCGGCGCGCACCCCCATCGGCCGCCGCCGGGGCGCCCTGGCCGGTCTGCACCCGGCCACCCTGCTCGGCACCGCACAGCGCGCCGTGCTCGACCGCGCCGGCCTCGCCCCCGACCAGGTGGGTCAGATCGTCGGCGGCTGTGTCACCCAGGCCGGGGAACAGTCCAACAACATCACCCGGCAGGCGTGGCTGCACGCCGGCCTGCCCTACGGCACGGCCGCCACATCGATCGACTGCGCGTGCGGCTCCTCCCAGCAGGCCGTCCACATCGTCGCCGGCCTCATCGCCTCCGGGCAGATCTCCGCGGGCATCGGCTGCGGTGTCGAGTCCATGAGCCGTGTCTTCCTCGGCCAGGCACTCACCCCGGAGACCGGCAACCCGTATCCGGACGACTGGACCATCGACATGGGCGACCAGTTCACGTCGGCCGAGCGCATCGCCACCCATCGCGGCATCAAGCGGGGTGACACCGACGCCTTCGGCCTCGAGTCGCAGCGCCGCGCCGCCCGGGCCTGGGCCGAGGGCCGGTTCGACCGCGAGATCGTGCCCACCGAGGCGCCCGTCCTCGCCGACGGCGTGCCCACCGGGGAGACCACCGTCGTCACCCGCGACGGCGGCCTGCGCGAGACCACCGCCGAGGGGCTGGCCGCCCTGAAGCCCGTCGTGGAGGGCGGCATCCATACGGCCGGGTCGGCATCGCAGATCAGCGACGGCGCCGCCGCCGTCCTGCTGACCAGCGCGCAGCGCGCACAGGAACTGGGCCTGCGGCCCCGCGCACGCATCGTCGCCTCGGGAATGGTCGGGTCGGACCCCTACTACCACCTCGACGGCCCGATCGACGCCACGCGGAACGTCCTGGACAAGGCCGGCATGACACTGGGCGACATCGATCTCGTCGAGATCAACGAGGCGTTCGCGTCGGTCGTGCTGTCGTGGGCGCAGGTGCTCGGCGCCGACCTGTCCAAGGTCAACGTCAACGGCGGCGCCATCGCCCTCGGCCACCCGGTCGGCTCGACCGGCGCCCGGCTCCTCACCACCGCACTGCACGAGCTCGAACGATCCGACCGGTCCACGGCACTGGTCACCATGTGCGCGGGCGGCGCACTGTCCACCGCCACCGTCATCGAACGCATCTGACCACACCATCGAATCCACGAGGCCGACATGACCATTGGACTGACAGACGAGGATCGCGACCTGCGCGACTCGGTGCGGAGCTGGGCCGCCCGGCACGTCACCCCCGAGGTGCTGCGTGAGGCCGTCGAGGCCAAGACCGACACCCGCCCGGCGTTCTGGGGCTCGCTCGCCGAGCTCGGGGTGCTCGGCCTGCACCTTCCCGAGGAGGTCGGCGGCGCCGGATGCGGCCTCGTCGAACTCGCCGTCGTCACCGAGGAACTCGGCCGGTCGATGGTGCCGGGCCCGTTCCTGCCGACCGTGCTGACCGCGGCCGTGCTGCGCGACGCCGGCCGGACCGGCGAGCTCGCCGGCCTCGCGGACGGATCCACGCTCGCCGGCATCGCCCTCGACCCGGGCACGCTGCAGGTGGAGCGCGGCGCCTCGGGCACCACGCTGTCCGGCCGGTCCGGGTACGTGCTCGGCGGCCACACCGCCGACCTGCTGCTCGTCGCCGCCGAGGACGCCGGCAACCGGGCCTGGGTGCTGCTGCGCCGGGACGGACTCGAGCTCGAGGACCTGCCCAGCCACGATGTGGTGCGCGGCAATTCGCAGATCGTGGTGGACGGTTTCGCGCTCGCCGCGGCGGACGTGCTGCGGATCGAGCCGCAGCGGGTCACCGACCTCGCCGCCACTCTGTTCGCGGCCGAGGCGTCCGGAATCGCGGACTGGTGCGTGCGCACCGCGGCCGACTACGCCGCCGTGCGCCGCCAGTTCGGCCGCCCGATCGGCCAGTTCCAGGGCGTCAAGCACCGGGCGGCGCGCATGCTCACGCTCGCGGAGCAGGCCCGCGTGTGCGCGTGGGACGCCGCCCGCGCGCTGACGCCCGGCGCTGCCGACGCCGACGAGGCGTCCCTCGCGGCCGCCGTCGCCGGCGCCACCGCCCCCGAGGCCGCCTTCGCCGTGGCCAAGGACTGCATCCAGATCCTCGGCGGCATCGGGTACACGTGGGAGCACGACGCGCACCTGTATCTGCGTCGCGCACAGTCGCTGCGAATCCTGCTGGGCTCCACCGCGTCCTGGCGCCGGCGCGTCACCGATCTCACCCGCCGCGGCGCCCGCCGCGTCCTCGGCATCGACCTGCCGCCGGAGGCGGAGCAGATCCGCACCGGGGTGCGTGACGAACTCGCCCCGGCCGTCGACCTCGGCGGCGGCGAACGCACGCGGTATCTCGCCGAGAAGGGATACACCGCACCGCATCTGCCCGCACCCTGGGGCAAGGGCGCCGACGCCGTCACCCAGCTGGTGATCGCCGAGGAGCTGCGCGCGGCGAACCTGACGCCGCACGACATGATCATCGGCAACTGGGTGGTGCCGACCCTCATCGCGCACGGCAGCCCCGAGCAGCAGCGACGGTTCGTGCCGCCGTCCCTGCGGGGCGAGATCGCCTGGTGCCAGCTGTTCTCCGAGCCCGGCGCCGGCTCCGACCTCGCGTCGCTCACCACCAAGGCCACCAAGGTCGACGGCGGATGGGTGCTGCAGGGCCAGAAGGTGTGGACCTCGATGGCGCGCGACGCCCACTGGGGCATCTGCCTCGCCCGCACCGACGCCTCGGTGCCCAAGCACAAGGGCCTGTCGTACTTCCTCGTCGACATGCGCAGCAGCGAGGGGCTCGACATCCGCCCGCTGCGCGAGATCACCGGCGAGGCCCTGTTCAACGAGGTCTTCATCGACAACGTGTTCGTCCCCGACGACTGCCTCGTCGGCGAGCCCGGCGACGGCTGGAAGCTCGCCCGCACCACCCTCGCCAACGAACGCGTCTCCCTCTCGCACGACTCGTCCCTCGGCTCCGGGGGTGAGGCCCTCCTCGAGCTGGCGGCCGGACTGCCCGGCGGCCTCGACGACGAGCAGGCCACCACGCTCGGAAAGGTGCTGTGCGACGCCCAGACCGGCGGTCTGATGGGCCTGCGCACCACGCTGCGGTCCCTCGCCGGGGCCCAGCCGGGAGCCGAGTCCTCGGTCGCGAAGCTGCTCGGCGTCGAGCACATCCAGCAGGTGTGGGAGGTCGCGATGGACTGGGCCGGGCCGCGCGCCCTGCTCGGCGGGCAGCACCGCCGGTCGGCGACGCAGATGTTCCTCAACTCGCAGTGCATGTCGATCGCCGGCGGCACCACCAACGTTCAGCTCAACATCATCGGCGAGCGGCTGCTCGGCCTGCCCCGCGACCCCGAACCCGGAAAGTGAGCACGGCGATGACATCGACGCAACGAGGCGCCGGTTCCGCGGACGAAGAGGAGAACTGACCGTGCCCATCGACCCGAACGTCGCCCTGTCCGCCGAACCCGCGGTGCGCGAAGCGATCTGGACCGACCGCGACGTCATGCTCTACCACCTCGGTCTCGGCGCCGGGGGCGACGGACTCGACCCGGCCGAGCTGAGCTGGGTGTACGAGAAGAACCTGCGCGTGCTCCCGACGTTCGCAATGGTCGCCGGTCAGGGGATCTCGGCCGGCGCGCTGAAGCCGGCCGGAATGAACCTGCCCGGCATCGACATCGACCTGCGCCGGATCCTGCACGGCGGGCAGTCGCTGCAGGTGCACGCACCGATCCCCATCTCCGGCACGGCGCACATCTCGTCGCGGGTGGCGCACGTGTGGGACAAGGGCAAGGCCGCGGTCATCGTGCTGGAGCAGTCCGCCGCCACCCCCGAGGGCGCCCCGCTGTGGACCACCGGCATGCAGATCTGGGCCCGGGGCGAGGGCGGCTTCGGCGGTGAGCCCGGACCGGAAGCGGCCCAGTCGATTCCGGATCGGGAGGCGGACGCGGTCCTCGTCTCCCCGACGAGCCCGCGGCAGGCGCTGCTGTACCGGCTCAGCGGCGACATGAACCCGCTGCACGCCGATCCGGCGTTCGCGCGGGCCGCCGGCTTCGACCGGCCGATCCTGCACGGCCTCGCGTCGTACGGAATCGTGTGCAAGGCCGTCGTCGACGGCATCCTCGACGGCGATCCCACCCGGGTGCGGGACTTCTCGGTGCGGTTCGCCGGCTCCCTGTTCCCGGGCGAGACCCTCGAGACCGCCGTCTGGCGCGACGGCGACCGGCTGACGCTGCTCGCCACCTGCCCGGAGCGCGACGGCGCCCCCGTCCTCACCCACGCCACGATGGAGGTCCGCTCGTGAAGACCGGCACCCATCCCACCGCCGCCACCCACGCGCACCGCACGGTGCTGACGTCGGCGCCGCAGGACGCACCCGTCGACCGGGCCACCGCCGCTGCGCGGCGCGTGGTCGACGCCATGCTGCGCACCGACCGGGGCAACGCCAACCTCGACCGCGTCGCCGAGGAACTCGACAGCATCGCCGACCACCTCGAGGAGCACGCACCCGCCGTCGCCGAGCGGCTGATCGACATGTGGAACGGCGAGGGTGTCACCCGGCACGACCCGGTCACCGGCCCCGAGAACGCGATCGCGCCGCCCCTGGTCCTCGAGGGCCTCGAGGACGGCTCGGTACAGGGCACCGTCACGCTCACGCTGCCGTACCAGGGCCCGCCCGGATGCGTGCACGGCGGCGTATCCGCGCTGATCCTCGACCACGTGCTCGGCGTCGCCAACGCCTGGGGCGGCAAGTCCGGCATGACGGCGAACCTCGTCACGAACTACCACCGGCCGACGCCGCTGTTCGAGCCGCTCGTCGTCACCGGCCGGCTCGTCTCCGTCGACGGCCGCAAGATCCGCACCGTCGGCAGCATCGCGACGGCCGACGGGCAGCTGTGTGTCTCGGTGGAGGGGCTGTTCGTCGACAGGACGGTGCCGCGGCCCCGCTAGGAGGAGAACACCGATGGGAGCACTCGAAGGCCGGGTCGCGCTGGTCACCGGCGCCGGCATGGGCATCGGCCGGGGCATCGCCGCGGCGTTCGCGCGGGAGGGCGCGGACGTCGTCGTCGCCGAGATCGACGAGACGGCCGGCGCCGGCACGGCCCGGTGGCTGCGGGACGAGTGGGGCGTGCGCGCCCACTTCCAGCGCACCGACATCACCGACAAGGGCCAGGTCCACGCGATGGTCGACGCCGCGGTCGAGCGGTTCGGCCGCCTCGACATCCTCGTCAACAACGCGTGGCGCAGCTCCGGTTACGCCCGGTTCGAGAACATGACCGACGAGCAGCTGCGCGGCGGCTTCGACATGGCGGTGATGGCCGCGTTCTGGGCGATGCGGCGCGCCCTGCCCGAACTCGAGCGTCGCGGCACCGGCCGGGTGATCAACCTGTGCTCCCTCAACGGCGTCAACGCGCACATGTACTCCGTGCAGTACAACACCGCCAAGGAGGCGCTGCGCACCCTCACCCGCACCGCCGCGCGGGAATGGGCGCCGAAGCAGATCTGCTGCAACGTGATCTGCCCGGGCGCGCAGAGCGAGGCGTTCCGGCGGGTGGCCGAGGCCAACCCGCAGATGGCGGCCGCGTCGGCGGCGGCCAACCCGATGGGCCGGATCGGCGATCCGGTCGAGGACATCGGGCCCGTCGCGGTGTTCCTCGCCGGCGACGCCTCCCGCTACGTGACGGGCAACACGCTGTTCGTCGACGGCGGCGCCCACATCAACGGTGTCCAGTGGGCGCCGCAGGTGGACTGAGCCCGTCGCCGACAACGGTCCCGGACATCGACAACTGTCGCGACGTGTGTCGGTGTCCGGTTCCGTCCACCGCACCTGTTCGACGGGACGCGGGCCCCGAATCCGGGCGCGACCACAGCGTCGACCTCCCCCCGCGACCGAACCGTGACCGACGCCGACGAGGATGGAGCGGACACGAGTCGGTGAGTGGCGGGAGGCGTGGGCGGCGATGAGGCCGAGCAGGTGCGTGCGGTGCGGCCGGGTGATGGGCCCGTTCGAGGAGCGGATCCACGATCGGTGCGCGCGGTGCGCGGGCCCGGCACCGCGCTCGTCGGCACCGCGCTGGGCGGCACCGCGCTCGTCGGCACCGCGCTGGGCGGCACCGCAGCGCGACGCCGGACCCACGCCGTGGTCGCCGTCCGGTGAGCCGCCGCGCCCCGAGCCCGACCCCGGGTCGCTGCTGCGGAGGCTTCGGCGCTCCCGACTGCACTGGCGTCGTCCCGCTCCCGCACCGCCGCCGCGCGTCCCGGTCCCGCCGCCGAATCCCTGGCTGCGCCGGGCGAAAGGCGCGGCCGCGGCGCTCACGGTGGTCGCGTTCGTCACCGTCGTCGCGGCCTCGTCGCTGCGCGTGTGGACGCCGTCGTCGTCGCGGTTCATGCGGATCGACGACGGTCCGATCGCCTACCAGTACGTCTCGCTCGACCATGTCAGCCGGTACGTCGTCGCGTCGGTGATCGCGCACGAGGACGACCAGATGGGCCTGCGGGCACAGGCGTTCCACTGGGGTGACTTCGCCGACCGCGCCCGTGCCCATCTGACGGGCGAGGAACAACAGACGTATTCGACGATCCCGCAGCAGCTGGCGAAGAACATGTTCTTCACCCCCGACCAGAGCGCGGTCCGCAAGGCCGTCGAGACGGTGCCCTCGGTGCTGCTGAGTGCGACCCTGCCGGACGCCCGCATCATGGAGCTGTACCTGAACTACGCGCAGTTCGGCCCGGACCTGTACGGGGTGTGCGCGGCCAGCTGGTACTACTTCGACACCCCGCCGTGGGAGATGTACCAGTACCACGCGATGCAGCTGGCCGGCATGCTGCCCAACCCGGAGGACGTGGTGCGCCTGCCCGGGGGCGGTGTCGCGACTCCCGCCGACGCGCAGTACCCGAGCGCGGCGTTCCACATCAACGGCGCCGCGAACGTCGACCTGCCCGCCCGGTTCGCCGGCTGGGGCGGCTGGGAGAACCTCGTCGCGTCGGTCGGGATCGACGACTCGGCCGCCGACCACGCCGACGACCGTCCGAGCGACGACTCGTGCTCGACGATGCCCGAGCCGGTGCGGCAGCGCCTGGCCGTGGAGGATCCGGGGTTCGTGTCCCGGTCGCAGTAGCCGGACGCGCCGCGACGGACCTGGCGGTTGCGGGCAGCGGTGTTTCTTGCGCGCGAACGGACGCGCGCAAGAAACACCTTGCCGAGCAGGAACATTCGACGACGGCCGCTAGATGCCGACCTCGCGGCGCAGCGTCTTACCCGTCGCGTTGCGGGGCAGCAGGTCGGAGGTGATCCGCCAGCGCGTGGGCACCTTGAAGTACGACAGCCGCTCGGCCGCGAACTCGCGCAGTTCCTCCTCGGTGACGTGAGCCCCCTCGGCGACGACCACCACCGCCGCGACTTCCTGGCCGAGGTCGGGGTGCGGAACGCCGATCACGGCGCACTCGCGCACGGCCGGGTGCTCGTCGAGGGTCTGCTCGATCTCGGTGGGATAGACGTTCTCGCCGCCGCGCAGGATCAGGTCGGAGCGACGGCCCGTCAGTCGCAGCCGGCCGTTCTCGATGACGCCGTAGTCGCCGGTGCGCAGCCACCGGTCCGGGGTGATGGCCGCGGCCGTGGCCTCCTCGTCCTCCCAGTAGCCGAGCATGACGAACGGGCTGCGCACGCACACCTCGCCCTCCACGCCGTCCGGCAGCCATTCGCCGAACGGGTCGCGGATCTCGAGGCTCACGGTGATGATCGGCCGGCCCAGGGTGCCGGGGAACGCCTCGAGGTCCTGGGAGTTGGCCACCGCGATGGCGGTGCTGCACTCGGTGAGGCCGTAGCTGTCGACGAGGGCGTTGCGGGCGAACGGCACCTTCTCGCGCAGCCGGTCCTTGAACGCGATCGACGACGGCGCCGACGCGAGCGCGAACGCCGTCAGCGACGACAGGTCGTACTTGCCGAGGTCGTCGTGCTCGAGCAGCCGCGACGCCATGGTGGGGACCGCACCCCAGTTGGTGACGCGTTCGCGCTCGATGAGGCCGAGCACCTTGTCGACGTCGAACGAGCCCTGGTGCATGATCACGGCGCTGCCCGTCGCCAGGCGCGGGACGACCAGGTTGTGCAGGCTCGCGATGTGGAACAGCGGCGAGGTGAGCAGGTAGCGCAGGTCGCTGGGGACGTCGTCGCCGGCGGTCCGCCCGGTGAACGCGGCGAGCAGGGCGTCGCTGAACCGGTGGTAGTCCACGACGGCGAGCAGGTTGCGGTGCGAGTGCAGCGCGCCTTTGGGCCGGCCGCTGGTGCCGCTGGTGTACAGGATGACGGACGGGTCGTCCTCGTCGATGTCGACGCGCGGCGGCACGGCGTCGGGGAACTGCGCGATCAGCCGGGGCAGGTCCTCCTCCATCGTCAGGACCGTGATCCCACCGGTGTCGACGTCGGCCAGGGCCGCGGCGCGCTTGGCGTCGACGACGAGGATCTTCGGCCGGCTGTGCTTCAGGCCGTACTCGATCTCCCGCGGCACCCACCATCCGTTGAGGCCGACGGTGATGGCGCCGAGCACCTGGCTCGCCCAGAACGCGATCACCCATTCGGGGGTGTTCGCTCCCAGTATCGCGACCCGGTCACCCTTCTCCACGCCGTACCGCTCGCGCAACGCGTGGGCGAGGGAGTACGCCGCGGCGGCGTGCTCGGTGAACGACAGCCGGCGGTCGGCGGTGACGAGGTAGTCCCGGTCGCCCCAGCGCAGGGAGTCGGCGAGCAGGTCGCCCACGGCCTTGCCGCGGTTCTTCATCACCGGCATCGAGGCGCCGAGCACCTCTTCCTCGACGATCTCGAACCGGCCACCCGGGCCGGTGAGGCGGGAGACGACCTCGTCGAGGTACAGCCGGGGATCTGCGGACGCAGTCATGCGGGGACCTTTCCTTCGTGTCACGTGAATACCGTGTCACCTGCTGCGATGGACCTGGAACCCCACCCCGGCCGCGGCCGCGTGTGAGGCGTGCCACTGCAATTTCTCATGCCGGATCGCGGCCGCGGAAGTGGTTACCACTGAGCGGGACTTCCCGTGATCCACCCGACAGCCGGGGCTACGTTCGGCGCAGAATCGCTGCCGGAGGAGCAACCGCATGTCCACATTTCTCGACAACCCGACGACGAGGATCGATCCCTTCGCCCCCGCGAAGCTCGGTCCGCTGACCCTGCGCAACCGGGTCATCAAGGCGGCCACGTTCGAGGGGCTCACCCCGAAGGGGCTCGTCACCGACGAGCTCATCGAGTTCCACCGCCGGCCCGCCGCCGGCGGCGTCGGCATGACGACGGTCGCGTACTGCGCCGTCGCGCCGGACGGCCGCACCGCGCCCGGCCAGCTGCAGTGGACCGACGAGACTCGGCCCGGCATGCGCAGGCTCACCGACGCGATCCACGCCGAGGGCGCCGCGGTGTCGGCGCAGATCGGGCACGCCGGACCGGTCTCCGCCGCCAAGTACCTGGGCACCCCCGCCCTCGGTCCGAGCCGCGCCTTCCGCATGACGACCCAGAACTTCAGCAAGCCCGCGACCAAGGCGGACATCGCCCGCATCACCGAGGGCCACGCCGAGGCCGCGCGCCGCGCCGTCGAGGCCGGGTTCGACGCGGTCGAGATCCACTTCGGGCACAACTACCTGATCAGCTCGTTCCTGAGCCCGAAGATCAACAAGCGCAAGGACGAGTACGGCGGCTCGCTCGAGAACCGCGCGCGCTTCGCGCGGGAAGCCGCCCGCGCCGTCCGCGACGCCGTGGGAGACAGGATCGCGATCCTCGCCAAGCTCAACATGGACGACGGTGTGCCCGGCGGCTTCTGGCTCGACGAGTCGATCCAGGTGGCCAAGTGGCTCGAGGCCGACGGCTCCCTCGACGCCCTCGAGCTCACCGCCGGCAGCTCCCTGCTCAACCCGATGTACCTGTTCAAGGGCGACGCGCCGCTGCGCGACTTCGCCGCCGTGATGCCGCAGCCCACGAAGCTCGGGATCCAGCTGGTGGGCAAGCACTTCCTGCGCGAGTACCCCTACCGCGACGGCTACCTGCTCGAGGACGCCAAGCAGTTCCGGTCGCAGCTGAAGATGCCGCTGGTGCTGCTCGGCGGCATCACCAACCGGGCGATCATCGACGAGGCGATGGCCGAGGGCTTCCAGTTCGTCGCCGCCGCGCGGGCGCTGCTGCGCGAGCCGGATCTCGTCAACCGCATGCAGGAGGACGCGGCCGCCGCGTCGCTGTGCAACCACTGCAACAAGTGCATGACCGCCATCTACGGGGGCACCCACTGCGTGCTCCGGACGGCGTGAAGGGAGCCGCGACGATGACGAGCACCGTGAACCCCCGCGCCGCCGCAACGGAGACGGGGGTGCAGCGCGCCACCATCGCCGAGATGCTGCTCGACCGCGTCGGCGACGACCGGCTCGGCCTGCGGACCCGGGAGCAGGACTGGACGTGGAACGCCGTGGTGCGCGAGAGCGCCGCGCGGGGCGCGCTCGCGCGGTCGCTGCGCGTCGACGGCCCGTTCCACATCGGCATTCTTCTCGACAACGTCCCGGACTTCCTGTTCTGGCTCGGCGGGGCGGCCCTGGCGGGCGCGACGGTCGTCGGCATCAATCCCACGCGCGGCGCGGCGGAGCTCGAGGCCGAGATCCGGTACGTGGACTGCCAGCTCATCGTCACCGACACCGCCGGGATGGCGAAGCTGCGCGGCCTCGACCTGGGCCTCGACGAGGACCGCTTCCTGCTGATCGACGATCCCGACTACGCGGCGCGGCTCGAGCGGGTGGAACCGGCGATCGCCGACGGCGTCGGCGAGGACAGCCTGTTCCTGCTGCTGTTCACCTCCGGCACCACCGGCCGTTCGAAGGCCGTCAAGTGCTCCCAGGGCCGGTTGTCGCGGCTCGCGTACGCCAACACCGCCAAGTACGGGCACCACCGCGACGACGTGGACTACTGCTGCATGCCGCTGTTCCACGGCAACGCGCTCATGGCGCTGTGGGCGCCGGCGCTGGCCAACGGCGCGACGGTGTGCCTGACCCGCAAGTTCTCCGCGTCCGGCTTCCTGCCCGACGTGAAGTTCTTCGGCGCGACGTTCTTCACCTACGTCGGCAAGGCCCTGGCGTACCTGATGGCCACGCCGGAGCAGCCCGACGACGCCGACAACCGGCTCGAACGGGGTTTCGGCACCGAGGCCTCGCCCGAGGACAAGGCCGAGTTCGTGCGCCGGTTCGGTGCGGTGCTGTACGAGGGGTACGGCTCGAGCGAGGGCGCCGGTTCGGTCCGGCTCGATCCGCAGGCCCCGGAGGGCGCCCTCGGCCGGCCCGCCCACGCGGGTATCGCGGTGGTGAACCCCGACACCCTCGAGGAGTGCGCCCGCGCGGTGCTCGACGAGCACGGCCGCGTCCTCAACCCGGACGAGGCGATCGGGGAGATGATCAACAAGGAGGGCGCCCGCGCCTTCGAGGGCTACTACAAGAACGACGTCGCCGACGCGGAGCGGATCCGCAACGGCTGGTACTGGACCGGCGATCTCGGCTACGTCGACGAGGCCGGCTTCATCTACTTCGCCGGCCGCAAGGGCGACTGGATCCGGGTCGACGGCGAGAACACCTCGGCCCTGATGATCGAGCGGGTCCTGCGCCGGCATCCGAAGGTCGTGAGCACCGGCGTCTACGCGGTGCCGGATCCCCGGTCGGGCGATCAGGTGATGGCGGCGATCGAGGTCGAGTCCCTCGCCGGCTTCGATCCGGTCGAGTTCGCCGAATTCCTCACCGGGCAGGCCGATCTCGGTTCGAAGGCCGCGCCGCGGTTCGTGCGCGTGTCGACGAACCTGCCGGTGACGGGCTCGAACAAGGTCCTCAAGCGCGAGCTGCAGGCGCAGCGCTGGCACACCACCGAGCCCGTGTACCGGTGGGTGGGACGCGGCGCGCCGGAGTACACCGCGATGAGCGCGGACGACAAGGCCGCGCTCGACCGGGAGTTCGCCGCGCACGGCCGGCAACGGCTGCTGAGCGTGTAGGCGATGCCGGAGACCCGCGTCGCCCTCGTCACCGGTGCCAGCCGCGGCATCGGGCGCGAGACCGCCCTCGCGTTCGCCCGGGCCGGTTTCGACGTCGCGGTCACCGCCCGCACGGTCCGCGAGGGCCGGGGCACGGTGCCTCCGCGCACCCGCCGCGACGGCGACGAGCCGATCGCCGTCCCCGGCAGCCTCGAGACCACCGCGGCGGCGATCGAATCGCTCGGGGTGCGGGCACTGTCCGTCCCGATGGACCTGCTCGACGTCGACTCCGTGCGGGCCGCGGGCCGCCGTGTGCTGGACGTGTGGGGCCGGATCGACGTGCTCGTCAACAACGCCTACGCACAGACGAGCGGCAACATGGACCGGCTCCTCGACATCGATCTCGCCGACGCCGCCGCCATGGTGGAGGGCAACTACCTGCACCAGCTGGCGCTGATCCAGACGGTGCTGCCGGCCATGCTCGCCCGCGGCGGCGGCGTCGTGATCGACCTCGTGTCCGGGTCGGCCGCGATCGATCCGCCCGCGCCGCCGGGGGAGGGCGGCTGGGGTCTGTCGTACGCGGCGTCGAAGGCCGCGTTCGCGCGGGTCGCCGGGATGATCAACGCCGAGTACCGCGCCCGCGGCGTCCGGGCGTTCAACCTCAGTCCGGGTTTCGTCGTCACCGAGTCGGGGCGGGCCCGGGGCGGCACCCGCGCGGTGGAGGACGCCGGGTTCGACGCGGTGCCGGCGACGGTGCCCGCCGACGCCGCGGTGTGGCTGGCGACGGTGCCCGACGCGGACCGGTTGCTGGGCAAGGTCGTATGGGCGCCGACGCTGATCGAGAGGATGTCCGCTTCCGCGGTGGAGCGGCGGAACGAGAGGACGGACGTCACGTGAAGCTGGGTGTGGTGGTGCCGGTCGAGCTGGAGCAGAGCGGGGAACCCGAGTGGATCCTCGAATTCGCCCGCGCCGCCGAGAAACTGGGTTTCGACGAGATCTCCGCCGTCGAGCATTCCGTCGTCGTCGCGAACACGGGCAGCGCGTACCCGTATGCGCCGACCGGCAAGTCGCACCTGCCCGACGACTGCGACCTGCCCGACCCGCTCGAGCTGCTGTCGTTCGTCGCCGGCGCCACCACCGACCTAGGGCTCGCGACCGGGGTGCTGGTGCTGCCCAACCACCATCCCGTGGTCCTGGCCAAACGCCTGGCCACCCTCGACCGGCTCGCCCGCGGCCGGGTCCGGATCTGCCTGGGACTGGGCTGGATGCGGGAGGAGATCGAGGCGTGCGGCGGCGACTTCGACCGTCGCGGGAAGATCGCCGACGAGGCGATCGCGGTGATGCGGGCCCTGTGGGCCGGCACCGGCCCGGCCGGGGTGGACTTCGACGGCGAGTTCTTCACCTTCCGCGGCGCCCACAGCTGGCCGAAACCGCACCGCGAGACCGGGGTGCCGCTGTACATCGGTGGGCACAGCGCGGCCGCCGCGCGGCGGGCCGGCCGGCTCGGCGACGGGTTCCAGCCGCTCGGCCTGGCGGGGGAGGACCTCGACCGCGCGATCGGGCGGATGCGCCGCGCCGCCGAGGCGGCGGGCCGCGATCCCGGCACCGTCGAGCTGGTCTTGGGGGCGACCCTGCCGCGGCTGGACGAGGCGCGGATGGACCGGGCCCGGAAGCTGGGGGCCGGGCGGATGGTGCTGTCGGCCTCGCCGAAGGCCGGATCGCTGAGCCAGGTCCTCGACGAGATGGCCGCCTGCGCCGAACGCCTCGGCCGGGTCTGACGCCGGGCCGGTTCCCGCTGGCCGAGATGCTCCGCCCGGCCGACGGCAACGCTGACTAGCGTCCGAGGTCACAACGACATTCGGTCGCTAGGAGAATCGCGATGGATCTGAAGGAATCCCCGGAGCAGGTCGCGCTCAGGAAGGAGCTGCGCGCCTACTTCGCGTCGCTGCTGCCGGAGGACAAGCGCCGCCGTGCCGGTGAGCAGGGGGTGGGCGGCGAGCACTTCCGCGAGGTCGTCACGCTGCTCGGCAAGGACGGCTGGCTGGGGATCGGCTGGCCCACGGAGTACGGCGGGCAGGGCCGCTCCATCGAGGAACAGTTCGTGTTCTTCGACGAGGTGCAGCGGGCGGGCCTGCCCTTCCCGTTCGTCACCGTGAACACCGTCGGGCCGACCCTGATGAAATACGGCACGCAGGAACAGAAGGACCGCTTCCTGCCCGGCATCCTCTCCGGCGACATCGTCTTCGCGATCGGCTACACCGAACCGGAGGCCGGCACCGACCTGGCGTCGCTGAAGACCCGCGCGGTGCGCGACGGCGACGAGTGGGTGGTCGACGGCAACAAGATCTTCACCTCGGGCGCGAACACGGCCGACTACGTGTGGCTCGCGTGCCGCACCGACCCGGACGTCCCGAAGCACAAGGGCATCTCGATCCTCATCGTGCCGACCGACGCGCCCGGGTTCTCGTGGTCGCCGATCCACACCGTCGGGGGTCTCTCGGTCACCGCCACCTACTACAGCGGTATCCGAATCCCGGACCGGGACGTCGTCGGCGAGGTCGGCGGCGGCTGGCCGCTGATCACCGCGCAGCTCAACCACGAACGCATCGGCCTCGCCGCGATCGGCGGCCGCACCTACGGGCTGTGGCAGCAGGTGCTGGACTGGGCGAAGGAGAACGGCGCCATCGAGATTTCCTGGGTGCAGCAGGAGTTCGCTCGCACCCACGCCAAGCTCGAGGCGATGCGGCTGCTGAACTGGAAGATGACCGCCGCCGTCGCGGCCGACACCCTCTCCGGTGCCGACGCGGGCGCGACCAAGGTGTACGGCACGGAGACGCACGTCGACGTGTACCGGACGCTGCTGGGCATTCTCGGGGCCGCCGGCCGGATCCGCCCCGAGTCGCCGGGAGCCGTGCTCGCCGGACAGATCGAGCAGATCTCCCGTCAGGGCATGGTCAACACGTTCGGCGGCGGTGTCAACGAGGTCCTGCGCGACATGGTCGGCACGATGGGCCTGGGCCTGGTGCGGGAGAAGAGGGTCAAGTGAGCGAACTGCTGACCAGGCTGAGGGCGTTCGAGGGGCAGACCCTGACGCCGACGACGTGGGGCCCTGACGCGGTCAACACCCCGATGATCCGGCACTGGGTCGAGACGATGGGCGACACCAGCCCGATCTACCTCGACGACGCCGCCGCCCGCGCCACCGGCCGCGACGGTGCCGTCGCGCCCGCGCTCATGACGCAGGTGTGGACGATGCGCACCTTTACCGACAAGATGGCGAACAACGACCCGTCGCCGGTGTGGACCGACCTGATCGCCACGCTCGACGACGCCGGCTTCACGTCCGTCGTCGCGACGGACTCGGACTTCGAGTTCTTCGTCGAACTGCGCCCCGGCGAACGTGTTTCGCTCACCGAGGTGATCGAATCGATCTCCGAGGAGAAGAGGACCGGGCTCGGCGCGGGTCACTTCGTGACCACCCTCAAGACGTACCGCAACGGGGACGGCGCGGTCGTCGCCACCCAGCGCTGGCGCACCCTGCGCTTCCGGCCGAAGGACACGGCGCAGCCGGAGCCGAAGCGCGAGAGCTCGCCCGGCTCGGAATCCACCGTCCCGAAGGGTCTGCGCCCGCGTCCCGCGATCAACGCCGACAACGCCTTCTGGTTCGAGGCGGCCAGGGAGCACCGCCTGGTGATCCAGCGTTGCGCGGCGTGCGGCACGCTGCGGCATCCGACCGGGCCGATGTGCGGGCGGTGTCGTTCCCTCGAGTGGGACACCGTCGACGCGTCGGGCCGCGGCACCGTCTACAGCTTCGTCGTCAACCACCACCCGCGGATCCCCGGGTTCGAGTACCCGCTCGTCGTCGCGACGATCGAACTCGAGGAGGGCACCCGGCTGATCGCGAACATGACCGGTGTAGAACCGCACGAGGTCGAGATCGGCATGGCGGTGGAACTGGACTGGATCGACGCCGACCCCGAGTTGACGCTGCCCGCGTTCCGGCCGGCCGCACGGAAGGATTCGTAGATGGATTTCAACTTCAGCGAAGAGCAGGAAGCGATTCGCGGCCTCGCGCACGAGGTCTTCACCGGCAAGGCCGGCATCGATCGGGTCAAGCAGGTCGAGCTGAGCGACGAGCGCATCGACCGGCAGCTGTGGCGGGAGCTGGCCACGACGGGTCTGCTCGGCGTCGCGCTGCCCGAAGACCTCGGCGGCGGTGGGCTCGGCCTGGCGGAGCTGTACGTCCTGCTCGAGCAGCAGGGCCGGCACGTGGCGCCGGTGCCGATCTGGCAGTCGGTGCTCGCCGCGCTCGCCGTCGCCGAGTTCGGCACCGACGACCAGCGCACCGCGCTGGTGCCGGGTGTCGCCGACGGCAGCCGGTTCCTGACGATCGGTCTCGAGGAGTTCGGCCCCTACGTCCCCGGTGACCCGCAGACCACCGCCACGGAGGCCGGCGGCCGGTGGGCCCTGACCGGTGCGAAGGCCGTCGTCCCCGTCACCCACGTCGCGTCCCGCGCGATCGTCTCGGCCACCACCCCGGCCGGTGCCGCGCTGTTCGTCGTCGATCTCGCCGGCGCGGGCGTCTCCGTCGAGCAGACGCACTCGACCACCTGGGAGATCTGCGGCAATGTCACGTTCGACTCGGCTCCCGCCGAGCTGCTCGGGCCCACGGACGGCACCGCCGCGCAGTGGCTGCTCGACCGCGTCGAGCTCGCGCTCGCCGCGATCCAGCTCGGTGTCGGCTCGGGTGCCGTCCAGCAGGCCGTCACCTACCTCAACGGGCGCATGCAGTTCGGACGTCCGCTCGCGACGTTCCAGGCCGTGGGCCACCAGCTGGCCGACTGCTACATCGACCTCGAGGCGATGCGCGTGACGCTGTGGCAGGCCGCGTGGCTGCTCGCCGAGGGACAGGACCCCGGCACCTCGGTGCTCGTCGCGAAGTGGTGGGCCACCGACGGCGGCCAGCGCGTCGTGCACCGCACCACGCACGTGCACGGCGGCATGGGCGTCGACACCGACTATCCGGTGCATCGGCACTTGTTGTGGGGCAAGCAGATCGGCGCCACCCTCGGTGGCTCCGCGTCGGATCTGGCGCGCCTGGGCGCCCAGCTCGCCGCCGGCGTCGAGGTGGTCGCGTGACCGCCACCGTGTCCACGGGCCGCAGCTACGACGACATCGAGATCGGCGAGGCACTGCCCGAACTCGCGATCCCGCTCACCCGCACACTGATCGTCGCGACCGCCCTCGCGACCCGCGACTTCCAGGATGTCCACCACGACCCCGAGCTGGCGCGCGAGCGCGGTTCGAAGGACGTGTTCATGAACATCCTCACCAGCAACGGGCTGGTGGGCCGGTTCGTCACGGACTGGTCCGGTCCGTGCGCCGTCGTGCGGCGGGTGAAGATCCGTCTGGGCGCACCGAACTACCCCGGGGACACCATGACGATTACCGGCGAGGTGGTCGGCAAGTCCGACGGCCTCGTCGAGGTCCGCGTCCGCGGCGCCAACAGCCTCGGCGACCACGCCACCGGCACTGTCACGATCGCCTTCACCGACCGGCCGGGAGGAACCCGATGACCAGCCCGCTCTCCGGTGCCGCCGCGATCGTCGGCATCGGCGCCACCGAGTTCTCCAAGAAGTCCGGCCGCTCGGAGCTGCAGCTCGCGTGCGAGGCCGTCGTCGCCGCGCTGGCCGACGCCGGCATCGACCCGTCCGAGGTCGACGGACTGGCCACCTACACGATGGAGACCAACGGCGAGATCCTCGTCGCCCGCAACTGCGGGCTCGGGGAACTGAAGTTCTTCTCCCGCATCGGCTACGGCGGCGGGGCGGCGTGCGCGACGGTGCAGCAGGCCGCGATGGCCGTCGCGACGGGCGTCGCCGAGGTCGTCGTGGTCTACCGCGCGTTCAACGAACGTTCCGGTATCCGGTTCGGTCTCGGCCAGCACGACCGGCCGATGGATTCGACCGCCGACCGCGCCGCCTACGCGTGGCTGACCCCGCAGGGGCTGGCGACGCCCGCTCAGTGGGTCGCGATGTTCGCCCGCCGCTACATGCACCAGTACGGTGCCACGAGTGAGGATTTCGGTCGGGTTGCCGTCGTCGCCCGCAAGCACGCCGCGAACAATCCGGCCGCGTGGTTCCACGGCAAGCCCATCACGCTCGCGGACCATCAGAACTCGCGGTGGATCGCCGAGCCGCTGCACCTGCTCGACTGCTGCCAGGAGACCGACGGCGGTCAGGCCCTCGTCGTCGTCTCGGCGGAACGCGCCCGGGACCTGCGGCACCGGCCCGTGCTCGTCAAGGGCGCCGCGCAGGGCTCCGGTAAGGACCAGCACATGATGACCAGCTACTACCGTCCGGACATCACCGGCATCCCCGAGATGGGACTGGTGGGCCGCCAGCTCTACGGCCAGAGCGGACTGAGTCCGGACCACATCGACGCGGCGATCCTCTACGACCACTTCACCCCGCTGGTGCTGCCGCAGCTCGAGGAACTCGGCTTCTGTGGCGTCGGCGAGGCCAGGGACTTCGTCCGCGAGGGCAACCTCGAGATCGGGGGCCGGCTGCCGAGCAACACCCACGGCGGCCAGGTCGGCGAGGCGTATCTGCACGGTGTCAACGGCATCGCCGAGGCGGTCCGCCTGGTGCGCGGCACCTCCACCAATCAACCCGACGGCGTCGAGAACGTGATCGTCACGGCGGGAACCGCGGTTCCCACGTCCGGACTGATCCTCGGTGCCGCCTGATCCCGGAAGGATTCGACAATGACGGCAGTGGAGCAGAAGGCCGGCGCGTGGCGCGGAGCCGACCTGGGCACCCGCACGGTGGCCTACGACGAGCGCGACGCGATCCTCTACGCGCTCGCCGTCGGCGCCCAGCCCGCCACCGACCTGGACCTGGTGCTCGAGGACCGGCTGCGGGTGCTGCCGACGTTCGCGCTGACCCTGGCCCAGTGGGCACCGGACGAGCTGGGCTCGCGCGGCGCGTTCGACACGACGACGGCGCTGCACGGCTCGCAGGAGCTGACCGTGCTGGCCCCGCTGCCGCGTCGCGGTGAGGTGGAGCTGCGGGCGTCGGTGGGCGAGGTGTGGGACAAGGGGGCCGCGGCCGTGTTCGAGGTCCGCGTCGAGTGCGAGTACTTCGTCGCGACGTGGTCGATCTTCGCGCCCGGCGCGGGTGGTTTCGGGGGCGAGCGCGGCCCGTCGAAGCCGGCGGCGCCGCAGGGCGAGCCGGAGCTGACCGGGGAACTGGCCACGGCCGCGAACCAGGCCGCGCTGTACCGGCTCACCGGCGACCGGCACCACATCCACATCGATCCGGAGGCGGCCGCGCGGATCGGTCAGCCGCGCCCGATCATGCACGGGCTGTGCACCCTGGCGGCGGTGACCCTGCCCCTGGCCCGGCTCCTCGGGGCGCATCCGGCGGACCTGACCGAACTGCAGGGCCGCTTCGCGGCGCCGGTGTTCCCCGGCGACGTCGCCGTGCTGCGGGTGTGGGGCGGACGCGACGACGCCGTGTTCGAGGTGGCCGCGGACGGGCAGGCCGTGATCTCGGGGGCGCGCGCGTCGTTCGCGTGAGGTCGTGGACCGGTGCCCGGCTGCCGGGCACCGGTCCACGCGTCACTTGCCGTGCAGGGCCATGTAGCGGGCCGGGTACTCGCCGCCGCCGTGGACCGCCAGGTCGGCGCCGTTGACGTAGGACGCGAGGTCGCTGCCGAGGAACAGGCAGGCGCGCGCGATGTCCGACGGGACGGCCATCCGCTCCATCGGCAGGGTGCGGGTCACCGCGGCGCCGCCGTCGTCGCCGTAGACCGAGGCCGCGGCCTCGGTGCGGATCAGGCCGGTGGTGATGTGGTTGACCCGCACCTTCGGTGCCCATTCGAGGGCGAGGGCCTTGGTCAGGCCCAGCAGGCCGGCCTTTGCGGCGGTGTACGCGGCGGTGCCGGGCTGCGGATCGTGTGCCGAGACGCTGCCGATGTTGATGATCGAGCCGCCCCCGGGCCGCTCCTGCATCACCCGGTTGGCCGCCTGCGCCGCGTAGAACGGGGCGAGCAGGTTCAGCGCGACGATCTTCTCCACGAAGCGCGGGGAGACGGTGGCGGCGTCGGAGTCCGGTGACCCGCCGGCATTGTTGACCAGCACGTCGAGCCGGCCGAACCGGGCGACGGCGTCGTCGACCAGGGCGGCCACGTCGGCGGGGTCGCGCACGTCGACGGCCCGGAACGCCGCGCTCCGCCCGCCGGCCGAGGGCAGGGACCCGGGCTCGTTGCGGGCGCATACCAGGACGTCGGCGCCCGCGGCGAGGAAGTGTTCGGCGACGACGAAGCCGATGCCCTTGGTGCCGCCGGTGACGATCACGGCGCGTCCGGTGTGGTCGACGGGATTGGGAAGGTGCACGTGGCTACCTTTCTGGAACTCGGGTCGGTTCGAGACTGCTTGCCGTCGCGCGCCTTTCGTGGACGCGAGCGGGAACCGACGTGGACAAGCAAGTGCTTGGTCAAGGATAGTGGACGGGACGCCTGGGGCACCAGGATTTCCGTAGTGGCGAGAGAACCGGGAGCAGGGACACATGGGCAAGCTGGACGGCAAGGTCGCGCTCATCACGGGCGCGGGACAGGGGATCGGACGGGGCATCGCCCTCGCGCTCGCCAAGGAGGGGGTGCACATCGCGGCCGCCGGCCGCACCGAATCCAAGGTGGTCGCGACGGCCGAGGCGATCGAGGAACTCGGCGGCAAGGCGCTGGCGTTGCGCTGCGACGTGAGCAGCGCCGACGACGTCGACGCGGCGGTGCAGCGCACCGTGACGCATTTCGGCGGCGTGGACATCCTGGTCAACAACGCCAACGACTGCCGGCCCGGCCCGCTGCTGTCGTTCACCGACGCCGAGTACGAGCGGTCCTTCGCCACCGGCCCGCTCGCGACGCTGCGGCTGATGCGGGCCTGCTACCCGGTGATGAAGGAGCGCGGGGGCGGCTCGATCGTCAACCTCGTCACGTCGGCGGCGGTCCGCTGGGACGCGAGCAACTACGGCGTCTACGGGTCGATCAAGGAGGGCATGCGGTCGCTGACCCGCGCCGCGGCCTGCGAGTGGGGAGTCGACGGGATCCGCGTCAACGCCATTGCACCACACGCGATGTCGCCGGGACTCGAGGCCTGGATGGCGCGCAACCCGGAGGAGGCGGAGGAGTTCCGCGCGGGAATCCCGTTGCGCCGCATCGGCGACCCCGAGACCGACATCGGGCGGGCGGTGGTCTTCCTAGTCGGCGAGGATGCGGGGTATCTCACCGGCGCGACGATCCCCCTCGACGGCGGCCAGTCGCGCTGGGGCTGACGCCCCCGGTGCGTCCTTTGGGCTGCCCTGGCGGCCCAAAGGACGCACCGGCGCCGCAGGCGCCTATCCGGTGACCCGCCCGGCGTTGCCGGCGTCGACCGGCAGCACGGTGCCGCTGATGTGGGCGCTCGCCTCGGCGGCGAAGAACAGCACCACGCGGGTGATCTCCGCCGGTTCGAGCCACGGCACCGGCTGCGCGTGCAGGCTCTGGAAGATCGGAGCCACGTCGTCGGCGCCGGGATGCTCGAGATCCGGACGCATCAGGCCGTAGAGGAAGTCGTTGTGGATCATCGGCGTCGAGATATTCCCGGGGGCAATCGCATTCACCGTGACACCGTGCGGCGCCAGATCCAGCGCGGCGCTCTTGGTCAGGCCGATCACGCCCCACTTCGATGCGCTGTACGCCGCCATGTTGGTGTTGCCCGCGCGGCCGAGCATCGACGAGATCGTCACGATCCGCCCGTAGCCGCGCGCGACCATGCCGGGCGCCACCGCACCGACGGTGTTGAAGACACCGGTCAGATTCGAGCCGATCGCCTCCGCCCACTGCGCCTCGGTCATCGCCTGGATCGGGGCGGCCACCGACACGCCCGCGTTCGCCACCGCGATGTCGATCCGCCCGAACTCGGCGTGCGCCTGCGCCACGAGTTCGTCCATTGCCGGGCGGTCCGCGGTGTCCAGCTTCGCGGTCAGGCACCGGCGCCCGGTGGCGCGCACCGCCGCCGCGGTCTCCTCCAGATCCGCCTCCGTGGCCAGCGGGTACGGCACCACCGGGCTGTCGGCGCACCGGTCGCACAGCACGATGTCGGCGCCGCGCTCGGCCAGCGCCACCGCGTGGCTGCGGCCCTGGCCCCGCGCCCCGCCCGTGATCAGCGCGACCCGGCCTTCGAACTCACTCATCGAATCCACTCCTGTCCTCCTCGGTCAGCAGGTCGATGCTCCAGCCCCGGCGGGCCCGCAGGGGTGCGGCGATCCCGCTCAGCGGGAAAAGGGCAGGCCGCGGGCCGTCACACCACCGCTGCGGCGGGCACCAGCGCGGCGCCCAGGCCGGACGGCGCGTAGTTCGGCCGGTACGACGGCTGGGGCCGGTTCCCCGCGACGAGCAGCGCGACGACGACGAACGCGATCGCCAGCACGAGCGCGAGCGCGCCGACGATCGACCAGAAATCCGGCCGCAACGACCGTCGGCGGGGTTCGTCGCCGTAGGTGAGCCGCTTGACGCGCCGGACCTCGGCGGCGGGCGGGGCGGAGTGGGCGGCCGCCGCGTGCCGGGACGCCGGCGGGCGGACCGGCTCCGCCGCGGAATCGCCCGGCGTGAGCACCTGTGCGATGGGCTGTGTGATCGCCTGGGGGTCCACCGACTCGAGGTTGTGCATGGCCGTCCGTTCTCTCCATTGCCGACGGCCGTGAATCGCCGATTCGGAGACGTCCGTTACCTCGATCGTCGCGACACGGTCAGTCGGTCCACGCGAAGCGGAACCGTTCCGCGAGTTCGGCGGGCGGCCGCGAGCGGTACTCCCCGAACTCGTAGCGTTTCACGGCGAGCAGGGCCTCCATGATCGACGGTCCGAACAGGCGCTGCGCGAGGCCGGAGGACCCGAGCGCGGCGAGCACGCCGTCGGGGTCCGTCGGCAGGACGCGGACCCCGAGTTCGGCGCGTTCGGCATCGGTCATCCGGCCCGGATCGACCGGGATCTCCGGCGGAACCGGGAGTGCGTCGGTGAGACCGGCGTGGGCCGCCCCGAGGATCGCCGCGCCGGCGAGGTAGGGGTTGGCCGACGGGTCCACGGGCTTGACCTCGAGGTGGGCGCCGTAGGGGCTCCCGGGCGTGAGCGCGCACAGCCGCAGCGCGGCCTCACGGTTCTCGAGCCCCCAGCAGCACCACGCGCCGGACCACATGCCCGGCTGCAGCCGCAGATGCGAGAGCACGGACCCGGTGAGGACCGCCCCGAACTCGGGCAGCGCGCGCACGATGCCGGCGACGACGCTGCCGCCCGCCGCAGTCACCCCGCGCGGGCCGTCGCCGCCGGACAGGAGCGGCCGCCCCTCGCGGGTGAAGGACACGTGGACGTGGGCCCCGTTGCCCGCCCCGCCGACGACGGGGACGGGGGAGAACGACGCCCGCAGACCGTGCCGCCGGGCGGTGCGGCTGATCAGGATGCGTGCGAGCACCAGGTCGTCGACCGACTCCACGGGGGCTGCCGGAGACAGGGAGAGTTCGAACTGCTGCGCGCCCGCCTCGGCGTGAATCTGGTCGATGCCCAGACCCGCCTGCGCGGCCGCGTGCAACAGATCCGCGACGAACGGGTCCCGCCCGAGGACGGCACCGAGACCGTATGCGGACCATTCGCTGCGCCCGCCGTCGAAGAGCGTGAACTCGATCTCGTGCCCTGCCCGGGCCTGCACGCCGGCCGCGGCGAGCTCCTCGACGACGCGTTCGAGCGCTGCGCGCGTGCACAACGGTGACCGCGTCCCGTCCTGCTCGTACAGGCCGGCCGGCGCCCACCGGACGCCGTCCCCGACGGGCCGGAGCCGGTCGCGGTCGATCCGCAGCCGGAGATCGCCCGTCACCGACAGTGACGGCGTGAACGCCAGGTGGTCGTCGACGCAGAAGACCGCCCAGCTCGGCGACGCGCCCGCGCCCGACTCGACGAACGACGTAAGCCTGTGTCCGGGAAACACCTTCGCCCGCGAGATGCCGGTCGAATCGACGACCGAGCCGACGATGCGCTCCTCGCGGGCGCGTTCGCCCGTCACGGGGTCGAAGCGTTCCTCCGTCACGGCGGCGAAGCGTTCCTCCGTCACGGGGTCGAAGCGTTCCTCCGTCACAGGGACCTCCCGCCCGCGCCGTCGGCCACCGGCGGCATCGCCGGGCACGAGGACGCCGGGCACAAGGACACAGTAGAGGCGAGGTCGGGTCACGGGGACCGTCTTCGCCGACACAGGACCGTGCCGGCGAAGACGGGCGTCCTCACCGCGGCTGATGCTGGGTGATGCAGTGGATGCCGCCGCCGCGGCGGAAGAGCGGCCGGGCATCCACTCCCACGACACGACGGCCGGGATACGCGGCCGCCAGGATCTCCGCGGCCTCGTCGTCGGCGGGGTCGCCGAAGCGGCAGGCGATCACCCCGCCGTTGACGACGTAGTGGTTGATGTAGCTGTAGTCCACCCAGCCCTCGTCGTCGCGGACCGTCGCCGGGGCCGGCACCCGGACGATGCGCCACGGCTCACCGCGCACGTCCGCCGTGTGCTGCAGCCGCTCGACGATCAGCGCGGTGACGTCGAAATCCGGGTGGTCCCGGTTGCGCTGGTCGTGGACGAGGACCACGCCCGGGGACGCGATCGCGGCGACGATGTCGACGTGACCGCGGGTGCCGTAGCGCTCCTGGTCCCGCGTCAGCCCGCGCGGGAGCCAGATCGCGCAGGTCGCGCCGATGGTGCGCCGCAGTTCCGCTTCGACCGCGGCCTTGTCGAGGTGCGGGTTGCGCCCGGGGTCGAGCTGGACGGTCTCGGTGAGCAGGACGGTGCCGAGACCGTCCACCTGCATGCCACCGCCCTCGTTGACGAGTGTCGACGCGACCCGTTCCACGCCGGCCCGCTCGAGGACGAACGACGCGATCCGGGCGTCGTGGTCCCACCGGGCCCAGTCCTGCGCGCCCCAGCCGTTGAACACCCAGTCGACCCCGCCGCACCGGCCGTCGTCGTCGAGGACGAAGGTCGGCCCGATGTCGCGCATCCAGGCGTCGTTCAGCGGGGCCTCGACGAGTTCCACGTCGCGGGACAGGTACCGGCGGGCCGCGTCGACCTGGCCGGGATCGGCCACCACGGTGACCGGTTCGAACTCGGCGACGGCGTGCGCGACCGCGGCCCACGTGGCGCGGGCCTCGTGGTGCTCCTCCGCGGTGTCGCCCAGCGAATATCCCTCGGTGGGGAAGGCCATCCACGTGCGCTCGTGCGGTTCGCTCTCCGCGGGCATGCGCCAGGTCATCGCGTGGCTCCGAAGGGTGCGTGCGCGTCCACCGGTGCGGTCAGCGAGCCGTAGGTGTCCGGGCGGCGGGTGCTCAGGAACGGGAACAGCGACAACCAGTCCCGGCGCTGCGCGAGGTCGAGATCGGCCACCAGCACGGCGGATTCGTCGCGCGGAGCCTGCACCAGGATGCGCCCGTAGGGATCGGAGACGAACGAGGAGCCGTAGAAGGTGATGGCTCCCTCGCAGCCGTGCCGGTTCGGCACGATCATGAACGTGCCGTTGGCGATGCCGTTTCCGACGATCACCTGCTGCCACAGCGGGCGGGTGTCGAACTCGGGGTGGTCGGGCTCGGAGCCGATTGCCGTCGGGTAGACCAGGATCTCGGCCCCTGCGAGCGAGTACGCCCGCGCCACCTCCGGGAACCACTCGTCCCAGCAGGTCGGCATGCCGATGCGGGCGCCGTCGAGGCCGTCGGGGGTGTGGACGGGATACGGGTCACCGGCCGGACCGCCCCGGAAGTAGGTGTCCTCGTAGTATCCGGCGGTCACGGGGATGTGCAGTTTCCGGGTCCGGGCCACCGGTTCGCCGGCGGGGGAGACGAGGACGGCGGTGTTGTAGCCGAGGCCGTCGGGTGCGTCGGCGCGTTCGTAGAGGGACGCGTGTACGAACACACCGTGGGCGGACGCGGCGGCCGCGGCGAAGGCGACGGTCGGGCCGGTCCGCAGGTCCTCGGCGGTCCCGGCGGCGTCGGCGCCGCCGGGCGTGTCGGCCGGGTAGCGGCTCAACGTGAGTTCGGGCAGGAACACGACGCGCGCGCCGAGTCCGGCGGCGCGGGCGATGCCCTCGGTGAGTTCGGCGTGCAACGCCCGCTCGTCGTCGTGCCAGCGGTGCTGAACCAGTCCGACGCGCAGCGGCGGCCGATCGGGGGCGTCGACCCGGCACAGCGAGTCGGGCGGCGTGGTGGCGGTGATGGTGAGCATGGGAAGTCCTCGGCTCGATCCGGGGGGGATAAAACGAATTTGATTCGTTAAGTATGGTGGACGAGCGCGTCCCGGGCAAGAGCCCACGACGATTTCGAGGAGTTTTCGTATGCCACGACCGCCGAAGCGGCTGCTGTCGCCCGAGATCATCACGGACGCAGCGATTCACATGGTGGACACGGCGGGCGACTTCACCATGCCGGGATTGGCCGAGCGGCTGAAGGTGCGGCCGTCGTCGCTGTACAACCACGTGTCGGGACGCGCCGAGATCGTCGAGGCCATGCGGGCGCGCATCATGTCCACCATCGTCGTGGGCGAACCGGCCGGCGACTGGTCCGAGACGGTCGCCGGCCTCGCCCGCGAGTACCGTCGCGCCTACGCCGCGCATCCGCGGCTGATCCCGTTGTTCACCGCGCAGACCGTGCAGTCCCCGGTCGCGTTCGGCCTCTACAACGCTCTCGCGCAGGCCTTCACGGATGCCGGATTCACGCCCGCGCACGTGCTGCATGCCATCACCGCCGTGGACAGCTTCGTCCTCGGCTCGGCGCTCGACCTCGCCGCGCCCGAGGTGGTGTGGGCGAACGTCCCCGAAACCGGCGACGCGATGCGCGCCGCGCTGCAGACCGCCTGCCCGAATCCGCAACGGGCCGACGCCGCCTTCGAATTCGGCCTGCGCGCACTCGTGGCCGGCCTGGTCGCCCAGACGCCGGCCGGGGCCTGAACGGCCCGGCCGGCGTCGGCGCGGTGGTCGGTGCGGTCCGGGTTCAACCGCGGTCGGTGGTGAACACGTCCGTCTCCCCGGTGAGCGCGGCGGTGCTGCGCGTGAGGGTCTCCCCGCGGAAGAACTGCGGATTGCGCACCCGCATCACCAGCATCAGGACCGCGCCGAGCAGCAGGATGCCGAAGCCGAGGAAGAACACCAGCCCGACGCCGCCGATCTCGGCGCCGCTGCCGTTGTCGGGATTCATGCTCTCGCCCACCGAGATCGCGAAGACGGCGGCGAGCATGATCCCGCCCGACAGGGGGAAGACGAACCGGAACACGGCGTTGCGGGCACTGGTGAACAGACGTCCGCGGAAGTACCACACGCACGCGAACGCGGTGATCCCGTAGTACCAGCAGATCATGATGCCCAGCGCGGCGATGGTGTCGAGGAGGGTGCGTTCGGACAGGAACGTCACGCCGGCGTAGAACACCGCGGTGACGACCCCCGCGACGACCGTCGCGTACGAGGGCACCAGAAAGCGGGGATGTACCGCGGCCAGCCGGCGCGGGAACGCGCCGTAGGCACCCATCGCGAGCATCGTCCGCGCCGCCGGCAGGAAGGTGGTCTGCAGGCTCGCCACCGACGAGACGAAGATGGCGAGGAAGAGCAGCAGACCACCCCACTGGCCCAGGACCGGATCGGCGAGGGCGCCGAAGATGTTCTCGGAGTTGTCGGGATTGCCCAGCCCCAGACCCGTCGTACCGACACCGGCATACATCATCGCCGCGACCGACACCAGCAGGTAGGTCAGCAGGATCGTCGCCACGCACAACAGGCCGGCCCGGCCCGGGGTCTTCTTGGGGTCCCGGGACTCCTCCCCGAGGGTGAGGCACGTGTCCCACCCCCAGAACGCGAAGATCGAACCGGTCACGCCGATCACGAAGGCGCCGATCGCAAGCCCGTGGAACGGGTCGAACCAGGAGGCGTCGAGCGACAGCCCGGCGGGCGCGTCGCCCGCGCCGACGTGCACGAGTGCCGCGACCGCGAACGCGAGCAGGAGCACCATCTGGAACCCGACGAGCGCGTACTGGACGCGTTCGCTCGTGGTGATGCCGCGGCTCGCGATCCATGTCGCGATCGCGATGAACACCAGGGTGGTGCCCACGTTGACGAACTTGTTCCCGGGAAGATCCGCGATCGCGGAGTCTCCGGTGATGCGGGCGAGGAACAGGTAGAAGAACTGGACGGCGATCGCGGCCAGGTTGGACAGCACGATGATCGTCGCGATCACCATGCCCCAGCCGCACATCCACCCGACGTACGGGCCGAAGGCCTTCGTGGACCACGTGAACGACGCCCCGCAGTCCGGTGATTCGGAATTGAGTTCGCGATAGGCGTACGCCGTGAGGAACATCGGGATGAACCCGGCGATGAAGATCGCCGGCATCTTCAGCCCGACGGCCGCGACGATCAGGCCGATGCTCGCCGTCAGCGTGTAGCCCGGCGCGACGGACGAGATGCCCAGGACGGCGCCGGCGAACGTGCCGATCCTGCCGGCGGCCAGGCCCTTCGGCACGACCCCGTCGCCGGGGGTGATCACCGGGTCGGCCTCTCGAACCCGGCTGGGAGGAAGCGAATTCGTCATGGCGGGCCTACTCACTGTTCTCGGGGTCGTGGGCGGGAACGACGACCATGGGCACCGGAACGACCCGCAGCATCTTCGCTGCCGTCGAACCCAGGAAGAGCCGGTGCGGCTGGGCGAGCCGGCTCGAGCCGACCATCACCACGTCGCCGTCGCGCCACTCCAGCGTGGGCACCGCCGATTCGACGGTCGCACCGTCCGCGACGAGGGAGGCGACCGGGAAGTCGTCGGGGAGCTGGGCGCGTGCGGTGTCCAGGACGCACCGGGCATGTGCCCGCGCCGATTCGAGCACGTGCTCGTGGGACGGATGTGCGCCGCGCCCGACCCCGTGCGGATCGAACGCGACGAGCGAGACGAGCCGCAGCGGCGTGCGCATGTGCTCGCAGGCGCGCACCGCGGTCCGGAGCAGGACGTCCGCTCCGGTGCGGGTGCCCAGTGCGCACGTGACCTCGCGGATCCGGGGGGCGGCGGAGTGCCGGAATCCCCGCGGTGCCAGGGCCAGCGGCACGGGCGCGGAATGCAACAGCTCGGACGACACCGTGCCGATGGAGTGCCGGCCGAGGAGCCCGTCGCCCGCGGCACCGACGACGACGGCGCGGGCGCCGAGCCGCGCCACCTCGTCGAGCAGGCCCTGCGCGAAGGACTCGTGGAAGCTCAGGTGGGTATGTGCCCGCACGTCGTCGGGCACCGTGGCCGCCGCCTGGGCGAGCCACGCTTCGCCCGTTCCGGCGAGGACGTCCTCGTACCCGGGCTCGGTGGGTGCCCGGGAGGGCACCGGGCGATCCGGGGGCAGGACCATACAGATGTCGAGTTCGGCGCCCAGGCTGCGGGCCAGCTGGACGCCGAGCGCCAGCCCGTCCGCGCCGCTGGGGGTGGCGAGGTATCCGACAACCAGTCTCATGGGAATCCGATCCGGTAGGGAAGCCGGAGCCGGGGTGGTGCCGGCTCCGGCGACGGCGCGGTGGGGCCGCGGAAGGTCAGTCGTGGGTGCTCATCACGTGCTTGATGCGGGTGTAGTCCTCGACGCTGTAGGCGGAGAGGTCCTTGCCGTAGCCGGAGTGCTTGAACCCGCCGTGCGGCATCTCCGCGACGAGCGGGATGTGGCAGTTGATCCACACCGCCCCGAAGTCCAGCGCGGCGGACAGGCGCTGGGTGCGCCCGTGGTCGCGGGTCCACACGCTCGCGGCGAGCCCGTAGCGGACGTCGTTGGCCAGGGCGACGGCCTCGTCCTCGGTGGCGAAGGACTGCACCGTCAGAATCGGGCCGAACGTCTCGTCCTGCACAATGGGGTCGTGCTGGTCCACGCCGGTGACGATCGTCGGCTCGAAGAAGAAGCCCTTCTCGCCGGCGCGCGTGCCGCCGGTGACGATCGTCGCCGAGGCGGGCAGGGCGGCGATCTTGTCGGTGACGCGCTGGAAGTGCTGGGCGTTGTTGAGCGGGCCGTAGAAGGCGTCGGGGTCGTCGGGCCGGCCCGGTCGCAGCTGCTCGGCCTGCCGCGCCAGCGCGTCGACGAGATCGTCGTGGACGGACTCGTGGACCAGTACCCGGGTGGCGGCCGTGCAGTCCTGGCCACCGTTGAAGAAGGCGGCCGCCGCGACGGCCTCGGCGGTCTTGGCCACGTCGGCGTCGTCGAACACCAGGACGGGGGCCTTGCCGCCGAGTTCGAGGTGGGCGCGCTTGAGCTGCCGGGCCGCGGAGACCGCCACCTCGATGCCGGCGCGGACCGAGCCGGTGATCGACACCAGGCCGAGTGCGGGATGTTCGACGAGGGCGGCCCCGGTGGCGGCGTTGCCGAGCACGACGTTGAAGACACCGTCGGGCAGGATGCCCTGGGTCAGGCGGGCCAGCACCAGCGTGCTGTCCGGGGTGGTGTCGCTGGGCTTGAGCACGATCGTGTTGCCGGCGGCGAGCGCGGGACCGATCTTCCACAGCGCCATCATCAGCGGGTAGTTCCACGGCGTGACCTGGCCGACCACACCGATCGGCTCGCGCCGCACGTAGGAGGTGTGGCCCTCCATGTACTCACCGGCCGCCTTGCCCTCGAGCAGGCGGGCCGCGCCGGCGAAGAAGCGCAGCTGATCCGCGCCGACCTTGACCTCCTCGTCCGCGATCATGGACTTCGGCTGGCCGGTGTTGCGGCACTCGGCCTCGACGAGTTCGTCGCAGTGCTCCTCGAGGGCGTCGGCGAGCTTCAGCAGCGCCGCCTGGCGTTCCTTGGGGGTGGTCCTGCCCCAGCTCCGGAACGCGCGCTGCGCGGCCGCCACCGCGGCGTCGACGTCGGCGGCGGTCGACACCGGGATCGAGCCCACGAAGGACTCGTCGACCGGGTCGATCAGCGGCAGGGATTCCGTGGCCGTCGAGGGCACGAACGCGCCGTCGATGTAGTTCTCGCGGATGTCGGTCATGGGGGGTCCTCTCGGAAGCCTGCCCGGCCGGGTGGGAGGGGCAGGGATCTCAGGTGATCAGTGTGGGCCGCGCCGCGGGTGCCCGGCCAGGGGTCCGGCGGCGGGGTGGGAGCGCAAGCTCGGAAGCCGGCGGCGCCGCCGGAGGGGCGGCGCCGCCGCGACCGGAACGCTCACGTCGTCGTGAGCGCGTCGGGCGCCGCGACGGGCGCGCCGAAGGAGTCGTGAAAAACGGTGTAGAAAAGGGTCTTCGGTGTCGCGGCGGCCGGGCCGCGAGGGGCGGTCAGTGTGCCGGGGCACCGGCCACCGCGGCCGCGGCCGAGCGGGAGCCGAGGGCGTCGAGGATGCGCCGGGCCGTGTCCTCGCCCATGCGCACGGCTCCGTCGACGTGCTGGTAGCCCTCCGCGGCGAGGTCGGACGACGAGAAGAGGATCGGACCGACGGGGGTGAGCTGGTCCTTGCCGTAGCGGTGCAGGCCGCCGAGGTCGTAGCTCGCCGCGTAGGCTCCGCGGGTCCACTCCTCCGAGCCCCAGTCGGATTCGTAGTAGACGACCGGGCTCAGCGCCTTCTCGCCGAGGTAGCCGGCCATGGACGAGAGGATCGCGGCCTTGCGCTCCTCGGCGGGGAGTTCGAAGACGGCGTCGGCCTTCTCGTCCGCCACGAAGGCCACCAGGGTGCCGCGCGGATCCTCGAAGTTGGTGTTGTCGTAGATCTCCTGGACGAGTGCCCCGGCGCCGAAGCACGTGCCGGACAGGCCGTCCTCGCGCCAGAACGGCGTGTCGTACACGGCATGCACCTTGATGACGAGACCGAGGGACTGGTGCTGGTGCATCTGGTGCTGGCGGCGCGGCAGCGGCGGGACGTAGGAGATCCGGGAGTACAGGTTCGGCGGCACGGCGAGCACGGCGAAGCGGGCATCGACGGTGACGCCGTCGGCCACCGCCCGCACGTGCCCGGGCGCGCCCGGTTCTTCGCCCTCGGACCAGTGCAGGGTCCGGACCGGGTTGCCGAGAAAGACGTCGTCGCCGAGCTTTTCGGCGAGCCGCTGCGACACCTGCTGCATGCCGCCCACGACGCGCTGGTCGAGGATGAAGTCCTCGTCCACGAGGTTGCTGAACGAGCCCGCGGAGGCCGCCATGAGGATCGCCTGCAGCGCGGAGAACGCGTGGGCCGGCTTGGTGAGCATGCCCCCCGCGATGAACAGCCCGATGTTGTTGCACGCCTCCTCGTCGTCGGAGTTGGCCCGCAACCAGTGGTGGAAGGAGACGGTGTCGAGTTCCCGCGCCCGCGGATGCGCCCACGGCTCCCGGGGGCCGATCTCGGCGGCGAGTTCGTCGAGCAGCGCGATCAGCTTGTCCATCTCGGCGCGGGTGTGCTCGGACGTGGGGAACATCTCGCCGCGGTACCGGACGGGCCGGCCCTCGGCGTCGAGGTAGATGTTCTCGCCCTCGCGGTAGCGGGAGAACGTGCGCAGGCCCAGTTCGTCGAGCAGCGCGATCAGGGCGGTCTGGTCGGGGGACACCCACTGACCGCCGATCTCGAGCATCGCTCCGTCGATCGTGTCGGTCCAGGTGCGGCCGCCGACGCGGTCGCGGGCTTCGAGGACGGCGACCCGCAGGCCCGCCTGCCGGAGGCGGTAGGCGGCGGTCAGGCCGGACGGGCCCGCCCCGACGACGACGACGTCACGCTCGATGGATTTCATGGGATTCCCCTTCGAGAAAATGAACGACATTCATATGTGTCGCATCACACTGTAACCTCATCGGGGCGCGAGGAGAAGACCTTCGCGGCAATTCGTGGCCGGAATCGTGAGGCGAAGGGGAGCGGCGTGGGAGAGGGGACGCATCGACGCGCCGGCCGGCCGTCGACGAAAGTGCTGTCTCGGCAGGCGATCACCGACGCGGCGCTCGACGTGATCGAGCAGGGCGGCTACGACGCCTTCACCGTCGCCAAGCTCGCCCGTGCCCTCGGTGTGGCCCCGTCCGCCCTGTACAACCACGTGAGCTCGAAGCAGGACGTCCTGCTGTGGGTGCAGGAGGACCTCATGACGAAGGTCGACGTGAGCGGCTTCGGCGCCGAGCCGTGGGCGGTGGCGACGCGGCGGTGGGCCCTGTCCTACCGGGACGTGTTCGCCCGGCACGCGCCGCTGGTCCCGGTGATCGCCGTGATGCCCGTCGCGGGCGCGCCCCGCACCCTGGCGGTGTACGAGGCGGTGGCGGCGGGCTTCGCGGAGGCCGGGTGGCCGATCGACACGATCGTGCCGGTCGTCGTCGCGCTGGAGTCGTTCATCTTCGGCTCCGCGCTCGACGCCAACGCACCGGCCGACATCTTCGACACCGCCGACCTCGCCGGCGACAGCCCGGTGTTCACCGCGGCGATCGACGCGTTCGCCGGATCGGGCGGCCACTACACCCCGGACGCCGGTTTCGACGCCGGACTCGACGCGATGATCGCCGGACTCGAGGCGCGCCTGGAGCTGCTCCGGAAGGACTGAGCCGCAAGAGGATACGGCTCGGTCCGGGACCGGCGGTGTGCCGTGATCCCGGACCGAGCCGGTATTCGATTGCCGGGCGGGGTCCCGCCGCGGGGCCTACAGGGCGATGTACTTGGTGTCGAGGTATTCCTCGATACCCTCGGCCGCGCCTTCGCGGCCGAATCCGGACTCCTTGACGCCACCGAACGGGGCGGCGACGTCGGAGATGATGCCGCGGTTGACACCGACCATGCCGGTCTTCAGCGCGGACGCCACGCGCATCGCGCGGTCGAGGTCGCGGGTGTAGAAGTACGCGGCCAGGCCGTATTCGGTGGCGTTGGCGGCGGCGATCGCCTCGTCCTCGGTGTCGAAGACGGTGATCGCCGCGACCGGACCGAAGATCTCCTCGCGCAGCAGTCGCGCGTCGGCCGGGACCTCGTCGAGCACGGTCGGCGGGTAGAACGTGCCGGGTCCGGCGGGGATCTGCCCGCCGGTGCGGACCCGGGCGCCGCGCTCGACGGCGTCGCGCACCAGTGCCTCGACCGTGGCGCGCTGCCGGGCGGTGATCAGCGGGCCGAGGTCGGTGCCGTCGTCGAGGCCGTGGCCGGTGCGCAGCGCCGCGATGCGGGCGGTGAGCTTGTCGGTGAACTCGCCGGCGACGCTGCGGGCGACGTGGAAGCGGTTGGCGGCGGTGCAGGCCTCGCCGCCGTTGCGCATCTTCGCGGCCGTCGCGCCGTCCACGGCGGCGTCGACGTCGGCGTCGTCGAACACCAGGAACGGGGCGTTGCCGCCGAGTTCCATCGAGGTGCGCAGCAGCCGGTCGGCGGACTGGCGGACCAGCAGCTTGCCGACGCCGGTGGAGCCGGTGAAGGTGATCTTGCGCAGCCGCGCGTCGGTGAGCAGCGGCCCGGTCAGCGCGGCGGCGTCGGTGGCGGGCAGGATCGACAGCACCCCGGCCGGCAGGCCGGCGTCGGCGAAGACCTGCCCGAGCAGCAGCATCGTCAGCGGGGTCTCGGCGGCCGGCTTGACCAGGATCGGGCAGCCCGCGGCCAGGGCCGGGCCGATCTTGCGGGTGGCCATCGCCAGCGGGAAGTTCCACGGGGTGATCGCCAGGACCGGCCCGACCGGTTCCTTGGTGACGAGGATGCGCCCGCTGCCGGCGGGGGCGGTGGCGGTGCGGCCGCCGATGCGCACGGCCTCCTCGGCGAACCAGCGCAGGAACTCGGCGCCGTAGTTCACCTCGCCGCGCGCCTCGGCGACGGTCTTGCCCATCTCGAGGGTGATGACGCGGGCGAAGTCGTCGGCGCGGGCGTGGACGAGGTCGAAGGCGGTGCGCAGGATCTCGCCGCGCACCCGGGGCGCGGTCGCGGCCCACTCGGCCTGCGCGGCGACGGCGAGGTCGAGGGCGCGCAGCCCGTCGTCGGCGGAGGCGTCGGCGACGTCGGCGAGCACCGCGCCGGTGGCGGGGTCCTCGACGGGGAACGTCGCGCCGGTGGACGAGTCGGTGAGCTTGCCGCCCAGCCAGAGCCGGGTCGGGACGCCCGCGGGGAGGGTGTGGGTCATCGGGTGGCTCCTGCCAGGGTCGGGCGCACGCCCGCGACGTCGCGGACGGCGGCAGCGAGGACGTCGAGGCCGTCGGTGAGCAGCTCGTCGGAGATCACCAGCGGTGGCAGCAGGCGGACGACGTTGCCGTAGGTGCCGCAGGTGAGCACGATGACACCCTGCTCGAGCGCCTTCGCGGCGATCGCCTTGGTGGCCTCCGGATTCGGCTCGCGCGTGCCGGGCTGCACGAACTCGACGGCGAGCATCGCGCCGCGGCCGCGGACCTCGCCGACGATGTCGACGTCCGCGGCGAGCGCCCGCAGCCGCTCGGTGGCGATCTGCTCGATGCGCCGGGCGCGGCCGCACAGGTCCAGCTGCTCGATCCGGTCCAGCGTGGCCAGCGCCGCGGCGCACGCGACGGGGTTGCCGCCGTAGGTGCCGCCGAGGCCGCCGCCGTGGACGGCGTCGATCAGCTCGGCGCGGCCGGTCACCGCGGCGAGCGGCATGCCGCCGGCGATGCCCTTGGCGAGGGTCATCAGGTCCGGCACGACGTTCTCGTCGTTGCTGGCGAACCAGTCGCCCGTGCGCGCGAAGCCGGTCTGCACCTCGTCGGCGACGAAGACGATGCCGTTGGCCTTCGCCCAGTCGACGAGGGTCGGCAGGAAACCCTTGGCCGGCAAGATGAATCCGCCCTCGCCCTGGATGGGCTCGAGCACGATCGCGGCGACGTTGTGCGCACCGATCTGCTTGTCGATCTGCGCGATCGCGCGATGGGCGGCCTGCTCACCGGTGACCTCGGTGCCGTCGTAGTTGCGGCCCTCGCGGAACGGGTACGACGCCGGCACGCGGTGGATGTCCGGGGCGAACGGGCCGAAGCCCTCCTTGTAGGGCTGGTTCTTCGCGGTCAGCGCCATCGTCAGGTTGGTGCGGCCGTGGTAGGCGTGGTCGAAGACCACCACGGCGCTGCGACCGGTCGCGACCCGGGCGATCTTGACCGCGTTCTCCACCGCCTCCGCGCCGCTGTTGAACAGCACCGTGCGCTTGGCGTGGTCGCCGGGGGTCAGGGCCGCGAGCTTCTCGGCGACGGCGATGTAGCCCTCGTAGGGAGTGACCATGAAGCAGGTGTGCGTGAAGTGCGCGACCTGCTCCTGCACCGCCGCCACGACCGCCGGGTCCGAGGCGCCGACACTGGTGACCGCGATGCCGGAACCGAGGTCGATCAGGGCGTTGCCGTCGACGTCGACGACGATGCCGCCGTCGACGTCGGCGGCGTAGACCGGCACGGAGGAGGCCACACCCGCCCCGACGGCCGTGCGGCGACGCTCGGTCAGTGCCGCCGAGCGCGGGCCGGGCAGCGCGGTGACCAGGCGACGCTGCTGCGGAAGGCGGTATTCGATGCTCGTCATGGGGGACTTCCTCGGGCTCGGCGGCGTAGAGACGATTCGAGTATGGGAGCGTCCGCGGACCCGAGACAGGGCCGATTCGTACAACCCGGTGAATCACACCGCGCCATTTCGTCGAGCGGTCTTACGATGGCCCCATGAGCGTCGGCATCGCCTGGCTGCTGCGGCAACCGGGACTGGGATTGACACTGCGCGGCGGCCGGACCGGGAAGGAGCGGCCGATCGGCTTCGTCCAGCCCACCGAACTGCTGGACCCGCGGCCCTGGCTCTCCGGCGGGGAACTCGTCCTCACGACCGGCCTGGGGCTGCATGCGGAGGAGGGCGGTGACTACGTGCGCCGCCTCGCGGAGGCGGGCGTCGCCGCCCTGGGGTTCGGCACCGGGCTGTCGCACGAGCGGATCCCGCAGTCGGTGCTTGAGGCGGCCGACGCGGTGGGGCTGGCGCTGCTCGAGGTGCCGTACACGACGCCGTTCGCCGCCGTCAGCCGTGCCGTCACCGCCCGGCTCGCCGAACAGCAGTACGAGCTGGTGCGACGCGCCGCCGACACCCAGGTGCGCATCACCCGCGCCGCGCTGCGCGGCGGCGTGGCCGCGATCGTGCGGGAACTGGCCGTCGCCACCAGCGCCGCCGTCGCCTACCTCGACGAGCGCAGCGGGGAGGTGGTCGCCCACCCCGAGGTCGCGGCGGAGCTGGCAGAGCAGATCTCGGAGCTGCGCCGGGACGGTGCCGGCTCGGTCACCACGAGCCGGCCCGGCCGGACGCTGACGGTGCAACCGGTCACGCACGCCGGCCTCGTCAGCGGACACCTGGCCGTGCAGGCCGACCGCCCGCTCGAGAACGTCGAACTCGTCCTGATCGGCCACGCCGTCTCCCTCGTCACCCTCGAGCTGGACAAGCCGCGGCGGCTGCGCGCGGAGCGGAACGCGCTGGGCGCGAAGGCATTCGGCCTGCTCGTCGACGACGTCCTCGACTCCGGCGACGCCTTGGAGTATCTCGCCGACGCGGTCGGCGCCCGCAACCGCATCCGGATCCTGCGTCTGCACACCCCGGCCGCGGCCGACGTGCGGCGCGTGCTGGACGCCGGTCTCGGCGCCCGGCAGCGCCCGCTGTACGCGCGCAGCGGCGACGAGGCGCTCACCGTGCTGCTGCGCGGTGAGGACACTCTGTCCGACGTGGCGGCGCTCCTGGCGGACCTCGCCCCGCCGCAGGCGCGCACCCTCCGCGCCGGGCTCAGCGCCGCGCACCGGCTCGCCGACACCCGCCGCGCCGTCGAGCAGGCCGAACACGCCGTGGCCGCGGCGGACGCGGCCCACCGCCTCGTCGAGTTCGACGCCACGCACGGAACCGCCCTGCTCGCCTCCCCGGCGGTGCGGGCCGTACTCGAATCCGTGGCTGCGTCCACTGTTTCCGCTCTCGCCGACTACGACCGCGGCCGGGGGACCAGGCTCGTCGCGTCGCTGCGGGCGTTCCTCGAGGCGAACGGGCAGTGGGAGGCGGCGGCCGCGGCTCTGGAGGTGCACCGGCACACCCTGCGCAGCCGGATCGCCAAGGCGGAGCAGGTGCTCGGCGTCGACCTCGGCGACGCCCGCGTCCGGGCCGAGCTGCTGCTCGCCCTGCTGATCGGGGAACCGGCGCCCTAGGTAGCTGGAAACGGCGTAGTGCTGCAGTCGTAGTCGGCCCTTCACGCTGCGGGCGAGTTCGTCCAGCCGGCCGGAATGCCGTCGGAGCCGGCGCGGCACCGTTCCCGGGGAGAGCCCGAGTGGTCGTCGCGGGGCGACTTCGGCCGGGAACAGGAAAGTATGGTTGAGTGTTCAACTATAAGATTGAGTAATCAACTATATGACGAGCGTCGCGCCCTTCCGTCGGGAGGGGCGTGACCGAAACCGACCGTACGGAGGATCATGGCTAGCAGTTCGACCGAGCACAGCGGCTCCATCGGGACCGTGTCCCAGAAGGGCATCCCCGACGAGGTGGACGTGGCGATCGTCGGGTCCGGCGGCGCAGGCCTGATGGCGGCGCTCACCGCCGCCAAGGAGGGGGCACGAGTCCTCGTGGTCGAGTCCCGGGAGATCGTCGGGGGCGCCACCGGCATCTCGGCGGGTGCCGCCTGGATCCCCAACCACGGCTTCTCGACCAAGGACCTGAAGGTGCACGACGACCTGGACCAGGCGCGGCGGTACATCTACGGCCAAGGTCGCGACCGGATCCTCGACCACGACCTGGTGGAGAAGTTCCTGGAGACCGGACCGCACGTCGCCCGGTTCATCGAAGAGCACACCTCCTTCGGGTGGATCCCGACGATCTGGCCGGACTACCGCTCCGACATCGACGGCGCGTCCGTCGGTCGGGCACTGTTCCCCGGCCCGTACTCCCCGGAGGGACTCGGGGAGAACGCGAAGTACGTGCGACCGGCCCTGACCACGGGCATGGCCAAGAACCCGCTCCCGTTCTGGTTGCTGGGCGGGATCGGCATCGACGACGTCTGGCTCGCCGGCCCGGCCTTGATCGGAGCACTGCTCGAGGCGGGCCTGCGCAACGGCGTCGACGTTCGCGTCGAGACGCCCGCGACCCGGCTTGTCACCGACGAGTCGGGGGTGCGGGGGATCGTCGTGCGGGCCGACGGCGCCGAGCACACGGTGCGTGCCACCCGGGGGGTCCTGCTGGCCAGCGGCGGGTTCGAGAGCTCGACCGAGATCACCTCGACCTACCTCGACGCGCCCTTCGGCGTGCAGGTCTCCCCCCAGGGCCACGACGGCATCGCGGTGCAGCTGGCGCAGGAGGTGGGCGCTGATCTGACCGGCATGGAGGACGCCTGGTGGATGCCCGGCGTGCAGCTGCCCGGTGAAGAGCTGGAGGGCCGCCCGCTCAGTCGTGTGTTCCTGGGCGAGCGAGCGCTGCCGCACAGCATCATGGTCAACAGCAAGGGTGAGCGCTTCGCGAACGAGGCCCTGGCCTACGACCAGTTCGGGCAGATCATGCGCGAGGTCGACCCGGAGACGGGCACCATGCCCAATGCCACGGCCTGGCTGATCTTCGACCACAACTACTGGACGAAGTTCGGGATCTTCGGCGTCACGCCGGGCGCAGAGGTGCCCGACTACCTCCACCGCGCCGACACCCTGTCGGAGCTGGCGAACAGGATCGGGGTCGACGAGGTGGGGCTGCTCCGCACAGTCGACCGGTTCAACCCCGAGGCCGCCCGAGCTCACGACCCGCAGTTCCACCGCGGGGAGACCTTGTTCGACCGCTACTTCGGCGCCTACTATCCCCGGCTGGGCAAGAACTCGCCCGACGCGCGGTTCCCCGCCGCCACCGCAAAGGCGCGGATGCGCATCGCCGCGGCGATCGGTCCGATCGTGAGCAAGCTCGCCGGACGGGTGGCGAAGAGGAACGACCCCGAACGCGTGCGTTCCCTCGTGGTCGGACCCCTGGCGAAGATCATCCGACCCATGCTGAAGAGCCCGAAGTCGAGCGTGCTGGGACCGGTCGACACCGCGCCCTACTACGCGCTCGAGGTCCAGGCCAGCGCGCTCGGCACCGTGGGCGGCCCGAAGACCGACGCACTCGGACGCGCGCTGAACACCGAAGGCAAGGTCATTCCCGGCCTGTACGCCGCCGGCAACGCAGGAGGCGCACCCACGAAGGGCTTCTACGGAGGCGCCGGGGGGACGATCTCGCTCGGGCTGGTGTTCGGTTACCTCGCGGGACGGGAAGCAGCCAAGCGCCAGGACGACGCGTAAGCATCTCGTCGGTGCCCTCGACCGTCGGCACGGCGGTCGAGGGCACCCTCGCGAGCACCGGCCTTCGCCGCAGGTGACCGAGCGCGAAGACAACGCATCGACCACGCCATAGCACCATGCCGCACACAGGGTCCCGTCCCTGCGAGGCACGCGCTCAACGGTCGAGCAGGCGCAGTTCCCCGGCGATCACGGCCAGCCGTGCGGTGTCCACCGCGTCCTCGCCGCGGAGCCGGTCGAGGAGTCGCACGAGACGGTGCGTGCGACCGGTCGGGTCCGCGGCACTCCCGTCGAGTGCGGTGACGACGAGCGTGTCGAGGCGGTCGGAGATCTCGTCGCGCAGGGCCGCCGCACCCATGGCCTCCCAGTAGGAGCCGCGGACGCGGGTGGCGAAACCTTCGAGCAGCCAACGGATGTGAAGGCTGTCGATCAGTGCGTCCCGGGCCGCGGCGACACGGGCGGGGTCGGTGCCCAGGCGCAGCGCCACCGCGGCGTTCGCGAACGCGCCACGGCAGTCCTCGGCCGACGGCCGGTCGCCCAGTGCGGCGGCGACGGGCGCGGCGAAGAGCGCCACGAGAGCCTCCGGTGTGTCCGCGTCGTCGCACGCACCCGCGAGCACGTCGCGGAGCGTCCGGCGGGCGGTGTGGCGCAGCAACCACGCCATCTCGGCCTCGACGACGCGCGCGAGCGCGCTCAGCTCCGCCAGCGTGCTGCGGGCATCGGAGCCCGCCGCGAGGATCCGGGTTCGGATGTCCTCGGTGTGCAGCACGCGGCTGACCACCACGTAAGCGCGCGCCGAGTCCGCGGTGGCGGCGCCGAACCGTTCCTCGAACCGGTACAGGGCTCCCGGGCCGAGACGGTTGACGAGCTCGTCCGCGAGCGACGCGACGACGATCTCCCGGCGCAGCGGATGCTCGGCCACGCCGCTTCCGGCGCGGGCCAGGATCTCGGCTGGGAAGTAGTTCTCGGCCCACGGGGTGCAGGCCGGGGAGTCCGGCAGCGACGACGCGGCCAGCTCGCTCGCGACGACGTTCTTCGACTGCGCCAGCAGCACAGCGAGTTCCGGTCGCAGCAGGCCCGTTCCCGCCCGGCTCCGCTCCCGGATCTCCGCCGTCGGGGGCAGGCCGTCGCCGTCGCGGGCGATCCGGCCGGCCCGCGCCAGATCCTCGATCAGCCGCTCGTGCTGGGTGAGCAGCGCCGGGGCGTCGTGCTCGCTGCAACCCAGGGCGAGCACCTGATCCCGGGACGCCGTGAGCACGGCCTCGGCCACGTCGTCGGTCACCGCGGCGAGCAGCGTCTCCCGCTGTCCGGGCGCCAGCGTTCCGGCCGCGACCGCGCGATCGACTGCGATCTTGATGTTGACCTCCCGGTCGGAGGTGGCGACGCCGGCGGCGTTGTCGATGAAGTCGCCGTCGCAGCGGCCGCCGTGGCGCGCGTACTCGACACGTGCGGCGCGGGTGAAGCCGAGATTGCCGCCTTCGCCGACGATGCGCGCACGCACCTCGCAGGCGTCGACCCGGACCCGGTCGTTGGCGGGATCGGCGGCGTCGCCGTGCGTCTCGTCGGAGGCCTTCACGTACGTGCCGACACCGCCGTTCCACAGCAGGTCCACGGGCGCGCGGAGCACGGCCTTGATCAGTTCGTCGGGCGTCAGGGTCTCGGCGTCGATCCCGAGGGCCGCGCGGGCGGCCGCGGACAGCGGCACGGCCTTGGCGGTGCGCGGCCACACGCCGCCACCCGCGGAGATCGCCGCGGGGTCGTAGTCGGCCCAGGACGAGCGCGGCAGCGCGAACAGACGCGCGCGCTCGCGGTGGGAGGCGTCGGGATCCGGGTCGGGGTCGAGGAAGATGTGCCGGTGGTCGAAGGCCGCGACGAGGCGGATGCGGTCGCTGAGCAGCATGCCGTTGCCGAAGACGTCACCCGACATGTCGCCGATGCCCGCGACGGTGAAGGTCTGCGTGTCGACGTCGTGACCGAGTTCGGCGAAGCGGTGCCGCACGGCCACCCACGCGCCGCGGGCGGTGATGCCCATCGCCTTGTGGTCGTAGCCGGCCGAGCCGCCCGAGGCGAAGGCGTCGCCGAGCCAGTAACCGTATTCGGCGGCAACGGCGTTCGCCGTGTCGGACATGCGGGCGGTGCCCTTGTCGGCGGCGACCACCAGGTAGGCGTCCGCGCCGTCGTAGGCGACGGTGTCGGCCGGGGTGGTCGGCGCTCCGTCGACGACGTTGTCGACGACGTCGAGCAGGCCGCGGATGAAGGTGGTGTATGCGGTGGTGAGGTCCGCGGTGGATCCGGGGCGGATCACGAAGGCGCCCTTGGCGCCGCCCGGGACGATGGGCGCGTTCTTGACGGCCTGGGTCGCCATCAGTCCGAGGACCTCGGTGCGGTAGTCCTCCGGGCGTTCGGAGAACCGCAGCCCGCCCCGCGCGACGAGCTCGGCCCGCACGTGCACGCCCTCGACGTCGCGGGAGTGGACGTAGATCTCCCGCAGCGGCACGATCGCCCCGCCGACGGTCAGCGCGGACGGATCGAGCTTGAACGACGCGTACGGTTTGGTGCCCCCGCTCTGGAACCAGTTGGTACGCAGGGTCGCGTCGACGAACGAGCGCAGCCCTCGCAGGGTCCGGTCGAGGTCGAAGGTCGCGGCGCGATCGATGTGGCCGGCCACCGCCGAGGCCGCGGCGGCGACGGCGGCTTCCCGGTCGGGCAGCCCGGGGCGGAACCGGGCGTCGAACAGTGCGGCGAGGGCCGCGGCATAGCCGGGGGTGGCCGTCAGGCAGCCGAGCATGTACGTCGGCGACAGGCCGATGCCGGCCTGCGCCAGGAACCGGACGGCTGCCCGGATCAGGTCGACCCATCGCCACGAGATACCCTCCTGCAGAACGAGTATCGAGAAGTCGTCGATGTCGGTGCGACCCTCGGCGCCCGCGACGAACGCGTCCGCGATCAGGTCGAGCACCCCGGCATCCGGAGCGGCGGTTCCGGACGGCGCGATCGTGAAGTGGTGCGCCCCCGGCTCGTCCAGCGGCCGGTGGTCGCTCACGTGAAGACCGAAGCGCCGCAGGACGTCGACGACGTCGGTGAGGGTGAACCGGTGGTTCGGCCACGAGGCGAGGCAGCCGAGCGGACTGCCGTCGGCGGAGTCGAGGAAACGTAGCGTCGTCGTGTGCTGGGACAGGGAGGGGGCGCTCACGTGGGGTCCTTTCCGGGGCTGCGGCGATGGGGCGAGTCTGCCGCCTCTGCCTCCGGTAAGGCAGGGCCGAAGTGGAGCGGTCGGAGCGCCGCGAATCGCCGATTCGGAGTGGAGGCTGATCCGCTCGAGGCTGCGGGTGACCTGTGTATATCCGTCGGCGTCGGTGAACTGTACGCCGCGCCGGTGGGCGAGGGCCGGGCCGAGAAGATCTCTGCGGGGAGCTTCTCGGCCCGGGGCCTTTCTCACCGGTTCATGGATTGGACCGGTTTGCCGTCGTACGCGGCTTCACGAGGGTCAGGGCTCCTGGTGACGCGAGTCGTTCGGCTTCGTGGCCGACGGACGCCATCGGCGTAGCCCGGTGCCGGACTCGTAGGCCTGTGACGTGGGACAGGTGACGAGTTCGATGGTGCTACCCCAGGGCGTTCGGGCGTACAGATAATGGTTTCCCCGTCCCGCGTCGCCGCCGGGCAGCTCTGTCGGCGGGCTCATCAGCTGACCTCCTTCAGGATTACTTGGCGGGAGTCGCCGGCGTCGCCGCGGGTTCGTGCAATCGCCGAGCGGAGGAGATCGAGCGCCATGCGCCGGCGGTGTGCGCTCCGTCGGCGTCGAGGTGCCGCATCGACACGTCCGGCCATGCGGTCAACAGTTTCGGATTCGGAGAGTCCGGAAGTGTCCGCATGAGAGCCGAGTCGAGGTCGGGCACTGCGTCGGTCAACAGGTGGCGTGGAACGGAGAGGAGTGTTCTTGATCCAGGTCCCGGCACTGAGGCACTCGGCGGGGCCTACGCCGTCCCACAGGGCAGCGGTGCCGGAAGCGTTTTCGGCGCCCCGACTGCACTGTTCCAGGACCTCCGTTCCAGGGCGGACGATGAGGACCGCGACGTACTCACCTGGGGTGCGACGAAGTTCGGCGGCGCGTCGGTATCCGCTCATCGAGCCGACGCTGCATCCGACCACCAGTGGTCGCCATCGTCCGATGATGTCCGGCCGGGTGTTGACACTCCGAGTGTTGTGGAACACAATCTGAGCGCAGTTGACATGACTGTCACGTCATACTGCATGTCCGACGCGTTTCACTGTCCAGAGGAGATATCGATGACCGCCGCCGTTCCTGACATGCGTGAACTCGGACGAAAGGTACGGAATTGGGGGCGGTGGGGCGCCGACGACGAGCGCGGCACGACCAACCTCATCACCCCCGAGCGGGTCAGGGACGCGGCACGGCTGATCCGAACCGGACAGATCTTCGAACTGGGCATCCCGCTCGACGGCAACGGTCCGCAGCCGGGCGGAAGCCGGATCAACCCGATCCGTCTGATGTCCGAAAACGGGCAGGAGCAGGTGTTGCCGGGCGGTTTCAAGTGGGCCGACGACTACGTCTTCATGCCGCTGCAAGCCGGGTCGCAGTACGACTCCCTCGCGCACGTCCACTACGACGAGCAGCTGTACAACGGGCATCCCGGCGACGGCGTCACCGTCAAGGGCGCCGACAAGTGCGGCATCCACACCCAGGCCAAGGGCATCGCGGGCCGCGGCGTGCTCCTCGACGTCGCCCGGCATCGGGGTCTCCCATGGCTCGAGTCGGGAACCGCGATCACACCCGAGGAACTCGATGCCGTCGTGGAAGCGCAGGGCGTCGAGGTCGGGCCGGGCGACATCCTCCTGATCCGAACCGGTTGGCACGCCAAGTTTCTCGCGGAGTCCGATTCGGCCGCGTACATGGCGGGAGAGCCGGGGCTGAGCCTGTCGTGCGCACAGTGGCTGCGCGACCGGGACGTGGCGGTCGTAGGTGCCGACAACTGGGCCGTCGAGGTGATACCCGGGGAGAACCCGGGCGCCCTCTTCGAACTGCACATGGTGCTGATCCGAGACATGGGCATGACGCTCGCCGAGATGCTCGACTTCGAAGAACTCTCGAAGGCATGCGCCGCCGACGGCATCTACGACTTCTTCTACACGGGGCCGCCGTTGCAGTTCACCCGGGCAGTCGGTTCCCCGATCAACCCTCTCGCCATCCGTTGACACGACCGGCAGCCGGAATCCTCCCGCTCGGCCGAACCGACCCGATACCGCCCATTTCATCACGCCAAGGAGAACCGAATGCTGCTCAGCGACATCGTCGAGTACAGCGCACGCAAGCATCCCGATCGAATCGCCCTGCGCTTCGAAGACGAGACGGTCGGCTACGGCCAGCTGCGTGACCGCAGCCGCCGCCTCGCGAACGCACTCCTCGGCGTCGCGGACCCCGGCGACCGCGTCGCGATCCTCTCCACGAACCGCACCGAGTACTTCGACTGCTACTACGGCGTGCCCATGGCGGGCATGGCGTTGACGATCCTGAACTTCCGGCTGCATCCCGAGCAGATCGCGGCGCTCGTCGAGCACTCGGGCGCCGCGGTCCTCGTAGTCTCCGAGGACTTCGCCGAGATGGTCGCGAGTATCCGCGACCGGATCACGTCGGTGCATACCGTCGTCGTGATCGGCGACGCCGACGCCGATGCGGCGTTCTTGTCATGGGACGCGTTCGTCGCCGGCGCGCCCGCGACGGAACCGAAGGTACGTCCGCGTCCTGACGACATCGCATGGATCGTCTACACCAGCGGCACGACCGGGGTGCCGAAGGGTGTGATGCTCAGCCACCGCAACCTCCTCACCGGCATAACCTCCTCGGCCCTCCAGTGGGCGCTGCCGGAGGACACCGTCTTCCTGTTCTGCTTCCCGCTCTGCCACGTCGGCGGTTACGTGACGCTCCTGAACCACCTGATGGGTGCCACGGTCGGGATCATCCGCGCCTACGACAATGCCACCTTCCTCCGGCTGGTCCAGCAGTGGAAGGTCACCCAGACCGGCCTGGCGCCCACGATGATCAACTTCCTGCTGCAGGATCCGGCGCTCGACGCGCACGACCTCGGCACGCTGGAGGCGATCGGGTACGGTTCGTCGGCGATTCCCGCTCCCGTACTGCGGGAGGGACTCGACCGCCTCGGTTGTGACTTCTATCAGGGTATGGGCATGACCGAGCTGGCCGGAAATGTGCTGCACCTCGACCAGCAGGCGCATCGGCGCGCCGCGAACGGGGAGTCCAACCTCCTTGCGGCAGCCGGAAAGCCGATGCGTTTGGCGGATATTCGAATCGTGGACGACGAGCTTCGGGACGTTCCGGTCGGAGAGATCGGCGAAATGGTCGTCCGTGGCGACCAGGTGATGGCCGGCTACTGGAACGACACCGACACGACGGACGCCGCGTTCACCGACGGCTGGTTCCACACCGGTGATCTGGTGCGACGGGACGCCGAAGGATTCGTCTACATCGTGGACCGCAAGAAGGACCTGATCATCAGTGGTGGCGAGAACATCGCTTCTCTCACGGTGGAACAGGCCCTGTACAGTCATCCGGCGGTGGCCGAGGCGGCCGCGATCGGCGTCAAGGACGAGACGTGGGGCGAAATCGTCTGCGCCATTGTTGCTCTGCGCTCCGGCTCCACCGCTACCGCGGACGAGATCATCGCGACGTGCCGAGAGCACCTCGGCGGATTCCAGGTGCCGAGGCGCGTCGAATTCGTCGACGCCCTCCCGAAGAACGTCAGCGGCAAGATCCTCAAGCGCGATCTTCGCGAGCGCTTCGCCACCCGAACACTCGCCTAGCACAAGCCTCCCAGTCCGGCCCGCCGCCCCGAGCCACACTTCTGTCCTGCCCTGCCCACCTCTCGACACACGGAGCGACCATGAAACGTACTCTTGCCGTGGGCCTTACTGCCCTGTGCACCACCGCCGCCCTGGCAGCCTGTTCCGGCCGGGACACCGCCACTTCGGCGGGTGACTGCGATCCCGGAATCACCGACACCGAGATCCGCTTCGGAACAAGCCTCATGCAGTCCGTCGCGGGACCTCAAGCGGTCGCCGCAACCGCGCTGTTCGACGAGATCAACGCCGCGGGCGGGGTCACCATGGGTGACGGGAAGACCCGCAAGATCGAGTACATCGCGATGGACGACGGATACGACCCTGCACGCACCGTCGGCAACGTCCGCTCACTGGTCGAACAGGAACAGGTCTTCGCGATCCAGAATCTGATCGGCACCGCCTCGACGCTCGCCGTCGTGGACTACCTGACGCAGAAGAACGTGCCGCTCGTGTTCCCGATGACCGGCACCGACGAACTGCTGGCCACGCACGAGCAGCGCCCTGTCGTGGCCGGAGCGGTGAACCCGCAGACACGATGGGAGGTCTCGGAGCGTGCCGAGATCATCCTGCGCGACCATCCACAGGCGAAGATCGCGGTGCTGTACCCGAACGACAGCCTCGGCAACGGAAGCCTCGACGCCCTGAAGTCCGCACTCGACGGCAGCGGTACCGCGGTCGTCGCACAGCAGGCCTACGAGCAGACGACGCCGTCCGTCGACTCGCAGGTGGTCAACCTCGCGAACTCCGGCGCCGACGTCTTCGTCAACTTTGCGACGGCGAGCTTCGTGACCCAGTCGCTGAAGAAGGCGCACGAACTCGGATGGAAACCCGACACCTACATCTACTCGGGCGCCACCGACACCAACTTCGTCCTCGCCCCCGCCGGTCCGGACGCCGCCGAGGGCGTCCACTCCTTCTACTGGATCTACGACGTCAGCAGCACCGATCACGACGCCAAGCCCGGTGTGCAGAAATGGCGGGAATTCGCCGAACGCAACTCCGGGAAGATCAAGACCACCGACACCATCGCGGCGACCGGCTACAACTCCGCCCAGCTGCTGGTGACCGCCCTGAAGCAGATGGACGGCTGCACGCGGGCCGACCTGCTCGACGCGGTGCAGAACATGCGGGGTGTGACCACCGACCTCGCGATCGAGGGAATCACCTTCGACACCACGCCGGACTATCCCTACGCGATCACCTCGATGGCGCCGATGACATTCCGCGACGGCAGGTGGCACTACGACGCTGCGGTCACCCGCAGCACCGAGCGATGACGTCCGTACCGGACGCCGGCGACGACGGCGCGGTTCCCGCCCTGGTCGTGGAGGAGGTCCGGCTCCGGTTCGGCGGCGTCGTCGCGCTCGACGGTCCCTCGTTCACGATCGAGCCCGGCCACATCGTCGGGTTGATCGGTCCGAACGGGGCGGGAAAGACGACACTGTTCAACTGCATCAGCAGGCTGTACCAGCCGGAATCGGGACGAATCGCCTTCGGGGACAAGGATCTGCTGTCGCTGTCGGCGGACGGGGTCGCGGATGTCGGTATCGCCCGAACGTTCCAGAACATCGGGTTGTTCCCCACGATGTCGGTTGTGGACAACGTGCTGACCGGTGCGTACTCGCGTACCCGGACCGGGTTTCTCGGGGCCGCGCTGGGTCTGCCGATGACCGGACGTGAGGAGCGACGCGAGCGCGACGAGGCATGGGCACTGCTCGAGTCGATGAACCTCGCCCGGGTCGGTCGCGAACCGGCGGGCACCCTTCCGTACGGGACGCTGAAACGGATCGAACTCGCGCGGGCGCTGATGCAGCGTCCGAAGTTGCTGATGCTGGACGAACCCGCGAACGGCCTCATCCACGAGGAGGTGCTCGAACTCGCCGAGACCGTCCGGCAACTGCGTGACGAACGAGGATTCTCGGTGCTGCTGGTCGAGCACCACATGGCGATGGTGATGTCGATCTCGGACCGCGTCGTCGTGCTGAACTTCGGGCAGAAGATCACGGAGGGGCTTCCGGCCGACGTGGCCGCGCACCCCGAGGTCGTCGAGGCGTACCTGGGGGGTGCGGCGTGAGCCTGCTGAGCGTCGAGGGGCTTTTCGCCTGGTACGGAAGTGCAGAAGTTCTGCACGGCATCGAATTTCAAGCCGAGAAGGGCGCGGTGACGGTGGTGCTCGGCGCGAACGGTGCCGGCAAGACCACCATCTTGCGGGCGCTGTGCGGCATGGTCCGCACTCGTGGCCGGATCGAATTCGACGGCCGGGACATCGCAGGCATGCGCACCGACAGGATCGCGCGTCTCGGGATCGCGCACGTTCCGCAGGGCCGCGGCACCTTCGGCGACCTGACGGTCGAGGAGAACCTCCGCATCGGAGGGTACGCGGCCGCCGTCGCCGACACCGACCGGGCGATCGAGCAGTGGTACGACTTCTTCCCCCGGCTGCGGGAGCGGCGTCGGCAGCAGGCCGGCGGACTCAGTGGCGGCGAGCAGCAGATGCTCGCCATCGCCCGGGCCCTCGTCGCCGCACCACGGCTGCTGCTGCTCGACGAGCCGTCCCTCGGCCTGGCCCCCCGCATCACCCAGGAGGTGTTCCGTGCGCTGAGCCGCATCAATGCGGAGATGGGGACGACAGTTCTCGTCGTCGAGCAGAACGCGCACCTGGCCCTCGACATCGGGTCGTCCGCGGTGCTCGTCGACGCCGGTCGCGTCGTCGCCCAGCGTCCCGCCGCCGGTCTCGCACACGACGAGTCGGTGCGACGCGCCTACCTCGGCTACTGAGCACAGGAGTGAGTCATGCACGTCTTTCTTCAACAATTGGTGGACGGGCTCACGTGGGGCGCACTGTACGGTGCGTTCGCATTGAGCATCGTCCTCGTCTACCGGGCCTCCGGGATCGTGAACTTCGCGCAGGGGGAGATGGCGATGTTCGCGGCGTTCTTCGCGTGGCAGTTCCACCAGTGGGGTGCGCCGCTGTATGTCGCGATCCTCGGGGCGATGGCGGTAGCGTTCCTCATGGGCGCCGTCACCGAGCGGGTGCTGATCCGGCCGCTGGCGGGCTCGCCGAACCACATGCCGCTCGTCATCATCACTCTCGGACTGATGCTGGTCCTCAACAGCGCGGCCGGCTGGATCTGGGGTGTGCAGAGCAGGGAATTTCCGTCGACGGTGTCCGGACCGGTGGTGACGCTGGGGACGGTGGCAGTCTCGCGGCAGTCCCTCGTGATCGTCGGCGCGGTCGTGGTTGTCGCGGCGCTGCTGTTCCTCCTGTTCCAGCGTACCCGTGTCGGCCTCGCGATGCGGGCGGCCGCCGGAAATCCGGATTCCGCTGAGCTGGTGGGTATTCCGGTAGGTCGCATGCTGATGATCGGCTGGGGATTGGCGGCGGCGATCGGCGCGCTCGCGGCGTCGCTCGCGGCCCCGCAATTGTTCCTCCAGCCGAACATGCTCGTCGCGTCGCTGATCTACGCATTCGCTGCCGCCGTTCTCGGCGGATTGGACAGTCCGGTCGGCGCCCTCGTCGGCGGATTGTGCGTCGGTGTCGCGGAGAACCTCGCCGGTACGTACATCGAGTGGATCGGCCACGACTTCAAGCAAGCCGTGGCACTGGTCCTCATCCTGGGGGTGTTGCTCTTCAGGCCGGAAGGTCTCTTCGGTGCGCGGAAGGTGGCGCGGGTATGAAAGTCCTCGATATGCTCCGCCGCCCCCGCGCCGAACTCGACGCACCGGTGTGGCTCCGCCGTACCACCGTTGCGGTGGTGCTCGTCCTCGCCGCGGTCGCACCGCTCGTCTCGGCGCCGTACGTCAACTTCGACCGTTCCATGGTTCTCCTGTACGTCGTGGTCGGACTCGGCCTGAATCTGCTGACAGGCAACACCGGTCAGATCTCCCTGGGCCATGGCTTCTTCTTCGCCGTGGGCGCGTATCTCAGTGCGGTGCTGATCGAGAACCATGGTGTCGCCTATCCGGTGGTGCTCCCGCTCGCCTTCGCGGTCTGCTATGTGGGCGGGTACCTGTTCGGGCTGCCGGCGCTGCGGCTCCACGGCCTCCAGTTGGCGCTCGCCACACTGGGTCTCGCACTGGTGACCCCCGCCGTGATCAAACGCTTCGAGCACGTGACCGACGGTCAGGCGGGCATCAACGTCACCGCGGCCGAGGCACCCGTATCCTCCGGTCTCGATCGCGACCAGTGGGTGTACTACCTGTGCCTGCTCGTCGCCGCGCTGACCTATCTCGTGGTGCGCCGGCTCTCCACCGGCCGCATCGGGCGATCGCTGATCGCGATCCGTGACTACGAGGCCGTGGCGACGACCCTCGGTATGCCGGCCGCCCGGACGAAGACCACCGTGTTCGCCCTCAGTGCTGCACTCGCCGGCGTCGGCGGGGTGCTCTACAGCTTCGTCGTCCAGTACGTCGGCCCGGAGGCCTTCGGGCTGCCGCTGGCGATCGCGTTCATCACCATGATCGTGGTCGGAGGTCTCGGTACCGTGCCCGGTGTCGTGTTCGGCGCCTTCTTCGTCGTCTACGTCCCGCAGTGGACTGCTGAACTCAACCAGTCGGCGGCCGGCATCACCTACGGCGCTGCGTTGATCCTGTTCATCTTCGTACTGCCCTACGGCTTGATCAGTCTGGTGCGGTGGGGGCTCGCGCCGCTCGTGGCATGCATCCCGGGTCGTCGCAGCGACGGGGGACGGTCCGAGGGCACAAAGGACCCGGGACTGGAATTGGAACCGGTGGCCACCGGCTGAACTGCCCGGACCACGACCGGCGACGGACGGGCACCCTCGATCAGGATCTAGGGTGCCCGTCCGTCGCTGCGGTGTTAGTGGTCTCCGGCTGTCGCCCGGTGCGATCGGTACCGAAAAAGCCCGCCTGGCCATGTGGCCAGGCGGACCCTTCCGGCTCAGCGATCGGCGAAACGGGAACCGAGTTCGTTCACCTCGGACAGTCCGATGAACCCGGTGAACTCGTCGAAGGAGGGCAGGCGCGACAACGCCGCCGCCGGGGTCCCGTCGCGCACGATCGTGGCCAGGAAGTCCTGGATCGACCTCGTAGCGGCCAGCAGCGCGCCGATCGGGAACAGCACAAGAGCGAATCCCAGCTCGCCCAGCACATCCAGCGGCACCGGCGGAGTGCGCCCGCCTTCTACCCAGTTGAACACCAGGCGATGTCCCTTCAACCGGGTCGCCACCGCACGCACCTCGTCGATGCTGGCCGGAGCCTCCACGAACAACAGGTCGGCGCCGGCGTCCGCGTAGCGCAGGGCGCGATCGATTGCCGCGTCCAGCCCGTCGACGGCCGCGGCGTCGGTCCGAGCGATGATCAGGAGGTCCGGATCGGTGCGGGCCGCGACGGCCGCCTCCAGCTTGGCCACCATGTCGGTGACCGGGACGACCGCCTTGCCCTCCATGTGGCCGCATCGCTTGGGAGCGACCTGATCCTCGAGCTGGATGGCCGCGACACCGGCCCTCTCGTAGTCGCGGACGGTGCGAATGACGTTGAGAGGGTTGCCGTACCCGGTATCGGCATCGGCGATCAACGGGACGTCGACGGCAGCAGCCATGCGGCGGGCGTTGTCGGTCATCTCCGTAGCGGTGAGCAATCCGACGTCGGGGCGACCGAGCAGACTCGCAGAGGTGCCGAAGCCGGTCATGTACGCCGCATCGAACCCGGCGGCCTCGACCAGGCGCGCGGACAGGCTGTCGTAGGCCCCCGGCGCCAGGACCGGTGCCGCGCTGTCCAGCAGTTGGCGCAGCCGTGGTCTGGTAGGGGTCGGTGATCCGAGAAAATCTGACATGGAATCGCTTTCGATCACGTGGTGAGGTGGCGTGGATTGGCGACGCGCAGACGGGCCAGGACCGCTGTCGAGACGGCTCGACGCACAAGGGGGTGGGTGTACGAGAGCGTTCCCCGGTGAAGCGCGGTTGCGAGCTCGGCCTCGGTGGCGCAGCCGACTTCGGTCAACAGGTCCCCGAGCACGGTGCTGTCGCCGGAGTCGAGTTCCCGACGCGCCGTGCCCAGGAGGTTGACGCAGATCCGCAGCAGGTAGCGCTCCCGGTCCTGCGTCCGGTCGAGTGCCGGACCGATTTCGTCGGTGAGCGTCCAGGAGACGAGCTCGAGAATCTCGGCCAGGCTCGGGCGGTCGTGCAGCGACTCGGCCGGCGGAGCAGGTGCCGCCGGTGGCTCGTCGTCGAGCAGATCGAGGATCAGGAGCAGGTCGTATTCGGATTCGCAGACCCGGCGGCCGATCGCGGCGAGTTCGAGCGAGCGCTCGGCGCCGCCGAAATGTCGCTGCGCCTGGAACCGGCTGAGCACCAGCCACCGCAGGGTGCCGTAGGTCTCCCACCAGTGCAGCTCTGCCGTCGAAGGCCGCTCACCCGTCGCCTTCTCGTAGCCGTCGAGCAACTGCTCGCGGGTCCCCACACCGGCGACCGGGAGTTCGGCACCGAACCGCCATGCCCGGACGCAAAGCCATCCGAGGTCCTCGATCGGATCGCCCAGATGGGCGAGCTCCCAGTCGAGGACGCCCCGGATTCCGGTGTCGTCGACCAGAAGGTTGCCGAGGCGGAAGTCGCCGTGCACGAGAGTGGCCGGTCGGCGCGAAGGCCGATGGTCCCGAAGCCACCGCAGCCCGATTTCGACCGCCGGGCGCGGGTCGTCGAGAGCCCGATAGACGGACTCGAGCACGTCGATCGGGTCTCTGGTGTCGAGCATCGTGAGGGCTCCGACAGCGCTGCTGTGAATCTGTCCCAGCACGAATCCCATCTTCTCGGCCAGCCGCTCCCGCATTTCGGCGAGCGCCGGATCCCGTTGGATCTTCCGGGGAATCGACTCGCCGGCCACTCTTTCCATCAGCAGGAAGGGGGCATCGATGCCGGGGGCGGTGTCACCGCTGGCAAGGACAGCGGGTACCGGCACACCGGCGGCGGCGGCGGCGCGCAGGCATGCCGTCTCCGCGCGCATCCGCTGTGCGTCGCCGTGCCCGGGGGGATCACGCCTGAGGACTACGGGCAGGGGGTTGCCCGCGGCATCGGTTGCCTGCGCCGACCACACCTCGCGGCTCGCGCCGCCGGTCAGCTGTCGGGGTTCGCCGACCGAGACGTTCTCGCCGCGCGCCTCGATGAGGATCGCTCGGATCCCGTCACCCAGTGACGAGGAAGCCTCGGTCACAGCCACGGCGCCGCGCCCGGGTCGCGCAACAGTTTGCGGGCTGTGGACATGCGGTGGACCTCGTCGGGGCCGTCGTAGATGCGGGCGTACCGGGCCTGCCGATACATCCGCTCCAACGGCGTGTCGGCGGTCAGCCCGAGCGCTCCGTGCACCTGGATGGCGCGGTCGACGACGTCGTGCAGCATCCGTGCACACCAGAACTTGACGAGCCCGATCCGGATGCGTGCATCGTCGCCGGAGTCCATCGCGCGGGCGGCATCGAGTGTCATCAGCCGGGCAGCGTGGATCTGCGCGGCGGATTCCGCTATGTACCGGTGGACCTCGCCCTTCTCCGCAAGGAGAGAACCGTGCACGTAGCGGGTGTTGGCCCGCTCGCACATGAGCTCGTAGGCCCGCTGCGCCTGACCGAGCCAGCGCATGCCGTGGAAGATGCGCCCGGGTCCGAGGCGGTCCTGTGCGACGGCGAACCCCTTGCCGCGCTCGCCGAGCAGGTTGTCGGCAGGCACCCGCACGTCGGAGAGCCGGACCTCGTAGTGGTCGCTGGGATCGTGGCCCATCGTCGGGATCGAGCGGAGGATCTCGAAACCGGGGGTGTCGGTCGGAACGATGATCGCGCTGATCCGGGAGTGGCGGGGCACGTCCTCGGGCTCGGTGCGCGCGAAGACGGTGCAGTAGCCCGCGTCTTTGACTCCCGTCGTGAACCACTTGTGCCCGTTGATGACCCAGGTGTCCCCGTCGAGCTCCGCGCGGGTGGTGATCAGGGTCGGATCGGAGCCGGCGACCTCCGGCTCCGTGAGTCCCACCGAGGGCAGGAACTCGCCGGCGACGAGCGGCGGGATCCATCGTTCCCGCTGTTCCTCGGTGCCGTGCTTGCGCAGCATCAAGGTGTCCTGCATGGACACGGACCCGACGGCGAGCTGCCCGAACTCGGACCGGCCGATGATTTCGTTGAGGTATACGAAATCGAGGAACCGCACACCACCACCCCCGACGTCCGCCGGGTGACCCAAGGCCCACAGACCGAGCTCTTTTGCCTGCGTGCGCAGCTGATCGAGTGCCTTGCGGGCGTCGTCGTCCTCGCGCGCGAGGACCGGCTCGGCAGGAATCACCTGGTTGTCGATGAACGAGCGCATGCGGGCGCACAGGTCTGCGATGTGGCCCTCGGGATGATTGGTGGTCATGCCCCGTTTCCCTTCGTTGTCGTGTCGGTCGTCTCGTGCAGCGGTCGGATGGCGGCGGAGTCGACGTACTCGTCGATGCGGGTGATCCGTCCGTCCACGACCCGGACGAACAGTGCGGCAGGCACTTCGAGCGGACCGTGTCCCGGCAGGGCCCCGCGCACCACGTGCTGCTGTACGAAGCCGTCCGGAACCGCGTCGCGGCGGACGTCCTCGTAACGGAAGTCCTCGAGCGTGCGGGTGAGCCAGCGCAACACGCGCAGGTTCTCCTCGACGGTCTGCTCGCGGCCGTCGTCGTTGTGCCAGATGCGCGCGTCCGGCGCATACAGGTTTGTCAGTGTGTCCACGTCACCGGCTCGGACGGCGGCGAAGAATCGGTCTGCGAGATCCAACATGCGAAGGTGGTTCTCCTCGGTGCTGCGGATGGGATGTCAGGGGGAATCGGATTCCAGTCCCAGGGCGCCCAGGCACATCTGGTCGAGGGTGCTCAGCAGTGCCTCTTCGTCCGCCGCCTCCCCCTGGATCAGCCAGAGGTAGAGGGTGTGATCGACCATCGCGGACATCGCGCGGGCGGCGAGTACCGGGTCGAGCGACTGCCGGACGAGTCCCTCCTGTTGCCAGCGGGCGATCGCCCGGGAAGTCCGTTCGATGAGCTGGGAGCGGTGCTCGTGGCGCAATTCCCGGAACTCGTCGTTGATGGTCGCGACCTGCTCGACGATCGCCATCAGCCGTGCATTGCGCCGATAGGCCTTGTAGTACGAGCGATTCGCCGCGACGAGCCGTGCCGCGGGGGACAGGTCGGGATCGGTCGGTTCGCGGCGGTGTACATCCTCGAACAGGCGGGTGCTCAGTTCGCGGAAGATGTGTTCCTTCGACTCGAAATACCGATAGAAGGTGCCATAAGCGACGTTGGCCTCCTGGGTGATCTGCTCGACCCGGGTGTCGGGGAATCCGACGGTCTCGAATACGGTGCGCGCCGCGTCGAGCAGGGCGTCACGAGTCTTCCGCCCCCGCGCCGTGAGGGTCTCGACCGGCGCGGGTACGGACGGGGTGTTGACAGATGACTTGGCCACGGTCAGACTATCCCCGAAGGTGACATGACTGTCAAGTCATCTCGTACCCCTTGTTCTCTGATTCTCTCCGTTTCCTGCCCGGATTTCTCCGAATCAGTGCCCGAAAGGATTGCAGTGACCACATCGAATTCGAAGTTCGAACTCCGCGGGATCAATCACCTCGCCCTCGTCTGCTCCGACATGAAGCGGACGATCGACTTCTACTCGGGAACCCTCGGCATGCCCCTGGTGAAGACGGTCGAGCTGCCCGGGGGACTCGGCCAGCACTTCTTCTTCGACTGCGGGGGAGGCAACACCCTCGCGTTCTTCTGGCTCGAGGACGCACCCGATGCCGCCCCCGGCGTTGCGGCGCCGAAGGGCCGCCCCGACGAGGGGGAACTCGCCAGTGCGGTCGGATCGATGAACCACGTGGCCTTCGCTGTCCCACCGGAACTGTTCGGCGAGTACCGCGCCCGGCTGCAAGCGGACGGTGTCGAGGTCAGCCGCGTCCTCAACCACGACGACAGCCCGTCCGGCGTAGCCAAGGAGGTGCACGACGGCACCTTCGTCCGATCGTTCTACTTCCAGGATCCGGACGGCGTCCTCCTCGAATTTGCCTGCTGGACGCGCGAGTTCACTCCGGAAGACGTCGTGCACGAGCCGAAGACCGCGGCCGACCGCCGCACGACCGGCGCCTCCTGACCGACGGCCGAAAGGACAATCGACATGCCCCGCCTCCGTGAAGTCCCTCGTGCCGAGGTGACCGACGAAAAGATCCTCTTCTTCTACGACCGGCTGTTCGGCGCCGACAAGGACCCCGCCGTCGACCACGGCACCATTCATGCCACGCCGGGCGACTGGTGGACGGTGTTCGCACAGTCTCCGGCCGTGTTCCGGCATGCCGTACGGGGCTTCGCGTTGTACCGCAACGCAGGTCTCGACCCGCTGCTGCGCGAGCTCGGTCAGGGCAGGGCCGGGTACGCGCGCGGGAGCCAGTTCGTGTTCTCCCAGCACTGCAAGCAGATGCGTTCTCTCGGGATGTCCGAAGAGAAGATCGCTGCCCTCCCGCACTGGCAGATCAGCGACCGGTTCTCGGAGCTCGAGCGCGCCGTGCTCGCCTACACAGACGGGCTCGTCCTCGGTGGCGGCCGGGTGCCCGACGAGGTGTTCGCCCTGCTCCGGGCTCACCTGTCCGACCAGGAGATCATGGAACTCACCTACATCACGTGCATGTACGACATGCACGCTACGATCTGCCGCGCGCTGAAGCTCGAGTTCGACGACAGACCCGAACCGGTCGAGGAGGTCCGGATCCCGGACGGCGTCCATGTCTCCGACCTCTCCGCCGATCTGGCCGGCGAGTAGCGGCCGTTGCATCATGCGCGCTGCGGTTCTCTCGCGCCCTTCGTCGGACCGGTTGTGGGTTGTTCGACGGCGCAACCGGTCCGGCGGCGCCGCGCACCGCGAGGCGGTGAGCGGGTCGTCGTCGGGATCTCGGACGAACAGCATGCCGCCGTCGATGAGCACGGATTGGCCCGTCATGTAGTTCGAGTCGGGGGCCGGCCGGGTAGAAGACGAAGGCTGCCACGTCCTCACCGGTGGAGACGCGACGACCGAGGGTGATGCCCTCGGCCATGGCCTTCATCGACTCACCCTCACCGACATCGTTGATCGCGCCGAGCCCGGTGCGGCCGCTCGGGGTCTTCCGGTCCTCAGCCGTTCGCCGCATCGGCGAACCCGAGCACCACCTTCAGCACCACGTGCAGCGCGGGATTGGTGTCGTCACGCCGCCACGCCACGCGTAGGTCGACGTCGGGGGTCGACTCGTCGAGCGGAACGAAGACGACATGGGGATCGGTGACGTTGCTCGCCACGGACGCCAACGTCAGGTGGCACCCGACCTCGGCGCTGACCAGCGCCAGGGCGGTCTGCGTATCGGGGGCGACCTGGACGACGTCGGCGACGAACCCGCCCGCGTGCGCGAGCCGCCGCAACCGGTCGGGAAGCACCGCACCCTCGTGCGGCGGGAGGGAGACGAAGCTTTCCGCGGCAAGCTGGGCAATCGACAACCGGCGCGCGCCGGCCAGCGGGTGGGTGTCGGGCAGCGCGACGACGAGGGAGTCCGGCATCGCTGGCCCGGTTCGGCTTCAACGAGTTTGCCAACAAGAAGCTCGTGAGAAACCCCGGGGGAAAGAAGTAACCGGGCGCGTCGACGGCAAGACTGCCGTGCGTCCGAGGGTGCAGTGCGGTCGCTGACGAAGGTGGAGTGAGCGACCGTCACTGCCCGGGCGGCGGACCTGCCGGGCGGCCACCGGCGGGGCCGCCTCCCATCCCGCCCTGCGGCGGCGCATCGGACTGGACGTTCGCCGACTTCTCGGCGACACCGACCGTGATGTCGACGGCGTAGCCGGTGTCGATGCTGCCGGTGACGGTCGCGAGTTCGGCGTCCCAGCCGTCGCCGAAGACGTTGTCGGAGTCGAGGCTGATCTGCGCCAGGTTGCGGGTGCTCTGCGCGTATCCGTCGGCGCCGGCGTACACCGTCTCGCACACGTCCTGGGGGAGGGCGATCTGCGAGGTCAGCCGCGCGTTGTCGCCGGCGACGGCGACCTCGACGGAGTCGTACACCTCGAAGTGGATGTGCGGCCAGCGCCCCGAGTAGCAGGCCGGGAAGATCGAGGTGAACGAGACGGTGCCGTCGGCGTCGGCGACCTGCACGCCGCGCAGATAGTTCTGGTCCGTCAGACCGTCGCTGTAGAGGGAGTACTGCCCGTCGCGGTCGCAGTGCCACAGGTAGACGGCCATGCCCTGGCCGGGGCCGCAGCCGGCGGCGAGATCCTGCAGGTGCAGGGTGATAATGGTCGGCACGCCCGCGGCGGTGCCGGTGTAGTCACCGAAGCTGGTGGTGATGTCCTTGCGGACGATTCCCGACTCGATCAGGATGTTGGGCCCGTTCGATCCGTCGCCGGGGTACGGGCCGGCCGTCTCCTGTGGTGCGGCGGCGACGCACTCGCCCGCGGCGGTCGCGGAGGTCGTCGAAGCGGCGGTGGTGGTGGCCGACGCGGATGCCGAGGTGGACGTCGACCCGCCCGTCGAGCACGCAGCGAGGGCCGCGGTGCCGGCCGCGCCGAAGACGGCCAGCATCCGCCGGCGCGACAGCATCGTCCTCATGTCGTGGGCCAGGCCCAGGTCGTGTTCGTGGAGTTCGGGGTCGGTGGGAACGCGACGCGCCCGGCGTGAACTCATTGCGGTGTCCTCTCGGCTCGGTTCGGTGGGGTTCACGCTACGAAGGGAAGCTCGGGAAACACCGGACGGATGCTGGGAACTTGCTGGCAGCCGGCCTCGGGTGGATCCGTCCTTCGGTCGTCGAGCCCGGCTCGCGCCGCGCGGGCGCGGGTAGGATGCGAAATGTCGGCGCTCCCGCTGATTCCCGATCGCCACGACATGAGGAATGCGATGTACTCGTACAAGGTTGTCGAGGTCCGCGAGAAGATGCTCGGCGGGAAGATGTCCGGTGACAAGCTCGAGGATCTGCTCAACGAGCACGCCCGGCAGGGGTGGCGCCTGAAGGCCATCACCTCCGCCGAGATCAAGGGCCGCGTCGGCCCGGGCGGGGTCGAGGGGCTGCTCGTCACCTTCGAACGCGAGGGCTGACGGGCGCGGTTGGCCCGACTCGTCCGTCGCCGCGACTCGAACAACGCGGCATCGGGGACACTGTCGTGGCCGCGCCTCCCCGCGTCCCCTGTGCCGACGACGTCCCGGCTCTCGGCTTCCTGCAGGTTTCGCCACGCGAAAGCGAGACCCCACGACCGACGGTCGTGGGATCTCGCTTTCATCGGAGCCGACGTGTGAGAGCTGCCCGGTGCAGATCTCCGATCAGTGCTGAAGCGCCAGGGGCTCCTTGACCTTCAGTGGTTCCACCCTCCCCATGACGAACAAGTAGTTTGCTGCCCCCAGCAGTGCCACTGCGCCGATCACCGCGAGCGGGGCGACGTAGGACCCGGTGCTGTCGACGAGGACGCCGATGACGAGCGGCGTGAAGATACCCGCGAGATTCGACGCGAAGTTCTGGATTCCGCCGATCGACCCGACATGCTTCGAACTGGGTGCGACGTCCGCCGGAAGCGACCAGATTCCGGTAGCGGCGACGGTCAGGCTGGAGTACGCAAGAGACAAGAGCGCCAACGCCATCCACGCCTCGGGGACGACTGCGGCGAACATGATGACCGATCCGCCGACCAGGCCTCCGGCGATCTGGGTCTTGCGAACCCGGGTGACCGAGTGTCCCCGACGTACCGCGCGGTCGGCGGCGAATCCACCGAGCCATCCGCACGCCACCGCGCACACACCCGGCAGCGCGCCGAACATTCCGAGCTTCAGGAGATCGAATCCCCTCTCGCTGACGAGGTAGCTGGGGAAGAAGGTGATGAAGAAGTAGATCGCGCTGTTCAGGCAGAAGAAGCCGAACATCATGCTCAGGATGGTGCGGTACCGGAACAGCGACCGCCAGGGTAGCTTCGCGGCGTCCGCGTCGTCACTGCCGGCACCGCGTGCGCCGCCGCTCTCGATATGCGCGAGTTCGGCGGTACCGACCCGCGGGTGATCCTGAGGGGCCCGATAGATCTTCCACCAGGCGAAGGCCCATACGACACCCAGAGCGCCGATGATGATGAAGACGCCGTGCCAGGTGGTGAAGGAGATGATGAGCGTGACGATCGGAAGGGCGATCACCGCGCCGACGCGCGAGCCGGAGTCCCAGATGCTCGTAGCGAAGGCGCGCTCGCTCTTCGGGAACCAGGTGGCGACCACCTTGGCGGACGTACTCGGTGCCGGGCTCTCACCCACTCCGAGCAGGAAACGGACCGCGAAGAGCGAACCGAATCCCCGCGCGAAGGACGTGGCCATGGTGCAGACCGACCACCAGAGGGCGGCGATGGTGAACGATCGCCGGGGGCCGACCTTGTCGACATACCAGCCGGCGGCGAGCTGGCACACGTCGTAGGCCCAGAAGAAAGCCGCGAAGATCATGCCCTGCTGGGTGGCGGTGAGATGGAAATCCTCGCCCATGAACGGCAGCGCGACGCTCAGGCTCGACCGGTCGAGGTAGTTGATACTGAGGCCGACGAATGCGAGCCAGATGATGGCCCATCGCATTCGAGTCATGGTCCGAGGTGCTTTCACTTCGGAGTCACTTCCTACTGCAGTACTCATGGGGGTTCTCCCTGACATGACCATTGTTTCCTCGAATCCTCGAACATGAGGCAGGTGGGGTGAGGTCGATCGCGGCACGGGATCGTATAGGAACACCGGCGATCGTATAGGCCACATGGAATCAGGTGACTGCCGTCACTGTCAAGCGGGCCGGGGAGGGGCAACCCGGCACCTCGGAGCTTCCCGTTCCGGTCGCGAAAGGGCGCCGGCGGAATCGACGCGTCGAGGAAACGCCTGGATCGTCGGCGTCCGACCTCGTCTCCCCTGGGACGTCGCGCTAACCGACGATGTGCGCCTTCTGCGTCCGTGCGGTCTCGGAGGCATCCAGGGGTGGCATGTTGCCGTCGAAGGCCTGCGCGAATCGCGTGAAGGAGTTGCGAATGTGGTCGGCCATGGCCTGCTCGGCGGTCTGCGGCTCGCAGGCACGGATGGCATCCCAGATCTGCCGGTGTTCGGCGACGGTGACCGACCCGTCGACGTCCGCGGGATAGAGCCGGAAGATGTGCAGGTGGCAGTGGGTCTGGACGAATGCGTGCTGGACCACTGGGTTGCCGGCCGCACCGAGGATGGTGTCGTGGAAGCGGGTGTCGTGGGCGACGAGGTCCTGACGCAGGTCGCCGCCCTCTTCGACGCGGCGCTCGAAGGATTCGAGCTCCCGGTCCAGGGCCCTGCTCGGGTTCGTGAGCCGATCCACCGCCGCGGATCGTGCTGCCCAGGGCTCGACGAGCAGTCGGAACTCGAAGAGGGATCGGAGTTCGGGAAGGTCGAGCAGGGGGGTGGTGCTGTACCCGCGGCCGGGGCTGTAGACGACCAGGTTGTCCCCCTCGAGCCGCTGCAACGCTTCTCGGACCGGCGTCTGTGAGACGCCCAGGTCGCGCGCGATGGCATCGATGTTCATTCGGGTGCCCGGCGGAATCTCGCTGGCCACGATGGAGTCCCGCAGCTTCGAATAGACCTCGCCGGCAGCTACTTTCGGCTGAACTCTCGGGGCGTCGGACGTATCGCGCCGGGCCATGACCATCTCTCTCCACTTCTCGGCCCGCTGTGGCGGTGCGGCAGGTGGCGGGCGCTCGGACATGCCGACTGTATACGCCCCGGTCCTCTTCGCCGTCGACCAGCCTCGGGGCCCCTCTCGGGCCCCGGCGGGGTGACCGATCCATCTCCGGCGGCTTGACGCGGACCACACTGCCTATATGATTGCGGCGATTCCTATACGATTCACGGAAGTGAGTGCCATGTCTCACCTCGTCTCCATCACGACCGACGATGTCCGGTTCCCGACGTCGCTGGAACTGGACGGTTCGGATGCGGTCAACGTCGACCCGGACTACTCGGCCGCCTATGTCACGATCCGCACGGATGCCGGCGACGAAGGGCACGGCTTCGTCTTCACCTGTGGTCGGGGCAACGATGTCGTCACCCATGCCATCGACACCTACGCCCAGCTGCTGATCGGCCGGAACACCGAGGAACTGATCTTCGATCTCGGCGCCGCATCCAAACGTCTCGTCCACGACTCGCAACTGCGGTGGCTGGGCCCGGAGAAGGGCGTCAGCCAGATGGCCTGCGGCGCTCTGATCAACGCGCTGTGGGATATTCGGGCCCGTCGCGAAGGCAAGCCGCTCTGGTTGCTGCTGAGCACCATGTCCCCGGAGGAGATCGTCGACGTCGTCGACTTCACGCACATCCGCGACTCCCTCGATCCGGCTCGGGCCCTCGACCTCCTCCAGCGCGGCAGCATCGGCAAGGCGGACCGCATCGCCGCACTCCAGGCCGGCGGCTACCCCGCTTACACGACGTCACCGGGGTGGCTGGGATACAGCGACGAGAAACTCGTGCGTCTCAGCAAGGAGGCAGCCGCCGACGGCTTCTCCATGATCAAGCTCAAGGTCGGCGGGAGCGTCGAGGACGACCTTCGTCGCCTGGCCCTCGCCCGCGAGGCCGTCGGTGACCTGCCGATCGCGATCGACGCCAACCAACGGTGGGAGGTCTCCGAGGCCATCGATCGGGTGAACGAGTTCGCGCAGTTCGACCCGTACTGGATCGAGGAGCCGACCAGCACCGACGACATCCTCGGCCACGCCGACATCCGTAAGGGTGTCGCCCCGACGCGGGTCGCGACCGGCGAGGCTGTCGCGAACCGTATCGTCTTCAAGCAGCTGCTGCAGGCCCAGGCCATCGACGTGCTCCAACTGGACTCCACCCGCGTTGCCGGAGTGAACGAGAACATCGCCGTCATGCTGCTGGCCGCCCGCTTCGGGGTGCCGGTGTGCCCGCACGCCGGCGGAGTCGGGCTCTGCGAACTCGTTCAGCACTTCTCGTTCTTCGACTACGCAGCCGTCAGTGGCTCCCAGGAGGGACGCATGATCGAGTACGTCGACCACCTGCACGAGCACTTCGCGGAACCCGTCCGGATCGTCGGGGGACGTTACGCCGCGCCGGCCCTGCCGGGTATCGGCGCGGAGATGCTGGCCGCGTCGCGCGAACGCTGGGTCTTTCCCGCCGGCCCCGGCTGGCGAGAGGTGAACGGACGCGCGGCCACCACGAAGACCGGAGTGGAGGTGGCGCCGTGAACACGACCGTCGAGGAACTGAACCGGAAGGTCGAAGCGGCCCACGCGGCATTTCAGAAGGCCCGGACGGTCCCCCCGGACACCCGCGCCGGCTGGCTCGAGGCCGTCGCCGAGGGGCTGGAGGGCGACGCTCCGGCCCTGGTCGACATCGCTGCGCGGGAAACCGGTCTGGGGCTCGACCGGCTTCAGGGCGAACTACGGCGCAGTACTTTCCAGCTCCGGTTGTTCGCCGACGAGGTCCGCCGCGGCGAGCATCTCGACGCCGTCATCGACCATGCCGACGACTCGTGGGGGATGGGGCCGCGGCCGGACATCCGCCGTGTCAACGTGCCGCTGGGCGTCGTCGGTGTCTTCGGTGCGTCGAACTTCCCCTTCGCGTTCAGCGTGATGGGTGGCGACAGCGCCTCGGCGCTGGCCGCCGGATGCGCTGTCGTCCACAAGGCCCACGACGGGCACCTCGAGCTCGCCGCACGCACCGCAGACGTCGTGGTCGCCGCACTCGAGGCCGCCGGAGCCCCTGCCGGTCTCTTCGGGCTCGTGACCGGCAGACCCGCAGCAGAGGCGCTGGTGGATCACCCGCTGGTCAAGGCTGTCGGCTTCACGGGTTCGACCGGTGGCGGCCGCGCCCTGTTCGACCGCGCGGCGGCACGCCCCGAGCCCATTCCCTTCTACGGCGAACTCGGTGGAATCAACGCGGTGTTCGTCACCGAGAACGCGTGGAACAGCCGCCGCGAAGACATTCTCACCGGCTACGCGCAGTCCTTCACTCTCGGCATGGGGCAGTTCTGCACCAAGCCGGGGCTGCTGTTCGTGCCGGCGGGTGACACCGGATCCGTTGCGGCTGTGCTGGCGCACGCCCTCGACCGCTTCGAGCCGACCGTGCTCCTCAACGCTCGCCTCCACGACGGATACCGCGAGGCGGTGACGCGGGTCCGGGCCGCCGCCGGCGTCGAGGTACTCGTCGAAGGCGACTTCGCGGCGATGCCGTCGCCGATGGTGCTGCGCACCACGGCCGCGAACGTACGCGCACATCCGGAACTCCTGCGACAGGAGATGTTCGGGCCGGCGAGCCTGATCGTCGAGTACGCCGGTGAATCGGAACTGGTCGGTCTGGCACGCCTCCTGGAAGGCCAGCTCACGACGACTGTGCAGGCCGAAGCCGCCGACGACGTCACCGAACTGGCCGCCGTGCTCGTCGACATCAGCGGTCGGGTGCTCTGGAACGGCTGGCCCACAGGCGTGACCGTCAGCTACGCCCAGCACCACGGCGGACCGTACCCCGCGACGACATCGACGACCACCTCCGTGGGCACCGCCGCCATCTCCCGGTTCCTCCGACCGGTCGCGTACCAGTCCTTTCCCACATCGCGTCTGCCCGAGGCGTTGCAGGACGAGAACCCGTGGGGGATCGCACAGCGGATCGACGGCGAGTGGCACCGTCCGGCAAGGCCGGGAGCGCAGCGATGACACACGCTCACGTCCTGCCCGAGGACGCCGACCGGGCGCGGCTGATCGGGCGCGTGTGGGACGTCGAGACGGGCGGCCCCCGCGTCGTCGCCGTGCGGGACGGGGGTGTCTTCGATCTCCATGCAGTCGCCGGAACCGTGTCCGAACTGCTCGAGTCGTCCACCGTCCTCGCCGACGTCGACAGCGTGACGGCGCAGTCGCCACCCCGCTGGCAGGTCTCCGATCTCGTTGATGCCTCCCTCGTGCAGGATCCGGCCCGTCCGCACCTCCTGGCCCCGATCGACCTGCAGGTCGTGAAGGCCTGTGGGGTGACCTTCGTCGAGAGCATGATCGAGCGCATCATCGAAGAACGCACGGCCGGGAACCCGGATCGCGCCGCCGAGGTGCGGGCCTCGATCGGACGAACCCTCGGCGGCGGCATCGCCGCCTTGCGGCCGGGCTCACCCGAGGCCGCCGCGACCAAGCGGATCCTGCTCGACGAGGGTTTGTGGTCCCAGTATCTGGAGGTGGGGATCGGTCCCGATCCCGAGGTCTTCACGAAGGCTCCGGTGCTGTCCTCGGTCGGGGTCGGAGCGAAGATCGGCATCCCGTCGTTCTCGTCGTGGAACAATCCCGAGCCCGAACTGGTGCTGATCGTGAACTCGGTCGGCACCGTGGCCGGCGCCACGCTCGGCAACGATGTGAACCTGCGCGACGTCGAGGGCCGCAGCGCCCTGCTGCTCGGAAAGGCGAAGGACAACAACGCCTCGAGTGCGCTCGGTCCCTTCATCCGGTTGTTCGACGGGGACTTCGGTCTCGAGACGGTCCGCAACGAGGAGATCCGGCTTCGCGTGGACGGTCCCGACGGATTCAGGATGGAGGGCGTCAACAACCTCGCCCGCATCAGCCGGCCGTTCGAGGAACTGGTCGCCGCAACAATGGGCGATCACCACCAGTACCCCGACGGCTTCGCCCTCTTCACCGGAACGCTCTTCGCCCCTGTCGCCGATCGCGAGGAGCCCGGGCAGGGCTTCACCCACAAGATCGGCGATGTCGTCACCATCCGTAGCGCACATCTCGGTGCGCTGATCAACGAGGTGGGGGCCACAGAATCCCTGCCCGCATGGTCCTTCGGGCTGCGCCAGCTGTTCGACTACCTGCACACCCACCCGGCCACACCTGCGCCGGTCGCTGCCACCACCGCATAGACCGCGCGCCGGCCACGGGACCGGACCGCCGAGCGGCGTAGTGGACCCTCCTCCTACGCCGCTCGGTGTCTCGTCGCATCCCCCACTCGACGCCCGATCAGGAGCTGGTCATGACCGAATCCACCCGGCACGGCATCGCGCCGCACCACATCGTCGACCATCTCGCCGCGGCCGGTGTCGGTTGCGGAGATGCCGTTCTCGTCTGTATCGGGGACCGCCGGACCCGCGAGGCGGTCATCGACAACGCCAACTCGGCCGGGCACGCAGTCCTCGTCCCGCTCGTCGCACCCGACCGGCCCGGCATCGGAGACCTCGCAGTCGCAGTGGGCGCAGCCGCCGTCGTCACCGACAGGTCCGTGCCGCTCCCCCTCCACCCACGCGCTCTGCTCGCGTCGACCCCGCCCCCATCCGGAGCCGCCTCGCCCCCATCCGAGGACATCCTCGGGTGGGGGGTGAGCATGCATCGGCGTTGGATTCTGCATCCGGTCCCGCAGTGCCGGGCTTTCGTCTGGTGCCGCATCCCGGCCGGCTGGCATGTCGACCCGAGTACCGTCGGTCGTCCCCCGCGATGGGCGCAACGGCGCTCGGCCTCCGGCTCGCCCGGCCACCCTGGAGGATCGCTGTGACTTCCGGCAACGCATCACTGCGCATGACGGTGCTCATGACCCCCGACATGGCCAACTTCTCCGGCAACGTCCACGGCGGCAGTCTCCTCGAACTTCTCGACCAGGTCGCCTACGCCTGCGCCAGCCGCTACGCCGGTACCTACGTCGTCACCCTCTCCGTCGACCGGGTTCTCTTCCGCGACGCAATTCACGTCGGAGAACTGGTCACCTTCTCGGCGTCGGTCAACTACACCGGACGGACCTCGATGGAAATCGGGATCCGGGTCGACACCGAGAACATCCGAAGCGGAACACGTCGCCACACCAACAGCTCGTACTTCACCATGGTCGCCGTGGACGACACCGGTGAACCCGTTGCCGTGCCCCCCTTCACACCGAATACGGACGTCACGCGAGATCGTTACGAGGCGGCTCGGCTCCGCCGACAGGCCCAGTACGCCGCGTTCGCCTCCCCGCACTCCGTCCCCCTCGACGAGCTGTCCGAGACGACACGCAACGGTTGACCTCCGAGGCGCACTATCCCCCTGTGAGGACAGCGGCGAACGCACGGCACGAATCGATCCGAGGTGGGCCGTGGGGGAACAGTCACGGCGGGGGCACGGGTTCGAACGCTCCGAGGTGCGCTCCGATCTGATAGCACGCCAGGACGAAGGCGGGTGCGGGAACGGACGGGGATTCGACGCGCGACCCGTAGAGGGCGACCACCAGCTCGAGTCCCGGTGAGACGAACAGCATCTGGCCGTGGATTCCGGTGGCCGTGTAGGAGCCGAACGGGTCGTCGAGCACCCACCAGTAGTCGCGGTACGACAGCGTCGACCGTGAGTCCGGTGACGCATTCGGTGGCCGCACACGCGCGCCGGGACCGGTGGGTACGCGGGCCCCGAGGCCTGTGACCACCGCGGCCGGCAGCGCCTGCCGGCCACCCAGCGCACCGCCGCAACGCAGCACCTCGCCGAGCCGGGCGACGTCGCGCAACGTGGCGCAGAACCCGCCGCTCGCCATCTCGGTGCCGTCGGAATCGAGGACGAAGTAGCCGTCCTCCTCGGCGCCGATGCGGGACCACACCAGCTCGCCGACGAGGTCGGCGAGCGTGGTTCCGGTGGCCCGGCGGAGCACCTCCGCGACCATTTCGACATTCCCGTTCTCGTAACGGAATTCCGCGCCGGCCGGACCGGTCGCCCGGGCCGTCGCCAGGTGCTCGCGGATCGAGCCCGGCCCCGTGTATCCGAAGGGGCGCGCGGACCAGCTCACCGCGGCGAGCAGGCGCTGCGCCTCGGCGCGACGGTGGTAGATCCGGCCGCTGTACGACACCCGGGTGCTCATGTGCAGCAGGTCGTCGACGCGTGCGTCACCGAACGCGGTGCCTGCCGCTTCGGGTACGTAGCGCGAGGCCGGGTGCCGCCGATCGACGACGCCGTCGTGCACGAGAATCGCGGCTGCCAGGCCGACGACGGACTTCGTCATCGAGGTGGTCAGGTGCGGATCGTGTGCCGCGAAGCCCGGCCGGTGGTACTCGTGGACGACGTGACCCCGATGCACCACCGCGATGCCGTCGGTGTCGGACGTCTCCAGCATCCGCTTGAAGGTCTCCGGCCGTCCTCGGAGCCGTTCGATGGGAAGCCCGGAAAGGTCGGTCGGTGCGGCGGGCAACTCCCACACGCCGCCGCGGCCGCGCCACACGCGCCGGGTGGGCATCGTCTCGCGGCGAGACGTCAGGTACCGGCGCACGTCGGCGGGATCGGTCAGGCCACGAGCCCACGTGAGATCCGGACCGGTGCGCATCGACGGGGCCGCTTCCATTCCGCGGTGCGCGGTCACACCGCACCGGCCGTGGCGTCGTCCGCGGTGCCGGTCGTCCCGACCCGGGTCAGACGACGCGCATCGTGGGCGGGGCGGATGGCTGCGATGGCATACACGCCGCACGCGATCATGACGACGGCGGCGAGGGTGAACGCGGTGCCGTATCCGGCCACGACCGTGGCGCCGCCGTCGACGATCCGGCCGGTCAGGTACGGGGCGACGAGCCCGGGCAGGGTGCCGGTGGCGGCGAGGATGCCGAAGACGGCGCCGCGCTTGGCCGGTGGCACGACCGCAGCCGCCGTCATGTAGTGGAGCGGGAACGCGACGGCCGAGCCGCTGAACGCGATCACGATGAGCACGAGGCGGATTGCGGACGCGTCCGCGAGCGGGACGAGCACCATCGCGAGGCCCGCGATCGTCACGGCGACGCCCTGCAAGGCCCCGTGCGCCCAGCGCACCGACAGTCCCCTGCGCAGGAGCAGGTCGGACAGCGGGGAGATGGTGAGCAGCAGGACGAGGCTCGTGCCGGAGATCGCGCTGATCACGCCGGCGACGTCCGCAGGACCGAATTGCATTGTGGAGTGCAGGTATTCGGGGAGCCATGCCGAGTTGACCGCCATCGCCCAGTGGCCGCCGAATGCGCTCGCCGCGCTGCCGAGGAACGTGCCGCTCACCAGGATCTTCCAGATCTTCGGATTGCCGGCCGCGCCCGACGGGCCGGCCGCGGCGCCGTGCCCGTGCCGGGTGTCGCGGTCGAACGGGCCGTCTTTGCCGATCGCGAGCCAGGCGATGCCCCACAGCCCGCTCACGACGGCCAGTGCGATGAACGCGGCCCGCCATCCGTGATCGCTGATGAGCCACGTCAGGACGGGGGCGGCGATGAGGACTCCCAGGGCGGCACCGCTGATCTGCAGGGCCGACGGCAACCCGCGCTTGTGCGCCGGGAACCACTTGTACAGGGCGTGCATCGACATCGGCGTGGCCGGGCCCTCGGCGGCGCCGAGGAGCACGCGTCCCGCCACCAGGGCCGGGACCGTGGCGACCAGCAGCACCGGAATCTGCGCGACCGTCCACATCATGGCCATCGAGAACAGCAGGAGCCGGCTGGAGACCCGGGCGGAGACGAAGCCGACGACGATGCCCGCGATGCTGTAGAGCAGGTAGAACGAGCTGGCGATCAGTCCGAACATGCTGCGGTCGATCCGGAACTCGTTCATGATCGGTACCGCCGCGAGACCGAGCACGGCCTTGTCGCCGAAGTTGATGATCATGAAGAAGACGATCATCACGAGGACGGCGAGGGCACGTCGACGGCTGTACCCGGGTGGGTTCACCTCCGGCGCCGTGGTCGCCGGGCTGGGGGTTCGAATTGTCGCCATGCATCCTCCTCGGCTCGTCCCGATCCTCGATCGGTGGCCACGTCGTCTGGGAATCCGATCGGCACCGGGCCCGCGTTCGTCGTCGGTGGCCCGACGGAAGGGCGGCGCATTCCGGTCGATCGTCACGAGAAGTCGAAGTCGTACACCGTCCCGTGTTGCACTCAGCCTACTGTGACGGACGCCATAACGCAAGGGCGGTGTCAGTGAAATATGTTAGAGGACAACATAATTCGACTGTGCTGTAGCTCGCGGGGTGACGATCGGAAATGCCGGGTCGAACCCGCCGCGCAGGTCGAACGGCACCCGCCACGCGGCAGCGTCACCCGAGATCGTGACGTGCCCGGCGGCCTCGGCGTCGGCCGCGGTGAGTGCCCCGAGCACCAGTCGCGCCAGCACCGGCCGCGACAGTGCGACGGTGGCATCCACGTCGCCGCGCTGCGGACGACGGCTGTGGACGAGCACACCGTGGCGGACCAGGACGAAGATCCGCCCGTCGCCGTCCACATCGAGCGCCATATGGGCGTCGCATCCGGCGGCCGCGGTTCCGTCGAGCCGGACCGCCAGGTGATCGAGCAGCATCTCGGTGGTCATCGCCGTGAGCATGTCGCCCCGCGCCCCGCCGCCCCCGGCGTAGGTGACGCCCGAGCGCAGTTCCTGGGCACCCGTCAGGTAGAAGTTCCGCCACGAGGCCGCCTCCGCCTGATATCCGAGCTGCTCGAAGGCGTCGGCCTGCAGGGCCCGCGCGTCCTCGTTCCCCGGGTCGGTGAAGACGACCCGGCCGACCACCTCGGCGACCCACCGGTAGTCGCCGGCGTCGAACGACGCCCGTGCCTTGCGGAGGACCTCGTCCGCACCGCCCATGAACTCCACGTACCGCGCCGCCGCCGCGGCGGGCGGGTGGGGGTGCAGGTTCGCCGGGTTGGCGTCGAACCAGCCCAGATACTTCTGGTAGACCGCCTTGACGTTGTGTTCGAGGGTTCCGTAGTAGCCGCGGTTGGACCAGTAGGTCGCCAGGGCGGGCGGAAGCTCGAGTCTCTCCGCGATCTCGGCCGCGTTCAGCCCGCGCGCCGCCCACCGCAGCGTCTCGTCGTGGATGAAGCGGTACAGGTCGCGCTGCTTCTCCATGAATTCGCGGATCGCCTCGCGCCCCCATACCGGCCAGTGATGGCTGATGAACAGCACATCGGCCCGGTCGCCGAAGAGGTCGAGGGCGTCCCGGATGTAGTTGCTCCACGCTGCGGCGTCGCGCACCTGAGCGCCGCGCAGGGTGTAGAGGTTGTGCATGTTGTGCGAGACGTTCTCTGCCATGCACAACGCCCGCAGGTCGGGAAGGAAGAAGTTCATCTCCGCCGGAGCCTCGCTGTCCGGGGTGTACTGGAAGACGATCCGCACCCCGTCGAGCACCATCTCGGTACCGGTCTCGGCGACCAGGTCGGTGGGAGCGAGCAGCGTCGGTGCACCGTTGGCGAGTGCGGCTCCGAGCCCGACCGAGACGACACCCCGGTCGTCCGCCGGCAGGAGCGAGCCGTACATGTACTGTGCGCGCCGCTTCATCGCGTTGCCGGCGTGGACGTTCTCGCTGACGGTGTGTTCCATGAAGCCCGACGGCGCGACGATCCGCACCGCACCGCGCGCCACCTCGTGGCCGGACACGACGCCCTTGACCCCACCGAAATGGTCGGTGTGGCTGTGGGTGTAGACGATCGCGCGGATCGGCTTGTCCCCGAGGTGTTCTCGTACGAGTCGCATGCCGGCGGCGGCGGTCTCCGGGGTGAGCAGCGGATCGATCACCAGGTATCCGGTGTCTCCCTCGACGATCGTCATGTTCGCGATGTCGAAACCCCGGATCTGGTGGATGCGATCGGTGACCCGGAACAGGCCGTGCCGCACGGTGAGTTGCGCCTGCCGCCACAGGCTGGGGTTGACGGTGTCGGGGCAGTCGCCGCCGAGGAAGTCGTACCGGGTCAGATCCCACACCACCCGGCCGTTCTCGGCGCGGATCACCGGCGGGTCGATCGTGGCGACGAATCCGCGGCGGGCGTCGTCGAAGGAACGCCGGTCGGCGAAGTCCAGTGTGCTCAGCACGGCCCGGTTGGCCGCCGCGGTGGCGGGGGTGGCCGCCTTCGGCCTCGACAGTGGGCTGGTCATGCCGCTTCCTTTCCGCGCGCCGGCTGAGCGAGCAACTGCTTGGCGATCCCGTTCTTCTGGATCTCGGACGACCCGGTGAGGACGCGGAACATGCGCAGCCGCCGGAACAGCCATTCGACCTCGGCGCCGCGGACCATGCCCGCCTTGCCGTGGATCTGCACGGCCTCGTCGGCGATGCGGAAGGCGTGCTCGGCGACGAACAGCTTGCACATGAACGCCTCGACGCGCGGCGGTGTGCCGGCGTCGAGCGCGGCGAGGGCGTCGTAGGTCATGCTCCGGGCCGCGTAGTAGTCGGTGGCCATGTCGGCGATCTTGTGCTGGATCGACTGCAACGCCGCCAGGGGTGCGCCCTGCACGTGCCGCGTCTTCGCGAAGTCGACGGTCAGGTGCAGCGCGCGTCGCGCGCTGCCCAGCACCGTCGGGCAGTGCAGCAGCCGGTTGACGGTCACGCGCCCCAGCCCGATTCGCAGACCGTCGCCGACGGAGCCGAGCAGTTGCTCGGGCCCGACGTAGCAGTCGTCGAGGATGATGTCGCTCTCCACGTGCTGGCCCGACATCGGCAGGTCACCGTCGACGACGGTGCAGCCGGGGGAGTCGAGATCGACGAGGAAGGCCGAATAGACCTCCGGGTCGGTGTCACCGGCGGGGGCCATTCGCGCGACGAGCACGGAGAAGTCGGCGAACGGGCCGGCGGAGGAGAACACCTTGCGGCCGGTCAGCCGCCAGCCGTCCCCGTCGGGGGTGGCGATGGTGCGCATCCGTCGTACGTCGGATCCCGCGTCCTCCTCGGTGAGCGAGAAGCAGCACGCCCGCTCGCCGCGCAGCACCGGCATCAGGTACTTCTCGAGCTGGTGGTCCGTGGCCACGCCGAAGATCGACCCGACGCGGAGCGGCCCGCCCATGTCACCGAGGACCGAGTGGGCGAGGATCCGGCCGCTGGCCCCCACTTCCTCCTTGAGGACGGCGAGTTCGGTGTAGGACAGGCCCTGACCGCCGAGGGCCGGCGGCAGATGGATTCCGTAGAACCCGAGTTCACGGCTGCGCCGCCACACCGGTTCGAGTTGCTCTCGGGTATAGCGGGTTTCCGGTCCCAGGCCGAGTCGTTGTTCGTACTCGGCGAGTTCGCCGTCGAGGTAGTCCCGCAGGCGCGGAACCAGCGTCGCGAGCCGCGGGTGGTCGTCGTAGGACGGGGTGAGGGTGAACGACATGGGGGTCCTTGTCAGTGAACGCGGCGCTCGGCGCCGGACCAGTAGGAGTCGCGCACGGCGCGGCGGTCGACCTTGCCGTTGCGGTTGATCGGAAGGGACTCGACGAAGTCCACCGAGCGTGGTTTCTTCATCCCGGCGAGCCGCTGGGCGCAGTGGCCGATCAGTGCGGCTTCCGTCGGCCCGGTGCCGGTGCGCGGCACGACGACGGCCTTCACGGCCTCGCCCCACCGCTCGTCGGGGACGCCGACGACGCAGACCTCGGACACGTCGGGGTGCTCGTACAGGGCAGCCTCGACCTCGCTGCAGTAGATGTTGAACCCGCCGGAGATGATCATGTCCTTCTTGCGGTCGACGATGAACAGATACCCGTCCTCCCGCAGGCGCCCGATGTCGCCCGTGTGGACCCACCCGTCGCGGAAGGTCTCCGCCGACAATTCCGGTTCGTGCCAGTACTCGCGTACGCAGTCCGGCCCGCGCACGACGATCTCGCCGAGTTCGCCTGCCGGCACGGGCCGGCCTTCGTCGTCGACCACCCGGACTTCGGTGTCGAACACCGCGCGTCCGCACGACAGCAGGAGCTCGGGGTCGGAGTCGATTCCTCGCTCCACGTCATCCGGAGTGAGAACCGTTACCCCACTGGTGGTTTCGGCCTGTCCGTAACCCTGGGCGACGACCGGTCCGAACAGGTCGACGGCGTCACGCAGGCGTTGCGGGGAGACGGGCGCGCCACCGATCCGCACGCATCTGAGGCTCGAGTAGTCGGTGGTGGTGGCCTCCGGGTGGTCGAGCACCAGGTTGAGCATGGTGGGCACCATGAACGTCGAGGTGATGCGCTCGGACTCGAGGGTGCGCAGGAACCGCCCGGTGTCCCAGTGCGGCAGGATCACGACGGTCGATCCGCGGGAGAGGGAGGCGAGCAGGCCCATGCCCGAGGCGTGGGTGATCGGGCCGGGTGCGAGGTAGCGCTCGCCGACACCGAGCGAGCTGTCCGGAGTCATCAGGCGCTTGCGCATGTTGGCCAGGCGGTTGCCGTGAGTCTGCACCGCGGCCTTGAGTTTTCCGGTCGAGCCGGAGGTGAAGTTCAGGACCGCGGGAACCTCGGGGTCGACCTCGATCGCCACCGGGCGATCGTCGCCCTCGGCCAGCAGGTCGCTGTAGCGCACCGCGCCGTCGCAGCTGTCGTCGTAGTCGACGACCGTGCAGTCCGCCCCCGTGTCGGCGACGATCTTCAGCGCGGCCTCGGCGTGCTCGGCGTCGACGAACAGCATGCGCACGGCCGCGTCCCGTAGGACGTGGGCGACCTCGGCGGCGCCGAGTCGCGCGTTGATCGGCACGCGGAGCAGTCCGGCCTTGCACAGGGCCATCTCGGTCTCCACCAGCTGCGGGCGGTTACCGGCGAAGGTGGCGACCGCCTGCGCCGGTTCGAGTCCGCGCCCGAGCAGTGCCGAGGCGAGCCGGTTGGTGGAGTCCTCCAGGCGGCGGTACGTCCAGCGCTCGTCGCCGCACACCACGGCTTCGTGGTCGGGCCAGTACGTACTGCTGCGGCTCAGATAGATGCCGAGGTTCATTTCCGCTCCTTCGCGGACAGAGTGACTGTTATTGGACACGATGTATTGAACTGGTGTCCGTGTCAAGACTTGCGCTAGCATGGGCGTCCTGGTACCGGGAAGGGAGCCGGCAATGGCAACGGAAGACCGCCGGGTGCGTCGCACCAAGCGACTGCTGCGCGATGCGCTCGTGACGCTCGTGCTCGAGCGCGGCTACGGCGCCGTCACCGTCGAGGACATCGCCGAACGGGCCGACCTCAGCCGCGCCACCTTCTACGGGCACTACACCGACAAGGACGACCTGTTCGGGCGGATCGTCGCGGATCTGATCGCGGAGTTGAACGAACGCCTGCGCCCGCTCGTCACGGACTCGTCGGCCGGGTTCACCGGCAAGCCGGTCCTGGAGATGTTCCGCCACGCCGCCGAGGAACGCGACGTGTACCGGGTGATCCTGCGCGGGGAGGGCGACGGCCGTGCGCTGCGGGAGTTCATGGACGACCGCAGCGAGGTCGTCGCCCGGATCTTCCGCAAGCGCGCGGACGCCCACGGGGTGACCCCGCGCATCGACGTCGACGTTCTCGCCCGGGCCTGGGTCGGCGAGCAGATTTCCGTGCTGCGCTGGTGGATCGAGTCGGATCCGCCCGTGCTTCCCCTCGAGGACGTCACGGAAATGCTGCTGGAACTGTCCCTGCGCGGCCGGTACTGGGCGAACGGCTTCGACGGACCGCCGCCCGGGGCCGGATCCTGACGGTCGCCGATCAGCGCGGCGCGGCGGGCGACAGGCCGGCGAGCACGTACCGCCGCACGTAGCGCAGCACGGCGGCGGCGTCGTCGGGGTCGAGGGTGTTGCCCGGCACGGTGGCGAGGCTGATGAGCGAGCGCGCCACCCACTCGGCGGCCTCGACGGGATCGGCGTCGTCACGGACCTCCCCGCGTTCGATCGCCGCGACGACGAACTCGAGCCAGAACGCCGCGAGATCGGGAACCAGTTCGCGCACCCCCGCGCCGGCGCACGCCTCGAACTCCTCCGGCTCGGTGGCGCGCAGCCGGAGCGGCAGCGCGCCCGGGTCGTCGTAGGTGGCCCGGCCGATCCGGACGCCTGCCGCGAGCTGTTCGTCGAAGGAGCCGTACCCGGCGAGCGCCGCTCGGGCGTCGGCCCAGTACGCCGCGTCGAGCCGGACGATCACGCTGCCGACCAGGCTCGCCTTGTCCGGGAAGTGCCGGTACAGCCAGGCCCGGGACACGCCGGCCGCCTCGGCCACCTCGGCCATCGTGGTCGCCCGGATTCCCTTGGCGCGCAGCGAGTCCTCCGTCGCGGCGAGCAGTCGCTCGCGGACGCTTCCGGGTTTCGTCTCGGTGGGCACGCGCTGTTCCTCTCGGCCGGCGGACCGCGCGGCCCGCGAGCCGACCCTACGCGCAGTAGACACTTTCCGGAATGTGTGTACACCCGCTGTGAACATGTTCTACATTGTGGTCGTCGTCACCGGACGCGCTCGCGCCGGAGATCGGACCGGCTCACCGGATGGCCGGAACCTGCACACGAGGAGCTGCGACATGCCGGCACCGACCACCGCCGTCATCGGCGCGGGAATCAGCGGTCTGACCGCGGGCAAGATGCTCGGGGACTACGGAGTGCCCTACACGTGCTTCGAGTCGTCGGACCGGCTCGGCGGCAACTGGGCGTTCGGCAATCCCAACGGGCACAGCAGCGCCTACCGCTCGCTGCACATCGACACGTCCAAGCATCAGCTCTCGTTCAAGGACTTCCCGATGCCGGAGTCCTTCCCCGACTTCCCACATCACACCCAGATCAAGCAGTACCTCGACGGATACGCCGCGGCGTTCGACCTCGAGTCACGGATCGAGTTCCGCAACGGTGTCGTGCATGCCCGCCGGAACGCGGACGGCCGGTGGGAACTCGACACCGAGGACGGGCGTACCCGGTACTTCGACTTCCTCGTCGTGGCGAACGGTCACCACTGGGATCCACGGATCCCGGACTTTCCGGGCGAGTTCACGGGCATGTCCCTCCACTCGCACCGGTACGTCGATCCGCGCACGCCGATCGACTTCTCGGACAAGCGCATTCTCGTCGTCGGGATCGGCAACAGTGCCGCCGACATCGCGGTGGAACTGTCGTCCAAGGCGCTCGGCAACGAGGTCACCCTGTCCACCCGCTCGAGCGCCTGGATCGTGCCGAAGTACATCGCGGGCCGTCCGGCCGACAAGTACTACCGGACCAGCCCCCACCTTCCGCTCTCCTGGCAGCGCAAGCTCGCCCAGCTCGGGCAGCCCGTCATCGCCGGGCGTCCCGAGCGGTACGGCCTGCCCACGCCCAACCACAAGTTCTTCGAGGCCCACCCCACCCAATCGGTGGAACTGCCGCTGCGCCTCGGTTCCGGCGACGTCGTCGCCAAGCCGAACATCCGCCTACTCGACGGCGCGACCGTGCACTTCGAGGACGGCACCTCGTCGGACTTCGACATCGTCGTCTACGCCACCGGCTACAACATCACCTTCCCGTTCTTCGACGAGGACTTCGTCAGCGCGCCCGGTAACCACATCCCGCTCTACAAGCGGATCTTCAAGCCCGGCATCGACAACCTCGCCTTCGTCGGGTTCGCACAGGCCACGCCTACCCTGTTTCCGTTCGTCGAATGCCAGGCCCGGCTCGTCGCGGCCCACGTGATCGGGCGGTACCGGCTGCCGTCGGTGGACGAGATGGAGCGGGTGATCGAAGCAGATCAGCGCAAGTACACCGGGCACATGCTCGACCGGCCCCGGCACACCCAGCAGGTCGACTACTTCCTCTACGAACACGACCTGCGGGTACACGAACTACCCGCCGGCAGGAAACGGGCGCTTGCGCACCGGTAGTCGCGTCCACCCGACCGACCTCCCCGAGGAGGTATCCGAATGACACACCGACACAAGACCTTCCGATCCGGTGACGCGCTCTGCGACGCCTGGCACTTCCCCGGGCAGGGCGAGGCGTTCGCCGGTGACGGCGGCCGCCCGGTCGTCGTGATGGCGCACGGGCTCGGCGGCACCAAGGATTCCGGCCTCCAGGCGTTCGCGGAGCGGCTCGCCGCGGCAGGTCTCGACGTCCTCGCCTTCGACTACCGGGGATTCGGCGCGTCCGGTGGTGCGCCGCGTCAACGGGTCGACCTGCGCGGCCAGGCGGACGACTACCGGGCCGCCCTGTGCGCCGCCGCCCGCCTCGACGGGGCCGACCCGAATCGCCTGATCCTGTGGGGTGTGTCGCTGGCGGGTGGACATGTGCTCTCGGTGGGGGCACACCGCCGGGACGTCGCGGCCGTCGTCGCCCTCACACCGCTGGTCGACGGCCCCGCCGCGGGTCTGCTGGCGGCGCGGCACCATTCGATGCCGTCGATGCTGCGGTCCACCGCGATCGGAACCCGCAGCCGAGTCGCGGCCCTGAGAGGCCTTCCCCCCGTAACGATTCCGATCGTGGGCCGCCCCGGCGAGACCGCGGCACTGACCCTGGACGGGTATTTCGAGGACTACACGGCACTCGCCGGCCCGACGTGGCGCAACGAGATCGACGCAGGTGTCGCGCTCGAACTCGGTACCTACCGGCCGGGCAAGGACGCCGCCGGACTGCGGTGCCCGCTGCTCGTCCAGATCGCCGACTTCGACCGCAGTGCACCCCCGCACGCCGCCGCGGTCGCCGCCGCCCGGGGACGGGCCGAGGTCCGCCACTACCCGTGCGACCACTTCGACGTCTGGCCGGGGCGCGACTGGTTCGATGCCGCGGTCGCCCATCAGATCTCGTTCCTGTCCCGGCACCTCGGTGCCGGGAGCCCGCCCGCCGGGAGTCCCCGGCACGCCGGCACCGCCGGGAGTCCCCGGCACGACGACGCCGCTCCCACGACGACGAGGTAGACCGATGGCAGAGACCGTCCAGCAAGCCCTCCGTGAGCGATGCGACCAGGACACCACCGCAGTCGTGTACGGCGACAGGACATGGACGTGGCGCGAGCACCTCGGCCGCGCATCCGCCCAGGCCGCGGCCCTGCTGGGCGTGGCGGACCCGGACCGCCCGATGCACGTGGGCACCCTGCTCGGCAACACTCCCGACATGCTCGAGGCCATGGCGGCGGCCGGACTCGGCGGCTACGTCCTGTGCGGCATCAACACCACCCGCCGCGGCGACGGCCTGGCCCGCGACATCCGGCGCGCCGACTGCCAGATCGTCGTCACCGACCCGGAACACCGGCCCCTGCTGGCCGGGCTCGACCTGCCGGGGGTGCGGATCCTCGACACGTCGTCGCGGGAGTGGGCCGACCTGCTCGCCGGGGCCGGTGTCCTGCACCCGCACCGCGAGGTCGAGGCCATGGACACCTTCATGATGATCTTCACGTCGGGCACGAGCGGCGATCCCAAACCGGTCCGCGTCGCCCACCTGATGGTGCTGTTCGCGGGTCAGAACCTCATCGGTCGGTTCGGTATCGCCGACACCGACGTCTGCTACTTGTCGATGCCGCTGTTCCATTCCAACGCCGTCCTCGCCGGCTGGAGCGTGGGCATCGGCAGCGGCGCCGCCATGGTCCCGGCCGTCTTCTCGGCGTCCCGGTTCCTCGACGACATCCGCCGCTGCGGCGCGACCTACATGAACTACGTCGGCAAGCCTCTCGCCTACGTGCTCGCGACCCCCGAGCGGCCCGATGACCGGGACAACCCGCTGCGCGTGGCATTCGGCAACGAGGCCACCGATCGCGACATCGAGGAGTTCGCACGCCGGTTCGACTGCACGGTATGGGACGGCTTCGGCTCCACCGAGAACGCCGTCATCGTCACCCGCGAGCCCGGCACGCCGCGCGGATCGATCGGCAAGGGCCTCGACGGCGTCGCCGTCTACAACTCCGCCACCGTCACCGAGTGCCCCGCCGCGGAGTTCGACGCCGCCGGTGCCCTGATCAACGCGGACGAGGCGATCGGCGAACTGGTCAACACCCACGGCGCCGGGTTCTTCTCCGGGTACTACAACGACCAGGAGGCCACCGACGAGCGACTCCGCCACGGCATGTTCTGGTCCGGCGACCTCGCGTACAAGGACGCCGACGGGTGGATCTACCTGGCGGGCCGCACCGCGGACTGGATGCGCGTCGACGGCGAGAACCTCGCCACCGCTCCCATCGAACGGATCCTGCAGCGCCTGCCCGCCCTGAACCGCGTTGCCGTCTACGCGGTGCCGGACGATCACGTCGGCGACCAGGTGATGGCCGCGATGGTTCTGCAGGACGCTGCCGAACTGACCCCCGAGATGTTCGAGGAGTTCCTCGCCGCCCAGCCGGACCTGTCGCCGAAGGCGTGGCCCCGCTACGTGCGCATCGCTGCCGACCTGCCCGGTACCGCTACGAACAAGATCCTCAAACGCGAACTGGTGCAACAGGGCCCGACTCCCGGCGGCGGCGTGCTGTGGTCCCGCCGCGACCGTCGCGCGACGGGCACGACATCGGGGGAGGAGGGCGGCTACGTCGTGACCGGGTGAGCCGGGGGAGAGGCCGCGCGTTCGAGTCTCGCTGAGCGGGACTCCGGCGAGGGCGTCGCAGGTGCGCTCCTAGCATCCGCGTCATGACCGCAACCACCGTCGCCGCCTCCGACGTGCACGCGCTGCTCGAACGCCGGCAGCAGTACTCGCGTGACCACCTCGAGGAGTGGATGCGGCCCGAGGAACGCTCGGTGTTCCCCCCGTACGACCGGCTCGGCGCCACCGCCCAGGGCTTCACCGGCAGGCACGAGGGCAGGAACCTGCGCGGAATCGTCGTCTTCTGACCGCGACGAGAGGTCTCGCCATGGAGAGGGTGGCGTCGTTGCCGGCGGACACGCAACTGGGCCGGGTGGCCGAGCGGGTACGCCGGATCGAGGCGCTCGGGTACGACACCGTGCACGTGTCGGAAACGGTGCGGGACCCGTTCACCGTGTGCGCGCTGGCGCTGGAACACACGTCGCGGCTGACGGTGCGCACCAGCATGGTCGTGGCCTTCGCCCGGAGCCCGATGGTGACCGCGTATTCCGCGTGGGAGCTCGCCCGCTTCTCCGGGGGCCGCTTCCAGCTCGGTCTCGCGACGCAGGTCCGCGGCAACATCGTCGGCCGGTTCTCGATGCCGTGGAGCAATCCCGCCGCCCAGCTGCGCGACTACCTCGACTCCCTGCGGGCGATCTTCGGCTCGTTCGCCACCGGAGAGCCTCTGTCGCACAGCGGCACGCACTACACATTCGACCGGTTGCAGCCGTACTTCCGACCCGGCCCCGTCCATGTCCCGGCGCCGCAACTGTGGACCGGTGGCGTCAACCGGCGGATGTGTGTGCTCGCCGGTGAGTGCTCCGACGGATTCGTCACGCACCCGACGAACTCGCACCCCACGTTCCTGCGCGAACACATCCTGCCCGCACTGAGGGAGGGCGCCGAACGCCGCGGCCGGCGCGACGGCGGCCCCCGCGTCGTGGTGGTTCCCAAGGCGATCACCGGCCGCGACGACCGCGTCGTCGCGGCCGCGCGCGAGGCGGCCCGCTCCGAATTCGCGTTCCTGTACTCGACACCCGCCTACCGCGGAACGCTGGCGGCGCTCGGTCTCACCGAATTCGGTGAGCGGCTGACCAGGCTGGCGCGGGAACAGCGTTGGAACGAGATGACGGAGACGGTGAGCGACGACGTCCTGCGCACCCTCGTCCCGCACGGCACCTACGCCCAGCTGCCGGCCGTCCTCGAATCCTGGTACGGCGGCACGTGCGACGGGTTGTCGATCGACCCGCCCGAGGACCCGGCCGACGACGACGAATTCGCGGCCCTGCTCGACCGCATCCGGGCGATCCCGGTGCGGCCGGTGCGGTGAGGACCGCGGCGCCCGACGGGTCGCCTCGTCAGGCCGGTCCGCCTGCGGCCTCGCCGTTGCGCTCGGCACGACGCCCGACCTTCTCCGCCTCGGACAGATCCTCCAACCGCTCGGCGCGGGCACGCTTGTCGGCTGCCTCGCCCTGTTTGTCGGCGGCGTCCTTCAGCTGCGCCTCGGCCGGGGCGGCGGCGGCCTGCTCGGCGGCCCTGATCTGCTCCTGTTCCTTCCGCCGGGCCGATTCGACCGCCTGCGTGCGCTGTGCCGCCTCGGCGTCGGCCTGCCGTTTCGCCGCCTCGGCGCGTTGCTCGGCCTCCCGTGCGGCGGTGCGCTTGCGCTCCTCCTCACGGGCCCGGGCCTGCGCCACCTCACGCTGCCTCGCCTCGTGGGCCTCCGACTGCTGCGCCCGCGCCTGCTCGCGCTCGGCGCGCAGCGCGGCGTCGGCCTCCTGCTCCTTGCGGGCGGCCTCCTCCTCGAGGGCGCTCGCCCGGGCGAACGCGTCGGTGCGCTCGGTCATCGCGGCGCCGCGCTGCTGCACGTCGCGGGCGCCGAGGACGGTTCCCACGGTCCCGTCGAGCAGGCCGAGGCCCCGCTCGTACATCAGTCGTGGGGGTGCGTCGGGCGGGAACCGCGAGAACACCTGCTGCTCGATCATCTGCAGCGGGAATCGGAAGATCTGGTACTGAAGGCGCAACACGGCCAGGGGCACGGTGGTGATGTTCATGTCGTCTCCGCTTCGTCGGGTATGAGAGGTCAGGGCGTTTCGGCGTCGTCGCCGAGGCTCTCGGCCTTCTGCCGGGCCCGCGCGGCCTCGGCGCGCGCCTCGGCGGCCTCGTCGATCGCCTCCCGGTGTTCCTCGGTGGCATCGATCGCGTCGGCGGTGGCCTCGGCCACCCGGGCGCGCTCGGCGGACTGCGCGCGCGCCGTCTCGACGCGGGCGTCGCGTTCGGCTTCGAGCCGCCCGGCCGCGGCCCGGTGCTGCGCCTGCTGCTCGGCGACCAGATGCTCGCTCTGCTGCCGGCGGCGCACGTCCTGCTCCGCGGCCGCGGCCTCCTGCCGGACCGTCGCTCGTTCCTGCGCGCCCCGCTCGTGGATCGACCCGAGTTCGTCCGCAGCCTCCTCGGTCTCCGCCCGCGCGACGGCTTCGGCGGTGTTCGCCTCCTTGCGTGCGTGGGCCTCGGCCTGCTGGAGCTGGCCCTCGGCGGTGAGCGAGTCGTTGCCGGTCACCGCGCCCGCGACTTCCTTCGCCTTGCCCTTGATGGAATCCAGCAAGCCCTCGCGGGCTTCCGCGGACGTGCCCTCTTCGTCCATGACGTCCTGCTCCTCGGTGGTAGGGACTGTCTGTGCGGGGTTGTCCGCTACCCGGGGGTAACCCGAAATGGCCCGCGTCAATCACGCAGGTGGATTTTCGGAGTGCGGATCCGGGCCCGGCCGCCTGCGCTCCGGCGGACAATGAGGCGCGAGGATCCGGCTCAGGGGGAGGCGACGTCGATGACCGGGAACGACGGCTCGGCTCCGGACGGGAGGCTTCGACGGGTGCTCCCGGAGGCCGGAGCGCACGTCGGCGGCGGCCGCTACCGGCTGGTGGAACGGCACGGCATAGTGGGCGGCCTGCAGTGCTGGCGGGGGCGCGACACGGCCATGAACCGGACCGTCGCGCTGACCCTCGTGCCTCGCCCCGCCCCGGATGCCGGCTTCTTCCCGGGGCTGTGCGTGCGGACCGCCTCGGCGGCCTTCGAGCGGGCAGGGGCCGCGGCCCGGGTCTTCGACGTCGTCGGCGACACCGACCACTGCGTGGTGGTGGCAGAGTGGACGCGGGGCCGGTCGCTGCGCGACGTCGCCGCCGACCGCCCGGACCCGGCCGCGGCCGCACGGATGACGCTTCGCCTGGCCGAGACGGTGCGCGCCGCGCACCGGCAGTCCACCGTCCTGTGCCTGGACGATCCGGTCCGCGTCCGGGTCGGCGAGTGCGGTACCGCCGTCCTCGCCTTCCCCGCGATCCTGTCCGGTGCGGACGAGACGACCGACGTCGCCGGGCTCGGCGCGGTGCTGCGCTGCCTGCTCGGCGCCGGCGAGGCGCGCCCCGGCGCAGAGCCGATGCGGCAGCTCGCCGACGAGGCTTTGGGCGGACATGTTTGTACCGCAACCGATTTCGTCGACCGGCTGGATCGGATGCTCCCGCGTGGCGACGTGCGGTTCCGGGGCGCGGAACGCACGGCCGAAGCCGTACGCCGCCAAACCCCTTCGCCGGCACCGGAACGGTTCCCGGCGCATCGGCCGCCCGCGACCCCTCCCCGGCGCATCGCGGTCGTGCCTGCCTCGGCTGCAATGGTTCTGGTGGCGTGCCTCGCCGCGGTCGGCTGGGTCGCCGGCACCGCCCTGAGTGGCCCGGGTGGCGATTCCGTGGTGACGGCACCGACGCTGCCCGCAGTCGCCGTCGTGGCGCCGACGATCGGTGCCGGGGCGGCGCCGATCAGCGCCCCCCTCGTTCCGCTGTCCGTGCGCGCCCAGTCGCGGGACGGGACTACCGACAATGCGGTGACGGCGGACCTTGCGGCGGACGCCAACCCGAACACGGCCTGGAGCACCGACCTGTATCCCCGGCCGGTCCCGGCCGGCCGGAGCGGCGTGGGCCTGACGATCGCCTTCCCGCGGCCGGTCCGGCTCGGCGAGGTCCGGATCGACAGCCTCAGTGCCGGTTCGCGTGTCGAGATCCGAACCGCGCCCCGCGGTGGCGGCCCGCACCCCGCGGCGCAGACGATCGGCGGCGCTGTCCTCGTCTCCGGCGTGACCCGCATACCGGTGGCGGCGACGGCTGCACCGATGTCGGAGGTGCTCGTCTGGATCACGGAGCTGGCGTCGGTCGGGCCCGGCCGCTTCCGGACGTCGCTGTCCGAGGTGGGATTCAGCGGAGACGCCGGACCGTGATCGTCCGCTGGCACCTCGTCAGTCGTACGCGCGGACGTGGCGGACGACCACCCGCGGACCGTACCGTGCGCGCGCACGGGCCAGTGCCTCCGACCGCACCTGCTCCTCGGTCACTCCCGTGGGCAGGGACAGGATCAAGCTCTCCGTGCGGTGGTCCGGGTCGGCGGGATCCTCGACCAGGCACATCCAATCGAACGTTCCACCGGCGCGTCTGCGGGCCAATTCGATCCGGGCCGCCTCGACAGGCCCGCACCCCACGGCGGCATCGTGCGTCGTGCTCTGGTCCACGAGCCGCACGAGATGCTCGGTGGACCACCGGTGCACACCGCTGTTCAGCCGAACAGGATCCATCGCGTCACCGCCTCCCCGCGGCACATCCCCGGACCCTTCGCTTCGGGCGTCGAGTCCGGTGCGGGAGCTCTCCGGTGATTCTTCCACCTGTGCGGCCGGACGAGAAGGCCGGTTGCGGCGTATCCGCCGAGCGGACCGGCCGGGTGCCGGGCGTGGCGCCGGAGCACCCCGTCGGCCACGATGACTTCACACCCCGCACGTCGAATCGAAGGACGGTCCCGCAATGAGCACCCCCGAGCTGGCCCGGCACGCCTCGCGGTTGCGGGCCGATCTGCACGTGTTCGATCGACGTATCAAGGAACTGAGCGAAGAGTTCGGGCGGATCGATCGCCATTCCCACGGAGACTCCGCCGAGGCCGCGCTCCTCGAGATCCTCGACCTCCTCGCCGACGCGCGCCTGGATCTGCGCAGCGTCGACAAACATCTGGAGACGGCGGTCCGGCACGCCGAGAACCTGCACTGATCGCCGCGAGGGCACACCCGCTCCGCCGTCGGTGGCGGTTCATTCCATAATTCCATAGAATGTCGTAGTGAAGTCGGCCGCGTCTCCCGCCGGGAAGGCCCGGCGCGCGGCGACCCTGATCCCACACGTCCCCGGAGGGCGGCTCATGAACAGCCCCACGCGCCCCACCACCCCGTCCGGCGAACGGATCGGACTCGGCCTGCGCCGCAACGCCGCCCAGTTCACGCTGCTGGTGGTGGTCAACGCCCTCGTCGGCGGCATGCTCGGCCAGGAACGCACCGTGCTGCCGCTGCTCGCCGAGGAGGAATTCGGCATCCGCGCCTACACCGCCGGCCTGTCGTTCATCCTCGTCTTCGGCCTGTCGAAGGCGATCACCAACTATTTCGCGGGCACCTTCTCCGACCGGTACGGGCGCAAACCGGTGCTCGTGGCCGGCTGGCTGGTCGCAGTCCCGGTGCCGCTGCTGCTCATCTGGGCTCCGTCGTGGGGCTGGGTGATCTTCGCCAACGTGCTGCTCGGCATCAGCCAGGGACTGACCTGGTCCACCACGGTGGTGATGAAGATCGACCTCGTCGGCCCGGCCCGCCGGGGGCTCGCGATGGGACTGAACGAGGCCGCGGGGTATGCCGCCGTCGCCGCGACCGCGCTCGCCACCGGCTACCTGGCCGAGGCCTACGGTCTGCGGCCGGCGCCGTTCCTGCTCGGCATCGCCTTCGCGGCGCTCGGCCTGGGACTGTCCACCCTCGCAGTGAAGGAGACCCGCGAACACGCGCGCCTCGAAGCCGTCGGCCACGTGGCCCGCGCCGACGGACGCCACGACCACCTGCACGACAAGCTCACCGACCGGCAGGTGTTCGTCCAGACCAGCTTCAAGGAACCGGCACTGTCGTCCGCCAGCCAGGCCGGCCTGGTCAACAACCTCAACGACGGCCTCGCCTGGGGCCTGTTCCCGATCCTGTTCGCCGCGGCCGGCCTCTCGGTCGGCCGAATCGGCGTCCTCGCCGCGCTGTACCCGGCCGTGTGGGGAGTCGGCCAGCTGGTCACCGGCGCGCTGTCGGACCGGTGGGGCCGCAAGTGGATGATCGTCGCCGGCATGTGGCTGCAGGCCCTCGCCCTGGCCGTGATCGCCGTCTCGGATGCGTTCCTGCCGTGGGCGATCGCCGCGGTGGCGCTCGGCGCCGGCACCGCGCTGGTCTACCCGACCCTGCTCGCCTCGATCGGCGACGTCGCCCACCCCGCCTGGCGGGCACGGTCCGTGGGCGTGTACCGGCTCTGGCGCGACGGCGGATTCGCCGCCGGCGCCCTGCTGGCCGGTATCGTCGCCGACGCGTTCGGCGTCCACGCCGCCGTGTGGGTCGTGGCCGCGCTGACCGCCCTGTCCGGGCTGATCGTCGCGGTGCGCATGTACGAGACCCACCCCCGACCTGCCCGCGTCGCACAGGAGGACCCCGCCCATGGCTGACCGAGCCGCCAAGGATGCCCTCTTCGGGGAGTTCGCCGCCGTCGGCAAGGTGCTCGGCAACCCCGCGCGCCTGGAACTGCTCGACCTGCTCGCGCAGGGCCCGCGCAGCGTGGACGAGCTCGCCGTCGCCGCCGGGCTCGGGGTGAGCACCTGCTCGGCGCACCTGCAGACGCTGCGCGCGGCCGGGCTGGTGCAGTCCCGCCGCGACGGCAAGCGGATCTTCTACTCGCTCGCCGGGGACGACGTGGCCGTCCTGTGGGACACCCTGCGCCGCGTCGCCCAGCGGCACCGCCCGCACACCGAGCTCGCCCGTCGCGCGTATCTCGGCCCGGACGACACCACGGCCGTCGGCACCGAGGAACTGCTGCACCGTCTCGAGACCGGCGAGGTGGTCCTGCTCGACGTGCGCCCCGAGGCCGAATACGCCGCCGGGCACCTGCCCGGCGCGCTGCACGTGCCACTCGACGAGCTGACCGAGCGGCTCGCGGACCTGCCGGCGGGCCGCGAGATCGTCGCCTACTGCCGCGGCCGGTACTGCGTGCTCGCCCACGACGCCGTCCGGCTGCTGCACACCCACGGCGTGCCCGCCCGGCGCGCCGCCGACGGTGTGCTCGAGTGGCGACTCGCCGGGCTGCCCGTCGACTCGGACGTCGCCTGACCGCCTCCGCGACGTTCGCGTCCGGTTCAGTTCCGGGTCACGCGCCGGCCACCGAACCGGGCTTTCCGGTACCTACGGTCCGAAGGACTCGACCGGATCGATGGAGGTATCGAAACAGTGACGACGGCACCACTGAATCGCCGCGGGTTCCTCGGACGCACCGCGCTGGCCGGACTCGGCGTGGCCCTCGCCGGCAGCGTCGAGGCGATCGTCCGCCCCGGACTTGCGTCCGCCGTGCCCGGCACGGCGATCGGCTACGGCCCGCTCGTCCCGGATCCCAACCGCATTCTCGCCCTGCCTGTGGGCTTTTCGTACACCGTGGTGTCGCGCTCCGGGGAGACGACCCTCGACGACGGCACGCCCGTCCCCAGCGATCCCGACGCCAACGGCGTGTTCGCGCACGGCAACGGTTCCACGATCGTGACCAACCACGAGATCGGCAAGGACGAGCCGTTCGGCGTGCCCGTCGTCGACGGCCTGACCTACGACCCCGGCGCCCGAGGCGGCACCACCACCGTCACGGTGGGGCCGAACGGGCAGCGCACGGGCCAGTACGTCAGCCTGGCCGGCACCGTGAACAACTGCGCCGGCGGAATCACCCCGTGGGGCACGTGGCTGACGTGCGAGGAAACCGAGGCACGCGCCGGCTCCAAGGGATTCACGCTCGACCACGGATACGTCTTCGAGGTCGACCCCGCGAGCCAGGAAGCCAACCGCGGCAAGAGCCCGGTGCCGCTGAAGTTCCTCGGCCGGTACGCGCACGAGGCCGTCGCCGTGGACCCGGCATCGAGCGCGATCTACCTCACCGAGGACGCCGACGAGCCCAACGGCCTGTTCTTCCGGTGGACGCCGCCGCAGGGTTTCCGCGGCGGGCCGGGCGCCCTGCGTGAACTCGCCGTGTCGCCGGGCGGCGACACGGCGGGCAGCCTGCAGGCGATGAAGTGCCTCGACGGCGGCACGCACGTGCCCGACCTGTCGCAGGCCACCGAGCCGGGCGTGCGCTACGCGGTGGAGTGGGTCGACGTCCCCGACCGCGACGCCGCCACCACGCCGGTGCGCGCACAGTTCGCCGCCGACGAGGTCACCCGCAGTCGCAAGCTCGAGGGCCAGTGGTGGGGCGACGGCGGCGCCTACTTCGTCGCCAGCTACGCCCGCACCAGCGACGGCAGCGTCGCCGAGCACGACGGCCAGGTGTGGTTCTACGATCCGGCCTCGCAGACGGTCACGCTGAAGACGCTGTTCGGGGTCAACCCCGACCCGTCCGTCGACACCGGCAACTACGACGGTCCCGACAACATCACCGTCTCGCCGTACGGCGGCGTGATCCTCGCCGAGGACGGCGACGGCATCAGCCACCTCATCGGCGTCACCGCCGAGGGACAGCCGTTCGCCATCGCCCGCAACGAACTCAACGACAGCGAGTTCTGCGGACCGGCGTTCAGTGCCGACGGCAAGACCCTGTTCGTCAACATCCAGTCGCCCGGGCTGGTCCTTGCCATTACCGGGCCGTGGCGTCGTCCGATCAACTGATCGCACGGCCCGCGCGGCGCCGCGCGGGCCGTGCGTGTCAGGCGGACCAGGACCGCCAGCGCAGATCGGCGATCCGGAGCACCGGCCCCGCCGGGCGGGCGGCGCGGTACTGGGCGTACTTGACGGCGAGCGCATCGAGACCGGCCGTGCCGACCGCGGAGCGCGGGTCGTGGACGGTGGCGGTGCCGTCGAGGCGTACCCACCACAGGTGCGTCCAGTCCTCCTCGTAGTGGTCGACGAGCACGGTGACGTGCGGGTTGCCCTCGATGTTGCGCAGGCGCCGCAGCCGGCGCGTCGTCTTCGGTTTGTCGTCGACGCAGGTGTAGAGGACGTCGCCGGCGAGCGCGAACACGATCGGGACGAGGTGCGGGCGCCCGTCGGGCCCGGCGGTGGCGAGCCGTGCGACGCGGGCGGCGGTGACGAGAGCGCGTGCGTCCACACCCCCCACGGTAGGCGCCCGCCGGCCGTTACCTTCTCGGTCCGGGGATCCGCCTGTCGGGGCCGAACCGCGAGCCCGCGAGGCCCGGCGGCGCCGGCCGCCAGTTGTACTGGTTCTGCGGCGGCGGGGATTCCAGGTCGGCCCAGGCTTCCCGCGCCCAGGACTCGGCCTCCGGTCCCGGGCCGAAATCGATGCCCAGCGACGGGTCGTGGGTGCAGATCACCCAACGGTGACCGTCGGGAGTCTCGTGGATGCGGTAGTGCCGTGCCGTCGTGGGGTCGGGGAGAGGTGCCATGGGGACCGGGTTCCCCGCGGCGCGGCGAATCATGTCGGGCGCATTCCTCAGGTGCTGCCGAGGCGCTGCGGCCGGGCCGTGTCCGCTTCCACCCGAAGCACATCGAGGACGACGTCGCCGTCGACGGTCTCCTCCTCGACGAGGATCGCGGCCAGCCGGTCCAGCGCCGTCCGATGCTGCGTCAGGAGCGCGACCGCCCGTTCCTCGGCGGCCCGCAGCAGCCGGGCGACCTCGCGGTCCACGAGCTGCTGGGTGTGTTCCGAGTAGGGCCGCACGAGGCTCCGGTCGCTGGTGTCGGCATGGAGGTAGTTGGGATCGCCGGAGCCGTACCCCACCGGGCCGAACGCTTCGGACAGCCCGAATTCCCGCACCATGCGCACGGCGATCCGGGTCGCGCCGCTCAGATCGTCGGCGGCGCCGGTCGAGCCCTCCCCGAACACGACGATCTCCGCGGCCCGCCCACCCACCCGCACGGTGAGCAGATCGTTGAGATATCCCTCGCTGTAGAGGTGGCGTTCGACCTCGGGGAGCTGCTGGGTCGATCCCAGCGCCATGCCCGCGGGCAGGATCGTCACCTTCGCCACCGGGTCGGCGTGCGGGCACAGGGCCGCGAGCAGCGCGTGACCCGATTCGTGCACCGCCACCGAGGTCCGTTCCTCGGGGAGCAGGGCGTTGGCGCTCTCGCGGCGGCCGAGCAGCAGGCGGTCGCGCGCGGACGACAAGTCGTCGGCGCAGATGACGGTGCGGTCGTCGCGGACGGCGTTGATCGCGGCCTCGTTGACCAGGTTCGCCAGATCCGCACCCGAGAACCCCGGGGTGGCCCGCGCGAGCACACTCAGATCGACGTCGGGCCCGAGGTGTTTGCCCTGTAGGTGCACCGAGAGGATCGCGGCCCGTTCCGACTGGGTGGGCAGGGGGATGACCACCGTGCGGTCGAACCGGCCCGGCCGCAGCAGTGCCGGATCGAGCGCCTCCGGGCGGTTCGTCGCTGCCAGCACCACGATGCCGACGCTCTGATCGAAGCCGTCCATCTCGGCCAGCAACTGGTTGAGCGTCTGCTCCCGCTCGTCGTTTCCGGCGTAGGTCCCGACGCCGCGCTTGCTGCCGATGGCGTCGATCTCGTCGATGAAGATGATCGACGGGGGGCTCTTGCGGGCCTGCTCGAACAGGTCCCGCACGCGGGAGGCGCCGACGCCGACGAACATCTCCACGAACTCCGAGCCCGTGACGGACAGGAAGCGCACCTCTGCTTCACCCGCCACCGCGCGGGCCAGCAGCGTCTTGCCGGTGCCCGGCGGGCCGATCATCAGCACGCCGCGGGGACCCTTCGCGCCGGCGGCCGCGTACTTCTCCGGATCCCGCAGGAAGTCGACGACCTCGCTGATCTCCTGCTTGACGCCGTCGTATCCGGCGACGTCGGCGAAGCGGGTGGTCGGCCGGTTCGCCTCGATCACCCGGGCCTTCGAGCGGCCGAACGTTCCGATGCCCCCGATACCGCCGGCGCCGCCGCTGAATGCGCGCTGCGCCCGGCGGCCGAGCCACAGCAGCAGTCCCGCGAACACCACGAAGGGCAGCATGCTGAACAGAATCGCCCCCCACGGGCTGTCGTCGGTCTGTTCCGCGCTGACCCGGACCTGCTTCGCCTGCAGCTTGTTGTCGAGCCCGGCGAGGTCCAGCGCGGTGGGTAGCTGGGTGACGAATTCGGTTCCATCGGAAAGTGTTCCGTAGACCGATCCCTTGTCGTCGATCGTCACCTCTTCCACGGTGCCCGCATCGACCCGGTCCACGAAGTCGCTGTAGGTCAGGGTGCTCGAGGTCGGGGTCTGCAGGGCCAGGGCGACCACCAGGCCGCCGAGCAGGACGGCGACCGCGACCAGCTGCCACCACAGGCCCGAGGACGGCGCCGGCGGGGGCGGCGGGTCCGGGGGAGGCCCCGATCGCGCCGACCGTGAGTGGTGAACGGAGAAGAACCTGGTCCGTGTGATCATTCGGCGCTCTCCTGACCTGTCCGTGTCGGATCCACGGTATCCGGACGCACGGAGGTCCTCACCCGTGTCAGCAGGATCGACGAGAGACTGTCGAGTGTGGCGGCGAACCTCGACGTCGGTATCGCAGGGTTCGCCGCCACGGTCCGGGGCTCAGGCCCGGACGGGGACCGGTCGGGGCGGCGGTGCCTCGGCAAGTTCACGGACGAGGTCCTCGGCGGCGGGCCAGTGGCCGTAGCCGGCGGCGGGGTTGAGGTGCCCGACCGGTCCGGCGTCGACGAGTCTGCTGCCCCAGTGCCGCGCGAGAGCGGCGGCCCGGTCGAACCCACAGAGCGGGTCGTTGCTGCTGGCGGCGACGATGCTGGGAAACCGCAGCGGTGTGCGCGGGGTGGGATACCAGCCGTTGTCGCGTAGCTGCTCGGGGGTGGGGTAGCCGGCGGGCAGCGCGACGGTGAGGTCGGGTGGGGTGGCCAACAACGCGCCCACGACGCGGTGGTCGTGGCGCTGGGCCCACGCCACGGTGATCATCACACCGGCGCTGTGCGCGACCAGCAGCACCGGGCCGGTCGTGCCGGCGACGACCTCGTCGAGGGCGGCGACGCGGGCGGCGAGACCGAACTTGTCGCGCTGCAGCGGCTCGACCGTGGTCACCTTCGGCAGCCGCGCGGCGAGCAGGGTCTGCCAGTGCTCGGCGACGTGGCCGCGCAGGCCCGGCACGATCACCACGGTCGTGGTATCGAGGGTGCTCACTTGTCGGCTCCGGTCTGCTGCGCGGGGGTGGCGGACAGGGTGGCGAGCTTGCGGACGCCGGCGGGGTAGACGCGCTTGCCGGCCAGCAGCACCGCGACCGCGCCCAGGTAGACGAGCGGCGCAAGTTGCAGAGCATTGGCGAGGCTGATCCTGTCCGCGAGGACACCGACGACGAACGGGCCCGCGGCCAGCCCGAGCAGGCTGTTGGCCAGGGTGGTGGTGCCGAACGCCGACGCCCGCACGGTGGGGTGGGTCAGATTGGCGACCATCGCGGTGACCGCGCCGGTGGAGCCGGCGGAGAAGAACGCGCCCAGTCCGAGCAGCACCAGCTGGGCGGTGCCGACCGGCAGCCGGAACCCGACGATCAGCAGTACCCCGGCGGCGAGGCTGATCGCGATCGCGACTGTCCACTTGCGGGCCGGGTCGATGCGGGCGGCCCGGTCGGCGACGATGCCGCACACGATCATGCCGGCGCCGATGAGCAGCACGAAGACCGCGGCCATCGCGGCGGCCTTGTCCGCGGCCAGCCCGTAGGAGCGGCCGAAGAAGCTGGGCAGCCACGCCATCAGCGCGGCGGCGGTGAACATCTGCAGCCCGCCGCCGATGTAGGCGCACAGCACCGCGGGGTTGGTGAACAGGCTCGAGATCGGGGCACGTGCAACCGGGCCCGGCGCCTCGGTGTGGGTGGTGTTCGTGTCGTCGTCGATGGCGTGGCGGGCGAGCTTGCGCTCGCTGACCAGGGCCCAGAACAGCGCGACCAGGATCAGCCCGAAGATCGCCATCGACGCGAAGGACCAGCGCCAGGACAGCTGCACGGCGATGACCCCGCCGAATGCGACGCCGATCACCGACCCGAACGAGCCGCCGGCCATGAACGCACCCGAGAGCGAGGCCCGCAGCCGCGGCGCGAACACGCTGAGCACGACCGCGATACCGACGCTGCCGTAGGCGGCCTCACCGACCCCGACCAGGAACCGGGCGCCGAGCATCTGCTCGTAGGAGCCCGCCACCGCGCACAGCAGGGTCGCCACGCTCCACAACGCGGCCATCACGACGAGGCTGCGCACCCGGCCCCACCGGTCGGCGAGCATCGACAGCGGCAGGGTGAGCAACCCGACCATCAACGCGACCACGCTGTTCAGCGATGCGAGGTGCGAATCCGACAGCGACCATTCGGCTTTCAGGAACGGGAACACCGCACTGAGGACCTGCCGGGACATGTAGTCCGACAGCAGCAGCCCGAAGGTGAGTGCGAACACGAGCCACGGGTAGAACCGGGATCGCCCGCTGCGGCGAGACGGCGCCGACACGGTCGCGGTCCGCTCCGGCGCGGTGGGGGTGAGAGAGGACATGATCTTCCTAAACCTCGGGTGGGGTGGGGAGGAGCGCGATGGCTGGGGGTGAAGTTTGTGGTGCTGACGGCCGGTGGGAGAAAGGGTTTCGCGTGCCCGGGGGCGCGGCACGGGGCGTGGTGTCACGCCCCGCGGGTCACGCGGATGCTGCGTCAGGCGTGCTGGGTGAAGCCGCGCTGGCCGGGGCGGCGGTTGGGCGCGAAGCCGATCTTGGCGAGGGTCTCCTCGGCGCTGGTGTAGTGCTCGTCGAGCTTGTAGATCTCGCGGGCCTCCTTGCCGGTGGCGACCTCGCGACCGAGTTCGTTCGCGATGCGGACGAGCTGTTCGACCTGCGCCACGGAGGTCATCTTCTCGCCCTTGCGGCCCCACAGGGTGTCCTCGGTGCCGCAGCGGGCGTGCAGGCCCATCGCGATGGCCATGGTGTTGACCGGCAGTACGCTGCGCATCAGGGTTTCCAGGGTGAGCACCGCCCCGTCGGGTGTGCGGCGGATGAACTCCATCATGTTGTACGGGTTGGGGCCGTCGAAGCCGCCGCCGATGCCGACCCAGGTCACCATCAGCGGGCCGGTGTAGACGCCGCGACGGATCAACCGCTCCACGGTCTCGAGCTGGGCGATGTTGGCGAGCTGGAAGTGCGGCTGGATACCGTTGGCCTGCAGCCGGCGCAGGTGCTCCTCGACCCAGCCCGGCCCGGCCGGGACGGTCATCTCGCGGTAGGCGTCGTAGACCTCGGGGCGCTCGAAGGAGGTGCCGGCGATGTCGTCGGCGGTCATCAGCTCGACGATGTTCATCTGATTGGTGTTGATCGCGATGGTGACCTGGTCGGGCTTGGGGTCGAGTTCGGCGAGCATGTGGCGGGTGTCGTCGGAGAGCCACTTCGCGTCCGCGCCCTCGCCTTCGGGTGCGAACGAGATCGAGCCGCCGACCTGCAGGATCATCTCGGGTACCGCCTCGCGCAGCCGTGCCAGCAGCTCGTTGAACTTCGAGAGCCGCTTGGAGCCCTTGCCGTCGAGTTCCCGCACGTGGATGTGCAGCACGGTCGCGCCGGCCTCGTAGCAGTCCACCGCCTTCTGCACGTGCTCGTCCATGGTCAGTGGCAGGTCCTCGGCGAAGTCGTCGATGTCCCACTCCGGGCCGTAGGGGGCGACGGTGATGACCAGCTTCTCCTGGTTCTCCGGGAACAGGGCGTCGTCGTGGAAGTGCATGGTGGTGCTCCGATCAGAGTTGTGGTGGGGTTGGTGAGGGTGAACGGGACGGGGGATGGGTCAGAAGGTGGCGTCGCCGACGATGCCGGCGCGTTCCATCTTGCGTACTGCGGGCCAATAGTCCTGCACCGCATAGTGTTGCGTGGATCGGTTGTCCCAGATGGCGACGCTGTTGGGGGTCCAGCGCCACCGCACCTGGTATTCCGGGATCGCGGCCTGGCTGATCAGGTAGCGCAGCAGATCCCCGGCGCCGGGGGCGTAGTCGATGCCGAAGCGGACGTTGTCGGGGGTGTGGTAGTTGACGAAATGGGTGGCGAAGGCGTTGACGAACAGGATCTTCTCCCCGGTTTCCGGATGGGTGCGCACCACCGGGTGCTCGGCGTCGGGGAACCGCTCGTGCAGCGCGTGCCGGGCCTCGAGGGGCATGTTCGCACCGAAGCTGGCCTCGATGCTGTGCCGGGCGCGCAGCCCGTCGATCCGGTCCTTCACCGATTGCGGCAGCCGCGTGTAGGCCTGCGCCATGTTCACCCAGACGGTGTCGCCGCCGACCGGTGGGATCTCCACGGCGCGCAGCACCGAACCCATCGGAGGGTTCCGCCGCCACGTGGCGTCGCAGTGGTAGGCGTTTTCGTAGTGCTCCGGCGCGCTGTCGAGGTCCTTGTAGATCCGCACCAGCCCGGGATGGTCGGGGTCGCTGCCGGCCACCGGGTGATCCTCGAGCGGGCCGAACCGTTCCGCCAGCGCGACGTGCTCGGCGCGGGTGAAGTCCTGCCCGCGCAGGAACAGCACCTTGTGACGCAGCAGCAGCGCACGCAGCTCGGCGAACAGGGCGTCGTCGCGCGACACCTCGCCCAGGTCCACGTCGAACAGCTCCGCACCGATCGTGGCGGTCAACGGCTCGACCCGGAACGGGGTCACCGTCCGTGTCCGCCGGGGCATCTCGATCGTGACAGACATTGCGTTGTCTCCTAGAAGAATTGGGGTTCGGTGACGGTGTCGGGTATTCGCCGGGTTCAGAGGGTGAACACCGAGGTGCCGATGCTGGCGCCGGCCTCGAGATCGCGGTGTGCGGTCACCGCGTCGGCCAGCTCGTAGCGCTGGTTGATGTCGATGCGGATCCGGCCGGCGGCGACGTGGCCGAACACCTCGCCGGCCAGTTCGGCCCGCTCGGCCGGGTCGGCGATGTAGTCCGCCAGCGCGGGACGGGTCACGAACAGCGAGCCCTTCACCGCCAGCGACATCGCGTCGATCGGCGGGATCGGCCCGGACGCGGTGCCGAAGCACACCAGCAGGCCGCGGCGGGCCAGCGAGTCGAGCGAGGTCGCGAAGGTGGAGGCGCCGATGCTGTCGAACACCACCGGCACTCCGACCCCGTCGGTGATCTCGCGGACCCGGGCGGGGACGTTCTCGCGGGTGTAGACGATCACGTGTGCACAGCCGTTGGCGCGGGCGATCTCGGCTTTTGCGTCGCTGGACACGGTGCCGATCACGTTGATGCCCAGCAGATTCGCCCATTGGGTGACGATGGAGCCGACCCCGCCTGCGGCGGCGTGCAGCAGCACCGTGTCCCCGGCGTCCAGCGCGACGATGCGCCGCAGTAGATACGCACTGGTGAGCCCGCGCATGGTCATCGACGCCGCGGTCTCGAACGCGATCCCGTCCGGGAGCGTGATCAGGTGCTCGGCCGGCATCACCCGCTCGGTGCTGTAGGCGCCCAGCGGGCTGCCGGTGTAGGTGACGCGGTCACCCTCCCGCACGTGCGACACGCCGGTGCCGACGGCCTCGACCACACCCGCCGCCTCGACGCCCATGCCGGCGGGCAACGCGGCCGGGTAGAGCCCGGTCCGGAAGTAGGTGTCGGCGAAGTTGAGGCCGGCCGCACCGTGGCGGATCCGGACCTCGCCCGGGCCGGGTTCCCCGACCTCGGCGTTCTCCCACCGCAGGACCTCCGGTCCACCGGTCTCGTAGAAACGAACGGCCTTCGCCACGGTATTCTCCTTCTCGGTCCCGGGTGCTCGCGTCGTGACGACTCGGAGATCCGAAACGTTGTGCTGTGGAACAGCTTTTGGATTCACTCGGGTGCGCCGGTTCGGCTTGTGAGGGCGGTCACCGGGTGGCCCGTGCTGTGATGAACCCAACTCTAGTCGGACCATCCCATGGATACTTATCCTGGCGGGACTCCAAATATTCGCTTCGGGACGCTGCGGCGATCCAGCGGTCTCGCCGGCCCGGGAGGTGCATCCCGCCGGGTTCGAGCCGGCTGCATCCCGGATGCGAGGGCGTGATGGTGTGGGACGGTGTCGGTCGATCGAGCCGACCGGGGCGGCGTCGGTGTGCGACAACGGTGCTCATCGGATTCGCGTGGACTGCAGGCGGTGTGGTCTGTGCGCCATCAACCCTGTCCCGATACGAATAGTCTGCTGACCCGATGAGATAAGTACGGTGGGTGCGGTTCGGCTACCGTGGAGTGGCAAGCCGAAGACCCACATGGGTTCTCGATCGAGTCCCGCACTCCGCGGGCCACGTCCCCAGCACCGGGATCGTCGATGCAGCCGGCCGAGGCGGCCACCTGCCCGACGTGCTCGAAAACACCCGTCGCCACCCCTCAGGAAGATCGATGACCAGGACCATCTATACCGCCGACCACCTCGCCTTTCGTGACACGGTGCGTGACTTCACGCAGCGCCACCTGATTCCGGAGCACGAGCGGATCATCGAGCAGCGGTTCATCGACCGCGAGATCTGGATCGAGGCGGGCAAGCTCGGCCTGCTCGGTCTGGAGGTACCCGAACAGTACGGTGGCAGCGCGGCGGGAGACTACCGGTTCAACGCGGTTGTGGGGGAGGAACTCTCGCGGGTGAGTGCCGCGATCGCGTCGAGTTTCGGCATCCACTACGACATCGTGGCGCCGTATCTGGTGGAGCTGACCACCGAGGAGCAGAAGCAGCGGTGGCTGCCGGGGTTCTGCACCGGTGAACTGGTCGCCGCGATCGCGATGACCGAACCGGCCGCGGGCTCGGACCTGGCCGGATTGAAGACCACCGCCCGACGCGACGGGGAGGACTGGATCCTCAACGGGTCCAAGACGTTCATCACCAACGGTTACCACGCCGACCTGGTGATCGTGGCGGCGAAGACCAGTCCGGAGAAGAAGGCCAAGGGCATCACCCTGTTCGCGGTCGAGACCGGCACGGCGGGCTTCGAACGGGGCCGCAAGCTGGACAAGGTCGGCCAACCCGAGTCCGACACCGCCGAGTTGTTCTTCACCGACGTCCGGGTCCCGGCGGCGAACGTGATCGGCGAGGTCGACGGCGGGTTCGCGCACATGATGCGAATGCTGCCGCAGGAACGGATCTGCGCGGCGGTGTCGAATCTCGCGCACGCCGAGGCGATCCTGGCCGAGACCCTCGACTATGCCCGGGCGCGCAAGGCGTTCGGCCAGGCGATCGGCTCGTTCCAGTACAACAAGTTCCTCTTCGCCGAACTGGTCACCACGCTCGAGGTGGCGCAGGCGTTCGTCGATCGGTGCGTGCAGGCACACACCGAGGGGCGGCTCACCGCGGTGGACGCCGCGAAGGCCAAGTGGTGGAGCTCGCAGGTGCAGAACCAGATCCTCGACAGTTGCGTCCAGCTGCACGGCGGCTACGGGTTCATGAACGAATACCGGGTCGCGCGGGCGTGGAAGGACGCACGGGTGACCAAGATCTGGGCCGGGTCCAACGAGATCATGAAGGAGATCATCGGACGGGACCTCGGACTGTGAGCATCACCGCGCCGGCCACCCACGCGAGCGAACCCACCGAGTGGCTCGCCCGGCTGACGCGCACCCGGTCCGACGCCGCCGCCCGCATCGCGTGGCTGACCGGGGTGCTCGGCTCCATTCGCTGGGCTCCGGCGCTGTGCGTGCCCCTTCGGCCCCACGCCGGTTCGGAGACGACCACCGACCACGACCCCTTTCTCGAACCACACCGGAGAACCACAGCATGACCAATCTCAGTACCAATCTCGTTGTGTCAGCGCGCAACTACCCCGGCAAGACCGCGTTGCGGTGCGGCGAGGACACGCTCTCGTTCGCCGAGTTCGACGCGGCCGCGGCGCGGGTGGCAACCCTGCTCGAGCGGGCCGGGATCGCACCCGGTGACCGGGTCGCGGTGATGCTGCCCAACACCGCGGCGTTCGCGATCGTGTTCTACGGCATCCTGCGGCGCGGCGCGATCGCGGTGCCGATGAACCCGCTGCTGAAGGCCCGCGAGATCGAGTTCTTCCTGACCAACACCGCCGCGTCGGCGCTGTTCGCGACCCCGGTGTTCGCCGAGCAGGCCCGCGCCGCGTCCGACGCGGCCGACGCCCGGTTGTGGCTGGTCGACGACGACGACCTCGCCCGGCTGACCGCCGACCTGCCGACGCAGGCCGCGCCGGTGGCGCGGGCGGGTGAGGACACCGCGGTGATCCTGCACACTTCGGGCACCACCGGCAAGCCCAAGGGCGCCGAACTCACCCACGCCGGCCTGGCCGGCAACGCAGAGGTGACCGCTCGCACCCTGATCCAGATCGGACCCGACGACGTCGTGATGGGCGCACTGCCGCTGTTCCACGTCTTCGGGCTCACCTGTGGGCTCAACGCCTCGGTCCTCGTGGGTGCCACGCTGACACTGGTGCCGCGGTTCGACCCGCGAGTCGCGCTCGAGGTGATCGCCCGCGACCGGGTCACCGTGTTCGAGGGCGTGCCGACCATGTACGCCGCGATGCTCGGTGTCGCCGGGGAACTCGACGCGGCGGCGACGGCGAGCCTGCGAGTGTGCGTCTCGGGCGGCGCGTCGCTGCCGGTGGCAGTGCTCACCGACTTCGAGCGGACCTTCGACGCGGTGATCCTGGAAGGCTACGGGCTGTCGGAAACCTCCCCGGTCGCCTCGTTCAACCACCCGAACCGCGTCCGTAAGACCGGCTCGATCGGCACCCCGATCGAGGGCGTGCGGATGCGCGTCGTGGACGGCACCGGTGCCGAGGTTCCGGCTGACCAGCCCGGCGAGATCCAGATCGCGGGACCGAACGTGATGAAGGGCTACTGGAACCTGCCCGAGGCGACCGCGGCCGCGATCGACGCGGCCGGCTGGTTCGCCACCGGCGACATCGGCCGCATCGACACCGACGGCTACTTCTACATCGTGGACCGCAAGAAGGACCTGATCATCCGCGGCGGGTTCAACGTCTACCCCCGCGAGGTCGAGGAGGTCGTCTACGAGCACCCTGCCGTGGCGGAGGCCGCGGTGGTCGGCATCCCGCACGCCAGCCTCGGCGAGGAGATCGGCGCCGCGGTCACGCTCAAGCCCGGCGCGAGCGCCGACCCCGCCGAGATCGTCGCATTCGTCAAACAGCGGGTCGCCGCCTACAAGTATCCGCGCCACATCTGGATCCTCGACACCCTGCCGCAGGGGCCGACCGGCAAGATCCTGCGCCGCGACATCACCATCCCGACCTTCGAAAGCAGCAACCGACCATGACCACCACCACCACCACCAAGCCGGCACACCGCCCCGACGAGCTCGCCGCGCCGCTGGACCTGCTGCTGGCCGGCTCGGCCCGCGGCGTGGCCGGCCGGATGCTGCCCAACCGATCCTGGGCCCGGCTCGCGGGCGGGCTGGCCACCCGCCCGGGCACGCTCGCGCACCGCGGCGGAAACCTGGCCAAGGAACTCGCTGCGGTCGCCGCCGGCCGCGCCGACCGCGCACCCGGCAAGGGCGACAAACGATTCGCCGACCCGGCGTGGCAGAACAACCCCTGGTTGCACCGCAGCATGCAGGCCTACCTCGCCACCGCCGACACCGCCTATGCCCTGCTCGCGGACGCGGGCTTGGACTGGCGCGACACCGAACGGATGCGGTTCGTGCTCGACAACCTCGTCGAGGGCCTCGCGCCGAGCAACAATCCGCTGCTCAACCCGCTCGGGTGGAAGGCGCTCATCGACACCGGCGGCCTGTCCGTGCTGCGCGGGGCGCGCGCGTTCGCCCGCGACATGGCCACCAAGCCGCGGGTGCCGGCGATGATCGAAGACGGCGCCTACACCCTCGGCGAGACCGTCGCGGTCACACCCGGGGCAGTGGTGTTGCGCACCCCGGTGTTCGAGCTGATCCAGTACGCCCCGCAATCCGCGACCGTGCGCGAGGTGCCGCTGCTGATGGTGCCGCCGGTGATCAACAAGTATTACATCACCGACATCGCCCCCGGTCGCAGCATGATCGAGTACTTCGTCGCCCAGGGCCAGCAGGTGTTCGCCATCTCCTGGCGAAACCCCCACGCCGAGCATCGGGACTGGGACCTCGACACCTACGGCGGCGCGATCCTCGAGGCGATGGACGCCGTCCAGGGGATCACCGGCACCGACCGCACGCATCTGCAGGGCAGCTGCTCGGGCGGGATCCTGGCCGCGACGACCGCCGCGTACCTGGCTGCCACCGGCCACGGCGACCGGGTTGCCGGGCTCACCCTGGCGGTGACCGTGCTCGACCAGGCCCAGGCCGGGTTCGCCGCCGCCGCCCTCGACGCACGCACCGCCGAGACCGCGATCGAACGCTCGCAGTCCAGGGGCTTCCTGGACGGGGACGAGCTGGCCGAGGTGTTCGCCTGGCTGCGCCCGACCGACCTGGTGTGGCGCTACTGGGTCAACAACTACCTGCAGGGCCGCCCGCCCGCGCCGTTCGACGTGCTGCATTGGAACGCCGACACCACTCGCATGACCGCCGGCCTGCACCGCGACCTGGTCCGCATCGGCGCTACCAACGCGCTGGCCACCCCCGGCACGATCGACCTGTTGGGCACCCCGATCGACCTCGGAGCGGTCACCGCCGACGCGTACGTGATCGGCGGCATCGCCGACCACATCTCGCCATGGCAGTCCTGCCACCGCAGCGCCGCCCTGCTCGGCGGCGCCGACACCCGGTTCGTGCTCTCCACCAGCGGGCACGTCGCCGCGCTGGTCAACCCACCCGGAAACCCCAAGGCGTCCTTCCGGGTCGGGCCCGTCGACGCGGACACCCCGGAGCAATGGTTCGACCGCGCGACGGTCACCCGCGACTCCTGGTGGCCGGACTACACCACCTGGCTCGCCGCGCGCAGCGGCGCCACCGTCGCCGCACCCACCACGCTCGGCGGCGCCGGCCACTCCCCGCTCGACCCCGCACCCGGCACCTACGTACACCACATCTGACCCACCACGACCTCAGGAAGCGACATCATGACCACCACACTCGACAACCCGAAAGCACTGCTCGACCTGGTCGGGCACGAACTCGGCCGCACCGACTGGCGCGAGATCACCCAGGAGCAGGTGAACCGGTTCGCCGACGCCACCGGCGACCACCAGTGGATCCACACCGACCCCGACCGGGCGGTGGCCGGACCGTTCGGCACCACCATCGCGCACGGCTACCTCACCCTGTCGCTGACGCCGATCGTGCTCGCCGAGGTACTCGCCATCGACCACCTCGGGATGGCAGTGAACTACGGGGTGAACAAGGTCCGATTCCCCGCGCCGGTCCCGGTCGGAGCCGAACTGCGCGCCACCATCACCCTCACCGCCGCAGTGGAGAAACCCGCCGGCATCGAGGCCGTGTTCACCCTCACCTACGAGATCCGGGGCGGGACGCGGCCGGTGTGCGTCGCCGAGGTCGTCGTCGTCTACCGATGACCGGAGACGCTCGCACCACGCAGCGCACCCTCACCGTGGGCCGGCAACGCATCCGGGTCCACATCCGGCGCGGGTCGGGGGTGCCGCTGGTGCTGTGCAACGGGATCGGCGCCGGGCTCGAGGTGCTCGACCCGTTCGTCGCCGCCCTCGACCCGGCCACCACGATCGTCCGGTTCGACGTCCCCGGCGCCGGCGGGTCGCGGACCTCGTTCGCGCCCTACGGGTTCGGCTACCTCGCGCGGCTGCTGGGACGGGTCCTCGACCGGCTCGGTATCGGCATGGTGGACGTACTCGGCCTGTCCTGGGGCGGCGCGCTGGCCCAGCAGTTCGCCTTCCAGAACCCGCGCCGGTGCCGGCGACTCGTGCTCGTCGCCACCGCCACCGGGGCGCTCATGGTGCCCGGACATCCCCGGGTGCTCGCCAAGATGCTCACCGGTCGCCGGTTCACCGACCCCGATCACACCGCAGCGATCGCCGGCCAGATCTACGGCGGCACCGCGAGAAACCAGGGCAGCGACATCGCCGCCCTCTTCGACACTCAGACCCACGCCGGATCGACGATCGGTTACCTGCACCAGCTGCTCGCCGGCGCCGTGTGGACCAGCCTGCCGATGCTTCCCCTCATCCGCCAACCCACCCTGATCGTCGCCGGCACCGACGACCCCATCGTTCCGATCGTCAACGCCCACATCCTGCACCGACTGCTACCCCACGCCACCCTGTACCTGCACAACGGCGGACATATCGAACCGATCACCAACGCCGGCAGACTCGCCCCGGTGATCGACGCCTTCCTCCACGAACCCGAACAACGATGATGACAATCACCAACGACCGCCGACGCACGCACTCGCGGCCGCCGCCCGCGCGGGGGACCGTCCCCGCGCTGCCGAACAGCCGTCGGTGCGACACGGTGCACGTGATCATCGGTGTCCCCGGCGGCGATTTCGATCGGCGCCATCCGGGGCGTGTCTCACCGCCCGATCGAGCGTATCTTGGGGTGACATAGGTGTTCTCTCCGGGGCGAGAGGTGGGGCCGGACATGAAGCCGTTGGCCCGCTACGCCGCGATCACAGGGTACGCCGACCTGTGCGCGTCGCTGGGCACGGATCCGACGCCACTGCTGCGCAGCGTCGGGCTCGATCCCGCCGGGTTGGGGCTGCCGGACCGGTGGATCCCCGCCGTCGCGATCGCCCGCCTGCTGGAACGCTCGGCCGCCGCGACCCGCTGCCCCGACTTCGCGCTGCGGCTCGTCGAGCGTCGGCGCTTTGCCAGCCTCGGCCCGGTGAGCCTGGTCATCCGGGAGGAACCCGACGTCCGCAGCGCGCTGAAGTTCCTGATGCGCTATCAGCACATGTACAACGAGGCTTTGCGGCTGCGGTTGGTCGAGGCAGAGGACGTGGCGACGATCCGGGTGGGGCTCGAGCTGGGCGAACCCGCCGACACCCGGCAGGCCACGGAACTGGCGATGGGGGTACTGCACGGGCTGTTACGCGATTTCCGCGGCGGCCGCTGGCAACCCCTGGCGGTCTGCTTCACCCATTTCGCCCCCGAGGACACTAGCGCTCACCTCGAGGCGTTCGGCCCGATGGTCAAGTTCGACCAGGAATTCTCCGGAATCGTACTCTACACAAGCGATCTCGACGCTCCCAACGCCATGTCGGGTCCCTCGATCGGCCCGTATGCGCGCCAATTCCTCGACACCATCGACACCCGGCCCGAGGTGACGCCTGTCACCCGGGTCCGCGAGCTGATCGAACTGCTGCTGCCCACCGGGCGATGCTCGGTCGAGCAGGTCGCCCGCAGCCTCGGGGTCGACCGGCGCACCGTACACCGCCATCTCGCCGAGGCGGGGCAGAACTACACCGCGGTGCTCACCGCCACCCGCGTGGACCTGGCCGAACACCTCGTCGCCGGCCGTCGTTACTCGCTCACCGAGGTCGCCGATCTGCTCGGCTTCTCCTCGGCAAGCAACTTCTCCCGCTGGTTCAGCAACGAATTCGACTGCAGCCCAAGGAATTGGCGCGCTCAACACCGGACGGACACCGCCGTGCGGGCCGGGAACGCGCTGGTATGACACCGGCATCCGCGCGAACGCGGTGTCCCATATCGAATACACCGTGTCCCGATAGGGACAGTATGCCGTGCCGAATCCGGATACCGTGAGGTGCGTCGCAATTCAGGCCCTGCAGGGAGATTCCCGGCCGGGTCGGTGACCGTGGCCCGCTCGATCGCGGCGACGTTGATCCCGGCGAGCCGGTCACCGCGAAGTGTCCGTAATGCACCGACATGGAACAGATCTCGGTCACCCACCGAGCCTGACGGACCCGACCCCAGGTCGAATACCTCGACCGGGCCGGGATGCCCGGGCCGACATGACGAAGAAGGAGAGTGTGCAGCGTGCTGGATGCTACCGCGGCCGCGGAGTCCGACCGCAGAGATCCCGACCACGACACGTCGGGCGGAGCGGATACGCGGCCGGCTGCGGGGGTGGGGACCGGCCAGGCGGAGTCGGGCGGCCGAGGCGGAGACGGGCGCAGCGGCGGCCGCGGCACCCGGCTCAACGGGAAGGTTGCGCTCGAACGGGCGCGTGCATCGCTGCCCGGATTGGTGTTGTCTGCCGCCGCGGCGGCGGTGGCAGTTGTCGCGGCGCGCCTGTTGGGTGGGATCAGCCCTCTGCTGATCGCGATCCTGCTCGGCGCGGTGGTCGCGAATCTGGGAACGCTGCCGGCGGTCTTCGAACCGGGTGTGACCGTCGCATCGCGGCGGCTGCTCCGTATCGGAGTCGCGCTGCTGGGTCTGCAACTGCTGCTGCCGAACGTGCTGGCACTGGGGTGGGGGACGCTCGCGGTGGTCACTGCCGTGGTCGGCCTGGGCATCGCCGGGTCGATGGCGCTCGGAAAGTTGCTCGGGATCGGCTGGACGCAACGGCTCCTGATCGCGTGCAGTTTCTCGATCTGCGGTGCCGCGGCCGCGGCCGCGGCCGACGGCGTGGTGAACGCACGTAAGCGGGAACTGGTGACCACCATCGCGCTGGTCGTCGTCTTCGGCACCGTGATGATTCCGGCTCTTCCCGCGGCTGCGGCCGCCCTGGGTCTGGACTCGACCCAGGCGGGAATGTGGGCCGGCGCGGCGATTCACGAGGTGGCGCAGGTGGTCGCGGCCGGCGGCGCGCTCGACGCGGGGTCGTCGGCCGCGGCGGTGGGCGGCGGTGCCCTGGCCATTGCAGTGACGGTCAAGCTGGCCCGGGTGGCGCTGCTGGCGCCGGTGGTCGCGTGGATCGGGGTGGCGTCACGACGCCGCACCGCCACGCCCACGCAGACGCGGCGACCGCCCTTGGTGCCGCTGTTCCTGGTCGGATTCCTCGCCTGCGTGGCGCTGCGGGCCACCGGTGTTCTCGGACCGGGGTGGCTCGACGCCGCGCGACTGACCCAGACCGCGCTGCTCACCGCCGCGATGTTCGCGCTCGGCACCGGGGTCCGGCTGTCCGTGTTGCGCGGTGTCGGGTGGCGGCCCTTCGCTCTCGCCGCCGCCTCGACGATCATCGTCGCCGCGACCGCGCTCACCGGGGTGCTGCTGGTCGGCTAGCCGGTATGTGGGCGCCGACCCGCCGACGACGAAGGCCCCGGCTGCGCGATGCGCCGGCCGGGGCCTTCGGGAGAGCCGATGACGGGAATCGAACCCGCGTATTCAGCTTGGGAAGCTGATGTTCTACCATTGAACTACATCGGCACGCTGGGCTTTTGCCGATTTCTCGGCTCCGTCCACGCTCGTCGCACACTGTAGCAGACTCCGCGCGGACGCCGTCACATCCACCCCGGAGCGTTCCGTTTCGAGGGGGAGGTTGTTGCGGCAAACGCCGAGTGGAGGCCTCCGGAACCACCCCCTCGTCGCCGGAACCTCCCGCTCGCACCCGCCGCGACAGCGGCGCGTCGCACCCCCACACTGGGAGCATGAAGGCCACGGGGGAGCGGTCCGAGGCGTCCGAGCTGGCTCGGCTGCTGCTGGACGAGGTGGGCGCGGCGACCGGGGGCGTGCAGGCGATGCACCGCAGCATCTCCGACCGGGTGTTCGGGGCGGTCGCACTGGGCGTCGGGACGCCGGCGCTCGCGGTGAAGGCCGCGCACGACGCGATCGCCGACGGGGTCTATTCCGCGATCAGGGGTGCCGCCGCGGCGACGGGGAAGCTGGCCGCGCTTGGGCTCGCGGAGTCCACCGGCGACCGGTTGCCGTCGGAGAGCGTCCGCGGGGCGATGGCGATCGCCGCGGTCGAGGGCCTCATCGGCGACGTCCTCGAGGCCGAGGGCTCACCGCTGGCGCCGCCGATGTCGGTGCGGGTGGACAGCCGGGCCGTGCCGCTCACGACCGAGGGCCTCGCCCGCGCGTTCCCGCCCGCGACGGGCCGCGTGGTGGTGTTCGTCCACGGTCTGATGGAGACCGAGACGACGTGGCGGTTCGGCGGCCGTCGTACCTACGGCGAACGACTCGTCGACGATCTCGGCTGCACGTCCGTGTTCGTCCGCTACAACACGGGCCGGCGCATCTCCGCGAACGGTCGGGAGCTGTCGGCGCTGCTCGACGCGCTCGTGCGGGCGTGGCCGCGCAAGGTCGAGCAGCTCGCGTTGATCGGCCATTCCATGGGTGGGCTCGTCGCGCGCAGCGCCTGCTTCTACGGCACCGAGACCGATGCTGCGTGGACTCATCGTGTGCGCCATGTCGTTTCGCTCGGATCCCCGCATCTGGGGGCGCCGCTCGAGCAGGCGGTGCACTACGCGAGCGCCGCGCTCGTCGCGGTCCCGGAGCTGCGGCCGTTCGGGACGCTGCTGCGACGGCGCAGCGCCGGCATCCGCGACCTGAACCAGGGCGCCGTGGTGGACGAGGACTGGTCCGGTCGCGGCATCGACGACCTGCGCCGCGCCGTGTGCCGGGAGGTGCCCCTGCTGGACGGGGCGATGCACTGCTTCGTGTCGGCGACCCTGACGCGCAGCCCGGCTCATCCGCTGGGGCGGTTGCTCGGGGACGGACTCGTCCTGGTGCCGAGCGCGTCGGGGCACGGCCGGACCCGGCGCATCGGCTTCCGCATGGAGGACGGCATGCACCGGGCGCCGGCGCACCATCTGACGCTGCTCAACGACGACGAGGTCTACCGGCAGCTGCTGATGTGGCTGCGCACCGGCCCCGGAGGGCCTAGACCAGCGGACGGCCCGTCCGGATCCGCCGGCGCAGATCGGCCATGAGCAGCCGGTAGGGGGCTTCGCGCAGCGCCACCGGGAGCCGCGAGTTGACCGCCCCGAGGGTGCGCATGAGCCGGTCGAAGCGGCGCTGGTCGCGCGGGCTCCACGGCAGCCGCATCCGGTCGCGGAACATCGGGGGCAGGAAGCCGGTGGTGAGGAACAGGTTGAGCCGGCCGAACAGCAGCGACACCGGGCGGGGCAGGAACCGCATGGCGGCGATGGCGTAGAGGTGGTCGCGCACGACGTCGTCGATGTCGACCTTGGCGAGCGCGTCGTTCCAGTACTCCTCGAACGCCTCGCGGTCGATCGGCCACATGTCGGGCTCGACCTGCAGGGTGGTGCCGAAGGTGGCGCCCTTGCGGTAGTACCACTCGACGGCCTCGGCCGGGATCGGTCCGTAGAGCGCGTGGTGCACGTCCTCGAAGCCGCGGTAGATGCACGCGGCCACCCACAGCTGCAGTTCGGGGTCGAAGGCGTTGTATTCGACCGGGCTCGCCTCGGTGGAGCGGACGTGGCGGTGGGCGGTGTTGACGGCGCGCCGAAAGAGTTGCTTCTCCTCGTCGGTGCCGGTGGCCGCGACCGCCAGGTAGGTGAGGGTGGTGCGGGTGCGTTTGATCGGATGGTCGAACAGCCGGCCGGAGGCGACACGGCTCTCGACGACGCCGTAGCCGACGCCGGGGTGGGACAGCTGCATGATGACGTTCGCCGCGCCGGCCATGAGGCCGAGGCCGTCCATGACGTCGTCGAACTCGGCGGGCTTCTCGAGGGTGGTCACGAGGTCGATCCCTTCGTCCGTCCTATATGTGAACACGACTGTAGTCACATATATGATCGGGGTAAAGAGCTCTCCTGAGAAGATGGACGGATGGTGACAGGACGGCTCTACGGGGGACGCGGGGGAGAACAGCGGCAGGCGGAACGGCGGGCGCAGCTCATCGAGGCCGGGCTCGACATCCTCGGCGGACCCGACGGCGATCACACCCTGTCCGTCCGCGGCGTGTGCAAGCGCACCGGCCTGGCCTCACGCTACTTCTACGAAAACTTCCCCGACCGCGACGAACTCACCGTCGCCGTGTACGACCACGTGATCCAGCGGATCGCCGAGAGCACCCTGCGCGCGGTCACGGAGGCACCGCGCGACGAACGGTCGGTGGTCCGGGCCGGCGTGGAGAACATCGTCCGCGAGGTCGCCGAGGACCCGCGCATGGGCCGGCTGATCTTCTCCGTCAGCCAGGCCAACCCCCAGCTGGTGAGCCGGCGACTCGAGTCGTCGCGCATGTTCGCCGGGCTGGTGACGGCGCAGGCGGTGGACTTCTTCGAGGTGAGCTCGACGCCCCGGCTCGACCTCGCGGCGCACTTCGTCGTCGGCGGCCTCGCACAGGTGCTCACGGCGTGGCTCGAGGGCGACAGCCCGCTGAGCCAGGACGAGGTGATCGAGGCCTGCACCGATTTTCTGCTCACGATGTCGTCGCAGGCCCGCTGACGCGACCGGCGGCGACGGACATCCGGCGCGGCTGACAACCTCGAGCGCTCTCGGAGTCGCCCGGTGCGAGTTGTTAGCCTCTACCTCGTGCTGCTCTCCGATCGCGACATCCGCGCCGAGGTCGCCTCCGGGCGTCTCGGCATCGACCCCTTCGATGCGGCGATGGTGCAGCCGTCGAGCGTGGACGTACGGCTCGACAGCCTGTTCCGCGTCTTCAACAACACCCGCTACACGCACATCGACCCCGCGCAGCGCCAGGACGAGCTCACCTCGCTGGTGCAGGCCCCGCCCGGGGAGCCGTTCGTGCTGCACCCGGGCGAGTTCGTACTCGGCTCGACGATGGAGACGTGCAGCCTGCCCGACGACCTCGCCGGCCGGCTCGAGGGCAAGTCGTCGCTCGGCCGCCTCGGGCTGCTCACCCACTCCACGGCCGGGTTCATCGACCCGGGCTTCAGCGGGCACATCACCCTCGAGCTCTCCAACGTCGCCAACCTGCCGATCACGCTGTGGCCGGGGATGAAGATCGGGCAGTTGTGCCTGTTCCGGCTGACCAGCCCGGCCGAGCACCCCTACGGCAGCGCCGCCGTCGGGTCGAAGTACCAGGGCCAGCGCGGCCCGACGCCGTCGAAGGCGTATCTCAACTTCGTGCGCGAACACCCCGACGCCCGCCCGAGCTGACCGGGCGGTTGTCGCGTCGAAGGGGCGGTTGCTGCGCTGGCCTCTCGCCGTTCGCCGCAACAGGCGCCCCCTCGACACGAGATCCTCCCGTTCAGCCGCCACTTCACAGTCCGGACCGCGATTTCCTGCCAGCGTTCGCACGGTGCCCGGCATAGTGTGAACGGGACAGGGGAGCCGGGTGCGTCCGTCCCGCGAACAGTTCGTCGATGCGGCACTGCGGTGCAGGAGGAGGCGGCCATGTACGGGTGCGAACGGATCGTCCCGGGCGGCGGACGCGGCCTCGGGGGTGTGCGATGACCGCAGCCCCGCATCCGGACGTCGCCGACCTCGTCCTCGCCGGCGGCGGGGTGAAGGGCATCGGCCTCGCCGGTGCCGTCGTGGCTCTGGCCGACGCCGGATACCGGCTCAACCGGGTGTCGGGCACGTCCGCGGGGGCGGTGGTCGGCGCCATCGTCGCGGCCGGATCGAAGGCCGGATGGACGGGCGAGCAGATGCGCGACGCCGTCTTCGGGATCAGGTACCGCAAGTTCCTCGACCCGGGGCCCGTCGAACGGATTCCCCTGCTGGGTCCCGCATTCGGGGTGCTTCGGGGGTCGGGGATCTACCAGGGCGACTACGCGCACGCCTGGATCCGGGACACGCTGAAGGACCTGGGCGTCAGCACCTTCGGGGATCTGCGGATGGAGGACGACGACATCCCGGAGGAGCGACGGTACCGGCTGGTGGTCACCGTCACGGACATCACGCGGGGCCTGCTGGTCCGGCTGCCGTGGGACTACCGGTCGGTCTACGGCCTCGATCCCGACGAGCAGTCGGTGGCCGACGCGGTGCGCGCGTCCATGTCGATCCCGTTCTATTTCCGGCCCGCGACGCTCACCGCCACGTCCGGGTTGACGTCGACACTGGTCGACGGCGGGCTGCTGTCGAACTTCCCGATCGACTCGCTCGACCGGATCGACACCGAGCAACCCCGCTGGCCCACCTTCGGCGTCACCGTGCTGCCGAACCTGCCCGCCGACAACGACAAGGTCCTCCCACCGCTGCGGCTGCTGCGTCCGTTCTCGGCCCTCGGCGACTCCCCGGAGCTGATCGAGGGCATCGTCACCACCGTGCTCGTCGGCCGCGACCAGGCCCACCTCAACCAGCCGTGGGTCAGCGCCCGCACGATCCGGGTCGACTCGACCGAGGTGGGGGTCCTCGACTTCCACCTCGACAAGTCCGAGATCGAGGCACAGTTCGCCAAGGGGTACGAGGCGGCGCAGGGGTTCCTGTCGACCTGGAACTGGGTGGAGTACGTCAAGCGCTACCGTTCCCACGGAAAGAGATGGTGATCCCATGACGGCGCCCGCAGACAGGATCGAATCACTCTTCGCTGCAACGAAGATCGGCGCCCTCGTCACGCTGAAGCGGGACGGGCGGCCGCAGCTCTCCAACATCGTGTACCACTACGACCCCGGCGCCCGGACGTTCTCGGTCTCCATCACCGACGGGCGGGCCAAGACCGCGAACATGCGCCGCGACCCGCGCGTGAGCCTGTATGTCAGCGCCGCCGACGGCTGGGCGTACGCGGTCGCGGAGGGCACCGCCGAACTGTCGCCCGTCGCGAAGGACCCGCACGACGACACCGTCGAGGAACTCGTCGCCCTGTATCGGGCGGTGCAGGGCGAACACCCGGACTGGGACGAGTTCCGGGACGCGATGGTCGCCGACCGCCGGCTCGTGCTGACGATGCGGGTCGAACGGTTCTACGGGATGGCCGGACCGACCGGCTGATCCGGACGAAGGGGGGAAGGCGATGCCGCGTGCGTCGACAACAGAATTCGCAGCCACCACTGCGGGGAGGCAGTTCCTCCGCGCCTACGATGCCGTGCTCGCGAAGTGGCCGGCGGCCGTCGGCGCAGTGACGGTCGAATCGGAATTCGGCACAACGCATATCAACGTCTGCGGCCGCGAGAACGCGCCGCCGGTCCTCCTGCTGCCCGGAGGGGGAGCGACGTCGACGGTGTGGTTCGCCAACGCCGCCGCGCTCGCCACCCGGTACCGGGTCCTGGCGGTGGATCCGATCGGTGACGTGGGACGGAGTGTCGCGCACGGAAAGCCGATGCGCAGCGTGGACGATCTGCTGTCGTGGCTCGACGGCATCGCGGCGACGCTCGGCCTGTCCTCGTTCCGGCTGGCCGGCCACTCGTACGGGGCGATGATCGCGCTCGCCTACGCGCTCGAACGCCCCGAGCGGATCTCGAACATGGTGTTGCTCGATCCGAATTCGTGCTTCGCCAGGATGCGCGCACAGTACCTCGCCCGCGCGATCCCCCTGCTGCTCCGGCCGAGCGACCACCGCCAGCGCAGCTTCCTCGCGTGGGAGACCGGCGGCCGGCCCCTCGACGCGGACTGGCCGAACCTCGCCGCCCAGGGCGCCGAGCACTTCCCGACGGCGAAGCTGGTCGTCCCGAAACGACCCGCACGTCCCACCCTCGCCGGGCTCGCGGTCGACACGACGGTGATTCTCGCGGCCGGCAGCAAGATCCACGACAGCGCGCGGGTGGCGGCCGCGGTCGCAGCGACGAGCTCGCGGCTGCGGCCGGTGATCGTCGAGGGAGCAACGCACCACACGATGCCCATGGTCCCGGCCGCGGAGGTGAATTCCACCCTTCTCGGCGCGCTCGGCTGACCACCTGTTCCCGCACGGTCTCGTTCAGTGGGAACGGCGATGTGCGGCATGTCACAAGCCCCTACGTTCGGTCGGTAACAGGCCGTGCGCATCGACGTCCGTCCTGAAATCGACTGTGCGCGCGAGCGCTTCGAGGAAGGGGCGAGATGCCGGTCGCAACGGGCAGGTTTTCCATCCGGCGGTGGACGGCCGCCCTCGGGACGTGCGCGGTGCTGGTGGCCGCGTGCGGCTCCGGGGTGTCCGAGCACTCGGGTGTCACCGACCCGACGATCCCCCTGCGCTACGCGACGGTCTTCGGCGCGTCCTCCTTCGACCCGCACAAGACCAAGATTACCAGTGACGCCACGATGCTCAACCTGGTCTACGACCGGCTCGTGCACCGCGACGTCGACGCGCAACCCGTCCCCGGCCTGGCCGAATCGTGGGAGCTGACGGACGAGTCCCTCACCCTGCATCTGCGCGAGGGGGTGAGCTTCGCCGACGGTTCCCCCGTGGACGCGGCCGCCGTCCGGGCCAACCTGAACCGCGCCCTCGAACCGGACTCGGTGACCGCACCGATGCTCGCCGGGGTCACCGGCATCACGACCCCCGACGATCGCACCGTCGTGCTCGCGCTGGACCGGCCCGGCGCCCAGCTCGTCCTCGCGCTGTCCGACCTGGCCGGGATGATCGTCGACCCCGACGCATTCGGAACCCCGGAGAAGAACGCCGCGCTGGCGCTCACCCCGGCCGGTGCCGGCCGCTACACGGTCACCCGCGCGCAGCCGGGCGCCGAGTACGAGTTCGCCGCGCGGCCCGGCTACTGGGATCCCGACGCGGTCCGCACCGACAGCGTGGTGTGGACCGTGATGACCGATCCGCAGGCCCGGCTCAACGCCGTGTCCTCCGGAGACCTGGACGCCGCCATCACCACGCCACTGACCATCGATGCCGCCGAGCAGCAGGGCCTTCGGGTCGAGGCGGCGCTGCGGCTCGACCACATGGCCGTCAACCTCAACCGGTCGCGCGGGGAGTTCGGCAAGCTGGAGGTGCGGCAGGCGCTGGCGTACGCGATCGACCGGCAGTCCATCGCCGACACCGCGATGGAGGGCCACGCCGAGGCCGCGACGCAGAACTTCCCGAAGGACTACTTCGCCTACGAGCCCGACCTGGCCGGAGCCTACCCGTACGACCCCGACAGGGCGCGGGAGCTCCTGGCACAGGCGGGACTGCCGAACGGGTTCTCCTTCACTGCGATCCTGCTCAACCTGCCCGAGAACGTGCAGGTGGCCCAGATCGTGCAGCAACAGCTCGCCGAGGTCGGCATCGACATGCAGTTGAAGCCGATGCCGCCGTCCGAAGCCTCCCCGACGTTCAACCGCGGGGACGCCGACGCCGTCGTCACCACCTTCACCGGCCGGTCCGATCCCGCCCTGCTGTTCTCCTCGCTGTACGGGGCGGAGTCGCCGCAGAACCCGTCCCGCAGCACGGCCCCCGGATTCCAGGAGGCCCTGGATGCGGCCAACCGCGAGTCCGATCCGCAGGCGCGCGCCGGCAAGCTCGGCAACGTGTCGAAGCTGGTCAGCGACAACGCGCTCGCGATCCCGCTGGTGTTCTTCGAGCTCGGCTCCACCCTGACCGATCAGGTCGTGGGCTACGAACCCACCCTGCTCGTCGACGAGTGGCGCGGCGTCGGCGTCGCCGCCCCGTGAACCCCTCGACGACCCGAACCCCCCGAGGAATCTGATGTTTCGCAGATCGATGAAGGCCGCCCTGTCCGTGCTCGCCGTCGCCGTCGCGGTGGCCGGGTGCGGCAGTTCCGCGGCGACGGACGCCGCGCAGACCGTCGACCCGAACGCGACATTGCGCTATGCCACCACCTACGGTGCGTCGTCGTTCGACCCGCACAAGACGAGGATCACCAGCGACTCGATCATGCTCAACCTGGTCTACGACCGGTTGGTGCACCGTGATCGGGACGCGAATCCGATTCCCGGGCTGGCCGAATCGTGGGAGTTCGCCGACGACGGCTCCACCCTGACGCTGCGCCTGCGGCAGGACGTGACGTTCTCCGACGGCACCCCGTTCGACGCCTCCGCGGTGGTGGCCAACCTCGAACGGGCGATGCAGCCCGACTCGATCACCGCCGCCATGCTCGCCGGCGTCGCCGCCGTCGAGGCCCCCGACCCGCAGACCGTGGTCCTGCGACTCGACGGCCCGGGCGGGCAACTCGTGCTCACCCTCTCCGATCTGCCCGGAATGATGGTCAACCCCAACGCGTTCGGCACCCCCGACAAGGACGCCGCCCTGGTGCTGACCCCCGCCGGCACCGGACGCTACACCGTCGCGCACGCACAGCCCGGTGCGCAGTACGAGTTCGTCGCCCGGGACGGCTACTGGGATCCGGAGGCGGTGCAGGCCCGCGCCTTCGAGTGGATCGTGATGACCGATCCGCAGACCCGGGTGAGCGCGGTGGCCTCCGGTCAGCTCGACGCCGCGATCGCCACCCCGCTGTCCGTCGACCCGGCCGAACAACAGGGCCTCGAGTCGCACGTGCAGACCACCCTCAACAACTACGTGCTCAACCTCAACCGGACTCGCAGCGAGTTCGGGAACCTCGAAGTGCGGCAGGCACTCGCCCACGCCGTCGACCGGGAGGCCGTCGTCGAGACCGCACTCGAAGGACACGGCGAGGCCGCCAGCCAGAACTTCCCCTCCGGGTACTTCGCGCACAACGCCGCCCTCGACGGCCAGTACGCGTTCGACCCCGAACGCGCGAAGGCCCTGCTCGCACAGGTCGGTGTGCCGAACGGATTCTCGTTCGTCGCCGGCGCGTCGAACCTGCCGGAGAACCAGCTCATCGCGCAGATCATGCAGGAACAGCTGGCGCGGGTGGGGATCACGATGGAGATCCGGTCGATGACGCCGACCGACCTCAATCTCGCATTCAACCGCGGCGAGCTCGACGCCATCCTCACCACCCTGACCGGTCGCGCCGAACCGTCGCTACTGCTGACCTCGTACTACGGGCAGGACTCGCCGCAGAACCCGTCGCACGACGATATCCCCGGCTTCCGGGCGGCGATGGAAGCAGCCAACCGGGCCACCGATCCCGGCGAACGTGCCGCCCTGCTCGGGGATGTGAACGCGGTGGTGATGGATCACGCCGCGATGTTGCCCGTCGCGTTCGCCGACCTGGGTGCGATCACCTCCGGCACCGTCGTCGGCTACGAGCCGAGCCGGGTGCTCGACGAGTGGCGCGGCGTCGGGGTGGCCGCGCCGTAACACCCGTCTCCATCCCACGCCGAGAATCGGAGAACATCATGGCCCGTCGTACGAGACTCGCCCTGGGCGCCGCGCTGGCCGTCGCGCTCCTCGCCGGGTGCGGGTCCGCCGGCACCGCGACGTCGGACGCCGTCGACCCCCAGGCGACGCTGCGGTACGCCACCACCTACGGGGCGTCGTCCTTCGATCCGCACAAGACCCGGGTCGCGCAGGACAACATCATGCTGACCCAGGTGTACGACCGGCTGGTGCACCGCGACCGGGACGCGAACCCGATTCCGGGACTGGCCGAGTCGTGGGAGTTCTCCGACGACGGCCGCACCCTCACCTTCCACCTGCGGGAGGGACTGCAGTTCCAGGACGGCACCCCGCTGGACGCACAGGCGGTCAAGGCCAACCTCGAACGCGCCCAGGAGCCGGACTCGATCACCACGACGATGCTCGCTCCGGTCGAGGCGATCGAGACCCCTGACCCCACCACGGTGGTGCTGCGGTTGACCGGACCCGGCACACAACTCGTCCTGACCCTGTCCGATCTGCCCGGAATGATGGTCAGCCCGAATGCGTTCGGCACGCCGGAGAAGGACGCCGCCCTGGTGCTGCGACCCGTCGGCGCGGGCCGGTACATCGTCGCCGACGCCCAGCCCGGCGCATCGTACGACTTCGTGGCCTGGGACGGCTACTGGGATCCGGAGTCGGTGACCGCCGGACGCTTCGAATGGGAGGTCGTCACCGACCCACAGACCCGCATCAACGCGATGGCGTCGGGCGAACTCGACATCGCGATGGCCACGCCGCTCTCGATCGACCCCGCCGCCGCACAGGGCCTGGACTCGCAGGTGCAGACCAGCCTGAACCACTACGTCCTGCACTTCAACCGCACCCGAAGCGAATTCGGGAATGTCGACGTGCGCCGGGCGCTGAGCACCGCGATCGACCGGCAGGCTCTTGTCGACTCGGCCCTCGAAGGTCACGGCGAGGCGGCCAGCCAGAACTTCCCGCAGGGCTACTTCGCCTACAACCCGGAACTGGCCGACCGCTACGCCTACGAGGAGCGGGCCGCCCGCGAGACGCTCGCGGCCGCCGGCCTGCCCGACGGGTTCACGTTCACCGCCGGGGTGATGAACCTGCCCGAGAACGAGCGGATCGCGCAGATCGTCCAGCAGCAGCTCGACGCGATCGGGGTCACCATGCAGATCCGCCTGCTCAGCCCGGCCGAGATGTCACCGGTCTTCAACCGGGGGGAGCTCGACGCCGTGCTCACCACCTTCTCCGGACGCGCCGATCCGTCGCTGCTGCTGGCCACCTACTTCGCCCCGGATTCGCCGCAGAACCCGTCGCACGACGTCACTCCCGGCTTCGCGGAGGCCCTGGCCGCCGCGAACGCCGAACCGGACCAGCAGACCCGGGGACGGCTCATCGGCGACGTCTCCGCCACGGTCGTGGACCAGGCACTGATGATCCCCCTGGCCTTCGCCGACCTCGGCGCCACCCTCACCGACCGGGTCGTCGGATACCAGCCGTACCGCGCATTGGACGAATGGGGAGGGATCGGCCTCACGGCCGCCGAATGACCGCTGCGGCAGCGCCCCGAGCGACACCTCGAGAGATGTAAAGGACCGGCAGGATGCTTCGATTGATCGGCCAACGGCTGCTCGCGGTGCTACCGCTGCTGCTGATCGCCACCGCCATCACGTTCGGCCTGATATTCCTGATCCCGGGCGATCCCGCCCATCGGATCGCCGGGGAGAGCGCGACACCGCAGCAGATCGAGGCGGTGCGCGTGGATCTCGGCCTCGATCAGCCCGTCGTCGTGCAGTATCTCGACTTCCTCGGCGGTCTGGCGCGAGGTGACCTGGGGACGAGCTTCACCTATCAGGCCCCCGTGCTCGAGATGATCGTCGACCGGCTGCCGGTGACCGTGTCGTTGACCCTCGTGTCGGTGCTGGTCGCGCTGGCAGTGGGTATTCCGGCCGGCATCATCGGCGGCAGCCGCCCCGGCAGCTGGCAGGACCGGACCACCAGCCTCGGGTCCACGCTGGGCGTCGCGACACCGAACTTCGTGCTCGGTCTCATCCTGGTGCTGGTGTTCTCCCTGCAGTTGAAGGCACTCCCCGCGACCGGGTACACACCGCTCGCAAAGGGGCTGTGGCCGTGGCTCAGCCACCTGCTGCTCCCGGCGATCGCGCTGGGACTGGCTGCCGCGGCCGAGATCGCCCGCCAGTTGCGCAGTTCCATGATCGACGTGATGCAGCAGGACTACGTCCGCACCGCCACGGCCAAGGGGCTCGGGCGACGTGCCGTCCTGTGGAAGCACGCCCTCAAGAATGCGTTCATCCCCACCGCGACGGTGCTCGGCATGCAGATCGCCTTCCTGCTCGGCGGCACGGCGGTCATCGAGTCGGTGTTCGGGCTCAAGGGACTCGGGGACTTCGCCGTGCAGGCGGTGCTGTCCGGCGACCTGCCCGCCATCCAGGGCGTGGTGATCTTCGGTGTCTTCGCGACGGTCGTGATGAGCCTGCTCGTCGACATCTCGTACGGCTACCTCAACCCCCGGACCAGGAGCGCCGCATGAGCGAAACCATCACGCCGCCGAAGACCGTCGAGGATGCGTCCCCGGTTGTCGTCGAATCCCCGCGCCGCCGGTTCCTGCGCCGGTTCCGTGGCCGCCGCGCAGCCGTCGCGGCGGCCGTGTTCCTGACGCTGATCACGGTGCTGGGTCTCGCCGCGCCGCTGATCGCGCCGCACGATCCGCTGGTGCAGGAACTGACGGCGCGCCGGCTGCCGCCGCTGAGCGAGGGCTATCTGCTCGGCACGGACAACCTCGGCCGGGACACGCTGTCGCGGTTGCTCTACGGCGCGCGGGTCGCCGTCTCGGCCGCGGCGATCTCGGTGTCGGTGGGGCTGGCGTTCGGCGTGATCCCCGCGCTGACGGCGGGGTTTCTCGGCGGCCGCTGGGACGCGCTGCTGTCCCGGATCGCCGACGCCTTCCTCAGCTTCCCGCCGCTGCTGCTGGCGATGGCGATCGTCGGCGTCATGGGGCCGAATCTCACCAACGCGATGATTGCCATCGGAATCGTCTTCGGGCCCAGGTTCTTCCGCGTGGTGCGCGGCGCGGTGATCGCGGTGCGGGAGAACACCTTCGTCGAGGCGTCCCGCAGCATCGGCACCCCGACCGCGTGGATCGTGCGCAAGCACATTCTTCCGCACACCCTGTCCCCGCTGATCGTGCAGGTCAGTCTCGCCTGCGGCTTCGCCATGCTCGCCGAATCCTCGCTGAGTTTCCTCGGCCTCGGGGTCCAGCCGCCCGACCCGAGTTGGGGGCGGATGCTCGCCGAGGGACGCGAGGCCTGGAACTACACCGCCTGGCCCGTCCTGATTCCCGCCGTCGCCATCGTCCTTGCCGTGCTGGCCTGCAACACCCTCGGTGACGGCATCCGCGATTCGGTGGGCCGCGAGAACCGGAGCGAACGATGATCGAACCACTGCTGAGTGTCCACGGCCTCGGCGTCGAGTTCGCCACCGCGTCCGGCTGGACGCCGGTCCTGCAGGACGTGTCCTTCGACGTCGCGGCCGGCGAACTGGTCGGGCTGGTCGGGGAGTCGGGCTCCGGCAAGTCCGTCACGTGTTCCTCGGTGCTGCGGCTGCTGCCGCCCCGGCAGTCCCGAACGGTCGCCGGCAGCATCCGGTTCCAGGGACGGGACCTGCTGACCATGCCTGCTCGCGAACTGGAGTCCGTGCGCGGAAACGACATCGCCATGATCTTTCAGGAGCCGATGACCAGCCTGAACCCGGTGTTCACGGTCGGTGACCAGATCACCGAGGTGGTGCGCCGGCACCGCCGCATGAGCCGGAAGGACGCCACGGCCCGGGCCGTGGAGGTACTCGACCTCGTCGGAATCCCGAATGCCGCACGCCGGGTCCGGCAGTATCCGCACGAGTTCTCCGGGGGCATGAGGCAGCGGGTGATGATCGCGATGGCCCTGGCGTGCGAGCCGAAACTGCTCGTCGCCGACGAACCCACCACCGCGCTCGACGTCACCATCCAGGCACAGGTGCTCGATCTGATCCGCGAGATGGCCGGACGATTCGGCATGGGGGTGCTGTTCGTGACCCACGACCTCGGCGTGGTCGCCGACCTGTGCACGGAGGTGGTGGTGATGTATGCGGGACAGGTGATCGAACGGGCCCGCACCGAGGCGCTCTACGCGGCGCCCCGGCATCCGTACACCGAGGGCCTGCTGCGATCGGTGCCCGACATCGGCGGCCGGACGGACCTGCACACCATCCCCGGCTCACCACCGCCGCCCGGCTCGATCCCCGTCGGCTGCCGGTTCGCACCGCGCTGCGCGCACCGGGCCGACGAGTGCGCGGTCGACGTGCCGCTGCGGCCGGTCGGCGACGACCGCGTATCGCGCTGCGCGCGGGTGACCGATCTGATCCTGGAGGGAACCTCATGACTGTGGACGTCGTCGAATCGGCCGCGAGCGCACCGCTGCTCAGCGTGCGGGGCCTGCGGGTCGAGTTCCCCGTCCGGGGCCGGATGTCGCGTAAGAAGCGGACGATCCGCGCGGTGGACGGGGTCGGCTTCGACATCCGGCCCGGCGAGACCTTCGCCCTGGTCGGGGAATCCGGATCCGGAAAATCCACCACCGCCCGCGGCATCCTGCGGCTGGTCGACGTCGCCGCCGGCTCGGTGGTCCTCGACGGCGTCGACCTCACCACGCTGAACCGGTCGGAACTGCGGGGTGCGCGGCGCAACATGCAGATGGTGTTCCAGGACCCGTACTCCTCGCTGGATCCGTCGCGCACGGTCGGGGACGCCATCGCCGAACCGCTCGAGGTGCACACCGACCTGGACGCCGAGGCTCGGCGTCGGAAGGTGCGCCGCCTGCTCGAACAGGTGGGGTTGCGGCCTGAGCACGCCGAGCGCTACCCCTACGAGTTCTCCGGCGGCCAGCGTCAGCGCATCGCCATCGCCCGGGCCATCGCGGTGGAGCCGAGGCTGGTGATCGCCGACGAGGCGGTGAGTGCCCTCGACGTGTCCACCCAGAACCAGGTCATCGCGCTGCTCGAGGAGCTGTCCGCCGAGCTGGGCATCGCATATCTGTTCATCGCCCACGACCTGGCCGTGGTCCGGCACATCGCCCACACCACGGCGGTGATGTACCTGGGCCGGATCGTGGAGTGGGGGCCGTCGGAACGGCTGTTCACCGAGCCCGCGCATCCGTACACGCAGGCGCTGCTGTCCGCGGTGCCCGTCCCGGACCCCGTGCGGCAACGCACCCGCGTACGGATCCGGCTCGACGGCGAGCTGCCCGACCCGGCGAATCCCCCGGCCGGATGTGCGTTCAGCTCCCGCTGCCCGCAGGTGATGCCGGTGTGCCGGGAACGCCGACCGGAGACCACCGAGGTGCCCGGCGGCGGGCAGGTGGCCTGCCACCTCGCGTGACGCGTTCGGCGGTGCGACGATCACGCGGCCGGCGAACCCCGGAACTCTCTTCCTCCACCTCGATCCAGCCGGTTCAGTGGAACGTGCCGACGTGCTCTGCCTGGTGCAGCGCCCAGGCGGCGTTGACCAGTCCGATGTGGCTGAACGCCTGGGGGAAATTGCCCAGCTGTTCCCCGGTGGCGGAGTCGATCTCCTCGGCGAGCAATCCCACGTCGTTGACGTAGCCCACCGCGCGTTCGAAGACCTCGGCACCTTCGTCGGTGCGACCGGCCAGGGCGAGGGCCTGGGCGAGCCAGAAGGTGCACAGCAGGAAGGTTCCCTCCTGGCCCTCGAGGCCGTCCACCCCCGCCGCGGTGTGGTAGCGGTGAACCAGGCCGCGGGCGTCGGTGAGCCGCTCGCGGACGGCATCGATCGTGGACAGCACCCGCGGGTCGTCCGGGGGAAGGAAACCTACGATCGGCAGCAGCAAGGCGGTGGCGTCGAGGTTCGATGCGCCGAAGGACTGCGTGAACGAACCGAGGGCCTCGTTCCACCCCTGCGTGAGCACCGCATCTCGGATCTCCTGGGCGGCGGCCGTCCATGCCTCGACATGGCCGTCGGCGTGGAGCCAGTCGGCCAGGGCGACAGCACGGTCGAGGGCCACCCAGCACATGACCTTGGAGTGCACGAAGTGCCGCGGCTCGCCGCGGACCTCCCAGATGCCGTTGTCGGGTTGGCGCCAGCGTGCCGCGGCGGCGTCGGCGAGGCCCACCAGGAAGTTTCGAGTCGGACTGTCGAGCGAGCCGACCTGGTCACGGAGCTGGGCGGCGGCGTCGAGCAATTCGCCGTAGGTGTCGAGCTGGGGCTGGGTCCAGGCACCGTTCCCCACCCGGACGGGCTTGCTGCCACGCCAGCCGGAGAGGTGCGGAAGGGTCCGCTCCGACAGGTCGTGCTCCCCGCCGATGCCGAACATTATCTGGAGGGGGCGGTTGGTGTAGGAGCAGGCAGCGGCAGTGGCCATGAAATCGAAGAACTCGTGTGCCTCGTCCGGACAGGCAGCGACCCACAAGGCCTGCATGGTCATGCTGGCGTCGCGCACCCAGGAGTAGCGATAGTCCCAGTTGCGCGCACCGCCGACCTGCTCGGGAAGCGAGGTGGTGACTGCCGCCACGATCGCGCCGGTGGGCTGGTAGCTCAAGGCCTGCAGCACCCGTCCCGAGTGGTGGACCAGGTCGCGCGCGCGGCCCTGGTAGGCCTGGTGCTGCGCCGACCAGTCCTGCCAGCCGGTCGTCGTGTCGTCGACCGCTGCCCTGACGGCGGCTCCGGGACGCACCGGCGGAACGGGTGCGCCGAGTGCCGCGTGCTGCAGCGCGAAGTACGCGCTCTCCCCGGCGTGCAGGTCGAACTGGGCCCGGGCTGCGCCGCCGCCGACCTCGAGGGGCACCGTGCTCGACAGGGTCAACCGGCTCGCCCCACCGGCGGCCGTGATCCCGCCGTCGACGGCGGTCAGTACCGGCGCGACGAGACCGTACTCCGGACGAGGCCGGAACAGCAGCTCCGCGCTGACGCTGCCGCGGGTGCAGGTGACGGTCCGGGCCAGCATGTGCGGCGCATGCTCCCCCAGGCGATGGGGGTCCTGCGCATCCCCGAGGATCAGGGCATCGCGCAGCTCGAGGATCCCCCCGCCGGTGTGGAAGAGCGTGCGAAGAACCATGCTGCCCTCGACGTACTCGCGCCGAACCCGGAATTCGCCGGCCGGCCGGATCGACCAGTGCCCGGCGTTGTCGTCGAGGATCGCGGCGAAGATCGAGGGGCTGTCGAAGCGGGGCATACACAGCCAGTCGATCGAACCGTCGGACGACACCAGTGCGGCCGAGTGCCGATCCGAGAGCAGTGCGTAGTCGCCGATGGGCAGCGAACTCATGCCGGTGCCGGCCCGGTCGTCGCCGTCGGTGCGTCGCGGGTCTCCCGGTCGGCGGGGTCATTGGCTGCGAGGGCGGTGTCCACCACGATCTCCGAGTGCAGGGTCCGGTGCACCGGACAGCGGTCGGCGATGTCGAGCAGACGCTGCCGCTGTTGCTCGTCGAGAACACCGGCGAGGTGGATCACGCGTTCGATCTTGTCGAGCCGCCCGGTCCGGGTCTCGCAGTCCTCGCAGTCCGCGGCGTGGATCCGGCTGTGACGCAGGGAAACCGTCACGTTCTCCAGGGGCCATTGCTTGCGGTCGGCGTACATGCGCAGCGTCATCGATGTGCAGGCGCCGAGGGAGGCGAGCAGCAGGTCGTACGGCGAAGGCCCGGTGTCGTCGCCCACCGGTGTGGGCTCATCGGCGGTGATCAGGTGCCGGCCGAGGGTGATGCGCTGCCCGAACCGGGTGGCTCCGTTCCCGGTGACCTCGACGACGCCTTCGGCCGAGGCCGGCGCGGTGGGCGCCTGGGCCGCAGTGTTCTCGTCGAGGTACCTGCTCGCCCATGTCGCCAGCAGCGAGGCGGCGAACCGGGCGTCGGACTGCCGGGAGAGCAGGTGGTCGGCGCCGTCGAGGGAGAGGAAGGACTTGGGGTGGCGGGCGGCCGCGAAGATCTGTCGGGCGTTGTCGATGCCGACCGTGTCGTCGGTGGGGGAGTGCATCACCAGCAGTGCGGTACCGGGTCGGTGGATCCGCTCGGTCCCGGCCGTGGCACCGATCGTGATCACGGCTCGCGTCTCGGGCACGTGCTCGCTCGCCGCGAGGACGGCCGTGCCGCCGCGGGAGTGGCCGATCAGGATGCTGGGAGCGGCATGGTGGGTGCGCAGGAAATCCGCCGCACGCACGAGGTCGGCGACATCGGGACCGGAGGTGGTGCCGGCACAGTCCCCGCCGGACCCACCGCGACCGGCGAAGTCGAAGCGCAGGACGGCGATGTCGTGCTCGGTGAGGACCTCCGAGATCCGCGCCGCCGCCGGTACGTCCTCGCTGGAGGGGAAGCAGTGCGCGAACAGTGCGAACGCGCGCGGCGTGCCCTCCGGCAGGTCCAGCCGGCCCGCCAGTTCCGTAGCGCCGGAGCCGGCGAAGTGGAGTCTCTCGCTGTGCATGCTGCCGCTCCCTTTCACCCTCTCGCCCGAGGCTATCTCGTCCTCGGGAAACCCGGTGAGAACCGCGGAAGATCCGCACCCGCAGGGGTGATCACGGCGTCTCGCCCGGTGCGCCGGGCCGCGGATCAGTACAGCGGGCCGCCGCCGAACGCGGCCCGATGCGAATCCGGTTGATTGCCTTCGACGTCGACGACCCCGTAGTCGAGGGCGGTCTCGGCGGTGATCAGGGTGCGCCCGCTGCGCTCGTTCACCTTCGGATCGTTCGCCAGCGCGACGATCACACGGCCGACGAACTCCGGGGTCTCGGCGTTGGCGAGGGAGAAGCCCTCGAAGTTGTCGATGCCGCGGGCGAGCATCGCCTCGTTCTTCACCAGTCCCGGCCACAGCGACAGGGCGGTGACGCCGGTGCCGGCGAGATCGACGGCCATGTCGGCGGCCATCTTGTCGAGGCCGGCCTTCGAGATGCCGTACAGCACCGAGTGCAGGTAGCCGCGGGTGCCGAACGACGAGATGTTGACGATCATCCCGCTGCCGCGCGGCACCATCAGCTGCGCGGCGTCGACGGAGGCCACGTAGTGGGCGCGCAGTCCGACGCCGACGAGACTGTCCCAATCGCTGATCGGGCGTTTCCAGAACGGCTCGGAGAAGCCCGCGAACCCGGGCGGGCTCGCCCACACGTTGTTCACCAGCAGGTCCAGCCGGCCGCCCTGCTCGTCGGCGATGCGCCGGAACAGTGCCCGGATCTGCTCGTCGTCGGTGTGGTCGCACTGCACCGCGATGCCGAGCCCGCCGCGTTCGGTGACAGTCGCGGCGGTCCGGTCCAGGGGGCTGTCGGTGCCGACCGGGCCCCGCGCGGTGACGTAGACGGTCCAGCCGTCGGAGCCGAGGGCGCATGCGATGCCCTTGCCGACGCTGCGGCTCGCGCCGGTGACGAGGGCGACCCTGCGTTCGGTCATGTCAGAACACCACTTTCACGTCGTCGGTCAGGGCCCGTTCGATGGACCAGTGGACGCGCACGTGGCACCGGGCGATCTTCCACCTGCCGTCTTCGATCGCATAGTCGTCGTCGTAGTCGAGTGCGCTCACCCGCTCCGTGCGGGCACGCAGGTCGACCTGCCGGAACCGCAGCGTCCAGGCGCCGATGGCGGTGCCGTCGCCGGTGAGTTCGATGCTGGGGTGCATGCCGTGGTGCATGTCGAGCACGATGTACCGGTCGTCGACGCGTTCGAGGGCGATGCGGGCGTAAACGTCGACGAGAGCGTCGGCGTCGTCGAAGCTGCCGAGGGCGGGGCCGTAATAGATGTCGGCGCCCGTCGCGACGAAACAGTCGCGCATGGCCTTCGGGTCCTTGGCGTCGCACGCGCGGAAATACCGGTGCTTGAGCATCCGGATCTCCTCGAGCGCTTCGAGGCGGGCCAGTCGCTCTTCGACGGTCATGGCGTCGTCCTTCCGTCCTGCGGATACAGCGGCGAGCGGACCGTAGCGCCGGGGGGGGGGGGGGGGGCTCCTCTCGGCATCGGTCGTCCCGGTGATCGGACCGTGGCGTCATCCTGTCATAGAACTTGTTGCAGAAATATCGACGCAACACCTTCCGTGGCGGTACACACGTGTGCAGAATGCTCGGCATGCCGATGCGCACCGCCCGACTGCTCACCGCGGCCCTGACGATGCTGCTCATGCCCCTCGTCGCAGGTCCCGTCGCGGCCGCCGATCCGACAGGGTCCGTGTCAGGCACGGGCGACGCCGGGTTCTACCTCCCGCCCGACCCGCTGCCCGACGGTGCGGCCGGCGACGTCCTGCGCGCCGAACCGGCCGTCGCGCCGGCGCTCGACGCCACCGCCACCCGCGTGATGTACCGCAGCGAGAACGCCACGGGCGGCCCGACCGCCGTCACCGGCACGGTGTTCGTGCCGTCGCAACCCTGGGCCGGTGACGGCCCGCGCCCGACGATCGTCCTCGGCCCGGGCACGCAGGGCATGGGCGATCAGTGCGCGCCGTCGAAGTTGACCCATCACGCCCAGGAGTACGAATACCTGCACATCGTGCCGCTGCTGGCGCGGGGCTACGCCGTCGCGATGACCGACTACGAGGGCCTCGGCACACCCGGTGTGCATCCCTACCTGAACCGCGTCTCGCAGGGGCACGCCATGCTCGACATGGCCCGTGCCGCCCTGCGGCTGACCGACCGCGGCATCGACGAGGGCACCCGCATCGGCTTCTGGGGCTACTCACAGGGCGGCATGTCGTCGGCGGCGGCCGCGGAGCTGGCGGACACCTACGCTCCCGAGCTGCCCGTCGTCGCCGCGGTCGCGGGTTCACCGCCGGCGTCGCTCGCCGATCTCGCCGTCGCCGGCGACGGCTCGCTGCTCTCCGGCGGAATCGGCTGGGTGGTCAACGGATTCGCCGCCGCCTATCCGCAGGTGCGGGAGGAACTGCTGAGTGTGTTCAATCCCGCCGGACGCGACATTCTCGCGCGCGCCGAGACCTACTGCGTCTACGACGCGCCGCGCATGAATCCGTTCTTCCCCACCACCTGGTACACGGTCGACGGCCGGCCCATCGCCGACCACCTGACCGTCGAACCGTGGGCTTCGCTGGTGCGCGAGCAGGAGCTCGGCAACATCGCCCCCACGATCCCGACGTTCGTCGCGCAGAGCGCGACGGACGACTTCGTCCAGGTGAGCGGCGTCGACACGATGGTCGGGAAATGGTGCGCGGGAGGCACATCCGTCACCTATCGCCGCTACGCCATTCCACCGGTGCTGCCCGGGACCGGCGCGGGTCACGGGATCGGCCTGCTTCCGGCCGCCGTGGAAGGCCTGGATTGGATGGACCGGCGGTTCGCGGGAGCGCCCGACGAGGGCACCTGCGCGGGCTGAGGACGGTCCACCGGCCGCGGTGGCATGATGCGGTCGACGACCGCGACACCGGGAGGACCTCGTGATCGACGAATCGGGGATGACGCACCTGCGGCGGTGCGTGGAACTGGCGCGCGAGGCGCTGGACGCCGGCGACGAACCGTTCGGCTCGGTGCTGGTGTCGGCCGACGGCACGCGCCTCGCCGAGGACCGCAACCGCGTCGCGGGCGGGGACCGAACCAGGCACCCCGAGTTCGAACTGGCCCGCTGGGCCGCCGCGCACATGAGCGAGGCCGAGCGCGCCGCCGCGACGGTGTACACGTCCGGCGAGCACTGCCCGATGTGCGCGGCCGCGCACGGATGGGTGGGGCTGGGCCGCGTCGTGTACGTGGCGTCGTCGGCGCAACTCGTCGGCTGGCTGGAGGAGATGGGTGTGCCGCCGGCGCCCGTCCGGGCCCTGCCGATCCAGGAGGTCGCGCCCGGGGTGACCGTGGAGGGGCCGGTGCCGGAACTCGTCGACGAGGTGCGTGCCCTGCATCGTCGGTGCTACGGGCACGCGGCGTGACTGTTCCGTGACACGCCCGGTCACGGCCGGGTGACAGTCGATCGATGTTGATCACGGGTTGTGTTCGACTGCGGCGCTTTGCAGTTCCTGTACCCGTACCTGGGTCGACCATTGAACCGGTCGGGCTGGTCAACGGTCGAAAGGAGCGCCCATGAAGGGCTCGAAGCTCGGACGCGCAGCGGTCGCCCTCGCGGCGCCGCTCGCATTGATGACGGGCCTCGCGCCCACGGCATCGGCAGTGGATCCGTACCCGTACGGCAGCTGGAGCGTGAGCGTGCGGGAGCACACGGTCACGGTCAAGTTCATCTACTACCGCGCCCCCGAGGCGGACTACCCGCACTACTGCAACGCGGTGATCAACGGAATCCCCGACGTGCGAGTGGCCGAGATCTACTACGCCGACTACGAGACCGTGAAGTTCGACAACGTGCCCGACGGCGACTACACGGTCGACGCGGACTGCCAGGACGACGACCACGTGTACCGGAGCGTCGGTTCGATCGACGTCTCGATCCCCGGCCCGGCGCAGACACGGTTCGTCGGCAGCCACCACTTCTCCTTCGGCTGAGTCCTGACCGCTCACCGTTGCCGTCCTCAGAGGATCGGGCCCGCACTCGCGGACGCCGAGCGCTGGTGGACACAGCGGGAGGCACGTCCCTACCATGCCGTTATGGCGGGGGCAGGGGCGCTGATCGGACGCACCGAAGAATTGCGTCTGCTCGAGGAGGCGCTCAACGGCACCGACGGCTACCGCGGATGTGTGATCGCCGGCCAGGCTGGGGTGGGCAAGAGCCGACTGGCGCACGAGTTGGTGCTCCGCTCATCGTCGGCCGCCATCTCCGTGCGGTCGGCGGTGGGGACGGCATCGGCGCGGACGGTGCCGCTGGGGGCATTGGCCGGATGGTGTGACCACCCCACCTCCAACCCCCTTCAGCTGATCGACCAGCTCGTACAGTCGTCCACTTCCGAAAGCCCCGACGAGGTGTTGTCGATCGACGATGCGCATCTGCTCGACGAACTGTCGGCATTCGTGATCCACCATGTGGCGTTGCGAGGGACTGCCCGGCTGATCGTCACGGTACGGTCCGGGGAGCCGGCACCTGATGCCGTCACCGCCCTGTGGAAGGACGGCATGCTGCTGCGGCTCGATCTTCAGCCCTTGTCGCGATCCGAGTCCGACGCACTGCTCGCCAGTGTGCTCGGCAGTCCTGTAGACGAGAAGTCGGCGTCGAAGATATGGGATCTGACGCGCGGCAATGCCTTGTACCTGCGGCATCTCGTCTCACAGGAGGTAACCAGCGGCCGACTTCGAGAATGTCACGGATTGTGGTTCTGGCAGGAGGAATTCACCGTTTCCGACAGTATTGCGGACCTGCTCGGCGAACAGATCCGCCGCCTCCCGGAGGCGGTGCGCACGGTTCTGGACTTGGTTGCGGTGGCGGAACCGTTGCCCGTCGCGGTGCTGTCGGAGCTGTCCGACCTCGATGCGGTGGAAGAGGCGGAGAACCGCGGGCTGATCCGAATAGACGCAGCAAGTCGGCCGAGAGCTGCGCGAATGGCTCATCCGCTGTACGGAGAGGTGCGTCGAGCACGTGCCGGGGACACGCGACTGCGGCGCCTGCGAGGGCGTGTCGTGTCGGCGCTCGCGGCTCTCCCCCCGTCCGGACCCGAGGACGTCGTACGGCGGGCGGTCCTGCACGCTGACTCGGACCTGCCGATCGACCCCGACCTGTTCCTGCGCGCCGCTCGGGGCGCGATGGCGCTGCTGGATCTGTCCCTCTGCGAGAGGCTGGCACATGCGAGTTCCCTCGCCGGAGGCGGGGCCGAAGCCGACCTCTGTCGTGCTCACGCCCTCCTGCTGCTGAACCGGGGAACCGAGGCCGAGGATGTGCTCGCCGCCATGCCGCTCGAAAGCCTGACGGACGATCGGTTCGCGCGTCTGCTGACGCTCCGGGCCACGAACATGCTGTGGATCCTGGCGCGGCCGGAGGAGTCGAAACGGATCGTCGACAACGCGCTCGGCGACGCCCCGCCGACCGTGGCGGAGTCGTTGCGCGCCGTTCGAGCCGTACAGAGAGCTGTCGCGGGTGATCCCCTGCCCGCACTCGAACTCGGCCGGGATGTCGACACGACACGGGTGCCCGCGTCGGCGGCGATGTGCGCGATCTGGGGAACTGTCATCGCGGCAGGGGATGTGGGCGAGTCGAACCTGGTCTCGGAGACCGCATCGAAGGGCTACAGACTGGCGGAATCCTGGCAGGAAGCCTCGTACCAGCGTGTCGGCCTCGTCGAGTTCCATGTCGGTGCCTTGCTCCTCGCCGGCGAGGTGGCTGAAGCCGAAGCCGTTGCCGCTCGCACCTACCGCGAGTGTATCCGGCTCCCCGGTGTGACGAGCGCGGTGGGAACGGCGATCGCGGGCATGGCTGCCCTAGGGCAAGGGCGACTGGCACTCGCCCTCGAACGCCTCGATCGGGCCTTTGCCGAGTTCACGTCGCTCGACTACCCGGTCCTGATGTATCGGTACGGCATACTTCTCGCTCAGGCACTGGCGATGGCAGGTCGCGGTACTGCGGCGACGGCGCTGCTGTCCAGCGTCGACCAGAACCGGCACCCGGCCTTCGACTTCGTCGACTCGGAGCGGTTGCTCGCCCACGCCTGGGGCCATGCGGCGCTGGGGGCAGTCAGCACAGCGGCGGCGGTCGCGCTCCGGGCCGCGGAGTTCGCCGCCGAGCATCGGCAACATGCCCGGGAAGTGATGTGCCTACAGGTCGCAGTTCACCTGGGGGACGCGACGGGAAGAAGGCGGCTGGCGCATCTTGCGGAGAGCACGAGAAGTCGTCGCGCGTGCATCGCGGCCGCATTCGCCTCCGCTGCGTCCGACCACGACGGAAAGGCGTTATCCGAGGTTGCAACGCAATTCGAGGAAATGGGGGATACGGCTGCAGCGGCTGATGCCGCTGCGCGCGCCGCTCTCGCGTTCGCTCGCGCGAATCTGCGCGGGTCGTCGTTGACACTGGGCGCCCGCGCGCAACGCCTTGCCCGGGAATGCGGAGGGCTGACCACCCCCGCCCTCCGCGAGACGGCGGACCGCGACCTTCCCCTGACGCCCCGTGAGCGCGAGATCATTTCGATGGTGATGCGGGGACTGACGAACCGTCAGATTGCCGAAGCGCTGACGATGTCGGTACGAACGGTCGAAGGCCATCTGTATAGGGCACAGAAGAAGACCGGAACCCGCAACCGGCACGAGCTCGCGGCTCTGCTGCGCGAGCAATGCCGTTGACGCACAACCGAAACGGGAGACCGATGTCATCGATTGGGGTGGGTGCCCAGGAGTTCTCCGAGCTCGTCCCGGCTGCAGACCCCGGTTCTCCGGCAGGCGCGGTACAGATGACCTTCCACGGTGCGCACGGAAACCCCCAGTCGCTCGGCGATTTCCCGATTGGACAAGCCCCGTTGCACGAGCTCCACGATCTCTCGCTGGCGTCCGGTCAACGGAACCGGCTCCAGATAGGCCCGCAACGCGGGGGTGCTCGCTCCCTCGCACGCGTCAGCCAATCGTCGTGCGACGGCACACGCAGTCAGCGCGGGCCCGCGGCGGCCGGCCCGCCGGAAGTTCGCGGCGGCGTGGGCCGCGGCGTCCGCAGCCGCGACGAGATCTCCGAAGACCTCGTACGCACGGGACGCTTCGAGCAGTGCGTCGCCGTCCCGTCCGGCCAGCGCGGTCGCGTGGGCAGCGGCGGCAGCCACCCGTGGACCCGAGACGACGGTCGACAACTGCCGTAGCCGACGCGCCGTCGTCGCGTCGCCGAACTGGGTGGCGATTTGCAGACATTGCACTTCGCGGGCGGGTCGGCCCTGGTCTGCGGCCACGTCGGCCGCTCTGCGCACGGTGGTGATCGCCTCGCTGAGCGCGCCGGCCGCGGCCCTCACCCATCCCTCGGCGGCGGCGATATCCGGGTCCCACATCGCGAAGCCGGGCCCGATGCGGACATCGACTCCGGCGAGAATGCGTTCGGCCTCACTGGGCTTGCCGGACATCGACAGCGTGGCAACGAGCAGCGTGGCGGAGAGAAGGCCGGGCGTGGTGTTGTCGGCGGATCCGGTGGATTGCGCAACGGCCTCCCGGAGATGGCGTTGAGCCGTCGCGAGACGGCCGTGCGCGGCCTCGCACATCCCGAGCATGAAGTTGACGCCGACCGCGTGAGGCATGTCGAGGCCATGTTCGTACAGGCGGTGGGTGACGGTGTCGGCGTCGGCGAGCCGTCCTGCCAGCAGATACGCGGTCAGCTCCAGCAAACCGAGTCCGAAGCGCAGGTGCGCGGCCTCGAACGAGCCCTCGGCGAGGGCGTAGCCGGTCGCCGCGACGTCAGAAACGGCATCGACGTCGCCTACGTCGCCGAGACCGATGACGAGGCTCCAGATCGCCATCATCGTCTCGTAGTCGTCGATCCCGCCGTCGTGAAGAGCATCGCGTGCGAGGTTGACGGCGGTGCGGCAGTGCCCGCCCGCCGCGGCGGCGGCCGAGCGCAGTGCCCGGTGTGCGCTGCGCCGGTCGAGGCTCGCGGCCAGCTCCCCGGTGGCAGTCAGAATTTCTTCGGCCTTGCACGGTGCTCGCTCGACCCAGGTCGAGTTGCCCGCTCGGATGAGTGCGATTCGCAATCGAAGCGCACCGTCGGGGACCGTGCTCGCCAGTTCGGAGAGGAGATGATCGGCCTCCTGCCCCCGCTCGAGCAATCCGAGAGTGAAGGCGCGCGTCAGGTGGGCCGCGGCACCACCTCCCGCGGCTACGGCTGCGCGGGCGAACTGGTCGGAAAGGTGCGCGTCGAGCAGTTGCATCGCTGCCGATGCCGCCTCGAGGAGGGTTGCCGCTGTGGCCTGACAGTCGGAGTTCATGGTCAGGAGGGTCCGCCGCACGGTCGTCCGGGGATCGGTGTCGCCGGTGGCGGTGAGCGCGGCGGCGACGCGACCGCGGATGGTCCGAAGCCGGAGGGTGCCGGCTTCGGCACGGCGGACCTCTCCGATCAGCGGGTGAGCCAGCCGTACGGTCGGTGCGCGGCTGTCGGTCTCCACCACAACGAGCCTGCTCGCTTCGGCTGCGTCGAGTGCGGCGGGATCGACCACTGTTCGCAACACCGCGAGGTCGAGGGGTTCGCAGGTGGACAGAACGTCGAGCACCTCGCAGACCGACGCCGACTGCCGGCCGATGCTCGCTTCCACCAGACCGAGAAGGGTCGGTGACAGGCCCGACGGACCTGGCCACAGCCAGACGCCCGACGACTGCGTCAGCCGACCGCTTGCATTTCGTCTTCCAGAAGGTGGCGCAGATAGAGCACATTCCCCTGCGTGCAGGCCCAGAGTCGCTCGGCGCTGGACGCCTCCATCGGAGCTTCGAGCACCGTCTCGACGAGCGTGCGTGTGTCGTCCCGGGACAACGGACGCAGGTCGAGTCTGCGCAGCGGTCCATTCTTGCAGCACCGGACGAGCGCATCCGGCCAGCGTTCGCCGGCGCGGATGGTCAGAACCACTGTCGCCAGTCCGTGGAGCACAAGCCGGTGGACAACAAATGCCGACATGTCGTCGAGCAGGTGTGCATCGTCGACACCGACGACCAGATGCGGCCGGTCGGGTCCACCGACCAGCCCGGTGAGAACGTCATGAACTCGCATGAGCGGGTCAGCACCGAAGTCGGTGACGACGTCGGTGAACGCACCCAGCGGGACGCTTCGGGACGACTCCGTTCCTGCCGTCCAGTAGGTACGGCATCGGCGGGTGCGCGCCTGCTCCAGGGCCTCGCGCGCGAGCCGGGTCTTGCCGACGCCAGGTGCTCCGGCGATGACGATGCCGGCGCAGGAGCTGTCCCCGGCGATCACTGTGCGGACGATTCGCAGTTCGTCCCCCCGGCCGGTCAGCGGCCACGCGCTGATCACATGCGAATTCTAGGTCACCACAGCAGCGGTGCTCCACCGTCGGGCCACACCTGCAGGGCATCTGGTTCGGCCTCGGCGATGCGCGCGGATCCCTCCGGCGCGTCCGGGTCCACGTACCCGGCGAGCGGTTCGTCACCGGCAGCCCCTGCCCGCATCCGCAGCGCTGCCGCGTACGGCTTCGGCAGCTCCTTCGACATCGCGTCCCAGGTCTCGAAGCTCTCGTTCATGCATCGAGGGTTGCGCCGCGGCACGGGGACGGCACGCGTAGGGAGGTACTCCATTCGGATCCGTCCCGGCCGGACCGGTACGTCCGCCTCGTGCCCCATGCGTACCCCGGCTCGGCGCGAGGGTCGGACTGGGGTAGCGCACTACTCGCGTCCCCCGGCGGCGGGCGTCCGATGCTGAGTATGCGGTCCGGAGATTCGGCCCCGCCCGGGGGCGGTCACCACTGCGTCACACTACTGCTCGGTCCTGCCGGACCACCCGAACGACAAGGACAGCCATGTCATGCAACAGCATCCGCGGCCCAGTGGCACCGCGGCAGCCGGGCCGAACGCCCGCGCCGTGCACATCGTCACGGGAGCCACCGACCGTCCGGGGAACGTGGCTGCTGGGCTCCACGAGGGAGCTGCTTCGCGATCCCCTCGAACTCGGTCTGCGCGGGTACGCCGAGGGAGGCGACGTCGTACGCTACGCCGTCGGGCTGCCGGGCCGGCGCCGCGAGTTCTTCACGGTCAACCACCCGGACGGGGTGGGGGAACTGCTGAACGCTCCGAACCACCTCAACTACCGGAAGGACTCGGAGTTCTACCGCGCGATGCGCGACCTGTACGGGAACGGCCTGGTCACGAGTCAGGACGAGACATGGTTGCGTCAGCGTCGATTCATCCAGCCCCTGTTCACCCCGCAGAGCGTGGACGGCCACGTGACGACGATGGTCGACGGAGCCGAGCGTGTGGCCATCCGGTGGCACAACTGTCCGAGTCGCCTCGTCGACCTCGGTGCGGAGATGACGGCGCTGACGCTCGGTGTCGCCGCTCGCATCCTGTTCGGCGTGCAGGCGCCCCAGATGCTGCCGGTGCTGCGCACAACGTTGCCCGTCCTCGGACGTGCCGTCCTGCAGCGGGGTGTGTCCGCGGTTCGGTTTCCCTCTGCGTGGCCGACGCCCGGGAATCGGAGAATCGCGCGCGCGGAATCCCGTCTCGACGGGCTGTGTGACGCGATTATCGAGCGCCGCCGCGCCGCCGCTGAGCCGGGGGTCGACCTGATCGGGCGCCTGGTGGCGGCCCAGGAATGCGGTGACGCGTTGTCCACCGCTGAGATTCGCGATCAGGTCAAGGTGTTTCTGCTGGCCGGACACGACACGACGGCCACCATGTTGACGTTCGCACTCCACCTGCTCGGCAAGAACGCGGGTGTGCAGAATCGAGCTCGGGACGAAGCCGAACAGGTGCTGGTCGGCGGAACACCGACGGCCGCCGATGCCCACGCGCTGACGTATACGACGATGGTGCTCAAGGAGGCCGCGCGGATGTACCCACCCTCGCCGTACCTGACGCGGCGGGCCGTCGAGGAGAGGGAGGTGTGCGGGTATCGGATCCCTGCCGGTGCGGACGTCAACCTGGCGCCGTGGGTGGTGCACCATCGTGCCGATCTGTGGCCGGAGCCGTTCCGGTTCGACCCGGAGCGTTTCACCCCGGACAGCGAGAGGGAGCGTCACAAGTATGCGTGGTTCCCATGCGGTCACGGCCCCCGTGGCTGTATCGGTCAGCGCTTCGCGATGCTGGAGGCGGCGGTAGCCCTGGCGATCCTGGTGCGTGAGTTCGAGTTCTGTTCCCTTTCGGACTCGGTGGCGCTCACCACCGATCTGCTGCTGCACCCGGCCGGTGAGGTGCCGTGCCGCGTCCGCCGGCGCGTACCGGTGCGCCCGGCGAACCGTCACACGGACCAGTGGCCGTGAGAGGACTGTGGAAACGGGCACAGACGGTTGATTCCCCGAGGTAGTGGCGCCTACCCGCCCCATCACGGATTCGTGCGTGTTTCCGGAGGTTGCGCGGTGCACGCCGTGGGCAGATTCCGAAGGTGCGAGCGAATCCGTGCGTCCTTGACATGCGCCGGGCCACACCCCAAACTGACAACGTGCGTAGTCAAAGCGAGCTCGTCCCGCTCGGCCCCGACAGCCTGACGTGGAAGTACTTCGGCGGCTGGCGCGGAATGTTGTTCGGCCCCTGGGCCGGATCGATGCAGAACATGCACCCGGGCCTCGGCGCGGCCGTGGAGGAGCACTCGCAGTTCTTCGACGAGCGCTGGGAACGCCTGTACCGGTCGCTGTACCCCATCTACGGCGTCGTCTTCGACGGCCCGCGCGCCCCGGAAACCGCCGCCCAGGTGCGTGGCTACCACGACACGATCAAGGGGATCGACAAGAAGGGCCGGCGCTACCACGCCCTCGACCCCGACACGTTCTACTGGGCGCACGCGACGTTCTTCTACAGTCTCGTGGTCTCGATCGAGTGGTTCGACGGCCCGCTGTCCGTTGCGGACAAGCACAGGCTGTTCGACGAGCACGTCCGGTGGTACCGGCTCTACGGGGTGTCGATGCGACCCGTCCCCGGCAGCTGGGAGGACTTCCTCGCCTACTGGGACCGCATGTGCCGGGAGGTGCTCGAGGACAACAAGGCGACCCGCGACGTGCTGGACCTGTCGCACCTCGACCGGCCGCCGTTCCTGCGGTGGGTGCCCGCGAGCGTGTGGACGGTGCTGCGGCCGCCGATGACGCGCGGGTTCGTCTGGCTCACGATCGGGCTGTACGACCCACCGGTGCGCGAACTCATGGGCTACACCTTCTCCCCACGCGAACAGCGGCTGCATCGGCTCGTCGGCCGCTCGATCGGATTGGGGGAGAAGCTGATTCCGCGTCGTTATCGCTACCACCCGCGGGCCCGGGCAGGCTGGGACCGCGCATCGGGCCGTATCCCGGCGGACGCGCCCGTCGTGCACACGCCCGATCGCAACCTGCCGCCGGCGCATCTGCTGGACAGTCCGATGCACTACACGGGGGCACACGAGAATGTGAGCGGCGGCACGCGCTGAACCGTCGCGGGCGGTGGCGTCATGGCTGGACCGCTCGCAGGGGTGCCGGAATCCGGTCAGGGGCGCAGTGGGACCTTGGTGGCGCGCCGCTTGTCCATGGCTGCGTAGGCTTCGGCGACCTGCGCGAGGGGCGGGGTGAGGTCGAAGACCTTGCCGGGCTCGATGCGTCCGTTCCAGACCCGGTCGAGCAGGTCGGGGAGGTAGGCCCCGCACCGGGGCGGATCCGCCGGGCAGCCCGACGTTCTTCTCGAGACGGAATCACGGACTCGATAGAAGGTCTTGTTCTTGAGCATTGCGTAGAGGATGTCGCAACGTCGCCGGGCCAGGCAGATCAGGGCGACGTTGTGCTTCTTACCTTCGGCGTGTTTGCGGTCGTAGTAGGCACGGCTGGTCGGGTCGTGCAACGCCGCGAACGCGGACAGGAACAGCGCTCGTTCGAGCTTGCGGTTGCCCGACCGCGCCGGGTGTTCGCCGCGGATCGAGGAGCCGGACCGGTGGGTGACCGGGGCGATGCCGGCGTAGGCGGCCGGATGGGCCGCGGAAGTGAACGCCGAACCGTCGCCGACCTCGAGCAGGATGCGAGCTGCAGTCCTGACACCGGTGCCGGGCATCGACATCAGGACTGGGGAAAGAGGGTGGTCGTCGAGCATCCTTTCGACGTCTTCGGCGATGTTCTTGCGCTGTTGCAAAATCGCTTTCGGCGAGTCTGCGCGTTTCGGCAGGACGATCTCGGTGGCGTTGCTGCCTGGCACCGTCACGGTTTGGGCAGCGAGGGCGGCGAGGGACGTGGTGGGGCAGGTGAGCACGCCGCGGACGGTGATCGGTGCGGTGGCCACCTCGTACACCGCCTGCGCCGTCGCTGCCAGGCCGGCACCGGGTGGTGCCGGTATCGGGCAGGTCCACGCGCCTCGCCGCGGCGCCACCGACCTCGAGCCAACTTCTTTCCCCAACGCGACGGCGGCGCCCGACCGACCGTGCGAGGCAAAGACTTGTTCCTGAACGTGCTCGCGATCAGTTGGGTGCGGGAGGCCGCCTTGACCGATGAGACGTCCGGCGGCGCGCTCGAAGACATCATGCGGGCGGGTTGGGCCACGTGACCTCACGGTCAGCGGTCTCGACACGCCTTGTCACGTCGGTCGAGAAGCTTTCGGGTTGCGACCGACAACGCTGCCCGCGGTTCTGGGGGCGGTCTAGAGCCTCGACCGCGCCTGCGGTCCCCTCGCGTGCGGGGCGCGGCGAGATGGTGAGTGATGTGCAGGCCCCCAGCGCAACGCATACCCGCGTAAATGCAGAGCTGGACGTCCGTAGCCTCAAGTGTCATGTACGGCGCAACTCCTCCCGCGCAATGGAGTTGAGGGTGCAGTTTCCGGTGGGTGGGGATGGTGTGGTCGTGCCGACGTTGGCGGTGTGGGCCCGGTGTCCGAGGTTGTCGGGGCGGTGAGGATCGGTGCCGCTACGTCACCGCGGTGCTCGTCGCCGGCCGCCGGCGGGGGTGCGTGGTCGGGGACGGGGCGCTGGTTATGAGCGCACGTGCATGCGTTCTCCTTGGGGGCCGAAGATTGCGAGCACTTCGCAGGGGGTGGGTCCGGGGTTGCCGATCCAGTGCGGTGTGCGGGTGTCGAATTCGACCACTTCTCCGGGTTCGAGCACCAGGTCGCGGCTGCCCAGGATCAGGCGCAGCCGGCCGTTGAGTACGTAGAGCCACTCGTAGCCTTCGTGGGTTTGCAGCGTCGGGTGGGCGACGTCGTCGATGGTGGGCAGCACCATTTTGAAGGACTGCAGGCCCCCGGGGCGGCGGGTCAAGGAGAGGAAGGTCCGGCCGTGCCGGGTCACCGGCTTGGACCGGATTCTGGGGTCGCCGGTGTCCGGGGCGTCGACGAGTTCGTCCAGTGCGACCCGGTGGGCGCGGGCGAGGGGGAGCAGCAGCTCGAGGGTGGGCTTGCGCTGTCCGGATTCCAGTCGGGAGAGGGTGCTGAGCGAGATGCCGGTCTCCTCCGCCAGGTCGCTCAGGGTGGCTTCCCGTTCGAGTCGAAGCTGTCGCAGTCTCGGGCCCACGTTCTTCAAGACGTCCTGGTCTTCCATGTCGCTCAGTGTGCCGGAGTTTTGCCATTACGGCAAGGATGTTTGCCATATCTTGGGAGGGGTCTGCACCCTGGAGGCATGACGGAGAACGAGAGTTTCGATGTGGTGGTGGTCGGCGGCGGCGCTGCCGGTTTGAGTGGTGCGGTGGTGCTGGGGCGGTCCGGTCGCCGGGTGCTGGTGCTCGACGCGGGTGAGCCTCGCAATGCTCCGGCCGAGCACGTCCACAACTATCTCGGCCGGGAAGGGGTGCCCCCGCTCGACCTGCTGGCCGACGGCCGGGCCGAGGTGGCGGCGTACGGGGTGGAGCTGGCGAGCGACCGCGTGACGGCCGTGACCCGCACCGAGCACGGTTTCGCCGTGGCCACCGGCAGCGGACGCGAGGTCACCGCCCGGCGGGTGCTGGTCACCACCGGGGTGGTGGACGAACTGCCCGATGTCCCCGGCCTCGCCGAACGCTGGGGCCGCGACGTGCTGCACTGCCCCTACTGCCACGGCTGGGAGGTGCGCGGTCGAGCGATTGCGGTACTGGCGACCAGCCCCGTCGCCGGACACCAGGGTCTGCTCTGGCGCCAGCTCACCGGCGACGTCGTCCTCGTCGTCGCCGACGGGGTCGAGCTGCCGGCCGCCGACGTGGAGCGGATGGCCGCGATCGGCGTGCGCATCGAGCACGGCACTGCGCGGGAGGTCGTCACCGACGGCGACCGGCTGATCGGGGTGCGCCTGGCCGACGGCTCGCTGCTCGAGCGCGAGGCGATCGTGGTGGCCTCCCGGCCGCAGGTACGCCTCGACTTCCTGACCTCCCTCGGCCTGGAGCCGCAGCACGTCGAGTGGGGCGGGGCGCCGGTGGGGTCGGTGATCGCGGTCGACCCGGTGGGGGCGACCGCGGTGCCGGGCCTGTACGCGGCCGGCAACGCCACCGACATCGGCATGACCCTGATCGGCGCGGCCGCTCACGGCACCCGGGTGGGAGCGTTCGTCAACGCCGACCTGGCCGCCGAGGACGCCGACCGCGCGGTCGCCGAGCGCCGGGCCGAGCTGTTCGAGCAGCCCGCCTGGGAGGATCGCTACTCCGGGGAGCGGGTCTGGAGCGGACGCGTCAACCCCCAACTCGAGGCCGAGGTCTCGTCCCTGACACCCGGACGGGCCCTGGACGTGGGCTGTGGTGAGGGCGCCGACACGGTCTGGCTGGCCGGCCGCGGCTGGTCGGTCACGGCCCTGGACTTCGCGGTCGCCGCCCTGGAGAAGACGGCCGCGCACGCAGCCGAGGCCGGCGTCGGTGACCGTGTCACCACGGTTGCCGCCGACGTCCGCAGCTGGCAGCCCGGCCAGCAGCGATGGGATCTGGTGTCCTCGCAGTTCCTGCATCTTCCCGACGGCGGGATGGTCGAGCTGACCCGGCGCCTCGGCTCCGCGGTCGCCCCCGGTGGCACCTTGCTGGTGGTCGGTCACCACCCCGACGACCTGGCGACCGGGCTGCGCCACGGTCACCACTGGTTCCTCTTCACCCCCGAGTCGCTGATTCCGGCGCTCGAGGACGGTCAGTGGGAGGTCGAGCTCTGCGAGGTCCGGTCCCGGACCACGGCACACCCGCACTCCGGGGAGCAGGTCACCGTCCGCGACTCGGTGCTGCGGGCGCGACGACGCGGCTGAGCCGGAACGGTCGTGACGAGACAGGCCATCGACCGTGCGGTCGACACCCGCGCCGGCGCACCGACGGCCGCCGTTGCCGAGCCCGTGGCACCGCGCGACGGTGCCGCTCGTGTCGCGGCGGACCTCGCCCACTTCGACGAGGTGACCCCACCGCCGGTACCTCCGGCCGGCGGTGCGACCCGCACAGCAGACCATCGCGCAACTGCTGGCGTTCCTCGACAGCGCCGACCTCGCTCCGGTCGTCAAGGCGGCCGCCCAACTCGAGATCACCCACCCGGAGTGGACCTTCGCGGTCTTGGCCGATCAGACCGGGGCCAAGGCGACGAGCACAGCCTCGCACCGGTACAAGAAGGCCAGGACATCGCTCTCGCCGCCGGATTCAGCATCCCGCCGCTGCCCGACCTGGGCGAAACCCTCGCCGGCAAGGGCGTCGTCGATGTGGACGCGATACCGTTCCGGGCGTGCGCGGAGCTGGTGGTGCGCTGACGGCCGGCACAAGAATCCCTATGCCGCCTCGGTGTCCGTCCACGACGACTACCGGCGGATGCGGCTACTGGTGACCGACGACGGCAAGGCCGGCGCCGCCCTGCACGGCGACGAGATCGTCTCGGTGTCCGCGCACCGGGACTGCGCCCACCCGCGCGCGGCACGCGCGATGGTCCGGTACGCCACCGCGCTCGATGGCCGCCGTCTGGACTGTTCGACACCGTGCTGCCGGACCTGTATGCCGACGCCGGGCTCGTGCCCGCCGCGCGAGTGCGGTGGAACGACGACTACTCCCCTGCCGGCTGGGACTACGACAACTTCCGCGCCTTCAACCATGGCCGCCGGGACGTGGTGTTCCTGGCCGACGACCCCGACCGGGTCGGCGGCAGGTATCCCCGGGGGCTATGAGCTTGCGTCTGCCGTGACTTACCCGCCCGTACCATCCCCCGTGCACTCGATAGCTGTTCTTCGCACAGGCCAGGTGCGATCGCGGTGACGGGTTCGGGGGGCCGCAATCGGCGACAAGCGAGACCGGACACGGACATGCCGGAGGTGGTTCCTAAGCTGGAGTTGCCCGGTTTCCGTCGACGGGCGGAAGGACGTCCGCAGGGAGAGTGGAGTGGGTGTGGAGCCGAGGGTGAGCGAACCTGAACTCAGGGATCGCGTGCAACGCCTGCTTGCCTTTCTGGCCGAGCTCGTCAAAGCACGGAGCGCACCTGTCCGTACCCTCGACAAACACCGTGCCGTGATGTCTCTCGACGAGGGAAACCTCGACGTCGGCCTGACCGCCGATGCCGCGGCAGGCGACGTCTTCCTCCGTGCGCGGCGTCTTGTTCTCGAAGATCCACCGCGTCCTCCCGCGCTGGTCGCGAAGTATGTGCAGGGAGCAATCGACAACTCTGCCGCTGAACCCCCACTCGACCCACAGGCCCCCGACGCCGTCGACGGCGTCGAGACCTGGTTGGCGCAATGGCGGGCGTGGGCGGCTGTGGATCGGGAACGACGGCCCGCGTCGCAGCTGTACACGTTCCTGCAGCACGCGATGCTAGACCTCGACGCCCAACCGGAATCGCTCGAGCTCGTCGTCGCATCGGGGTTGCTGCACCTCTCCGACGATGTCGCAGGCGCGCGGGTGCACACACACTTGATCACCCAGTCCGCCCTCATCGAGCGGCACGAGGAATCCGGCGACCTGCTGGTCCGGCTGAATCCCGACGCCGTCCCGTCGCTCGAAGACACCCAGCTCCTCACCGGATTGGAAGTGTTCGATCCATCGAGTACCCGCGACCTGCACCAATCCCTCGCGACTCAGGTCGCGTCGCCCCTCGACCCCGCGGCTCGGGTGTTTCTCAAGGACTGGACCGACCGGGCACTTACAGTGCGCGTGGACGTCGTCGACCAGGCGGAGGAGGCATCGTCGCCCGAGGCGTTCGTGAGACCGTCGCCGGCTCTGGTGCTCCGCAAGCGCGGCGCCTATGCGCTCATCGAGTACTACAACCGCATGAGCGAGGCCGTCGCCGACGAGTCGAACCAGGTGCCGCTGGGTCTGGCGCAACTCGTCGAAGCGATCGAACCGGCCGACCGTGTCGCATGGCTCGACCGCATCGGCACACCGTCCGCGCTGTTCGCCGATGATCCGTTGTTCCCGTTGCCCGCGAACGATGAGCAGCGCGACATCCTCGATCGCCTCACCGGCGACAGCGGCGTCGTGGTCGAAGGCCCACCCGGTACTGGTAAGACACACACCATCGCCAACCTGGTGTCCGCGCTGCTCGCGGGTGGCCAGCGCGTGCTGGTCACCAGTGAGAAGGCTCAGGCGCTGCGTGTACTGCGCGACAAACTTCCGCTCGAACTGCAAGAACTGTGTGTGGCGGTGACCGACCCGGCGCGGGGAGGGTCTGCGGAGCTCAACCGCAGTGTCAGCGAGATCGCTACCCGCAAGGCGCAATTCAACGGGCGGCGCGCAGCGCAGCGCATCGACGAACTCACCACGCAACGCAACGACGTGCTCAACCGTCGGGCGATCCTGACGGAACAGATTCGGCAGACGCGCGCGCAGGAGACGGTCGTTCACACCGCGGTCGCCGCCGGTTACGAGGGGACGGTCGCGTCGATCGTCCGGAGGGTCCGCGCACAGGAATCCGGACAGGGGTGGCTGCCCGCACCGCTGTTCACCGACGCCCCACCTCTGAGCGTCGACGAATTCATCACCCTCCATGCGCTTCATCAGCGGTCGAGCGTCGAGCGGGCGCGTCGCCGGCACCAAGTGTTCCCCGACTTGTCCCTGCCCACCCAGAGAGAGGTGCAGGACGCGTGCGCCGCGGTCGCACAGGCATCGCAGGACGTGACCGGCGAAATGCCGGAGTTGCTGCGGGTACTCGAGGGCGCCTCCCCCGACATACTGGCCCGTATCCGCGATCTCTGCGAACAACTGCAGGGCGCTCTGCACGATGCAGAACGGCTCGACCTGGGATTTCAACGCGTGGCCGACGATGTCCTGTCGGGGAGGGCGCAGCACCTGTGGGGAAAGACCGCCGAGTTCGCAGGTCTCGTGCAGGCCGCGCAGGAGGCCGATCGCGTCGTCGGTGCCAGCACGGTGGCAACGCCGGTGACCGGGCGGCCCGCGTTCGAGGCGTATGACGCGCTGGCTCGCAAGCTGGAGGCGGGGGACACATGGCGCAGTGGCCTCTCCCGGTTCCGGAGGAGTGACGAGCAGTCGGCGGTCGAGGCGCTCGGCGAGCCTGCGACCGTCGACGGGGTCGCGGCCACGACCGCCCACTCGGTGCGTATCGTCGCCGAGCACCTCCGTGCGCTCGACGCGGTGCGGGTCGTGGGGATCGTCCTGCGCGATCTCGGTATCGACATCGCACTCGACGAGTCACGCAGCCGTGCCATCGGCACCCTGGCACTGATCAACCGGGACCGTGGCATCGTGGACAACCTTGTCACACGGGTACGGGATGTCGAATCGGCGTTACGAGACATCCACCCTGGTGCGCCGCGGCTTGTGAGTGTCGAACAGGCGCGGTCGGTTGCGGAGTCGGCGCGGGCAATCGCCGCGGTCGGCACTGCGCAAGCCAGCAAGGCCTGGCTCGAATCCGTCGGCCTGTATGTGCGGGGCCAGATCGCCGGGGGAGCGTCGCCCGAAGGGCGCGCCCTGGCACGGGCCTTCCACGATGCGGACTTCGACGGTATCAATGCAGCTTTGGATGCATGGGATCGTGCGGCCGGTGAACAGCGGGAGGAGCTCGAACTCTTGTCGCTGCACGCGCGTTTGACCGACGCCGCACCGGCGCTCGCGCAGGCCATCGCCGAAGATCCGTCGTGGCCGCAGTGGCCGGTTCGTCTGGCAAACATCGAGAGCGCGTGGGCGTGGCGTCGCGCAGAGCAGTGGGTGCGGAACGTCAACGAGGGGCGTGAGGACGGGCAGTTCGAACGTGACCTCGACGCGGTCGAGAAAGACATCTCGCGGTTGACCACGCAGCTCGTCGCGGAGAAGGCGTGGAGCGCGTGTCTCGACCGCACGACCGCCGAGCAGGTCCAAGCCCTGCACTCGTACCGCGACCATGTCGCGAGTATCGGAAAGGGTACCGGGAGATATGCAGAGCGGTATCGGGCTGCAGCGCGTGAGGCCATGCAGGTCGCGCAGGGTGCGGTGCCGGCGTGGGTGATGCCGTTGCAGCAGGTGCTGTCTTCGGTTCCGCCTGTACAGAACCTGTTCGATGTCGTCATTGTTGATGAAGCAAGCCAGGTCGACATCAGTAGCTTGTTCCTGCTGTGGTTGGCGCCGCGTGTGATCGTGGTCGGGGACGATAAGCAATGCGCGCCGAGTGCGGTGTCGTTGGGTGCGCTCGACGGAGTGTTCCGTCGTCTCGATTCATCCCTGCCCGACATCCCGAAGTACTTGCGCGATAGTTTCACTCCCCGCTCGAGCATGTTCTCGTTGTTGCGGTCGCGGTTCGGGAGCATCGTCCGGTTGCGTGAGCATTTCCGATCGATGCCGGAGATCATCGCCTGGTCGAGCGAACAGTTCTATGCAGACGACCCCCTGGTTCCGTTGCGGCAGTATGGGTCCGACCGCCTTCCGCCTCTGCGCACCACCTACGTCGACGGTGGTGTCGTCACCGGACAGAACTCGACGTTGACGAACCGTGTCGAGGCCGGTGCCCTCGTAGACACTGTGGTGCAGTGTGTCGAAGACCCCGCCTACGATGGGAAAACCTTCGGCGTGGTGGTTTTGCAGGGGCAGTCGCAGGTCGACGTCATCCAGAACGAACTGCTCGACCGGCTCACCCCGCACCAATGGGACGAACGCAGACTCCGTGTCGGCACGCCTCCGGATTTCCAAGGGGACGAGCGGCACGTGGTGTTTCTGTCCATGGTGGTCGCGCCCGACCAGAACATCGCGGCGATGACGAGGACCGAATACCAACGACGGTTCAACGTCGCCGCATCGAGGGCACAGGACCAGTTGTGGTTGTTCCATTCGAGGATCGTCGACACGTTGCGGCCGACGGACCTGCGGCATTCGCTGCTCACCTACATGCAGTCGACGTCGCCGATGCCTGCGGCGCCGATGCCGGCGGGTGTGACGGGTGAGGAGCGGCACGAGGCATTCGACAGTCTCTTCCAGCAGGAGGTGTTCCTCGACATCGCTGCCCGCGGATATCACGTGAACCCCCGGGTGGAGGTGAACGGTCACGTTATCGATCTGGTGGTGACCGGCGCGGCAGGCAAGCTGGCTGTGGCGTGCGACGGCGAGCAGTGGCGCACCACTCCCGACCGGCAGCGCGCCGACCTCGAGCGTGAACGTGAACTGCGCCGGAGCGGGTGGAGGTTCTGGAGGGTCCGCGAATCCGAGTACTACCTCGACCCGGACGCGTCGATGTCGGGGCTGTGGGGCGAGCTCGAGCGGCGCGGCATTACCTCCGAGGGTGCGGATGTCGGTGTTGTGTCCGACGCCGAGCCTTCCGGATTCACCGAGTCGTCGGTGGCCACGCCGGTGTCGTCATCGCTGGCTGACACCATTGTGGAGGCACTCGGGAGTGAGGAATATCCGGTCGTCGAGCTTGCCGATCGGCTCGAGATGGACTGGACGGTCGTTCTCGCGGTGCTGGAAGAGCTCGTTGTCGCGGGGCGGGTCGACGCGCTCGTTGCGCCAGGGCAACGGACGAACTATCGGGTTGCGGGTGTAGTCGATCGCACTGCCGACGATGGTGCCGGCTTCTGACCGAATCGGATGATCGGACGATTCGTAGGTCGGGTTTCGAGACGTTGGTGCCGCTGACCTCGCGTGGATCGTCGCAATGCCGGAGTTCGACCTCGTGGAGTAGGAGTGGTGACGACCAGTTCGTCCCCCGGCGCTATGTCTTCGTGTCTCATACTCGAGGCACGCGGGTGTGGACCTACGGTCGTGCCGGTTTCCTGAGCTCAGGACGCGGACGGTCCACCACTGTTTTCTGCTGGCCAAGCTCGACGCCGAACCGGACCGGCGGTCGGTCGGGGACGTCTTCGGCGCCCAGCCCGTCCCGGGATCCGGTCCCGACGACGCGTCAGCAGGCCGAAGCCGAGATCAAGGCCCTGGCCGGCGCCCGGCCCGGGGAATGGGTCACCTGGAAGGTCTACGACCGCAGCCGCCGCCAGTTGGCCAGCGTCGCCGCCCGGACCTGCGCACCGGCAGGATCGCCGCGGTGCGCAGATCCGGGCTGCACATCGACTCCCGCGTCACCCCGACCGCGGACGGCCGCTTCGTCGTGGAGATCGCCCGCACCGCCGAGAATGCTTCCTGAACAGGGAAAATGCACGTCCCCTCGCCGTTCGGTGCCACACCGTCCCCTCCGGGGCCGCAGGGACAACGGCGCGGGACGTCGGGTTCGGCACCCGGTGCGGGGGTACGGCACACTTTTGGGCATGACTTCTGTGGGGAGTCCGGTGTGGAACAGCAGTGCGCCGATGATCATGTGGGCCTTCGCCGAGGGGCTCGACTTCGCCGGCACGAGGGTCCACCCGATCACCACCCACGCCGTGAGCGGGCTCGGGAGCGTCCCGGCCGATTACGAATATGCTTGTCGCGGAGCAACTCTCGGTGAGGGTCTGGCCGTTCGGGGCGAGGAGGTCCGCGATGCCGGCGCCGCAGTCGACTCCTGGCTGCAGCGCACCGACCTGCTCTGACTGCCTGTCGCACCCGCGGCTGTCACATCACCGCTCGCAGGGCGAGCCGGATCGAAGGAAACGGAAGATGCGGATCGCCCCGCGTACCCCCACCACGAAGAACCCGCCCGAACAGTTCCACGGCGACGTGTGGCTGGACCCGATTGCCTTCCCCCGCGAGGACGGTCAGCGGATGATCGTCGCGAAAGTCCGGTTCGCGCCCGGCGCCCGCACCGCCTGGCACTCGCACGCCCGCGGCCAGACGCTGCACGTTACACAGGGCGTGGCGTGGGTGCAGTCCCGTGGCGGGGAAAAGATCGAGGCGTACCCCGGCCGGACGATCTACTGCCCGCCCGGCGAGGAACATTGGCACGGTGCGGCCGCCGACTCGTTCATGGAGCATCTGGCGATGCTCGACAACGCCGACAGCCCGGCGACGACCACGACGTGGCTCGAGCACGTCACCGACGAGTGCAACGGCTGATGAAGGCGGGGAACGACGTCGAGGCGGCGGTGCGCGACTGCAAACAGCAGCGCGCCGCGATGGTCGCCGGCGACGCGGTCGCGCTCGGCGAACTGCTCGATGAAGATTTCACGCTCACACACATGACCGGGTACGAGCAGTCGAAGGCCTAATGGTTGGCCGACCTCGCCTCCGGCCGGACGCGGACGGAGGCCACCATCCGGGGCGGGCACGGCACCTGGCCGCTGCAGCTCGAGATCCACTACACCGCCCGCGACGGCCGGTGGGTGGCGGCGTACACCCTCGCGTCCACCTGGGTGGGTCAGCCGCGGCGTAGGGCGCGGCCATCGGGCAGGGTTCGGCCGCTCAGAAGCGCCACCAGGCGTCCGCTGTCGGTCCGCACGACCTTCCCGCTTCCCCAGCTCCAGTCGATGTCGGCAGCCTCGAGCCGGACGTCGGTCAGGTCGACCCCGAACAGTGCGCCGTTCGCGGCGGTGAGCTGGTCGAGGACGGCTACCACGGCCTCGACCGGCGCAACCGTCGGCCGGTCGAGCGCGACCGTGACGTCGAGGGAGTGGATCACTGCATGGCTGAGCGCCCCGGCCGCCCCGCCACCCGGCGGCTGCCACTCGTGCAGCAGCGGCGACCGGAGGTGGGCCAGGTGGTCGGCGACCGGCAGGGAGGCGTCGCGGGCGGCTACGGTGTTGGACAGCAGGGTGAAGTCGCCGCCTGCCGCCGCCATCTCGGCTCCGAACTGCTCGGGTGTGAGCCGCGCCGGCATCGTTACGTGCGCGACCACGTGGCGGACCTGCCACGTCGCGCAGAGCGACGGGGTGTCCCAGGTCTCGGTGGGCGCGGAGTCGAGCAGGTCGGCGAGGCCGTCGTACGTTGGCGGTACCCCGGACTGCAGGTTGTTCACGGTCGGTCCCCTTTCATTCAGTTGAGCAAGGTGCCCCGCCGCCGAGCCGGACGTCCTTGCATCGCGCCGCCTGCAGAGGTTGAGACTCCACGGGCCGGTCAAACTCATCGGAGAGTGGCCAAGCCGAAGTCGCCAAGGTGTGCGACCTGCCTGACACCTATCCCGAAACTCGCCGCGGAGGGCTACGCCGAGTACCGCGCCACATCGACTTCATGGACGTGCTGGCCGAGCAGTTCGGTCTCGACGGTCATGCGCTGCAGTACCCACAGGCGGGAAATATCAGGGACCGCAGGGTGCCTCACGATCCTCTGGATGGGTGAGGTGACGACGTCGCCGGATCGCTGTTCTCGACCGCCAGGGAGAGCACTGCCTCCGCCAACGCCTGCAGGGATTCGGTAGCAAAGTGGTGTCCCGGTCGGCGGTCAGCCGGCGCACAACTGCTCGCGCACGATTATCTCGTAGTGCTCGGCCGTCAGGCATGCCTGACGACGCAATCGGGAAAGGGGGCCAGAGCCGACTCCGGCCTGCCGTCGACAGGCCGGATCGACCATCCGGAAAACGGCATCGATCTGGTGACCGGACTACGTAGCGACACGCCGTCCTGCCGACACCGGACTCGTTGCACGGCCGCGTAGGCATCTCTCAAACACGGAGGTGAGGGACGTTGTCCGACGAGACGCAGCGGGATATCGGGTCGATCAGACTGCCGCAATGGGGCCGTGTCGAGCGAGGCGGTGGCATTGTGGGCTCTTCACAGTTGAGGGTGTAATCGCTGGCTGGATGTTGGCTGGCGCGTCGGTCCCGGGGCAGCGATGCGCAAACGCAGCCGGAGGCCCGATCTTGTGTCACCGTTCGCAGTGGACTTCTTCGAGTACCCGCTCAGATCGGTCAACGGCGCACCCGATAGCGCAGGTGAAGCACCCGGTTGCCCTGAATCACCACGTCGGGATCCTCCAACAGGTGCTGTGCGTGGACCGACCCGAAGTAGCGCTTGCCGGACCCGAACACGACGGGTACGACGTCCATGCGCACCTCGTCGACCAGGCCCGCGGCAAGCACCTGGCCACCGACGTCGCCACCGGCGACCTCGACGATGCGGTCACCCGCGAGCTCCTGCGCCTTGGCCACGGCTGCCTCGACGCCGTCGACGAAGTGAAATGGCGCCTCGGGGGCCCAGCCCTCGGGCTTCGGCCGGTGCGTCACGACGACCACGTGGTCGACCCCGCCCGGAGGCGTCCCCTCCCAGCCGTCCGTCATGTCGAAGACGTGGCGGCCGACGATTGTCGCCCCGATCTGGTCCCAGTACGGCCGGGTGTAGTCGTAGGACGTCTGCGACACCTTCACCTCGCCGCTCTCGTCCAACGGGACGTCACCGCTGGACAACCAGTCGAACAGCGGTCCGGGCTGGTCGTTCTCGTCCGCGACGAAGCCGTCCACCGACACCGAGCTGTACATGACCACCTTGCCCACGGGGCTCTCCTTAGACCTCGACGTGCCTGACGCTACCCCTGGGGCGGGCTTTGCCTGCCCTGATCTGACCGTGTTCTGCCGACTCGACGAGCTCGGTCTCGAAGTGACCAGGCCGCGGTTCGAGCCGGACCGTGCTGTCTTGGCCTGTCGCGTCGTCGAACCCGACGGGTCGGATGAGAGGTGGTGTCGCCGCTGCGGATGCGAGGGATCGTCGCGCGACACCGTAACCCGGCGTCTGGCGCACGAGCCGTTGGGTTGGCGGCCGACCACGCTGGTGGTCACGATCCGTCGCTATCGGTGCTCCGGCTGCGAGCATGTGGCGCCAGGACACCAGCCTGGCTGCTGAGCCGCGGGCGAAGCTCTCGCGAGGTGGTCTGCGGTGGGCACTCGAAGGCGTCGTGCGCCAGCACCTGACCGTCGCGCGTGTCGCTGAAGGACTCGTGGGCGCCTGGAACATCGCCAACGACGCCGTCCTGGCCGAGGGCAAGCGGGTCCTGATAGACGATCCGCACCGGCTCGACGGCGTCCAGGTTCTCGGCGTCGATGGATCCCCGCAGCGGTCGCGGTGATGGATCCCTTCCACGGGGGCCGCGTAGCCGGTGACGCGCTCGACAAGTGCCGGCGCCGGGTCCAACTCGCGATCCACGGCCACTGCGGTCACAAGGACGACCCGCTCCACTCCGCCAGGAGGACCCTGCACACCGGCGCCGACCTACTCACCGACAAGCAGAGGAACCGACTCACCGCCCTGTTCGCCGCCGAAGAGCATGTCGAAGTCGAGGCGACTTGGGGGATCTACCAGCGGATGATCGCCGCCTACCGTCACCCGGATCGAACGAAGGGGCGCGAGCCGATGCGGAACCTGATCGGTCGGTCAGCGCCGGCGTTCCCGCTGCGCTGAGCGAGGTGATCACGCTGGGCCGAACGCTGAAGAAGCGCGCCGTCGACGTGCTGGCCTACTTCGACCGACCCGGCACCAGCAACGGCCCAACCGAGGCGATCAACGGACGACTCGAACACCTCCGCGGCTCCGCCCTCGGATTCGGCAACCTCACCACCTACATCGCCGGCCCGCTACTCGAGACCGGCGGCTTCAGGCCGCTGCTACACCCTGGATGATGAAGAGCCGCATCGTGCCCTGGCTCGTTTACGACGATGTGGGCGAGGTGGTCGAGCCAGTTCGGCGGTATCTGGCTGATTGTGTTGCCCCATCGAATCTATTTTCGCGCCAGTGCGTTTGAGGAGCAAGGTCACCAAGGGGCCGGGCTCGCGGACGGCCGGGCTCGCGCTGGCGTTCACGGTGATCGAGGCCGCTGAGGCACGCTGGCGCGCCGTGAACGCGCCGCACCTGGTCGCCCTCGTTCGGGCCGGAGCCGTGTTCGAGAAGGGAAGACTCATAGAACGACCGGTTGATGCGTCAACTACGAAGGAGGTCGCCCGACGCTCGCCCATCCACAACGATTTGACAATAACTCGTGTGGTGTCGCGATGAGTTTTGCCCTCCGGTGCAGTCTGATCTGCATGGGCAAACTCATCTATGGCTTCAACGTGTCGGTGGACGGGTACATCGCCGATGCACAAGGCAACATCGACTGGACCGATCCGAGCGAAGAACTGCACCAGTACTGGAACGACTTCGAGCGGGAGACCGCCCTGTCGTTCTACGGGCGGCGGCTCTACGAACTGATGTCCGCGTACTGGCCGACTGCCGACAAGGCCCCGGACGCCACCCCTCTGATCGTCGACTTCGCCCGCATCTGGCGCGACATGCCCAAGGTCGTGTTCTCGCACACCCTGGAGTCCGTCGACTGGAACTCCCGCCTGGAACGCGGCGACCCGGTCGAGGTGGTGACGAGGCTGAAAGCCGAAACCGACGGCAGGCTGGAGGTGGCCGGCGCGACGCTGGCAGCACCGATCGTGCAGGCCGGACTGGTGGACGAATACCGGATCGTGGTCGCGCCCATCGCCGTGGGCGGCGGCACCCCGTTCTTCCCGACCCTGCCGTCATGGATCTCGCTGCGACTGTTGGAGAACCGCACCTTCCCGGGTGGCACGGTCCTGCTGCGCTACGAGGCGAAACACGACTGATCGGACATACACAGCCAGGCGAGCTGCGGATGCACTACGAGATACACGACTCGAGCGGCACGCAAGTACTGCTGCTGCACGGCAGCCTGTTCGACATCCACCAGCAGTTCGACGAACTGCCCGGGAAACTCACAGAACGACCGATCGACCCACCAACCACCCTGGAGGTCGCCTGAAACTCGCCCATCCACAGGTCCTGACAATATCTCGATCCTAGGAGCGCGCACTGTCGGACTCGGAGAGACCGGAGCGGATTGCGCAAGGCCTACTACGACGCATGGTCCGAGGTCGCATCAGCCAAAGCAATGCGACGACGGTCGCGGCAAAGACCACTGTGGAGAACCCGAATTCGGCGATCGACGGCGGCTTGTCCCACCACGGCACCCCGTAGCTCGACACATACCACCAGCCGTTCGGCCCGATGAACGACATGGTCACCACGAACGACACCGCTGCCGCGAACAGCGCCCGATTGCGCCGCGAACGCAACACCGCGGGGCCGGTCGCCACGGCAGCGAGCATCGCCACGATCGCCACCAGCAGGCACAGCACCAGGGTGAAGACCGCGAACCGGTGCGCCAGGGACCCGTCCACAGTGATCTGCAGCAGGTACTGATAGCGCAGATACTCCTGGAACCACGGCACATTCGGGCCGACCTCGTGTACGTGCTGCATCTCCAGCACAGCCGCAGGGGTCTGGTCCGAGAAGACCGGCACCAGCACCACCAGCCCGGCCGCGACCATCGGAGCGAGCAGGGGCAACCATCCCATGTTGCGAGCCGGTGATGGAGGATGCGGGGCGATCGGGCGGGCGCCGGCGATCAATGCGGCGAAGCAGATGATGCCCGACGGGCCGGCGGTGACGGTGATCGCGCCGATGAGGATCGCGGCGGCGGCGGACAGCAGACGCCGGGTGGCGATCGCGCGTTCGACCGAACACCAGGTCAGCACGACGCCGGTGGCCTCTCGTCTTCGTTGCCCGCGGCTCGCGGTGTCCTGGCGCGGATATCGACTCGGCGGAGGTGCGCGCACGCTGCGGCCATCCCGAGTTGCCGGGGTGTGAGGGCCGGCACAGTGAACAATATAGGTCAAATGACCTATATTTTGACCATGGCTGACACGCTCACACGAGACCACGAAGGTCCGGTCCTGATCGTCGGTGGATACGGAACCGTGGGTTCCGCACTGACCGAACTCGCCGCTCCGCACTGGCCGTTGCTGCTGACCGGGCGCAATCCCGAGAAGGGCGCGGCGCTCGCCGACAAGCACGGGGCTACGGTGCGGCGCTGGGATCTAACGGATCCGGCGCCATTTCGGGCGGCGGTCCGAGCGGTGATCGGAACGGTCAACGATCCGATCGACCGGGTCTTGACGGCTGCGGTCGGCGCGGGCGTTCCGTACGTCGACATCACGCGATGGACCAGCCGCATGACCCGCGCCATCGCCGCTGCAGCCGTGATGAAGCCACGTGCGCCGGTGCTCTTCTCGTCGGCGTGGATGGGCGGAATCACGAGTGTGGTAGCCGCTGCCCTGATAGCCGAGCGCGGCGGAGATGCCGCCTCGGTCGATATCGCAGTTCGCTGGGACATGAACGACATGGCCGGCATCGATTCGGTCGACTTCATGGATCGGCTCGGATACGACTACGAGGTTCGTCGGGGCGGACTACCGGTGACGGTGGCGCCGTTGACAGATCCGCGGATCGTGAATATCGCCGGGTCGCGCACCAAGGTGGTCCGAATCGACACCCCCGAACAGCTGACGCTGCCGATCACCCTCGATGTCGGCACCGTGTCCACACGCATCGGCTTCAGCTCGGGCGCGGCCACCACGGCGTTGCTCGCAGCGAAGAAGGCCGGGTTGTTCAGGTGGGGCAAGGGGGACCGGTGGACATCCGTACGCCGGTCGTTGTTGTACTCGCCCGGCGAGGGAGGGAACGCCGAGATCCGGGTCGACGTCGACGGCGAGGGGGGAAGGACATCGGCAACGGTCGTCGATCCGCGAGGCCAAGCCCACTTGACTGCGCTCGGCGGCTTCCTCGGTTTGCGAAGAGTGCTCGATCCGACGGGGTCGGTGCCCGGTGTCACCTACCCCGAGCTGCATCCGGATCCGGCCTCGATCCTGCGATCGCTACCCGAGCACGGAGTGGAAGTATTGCGGGAATGATCTCGACGAAGGGCGGCCAACGGCAGGCCGAACTGCTCGATGCCGCCGAACGGGTACTCACGACCCGCGGCAACGCCGATGCGTCTCTGCGTGACTTTGCCGCTGCGGCGGGCGTGCGTATCGGGCACCTCCAGCACTATTTTCCGACTCGCGCCGATCTGATCCGGGCTGTGCTCGAGCGGGCGCTGCAGCGCTCGCTCGAGCGGCTCTCGTCCGCACTGGGGCCGGTCGAGGAACGGGGTGAGCAGCCGGCCCTGACCAGGTTGGAGACGACGAGTCTGTTCGAGATCCTGCTCGCAGAGCAGGACGATCCGTCGTGCGTGCGGTTGTTCGTGGAGGTCTGGGCCATTGCCATGAGCGACGAGAGCACGGCCGCGGTCGTCCGCGACTTCTACACCGGATACGTCGGTCACGTGGCCGACCTCGTGGCCTGCGTTCGCCCCGATCTCGACCGGTCGCGGAGCCTCGCGGTCGCGGCGACCGTGGTCAGCCTGGTGGAAGGTGCGGCCATTGTCCACTCGACGGTCGGCGTCGGTAGTTCGGCGGAAGCGAGGAGCGAGATTATCCGGGCCGCAGTCGGATTGGTACATGGGTCCTGAGCCGTCCGGGCAGGCGCCGGCCGTGACCGCCCGCCCCGGTGCCGGCGTCGTCGATGCGGTCCGGCTCGGGGCGGGGTCGCTATTCGGGGTGAGCCGAGCTCCACGCCTGCCAGATGTCGGGACGGAGCCGGCCCCGATCCGGCACCGGGAGGCCTTGGGCACGTGCCCAGGCCCGAACCTCGGCGGTGGACGGCGCCGGCGGTGCCCCCTCCCCGGCGCCGCTCGCGGATTCGGCGATGTCCCCGGATTCGGCAGCGGGCGCGTCGACCGGGCGCGGTGCCGCAATGCGGGCGATCGCCGTGTTCTCTGCCTCGGCCCAGACGTAGGCCGCCGCCAGATAGCGGTAGGTCCACTGCTCCGCCAGGGCGCGGTTGTCGCAGAACACGATCGGCACGTTCGGCCAGCGCACCTGCAACTCGGCCAGGCCGTCGGCGACGGTCGCCGGCCGCACCCGCTCGAGCGCGAAGATCGCCGAGTACCGGTCCTCGACCACGATCGCGGCCCGCGGTAGGGCCGCCAGTTCGGCCAGCGCGTAGCGCAGCGTGCCGTTCGTCAGGCTCGAGACCAGGTCCGGCACCGACTTGCGTTCGACCGAGGCCACGAGGCGGTCCTCGAGGAAGACCCCGTAGTCCCCGCACGGCAGTGCGCGTTTGGTGAGCCCGACCTGCTGGTCGGCGAACCGGTAGGCGTAACGCTCGTGCGAGTCGACGACGATGGGCAGCTCGGCGATGCCGGCGGCCCGCGCGGTGGGTGTGCGCACGTTCGGCCGGGCCTGTTTGCGGGTCCGCGGGGACTGCCAGAACACCACCTCGCGCCCGCGCGCGGTGGTGTACACGATCTGCGATCGGTTCTCCCGGCCCCGATCGAGTACCAGATCGATTGCCGCGCCGCGCCGCGCACACGACCGCACGGCCACCCGCTCGACCACCTCGGGGTCGTCGGGCCATTCGTCGATCGGCACCGGATGGCAGTACAGCGCCTTCGTGCGCGGCCAGGTTCCCGAGGTGCGAAACACCAGCCCGCCGTCGAGGGGTACCCGCAGCAGGTAGCCCAGCTTGGACGCCGGCTCCGGATTCACCGCGATCACCATTTCCACAGCTGCCAGGGTCTCATCGCAACGCAAGGACGTCCGCGGGTGCCAGAAGTTACCCGCCGGTACACCTACCGGGGTCCGGTCGCAACCGGCATCATCGATCGTAATTGATTGATCGATTACTCAATGAGCGCGCACAGCGGTGTGCGGTCCCGAGCAAGGAAGGCGGACGTGAACTCTGTGAACGGTGAGACGGCGCTGGTGACGGGAGCGGGTCAGGGGGTGGGACGCGGCATCGCCCTGGCGTTGGCTGCGGCCGGAGCCCGGGTGGCCGTGGTGGGGAGGACGGCCGACAAGATCGAGAAGGTGGCGGCGGAGATCGAGGAGCGCGGCGGCCGCGCTGCCGCCTTCGTGTGCGATGTCACCGATGCGGCCGGGATCGATCTCCTGGTGGAGCGGGTGATCGCGCGATTCGGCGGCCTGTCGATCCTGGTGAACAACGCCCAGTCGACGGTCCACGGACGATTGCTCGACCTCGACGAACAGGTCTATCAGCGGGGGATGGATTCCGGGCCGACCGCGACACTGCGGCTGATGAGGGCGTGTCACCCGCATCTGAAGGGCGGCGGCTCGATCGTCAATCTCGGGTCCGCGGCGGGGGTGCGCTGGGACCCGTCCGGATACGGTGGCTACGCGGCCGCCAAGGAGGCGATCCGCGTCCTCACCCGCACGGCGGCGTGTGAGTGGGCCGCCGACGGGATTCGAGTCAATGCGATTCTCCCGTTGGCCAATTCATCCGCCCTCGAGGTGTGGGCGCAGGAGAGTCCGGACGAAGCGCGGGCGTATCTCGACACCGTGCCGCTCGGGCGGCTGGGCGACCCCGAAACCGACATCGGTCCGGCGGTGGTCTTCCTGTGCAGTCCGGCGGCACGGTACATCACCGGTCACTCGCTCCCCGTCGACGGCGGTCAAGCGCTGATGCGCTGAGACGTGCGACGGACATCGCTACTCGTACCTTGTCGCGGAAGAGAGAAACGTGCAGATGCCCGATGTGCTCGCACCGGCCCGGTCCGGCCCGGCTCGGTCCCGTGGCCGTGTGCAATCGAATCATCAAGGCGGAGAAGGCCGAAGGGATGTTCCGCCCTGATCAACCATGCCGGGGCATATCGGTCCGCCACGACGGTGTGCTGTCCCTGCCCCCCTTCTACGTTATACACGATTCGAGGCTCTCATGAGGCCCGGAATTGTGGCCGATAATCGCCTGCGGAACGCCGGAACCTACAGGTGAGGGGCAGGGGAATGGGATATGTACTGGACTTCCGGGAGATCGATCGGACGCAGGTTGCGGTCGCCGGCGGCAAGGGCGCGAACCTCGGAGAGCTGTCGCGAATCGAAGGCATACGTGTGCCGGCGGGGTTCTGCGTGACGACTGACGCCTTCCGGCGGGTCGTGGCAGAAGTGCCGTCCCTCGACGATCGGCTCGATCGATTGTCGCGTCTCGAGGCGGCGGATCGCGATTCGATCCGCGTGCTCAGTGCGCAGATCCGCCGTGCGGTCGAAGAGTGCGTCATCCCTGACGATGTGGTGTCGGAGATCGTCCGCTCTCTCGCCCGGCTCGGTGAACAAGCCGCATATGCGGTCCGATCCAGCGCGACGACCGAGGATCTGCCGACCGCATCCTTCGCCGGTCAGCAGGACACGTACCTGAACGTCTCGGGCCCAGCGGCGATTCTCCGGCACGTGAGCCGGTGCTGGGCTTCGTTGTTCACCGAGCGAGCCGTCACCTACCGTCTGCGCAACGGTTTCGACCAGCGGAAGGTTCACATGGCGGTGGTTGTCCAGCGGATGGTGTTCCCGTGGGCGGCCGGGATTCTGGTCACGGCCGATCCCATCACCTCCAATCGGAAGGTCGCGTCGGTGGAGGCAGGCTTCGGACTCGGCGAGTCCCTCGTTTCCGGCTTGGTGAACCCGGACGTCTACAAGGTGCGCGACGGCAAAGTCACGGACAGGACCGTCGCCACCAAACAACGCGCCGCCCAAGCAGCGCCAGCCGGTGGCACGCACATGCGGGGAATCGAGCAGGAGCAGCAGAACCGATCGGTGCTGACAGATGAGCAAATTGTGCAACTCGAGCGGCTGGGCAGAAGAATCGAAGCGCACTTCGGCAGTCCTCAGGACATCGAATGGTGCCTGGTCGACGACGGTTTCCGAATCGTGCAAAGTCGCCCGATCACCACGCTGTTCCCGGTCCCCGTGGTCGACGACGGGGAGAACCGTGTGTACGTCTCTGTCGGCCACCAGCAGATGATGACCGACCCGATGAAGCCCCTGGGGATCTCCCTGTGGCAACTGACGAGTCCGGCACCCACGAGGGAGGCGGGAGGTCGGCTGTTCGTCGATGTCACCCAGGCTCTGGCTTCGCCGGTGAAGAGAACGGGACTGCTGGACGCTCTCGGCAAGTCCGATCCGCTTCTCGGGGATGCGTTGGCGACCATCGTCGAACGCGTCGACTTCATCAGGTGGTGTCCGGACGACGGGGTCGGCGGTGTACCGGCCGGCGATGCACCTGCCCTGATCGAGGCCGACGAAGGCATCGTCGCCGAGTTGATGGCGCAGAGCCAGGCCTCTGTCGCGATGTTGAAGCGCGAGATCCGGGCCAAGTCCGGAGCGGCGCTGCTCGACTTCATCTCGGCCGACCTCAAGGAGCTGAGGCGGATCCTGTTCGACCCGCGGAGCCACCAGGTGATCACGGCGGCGATGGAAGCAGCCTGGTGGCTCAACGATCGGCTTCAGGCCTGGCTGGGCGAGAAGAACGCAGCCGACACGCTCACGCAATCGGTCCCGCGCAACGTCACGTCGGAGATGGGCCTGGCGCTCGTGGGCGTGGCCGACGCGATCCGGCCGCACCCGGACGTGGTGGCCTTTCTGCAGCACGTCGAGGACGCGGGCTTCGAGGAGGGGAGCTTCCTCGACGAGCTGGCGAAACGCGCCGGCGGCCCGCAGGCGCGCGCGGCGATCGAGGCCTACCTCGACAAGCACGGCATGCGCTGCGTCGGCGAGATCGACATCACGAGACCGCGCTGGAGCGAACGCCCCACCACCTTGGTGCCGATGCTCATGAGCAACATCAGAAACTTCGGGCCGGGCGCTGGAAAGCGACGCTTCGAGCACGGGCGGCGAGAGGCTCGCAAGAAGGAACACCAGTTGCTGGAGCGTCTGCGCGCCTTGCCGGACGGAGAGCGAAAAGCCTATGAGGCCAAGCGGATGATCGACCGTGTCCGCGCCTTCTCCGGGTATCGGGAGTATCCGAAATACGGCATGGTCAGCCGCTACTTTGTATACAAGCAAGCCTTGTTGGGCGAGGCCGAGCGGCTCGTGCAGGCGCGTGTGCTTCGCCGCAAGGAAGACATCTTCTACTTGAGGTTCGACGAGCTGCGCGAGGTCGTGCTCACGCACCGATCGTGTGACCAGCTCATCCGTGAGAGAAAGGCCGCATTCCGCTCGTACCAGGCGCTCACGCCGCCCCGGGTGTTCACATCGGACGGCGAGGTCGTCGCCGGAAGGTATCGGCGCGAAGGCGTCCCGCCTGGAGCGCTGGCCGGTACGCCGGTGTCCGCCGGGAGTATCGAGGGGCGAGCCCGTGTCGTGTCGGATATGGCGCAGGCCGATCTCGAGGCGGGCGACATCCTGGTCACCGCCTACACCGATCCGAGCTGGACTACCGTGTTCGTCGCGATCAAAGGCCTGGTGACGGAGGTGGGCGGAGTGATGACCCATGGGGCGGTGATCGCGCGGGAGTACGGATTGCCGGCCGTCGTGGGTGTGGAGGGTGCCACCCGGTTGATTCGCGACGGGCAACAGATCCGCGTGAACGGAACCGACGGGTACGTCGAGATCCTGCCCCAGCGGGACGTCTGAGGGGCAGGAACTGCGGAGCCTGTTCCAGGAGATGCAGGTCCCGATACGGGTAGACCTTCGGTGCGAGCTTGCCGAACAGTCGGACGCCGTGCGTGACCGGTTGGGGCATCACCTTCGCGAAATCGCCGACCGGTGAGCGGTGGTGCGCGCCCCGCTCGTTCTGCTCGGCGGAGCCACCGACCTCGCCGGCACGCACACCGGCACGCGATGCGTCCTGACCCCGGTCCCGAATCCCGCCTCGGAAAAGGTGTCCCGTTGAGCTGACACCCCGCAGCCACAGCGCGGGGAAATTCCTACGCTCGAGGTACCCGAGGAAGGAAGTGATCGATGCAGTCGCTCGACTGTCATGCGTGTGGCAACACCGTGTTCGTGGCGAAGTACAGCCCCGTGCACACGAGCATTCAGTGGACAGGGCCGGCCCGCGACACCTGCCGCGAGTTCGCCGCGGCGGCCCGTCCGGGGGAGACCACGACCTACCTGCCCCGCTGCGGAGCGCTGCACGAGTCGGTCGATCGAGCCGTGCGTGACGGCCGGCTCGTGCCCTCGCAGCGGGTCGAACCGTAGTCGGTCCGGCGTCCGTCGCCGCACCCGGAAGCACATCACCTGGAGGACTTCATGACTGTTGAACCCGAGACCATCGAGGTTCGGAGCATCGAGACGGGCAGCAACCCGACGCGGTACGCCCGCGGCTGGCACTGCCTCGGACTGGCGAAGACGTTCCACGACGGAAAGCCGCATCAGATCAAGGTATTCGGGACCGACCTGGTGGTCTTCGAGGATTCGAAGGGCGCCCTGCACGTCCTCGACGCCTTCTGCCGGCACATGGGCGGCAATCTGGCCCGGGGCGAGATCAAGGGCGACACGATCGCGTGTCCGTTCCACGACTGGCGGTGGGGCGGCGACGGCCGGTGCGCGGAGGTGCCGTACGCCCGCCGCACCCCGAAGATCGCCAGGACGAAGTCCTGGATCAACATGGAACGCAACGGCTTGCTCTTCGTGTGGAACGACCCGCAGGGCAACCCGCCGCCGGCGGACGTGACCATCCCCGGGATCCCGGACTACGGGACGGACGCGTGGAGCGAGTGGACGTGGAACACCTTCCACGTGACGGGGTCGAACTGCCGGGAGATCGTCGACAACGTCGTCGACATGGCGCACTTCTTCTACGTGCACTTCCAGATGCCGCAATATTTCAAGAACGTCTTCGAGGGCCACATCGCCGCACAGCACATGCGTTCGACCGGCCGTGACGACATCAAGACGGGTGTGCAGCTGGATCTGCCGGATTCGCAGACGATCTCGGACGCGATGTACTACGGACCGTCCTTCATGCTCGACACCGTCTACACGGTCGCCGGAGACGTGACGGTCGAGACCAAGCTCGTCAACTGCCACTACCCGGTCACGCAGGACTCGTTCGTGCTGCAGTTCGGGACCATCGTCAAGAAGGTGGACGGAGTCGGGGACGAGGAAGCCGCCGCGATGGCGACGATGTTCACCGAGGGTGTGGAGACGCAGTTCAAGCAGGACGTCGAGATCTGGAAGCACAAGACCCGCATCGAGAACCCGCTGTTGACCGAGGAGGACGGCCCGGTCTACCAGTTGCGTCGCTGGTACAGCCAGTTCTTCGTCGACGTCGAGGACGTCACTCCGGAGATGGTGCAGCGCTTCGAATTCGAGGTGGATACCAGTCGGGCACTGGAGAACTGGCAGAGGGAAGTGGACGAGACCATGGCACTGCGCGGCTGACCCGCGAGCGCCGGCCCGCGCCGAGCCGTACCGGTCCGGCGCGGGCCGGCGGCGGTCGTCAGCCGGTGCGCGGCCGGAAGCCGTCGACGAAGATCCGGGTGATCTCGTGCGCGAGGTCGGCATTGGAGCGCTGCGCGCTCGGTCGGTGCCAGCGCGGTGCCTGCCAGACGGCATCGCGGATCAGCTGGTAGAACACCTCCGGATCGATGTCGTCCCGGAAGATTCCCCCGGTGACACCCTCGGCGATGGCCTCCCGCCACGCCTTCTCCACCTCGTCGGCAATCTCGGCCAGGTCCGCCTCGACGAGGCGGTCCCGCATGTACTCGCCCTCGCGCTGCCAGATCGTCGTGGCGCCCCGGTAGTTCTCCGAGGTGGTCAGGGCGAGCAGGACGAGCGCTTCGATCCGCTCGACCGGCGGCAGGGTTCGGGACGTGATCTCGCGGCACCGGGCGGACAGGTCCTCGATGTATTCGCGGATCAGTTCGGTGACGATCGCTTCCTTGGACGGAAAGTAGTGGTAGAGCGCCCCGGAGTAGACCCCGACCTCGTCGGCGATCTCCCGGATGGTGGTTGCCGCGATTCCCTTGGTGGCGAACAGTTGTGCGGATCTGTCGAGGATCTGGCGGCGGCGCTCGTGCGGATCCATGGCACTCCTCGGGGCTCGGTCGTCGACGGCCGGTCCATTGTGGCACATCCATTGATCAAACGATCAGTAGAGCCTCAGACGGCGTGCTGGGAGTCCGCCGACCGGAGCCGGGTGAGGCGACGCCACGTCGTGAGGGCGGCCACGCGCACGGGGCCCGCCAGGGCAGCGGGGCGGATCGACGAGGTGGGGCCGCTGACGGAGATCGCGCCGACACACTTGCCGGCGTGACCGATCGGCGCCGCGACACAGGAGACGCCCGGGGCAGCCTCGTCGCGGTCGTGCGCCACGTGCTGTTCCCGGGTCCGGGCGAGCTCGCGGCGCAGCCGGTTCGGGTCGGTGACGCTGTGGCGGGTCCGGGCCGTCGGCGGGCGCTCGGCGAACAGCGCGTCGAGGTCGGTTCTTCCTTGTGCCAGAAGCGCCTTGCCCAACGCGGTGCAGTGTGCCGGCTGACGTCCGCCCACGCGCGACGGGATGCGCATCGAATAGGGGCCGCCCACCTTCTCCAGATACAGCACCTCGGCGCCGGTGAGGACCGCCAGGTGGACGACGAGACCGGTGTTGCCGTGCAGTTCGTGCATGACGGGCAGGGCGGCCCGGTGCAGGGTGTCGTTGTGCTGGACGAGGGACCCGAGCTCGAGCATCTTCGTGCCCAGCGCATACGCGGGAGCGTCCCGTCGCACCCAGCCGATCTCGACGAGCTGGGTCAGCAGGCGATGCGTGGACGAGCGGGGCATGCCCGTCAGGCGGGTGAGCTCGGCCAACGTGAGCCGCTCGCTGTCGCGGAATGCCTCCAGCAGCCGGGCGGCGCGATCGATCACCGCCACCGGCACATCGCTGTGCGTCATGCTCTGCCTCCCACCGCCGAAGCGCGGTTACCTCTACTGATCAAGCGATCAATCAATGACTGTGGTGACTGTAACAGTTCGCCCGAGGGGCGGGAAGTGGAATCGAAGACCGAAACGCGGTCGATGGGGGCGGATCACCCGAGGGCGGCGGCCTCCTGTGAGGTGGCCGGCGGCTTCGCAGCGCCGCGGTGACACCGACGAGCCGGCCCCGCGGCGACCGCCAGCGACGCCGCGGAAGCGACGGCACACGTCAGGTAGGACGGCGCCCTGCCCAGCGCACTTCGAGGGCCTCGCCCACCTGCCGGGCGAGGTGGTCGAGGTGCCGGCGGGTCACGGTGTCGTGGTCGGTGACATGCTCGCGCAGGCGATCGAGCTGGTCGGTGATCGCCGTGCGCTGCTCGCCGGTGGCGGCTTTCCATGCCAGCTCCCGTAGCATCGACAGCAGCGCGTCCAGCACCATCGGATCGTCGGCGCCGTAGAGCCGCGGCTGGGTGCACACCAGCTCCAGCAGCTCGGCGAAGGTCGGCCGCGCCAGCACCACCCGTACCCGATCGTGCTCGTCGCACTGGGTGTACGGGCCGAGCCGAAGGTCGAGAAGGTCGGCGAGGACCGCGGTGCACGAGATCAGTCCGTGCACGGCGGTGGTGGGATCGTTGATCCCGGGCGAGAGGGCCCGCACCACCACATCGGTCAACTGCCGCAGTCCGTAGCCGATGTCCTGGACGGCGGTGCGTTCGCTGCCGGTGCGCAGCGCCGCGCGTACCCGTTCGCTCAGCCGGTGCGCCGCGTCCTCGGTCAACGGTTCCTGCGGGCGGACGGACCAGGAGAACGCGACCGGTGTGCCCGCCAGGACCGGGCTGCCCACCGGGCGGTCCACCCACACCACCGCCTCGGCCTGCTCCGCCGCGGTGAGCAGGGCGTGTTCGTCGATCTCGACGAGGAATCCGGACGAGGCCGCTTCGACGAGGTGCGGGTGCGGCGGTGGCGCGGGCACCGGCACGGCAGGTGTGTCCCGGCGTGCGGGAGGCAGGAGACGGGTGGCGGTGGCGCAGGTGTCGGCCCGCACGTGCTCGAGCACGGCTTCGACGCGGATCTGCCGGACCAGATGTCCGAGGAACAGCACCAGCGCGACGACGCTGGCCACCGCGAGCAGGTATGCCGTCGTCACCGCCATCTGCGGGACGAACGCGGTGCCGTCGGTGCCGTCGGTGGCGCTGCGGACGGTGCGCAACACGGTCAGCGCGTAGATGAACGTCGCCAGGAACAGCGCCAGGGTGCGTTGGATGACACGGTCGGCGGCGAAGGTGCGCAGTAACCGCGGGGAGTACTGGCTGCTGGCCAGTTGCAGGGTCACCAGTGTCAGCGAGAACGTCAGCGCCGTGACGGTGATCAACGAGCCGGCGATCACGCTCAGTACCTCGCGGGCGGCGTCGGCACCGCCCCCGAACAGGTATCCCGCCACCGTCGGTGGCAGCCGGTCATCGAGGGCGGCGTCGAGCTCGGGCAAGCCGATGCCGGCCAGCACGGCCAGCAGCACCGCGGCCGCCGGGACGGGCCACAGCCGGGAGCGCACCGCTTCGACGAACACCTGTCGACGCTTCAGTACGGAGGAGATCGGTCCCCGTCGCCCCCGGGCCCCGGGGCCGCCGTCGGTCTCGAACTTCACGGACACCGCCCGGAACCACATTCCTCGCGCATACCCCCGCCCGCGGCCGGGTAATCGCGCACCCGTCGCTGCGCCTGCCGGAGTGCGGCGGATCGGTTGGAACGGCCTCGGTGGCCGGGCCGAGGTGGATACGATGCCGACACCTGTGCAGGACTGGTGCGACGAACGGAATCGGTCATGACAAAGCTGGTGAACTCGCTGTCCGAGGACGAATTCGTGTTGGTGCGGCAGACGAAGAAGACGGAGATGGCAGATCTCGACGAGGACGGCCTGATCGATCTGCACACCCGTATCCGCCGATCCCGCAACAAGTACGTCAAGCTCTACCGCCGGCAGGGTGCCGAGAAGGTCGGCGCGAAAAAGTCTCGTGCGGCCGGTAAGTCGGCGAACGAGCGGAACGCCGGCAAGGCGGAGGTGTTCGAGGATGCGCTGGCCCGGGTCAGCCGCCAGCTGGGGGCGGTGGCCCGCCGCTCGGCCGAGGAGCTGAAGCAGGAACGGCTCGCTCGCGCCCGCTCGGATGCCGCCGCGCCCGCCGAGGATGTCGGTGCCGAGGGCAAGGTGCGGTCGAAGGGCAAGACCCGCGTCGACGCCACCCGTAACTCGGCCGGCCGCAAGAAGTACGAGGCGTCGACCATCGCCGCCGGGGCGCGCCGGCAAGCCGAGAAGGACAGCAAGAACCGCTGAACGTCCGGGATCCGCCGCCGCGACGACGTCGGTGGAGCAGGCCCGGGGTGCCGGTGCATGTGAAGCACACCGGCCCCGCCGAGCCGGTCAGCCGAGCCTGTCAGTGAGTTGCCAGCGCGACGCGCCGGCCGTCTCCTCCGCGACCGGGCTGCCCCGGGGCGTGGGGTGGTCGTCAGGCGAGCGCGGATGCCGAGCGTCCCTCGAGGGCGGATTCGACCAGGTTGCTCTTGGGTAGCGTCGAGCCGGACTGCACGGCCTCGATCCACTGGGTGGTCGTGGTGACCGCGGCGAAGTTGGACTGCAGCAGCACCATCAGGGTGGTGTGCAGGGACTGCGCGGAGACCTGCCCGGCGGCGTTCGCGAGATGGATCGCACCGGTGGCGTCGGAGAGGATCTCCGTGGCGAATCCGAGCGCCTCGGCCTCCGCGGCGGTGGCGAGATCGCAGTTGTTGGTCATGTATCCGACGATCGTGACGGTGTCCACCTCGCGGGCGCGCAACCAGCCGGCCAGGTCGGTGCCGGCGAACACGCTCGCGTACTGCTTGTGCACGCGTTTGCACGTCGGGTCGATGCGCCGCTCGAGATTCGGGTGCAGCGACCATCCTCGCGAACCTTCGACGAAGACGGGGGCTCCGTCGGGCATACGGTGCTGAACGACTACGACCGGGACGTCGTGGGCGGCGGCAGCGTCGAGGGCGGCCTCGATGTTGGCGAGCGACTGCTCGCGCGGCGGGTACTGGATCTCGAGCGGTCCGTCGAAGTACTCCTGCTGGACGTCGACAACGACGAGGGCACGGCGGGGTGCGGTCACGGGTTTCCTCCCTGGGAAATCATTCGGGGTGTCGCGCCCACGGGGTGAGCGCCTCACTGCCCGATTGTTCGGCAGGTCTACCCTGGCCGGAAGTGGCACGAATGCATACTTTCGATGAGATCGGGCCAACTCGGGAGAACAGGATGCGAATCGCTGTCTACGCCTTCGACGGGATCACCATGTTCCACCTCGCGGCACCGTTGCTGGTGTTCGCCGAAGTGCGCCGTCTCGGTCCGGCCCCCGACTGGCAGACCCGGCTGTGGTCGGACCGGGCCGGCTCGGTCTGTACCGCCGAGGGATACCCGATCGGTGAGGTGACCGGACCCGAGACGGTCGACTGGGCCGACATCGTCATCGTCCCGTCGTGGCCGATGCCCCCGAGGCTGATCGGTGCAGAGTTGAAAAGACAGCTGCGCCAGGCACATGCGCGGGGTGCGGTGATCGCCGGGTTGTGCCTGGGGGCGTTCGCCGTCGCCGACGCCGGGCTGCTCGACGGTCGTGCGGCGGTCACCCACTGGGAGGCGATGCCGCTGCTCGCCGAACGCTGCCCCGGCACCGAGGTGGACTCCTCGGTTCTCTATATCGACCACGACGACGTCCTCACGTCCGCAGGTACGGCCTCGGCGATCGATGCCTGTCTGCACCTGGTCCGCAAACACCTCGGGTCGGCGATCGCCACCCGGGTGGCCCGATACCTGGTCGTGGCTCCGCACCGAGAAGGGGGACAGGCACAGTACATCGAACGTCCCCTCGCGCGGCCCGCCACCGACAACGCGATCGCCGAGGTGCTCGAATGGGCGCTGACCCGGCTCGACGAACCGCTTACGGTCGATCGACTCGCGGATCGGGCCCGGATGAGCCGGCGCAGCTTTGTCAGGCACTTCCGGCAGGCCACCGGCACCACGCCGGCACGTTGGATTCTCACGCGCCGACTGCAGGAGGCACGCGCTCTGCTCGAAACCACGGATTGGAGCATCGATGCCGTCGCGTCCGCGTGCGGCTTCGGCAGCAGCGCCACCTTCCGGCAGAACTTCACCTCCGCCTTCGCGACTTCACCCACCGCCTATCGTCGGCAGTTCGCATCCCGGCCGCAACCGCTGGTACCCAGGAGGACGTGAAAGTGACACGAGGTGCGAGTCACCGGCGAGGGGCCAAGTCCCGTGAGGTGGTGTACGACGTCGCCGCGTGATTCCTCGGCGGGAGGTCAGGTAGTCAAGGCCGGTGCAACCTCCTCGGCGGGTTCAGTCACGGTTCTTCGGCCGTGTTGGTACGGGAGCGGGCGAGCACATCCAGTCCGAGGTAGCGGCGCCCTTCGATCCACTCATCGTGCTCGCTCCGCGAGCACCGCCTCGACGAGACGGATCAACGCGGTACGATCCGGAAAGATCCCGACCACATTGGTTCTCCTACGGACTTCTTTTGTTGAGGCGCTCCCTGCGGATGATTGCTCCAGATCTGCTTCCAGATCTGTTTGGGAAATACTTTGAACCCCAACAGATCCGACACTGCGGCGTCGAGGTGGTCGGCGGCCTTCGCCGACTTCCCGGATTGGTGCCGGGTCATGGGCCTGCCCGGTTGAGACGTTCGATGAGGCGTGGTTTGCGCGCATGCGTGTGACGTAGTGCCAGGATGCGCTGGGTGAAGGTGTCACGTCGGCGTCGCGTTCGGCGAGCGTCCGGAGATCGGTGAGCAGTGCGGCGGCGGCGTCGTACTCGCCGGACTTTCGGGTGGCGATCATCGCGTCGATGCGAGACCACGGGCCTTGTGCCGGCGGGCTTCCTCCCCGGCGCGCCGGGCAGCTGCCCGGCGCTCATGGTCGCCTCGGCGACGCGCCGCGGCCTCGAGAAGATCGGCCACGGTCCGGCGAGGTGGGGCGGGCAGGTTTGTGGTGTGCTCCGTTGTGGAATCGACGAAGCATCTCCATCCGGACGGTCACCGTGTGATTTTCGGCGACCCGCAGCAGGAGTCGAACGGTGCGCTCGTGCGGGCCGCGATGGCGAGCAGGTCATCGTCGAGGCGGAGAAGTTCGGCCAGGGCGCGCTGCGCCGCGCTGAGGGTGGCCAGTCCGGGGCGGCACGGGTGACATCGGTGCGCCGGCGTCCGAATCGACGTCGCCGGACTCGTCCTCGCTGGTCAGGTCCAGCACGAGGAATTCGCTCGTGGTCCAGGTAGTTACCCGCTCGTCGACGCAATAGTCCCCGACGACGTCGAGGTCGAGCAGGCCGCGCGGAAGGCGGAGCAGGATCCGCCGTGTTCCCCAGTTGGCCAGGTACAGGTGCGCGGCGTAGTAGCGCTCCATCATCCGGTTCGGATCGTCCCGGAAGCTGCCCAGTGGAACTCGTTGACGAAGCTGGTGGCCGTGATCCTCGCGCGGGTGGACAGGGAACGCACTTCGGCCTGCTGACGCTCGTCCAACGGCCGGTCGACGGTGAGGAACTCGTAGTGCTGGTACTCACTCATCGCCCCTCCCGCCGATCGGCGCGGTCGTAGGGCTCCGCCCGGAAACCCGAGTCGTCTCCCCGATGGATGAACAGGTGTCCCTCGAGTGTGGCGTCCTGCGCCAGGGCGGCCCAGCCGCGGCCGCTGACCTGGTCGCCTTCGTCGTCGCCGTCCCAGCTGAACCCCACGGCGGTGCGGCTGTCGCGTTCGATGGTCCGGCAGTCCATCCAGCCGCGGACGGCGATGAAGCCGAACTGGCCGGTCCCGTCGGCGGCGAGCTCGATGAAACCGGGTTCGACGAGGTCGATCGCGTCGCGGTCCCACAGGTCCATCTCCACGATCCGCCACCGACCGGTCAGGCGCCTCACTGGTCCTCCATACTTGTCGCGAGTGCGGTGTCAGGGTAGCGACCGCGGGGGACCGATGCCGCGCGTCGCCGGCGCAGCGGCCTGCCTGAGATTCCCCTGAACCAGTGGACACGGAGGTCGGGGGCTCGGTGAGGGCTTGATCACGGCGCGGCCTCGCCGAACGTGCAGCCCACGTCCCCTTGACCTACTTGACTTGACCTACTTGACCGAGGACGATCGAGGTATGAGCACTCCACTGAAGAAGGTTGTCGAGGACCAGCTGGACGCCAGCGGGATGGCCGCGGAACAGCTCAGCGACGACGACGCGCGGTACGTGGCCGACGGCGTGAGACGTATGCTGTCGAGCCTCAAAGCGCGCCGAGCGTGGGAAAAGCACATCGGCCCGATCCTGACCCACAAGCAGACCCTCGAAGTGACCGGCTGGTCGAAGCAGGCGCTCAGCCAGGGGGTCAGGGACAATCGCGTGTTGCGTCTGACCGCCGCGGACGGCACTGCCGGCTACTGGTCGGATGGCTTCACCGAGACTGCCGCCGGCTACCGACCGATCGCGGGGATCAAGAACGTCCTGGGCGCCTGGGCTCATGCCGACGTCGAACCGTGGACGATTGCGTCGTGGATGTCGAGTGCGCAACCCGAACTCGACGGCCGGACACCGCGGCAGGCCCTGCTCGACGGTGACAGTGCTGATGTCGAGAAGCTCGCCCGCCAGGCGTCGGAACGGCTCGCTTCGTGAATGTTTCCCGCGCACAACAACACCTGAAACCGCCACCGTCCCCGGACACACTCCGGGGACGGTTCCCTGAGACCGGGCTGGCTGCCCGTACGACGATCTACCGCAGTCATGCCGCCGGCCTGGGGGCGTGGTGGTTCAGCAGCAATGGGGGCGGCCGTTTCGATCTCACCGGGTCCGAGGGAACCTGCTACACCGCGGAAACCGAGCTCATCACCTTGCTCGAGGCGTGGAGCGGCATCTACGTCATCCCACGTCCGGAACTCGTCAAGCGGGACATTTCAACGGTGATTGTCCGTAGGGATCTGCGTCTCGCCGATGCGACCTCCAACCGGGCGATCCAGTTCGGATTGACCTCCGAGATGTTCACCACCACCGACTATCCGCTGACCCAGCAGTGGGCAAAGGCGTTGCACGAAGCGGGGTTCGACGGCATTCGG